>NZ_CP009211.1:1282660-2565321 GCF_000739455.1 Corynebacterium imitans
CGCCGGCTTGGCATGCGGCCTTTCGACGTGCAGAACCAGGCAGTGCTGCGCCTGCTTGAGGGCGATGTGATCCAGATGGCCACTGGTGAGGGCAAGACGCTTGTCGGCGCGATGGCCGCCACCGGCTTTGCGCTCACGGGTAAGCGCGTCCACGTCATTACGGTGAATAATTATCTGGCCGGGCGCGACGCTGAGTGGATGCGTCCGCTCGTGGAGTTCTTCGGGCTGAGCGTCGCTGCGGTCACCGAGGCCAGCAGCCGCGCAGAAAGGGTGGCGGCGTACCGCGCCGACATCATCTACGCGCCGGTCACCGAGATCGGCTTTGACCACCTGCGCGACAACCAGATCACCTCGCGCGAGCAAACTGTCCAGCTGCCCGCCGACGTTGCCTTGGTAGATGAGGCGGACAGTGTGCTTGTCGACGAGGCGCTCGTCCCCTTAGTCCTCGCCGGCTCCGAAGGTAGCGAGCAGGCCACCGGGCAGATCACCGAGGCCGTTTCCCACCTCGTCGAGGACAAGGACTACACCATCGACGCTGAGGGGCGAAACGTTTTCCTCACCGACGAGGGCGCGAACCGCGTGGAGAAACTCCTGGGTATCGACTCGCTCTACGGGGACGGGCACATCGGCACCACCTTGGTACGCGTGAACCTCGCGCTACACGCCAAGGCCCTGCTGATCCGCGACGTGCACTACATCGTCGACGACGGCAAGGTCGCGCTCGTCGACGCCTCCCGCGGGCGCGTGGCCGAGTTACAGCGCTGGCCCGACGGGCTGCAGGCCGCTGTTGAGGCGAAGGAGGGGCTGAAAGTTTCCGAAGGTGGCCGCATCCTCGACTCGATCACCTTGCAAGCGCTCATGCGCCGCTACCCGTCGGTGTGCGGCATGACCGGCACCGCCGTCGAGGCCACCGACCAGCTGCGCTCCTTCTACGACCTGCACGTTGCGGTGATCGACCGGGCCAACGAGCTCAAGCGTTTTGACGAGGCCGACCGCATCTACGCCACGATGGAGGAGAAGAACCACGCGATCGTCGAAGAGGTCGCGCTGCTGCACTCCAACCGCCAGCCAGTGCTGGTGGGCACGCACGACGTCGCGGAATCCGAGGCGCTCGCCGACGCACTCGAGGCGCGCGGCATCGCGGTCAACGTGCTCAACGCGAAGAACGACGCCGAGGAGGCCCGCATCATCGCGGAGGCGGGCGACTTGGGGCGCGTGACCGTGTCCACTCAGATGGCGGGCCGCGGCACCGATATCCGCCTCGGTGGCGCGGACGAGGCCGACCACGACGAGGTCGCCGCCCTCGGCGGGCTCGCAGTCATCGGTACCGCCCGGCACCGCTCCGCTCGCCTGGACAACCAGCTGCGCGGCCGCGCTGGCCGCCAAGGGGATCCGGGCTTAAGCCTGTTCTTCGTCTCGCTGGAAGATGACATCGTCACCACCGGCGGTGCCGACGAACAGGTCACGGCACACCCGGGCGCGGACGGCCGGATCGAGTCGAACCGCATCCAGCAGTTCGTCGAACACTGCCAGCGCGTCACCGAGGGCCAGCTGTTGGAGATCCACTCCCAGACCTGGAAGTACAACAAGCTGCTCGCAGACCACCGCGAAATCCTGGACACCCGCCGCGCGGCGCTGCTCGACACCGACGCCGCCTGGCGCGAGCTGGCCGAACGCAGCCCACAGCGCGCCGCCGAGCTTTCCGGCCTCGACCAGGCCGTGCGCGAGCAGGCTGCCCGCGAGATCATGCTCTTCCACCTCGACGCCGAGTGGTCCGAATACCTCGCGCTTATGGACGACGTGCGCGAATCCATCCACCTGCGCGCCATCGCCCGCGAGACCCCGATTACCGAGTACCACCGCATCGCCGTCCGCGAGTTCAAGGAGCTGGCCAATCGCGCCGTCGACCAGGCAGTCGACACCTTTGAGCAGGTGCTTATCGACGCCAACGGCGCCCACCTCGCCGACGCCGGCTGGAAACGACCAAGCGCCACCTGGACCTACATGGTCTCCGACAACCCGCTTGCGGGCTCGGGCAACAGTGTCCTCTCCGGCATCGGGAATATCTTTCGATAGAGGGCTGGGGCGCTACAGAAGCGTTACCTGCGAACTTGGTGGGTGAGTGGTGGCAAAGGCCCACAGAACCGACGCGAGTCGGTAGTATGACAAACAGCTAACTGAAAACCTCGACATCGACGCGGTGGCTTTTCCCGCCGGGAAGCGTCGGTATCACACAAAGTCAGGAGTAAGTGATGAGCGAAAACACCGGTAACCCGCAGCACCAGGTGGAAACGACTTCGGTGTTCCGTGCGGACCTGCTGAAGGAGATGGAAAACGGCGCCTCCGCATCCAAGGACGGCATCACCGGTGCAGAGAACCTCCCCGAGGGCGCGGCACTGCTGGTGGTCAAGCGCGGCCCGAACGCTGGCGCACGCTTCCTGCTGGACCAGGATTCCACCACGGCCGGTCGCCACCCGGAGGCCGACATCTTCCTGGACGACGTGACCGTGTCCCGCCGCCACGCCGAGTTCCGCCGCACGGAGGACTCCTTCGAGGTTGTCGACGTGGGCTCGCTGAACGGCACCTACGTCAACCGCGAGCCGCGCAACTCCCAGACGCTGTCCACCGGCGACGAGATCCAGATCGGTAAATTCCGTCTGGTCTTCATCGCCGACGAGAAGTAAGGTTCTCCTATACGCCCGCGTCCCGGGCATCATCCTTTACCTGTCCCTCGCTGATTGCGGGGGACACGAGACGTAGCAACGAAAGATCCACCACCAGTGAGCGCACTCCGTAGCACCTCGCCGCTGAAAGCGGCTGGCCAGTCCCCGAAGAGGAAAGCCAAGACCATGTCCATCGGCGTGGTCCTTGAACGCCTCCGCGAGGAATTCCCGGACGTGAGCCTGTCCAAGATCCGCTTCCTCGAGTCCGAGGGGCTGATCACCCCGCAGCGCACCGCCTCCGGCTACCGCCGCTTCACCGACGAGGACGTGGAGCGTCTGCGCTACATCCTGGTCACCCAGCGCGACAACTACCTGCCGCTGAAGGTCATCCGCGAGCAGCTCGAGGCGATGGACTCCGGTCAGGTCACCGCGATCATGAACGGGGCCGATGCGGAGCCGATGGTCTCTGCGGACAACTTCCGCGCGCCCGCGGACACCAAGCTCAGCGACGAGGATGTCGCCGAGCAGGCCAACACGGACCAGGCGACGGTGGCGCAGCTGATCAAGGCTGGGCTGATCAGCCCTGACCGGGCGGGCTACTTCACCGCCGACGACGTCAGCGTGGTGACCACCGCGCTCGCCCTCGGTGACTTCGGCGTGGACATCCGCCACCTGAAGACGCTGCGCACCACCGCCGACCGCCAGGTCGACCTCATCGCGCAGGTCGCCGAGCCCATCGCGAAATCCGGCAAGGACACCGCGCACCAGCTGGCGGAGGAAACCGGCCAGCAGATGTCGGCGCTGATCGTCTCCGTGCACGCCTCACTGGTGAAGAACGAGTTGCGCCGCAGGTTGGGCAACTAGGCCAGCACGCTTCTCGACGCGCCGCCAACCCTCATACGCGGGGTGGGCGGCGCTTTCCCACGTTTGGGGGTGCTTTTGCGTGTCTGAAGTTTCTAGAGTGACGCAAGTGAAAGTCGGGGTAGAAGAACCCTCAACGTGAAGTTGAAGGTTAATGTTCGGCGTGTTGCGCGTGCAAAGGTTGACCAGATGCCTATGCTTGACATTTAATAAAGACATCGGCATTCAGCCAAACACCATGGGAGTAATTACGTGACTACGAACACCCCGGACCTCGGCGCACAGCCTACGCTCGACGCCGCCGTACAGGAATCGCTCTTCGACCTCGGCCCCAGCGACGAAGTGGGCTACCGTGTCCCGATCGCCTGCCAGGTCGCCGGCATCACCTACCGCCAGCTGGACTACTGGGCGCGCACCGAACTCGTGCGGCCGTCCATCCGCGGCGCGAAGGGCTCTGGCTCCCAGCGTCTGTACTCCTTCAAGGACATCCTGGTCCTGAAGATTGTCAAGCGCCTGCTGGATACCGGCATCTCCCTGCAGAACATCCGCCTGGCGGTGGACAAGCTGCGCGACCGCGGCGTGAACGACATCGCGGAAATCACCCTCGTCTCCGATGGCACCACCGTCTACGAGTGCCGCAGCAACGAAGAGATCATCGACCTCCTCGGCGGCGGCCAGGGCGTATTCGGCATCGCCGTCCCGCAGATCATGAAGGAGCTCACCGGCACCATCTCGGCCTTCCCGTCGGAGCGCGTGCTTCACGACGACGCGCCAACCGCCGAAGTCACCGGCATCGACGAACTCGCCGCCCGCCGTCGCCGCAAGACCTCCTAGGCCTTACGCCGCACTCCCATAGAAGAAGGAACGCCCCCAGCAGAGGGGGCGTTCCTTTTTGCGTGCCTACTTGGTGCCGACCCCGGTAGCCAGTGCCGCGGGCAGGTCCTCGGGCGTGGACGCCTGCGCCTGCGTTGCGGCAACGCGCTCTACGCCCGCGTCCGGCGCGCCGTCGCCGACGTGCACAACCGCAATCTCGACGCCCTGATCCAAGTACTGCTGGATTGACTCGGCAAAGGCGGTGCCGTCCGCGTCCTCGCCTGCGTCGGCGGTGCCAGTGGTCACCAGCACGATTCGGACAGGCTCTGCGCCACCGGCGGAAGCAGCGGCGGCAGCGTTAAGCGCCTCTCGAGTCTGCGGCACCCCGCCAGTGAGGAAGCGGTGCACCGCCACGTCAACTTCCTCCGCGGAGGGGGTTAGGGCGACGTTGACTCGGTAGCCGCGGGTCACACCCTCGTTGAGCGGGGAGGAGTAGTTCCACAGGCCGACCATCTTCTCCTGCGCGGCGACGTTGCCCGCCGCCTCGCCGATGGCGTCCTTCGCGGGCTGGATAAACGGTGCCATCGCATCCGAAGTGTCGAGCAGGAACAGCGTGTGCGCAACCTCGCCGGCCGCCTGTGCCGTCTCCTTTTCAGTCTTCTTCTCCGGAGCCTGCTCGGCCGGGGCGGTATCAAAGGCGGCGGCCCACACCGAGTCATCGACGCCCGCTGGCTCACCGACGTCTTCCTTCGCCTGCGACCGGGCGAAATCCTGCCCGGCGCGCGACTGGTTCTCGTCGGTGTGCTCGCCCGCATTGAGCGGGATCGCCGCGTACTGCACCGCCGCGTCGACGGGTGTGAACACAAGCCCCTCCGGGGTGGCGTCTTCAGCCGTGGCGACGAAGGTGTCCGGCGTTTGCTCATAGTCGGCGAACGGGTCCAGACGCTGCTCCTTAAGCGCTGAGGCGGCGCGGCCCGCGTCTTCGCCCGCAAGCTTCGAGGCGACAACCGCGGAGGCCGACGGCTGCTCACCGGTAGGGAAGCGCACCGCGGAAAGGTCGACTTCGCCGAGCTCGGCGGCCTTCTCGCCGGCGATGCCCACCGGCTGCTCGGCAACGACCTCCGGATCAGACACGGCGGCGGTGCGGCCCGCGTCCTCGATAGTCTTGTGTGTCAGCGGTGTGTCCGGGGCGACGTAGACGGCGGCGTCCGCCACGTTGTCCACCAGCACGGGCTGCACGCAGTAGTCGCGGACGACCGGCTTGGTCTCCGCGTAGGCGTCGACAACTGCTTGGCCCACGCCTGTATCCGAGGCCGCAACGGGCAGTTCCAGGTTGCCGGAGACGCATTCGCCGCCGGCCACCTCCTCAGAGCTCTCGCCGCGGCCGAAGATCAGCCACAGCACGAGCGCAACAATGAGCAGCAATGCCACGAGTACCGCGATGGCACCTCCCGACAGTGCGTAATTGTTCTTCCCATTGGAGTGTCGTGCCATGTCAACCGCCTTAAACGCCACAGGACCAAAAAACTTCTGCCGCCATCTTATCCGTCGATAAGCTGATCCAGGAGCGCGACAAGCCGAAGCCGCAGCGGCTCCGCGGCCGCCGCGAGCTCCCGCTGCCGACGCACGTACTCGGCCTTGCCCTCGGCCGTCTCTATCGGCACGACGCCAAAACCCAGCTCGCGGCAGTCGTAGGGGGAGGCCTCCATGTCCAGCTTTCGCGCCTGCCGCGCGAGCGCGAACGTGTCCAGCAGCAGCTCGCCGGGCACCGCAGGCCCGAGCTTGGTCGCCCACTTGTACAGGTCCATCGCCACGTGCACGCAGCCCGCCCGATCGTTGTCCGCCTGCCCCTCGCGCGTGAGCACGGTGAGGTTCAGCGGCCGCGCGGGCTTGGTGAAGAAGCGAAACGCGTCGTAGTGCGTGCACTTGAGCTGGTGCGATTCCACCACTGCGTCGGTCCCGGCTCGCCCCAGCCGTAGCGGCAAATTATGCCGGGGCCGATCCGTGCGGTAGACCATCGCCCACTCGTGCAGCCCAAAGCAATCGAAGTGGGGCTCCCGCTTATCGACGCCACGCAGCAGCCCCCGAATCTCCTCCATCGCCACCCCGTGCCGGGCCATAAACGACTCCGCGTCGAACCCGACCGTCGCGCTGCCGTCGACGGCGGCTTCGACCCGGTAATCGCGCCAGGTGGCGTGGGGCGTGGTGGCAGCGTCGTCAAGCACGCGCCCGAGCCCCGGGTGCCAGCGACGCAGGTGGGTCGGGCGCAGCCAGTAGTAGTCGAAGAGGAAGTCCCACACCGGGTGGTGCTGTCCGCGCGCACGGCGCTTCAAGTGGGGCGTCACCCAGGCGTCGGCGCGCGCCTCGTGCGCAGCCATTGCTTCTCGGTACTCGGCGGGGGAGAGGTGTACGGGCATCTAGTCGTCCTCGTGGGTCCAGTCGGCGACCGTGCCTACGTACTCCTCGATAACGTCCTCCAGCGCCAGCACGCCGACGACGACGCCGTTGTCGCGGACCTGCGCCATGTGGGCGGAGCGGCGGTGGAGGGACGTGAGCGCGTCGTCAAGCGTCTGGGCCCCGTCGACGCTGCTGAGCGGGCGAATCTTCGCGCGCGGCACCAGCGGGTCGTCCTCCGCCGACTCCATGAGATCCAAGATGTCCTTGACGTGCAGGTAACCGACGAACACCCCAGGAGCGGTCTCCACCGGGAAGCGGGAGTAGCCCGTCTCCCGCACCGCGCGTTCGACTGCGGAGAGCCGAATGCCCGAAGGCGGCAGCGCGATGGTCTTCACATTCTGCAGAGGAATCATGACCTCCTTCAGGTTGCGGGACTCCGAGCGCAGCGCTTTGGCCAGGCGGGCCGTCTCCTCGGCGTCCAGCAGCCCCTCCTCGCGGGACTCCTGGATCATGCTGGCCAGCTGTTCCTGGTCCACCGTGGACTCCAGCTCGTCGCGCTGCACGATGCCGAACGCCGCCAGCGTCTTGCGCGCCACCCAGTTCAAAAACTCGATCACCGGGCGGGTGAGCTTCATCCACACCGTCATCGGCTTCGTCAGCCACATCGCTGTCGACTCCGGGCCAGCGATCGCGATGTTCTTCGGCACCATTTCACCCAGCAGGATGTGCAGGTAGGAGATGATGCACAGTGCGATGGCGAAAGAAACCGGGTGCAGCAGATTCTCCGGCAACCCGAGGCCCTTGAAGGGCACCTCGATGTAGTGCGCGATCGCGGGCTCGGCGACCTTGCCCAGCACCAGCGAGGCGATCGTAATGCCGAACTGCGCGCCCGCAAGGTAGATGGATAGGTGCTCGGTGGCCTCGAGGACGCCCTTCGCATCCCTCTTGCCCTGCGCGAGCATGTTCTCCAGCCGGTCGCGCCGCGAGGAGACGAGCGCGAACTCCGCGGCGACGAAGAACGCGTTCAGCGCCAGCAGTACAACGATTAAGACGATGGCAAGCCAGATACTCACTCCTGCTCACCACCCTGGCGCTCGGCGATACGCTCCGCTTCTGCGGGCGAGACTGGACTCAAGACGACACGGTCCACCCGGCGGTCGTCCATGACGGACACGCGCCCGACCCAATTGCCGGCACCGCCCGCCTCGAACTCCTCCTGGAAGTTCGCGGTAGCCTGCGGCAGCACCACAGTGTCGCCCGCCTGCGGGATCCGCCCCAGGGTGGCCATCACGAGTCCGCCCAGGGTTTCGTAGGGGCCTTCGGGGGCGGTGTATCCGGTCATGGACGCTACGTCGTCAAGCCGAACCAGCCCCGAGACCTCCCACGAGGTGCCGAAGCGCTGGAAATCGCGCTCCTGCTCCGCGTCGTCGTACTCGTCGTAGACCTCGCCCAGGATTTCCTCAACCACGTCCTCGATGGTCACCAGGCCCTGCGTGCCGCCGAACTCATCGGCGACGAGCACGACCTGCGAGCCGGCGGAGCGCACGCGGTTGAGCACCGCGTCGCCGTCGAGCGTGCCGGGGACAAACGGCACCGCTTTCGCAAGCCCCGCGAGCTTCGTCGTGGACCGCTCTGATTTATCCACCGAAAACGCGTCCTTGATGTGCACCACGCCGATCGTGTCGTCCAAATCGCCGCGGCGCACGGGGAAGCGGGAGTGGCCGGTCTCGCGGGCAAGCGCGATGAGGTCGGCGACAGTGTCCTCGGCATCCAGGGCGTTGATCGTCGAGCGCGGCGTCATCACCTCTTCGGCGGTGGTGTCGCCGAACTGCAGCGATCGGTCGATCACCGCCGCGGTATCCGCATCCAGCCCGCCGGCCTGTGCGGAGCTGCGCACCATCGCGGTGAGCTCCTGGCCGGAGCGGGCGGAGGCGAGCTCGTCAGCAGGCTCCATGCCGAGCTTGCGCACAATGAAGTTCGCCGAGCGGTTCAGCGAGGAAATGAAGCCCTTGAACACCGTGTTGAAGGCGTTGACCGGCGGCACCACGAAGCGCGCCGTGGCGAGCGGGTCCGTAATCGCCACGTTCTTCGGCACCAGCTCGCCGAACACCATGGAGAGAAAAGTCGCCACCGCGAGGGCGAGCACAAGCGCGACTGCGGTAGAGGCCTGATCGCTCAAACCCACCAGCCGGAGCAGGGGAGCGAAGTACTGGCCGAGCACCGGCTCGGCGAGGAAGCCCGCGGCCAGCGTCGTCAGCGTGATGCCGAGCTGCGCGCCGGAAAGCGCGAAGGAAAGGTTTGCGTGGTCGCGCGCCACCGCGTGGGCGCGTTTGTCGCCCTTCTCTCGCACGTGGGCGTCGATAGTGGACCGCTCGAGCCCTGTCATGGCGAACTCGATCGCCACGAACAGGCCCGTTGAGGCGGTGAGCAGGATGAAGCCCAGCAGCGAGAGGATGGATATGAATATGTCCATTGCAGTTAGCGCCTATGTCTCCTTCGTGTGTGCGGTGCTTTTCGACGCCCACGCGCCCCCGCCGGCTGCCCCGGCGGCGGCAGCGGCGCGCCCTTGGGCTCGCGTGCACCGGTGATTGTAATGAGGCTTTCGGACATGGGCTCGACTTCGACCTCGCGGGCGTCGACACCCGCCTTGCGCAAAAGTTTGTCCACTTCCTTGCGCTGCTCATCCATGACCAGCGTCACCACCGTGCCCGAGGTGCCTGCGCGCGCGGTGCGGCCGGCGCGATGCAGGTAGGCCTTGTGCTCGGCGGGCGGGTCGACGTGCACGACGAGCGAGACGTCGTTGATGTCGATTCCGCGAGCGGCAATGTCGGTGGCCACGAGCACCGGCGTCGAGCCGTCCGCAAAACCCTCGATAGCGCGAGTCCGCGCGCCCTGGCCCTTATCGCCGTGGAGACCCTGGGCGTTGATGCCCACGCGCCGCAACTTCTTGACCTGGCGGTCTACGCCGTGCTTCGTGCGCATGAACATGATGGTCTTGCCCTCGCGCGCAGCGATCTGCAGCACGATCGCATTGCGCTGCTCGCGGCTACCGACGAGCAAACGCACGTGCTCCATCGTGTCCACCGACGCCTCCACGGGCGCAGTCGAGTGCGTGACCGGGTCGTGCATGTAGCGGTCGATGAGTTTTTGCACATCCCCGTCGAGCGTGGCGGAGAAAAGGAGTCGCTGGGTGTTGGGCGGCGTGGCGTCGAGAAGATTGCGGACCTGTGGAAGAAAACCCATGTCGGCCATCTGGTCGGCTTCGTCGAGCGCGGTGACTTCTACCGCATCCAACGAGAGTTTGCCCTGGTTGATCAGGTCCTGGGCGCGGCCCGGGGTGGCGACGAGCAGGTCGACGGGGGCGGCGAGCGCGCGGATTTGGGTGTTGATGTTCACCCCGCCGACGACATCGAGCACCCGCAGACCAAGCGTCGCCGCAGGATCGGCCAGACGCTCGCGGATCTGCGCCGCAAGCTCGCGGGTCGGTGCCAAAACGAGGCCGCGCGGACGGCCGGGGCGGCTTGGCGCGCCGCTGAGACGCACGAGCATCGGCAGGCCGAAGGTGAAGGTCTTGCCGGAGCCGGTGGGGCCGCGGCCGAGGACGTCGCGCCCGGCGAGCGCATCGGGGATCGCTGCCTCCTGGATGGGGAAGGGATGCTCGATACCTTGCTTGGACAGGACGGTGACCACAGGCTTTGGCAGTCCGAGGTCAGCAAACGTGGTTGACAGTGTCATTGCCACGAGTCTACCGCGCGAAAAACTCCGATCCCTATTAGACGCACATTTCGGGGCTTCGGTTCCCTTTTGGGGCGAAAGTGGAATACTTCTCACATTTGCTTGTTTGCGCAGCTCATGGGTGTTTATGGTGGGTGGCATGAACCTCGTAGACGCTTTAATCGCCCAGGACCGCGCCGGCATCGCCATCGTTGCCGACGCGGCTTCGGCGAGCGTCTCCGAGCTGGTCGCCCGTGGCATGGACCGTGACCGCGCCGAACAACTCGCGGTTGCCGCCGAAGTCTTCTACGGTGCGGTGCGCAACAAGAAAGCACAGGCGGCGTGTGTTGCCGCGGCGCGGGAAAACGGGCACCGCCTGGACACCCTGGCGTATATTGCACGGTCGTCGCGGTCGCTGGATTCGGACAAAGACCGGTGGCACTACCGCCAGAAGCTTTGTGAGACTGAAGGTGACATGCGCACCGTGGTCAAACGCGCGAAAGCCTTGAAGAAGGAACTCAAACCGCCCGCACCGCGTGCGCCGAAAGCCTCGGTGACCTTCCACGACACAGGCTGGTCGACCGTGCACATCACCGGGCGCACCACTGATGTGCTGCCGGTGTATCGCGCGGCGAAAGACGACCCGCAGGCGTGGCTGAGGGACACACGCACGGGTGGCGATGCGGCGATTACTACCGTGTTGAACATGGACATCGGCGACTTTGTCCAGTGGCGCATGTGCGACGACGGCGAGGTCGAAGTCCAGCTGACCAACGGCGAGTGGCTGCGCGGTGCAGAGCTGGTCAACCGGAAGCTGCGCGCGGCCGGGTACATCGCGCTGATCTCGGCCACGGACGGGCCGGTCAACCTCTACCCGGTGAAAATCGAGCGCCACGCCACTCGCGAGCTGCGCGCACTAATGAGCGCGGATGGTGCCACCTGCGCGTGGGCTGGCTGCAACCAGCCGGCGGATTTCTCCGAGGCGCACCACATCCAAGAGTGGTCCAAAGGAGGCACCACCGAGGTCGAGAATATGTGCTGGTTGTGCACCTACCACAACCGGCAAAACGGCAGGCCGAACCGCGGGCGGATGCAGCGGGTCGGCGGGCAGATCATGTGGCAAAGCCCGAAAGGCTACCTCACACCCCGCGGCATAAAGCACACCGACCCGGCACGAAGACACGCCCGGGCCGCACACATCCCAGCAACAGGACCGCCTTAAGCGTCGATCTCCTCCCGAGACCCGGACCACGTGGTGTGGAAGGTGCCGTCCATGTCGACGCGCTTATAGGTGTGCGCGCCGAAGAAATCGCGCTGCCCCTGGATCAGCGCTGCCGGCAGGCGCTTGGAGCGCAGCGAGTCGTAGTAGGAAAGCGAGGACGCAAAGACCGGGACCGGCAGGCCGAGTTGGGTGGCGGTGATGACGACGCGGCGCCAGGCGTCGATAAGCCCGCCCTCAAGCTCCTGCTTGAAGTACGGATCGAGCAAGAGCGACGGCAGCTCGGGGTCGTTTTCGTAGGCCTCGGTGATACGGTTGAGGAATTTCGCGCGGATGATGCAACCGCCGCGCCAGATGCGCGCGAGCGCGCCCGGCTCGAGGTCCCAGCCGTACTCCTGCGAGCCCGCGTTGATCTCGTCGAAGCCCTGCGCGTAGGCGACGAGCTTCGAGGCGTAGAGCGCGCGGCGCACGTCCTCGACGAACGCGGCGCGGTCGATGCCGAGCTCGTCGAGCGTGGTGACCTCGCCGGCCGGCAGGCCGATGCGCTGCGCGGCCTCGCGCTGGGCGATTGCCGACGACAACGCGCGCGCAAACACCGCCTCGCCGATACCCGTGACGGGCACGCCCAGGTCGAGCGCCTCCTTCACCGTCCAGCGGCCGGTGCCCTTCTGGCCGGCGGCGTCGAGGATGACGTCGATGAACGGCTTGCCCGTCTTCGCGTCCGTCTGGCGCAGCACCTCGGCGGTGATCTCGATGAGGTAGGAGTCCAGGTCGCCCTCGTTCCAGGTGCTGAAGATCTCGGCGAGCTCAGCGGGGGAGAGACCGGCGCCGTAGCGCAGCAGGTGGTAGGCCTCGCCGATGACCTGCATGTCGGCGTACTCGATGCCGTTGTGCACCATCTTGACGAAGTGGCCGGCACCGTCGGGGCCGATGTGGGTTACGCACGGGGTGCCGTCGACTTTCGCGGAAATGTCCTCGAGCAGCGGGCCGAGCGTCTCCCAGGATTCCTTCGGGCCGCCTGGCATAATCGACGGGCCGCGCAGCGCGCCCTCCTCGCCGCCAGAGATACCAGCGCCGACGAAGTGGCGGCCGTGGGCGGCGACCTCCTTTTCGCGGCGGATTGTGTCCGTGAAAAGGGCGTTGCCGCCGTCGATGATGATGTCGCCGTCGTCCATCGCGGTCGCGAGCTGGTCGATCACCGCGTCGGTCGCGGCGCCGGCCTGCACCATGATGATGGCCTTGCGCGGGCGCTTGAGCGAGGCGACGAACTCCTCGATCGTCTCCGCGGCGACGAAGTTGCCCTCGTCCCCGTGGTCCCCGATGACCTGGCGGGTCTTCTCCGGCGAGCGGTTGAAAATGGCAACGGTGTGGCCCTTCGAGGCGAAGTTGCGGGCGAGGTTGGAGCCCATCACGGCCATGCCAACCACGCCGATGTCGGCGGTTCCGTACGCAGAGGATGCTTCAGTCATGCGGCCGATTCTACGCGCCGGCACCGCGGTGGCGCGCTAGAGTGTGGCCATGAGCGCACACCAAGAGAGACAGGCTGGGCTGCCCAGCCGTTTTGCCAGGGAAGTACTGCACACACCGCTCGACAGCGACGAGCTACGCGCCATTAACGAGCAGCGCGGCGGCTTCGGCGCCCACATTGGGCTGGTCACCACGTCCTGCTCGGCGGACCGCGCGACCGGGTACGTGGAGGTGGGGCCGCAGTTGCTGCAGGTCACGGGTGTGGTTAATGGGGGTGTGTATGCGTCGATAGGCGAGACGCTCGGCTCGATCGGAGCGATCGCGGCGGCCGGCCGCCCGGCCGTGGGCATGAGCAACTACACGGACCTGCTCGGCAGCGTCGCCGAAGGCCGCATCGAGGCGGAAGCGCTCCCGGTACATACCGGCAAGCGCACGCACCTGTGGCGCGTGGAGCAGCGCGCGGGCGGGCGGCTCGTCGCTGTGACGAACCTCAAGCTCATGCTTATCGACGCCCCCTAGAGCCAGTGGTTACGCCGGAACCACCAGTACATCAGCGCCATCGAGCCAAACATGACGCAGAGCACGACCGGGTAGCTGAATGACCAGGAAAGCTCCGGCATGTTCTCGAAGTTCATGCCGTAAATGCCCGCGATCATTGTCGGGGCGGCCGCCATGCCCACGACGGCGGAGATGGTGCGCATGTCGGAGTTCTGCTGCATGCTGACTTTGGCCACGGAGGCGTCGAGAAGCGAGGAGAGGCGCTCGTCGAAGCCGAAGAGATGGTCGCTGGCGATCGTGGCGTTATCCATCACATCGCGGAAGTAGGAGCGCAGCGTTTTGCGCAGCAGGTCCTTGTGCGCAACCAGGGCGTTCTTGAGCGCCGGCACCAGCGGGTCAATCGCGTGGCGCATCTCGAGCACCTCGCGCTTGTACATGTAGATCTTGTCGATGTTGATGTCGCGGCGCGGGGTGAAGACCTCGTTTTCCAGCTCGTCGACGTCGGTTGAAAGCTCGCTGGCGACACGCAGGTGGTTGTCAACCGCGTAGTCGGCGATCTTCCAGGCCACTGCCGCGGGGCCTAAGATGGCGAGCTCCTCGTCCTCCTCCAGCTGCGCGGTGAGATCCGGCAGGGGAGCGTGGTGGCGGATCGTGATCGCGAAATTCGGGCCGACGACGATCTGGATCTCGCCGGTGGAAATGATCTCGCGGGAGTCGTCGACTTCCTCGTCGTCGCGGTAGTAGACGGTGCGGATAACCAGGAAGAGCTGGTCGTCGTAGCGCTCAACCTTGGGGCGCTGGTGGGCGTCGATGACGTCGTCGACGATAAGGTCGTGAAGGTTGAACAGCTCCGCGATGCGCTCCATCTGGGTGTTCGTCGGCTCCTTGAGCGAGAGCCACACGAAGGCGTTGTCGTGCTCCTCGACGCGCGCAAGTGCCTGTGCGACGCGCGCATTGCCGGGCAGGCGCTTGCCGTCCACGAAGATGCGGCAGAAGTCGATCGAGCGCTCGATCGGCACCGGGACGTGGGGAGCAACGGGGGCGAAGTTCTTCTTCGGCCGTGGACGTGGCATGGGGATCCGAGGCGGCATGCATGCCTCCCTTCGTGTGACGCGAAAACTAGCGGGCCCCGCCCTGGGAGCGGAGCCCTTAGAAAATACTACGCTGCGGCCGCTAGAAAACCGTGAGCCCCCGCGAGCGGAAGACTTCGCGGACATGCTCGACGCTCTCGGGCGTCGGTGGTGTGACGTCCTCGAGCTCGTAAGGCAAGCCGATGCGCTTCCACTTGTCCGCGCCCATGTTGTGGAAGGGGAGTACCTCCACGCGCTCGACGTTGTCGGACCAGCGGGCGACGATGTCGGCGACGTTGTTCACGTTCTCCTCGGAGTCCGTGTGGCCCGGCACGACCACGAAGCGCACCCACACCGGTTTGTCGAGCTTGCTGAGCCGGTCGCCGAAGGCAATCGTGGGGGCGAGCTCCCGCTTCGTTACGGCGTTGTAGGTGGCCTCGTCGCCGGATTTGACGTCGAGAAGCACGAGATCGATGTTGTCGAGGTCCTCGTCGCTCAGTCGTGCGCCAAGGTAGCCGGAGGTATCAATGCAGGTGTGGATGCCTGCGTCGTGGACGAGCTTGAGCAAGCGGCGCGTAAACGCGATCTGAAACAGCGGCTCGCCGCCGGAGAGCGTGAGACCACCGCCGGAGGCGTTGAAGACGCTGCGGTAGCGCATGACGCGCTTGGCCACCGACTCGACGGATTCGAGCGTGCCCTCCTTCATCTCCATCGTGTCTGGGTTGTGGCAGTACACGCAGCGCAGCGGGCAGCCGGAAAGGAAGATGGTCATGCGGGTGCCGGGGCCGTCGACAGCGGTGACGAGCTCCCACGAGTGCACGAGCCCAACGTCGCCCGTGCGGCGAGCTTCGAGCAGCTCGGGGCGGGTGATCTCCAAGTCAGCGTCCGCGGTACCGCCAAGTCCAGCGGCAACACCCCTGACCCGCTCGCCCTGCTGCGGCTCAAGTGTGACGATGCCGGTCGTTCCATCCTGCGCCATTGGCGCCCTCCTGTTTCTTTGCGAGCGCCCCACCGCCCGCCTCTGACAGAGACGAACAGCGGGGCGTTGCGGGATTACTGTGTTATGCGCCGTGGTGGAAGGTGCGCGAGATGACGTCGCGCTGCTGCTCCTTGGTGAGCTTGACAAAGTTCACGGCGTAGCCGGAGACGCGAACGGTGAGGTTCGGGTAGTTCTCCGGGTGCTCCATCGCGTCCTCCAGGGTGTTCTGGTCAAGGACGTTGATGTTGGCGTGGTACAGGCCAGAGTCCATGTTGTTCGCGGAACGGTTGGCCTTCATGGATGCGAGGCGCTCGTCGAAAGTGTGGGTAGCCATTGGGAATTCCTTTCTGGGAAGTGAAGTTATGCGGGGTGGATTTCGGAGTCTGCGTGCTCCATGATGAAGCCCGCATCCAGCACGCCGACCAGGTTCTGCACCTGCTCCTCCTTGTCGCGGCCGAGGCCGGAGGGCGTGATGGTGTTGGTCAGCGAGATGCCGTCAAGCGCGTCGTTGTAGTCGAGCTTGCCGACCGAGAGCATCGACGCCACCATACCGTGGTTGTCGGCGCCGTTCTCGGGGTTTGCGCCCGGCGCGAACGGGGTGCCGGCCTGGTGCCCGGAGGGGAAGGAGCCGGTGGCCTTACCGTAGACCACGTTCGAGGTGATGGTGAGCACCGACTGGGTCGGGATGGCGTCGCGGTACATCGGGATCGCCTTGATCTTCTGCATCACGGTGTGGACGACGGTGGCGGCGATGTCGTCGGCGCGGTCGTCGTCGTTGCCGTAGAAGGGGAAGTCGCCCTCGGTGATGTAGTCGACGATCAGGCCCGTCTCGTTGCGCACCGGGGTGACGGTGGCGTACTTGATGGCGGACAGGGAGTCAGCGACGATGGAAAGGCCAGCGATGCCGCAGCCCATGGTGCGCACGATGTCGGAGTCATGCAGCGCCATCTCGACGGACTCGTAGGCGTACTTGTCGTGGCAGTAGTGGATGATGTTCAACGCCTCGACGTAGGTGCCAACGACCCAGTCAAGCATTTCCTCGTACTTTGCCCAGACCTCGTCGAAGTCGAGCGGTCCGTCGCCGGTGATCGGGGTGTGGCCCTCGGTGACCTGCTTGCCGGTGACCTCGTCGCGGCCGCCGTTCATGGCGTACAGCAGGGCCTTCGCCGCGTTGACGCGGGCACCGAAGAACTGCATCTGCTTGCCGACGGGCATCGGGGACACGCAGCAGGCAATCGCCGCGTCGTCGCCCCACTGGTCGCGGATCTGCTTGTCGGATTCGTACTGGATCGAGGAAGTCTCGATCGAGATCGCGGCGCAGAATTCCTTGTAGCCCTCGGGCAGTGCCGGGTCCCAGAAGATGGTGATGTTCGGCTCCGGAGCCGGGCCCAGGTTACGCAGCGTTTGCAGCAGACGGAAGGCGGTCTTGGTGACCTGGTGGCGGCCGTCGGTGGAGAAGCCTGCGTCAGACCAGGTTGCCCAGTAGGGGTCGCCGGAGAAGATCTGGTCGTAGTCCTCGGTGCGCAAGAAGCGGACGATACGAAGCTTGATCACCAGCGCGTCGATGATCTCCTGGGCCTCTTCTTCGGTGAGCGTGCCGTTGGCCAGGTCGCGCTCGAAGTAGATGTCGAAGAAGGGGGAGAGGCGACCAATGGACATGGCGGCACCGTCCTGGCTCTTCACGGAGGCCAGGTAGCCGAAGTAGGTCCACTGCACGGCCTCGAGCCCGTTGGTTGCCGGGCCGGAGATGTCAAAGCCGTAGTCGGCGGCCATCGCCTTGAGCTTCTTCAGCGCCTTGATCTGCTCGGCATGCTCTTCGCGGTAGCGCGCCCAGTGCTCGGAGAAGCCCTTGTCCAGGGACGCGTCCTTGGCAGCGATCTTGTCTTCGATGAGCTTGTCCACACCGTAGAGGGCGACGCGGCGGTAGTCGCCGATGATGCGGCCTCGGCCGTATGCGTCAGGCAAGCCGGTCACGATGTGCGAAGATCGAGCCGCGCGGATGCGGGGGGTGTAGATGTCAAAGACGGCGTCGTTGTGGGTCTTGCGGTACCGGGTGAAGACCTTCTTCACGTCTTCGTTGACTTCCTTGCCGGCCTCCTTGATGGCCTGCTCGACCATGCGCCAGCCGCCGTTCGGCATCATCGCGCGCTTGGTCGGCACGTCGGTTTGCAGACCGACGATGACGTTGTCGTCCTCGCAGATGTAGCCGGCGGGGAAAGCGTCGATGTCAGCCGGGGTGTCAGTATCGACGTCGTAGACGCGGCGCTCGCGCTCAACGGCGAGGTAGTTCTTATCCAGCGTGTCCCAGACGCGCAGCGTCTTCTCGGTCGGGCCGGCGAGGAAGGAAGCGTCGCCGTCGTAGGGGGTGTAGTTGCGCTGAACGAAATCGCGGACGTCGATGTGCTCGGTCCATGGGCCTTCTTCGAAGCCGTCCCAAGCGTTGGTCTGCGGTGCAGCGGTAGTAGCAGTCACGTTGAAAATCTATCCTTTATATCTCGAGGATCTGATCCAAGATGGTCGCGCTGACTCTCTCCCAGGTTCCCGTTCAACATCCGCCACCGGGCGCAGAGGCTCCGGCCGATGATTTGAAGCGCGCCATCGTTAGTTCCCATCATAAGGTAAGACCATTGAAAATTGCATCCTCAACGCCCTGTGATGTCACTCACGTAGCTCAAAACGTCCCCAAAAAGTGCGAAAAGGCCCGGTCACAGGGGACCGGGCCCAAACGTCGACGCCCGCACGGGGCGGCAACTCGGGGCTAGTTCTCGCCGTTGGTGTCGCGGACCTCTTCGAGGTTGTCGTCGCCAGCCTTCTCGCGCAGCTTCTTCAAAGCGTTGCGGCCGTGCTGCTGCTGCAGGGTGGTGGAGAGGTTGTAGCGCTTCGGCGTCAGGGCGTTGAGCGTCCAGGTGTAAATCGAGACGAGGCGGTTACGCCCGGCCACCAGGAAGGAGACGTGCACGAGCAGCCACATAAGCCAGCCGATGAAGCCAGTGACCTCGACCTTGCCCATCTTGACCACGGCGTTGAAGCGCGACACGATCGCCATCGAGCCCTTATCGAAGTACTCAAAGGCATCGCGGTCCGCCTGTGCGACGTCGTGCTCGACCTGTTCCTTGATGATGCGGCCGACGTACTCGCCGGACTGGATAGCCACCTGGGCAACGCCCGGGAGGCGGTCGCGGCTCATCATGTCGCCGATGATGAAGACGTTGTCGGTCTCACCCACGGTCAGGTCAGCGTTGACCGGCACCTTGCCGTTTCGCTCGGCTTCGACGCCAACCTGCTCTGCGATCTGCTTGCCCAGCGGGGAGGCCTGCACGCCCGCGGACCAGATCTTCGTGGCTGCGCGCAGGGTGGTCTCCTTATCGGTCTTGGTGTCCTTGTAGGTCACCGTGTTTGCGTCGATGTTGGAAACCAGAGCGTTGAGTACCACAGTCACGCCCTTACGCTCGAGCTCGCGCTGGGCGCGCTTGCCCAGGCGCTTGCCGAATGGCGGAAGGACCTGCGGCATGCCGTCGATAAGCACGACCTTGGCCTGGGAAGGCACGAAGTTCTTGAACTGCCCCTTGAAAGAGCGGTGGGCCATCTCGGCGACCTGGCCGGCGAGCTCGACGCCGGTCGGGCCGGCACCGACGATGACGAAGGTGAGCAGCTCCTCGCGCTCCTGCTCGGTCTCGGCCAGCTCGGCGCGCTCGAAGGCGCTGACCAGGCGGGCGCGGATCTCGAGGGCGTTATCCACCGTCTTCAGGCCCGGAGCGAACTCAGCGAAGTGGTCGTTACCAAAGTACGACTGGCCTGCACCAGCGGCAACGATGAGCGAGTCGTACTCGTAGGTGCGGGTAAACGCGCCCTCGTTCGCGGTCACGGTCTGCCCCTCGACGTCGACGTCGGTGACATCGGCGCGCACAACGGCGACGTTGTCCTGGTTTGCCAGGATCTGACGCACCGACGTAGCGATCTCGCCGCTGGAAAGCAGACCGGTTGCCACCTGGTACAGCAGGGGCGCAAACAGGTGGTAGTTCGTGCGGTTGATCAGCGTGACGTCGACATCAGCGTCAGCGAGCTCGCGGGCTGCGAACAGGCCACCGAAACCAGCACCGATGATGACGACGTGGTGACGGTTGCCTGCGGGGCGAAACGGCGTTTCTGCCATAAGAACCTACTCCTTGCACACAAAGTACAAATTGCTGGGAAAATTTTTACCTTGCATATCCTACGCTGATTGTAAAAAATCACCATTGATGGGTCCCGTCGTGGCGCCAACCGCTACGAAAATATGGCGACTAGCATTGGCCGGGTGGCGAACTCACAGCGATTTCCGGAGCACCTCGCGCCTATCGACGCGCGCACGTGGCCGAGCGTGGCAAGCGTGCCCACCAGCCGCCTTCTGCGCTGGAGGGCCTCGCGCGCGGAGGCGCATTTTGCTGCGGTGTGCGCAAAAGCGGAGCTCCGCCTGGAGGGCGATGCGCCGGACTTGAGCGTGGATTACGTCGAGGTCTTCGACCGGATCGCGGCGAGCGGCTGGGTCGGGCTGGCAGAAGGCTATATGGCAGGAGAGTGGCGTACACCGGACTCGGATCGGCTGGTGGCGGTCCTGCGCGGGCTGGTCGAGGCGGGGTATAGGCCGCCGACGTTGCGCGTTGCACCCCCGCAGCACGGCGGCGGTGGCCAGATTCCGCCCTCGCTGGTCCAGCACTATGCGGGTGACGGCGTAAGCCCATTTCAGGGGCACTTTGCCACCGGCGTACCGACGCGCGAGCGCGTGCGCGTGAAGTCCTGGGTGCCGCGCGCCGGCCGCGGGGCGGAACCGGCGACGCACTTCGTGGACAACACGGAAATTGGGGCTCCGCTGGACGCGGCAACCACGCGCGCTGACCTTGCGGATGCGCAGGAACGCTCGGTAAATAGGCTGGTCAGTGAGGTGGGTGCCCGCGAGCGTTGGCGGATTCTGGAGTATCCGGCGGCGGGACCTGCGGCCACGATTGCGGCCGCGGCACGCGGAGCGGAAACGGAGTGCGTAACGCTGAGCGAGGACATGGCCGCGGCGCTGCGGGAGCAGCTCACGTTTGCAGGTGTCAGCGGGCATGTTCGCGCGGTGCGACCCAACGTGACCTCGCTGGGCCGGGATTTCGACGCCGCGGTGTCGCTGGAGCACCTCGAGACGCTGTCCGCGGACGATAAGGCGGAGTACCTGACCCGGCTGGGCAAGGCGGTCGCGCCAGGTGGGCGCATCGCGTTGCAGACGATCCTTGGCACGGGCAACCTGCAGGGTAAGGGTGCGGGCAAGGCCGCGACGGCGGCGTTGGCGTCGCTGCGCGCGTATGTGTGGCCGGGCTTAAGTTATGTCACGCCCGAGGAACTGGCGAAGCTGGTGGATCGGCGCACGCCGCTGCGCGTGATTGGCGAGTCGCACGCGCCGGACCACCTGGCACGTTCCTTGGCGCTGCAGCGGTCGACGTTTGAGACGCACCTGCGGGACGCGGCGGCCGACGGCTTCGATCCGGTGTTCCGCCGGTTGTGGGTCTGGCAGCTGGCGCTGCGGCAGGCGCTCGCGGAGCTCGAGCTGATCGATCTCGCGCAAGTGACGCTCACGGCCCGGAATAGGCGGGGGCGTCGGTAGGGGTGGTGCGTGTGGTCGTCGAGAAGCAAGGGCGCGAAGTTAAGTTGACATAATGTACATTATCGGACATATATTGCCATATATTGCGTCACATGACGCAATATGGGCCTAGTCCTTGGTCAGGTGCAGGCGGACGTTGATTTCGCCTTCCTCGTTGATTGTGGCCGCAACGAACTCCGGCGACTCGACGCCGTAGTCTAGGCGGTTGATCGGCATGTCGCCCGCGACGTACACCGAGGATCCAGAACGCGCCGCGGCGAACTCGTGCGTGACCGGGTTGGTCTTGCCGTGGATGGTCATCTCGCCGGTGAGCTCGACAGTGCCGACGGAGCCGTCCTCCGGCAACTGCGAGACGTCCGCGGGCTCGGTCACGCGGAAGGTCGCCTCCGGGTAAGTATCGGTGTGCAGGATCTTGCGGCGCACGTTGGAATCGCGTACGTCGCTATCGCTGGTGAGGTTGTTCAGGTCTACAGTGATCTCGCCTGCGGTGAGCGTGCCGGCCTCGATGGTGACGTTGCCGGAGACGCCCTCCGTCGACGCCGAGGTGACCTTCCGTTGGCCCGGCAGTACCTCCGAGAAGGTAAAGCCAGCCGAGGTGCTGTTTGGCCCCGGGCGCTTGGTGACGGTCCACTCGCCGTCGATATCCGTCTCGGCGGCCTTCAGGCGCGACTCATCGATGCCCTCGGTCTTCACGCCGTTGCTAAACAGTCCGCTCAGTGCGAGCGGGATTAGCGCGATGGCGAGCAGGATGACCAGGACGATGGAGACAACGACGATCAGGATCGTCCGCTTGCGCTTCGTCGCGGCAATGTCCTCAGCCGTGGACAAATTCTTGGATGTCATGATTGCTACCTTAACCTCTCGATGTGTTGAGCCAAGCTCACCATTTCGTCACACAAGTGACGTAATTCCTCAGGCGTTGCACCCTCGGCGGCTGCCGTGTGGATGTCCTCGGCCGCGCACCGCAGTTGATACAGGCGATCCCGCAGGTCAGACACCTTTTCCGGGCTGAGGATCACGGCGTCCTCTGGAATCTTCGTCCCCGAGACGGAGTTTCGCTGCTCGTAGGCGCGCTGCTTGCACGACGGGCTGCAGAACCTGCGACGCCGACCTCTCCCCTTCTGCTCCGGCAGCGGACCACCGCACCAGGCGCACACCGGCGGCGTGCGACCAATTCGCGCGGATTGGGGCAATTGGTCAGGATCCGATTCTGCGACGTCATCAATGCTTGCCACACGGCAAGCCTAGTACATTGGGCAAATTCCAGATCGCTCGCGACGCCGGGAACAAAAACTTAAGCGAAGACGTTATACTAAGGCGTTGACTTGAAGATATTGAAGGGATGGGATGCAGCATGGCTGATCGCGTGCTCCGAGGAAGCCGTATGGGTGCCGTAAGCTACGAGACTGACCGGGACCACGACCTGGCCCCGCGCCAGATGGCAAAGTACCGGACCCCGGACGGGTCGGTCTTCGAGGTCCCTTTCGCCGACGACGCGGAAATCCCCGAAGAGTGGATGTGCAAGAACGGCCAGCTCGGCACCCTCATGGAGGGCGAGGGCGTAGAGTCCAAGCCGACGAAGCCGCCGCGCACCCACTGGGACATGCTGCGTGAGCGCCGCAGCCTTGAGGAGCTCGACGTGCTGCTGGAGGAGCGCCTGGAGCACCTGCGCAAGCGTCGTCGCGCCGCAGCCCGCCTGGCCAAGGAACAGCAGGAAAACTCCTAGAAATCGCGAAAGGCCCGGACCGTTACTTTGAACGGTCCGGGCCTTCTGCGTGCTTAGCGACGCAACCTGCGCAGCTCGTAGCGGGCGAGGCCAATTCCCTCGCGCACCATCTCATTCGCCTGGCTCGCCGCGTCGGCAAGCTTGGCGGGAAGCTTGGGAAGCGACGTGTTGTTCAGCTCGTACTTGGCCAGCTTGAAGCCTTCCGCGATCATGTTTGCGAGTTCTTCCGGTGCCTGATCGATTTTGGCACCGACGCGGGAAAGCTTCGAGTTGTTGTACTCGTACTGGAGGAGCTTGCCCGCCTCCTTCGCCATTTCCGACGCCTGCCAGCTGCGCTTCTCGGCGCCCCACTTGCTGACCTCTGCGAGCGAGGCACCGGCGAAGCTCGCGTCGAGCTTAGACTCGCCCAGCGTGCGGTCCTCGAAGGTGATCGGGACCTCGCGGACGTCGAAGCCCGCGTCGATGACCTTGTGTGCCAGGTCCACCTGGAAGATGTAGCCCTTATTCGACAGCGCGTCCAAGTCGATTGCCTCGAGCACCTCGCGGCGGAAAGCACGGTAGCCGGCGGTCATATCGGCAATGTCGCTGCCGAGCGCCACCGAGATGTACTGGTTGCCCAGCTTGGACAGCAGGTAGCGGTTCTGCGGCCAGTTCTTCACCTCGCCGCCTTCGACGTAGCGGGAGCCGATGACCAGGTCTGCGCCGTCGTCAATCGCCCCGAGCAGACGCTCCAGCTCCTCGGGCGCGTGGGAGCCGTCCGCATCCATCTGGCACAGCACCTCGTAGTCCTTCTCCAGGCCCCAGCGGAAGCCGGCGCGGTAGGCCGCGAGCAGGCCCTCCTTGCCGGTGCGGTGGAGCACGTTGATCTCCGGGTGCGCGGCGGCGAGCTCGTCAGCTTTCTCGCCGGTGCCGTCGGGCGAATTATCGTCCACGATCAACAGGTCAACATTCGGGTTTGCCTTGAGCACCCGATCCGTGATCAGCGGAAGGTTCTCCAGCTCGTTGTAGGTAGGGATGATGACCAACGTCGAGTTCGCCATGAACGGTTACTCCTTGTATGAACGGTTGTTAGCTCTCGGTGGGCGCATCCAGGGCGCGCGATTCACTCATTGCAGCATACTCCCGGCGCGTGGCGAACGACGCACCGATAGCGACAAGCACGCCGCCAAGCACCATGAGCCACTCCAGCCACTCGCCGATGCGGACTGCGAGGGTCTGGCCGGACTTCAGCGGCAGCGTGGAGGTCAGATGCGCCGGGGTGAAGATCTCGGTCTGCTGCTCCACCGTGCCGTCCGCGCGCACGATGGCGGACACACCGGAGGTAGCAGCCACCACGACGGCACGGTCGGTCTCGATCGCGCGCATGCGGCTCATCGCCAGCTGCTGGTAGGTCATGTCGGTAAAACCGAAGGTGGCGTTGTTGGTAGGTGTTGCGAGCAGCTGTGCCCCGTTCTTCACCGCCATCCGGTAGGCGGGGTCCTCGGCGACCTCGTAGCAGGTGGCGATGCCCACGATGGTTTCGCCCATCCGCACGACGCCGGGGCCGTCGCCGGGCTTGAAGTCGCCTGCGAGGTCGACCAGCTCGGAGAAGTTGCGGAAGAAGTCGCGCATGGGCATGTACTCGCCGAAAGGTTGCAGGAAGCGCTTGTTGTGCCGCTCGCCGACGCTGCCATCCGGGTTGATCACCACCATGGTGTTGCGCGCCCCGACCTCGTCGTGGGTCAGCGTGCCCACCAACAGCGGCGCGTCCACTGCTCGCGCGGCCTGCGTGACCAAGGTTCCGGCCTCCGGGTCGACGAAGGGATTGACGTCCGAGGCGTTTTCCGGCCAGACCACCAGGTCGACGGGGCCTTCCTCTGCCAGCCGCTCGGTCTCGTCCACGTGGTTTTGCAACACGGCGCGACGCTGCGCGTTGAAGTCGAGCCCCATCCGCGGCACGTTGCCCTGCACTGCGGCGGCGCGCACCGTGCCGGTGGCTCCCCCGTCGGCGGACACTCCCAGGCCCGCGAGCGCACCGAGCACCAGCGGCGCAAGCGCGGTCAGCCCTGCTACCACCCGGGCCTTCCCACGACGTGCAACGCAGGCCGCCAGGCTCGCACCGGCCAGCACCGCCGCAACGGTGACGAGCGCGGGCCCGCCGTAGGCCGCCAGGTTGGCCAGTGGGCCGTTGATCTGGCCCCAGGCCAGGCGCACCCAGGCAAAACCGCCAAAGGGGAAGGAAGAACGAGCGAACTCCACGGCGAGGTACACCAGCGGGAAGACGGCGAATCCCCACCGCCTGCGCGCAACCCACACCCCGGCGGTACCCGTGACCAGTCCGTACAGGGAGAGGAAGAATGCCAAGGCCAGGTACGGCATCGGTCCGACGAACTCACCAATCCACGGCAGCAACAGCAGGTAGCAGGCCAGCGCCTGCAGCATGCCGAGCCCTGCACCCAAACGCGCGCTTGGGCGTGCACCGTTCGGCCAGGGCGCAAGCGCGGCGTAGAACAGCGCCATCGCCACAAGCGCCAGCACCCAGTAACCAAAAGGCTCATAGGAGAAGAACAGCAGCGCGCCGGAGCCTGCGGCGAGCAGGCAGCGCAGCGCTGTCGTCCATGCGCTACTCACCTACTTGCGCTCCTCGCCAGTATCGTTGCCGGTATCGTCGCCGGGATTCGCTTCCTTGCGGAACATCTCTTCGAGTTCGTCGGCGTCGATCACTTCATGGCTCTGCTCAGGCGCCGCGGGGCCGCCGAAGTTGCCGTAGCTGGTCTGGAATTGCGACAGTGGCGAGGCGTTGTAGACGCGCACGCTGAACTCTTCCATGCTGCGCATCGCCCGATTCGTGATCACGCGGCGCAGCAGCGCCCGGGTCGGACCGAATACCAGCAAAAGCCCCACCGCGGAGGTGACGAAGCCCGGGATGATGCTGAGCAGCCAGCCCGTCATCAGCAGCGCGGAGTCCCCGGCGAGGCGGCCGAGCGAGCTGCGGCCTTGCGAGGCCTGTGCGAGCGCACCCCGCAGGCTCACACTCGCCAACACGGCGCCCAGAAGCATCAGCGCGAAGATGGCGAAGATAGCCCAGCCGACGCCGATGAGCTTGGCCACTCCGTAAAACGCGAGGGCCTCGATGAAAAAGTAGGCGAAAATAAACAGCGGCATGCGGCCAGACTACCTGCCGAGCTGGCGCAGCAGCCATTCAACATCGCGGGTGAGGTGCTGGAAATACGGCCCGTAGTGGTTCAGGCCCGTCCGGCCTGGCAGGCGCGGTAAACGCCGGGTCTGCAACCCCACGCCCCACTGCTCGGCGAGGTCGTGGACCAAGGGGTATGGCACGATGTCGTCGTGAAGCGAGGCCCACAGCCGCAGCGGGATGCGCACAGGGCGGCGGGAACCGAGCGCTTGGCGCTCAAGCACCTCGGCGGTGTGCGGCAGCGCGTCGAGAAGCTCGGCCATGCCGATGCCTTCCCGCGTCCAGGCGGTGGTGTGCGCCCAAGGCCGGCGCAGTGCGGCACCGACGGCGCAGACCTGCGCGTTTTCTACGATCGCCGCGGCCCCGGCCGGGCTTAAGTGCGGGACGAGCTCTTCGGCGACGCGGGGGTGGTGCGCCACCAGCCCGGCGACCGCGTAGAGGATCACTATCGACGGCAGCGCGCCATCGACATGGTCAAGCATCGGAATCAGTGCCGCGGGCGGTGCACCGCATACTGCCGCGAGCGGCTGGAGTTCGGGTGCGTACTCGGGTCGCTCGAGCCACGCCCCTACTGCCCCGCCGCCCTGGGAAAAGCCCCACAGGCCAAGGACGTTGGTGTCCAGTGGGAGGTGGGAGGCGGCGCGGGTGGCGTCGATAAGCGATTGCGCGGCGGCGGTGTGGTCGCAGTACAGCTGCACGCGGTCGGCCGGGTCGCGCGGGTAGTCGGTGAGCACGACGTTCGCGCCGCGGGCGAGCATGAGCGCGATGGCGGGCTGCTCGTAGGCGGCGATCAGATCGAGCGGGGCGAAGCGCGGCGCGAGGCCGATGGTGCAGGAATACGACGGGTCGCAGCGCGCCGCCACACCCTGGGTCGACGGCGCGAACGCAATGGTCGGGCGCGGGCCTGCCCCGCCCCAGGGTGTGCGGGAGAAAAAGACCGCGCCGGTGGCGGTCAGCGTGCGGCCCGCGGCATCAGTGGTGACGTAGTCGATGCTGAACGCCTGTGCGGGATTCAGCCTGCGCGTCAACCCCACGGCCTTGATCTCGCGTGCTTTCAGGAGGGTGCCCGGGCTGCGGCCGATCACCCAGGCCGCGTCGGTGTGCTCCGGCTCTGTAAGGCGCGCGCCGCGCACCGCATCCACCGCAAGCCCCAGCGCGGCACGCAGCGCCGCAGAATGCTTCCCCACCTTCGCTAGCGCGGCATCCGACGCCAGATCGGTCGCGGCACCACGCGCATCACTGCGGCGAGCAGTGCTAATCGACGCGGCACCCACACCGTCCGGCTGCGCCCGGTACCTGCCGCGTCGACCACGGCGTCGGCGACATCGTCCGGAGTGACAGACATCACTGCGGGCTTCATCCCGTCTGTCATGGAGCCGATGACGAATCCAGGCCGGGCGGTGATCAGTCGCAGCTGGGATCCGTGGAGCTGGTCAGCAAGGCCCTGGCAGAAGGCGTCGAGGCCTGCCTTGGTGGAGCCGTAGACGTAGTTGGCGCGGCGGGCACGCCACCCGGCGATGGAAGAGAAGGCGAAGATCTCCCCGCGCGACATGACGTTGGTGAGCACTGTCAGCGCGTTGATCTGCGCGAGGTAGTCGATGCTGCCGATGCACACTGCCTCCGTCTCATCCCGCTGCGCGCGGTCGTGATCGCCCAGGATGCCGAAGGCGACGATGGCGGTGGTGATCTTGCCGCCCGAGTGGACCTCTTCGACGAGTGCGCGGTGCGACTCCAAGTCGGTCGCTTCGAAGCGCCGTGTCTCCACCTTGGCTGCGCCGCAGGCCTGCAGCCGTTCGCGGATCTCTACTGCGTCTTCGCGATCCGGTTCCCGCATCGCCAGCACTACGCGGCGCCCGTGGCACATGCGCTGCGCAATCGCGCTGCCGATGTCGCTTGTGCCGCCGAGGACCAGCAGGGTTCCTGTGGACTCACTGTCTCGAGTACGCATGGGCCTAGCGTAGTCCACGGGCCACGTTGTTCAGCGAGACCGCACCGTCGTCGTCCAAGTAGACAATGTCCTCCAGGCGCATCCCCCACTTGCCGGGCAGGTAGATGCCCGGCTCGATGGAGAAGGCCATCCCGGTTTTCAGTTCGGTGTCGTTGCCCCCGATGATGAAGGGTGCCTCGTGGCCGGCCAGCCCGATCCCGTGGCCGAGGCGGTGGGTGAAATATTCGCCGTAGCCGGCCTGCTCGATCACGCCGCGCGCAACAGCATCGAGCTCGCCCGCGGTGATCCCCGGGCGCGCCGCCGTCACCGCCGCCTGGTGGGCCTGCGTGAGCACATCGTAGGCGCGCAAAACCTCGGGGTCCACGTCCTCGGTGTTGCCGCCGACGATGTAGGTGCGGGTGCAGTCCGAGTGGTAGCCGCTGTCCAGCGTGCCGCCCAGGTCGACAACCACAACATCGCCGCGGGACAGCACGCGCTCGGAGAAGTCGTGGTGCGGGTTGGCACCGTTTTCGCCGGAGCCCACGATAACGAAGTCGACTGCCTCGTGCTCGTCCATGATCAGGCGGTCGAGCTCCTCGGCCACCTGCGCCTCGGTGCGTCCCGCAACGAGCAGCTCCGGCACCCGCGCGTGCACCCGGTCGATCGCGGCACCGGCGCGCGCCAGCTCGGCCAACTCCGCGTCCTCCTTCGCCATGAATAGCTCCGCGAGCGTGTCCGTGGCCAGCCGGGTATCCGGCACAAGCACCTGCAGCGCAAAGACGTGATCTGCGGTCAGCGAGCTGTCGAGCGCCACCGGTTTTGTCGCGTCGAGTGCTTCGACGGCCAGCGCGTAGGGGTCTTGCCCGTCCTGCCAGCCGCGCACCTCTACCCCGCTGTCGGCCGGGATGCCCAGGCTCGCGATGTCTGTCAGTGGCGCGACGAGCACAGCACGCCCGTCCGGGCCGATCGCCAGTGCGGTGAGCCGCTCGTGTGAGGACGCCCAGCTGCCGGTCAGATACGCAAACTCCGCCCCGGTTCCGACAACCAGTCCGCCAAGCGAGTGTGCAGCAACAAGCTGTGCCGCGCGCTGTCGACGGTGTGCAAACGTGGTCTGATCTATACGCGTCATGCAGGCAATCCTAGGCAGTTAGACTTGATCGCGTGACATCGCCTACGTTCCCCGAGCTGCTTGCCCGCTGCTCCGTGGGCGCGCGCTATTGCTCCGGCATTTTCGTCGCCTCGGACACGGTGCTTACCTGCGCGCACTTTTTGCGCCCCGAAGATGAGGCGAATCCCGGCGCGATCACGGTCCGGGTGGCCGGAGCCCGCTACCGGGCCCGCGGGGTGCGCCGGTTCGTAGGCACGGATATTGCACTGCTGCGCGTCGACGCGGCGCGAGTCGGCCCCTTCCCAAAGCTGGGCCCTCCCCCGCGCCCGCTTGCGCGCACCGTGACCTTCGGTTTCGGCGGCGGGGCCAAGGTCCCTGCAGTGCGGAGCGGGCGGTTCCTGTTCACGCTCCCGCTGGCGTTTTCGCGCAACCTGCGGACGTTCGTGCGCCCGGCCGGCGTCGTCGCTAATGCGCAGCCTGCAGTCAAGGGGGACTCCGGGGGCCCAGTGCTTGTCGACGCCCACCTGGTCGGCACCCAATCCCTCATCCTCGACCCCTTCCGCACCAACCTGCGGCTGGCCACGATTTCCCTGCTTACTGAGGAAGTACGGGAGGCAATCAGCTAGTTGCCCAGGGCGACGACGCCGCGTCGGATCGCGTCAATCGCCTTGTTCGCCGAGGTGCGAATCTCATCGCTGTAGCCGGTCTTCTTCACCTGCTCGAGCAGGTCAATGACTTGTCGGCACCAGCGCACGAAGTCGCCCGGGGTCAGCTCCGCGCCGCATTCGGCGGCGGCCGCGAGCGCGTAGCCAAGCGGGGCACCTGCGGTCCACTGGTGCAGTGAGAGCGCGAAGGCGGGATCGGGCAGGCGGGTGGCCGGCAGCTGGTGGCGCTGCTCGTCGGAGGTCAGCTCGCCATAGATGCGCATGGTCTCCCCCATTGCCTCTGCCATCGCCTCAGTTGCCGCTTCCGGCGTGCCGTGGGTGGTCTTGCGGTTTTCAAAGACGACCATGGACGCAACACCGGCGAGCTCGGCGGGATCGAGCTCATCCCAGATGCCGCGCTTGAGGCACTGGGCGACGAGCAGGTCGGACACATTGTGGATGCGGGCGAGGCGTTCGCCCTCCTCGCTCACGGCAGGCTCGCCCTCGCGCAGCTCGACGTAGTCGAGTTCAGTGAGCAGGCCGATGATGCGCTCGAAGGTGCGGCCGAGCGAATCAGTAGAGCGATCGACGCTGCGGGTAAGCGCGGCGAGCTTGCGCTCGTCGCGGACGAGCTCCTCACCGACCCGGGCCAAAAGCTCGCGATCGTGCGCGGGCCAGGCATGCACCGGGTGGTTGTGCACAGCCTCGCGCAGCGCCGTGACCTTCTTCGTCGGGCGCACCCGCGCCTTCTCCCGCAGCTTGCGCGGCGCGTGCAGGTTGCCGCTGTGAAGCTGGCTGACCACCTTGCGGGTGTGCTTGCGCGGCTGATCCTGCACGTGCCGCGGCACCTTGATCTGGCCCACGACCACGGGTGGGTTACGGAAGGAGGCGGCGTCGATGCGGCCCGACCAGCCGCGCTCGGTGGTCACCCACGGGCGCGGATCGCGCCGCTTGCCAGCGACCTGGACGACGGCGGCCAACTCCGGCTTCTTCTTCCCCGGCAGTGCGATGACCTCGCCCACGCGCAACCGCCCCAGGATCGTCTCGGTTTCCTGCTGGCGGTTTTCTCTCGCGTGGCGGCGGGCCTCCTTTTCTGCCTCGCTCAGATCGCGGCGCAGGCCCAAGTACTCCACTAGGTCTGCAGCCGGGTCATCCCCGGGTGGGGCGAATTTGGCCACGTCCGCGTGCAGCTTCTCGCGCTGGCGGCGTACCTTCGTCCGCAGACGGTCGATATCGCGCACCTCGCCCACCACCGAGCGGTTAGTTTGGAACTGTGCGAAAGACTGCTCGATCAACCGGATCGAGTCCTCGTAGCCGTTCATGCCCAGCATGTTGATCGCCATGTTGTAGCCGGGCTGGAACTGTGAGATCAGCGGGTAGGTTCGCGTCGAGGCAAGGCCCGCGACCTCGCGGGGATCCATCGCAGGTGCCCACTGCACCACGGCGTTGCCGATGTGGTCAATGCCGCGGCGCCCGGCACGGCCTGTAAGTTGCGTGTACTGGCCCGGGGTGAGATCCACGTGCGCCTCGCCGTTGAACTTCACCAGCTTCTCCAACACGACGGTACGTGCCGGCATGTTGATCCCAAGCGCCAGCGTCTCAGTAGCGAAGACCACCTTGACCAGACCTCGGACGAACAGTTGCTCCACGATGTGCTTAAATGCCGGGAGCAGGCCCGCGTGGTGGGCAGCGTAGCCGCGCAGCCAAGCGGTGCGCAGCTGGCGGTAGTTGAGCACGTCGAGGTCCTCGTCGGGGATGCCCTCTACGCCGGCGTCGATAATCGCCCTGGCCTCGTCTTGCTCCTCGGGCGTGGTGAGCTCCTTGCGCGAGCGCAGGCACTGGAACAGTGCCCCATCGCAGCCGGCGCGGGAGAAGATGAACACGATGGCAGGCAGCATGTCGCGCCCGCCGAGTGCGGCCACGACTTGGGGCCTGCCCACCGGCTTGATCTTGTCCTGGCCGCGCATGCGCCCGCTGCGGCTGCCCTTTGCGCGCGAGCGGAAGCCGCGGCCTGATTCGAAGTCCGCACGGCCCACGTCGTGCGTGCCGGCCTCGATGCGCTCGATGGCGCGCAGCAGCGAGGTGTTGACCTTGCCGCCCTCCCCCGTGCCGGGTTCGAAGAGCGGGAAGACCTTGCGGCCAACCATCATGTACTGGCTCAACGGCACCGGGCGGTGCTCCGAGACGACGATGGTGGTGTCGCCGCGCACGGCGTCGAGCCACTCGCCGAATTCCTCCGAGTTGGAGACGGTGGCCGAGAGGCCGATGAGGCTGACAGACTCGTCGAGGTTGAGGATGATTTCCTCCCACACCGCGCCGCGGTCGCGGTCGGCTAGGTAGTGGATCTCGTCCATCACCACGTGCGAGAGGCGGTGCAGCTGGCCGGAATTGGCGTAGATCATGTTGCGCAGCACCTCGGTGGTCATCACGACGATCTCCGCGCTGCCGTTAATCGAGGTGTCTCCCGTGAGCAGGCCGACCGCGTTTTCGCCGTGCTCGGCGACGAGGTCGTGGTACTTCTGATTGCTCAGCGCCTTAATCGGCGTGGTGTAGAAGCACTTCGTGCCTTGCTGCAGCGCGAGTGCGACGGCGAACTCTCCCACGATGGTCTTGCCGGAGCCAGTCGGCGCGCACACCAACACGCCGTGGCCGCGCTCGATATCGGCGCACGCTTGTACCTGGAACTCGTCGAGGGGGAAAGGACGCGCGGCGCGAAACTCCGCGAGGAACTCGAGCTGTTCGATTGGCGTCTGCTCCGGCTGTTCCCCCTCGGCACCAAACGCTTCCGGGGTGTACTCGTCATCGGGCAGAGACTGCGAAGAAGAAGCGTGGGAAACCATGCCCCTTAGAGTACGTCGTCGAAGGGATCCTTGTCCGCAAAGGACCGCGGCTGCGCCTTCGGCTGGGGAGTCGTTTGCGGTGCGTTGCCGACGTTGGAAGCGCGTACCGGGGCGCTCGGTCCAACTGGCGTGGCGGCCCCGATCGCACCCGAGGAGGTCACCGGACCGGAGGCCTGCTCGTCGTCTAAGTCCATCCACTCCGGGCGGTTCGCGCCCGTGCGCTTGTCGTGGATGCGGCAGAACTGAAAAGCCATCTCCACCAAGAGGCAGATCGAGATGCCGAGGGCGAGCATGGAAAAAGGATCCTGGCCCGGGGTCATCACCGCGGCGAAACAAAAGATCAGCACGATGATCATGCGCCGCTTGTCCTTGACATGCTCGTAGCGCAGGATGCCGACGAGGTTGAGCATGATCAGGATCAGCGGTACCTCGAAGCTCACCCCGAAGATGATGATGAGCGCGAGCAGGAAGTTGTAGTACTCGCCGCCCGTGAGCGCCGCGACCTGGTACTCGGTGCCGATGGACATCAGCACGAGCAAGCCCTGGTCGAGCACGAAGTAGGCCAGCACCGCGCCTGCAACGAAGAGGAAGACCGCCACCGCAACGAAGCTGAAGGTATAGCGGCGTTCGTTCTTATGCAGACCGGGCGTGATGAAGTTCCAGATTTGGGTCAGCCACACCGGCGAAGCCAAGACGAGCCCGGCGAGCGCGCCGACTTTGAGGCGCAGCATAAACATCTCAAACGGGCTGATAGCGAGCAGTCGGCACTGCCCATCGCCGGAAAAGTCGGCACGGAGCTCGTCCGGAAGGTTGCAGTAAGGTCCGCGGATGATCTCGCCGAGTGGCATCACGCCGGGTGGCGAGGTCTGGTACCAGATGAACCCGATAATCGTGCCGACAAATACCGCGGCCAAAGAGATCATGACGCGCCGACGCAACTCCTGGAGGTGCTCAACCAGGCTCATCTCACCGGTTGGGTTCTTCGCCCTCCTGCTGCGCTTCAGCTTCAGCGACAACGCCACTCCCCTCTCAACGTGCAGTAGCGCTTACTGGTTGCGCTGGTTTTCCGGCTTATCCCAGAACGACTCTGGGCGCGCCGCCTGCTGCGCATCGCTATTGGTGATGCCGGTGCTGCCGCCGGGGTTAGCGTCCAGCTCGCGCTGCGGCTGGGCCTGCTCCGGCTGGCCTGCCGCGTCATCGTTCTTCATCTCCTTGACCTCGGACTTGAAGATGCGCGCCGAGCGACCCATGGAGCGGGCGAGGTCAGGCAGCTTATTCGCGCCGAACAGGAGCAGCACGATGACAAGGATGATGAGGATTTCGGTCCAGCCAATGCTAGCCATAGTGGATCAAGTCTCTTTCCTACGATTCCGACGGACGTTAAACCTAAAGCGCTATCTTAACGCGTCGGCCGCGCGACATGCACGCTCACGCACCTTCACGGCCAAGTCTTCTGGCGCGACAAGACGCAACCGGTCCGCATGTGCGAGGCAAAAGCGAGCCAACCAGTCGTCTGAGCCGTAGCGCAGGGTTGCGTCGACCCACTCCGGAGGCTGATCGGCCTCATCTGGCGTCAGTTCGAGCTCGAGTTCCCAGTACTCCGCCATCCACAAGGCATCACCGCGCACCTTGAAGTGCGCCACGTTGCCGTCGTCAAAGGCGAAGGGCTCGTCGACGTCTGCGGCGGCGTGCACGGCGCGCTCGTCGACTGCCTCTTCGCTAACCTCGATCTCGCGGATGCGGTCGAAGCGGAAGGTCTTCTGCGTGTCGCCCTCGAGCGCGCGCAGGTAGGTCTGCTCGTCGCGCTGCAGCACAGCAATTGGCGACACCGTGCGCTGGGTTAGCTGGTCAGAGGTCGCGGAGTAGTAGCGAAGCTGGAGCTTTCTGCCCTCGGCGATCGCCGCTGCAATCGTGGCCGCGACCGGGGTGTTTGCCACGATCTGGTCCACATCGGTCACCCCGGCAGTGTTGGTGACGGCACGGATCTTGTCCGCGGCCGAGCGCACCGCATCGACGTTGACCAGGCCGGGCAGAGTCTCCAAAGACTCCAGCAGGAGCAGCAGCGCGTGCGCTTCTGTGGGTTTGAGCCGCAGCGGCGCGTTGAGTCCCTGGTCATCCAGTACCGTGACCCCGCGCCAGGTGTGCGCAAGGTCGAACATTTCCCCCGGCCCACGCCCCACTCCGGACAGGTGTAACCGGTCTAAGTCGTCGCGGACTTCCGCCACATCCATGTTGAGGTCGCGGGCGATCTCCATCAGCGTCTTGTCCTGGTGGCGGGAGACATACGGTAAGAGGTTGAGCAGGCGCACCAGCCGCCCCGATTGCTCATTTGCCATGATCTCCTCCCCCTGCCTGCCTCAGCAGCGCAAGTACATCGCGCCTGATGTCTTCCGGTTCGATCGCTCGCACGTCGAGCGCATGGGCGGCGGTAGTGCGCACGACCCAGTCGCGCTCTACCTGGCGCAGCACGATGGTGTCTGTCTCGGGCGTTGGCCCGTGCTCGCGAGTGCCTTTTGCGGCGAGCTCCTCGGCGCTGCCCGGGTCGACGGTTATGCGGGCATCCGTCACCGGGCCGCGCAGCAGCTCGCGGACGATCTCGCCCGCGTCCTCAGTCGGCGAGTGGAAATCTGTGGTGTCGCGCACCAAGGTTACATCCGAGATGCGGGTGGCGCGGAAGACGCGCTCGGCGTCCCGGTCGACGTCCCAGCCCACCAGGTACGCCCTGGTGTTAAGCGAAACAATGGTCCACGGATCGACCGTGCGGCGCTGCACGCGCCCGCTGCCTGGGACGTGGAAGTTGAAATGGGCGCGCAGGTTGTGGCGGATTGCGCCGAGCAGCTGGTGGAAGGCATCCGGATCAAGCTGGGTTGCGTCGTGTGCGGCAGAGGCAAGCGGGGCGCTGTCAAAGGTGCGGGTGGCACCCGAGGCGGCCAGTTTGGTCCAGCCAGAGCGGGCAAAGGCGCCGAGCGAGCCGCGCTGGCTCAGATCGACGGCGAGGCCCACGACGCTCGCCTCTTCTTCGGTCAGGTCGACTGGCGCGAGCTCGTAGCGTTCCCGGTCGAGGCTTAACTGCCCGTCGCGGTAGCGCACGGGAACCCCGGCGAGGCGCAGTGCTTCAACGTCACGCCGTACCTGCACGTTGAGGGCCTCTCGGCTGCGGTGCTGGTAGCCGTCGACGTGGCTCCCCACCCACGAGGTATCGCGTTGCCGAGGGGAACCGAGCAGCGCGAACGCGAGGTTCGCCTGGCGCACCTCTGGTTCTAGCTCGGCCACATAGCCTCCCGTGATTGTCTGTTCGCCCGCTCTAGGCTTCCGCGTCGAGCGAGGCAATGTAGTCAATGAACTCGTCGACGCGCGGGTCCGTGGAGGCGAAGGGGTCAAGCAGCTCGAGCGTGCGCGGCTCGGGCCGGTTTGTCTTCAGGTGCACCCAGTCCACGTTGTAGTCCACGCCCGCGGCCCGCGCGGCGGCGAGGAAACGCCCCCGCAGCGCGGCGCGCGTGGTCTGCGGCGGCTGGGCCGCTGCTTCGGCGATGGACTCGTCGTCGGTCCAGCGCTTCGCCAGCCCCTTGCGCTGCAGCAGGTAGAACAGGCCCCGGTTGGGGTTGATGTCGTGGTAGGTCAGATCGATCTGGGCGAGTTTGGGGTGATCCCAATCCGCGCCGAGCTTGTCCTTGAATTGGGTGAGCAGCTTGCGCTTGATCACCCAGTCGATCTCCGTGTCCACGCCGGAAAAGTCCTGGCTAGCGATCGCGTCGAGCGTGCGCGACCACAAATCGACCACGCGCGCCATCTCCTGGTTCGGGGTGCCCTCATCCGGGCGGGACTCCAGCCAGCGTTTGGCGGCCGCAAGCGTTGCCTGCTGCACTTCGAGCGCGGTCACAGTGCCGCCCTCCTTCAGACGTAGCGGGGTCTGGCCCGTGGGATCAGTGGCGATCTCGCGGATGTGCTCAATGGCGTTGTCCAGCGTGAAGTCCGGCAAATCGAATCCCGCCTCGAGCATTTCAATGACCAACAGCGTGGAGCCGATCTTCAGTGCGAAAGAGGGCTCGGACATGTTGGAGTCGCCCACGATGACGTGCATGCGGCGGAAACGGTGGGAGTCGCCGTGGGGCTCGTCGCGGGTGTTGATGATCGGGCGGGTGCGAGTTGTCGCCGAAGAGACACCCTCCCACACCTGGTCAGCGCGTTGCGAGATGACGAAACGGCCCTTTTTCACCATGCCTGCACCACAGATGAGTTGGCGCGTGATCATGAAGGGCAGCAGCTGCGTGCCGAAGGACTTCAGCGCGAGCTCGCGGCTGATCAGGTAGTTCTCGTGGGTGCCGTAAGAGTTGCCCTTCGAGTCCACGTTGTTTTTGAACAGGAAGACGTTGCCGCCGACGCGGTCGTCGGCAAGCGCCTGCTCTGCCTCGGTAGCGAGCCGGTTGTACAGCAGCTCGCCGGCCTTGTCGTAGTTGAGCAACTGGGTGACCGAGTCGCACTCGGCCGTGGCGTACTCGGGATGCGAACCCACATCCAGGTAGAGGCGCGAGGCGTTTTCGGTGAAGATATTTGAGCTGCGGTGGGCAGTCACGACGGGGCGAAACAGGTAGCGCGAAATCTCCTCGGGGGTGAGGACCGCTGTACCGTCGCGGACCGCAGTGACACCGAATTCGGTCTCCACACCCATCACGCGGCGGGGGTAGACAGTGGTCATGGGGTTACTGCCCACCCTTTTGTACGAACGAGCGCACGAACTCCTCCGCGTTGTTGTCCAGCAGGGAATCAATCTCGTCGAGGATATCGTCGGTGCCCGTGGTGTTCAGCTGTGCCTGCCCGGCGTCGAAGGATTCGTCTTGTGCCCCATCGTCGCCGCTGTTGCCGCCTTGTACGTACTGCTGCTTAGACATGCTTGAATCCTAATCCCTTCATCAATGCTGTGATGTCCTCGGCGCGCTCAACGAGCTCGCCGATCTCTTCTTTGGTAAAGCCATCGACCTTGTCCATCGGCAGGCGGTGCGGTTGGTTGTTCACCGAGAAAATCACCGACTGCCAGCTGGAAGCCACGATGTCCTCGCCGAACTTCTCGCTCACACGCCCGCGGAAGTAGGCTCGCGAATCGGTCGGCGGCTCGGTGACTGCCCGCTTAATGGTCTCCTCGTCGACCAGCGTGCGCATCTTCCCCTTGCGCACCAACGCGTGGTAGAGCGACTTGGCGGGGTCGATGTCCGCGTACTGGATGTCGATGAGCTTGAGCTTCGGATCGGCGATATCCACCCCGCGGTCCAGGTAACGGCGGATCAGCGACCACTTCGCGGTCCAGTCCAGCCGGTCCGCGGTGCTCAGTGGGTCACGCTCCAGGTCGTCGAGGATCTCTCCCCACAGGGCAAGGACCTTGGTGTCTACCTCGTCGAGCTCCGGCAGCGCGGCAGCGCGCTCGCGGTAAATGCGCAGGATGTCGATGGCGGTGAGCCTGCGCCCGTCGGCAAGCAAAAGGCCGTGCGTACACGTCGGGTCGTGGGAGACCTGCTTGATCTCGTCGACGGGGTTTTGCAGCCGCAGATCAGCAAAATCGACATCGGACTCGATGCAGTCGAGCACGAGCTTGGTCATGCCCATCTTGAGGAAGTTGGAGTACTGGCTCATGTTCGCGTCACCCACGATGACGTGCAGGCGGCGGAACTTGGCGGCCAGCGCGTGCGGCTCGTCGCGGGTGTTCACGATGCCGCGGTTGAGCGTGGTCTCCAGCGAGACCTCCTGCTCAAAGTAGTCGGCGCGCTGCGAGATTTGGAAGCCCTCGCGCTCCGATTCCTGCCCGATGCCCATGCGGCCTGCGCCAATGATCACCTGACGGGTGACGAAGAAAGGAATGAGCACCTGGGTCAGCCGCGCGAAGTCGGTCTTGCGCGAGTACTGGTAGTTCTCGTGGCTGCCGTAGGACTGGCCCTTGCCGTCGACGTTGTTCTTATAAAACTTCAGCGGCGGGCACGGGTCGATCTTGTCCAGCACACTGATCTGCTGGTCCCAAAGCTCGCGGATATCGGTCGCGGACTTGTTGAGCACGTAGTCGCCCGCCGCGTCATAAATCATGGCGTCCCACGCATTGGAGACCTCTGGCGAGGAATACTCCGGGTGCCCATGATCGACGTAATAGCGCGCGCCGTTAGTAGTGACCACGTTGGCCACCCCCATCGCGTTCGGGTCCACCACCGGGACGGTGCGATAGCGCTGCAGATCGAAACCGCGCGTGTCCTTGAGCGGGGCTTCTTCCTCGTAGCTCCAGCGGGAGCGGGCGGCGGTGTTCATCGCCGCGTACGCCACCACCGCGTGGGTAGAGGTGAGCAGTTGGCTTATCGACGGGTCGTCCGGGGTTGTGATCCCGTACTCAGTCTCAGTGCCCATGTAACGTGTCATACCGCACTACCGTACCCGGCGCGGCGGGTATTTGTGTGAAAAATGCGTTGGGGCGTATTTTATTTACATGAGTTCTGTCACCCACGCAAGCAACCCCGAGGTAGCGCCGAAGGAACGGAAGTTCTTCGGGCAACCCTGGGGGTTGGCCAACCTCTTCGGCATCGAGCTCTGGGAGCGCTTCAGCTTCTACGGCATGCAGGCCCTGTTGGCCTTCTATATGTACTACTCCACCACCGAGGGCGGCCTCGGGATGGACCAGACCACTGCGTTGAACCTGGTCGGTGCCTACGGTGGCTTTGTCTACATGATGGCGCTGGTCGCTTCCTTTGTCGGCGATCGCCTCCTCGGCGCCGAGCGCACGCTGCTCTACTCGGCCGTCCTGGTCATGATTGGTCACGTTGTCCTGGCCCTAGTGCCTGGCGGCATCGGTCTTGCCATCGGCCTCATCTGTATCGGTATCGGCTCTGGCGGTGTGAAGACGTCTTCTCAGGTGGTTCTGGGCGAGCTGTACACCCGCGAGGATCCGCGTCGCGACGCGGGCTTCTCCATCTTCTACATGTCGGTCAACATTGGCGGCCTGTTGGGGCCAGCACTCACCGGCGCGATCTGGGGCATAGCTGGCTTCCATTGGGGCTTCGGCCTTGCCGCGATCGGCATGGCGCTGGGTCTTGTCCAGTACATCCTCATGCGTGGCTCCAGCATTGGCGCTGCAGGCTCGGAGATCCCCAACCCGCTGCCGCACTCCGAGTACGACAAGTGGATCGCAGGCACCGTCATCGTCGTAGGCGTTGTCGTCGCGCTGCTGGTTACAGGTGTTGTGCCACTCAGCGCGCTGTCCTGGATCGTGTTCGCAGTGGCGCTCGTGGCTACCGTCTTCCTGCTCTGGGAGATGTTCCAATCCGAAGAAGTTACTGCTGTGGAGAAGTCCCGACTGACCGGCTACATTCCCCTGCTTGTCGGTTCGGTGGCGTTCTTCGCCATCTTCCAGTCGCAGTTCACCGTGGTCGCGGTGTACTCGGATCAGCGCGTGAACCTGGATTTCCTCCTTTGGGAGCTCACGCCCGCGCAGGTACAGTCCTTCAACCCGGCGTTTATCATCATTTTCTCGCCAATCTTTGCCGCCCTATGGACCACGCTGGGCGAGAGCCAATGGTCCTCGTCCGTCAAATTCGGCGTGGCGAATATCGTGATTGGTATCTCCCTGTTCCTCTTCCTGCCATATGTTGGCGGCGGTGAAGAGTCCACCCCGCTATTCGTACTCGTGTTGATCCTCTTCCTCTTCACGATGGGTGAGCTGTTGCTCTCGCCAGTTGGCAACTCCCTTGCCACCAAGGTTGCCCCCGAGGCCTTCAAGTCGCGCCTGTTCGCCGCCTGGTTGATGACGGTTTCGATGGGTACCGCGCTGTCCGGTGTCCTCGGCTCGCTGTACAACCCGGATGACGCGGTCGCGGAGCGCACGTTCTTCCTCTCGCTGTCTGCGGCGACGATCGTGCTCGGCATAGTGCTCATCGCTATTCGACGCTGGGTGCTGCAAAAGTTCGGAGACGTGCGCTAGCGCCGTTTCGACGAAAACGCCGAATCCGCCCCGCGGGCTGGGTTTGCGGGGTAGGCTACCCGGCAACGATGCTAACGAGAGGTGAACCCATGTCTGATGTCGACAAGATTGAGCGCGATACGCTTCTACCTGCATATTTCGGGGAATTCGGTGGCCAATACGTGCCTGAGCCGCTCTACCCGGTACTCGATCAGCTCGAGCGCGCTTTCGTGGACGCCCGCGAGGACAACGAGTTTCTCGACGAGCTCTCGCGCCTCCAAGCGAAGTTCCTCGGCCGTCCGACTCCGGTCTACGAGTGTGCCAACTTGCCGAGGGTGGGGGCGTCGAAAATTTTCTTGAAGCGTGAGGACCTCGCGCACGGCGGCGCGCACAAGGGCAACCAGGTGTTGGCACAGGCGCTGCTCGCGAAGCGGTTGGGTAAGAACCGCCTCATCGCCGAAACCGGCGCCGGCCAGCACGGCACCGCCACCGCCATGGTCGCCGCGCTGATGGGCATGGAGTGCACGATTTACATGGGTGCACAGGACGTTGCGCGCCAGCAGCCGAACGTGCGCCGCATGCGCCTGATGGGCGCCACAGTCGTCCCCGTGACTAACGACGCCGGCGGATCCATGTCCAACGCCATCGACATCGCGCTGCAGGACTGGGTCGAAAACATTGACTCCACCCACTACGTCCTCGGCTCCGCGTGCGGCCCCCACCCCTTCCCCACCCTGGTCAAGGAGTTCCAGGCTGTTATTTCGCGCGAGTCCCGCCAGCAGATGCTGGAGGACACCGGCCGACTTCCCGACGCCGTCATCGCCGCAGTCGGCGGCGGCTCCAACGCCATCGGCGCCTTCGCCGAATACCTCAAGGATGAGCCCGGCAACGCCGATGTCAAACTCATCGGCGTCGAACCCGCCGGCGAAGGCCTGGACACCGACCGCCACGGCGCACCGCTCAACCATGGCAAGCTGGGCATCCTGCATGGCTCCCGCTCCTTTATCGTCACTGGTCAGGACGGCGAAGTCCTCCCCGAGTCCTTCTCTGTCTCCGCCGGCCTGGACTACCCAGGCGTCGGCCCCGAGCACGCTCACCTCCGCGAGATCGGCCGGGCCCAGTACGTAGCCGTCACTGACGAAGACGCCCTCCAAGCTTTCCGGCTCCTCTCCCGCTACGAAGGCATCATCCCCGCCCTCGAGTCCTCCCACGCCCTGGCGTACGCCCTCAAGCTCGCCGAAGTAGCTGACGCCGACGGCCACGAACTCAACCTGTTGGTCAATCTGTCCGGCCGCGGCGACAAGGACCTCGACTACGTCTACAACATCCTCGGCGACCAACTCTTCGAGGATCCCGAGCAAGCCCCCATCGGCGACCTCCGCATCAGCGAGGTCCTCGCCTCCATGACGAGCTCCTCCAACGAGCGCGAGGCCGGCCACACCGTCGCCCACTAGCTCTGGGTTCTCGGCTTGTTATCTGCGCACAAGCCTAGCTACACCACCCCAAACTGCCTTAACACTTTTAAGGCGTCCTCTATATTGATGCGCTCCTGCTCGATGCGCAGGTGCCCGTGGGTGATCAGGATGTCGAGTGCTTCGTTTTCTTCCGGGGCCAGGCGGGTGAGGGTGGTTGGGGTGAAGTCGCGGTCTGGTGTCGCGATGCCGAGGTTGGAGGTGACAGTGTCGGGTCCCATGAGGACGGACTCGGCATTGGGGCGTTGGGATCGGACGGCGTCGAGGATTCGATACCCGTCGAGGTCGAGGTCTCCCCAGTACAGTAACCGTTTTCCGTCGAAGACGTCGAGGCTAGCGGAGTGGTGTGCGCGGTAGCCGCCGCCGAAGACGAGGCATGTGCCTGGTTGGGGTGTGAGGGAGAGGAACGTTTCTTGGTTTTCGAGGAACAGTACTTGCTCAACCTGTTCCCGCGCACCTGAGAGCGCTTTCCCGAGTGCGTTGGTTGGTACGGAGATGTCGTCGAGTCCGGCGGGGCCGGATCCGGGGGCGAAGCGGAGTCGGATGGTGGGGAGCACGGACCCTAGTCCGAGGTCGCCATCGTCGCCGCGTGCGATGCCAACGAGATGCTCGAGCAGGCGGCGGTGTTGCTCGATCCATTTTCCGTGGACCCCTTCGACGGCGACGGCGCGTGGAAGTACGCCGGAGCTGGGATGGGTGCAGAACCATTGGGTGACGCGCTGGGCGTGGTCGATGTCGGCTGGCGGGAGGTCGCGCCATAGCGGCAGGGCATCTACTACGGCACGGCGGGATCCCACGCCTTCCAAAATGGCCAATGACCTGGATAATCGTTCGAACTCGGACGTGTAGCCCGCCATCGAAATAAGCTCTGCATTGGACGCAGCCTCATATCTGACGGGTAAACGTTGTGTTCCGAGGCCCCAGCGTGCAAAGTTCCTCGTTTCGAAGGTCACGCCGTCGTGTCCTTCCCAGGCCCGGATGAATGCTTTGGCGGTGTCGGGGTCGGCGTGGATGGCTTGCCCGGTTGGCGGGTGTAGGGGCACTGAGAACGCAACGGGTTCCCCGATGAGGAGTGTTTTGAGGTCGCGTTGGACCTTGCGCTGAGCGAGGGCGGCGACGTCCTTAGGCATCCGCATGGCTGGTGATTCCGATCGTGGAGTAGCGGGAGACGCCGCGTACGTTGCCGTTCTCGTCGGCCTCTTCCTTGTAGTCGAAGACGATAGATCCGCCGACGTAGTTGCCCAGAACTTGGATGAGTTTGAGCGGGGTGGCCAGGATCATGTGGAAGCCGAATTGGGCGAAGACGTCCATGGTTTGGCGTGTGAACGTGGGGTCGGCGCGGTCGAAGGCTTCGTCCAGGACGACGGTGGCGTAGTTGGGGAGGGTGTGGCCGTCGTCGGCGAGTTGGTATCGGAGGGCCGCGGCGAGGCAGAAGAACACCAGCTTTTGGGCCTGGCCGCCGGAGAGCGTGGTGGAGTCGGCGTAGGTGTTGACGATGGTGCCGTCTTGTTCGGACTCGACGCCGATGAACCGAACGTGCCTGCGTGTGTCCAGGACGGTGTGTTGCCAGCGCTGTTCGGCGTATTCGGCGGAGGAGAGCCTGGTGATGATGGCGTTGATTGCCTGGTAGCGCTTTATGGATTGGGCGTCGTCGGCGGTGCTGAGGCCGCCGGAGATGGCGGCGTCGAGGTCGCGGAGGAATGTTTTGGCTTCGTCGCCGCGGGCGTCGCGGACGTCGATTTGGAGGTAGCGGCCGCGGTTGAATTCAGACTGTGCGAGTGAGGCGTTGACGGGGGTGATGCGTCGTTCGATGTCGTCTTTTGCACTGCGGATGGCGTGTGCGAGTTGGCCGAGTGCGCGCGTGGACATGTCATTGATGAGGTCGCGGAACTGGTTGGAGAATTCGCCGAGCCGTTCGCCTTTGAGCTGGCCGAGGCGTGTCAGTGCGTCGCCGAGGAAGTTGACGTCGGCGGCGAGGTCGGCGGCTTCGCTGCCCCATTGGTTGATGTAGGCGGACAATGTGGAGACGATGCTGTTTGTCGCACGTTGCAGGGTGGTGTCGGCACGTTTGATGCTGCGTTGGCAGTCGGATTGCACTTCGTTGACTGCGAGGTTGATGCGCCGATTCTTTTCCCACAGCAGGGCGCGCACTTCTTTGAGGAGTTCGTCGGTGGTGTCGATGGGGTCGGCTTGGTCTTCCTCGTCGAGTTCTTGGAGCAGGTCTTGTTGTTTTTGCAGGTTGTTCTCTGCGACGCTTCTCCGTCCCGTCGCGTCTTGCTCGTCGCGTTCCGCGGCTTTCAGTTCGGTGCGCGCTGCGTCGAGCTGGGCGGTCAGGGTGGCTGCTTCGGGTGAGGAGCTGAGGGCCTTGCGTCCGGCTTCGAGGTCGTCGATGGTGGCTTGCGCCCCGGCGACGTCTACGTCTTGGTAGGTGAGGCTGGTCATGCTGGTGGCCCAGTTGAACTCGAGGTTGCGCAGTTTGCGTGTTTTCGCGATCTCGGCGATGACGCGTTTGTGCGCTTCGACTTGCTTGCGCTGTCCTTGTTGCATGGTGAGCAGCAGTTCGACTTTGGCGTCGTTGTTGGAGCCGAGGTACCAGTGGCGCCGGTCGGTGAGGCTGAAGCGGTCGTCTTTCTCCCACCGTGTGGTGGTGTCATGCCTGTTGGTAGCCAGTTTTACGAGCCCGGCGAGGGTGACACCCTTCTCATGCGCTTTGAGCTCGTCGAGTGCTTCGGGGGTGTCCACGCACTGGTAGTCGTAGCGTGTGGCCAACTCCCAGTTGAGCCAATTGCGCATGGGTGATTCCACTACCTCAATTTTGCGCACGAGGGATCGCCCGCTGGTCGTCGGCGCAGCGTACTCGACGTGTGTGTCCACGGCATTCATGCGGAGCCGCAGGCCGAGGTTGTTGTCGTTGGCCCAGCGCCGCACGTCGTCGAAGACGGTGCGTGGTACGAGCATGACGGTGGCCAGCCCGCGCAGTTGCCGTTGGATGACGGGTTCCCAGGTGGGGTCGGTGACGTCGATGAGTTCGCCGGCAAATGGCAGGTCTCTGGCTTGCAGCCCGAGTTCGGCGCAGGCGTGTTCCCGCATCGCGATGTGTCGCGCGCTGATGTTGTTTTGGCGTCTCGCCAGGGATTCCAGCTCGTCGGTGATGGCTTTGAGTTCGTTCTGTACTTGCGTTCGCTTTTCGACGACCTCTTCAGCCCGCCCGTCGAGCTCCTTGATCTGCTCGTCATGTTCGTCGCGGATCTGCCGTGCGGTGGCTTCAAGCTGTTCGAAGTCTTCGAGCGTTTCGGGCGCCTTGCCGTTGAGTGCAAGGATGCGTTCGCTGAGGTCAGCGAGTGTCCTTGTGCGCATCGCGAGGCGTTCGTGGGCGTGGTGCAGCTCGGCGTCGATCACTTCGATGCGCGAGCCGATCTGTTCGTTCAGGCTTGCCCGTAGCGTCTCGATCAAGGACTGTTGGGACTCCTTACGTTCCGCCGCGAGCCGCTGCGCGTTGATTGCCTGGCTGAGTTCGACTTTCAGCTCCTCAATGCGCTCCTCCGCGTCTTCTCGACGTAGCTGCCGCACCACTTTCGGCATCGTCCGCAGCAGCGCCTCCGCGTGCTCCTTGGTGGCGGCCGCCGCGTCGCGCTCTTGCCTTAGCTTCACCAGTGGTTCCAGCGCGTCGATTTGTGCCTTGGTGTCTTGGACTTTTTGGTAGGCGATTTCGAGTTCCCGGAAGCCCTCTACGGCTTGGTCGGCAAGCTCGTAGGTGTCGGGTTTGTGCAGCACGTAGTCGCGGAACAGGTCGTCGAGGCTTTGGAGGTCTTTCGCGGACTGTGTCCGGTGCAGCAGTTCCATGGCTTCGGCGCCGGGGATGCCGAGGCGACGTCGAAACGTGGCGGCGAATGCGCTGTGGCTGTTGTTGAACTTGCCCTGCGGGAACTGCTTCTTGATGCTGCGTGTGTCCAACCCGCCGCTGAGGTACGGGGCGAAGTCGGTCGCGGCGACAGGGCCTTCGAGCACTCCATAGAGCCGCTGAACATCGCCGGAGCTGTTGGCGTGCGCCTTCAGGTAAAACAGGGCTGCCAGGCTGTATTCCTTCTCGACTCCGTCGGAGTAGGTCAGCACCACCACGGTATAGGTCGCCTTGGGGCGCGCTGTTTTAGTCACGACGGTGCCCGTGGCGTGGTCCTCGCGCGAGCCCCACGCCCCGCGCAGGTAGGACACCAGTGTGCGCCCTTTTCCGCGTGGTGTGTTGGCTTGGGCTGCGGCGTTGAAGCGGAGTTTGTCGCCGGGGAGCAGGACGGCGCTCATGGCGTCGAGGAGCGTGGACTTGCCGGTTCCGGACCCGCCCGTGATGAGGAAGCCCTCCCTGGGCACCTCGATATCGATGCTGCCGCCGAATGTTCCCCAGTTGATAGCCTGAATCCGCGACAACCGGAACTGGCCTGGGAAAATGTTACTCGTCTGCATTGTCGTCTCCTGTCTCGGTGGCTTTGAAGCGGGCGTCGTACTCTGCCTTGATGCCTTCGACGGTGGCGGTGTCGAAGATGCTGCGTAGTGCCGGCGAGACCTCGAAGCGGTCGTCGGTTTCCGTCGGCGTGAGCAGCGAGTATTCCACCATGCGGTTGAATGCGGCGTCGAAGCGTTTGTCCATCTTGGTTTCGTTGCGCTCGCCGTCGGGCCGGTACATGCGGATGTGCTCGCGCAGCTCCTCGTAGCTGATCACCACGCGATCCCCCGGCGTGGCCAGAGACAACTCCTGCCGCAGATGCAGCGCCACCAGAGTGTCCACGTGGCTGAGTGTCCTCGTGCGCAGCACCGACGGCATGGTATGAGTGCGCCCCTCTGGGGTGGTGAGGTCTTCGCCGTTGTTCGCGGGCCGCGTGAACGCGATGCCCGCATCCTCGTCGAGCACGAGCTCGAGGAACACATCGTTGAGGCGGGATCGCAGCGTCTGCTCGTCGGAAATGATTGCTGCCCAAATGTGCTGCATCTCGTGCGCGACGATCATCGGCCCTTTCAGCAGCGCGACGAGCGCGCGCCGGGAGTCGTAGCTCAGCCCGCCGCGGTCGCCCTCCCAGAGCCCTTTGATGTCGGCGTGTGTGTCGTGGTTAGTCATGGTCTGCCTCGTTTGTTGATGGTGTGTCGGGCGCGGTGAAGTACCAGTCGCCCACGGTCGCGCGGTAGTGGGTGCCATCATCGTCCCAGGTCAGCTCGACCTTATCGACGCCCCCTTCGAACCCAGATTCCATCGCCCGGTAAAGGAACCCGACCACACTGGCCAGCCCCTGCGTCAGCCCACCAGCCTCGTGGACGACCTCCAGCAGCGAGGCCTGCGTCTTGCGCTGCAACGCCCTCGCGATTGCGGCGTCGATCTCCTCGAAGTCAATCTCTGATTCCCGAATGCTGTTGCGCAGCGCCTCTTCATCCAACGGCACTTCTTGGATGGGCTGCACTGCATACTCAACGATCTCTTCCCCAGGGTTGCGCAACTTCAGCGCAGACACTGACCCGATGCTCATGCCAATCCGCACTAGCTTGGTCTCCATTGGGGTCAGCGCCTGTACCTCCCCCTGTTGCGCTGCCACCGCCGCCGCGTGCCGAGTCTCCCTTAACAACGCCACCATTCGCCTATTTTCCGCGAACTCGTCACTGGTGACGTAGTGGCGTAAACTCCTGGCCAGGGACGTCATCTCCTGGTTCACATCAAAGCTTGCTCGCTCCATGTCGTGGAACAGTGCCCCCAGCTTGCGCACCATCTCCACATCCGGCCCGCCTTCGTCCTCCGGCATCTCGTGCGCGAGCACCTGGTCTGTCCACTGCTGCCACTGCGCCGAACGCTCCCGATCCAGCAGCACCTCATAAAAGCTGGTGAACGACTTCCCCGCATCCGAGGACCCAATCATGTCCACCCCGCGGAAAATGTCCTCCAGCACGCTGCCCCGCTGCTCTTCGGGATCGAGCAGTTGTCTGCGCAGCCGCCGGTTCAGCGCCTCCATCTCGTGGCGCACGCGCGCGAAGTCCGCCGGGATCCCCGCCGCCAAGTCCAGAATGTCCCCGATCCGTTCGCGCACCTGCACGGGCGAAAGCACATCAAACTCGCCACGCTCCGTCTCCGCTATTTGACGCTCAATACGCTCCCGCTGCTCCTCCAACAGCGCCAACCGGGCCTCGATCGTGGGGTCAGCGTCCCTTGCCAGCCTGTGCAGCGCCTGCGAAATCGTCTCAATTCTCGACGCCGTCACTGCCCTCTGCGGCGCATCCCACCTCTCCAGTGTCTCAACAACCGCCAACGCCTCCTCACTCGGCTCTACCGTCTCCCCCGTCCTGCTCGTCCCCGTCCGGCGAGTCAACCACCCCTTCTTCACCCACTCACTGACGTAGTGCTGTGGCCCACTCGCCAGATCGAAGCCTTCTGCACGCAGTAGCCGAAGGTCCGTCGATAAGCCTTCGTACACCTCCACCACTGGTCGAGCTTTACTCCCATGCGGGAAGTACCTCTTAATGAATGCCACAACTACCGGCATCAGCGGACTCCTCATCAGCGACAACGCCGCCGACTCCCCACCTACACGCTTCGCTTTCAGCGCATCTGCCACCAGGTTCATAGGCCGTTCCTTTGCAGTTGAATGAAACTAGCATCAGACTACAAAACACCCCGGACATAAACCGGGGCTCCGGAGCGGAATGTTCGAACGATTGTTCTTTTCTCCGCGTTGCCTCTTCCCCTTATCTCGCCGCAACCTGGGCTTTTCTCGCCTGCCCCTACCAAACCTCCGAATTTGGTGCTGCTCAGCTTCGAGTCTCTTTGTGTAGTGACAAATCACGCGCTTCATGTCAAGGGTTGTGAACGATTTGTGGTTCACATTTCATGGTGTCGGGTTGGAGTGCGGGCGCTGTGCTGGTGCGGATGATGGTTTCAGATGGAGGGAACAGAAATAAACATAACCCGCCCACGATCGGGTGGACAGGCTATGAATCTTCGGCGACCTGAGGTGGAACTGCTGCCAACGTAATGGGATTACCAGCCACGTTCTGCGAGGCGGTGCGGCGCCGGCAGGTCGGCGACGTTGATGCCCACCATCGCCTCGCCGAGGCCGCGGGACGCTTCGGTGACGACCGCGATGTCGTCGTAGTGCTTGGTTGCCTTGACCACGGCCTTCGCGCGGGCTTCGGGGTTGCCTGACTTGAAGATGCCGGATCCGACGAACACACCGTCTGCGCCGAGCTCCATCATGAGCGCCGCGTCTGCCGGAGTGGCGACACCACCGGCGGTAAACAGCGGCACAGGAAGTTTGCCGTGCTCAGCGACGTAGCAGACCAGCTCGTAAGGGGCCTGCAGCTCCTTCGCCGCGACGTAGAGCTCGTCGCGGTTGGCGGCGTAGGTGGCCTGCAGGGCAGCGATCTCGCTGCGGATCGTGCGGATGTGCTTGGTGGCCTCCGAAACGTCACCGGTGCCAGCCTCTCCCTTGGAACGAATCATGGCAGCGCCCTCGTTGATCCTGCGCAGCGCCTCGCCAAGGTTCGTCGCACCGCACACGAAGGGCACGTTGAAGTCGCGCTTGTCCACGTGGTTGACGTAGTCCGCCGGGCTGAGCACCTCGGACTCGTCGATGTAGTGTACGCCGAGGTGCTCGAGGATCTTCGCCTCCACGCTGTGGCCGATACGGGCCTTGGCCATGACCGGGATGTCCACGGCGTTGAGGATGCCCTCGATCAGGTCCGGGTCCGACATGCGGGCCACGCCACCCTGGGCGCGGATGTCAGCCGGCACGCGCTCCAGCGCCATGACGGCAACGGCACCGGAATCTTCGGCGATCTTTGCCTGCTCTGGGGTGACCACGTCCATGATCACGCCGCCCTTGAAGGAATTGGTCAGCTCTGCAAATTTGGTGAAATCAGTCATAGTGACCAATCTTTGGCCGCCAACTGGTAGATTCCAAGGTCCAGTTTTATTTTCATTCTTTGTACCAGTTAGGCGGTATGTGTGCTCCTCGACATCTCCCCATCGCTGCCCGTGCCACTGCCAACACAGATTGCCCAGCAGATCCGACTCGCCGTAGCCGAGGGAACCCTGCAACCAGGCGACAGGGTGCCGAGCACGCGCTCGCTAGCGCGGCAACTCGGAGTCTCCCGGGGCACCGTTGTCTCCGCCTATGACCAGCTGATTAGCGAGGGGTTCTTCCTCTCCGCACAGGGCGCGCCGACCCGCGTCCATCCGGAGCTCACGCGCTCTCCCACGGCGCAGCCGCCGCGCCCACCCGGAGTCTCACGGAAACTCCCCCGCGCCCGTATCTCTTTGCGGCCGTCTGCCGGGAGTAGCGGTGCCGTGCGCCCCGCCGCGTGGCGCAAGGCGTGGCGAGAGGCCATCAACGTCACCGGAACGAGCGTGGACAAGACCGGTGAGCCGGAGCTCAAAGCCGCGATCGCCGAGCACCTGCGCCTCGCCCGCGGCGTCACGGTAGATCCGGACCACGTCGTCATCACCGGCGGCTCGCGCGAGGGGCTGCTGTTGATCCTGCACGCACTTGGTCCGCAGCTGCGCGTCGGCGTAGAAGACCCGGGGCACCCTGGGCTGCGCCGCGTGATTCCGCTCGGCGGACACGAGGCAGTCCCCTGCACAACCAATGCTGGCGGCGTAGAGGTCGACGAGTTGCCTGGAGACCTCGACGCACTGCTGGTCACTCCCTCGCACCTCTACCCCTTCGGAGGCGCGATGAGCGCAGCCCGGCGCTCTGCCTTGTTGAACTGGGCATCGACGACAGGCGCCGTGCTCATCGAGGACGACTTCAATACTGAGCTGCGCTACCTGATCTCCCCACAACCGACGCTGGCCACGCTCGCGCCCGGAGCCGACGTGCTAACCCTGGGCACCTTCTCCACCCTGCTGTCACGGGAGCTGTCCGCCGGCTATGTCATCGCCCCGCCGGCGCTCGCGCCCGCGCTGCGCAATACCCGCGAAGTCCTTGGTATGCCAGTCGCGACCGTGACACAGCGCGCGATTGCCAACCTGCTCGCCGGTGGGTACCTCCGGCGCAGTACGCGGGCAGCGCACAACCGCCTTGCTAAGCGACGTGCCGTCCTGGCAGAGTCCTTGCTCCCCGCGCTCAAGCAAGGCGGAGTCAGCGTGACAGTCCCGGATGCTGGTGGCGCCGATGTCAGCGTCGCGTTTTCCACGCCGGCATTACGCGACTACTTTGAGAAGGACCTGGCGGGACAAGGCATTGAATGCGGCCACGAATCGAGTCTCTGGTCAGACGGCAAGGATGGGCTCGTGCTGAGCTTTTCCCACCTCACTGACGCGGACTTCCACATCGCGGTCGACGCAGTTACTGCGGCTGCGTCGCGCCTGTCTGCGCAGGCTCCGAGGCAATAGTCGACGCTTGCGCGCCTGCCTGCGGGTTTACCTCGTGATTGCGTGTACTCCTCCGGACTGCCCAAGCGTAGACGGCGCCCGTAATGTTGTGCAGGACGGCTGCGACGGCACCTGGCAGCGCTGCCTCAGGGGAAAAGAACTTGCCCGCCATACCGCTGGCGAGCCCGGCCGACTGCGTACCGACCTCAATCGCCACGGTGCGGCGGTAGCTCTCAGGCAGCCGGGTGAGTTTTGCGGTGTAGTAACCGAGTACGTAGCCAAGCACGTTGTGAATAAGCACTGCGGCGAAAACGAGCAGGCCGACCTCAACCAGTGCCTCACGGTTCTTCGCCACTGTGGGGAAGACGACGCCGCCAATGCCTGCGATAGAAATCCACGGCAATACTGGTGCGATGTGTTCCATCCACGCGTCTAGAAAGTAGCGCAGCACGACGCCGCCGATGACTGGTATAAGGACCGTCTGCGCGAGCGACCATGCCATTCCAGCGCCGTCCACGTGGACATCGGCGCCGGCGAGGAGAAGCATGATGATGGGCGTGACCACTGGTGCCAGCAGAGTAGACACGCTGGTCATGGCAACAGAAAGCGCGACATCCCCTTTAGCCAAGTAGGCGATGACGTTCGACGAAGTACCACCTGGCACGGAACCGAGCATGAGCAGGCCGACGGCCAGTGCCGGATTCATGCCAAAGAGCTTCGCCACCCCCACGGCAGCGAGAGGCATAATCACGAACTGCGCGACCACGCCGATGGCGATGGGCACTGGCCTTCTGGCCACTTCTTTGAAGTCCGGGATGGTCAGCGTGAGCCCCATACCGAACATGATGATCATCAGGAAATAGGTGATGTAGCTTGTCAGGGGCAGAAACGGGCCGGGAGTGAAGAAGGCGAGTATCGAACCGGCAAGAATGAATGCCGGAAATGCCGCGACCGCGATCGCAGCAGAGCGGTCCTCCTGCCCGGTGGATGTTCGTTGCGGTGTGTGCGGGCCTGCCATGAACTCTCTCCTATTCACTGTGTGAGACTGCATCTCACTGATTGGGATAGGGGAAGTATAGGTGATCCCGCCCACACTTTCGCGTTTGTATTCAAATACGGTCTAACCGATGACCTCCGCGCTGACCACGCGCTTGCCTTGGCGGCCGGTAATGCGGGCCCACTCGTCCGGGTTCGCTGTGTTCGGCATGTCTTCGCTTTCGTCCTGTTCCGCGCGGACCGCGGCCCGGAGGTGGTCGGCGGTCACACCGTGCGGTGCCGTCTCATCCCCACTGCCCATTGCGGCGATGTGATCTTTAATCGCCAACTTCTTCGCCCTGTCCACAACGTTGGCGATCATCGCGCCGGAGATGAAGTCGGCGTAGTGGAGGAGCTCGGAGGAGCCGTCGACAAGCTCGAGGCGCACGAAGGGGCGCGGGGCGAACATCGCCTCGGCGGCGGCGTCGATAAGCTCAGCGGGCTCGGCCGCGAGCGGGATCTGCGGCGTGATGTAGCGAGCCAGGATGTCTTCGGCCTCCGCGCGGTTCGGGCGCGAGACGCGCACCTTGATGTCCAGGCGGCCCGGACGCAAGATGGCTGGGTCGATGAGCTCCTCGCGGTTCGTGGCACCGATGACGATGACGTTTGCGATGTCCTCAACACCGTCGATCTCTGTGAGCAGCTGCGGGACCACGGTGGTCTCCATGTCGGAGCTGACCCCGGAGCCGCGGGTGCGGAAGATGGACTCCATCTCATCGAAGAAGATGATGACCGGCCTGCCGTTCGCGGCGAGTTCCCGGGCACGCTCAAAGATCAGCCGGATGCGGCGCTCGGTCTCACCGACGAACTTGTTCAAAAGCTCCGGGCCCTTCACGTTGATGAAGTGGGCCTGCCCGCCGTCCCCGATCCGCTGGGACAGCGAGTTGGCCACCGCCTTGGCGATAAGCGTCTTGCCGCAGCCGGGCGGGCCGTAGAGCAGCAAGCCCTTTGGCGGGGTGAGCTCGTAGTCGCGGTAGAGCTCCGGATAGGTAAAGGGCAGCTCCACCGAATCCTGGATCATCTCGATCTGCGAGCTTAGGCCCCCGATATCGGCGTAGGTAACGTCCGGGACCTCGTCGAGAGAAAGCTGGTTGACCTCGGTCTTCGGCACACGCTCGAACGCGTAGCCGGCGCGGGTATCCACCAGCACGGTATCGCCGGCGCGGGCAGTTTCTACCAGCGGCTGCGCAAGGTGGACCAGGTGCTCTGTGCCCTGCTGGTCGGCGACGATCGCGCGCTTGGTATCAATCTTCTCGGACAGGGTGGCAAGTTGGCCGACGTTTTCGTACCCGCAGGCCTCCACCACGATCGCACCGTCGCCCAAGCGCACCAGGGTGCCCGGGCGCAGAGCTTCTGGCGCTACGTTGGGCGCGACCTTGACGCGCATCCGCCTGCCGGAGGTAAACACCTCGGCCTCAAGGCCGCGGCGAGAGGCCGCCTCGAGGAAGATGCCGTAGGTCGACGCAGGCTCTCCCAGTGCCTCGACCTGGGCGTAGAGGTCGTTGAGCTTGTCGCGGCTCGCCTTAAGCAGCTCCGCAAGCTTCTTGTTGCGGGCGCTCATCGCCTGATTCTCGCGCTTGAGCTCGCGCAACTCGGGGCCAAATGCGTCGTCGTTGATTGCGTTGGATGCCATAGGCACCACCCTAGCGGGTCAAACGCGCTATTTGCGTGCGCGGCGTTGCGGGCGCGGGGGCGTGACGCCGTCGGCAAGCCTGCGGGTCCACACCAGGAATGCGGTGTGCGCGTTCATGCGGTGCTCCGGGCGGGTGGCCAGGCCCTCGACCTTCCACTCGCGCAGGAGGGTCTCCCAGGCGCGGGGCTCGGTGAAGCACTTCGCCTCGCGGATTGCCTCCATGATGTTCATCAGCTGCGGCACCGTGGCCACGTACGTCATGAACACCCCGCCGGGGATCAGCACGTTTTTGACCGTGTCGATGAAGTGCCAGGGCTCGACCATGTCCAGGATCACGCGGTCCACCGGGCCGTCAAGCTCTTCCGGAGTGATCTCGCCAAAGTCCCCCAGGCGCGGCGTCCACCACTCGGGCGTGCCGTTGAAGTAGTCGGCAACATTGTCACGAGCAAAGGCCAGGTGGTCGTCGCGGATCTCGTAGGAGAACACTCGGCCTTCCGGGCCGACGGCGCGCAGCAGCGACATGGTCAGCGCACCCGAACCGGCCCCGGCTTCGAGCACGCGGGCACCCATGAAGATGTCGCCCTCCACCAGGATCTGCGCCGCGTCCTTGGGGTAGATCACCGCGGCACCGCGCGGCATGGACAGCACGTGGTCGACCAAGAGGTGGCGGAAGCACAGGTAGTCCGATCCCAGGGTGGATTTGACCACCGAGCCCTCGTCTGCCCCGATGATGTCGTCGTGCATCACGATGCCCTTGTGCGTATGGAACTGCCCGCCTTCAACCAATTCAATGGTGAAGTGGCGGCGTTTCGCGTCGGTGAGCTGGACTTTGTCTCCGGCTTGGAATGGTCCTGAATACATGGGCCTAAGTATGCCCTACTGACCTGCCGCCGCGTAAAACGCAGTGAGCGCCTTGACGAAGTACTCCATGTCGTCCGCGCCGCATAGCTCGCGTGCCGAGTGCATGGACAACAGCGGCACGCCGACGTCCACGGTGCGAATACCCATGCGGGTCGCGGAAATTGGGCCGATCGTAGACCCGCACGGGACGTCGTTGTTGCCCACGAACGTCTGGCTGGGTACTCCTGCAGCGCGGCAGGCGCGCAGCCACTCCGCCTCGGTCACGGCGTCCGAGGCGTAGCGCTGGTTCGCGTTGATCTTGAGCACCGGGCCTGCATTGAGCCGCGGGCGGTGCGTGGGGTCGTGCTTTTCCGGGTAGTTCGGGTGCACCGCGTGCGCGGCGTCCGCGGAGACCTGGAAGGACTGCGCAAACACCTCAAAGGGCTCGCCTATCTCGCGGGCGATGCGGTGTAGCACTCGCTCGAGCAGCGGGCCGCCCGCGCCGGTCGTGGAGGAAGAGCCGACCTCCTCGTGGTTAAAGGCCGCGAGCACCAGGATGTCGCGGGCCGAGTCTTTCGCGGCGAGCAGCGCCTCAAGTGAGGCCCACACGCTGGTGAGGTTATCCAAGCGGCCGGCCGCAAGCAGCTCGCCGAGCAGCTCGCCGCGCTGAGCGTCGGCGGTGATTAGCTCGTGCGAGAGGATGCGCTGCGGGTCCACGCCCGCGGCCTCGCCAACCAGCTCCATTAGCGGGCGGTTGCCGCCGAGGATCGGCTGCGTGTGCGCCTGGCGGTTCACCGTCGGGGCGTCCGCGCGGTAGAGGTGGATGGCTAGGTTGGGAATGCGGGCGACCGCGCCGGTATCGACGAGGTGCTGCGCACCATCATCGGTCACGACCCGGCCAGCGAAGCGCAGATCCCGATCCAGCCAGCTTTGCAGGATCGGCCCGCCGTAGACCTCCACGGCGACCTGGCGCAGCCCCTCGCGCTCGAAATCTGGCTGGGGTTTGGCCATCAGGCCGGGCGAATCAGTGTGGGAGCCGACGATGCGGAAGCGCGGATTAGGGTTTTCCGGGACCCACCACGCAATCACCGCCCCGCCGTCGACCAGCACGTGGCCGCCGGGGGCTGCTGGGGAGTCGGGGGCGGTGGCGTCGATAAGCGAAAAGCCCTGCTCCACAAGCGCGGCGGCGACGCGGTCCGCCGCGTGGAAAGCGCTGGGGCTTGCGTGGGTGAAGTCAATAAAGCGAGCGAGCATGCTTCCACTCTAAGATGTGGGGCACCATGACACCACGACCGCTTGCACTTTCCCCGTCCCGCGCCTCCGACTACCAAAGCTGCCCGCTGAAGTACCGGCTGCGCACCATCGACAAAATCCCCGAGCCAACGACGGAAGCGCAGGTCAAGGGGACGCTCGTGCACGCGGTCCTAGAGGATATGTTCAGCTGGCCGCGCGAGGAGCGCACCTTCCCGGCGGCGGTGAAGCGCATCAAGCCGGCGTGGGCCGCACTGTGCGAGAAGGACCCCAGCAGCGCTGAGCCGATTGACGACGAGATGGCGCTCTTCCGCGATGCACGCGACCTGCTGCGCGGCTACTTCCACATGGAGAATCCGCTCGGCTTCGACGCCCACGAGCAGGAGATGTACGTCAACACCGTGTTGCCCAACGGCGTGCCGGTGCGCGGCTTCATCGACCGGGTCGACATCGCCCCGACCGGCGAGGTGCGCGTAGTAGACTATAAGACCGGCAAGAAGCCACTGCCCCGCTACTCGCAGGACGCGCAGTTCCAGATGCGTTTCTACGCGCTGGTGTACTGGCGGTTGTTTGAGACCATCCCCACTCAGCTGCGGCTGATGTATTTGAAGGTGATGGATTCGATGTTCCTCGCGCCCTCGCGCGAAGAGTTGGAGTATTTCGAGCGCGACCTGGGCGATCTGTGGGCGAAGATCGAGGCCGACGGCAAACAGGGGCACTTCCGGCCGAAGAAGTCGAAGCTATGCGGCTGGTGCGCCTTCCAGGATCTCTGCCCGGAGTTTGGCGGGACGCCGCCGGAGTACCCGGGCTGGCCGGGCTCGGCGGCAGACACGCCTGCCTCTTAAGGTGCGTCGGCTTTAGAACAGGCCGGTGATGTGGCCGTCCTCGGCGACGTCGATGTTGTTGGCCGCAGGGGTCTTCGGCAGCCCCGGCATGGTCATCACATCGCCGGTGAGCGCGACGACGAAGCCCGCCCCGGTGCGCGGGATGAGCTTGCGCACGTGCAGCGTGTGCCCGGTCGGGGCGCCGAGCAGCGAAGGCTCGTCCGAGAAGGAGTACTGCGTCTTGGAGATACATACCGGCAGGGTGTCGAAACCGTTTGCCTTCAACATCTTCAGATCACGCGATGCGTTGACGGAGTATTGCACGTTGTCGGCGCGGTAGATCTCTCGCGCGATGGTCTCGATCGAGGCCTCGATCCCGTCAGCCGGGTCGTAGAGCTGCGTGGACGTGCCCTCGGAGAGGTTGTCCAGCAGCGTGGTCGCAAGCTCGGTGGCCCCCTCACCGCCCTTGGACCACACGTCTGCTTCGGCGATGGCAACGCCGGTGCGCTTCGCCCAGTTGCGTACCCACTCGAGCTCGGCATCCGTGTCCGAGGTGAAGCGGTTGAGCGCGACGACCGGTGTCACGCCGAACTTGCGGATGTTTTCCACGTGGCGGGCGAGGTTGCTGATGCCCTGCTCGAGCGCGTCGAGGTTTTCCTTCTCCAGGTCCTCGCGCGCAATTCCTGCGTTGTACTTGATGGAGCGGACCGTGGCCACAACGACGGCACCGGCAACATCCAGGTCGCCGTAGCGTGCCTTGATGTCGAAGAACTTCTCCGCACCCAAATCGGAGCCGAAGCCCGCCTCGGTGAGCACGATGTCCGCGTACTGCATGGCGGTACGTGTGGCCAGCAGTGTGTTGCAGCCGTGGGCGATGTTGGCAAAGGGGCCGCCGTGGATGAACGCCGGGGTGCCGCCGAGCGTTTGCACCAGATTCGGGTTGATGGCTTGCTTGAGCAGTGCTGCCATCGCGCCCTCCGCGCCTAGCTGGCCCGCAGTGACCGGCTCCTGGTCGTAGGTCAGTCCGATGGTGATCTTGGCCAGGCGCTCCTTCAGATCATCCAGATCCGTTGCCAGCCCCAAGATCGCCATGATCTCCGAGGCGGCCGTAATAGTAAAGCCAGTCTGTGCCGGCACACCGTTGGTAGGTCCGCCCAGGCCGGTGACCACGTTGCGCAGGCTGCGGTCGTTGACGTCCAGGCAGCGCTGCCAGGTCACGCGGCGCGGGTCAATGTTCAGCTCGTTACCCTGGTGGATGTGGTTATCAATCATCGCGGCCAGGGTGTTGTTTGCCGAGGTGATCGCATGGAAATCGCCGGTGAAGTGCAGGTTGATGTCCTCCATCGGGACGACCTGCGAGTAGCCACCACCGGCTGCGCCGCCCTTGATACCCATGACCGGGCCGAGTGAAGGCTCGCGCAGTGCCACCATGGCGTTGTGACCGAGCTTGGCGAGCGCGTCGGTCAGCCCGATCAAGACGGTGGACTTGCCCTCGCCCGCAGGCGTGGGCGACACGCCGGTGACCAGCACCAGCTTCGCGTCGGCCTCGCCAGGGTTGCGGGAGACGTCGACCTTGGCCATGTGCGCGCCGTACGGGATCAGCGCGTCCTTGTCCACGCCCGCCTTCGCGGCAATGTCCGCGATCGGCTCGAGCGTGTGGGCTTGGGCGATGTCGACGTCAGATTTCGGAGCTGTGGTTGGTGCTTTGGTCTCAGACATGCCCCCACAGTACCGCAGAAACGAGGATGAAGGCCGCTAGAGAACGACGGCACCAATCCCGTATCCCAGCAGGATGGAGGTGGTGATGCACGCGATGCCGGGGATGATAAACGGGTGGTCAAAGACGTATTTGCCAATCCGGGTCGAGCCGGTGTCGTCCATTTCCACCGCTGCGAGCAGCGTGGGATAGGTCGGCAGGACGAACAGCGCCGAGACCGCCGGGAACGCCGCCACCGCTGTCAGCGGGCTCACCCCAATGGCCAAAGCGGCGGGCATGAGCGCCTTTGCGGTCGCCGCTTGCGAGTAAAGCAGGCAGGCGGCGAAGAACAGCACGACTGCCAGCAGCCAGGGCTGCGCTTGCAGCACATCACCGGCGATGACCTGGATGTCATCGATGTAGTGGTTGATAAAGGTCGTGCCGAGCCAAGCGACGCCGAGGACGCACACGCTGGCAGACATGCCGGAGCGGAAGACCTGGGTGGTCAGCACCTCGGCGGCCTTGCTCTTTGTTACCCAGCAGATCACTGCCGCAGCCGAGAGCATGATCGCCATAATGGCCTCGTTGCGCGGCACCGTCGGGTTGGGGATCAGGCCGATCTGCTCGGAGATCAGCGTAGCGTAGACCATGACGATCAGGATGGCGGCGAGGAAGATACCGACGGAGGCCTTCGCCCCTGGCTTCGGTGTGAACCCGGCCGAGGTGTGCGAGGTCGACACCAATCCGTCGGCCAAGCGCTGCTGGTAGACCGGATCGTCCTCCAGGTCGCGCCCGAGCCGGTTGGCCAGCCAGGCGGTGGGGAAAATGGCGAGGAAGGTCGCCGGCAGCATCACCGCGAGTAGCTGCAGGTAGCCCACACCGTGCGGCTCGAGCAACGCAGCCATAAACACCACAGCGGCCGAAATTGGCGAGGCCACGATGGCCATCTGGGAGGCAATCACGGCGACTGAGAGCGGGCGCGAGGGGCGTACCTTGCCCTCCTTGGCCACCTCCACGATCACTGGGAGCGTGGAAAACGCGGTGTGGCCAGTGCCCGCAAGCACCGTCATCAGCCAGGTGACGATCGGCGCGTAGATGGTCACCCGCTTTGGGTTAGAACGCAGGAACTTCTCGGCCAGATACACCAGGTAGTCCATCCCGCCCGCCAGCTGCATCGCGGAAATTGCGGCGATGACGCACATGATGATGCCGATGACGTCAAAGGGGATGTCTTCGGCAGTCACGGTCACGCCGGTGGCACCGAGCAACAGCACGCCCAGCCCGCCGGCGAAACCGATAGCGATTGAGCCCATCCGGGCACCAAGCACAATGGCGCCAAACAAAATGATGAGGTGTACGAGCAAGAGCAAGGACACGGGGCGACTCCTCTTTACAAGCCTGGAGGTGTACTGGGCGAGTTCCATTATCGCCCCGATGGTGTTACCAATACAATTCGGCCGGGCGTGAGATGCGTTACGCTCTCACGCCCGGCCTCAGCTAACCCCCGATTAGTCCTCGTCTACGTACAGCTTGCCCCGGTACTCAGGGTGCATGAGGTTTTCCTTGCTCAGCACGGTATCGAGCTCTTCCTCGGTGAGCAGCCTTTTCTCCAGGACCAGCTCGCGCACTCCGCGGCCGGTCGCTGCTGCCTCCTTACCGATGAGGTCGCCGTTGTGGTGGCCAATGACCGGGTTGAGGTAGGTGATGATGCCGATGGAGTTCTGCACATACGCTTCGCAGACCTCCTTGTTGGCGGTAATCCCGGTGACGCACTTCTCGCGCAGGGTGCGCGCCGCGTTGGCAAGCAGCGAAATGGAGTTGAACAGCGACTGCGCGATCACCGGCTCCATGACGTTGAGCTGCAGCTGACCCGCCTCGGCGGCCATGGAGACCGTCAGGTCGTTGCCGAAGACCTTGAAGCAGGCCTGGTTGACCACCTCGGGGATGACCGGGTTGACCTTCGCCGGCATAATCGACGAGCCCGCCTGGCGCTCCGGCAGGTTGATCTCGTTGAGGCCAGCACGCGGCCCGGAGGACAAAAGGCGCAGGTCGTTGCTGATCTTGGACATCTTCATCGCGGCGCGCTTGATCGCGCCGTGCATCATGACATACCCGCCCGTATCCGAGGTCGCCTCGATCAGGTTAGGAGAGGCCTGAATCTCCAGGCCAGTCACCTCACGCAGCGCAGCGACCGCCTGATCGCGGTAGCCCTTCGGCGTGTTGATGCCGGTGCCGATCGCGGTGGCGCCCAGGTTGATTTCCAGCAGCGATTCCGCCGCGTTGACCAGCGTACGGTTTTCCTCCCCCAGGTTCTCACCAAAGGCGGTGAACTCCTCCCCCAGCGTCATCGGCACCGCGTCCTGGAGCTGGGTGCGCCCCATCTTGATGATGTCCGCGAACTCATCGCCCTTCGCGCGGAAAGCCTGCTGCAGCTGATCGAACTCCTCGATGAGGTTCTGCACCGCGTGGTACAGGCCGAGGCGCAAACCAGTCGGGTAGGCGTCGTTGGTGGACTGCGACATGTTCACATCGTCGTTCGGGTTGAGCGCCGCGTAGTCGCCCTTCTCCTTGCCCATGTACTCCAGCGCCAGGTTGGTCACGACCTCGTTCGTGTTCATGTTCAGCGAGGTACCCGCCCCGCCCTGGAAGGCGTCGATGGGGAACTGATCCATACAGCGCCCATCTTCAAGAATCTGGTCGCAGGCCCAGACAATGGCCTCCGCCTTCGCCTTCGGCAGCGCGTGGAGGCGCCGGTTGGCCAGGGCTGCCGCCTTCTTCACCTGCACCATGCCCCGGATAAAATCCGGGAAGTCATTGATGGTCTCGCGCGAGATGTGGAAGTTGTCCACCGCGCGCAGCGTGTGGATGCCGTAGTACACATCGGCCGGAACATCGAGGGTGCCAAGCAGGTCTTCTTCTTTACGAGTGCTCATGCCGCCCAAACTACCAAGCAACGCTCCCCCGCCACACGCCTCGCCCGGTTTGGGGGTGAATGCGTGGGGCATGCTTATCGACGCCCCGTGCCCGCCCGCGTGACGCGCCCCCAAGCTTCCTAGAGTCGGGCGATACGCAGCTCAGTGGCAATCGTGCCCTCGGCACCAAGATCCGTGAGCGCGTCCATGATGCGGTTTGCCTCCTTGCGCGGCACCATCGCGCGGACCGCCACCCAGTTCTCGCGCGACAACGGCGAGACCGTCGGGCCGGTAATGCCCGGGGTGAGCGCCAGCACCTCGTCGAGGGAATCGCGCGAGACGTTGTAGTCGATCATCAGGTAGTTCTGCGCGTTGAGGATGCCCTCGATGCGCTTGAGGACCTTCACGTGCCCGTCGCCAAGCGCCATCTCCTTTCGCTTGACCACCACCGCCTCGCTAGCGATGATCGGCTCGCCGAATGGCGCCAGACCCTGCTGGCGCAGCGTGGCCCCCGTGGAGACCACATCGGCGATCACGTCAGCAACGCCGAGCTTGATGGAGATCTCCACCGCGCCGTCGAGGCGGATGACCTGACCCGGGGTAATGTCGCGCGCGGCGAGGTAATCCTCCACCAGATGCGGGTACGAGGTGGCAATTCGCTTGCCCTGCAGGTCCTCGACGGCCCAGGTCTCGCCCTGCGGGGCGGCGAAGCGGAACGTGGAGGCGCCAAAGCCGAGTTCCATGACCTCTTCGACGTCGGCGCGGGAGTCCTCTGCCAAGTCGCGGCCGGTAATACCGAGGTCAAGGTGGCCCTGGGCGACGTAGATCGCGATGTCCTTAGGACGGAGGAAGAAGAACTCCACCCCGTTCGGCTCATCCACGATGTTCAGCGCCTTGTTGAGCCCACGGCCCTTGTAGCCGGCCTCCTTGAGAACCTGCAGCGCCTTTTCCGACAGCGAGCCCTTGTTGGGCACGGCAATTTTGATCAGGGGTGTGTCCATTGCTGCTACTTCCTAAAGGTACTTGTAAATGTCTTCCGGGGTCAGCCCACGCTTGATCATCATGACCTGCGTCCAGTAAATGAGCTGGCTCATCTCCTCGGCGAGCTCTGCGTCCGACTGGTACTCGGACGCGATCCAGACTTCGCCAGCCTCCTCGATGATCTTCTTGCCGATGAAGTGCTCGCCCTTGTCCAGCGCTTCGACGGTGCCGGAGCCCGCGGGGCGGTCGGCGGATTTTTGGGTCAGCTCAGCAAACAGTGCATCGAAAGTTTTCACGCCTTCAAACCTTAGCCCAGTGGCCTTGCCGCTGCGGCAAACCATGCAGAAACATCCGAGACTGTCGCCCCAACAAAGCGTGCCGGGTCAAACTGGTACACCCCGCGCGGCACCTCGTGTGCCAGGCCGAGTACTCGGCAGCCGGCCCTGGCTGCGGCCGTCATGCCGGTGAAGGAATCCTCTGCGACCAGGCAGGCTGCAGGATCCGCCCCGACGCGGCGGGCGGCCTCGACATACATGTCCGGGGCCGGCTTCGGAGCCGCGACCTCGTCGCCGGTGATCGAGTCGGTGAAGAACTCACGCCCGATGGCGTCGATGCAGCGATCCGCCAGCGAGCGCTCCGTGTTCGTGGTGACAAACATCGGCACGCCCGTAGCCTCTAAGAGGCTGAGCAGGGGGCGGATCCCTGGCGTGAGCTCAATACCGTGGGCGAGCTTTTCCGCCATGCGTGCGTACATCCACTCCCGCAGCGTGTCCTCTTCGCCCGGGGCGAGCTCGTAGTCGGCCCACCGCGCGCAGATGCGCAGCGATTCAGCGAAGCTTGCGCCCTCGGTCTTCTTCCGCTCCTCCGGGGTGAGCCTGCGCCCGAGTTTCTCGGAAAGCTCGAAGGTGGTCTCCGCCCACACCGGTTCGGTGTTAATGAGCGTTCCGTCCATGTCCCAAAAGATCGCTGCGGGCAGCTCGTGCTTACTCAAATTCCGGCAGCTCCCCCACTGCCTCGTCTTCCGCGCCGATCGCTACCGCGGCACGGCGTACGAGGTCTTCCAGCTCTGCCTTCTCCTCGGGCTCGAGCACGGCGTACTCGTGCTTAGCGTTGAAGGCTTCCAGGTTGTCGTAGAAGGGCGTGACCAGGGATATAAGGCGCGTGGCGTCGGGTGCCGGCTCGAGCAAGTCGACTGCGTCAAGGAACATTTCAATCAGCTTCTTCAGCTCCGGCAGCGCCTCCGGGTCGAAGGGTTGCTCCCAGAGCTCCTTATCACTGTCGTTGAGGTAGGAGCCGGTGGCGAAGGTGCGCAGATCATCGATGAACTCGTCGACGTCCGGCTGCAGCTCGGCGCGGACGGAGGATCCTGCTGGTGTACTCGAAGTCATGGTCTCTATTCTTTACGACTCGGCGAAAACGCGCACGCCGAGCAGACCGTCAATCGCATCTGCGAACAGGCCTTCGTGGTCGCCGCGTGCTTGGTCAATGAGGCGTAGCGCCCGGGGCGTGTCCAGGTCATCGGCAAGCGCGGCGCGCAGCTCGTTGATGTTAGCCAGCGCTTCAGCCTCGGATACCTCGTTGCTCAAGCGCTCCTGCCAGCGGGCAAGGCGCTGCTCGGCGGCTGCCAGCCCGCGATCGCTGAAGTCGCGGTCTGCCCGGTAGTGGTCGGCAAAGACCGCCACGCGGATGGCGTCAGCGCTGTGGCCCTGTTCGGTGAGCTTGTGCACGAAGACGAGGTTGCCCAGAGACTTCGACATCTTCACCCCGTTGAGCGCGATCATGCCGGAGTGCACGTAGTGGTCGGCCATGCGCGGGGTGCCAAGGGCCGCCTCCGCGTGCGCTGCCGAGAACTCGTGGTGCGGAAACGCAAGGTCGGAACCCCCGCCCTGGATGGCGAACGAGGAGCCAAGACGGTTGGTGGCGATCGCGGAACACTCCACGTGCCAGCCAGGTCGGCCCGCCCCCAACGAAGTGTGCCAGGAGGGCTCACCCTCGCGCGCACCGCGCCACACCAGGGCGTCGAGCGTGTCGCGCTTGCCTTCGCGCTCCGGGTCGCCGCCGCGCTCAGCGAAGAAGTCCTCCATGGTGGCCCGATCCAAGTTGGACTCGTAGCCGAACTGCTCGGTGGCCCTAATGTCGGCGTAGATATCGCCCTTGTCAAGGCGGTAGGCCGCGCCAACCTCGAGAAGCTTCTGCACCATCTCTGCGACCTCATCGATCGCCTCCATCGCACCGATAAACTCCCGCGGCGGGATCACCGAAAGGATCTCCATATCGCTGCGGAAGAGGTTGATCTGGCTGCGGCCCAGCTCGCGCCAGTCCACGCCGTCGCGCTCCGCGCGCTCGAACAGCGGGTCGTCCACATCGGTGACGTTTTGGACATAGTGGACTTTGTGCCCGTTAGCCAGCAGCTGGCGCTGCACCAGGTCGAAGGTGAGGTAGGTCGCGGCGTGGCCCAAGTGGGTGGAGTCGTATGGGGTGATCCCGCAGACGTAGAGGCCGACCTCGCCGCGCGCATCCGGTGTCACGTTGACCGGACGCACTTTCTGGTCGGCGGTGTCGTACAAGTGCAACGGCCGGGGGAAACCGGCGACGTGCTTCACATTCGGGTAAGGCCAGGATTGCATGGGAACCACCCTAACCCATCTCCGCCATCTTCAGCGCAGTCCCGATGGACACAGCAGACTAGACCGGCTGCATCACGCCCGTGGCCAACAGAATCATCACGATGATGCCCAGCGGGATGCGGTAGGCCGCGAACCAGGCAAAGGAGTGGTTAGACACGAACTTTAACAGCCAAGCAATGGAGATGTAGCCGAGCACGAAGGCCACACCGGAGCCGACCAAGAGCTGGATGCCGCTGGCGGCTTGTCCGGCTTGGGGGTCGAAGGCGTCGGGAAGCGAAAAGAGCCCCGAGGCCAGCACCGCTGGGATGGCCAGCAAGAAGCTGAAGCGGGTGGCCACCTCGCGGTCCAGGTTGCGGAAGAGACCACCGGAGACCGTGCCGCCGGAGCGCGACACGCCTGGGATGAGCGCGAGACACTGCCACAGACCCATCACGATTGCGTCCTTCATGTTCAACTCATCGAAGCTGCGGGCCTTTGTGCCCTTGCGCTCGGCGAGAATGAACACGAGGGAGAACAGGATGAGCACAGCCGCGGTAATCCACAGGTTGCGCAGGTTTTCCCTGATCAGGTCCTTGAACAGCACGCCCATCACCGCAACTGGGATGGTGCCGACGATGACCATCCAGCCCATGCGGTAGTCAAAGCCGCGCTTATCCTTATTGGCAAGGCCGATGAACCAGCCTGAGAGGTAGCGCCAGATGTCTTTGGCGAAGTAGACCAGCACCGCGAACTCAGTGCCGAGCTGGACGACGGCGGTGAAGCTGGCACCAGCGTCTTGACCCCAAAACAGCTCGGAGACGATGCGCAGGTGCCCGGAGGAAGAGACCGGCAGGAACTCGGTCAGCCCCTGCACGATCGACAAGACGATGACCTGGATCCAGGTCATGGACTCGGTGAGTTGCGTGGGATCAGTCATGGCAAGAAACACTACCCGCGCCATACCGCTGCCACCCAACGCACACGGCTCAAGATGCCTATGGCAGGTTGCTAGGGTTAGGGATTGTGAAACACTCAAAATCTCGTGCTGCTGCCTGTCTTCTGGTGGCCGCTACCGCGCTGAGCGCGTGCGGCTCGGACGTCACTGGCGACGACCTGCCAGAGCAGATGGGCAACGCCACCCCGGCTCCATCCCCCGCATCCTCTGATCCCGCAGGCACCGTCCTGCCTTTCGACGCGATCGAAGACCTCGACACCACCGAGGGCGTGATCGCGGTGCGCACCGCCAACGAGCTGCACGTGGGTACCGTCGAGAAGCTGCGCGAGGGTACCGCTGACACGCTTGCGCTCGACGAGGCATGCGGGGATGTTTCCGCCAACGCCGGGGTCTTCGCGCTGGGCTGCGGGAACACAATCATGCTCGTGCGCGCCGCGGATTCTACGCAGGCAGAGACCCTAGAGGTCGAGGAACCAGTCACTGCCGCCACGGTCACCACCGGCGGTGAGGTACTCGCAGGCAGCGACAGTGAGCGCAAGGTCTGGCTCTACCGCGACGGTCAGCTCGCCGACACCTTCTCTGTCGCGCGCGAAACCGACCAGCTCCAGGCGGTCCCCGTCGACGGCCAGGCGGACAGCGTGGTGCGCGTCAACCACTTCGATACCACCATCCAGGACATTGACTGGGGCACGGGCCGCCAGGGTGGCACGCTCCGTGTCGGCCTCGGCGTAGGCAAGGTCGCCGGTGGCACCGATGGGCTGGTGCTTGCTGCCGACGCGACGGGCAACCAGCTTTTGGTCTACACCACCGACGACATCATCCGGCTGCACCAGATGGCACCAGTGCCGGAAAGCCCGTGGGATGTGGCCTGGGACGAGGACACGCAGCTTGCGTGGATCACCTCCACTGCCACCAACACCGCCACCGGCTACGACATCTCGCGCGGCGTACCGCTCAAACGCAGTGAGTTCGCAACAGTTGCAGACGCGCAGAGCATCGTCACGCTTGACGACGCCACGTTGCTCATCGCCTCCGCCTCCGGCGAAGGCCTCCAAATCATCAAGTCCACCGACCGGGAGCTTGCCGATCTGCCGGCCGCAACCGCCTCCGCAACCCAAGTACCGCAAAACTGACACAGGCAACGCATAGGAAGTAAGAGACGTGACCGATAAGCCATCCTCCCCCAGCAAGGCCGTCGGCGTGTACGACACGGCCTACGCCGCCGCGCTCAAGGCGATGTTCCTCCTGCCGCCGGAGCGCATCCACGGCATCATCAATGTCGGATTGCGCGCACTCCACGCGCTCGGCCCGGTGAACCGACTCGCGGAAAAGGTCGTGCGCGTGCACGACCCGGCGCTCAAGCAGGTCTGCTTCGGCGTCGAATTCCCCGCCCCGCTCGGCCTTGCCGCCGGGTTTGATAAGAACGCCGACGCGCTCGACGCCTGGGGCGCGCTCGGGTTCGGCTACGCCGAGGTCGGCACCGTCACACCGAAGGCGCAGCCCGGCAACCCCGCGCCCCGCCTGTTCCGCCTGCCCGCTGACAAGGCGATCTTGAACCGCATGGGCTTTAACAATCGCGGCGCGCTCGCGGCCGCGATTAACCTCGATTCGCGCAAGTCGACCGACATCGTGGGCATCAACATCGGCAAGAACAAGACCGCCGAAGACGCTGTCGCCGACTACCGCGCCGGGGCGACTGTGCTCGGTCCCCTCGCCGACTACCTGGTGGTCAACGTCTCTTCCCCGAACACGCCGGGGCTGCGCGACCTGCAGGCGGTAGAAGAGCTGCGCCCGATCCTGCAGGTGGTTGCCGAATCAACCAACACCCCGGTGCTGGTGAAGATCGCCCCGGATCTTTCCGACGAGGACATCGACGCGGTCGCCGACCTGGCGTTAGAGCTCGGCCTGGCGGGCATCGTAGCGACCAACACCACGATTTCCCGCGAGGGCCTTGCCACGCCTGCCGACGAGGTCGAGGCGATGGGCGCCGGAGGCATCTCCGGTGCCCCGCTCAACGACCGCTCGCTGGAGGTGCTGCGCCGCCTGCACGCACGCGTCGGTGAATCGCTCACGCTGGTCAGCGTCGGCGGGATCAGCACGCCCGAGCAGGCCTGGGAGCGCATCGCTGCGGGCGCGAGCCTGCTGCAGGGCTACACGGGCTTCATCTACGGCGGGCCTGCCTGGATCCGCCGGATCCACACCGGTATTGCCGCGCAAATCAGAGCCCACCGCCTGCGGGATATTTCCCAGGCCGTGGGCTGCGGGTTGCCCTACAAGGGTTAACGAGGCTGCGGCGTCGTGCGGCGTAGCACAATGGCGCACAACAAGGCGCCGATGCCCCACAGCGCGGGCCAATAGGCCTGCGTGTAGAAGAGCGTGTACGTGGGCAGCGCCACGCCGAGCCCGATGAGCACGAGCGCCACAATGAGTGCACCGACCTGCGTGCGCGAGCCCTCCTGCGAGGTGCTCACGGTGGCGAACGCGCCGATGATCACCGCGGCGATAAGCACAGTGACAGTCTGCAAGGTCATGGCGAACAGCTCCTCGCCGCGGAGCAGGGTTAACACGGTAAACAAGAACAGCGCGGCGGCCAGCGTGATAAACGCGCCGCCTGCGCGAAGCTGAATTGGGACCATAGGTAGACGTCGAGCTAGTTGTTCTCGAACCAACCCCACGCCACGGCGCGACCCAGCGAGTGGAAGTACAGGTTAAAACCCAGCTGGGTCGGGTTAGCGATCTCCGCGGCCGGCAGCTCCTCGACGTCCACCGCGTGCACCGCGAAGAGGTAGCGGTGCGGGCCGTGGCCGGCTGGCGGGTTGGCACCGTAGAAGCCGGAGACACCAGCATCGCCCACCAGCTGGGTGGCACCCACGCCCAGGTCTTCCTTTGCGGCATCGCCGGAAGCCAGGCTCGTCACCGAAACCGGGATGTTAAACGCAGCCCAGTGCCAGAAGCCGGAGCCCGTCGGGGCGTCCGGGTCAAAGCAAGTGATGGCGAGAGACTTCGTGCCCTCCGGCAGATCGGACCAGGACAGCTGCGGCGAGGTCGCATTGTCACCGGTCAGGGTGATCGGCAGCTTCTCGCCTTGCGTGAAGTCCTCGGAGCTCAGCTCGAAAGACGGTAGGTCCTTCAGCGGCGCGTACGGGTCGGGACCAGGGAAACGATCAGATACGTATGAAGCAGTCATGCTTCCCATTTGTACCTGAAAGGATGTGAACTCCGCCATGTTTTGGCCTAACTCGCCGAAACCTCACGGCGTCAGGCTGCGCTGCGTGAAGGCGGGAATCACATCGGTGTCATAACGGGCCACATAAAGCAGTCCAAGACGCTTAAGAAACCCCCACATGCTGGCGATTTGTACTCTTTGCCGGTGTCGCCCTATAGTAGTGCAAGTGCCCAGCCGAGAGGCTGAAAACACAAACACCCAGCCCGGGTGGCGGAATGGCAGACGCGCTAGCTTGAGGTGCTAGTGTCCTATTAACGGACGTGGGGGTTCAAGTCCCCCCTCGGGCACAACGACCGGCTTCTGAGAAGGAGCCGGTTTTTCTTTTCGTGCAAGGAGAGCTCGACCTTATGGAGTCTGCGGAATCTACGGGCACGCAGCCGTCGGCAAGCCAAAGGCCCCGGCGTGCTGTGCCAACCGCGACTCCGCAGCGCATTACCGTGGTTGCCCTTGCCGCGCTCGCGTTCTTCGCTGCCTGGTGGTGGCTGGACGTGCCCTCTTTGACGACGCTGCGCGCCTGGTCCGACTCCACTGGCGCGTGGTTCCCGGTCGTCTTCTGGCTCTTCTACGTCCTGATCACGCAGTTTCCTATCCCCCGCACCGTGCTCACGCTCTCTGCGGGCATTCTCTTCGGCACAGGGGCGGGCATCGCGCTGTCGCTGACGGCCACGACCGCCGCCGCAGTGTTATCCCTGTGCATCGTGCGGGGCTTGCTGCGCGACTGGATCGCGCCGAAGCTCACGCACCCGGCTGTCGAGCAGATCAACCGCCGCCTCGAGCAGCGCGGGTGGTTGGCGGTGGCGAGCCTGCGCATGATCGCCGGCGTGCCCTTTTCCATCATGAATTACGCCGCCGCGCTCACCCGCGTGCGCGTGCTCCCCTTCGCCATCGCGACCTTCATCGGCTCCGCGCCCACGACGGTGCTCGGGGTGATCTTCGGCGATACGCTCACCGGCCAGGCCAACCCCTGGGCGATCGCGGCGCTCGTGGCGCTGGCCATCCTCGGCGTCGGGGGCTTGCTTCTCGACGCTGCGCTACCGACACGCCGCGCACCCCAAAAGTAAAGGCCTGAACACAGACCAGGGCGTAAAGTAGGCTCTATGATTGCCGTCCACGCGAAATACAGGGGTAGGGAGAAAAGCCGCGCGCAGCTCGTGCAGCGCTCGGCCGAGGCGCTGGCAACGCTGCCGGGGGTTGGCGAGTTCGAGGTCTGCGGCGTCGAGGACATTCGCGCGGACGTGGATTCGCCCGAGGCCGCGCTCAACCTGGTCATGGCGCTGCTTTCCGACGGCAACTGGGCAATCGGGCTCGGCATCACCGGCCACGGCCGTGCCGTCTACGCGGCGAGCGACGCGGTGGGTACCCGCCCCGCCAAGGTCAGCGTCGTTGTGGATACCCCCGACCCGAAGACCTTCGCCGCCGATATCGCAGCGACCTTCGCGCTCGTGGGCCACGTGCTGCACAAGCGCACCTTGGAAGGCCGAGAGGCCACCTCGCTGGTGCGAAGTGGCCTCAATCAAAACGAAGCGGCGGCCGAGCTCGGCATCTCCAAGCAGGCGATGAGCCAGCGCCTCCAGGCCGCCGGCTGGCAGGCCGAGCAGGCCGGGTGGAAGCTCGCGCTCAACCTGATTACTCAGGCTTCTGCGCCCCCTGCTCTGGATTCTTGATCTCTTCCTGGGCTGGGTACGGAGCGTAGACGGACGAGGACTGCTCAGGCGCAGCAATCTCGCGGGGCTGCTGGGTGGCCTCCGACGCACCGGAAAGGCCAGCGCTACTTGGGCTATCCTGCGTCGGGTCCGGGTCGTCGACGTGCTTGTTGGCCACGGCGCGGGCCTCGGCGAGCGCCTTCGCCAGCTCCGGGTCAGTCGAAGTGTCGAACCACGAGTCCGTGTCCTCCGACTCCGCCATCTCCTTGGTCTCCTCGTCCACCCGCGCCGGCTCGTAGCGGAACACACCATCCTCGCCCTTGCCTGCGAAGGCCTGCGCGAACTGCTGCAGCGAGTCGCCGAACTGCGAGGGGATCATCCACATTGTGGCCGCCTCGTTGTCCGCGATCTGTGGCAACTTCTCCAGGTACTGGTAGGCCAAAAGCTCCGGGGTCACGCCGGAGGACTTCACCGCTGCGTTGACCTTCTGGATCGCGCGGGCCTCACCCTGTGCAGCGAGGTACTTCGCGGCGCGTTCACCCTCGGCGCGCAGGATCATCGCCTGGCGCTCAGCCTCAGCGCTCAAAATCGCGGCGTGCTTCTCGCCCTCGGCGGACAAAATGCGTGCCTGCTTCTCACCCTCTGCAGTCTTGATGTCAGATTCACGCTTACCTTCTGCGGTAAGGATCATGGCGCGCTTCTCGCGGTCCGCCTTCATCTGCATCTCCATGGACTGCTGGATGCTCGGCGGCGGATCAATCGCCTTGAGCTCCACTCGGCTAATGCGCAGGCCCCACTTACCCGTCGCGGCATCCAACTCGCCGCGCAGGCGACGGTTGATGGTCTCACGCGAGGTCAGGGTCTCCTCCAGCGTCATGCCGCCGACCACGTCGCGCAGCGTTGCGGTGGAGATCTGCTCCACGCCGACGAGGTAGTTGTCCACGCCGTAGATAGCCTTCGCAGGGTCGTTGATCTGGAACGTCACCACCGTGTCAATCGCCACGGTGAGGTTGTCCTGCGTGATCACCGCCTGGGGCGGGAAAGACACGACGCGCTCACGCGTATCCACGCGCGCACGCACCGAGTCAATGTACGGGATGAGTAAAGTCAGACCCCCGGAAACCGTACGGGTGTAGCGCCCTAGCCGCTCAATCACGGCGGACTCCCCTTGCGGAATCAGTTTCACGGAGGCGAAGAGCAAGGCCGCCACCAGGGCGATGATGACGACCAAAACGATGGTTGCGCCCATTTAGTGTTCCTTCCAGACGACCGCAACAGGGCCGTCGATATCCGCTACTGTGACAATGTCGCCGGCGGCGATCCGCTCGGCAGGGTCGAGGCACCTCGCTGACCAGATGGAGCCATCCATCCGCACCTGCCCGCCATCCGGCCCGATCGCTTCGATCACTGTCACACGCTGGCCAACCAGCGCGCGCGGTGAATCGTCATAGACCTGCGGCTGACGGAAACGCTTGTTCAGGTACGGCCGCAAAAAGAGCCAGAACGCTGCGGAGGAGACCACGAATGTGGCGATCTCCGCCCACAACGGCACTCCGCCGAGCGCAACTCCTGCAGTGGTCAACGCGCCGGCAGCGAGCATGAGCAGGGTAAACTCCCCCACCGCAAGCTCTAAAAGCGCGAGGACAGCTGCTGCGACAAACCAAACTAAAGCACCCACGCGCACTAGGGTACAAGGTCTTGCTTGGACAGATCAGGATTGGTCACAAAATCGACCAAGCGCTCGACCGCACCAATCAGCGTGGAGTCCAAATCCCGGAACGTCTCCACAGCGTTGTACACGCGATGCCATCCTTCCTTCGGGTCCGACCACCCGAGGCGCTTGCACACTCCGGTTTTCCAGTCCTCGCCATATGGCACGTCCGGCCATGCGGGAATGCGCAGCTTCTCCGGCTTCACCGCGGCCCAGATGTCGATGTAGGGGTGCCCAGTGACCAGGACGTGCTCGCCGACGTGCTCAACCAGCCGCGACTCCTTGGTGCCTTCGATCAGGTGGTCCGCAAGCACGCCGATGCGGCGTCCGGGGCCCGGCTGAAACTCCTTGAGCCGCTCCGGCAAGTTGTCCAGGCCCTCGAGGTATTCCACCACGACGCCTTCGACGCGCAGGTCGTGGCCCCATACCTTCTCCACAATCGCCGCGTCGTGGATGCCCTCCACCCAGATCCGGCTGGGCATGGCGACTTTCGCGCGCACATTCTCCACCTTGCGCGAGCCCGAGTTGGAACGCTTCGGGCCAGTCTCCTGCGGGGGCACGTACCTGGTCAGGGTGACGCGCTGACCCTCCACCAGGAACGCGCCCGGCAGCATCTTGAACAGCCGCTCGGTACCGTACCGGTCCTCGAGCCGGACGAAGTCGCCGTCGTAGGTGCGCTCGAATCCGACCACGGCACCAACGAAGTCGTTGCCCACGATTTCCACGACGATGCCAGGCTCTGCCGGCATCTCCGGGTACACCGGCCGCTTTTTGCGCGCGTGGCCCTGAAAAATGTCTCCTCCGTAGCGGTCATCAAAGCTCATAGTGACCAAAGTCTAACTGGGGCGCACTCACCGCTTTACTCGCCTAGAAAAAGCCCTGCTAGGATTCGTCGAATGCATTCGCGCGCCGAAGTCTATTCGCCCCTGCAAAACACCGCCGTGTGGATCGCGGCGTGGCTCTACAACGTCGAGTCCAGCGACGAAACCCTCGACGCCCTGCGTGACCTCGGCGGCAGGCACTCATATCTCGGCGGCCCGCTTCTGCCACTGCTTCGCGACATCCGCACTACCGCCGATCTGGATACCCCCGGTCCCGCAGTCCGGCTCATCCTCTGGGGCCCAGGCCAGGCCCCGGGGCTTCTCGCCGGCAGCCCCGCCATGGAAGCGCTCACCCCCGCCGGCGCGATCGTCGTGCGCGGCCACGACGCCTCGCACATCCTCGTGCCCCGCTACACCGGCACCACTGTGCAGTGGCGGTGGTTCGAAGAAACCCGCCGCCTGCCCGAGCCCGCGTGGCTCAGCCCCGGGGAGGCCGATGCGCTGCTTGCCCAGGCCACCAACCAGGCTGCACTGCTTATCGACGCCACGGGCCCCACCCGCCACGATCTCCCCAACCCCCGCCTGACCGTCGGCACACTCGCCGACTTTTACGACACGCCGGGGCTACCCGCCGGCGTCACCGCGCGGGCGGCCAAGCTGTTTGCACGTGCGGACCAGGTCGCGGCGATCATCGAAACGGTGACCGACCGGCTCAACGACCACTCCTTCGACCCGCAACTTTTCGCCCTGTGGCGCCACATCCGGACCGCGCGGATGGCAGGCGTGGCCGACGCCGTGCTTGACTACCAGCGCTAATATATGGGAAGCGTGTAAACGCTACTGCGGTCGCGCCCCGGTGGGCCGCTGCTGCGGCGCGCAGCAGCCGGGGCGGCACGGGGCACCGTTTTCGGTGCAGCCCTGGACGGTGACCGTCGATAAGCTAGCCGGCTCCTCGCCCCGCGCAACTGCTTCGGCGAGATCGACCACCATCGCGGCGAACTGCGAAGTCAACCCCACGGTTGCCACGCGGTCGAGGCTGACGCCCTTTGCCTCGCATGCCTGCTTGAGCTCGGTGTCGAGGTCCCAGACCACCTCCATGTGGTCGGTGATAAACCCGATCGGTACGCAGATGAGGTGCTCCATCCCTGTGTCTGCGAGCTCCTCAGCGCGGTCGACGACGTCGGGTTCCAGCCACGGGGTGGCGGGGTTGCCGGAGCGGGACTGCCACACAATCTCGTAGTCGCTCACGCCCGCCCGCTCGGCTACGAGGCGGGACGCCTCCGCCACCTGCTGGGAATAGAGATGCGGGTTGTCGGGCCCACCCGAGGCAAGGTCTGCGGCGTCGGGGACGCTGTGGGCGGTAAAGAGGACGCGGAAGTTTTTACCCTCGGCCCGGTCGACTGCGCCCTTGAGCTCGTTCGCAACCTGGTTAACGAAGCGTTCGTTGCCGAAGAACTGCCACAGCTTGGTGAAGTTCACGCTCGGCGCGACCTCGCGCATCCGCTCGATATCTTCGTCGTACTGACGGCAGGCGGAGTAGCCACCCCAGGCGCTGGTGGCAAAGACGAGTACCTTGTGCTTGCCGTCTGCGGCGAGCTGTTTCGCTGTGTCTTCGGCCAGCGGGTGCCAGTTCCGGTTGCCAAAGTAGACAGGAAGGTCAATGCCACGGCTTTTCAGCTCAGCCTCGACGTTGGCGATCAGCGTGCGGTTCTGCTGGTTGATCGGGCTGACGCCGTCGAAGTGGTAGTAGTGCTCGCCAACCTTGGCCAAGCGCTCCTTGGGGATGCCGCGACCGCGGGTCACATTCTCCAAAAATGGAAGCACCTCGTCCTTGCCCTCGGGGCCGCCGAAGGAAAGAACGAGGAGTGCATCGTAGTCAGAAAGCTTCATGCCACCATCGTAATGAGCGTGACATGACGCGGTGCCAGTACCTAGAGGAGTCGCACCGCCATCGGCGCCATGCCGGAGTAGCGGACCGGGGAGATCTGCACGTTCTGGCCCGCCTGCGGGGCCTCGATCATTGTGCCATCACCGAGGTAGATCGCCACGTGCTGGTTGCCGCCCGGACCCCAGAAGAGCAGGTCGCCGCGCTGCGCCTCGCTCGCGGGCACCTGGGTGCCGCGCTGGTACTGGTAGCCGGTGTAGTGCGGAAGCGAGATGCCGACGCCAGCGAAGGCGTAGAGCACCAGGCCCGAGCAGTCGAACCCGGAAACGCTGCCGCCATTGACACCGGTGGTCGGTCCGTTCGCGTCGCCGCCGCCCCACACGTACGGCGTACCGATCATGGCCTGCGCGCGGGAGATGACGGTCTCGATCGAGCCCGAATTCGAGCCAGAGACTGCGTTGGACACCGCGTCGGAAACAGACTCTGCGGTCCCGACCTCCGGCAGCAGCGAGGCAAGGCCATCACTGACCTCCGGGCTGGCGTAGTCATCGGACGTTGGGCTCACGTTCGCCGCCCCGCCGCCGAGCGCGTTGCCCAAGCCGCCGGCGAAGGCCGCGATGACCTCGCTGTTGCTCGACCCGCCGTAGGGGTTGTCCAGGCTGGTGTGGTCCGCCTGGCTCGACCCGACCATCGCAGCGGCGGCAATGATGCCTGCCGCGGCGGTAATCATCTCGTCAGAGATCTCCAGGTTGCTCGACATCGCCGCAGCGTTGGCCCCGCTGTCGACGTTTTCCGCCGGCGCCGGCTGCAGGTTCTCCCCGTTGGCGGTTGCCGCGGTGGTCAACGCCTGGGCCACGGTCTCCGAGCTCAGCGACGCCACGTCCGGATCGATCTGCGCCGCGTGCTGCTCGACGCGTACTACCACGTCGTCCGGCACCTCGTCTGCAGTGACCTGCTGCTCTGGTGCAGCAGCGGGAGCGCTGCCGTCTGTCTGCTCGGCCTGCACCTGTGAAGGCGCAGTCTCTACAGGTTGTGCAGGGGCATCGGTCGCAGCGTTCTCTGCGTCTTCGCCAGACTCGGCAGACTCTGCGCCCCCGTTGGCGTCGGCACGCTGCTGGTCGAGCTCGGACTGGGCCGCGTCGAGCTCCGACTGAGCGGCATCGCGCTGGGACTGCTCCTGCGCAAGCTCCGTATTGGCCGAATCGAGCAATGCGCGCACCTCTGCCTCAGCGGCCTCGGCCTCGGCAGCGGTCGACGCGGCGTGCTCGCTTGCCTCGCGCTGTGTCGCCTCGTCGTTCGCCGCCTCGGTGCGGGCGCGCTCAACTTCGGCGAGCTTCGCGCGACGTTCCTCGGTGCGCTGACGCAGGAAGAGCGAGCGATCGAGCACGTCCTTCTGATCGTCGCCACTTACGGCAAAGTCAAGGCTTTTCGATTGACCCGCGCCGCGGTATTGGGAGCGGGTGACCTCATCAAGCGCTTTACGCGCCTCCACGACAGCTTCTTCGGAGGCTGCGAGACGCTTCTTTGCCTCCTCCGCGCCGCGGCGAGCCTGCTCTGCACGTGCGCGGGAGTCCTGCAGGTCTACCAGCGCCTGGTTGACCTTTTCCTGCAGGTCGCCGATGTTGAGGTTCAGCCGGTCAATGTTTGCTTGGGCTTGCGAGATGTTTGCCGCAAGCTCCGTCATCGACGCCGGAGCAGCGTTTGCCACTGGGCTGACCAGGGGTGCCGCCAAGGACAGGGATGTTGTGCACGCAACGACGCCGAGGGTGGCGCGGAATCGGCGGCCAGCGCGCGTGGGGCGCGCAGCAGCCGAGGCTCCACCCACAGACGATGGCGTGAACCGCGATGGTTCTACCACGAAAAGGGCTCCTCACGCCGCGTGCCAAAGCGTGCGGAAACCATCGAGGGGCATACTGCCTCTCGACGGCCGCCGCCACGGGTGACTAGCCCATAGCCTTGACTCGCAGCTGTAGAAAATTGACTACTGATGCAAGCCCGCAAGCAACACTGACCCCGCCGTCTGTCCCCGGTGCATCCTTGGCGTGCTTCCCCACATGCCCGAATTTTCCGACGCAACCTCGCGTGACTAGCGCGTTGCTGCTGTTGAGCGCGAGACGATTGAGTGCAATGCCGACTCACGAGCCGACATGGAGACCATACGACACGTGATCATCCCGTTGCACAACCTTTACCTAAATTCACATGAGTCAAGGTTTTTCCCATGACTCAAAATGACCACACGCTGCACATTCACCCTCCTGCATACATAGTGTGATTTTGGACACATTATGTAACGCGCACGAAAAGAAGGCGCCGCCCCACCTCAAGTCAAGGCAGGACGGCGCAGTAGCGCTTCCAGCAGGATTGACTACATCCGTCGCCGAACTGCCCACGCAGTCGCGCCAATTACTACACCAAAGACGATCGCCGCGGCGAGCGCGAGCGGAATCCAGGGCACATGGAAGCTGTCGGCAGCCTCAACAAAGGCGGTCACGCCCTGGGGGTAATCGGATTCGGTGACCATCGCGCGCTGCCCGGCATCGATAGATGCGCGGTCGAGCGTGTCACTGACAGCCAGCGCTACCTGGGGCGTTCGCACGATCACGGTGTCGAAGTCCCCCGCGAGCAACAGGTCCTGGGCCACGTCGCGCAGGTCCGGCACATGTGCGGGCGTGTGCTCTAAAACGACGAGCCCCGTGTGGCCCTGGCCCGCACTCGGGGCGGCGTCCAGAGCGTCACGCATGGCTGCTTCGACGGTCCCATTGACTGGGTTCTCCGCCCCAAAGGCGATGCCATCCGCCGCGAGCTGGCCTTCCAGGTCGGCCATGTCGATCTCGGGTGGAATCATTCGGACACTCCTTGAGGTGTTGTGCGTGGGGCGCGCCGCAACCACGATCGGGGGCGACGATTGTGCAGTGTATCTGGCAGCTCCACCACCGCTGCGCGCCCCACGCGGTTGTACTGCACGCAAATGGGGGTGAGATTGCACACTCCCCGGCCAGTTCTTGCCGTAAAACCTCCGTGCCTTACCTAAACATAACGTGCGTACTGTTATTATGGCAACGGAACCGTGGTTGGTCGCATATTATTGATGGTTGACCATCACGTGTCATAGTTCCCAGATTTGGATTACGACGAGAAATGGAGCTCACTGTGGCTGAAAGCAAGAACTCCTTCAACGCTAAGAAGACGCTCGAGGTTGGCGGGAAGTCCTACGACTACTTTGCACTCGATGCTGTTGACGGCATGAAGAAGCTGCCCTACTCCCTCAAGGTGCTGGGCGAGAACCTCCTGCGCACCGAGGACGGCAAGAACGTCACCGAAGACCACATCAAGGCAATTGCCAACTGGGATCCGTCGGCAGAGCCGTCGATCGAGATCCAGTTCACCCCGGCCCGCGTCCTCATGCAGGACTTCACCGGTGTGCCCTGTGTGGTCGACCTTGCCACGATGCGTGAGGCAGTCAGCGACCTCGGCGGCAGCCCCGACCAGGTCAACCCGCTGAACCCGGCAGAGATGGTCATTGACCACTCCGTGATCATCGAGGCGTTCGGTTCCACCGCCGCGCTGGATAAGAACGTTGAGATTGAGTACCAGCGCAACGAGGAGCGCTACCAGTTCCTGCGTTGGGGCGCAGAGAACTTCTCCAACTTCCGCGTCGTCCCGCCGGGAACCGGCATTGTCCACCAGGTCAACATCGAGTACCTCTCCCGCGTCGTCTTTGACAACGAGGGCCTGGCATACCCGGACACCTGCATCGGTACCGACTCCCACACCACCATGGAAAACGGCCTGGGCATCCTGGGCTGGGGCGTCGGCGGCATCGAGGCCGAGGCTGCAATGCTCGGCCAGCCGGTCTCCATGCTCATCCCGCGCGTCGTCGGCTTCAAGCTCACCGGTGAGATCCCGGTTGGCGTGACCGCAACCGACGTGGTGCTCACCATCACCGAGATGCTGCGCGAGCACGGCGTCGTGCAGAAGTTCGTCGAGTTCTACGGCAACGGCGTCAAGCAGATCCCGCTGGCAAACCGCGCCACCATCGGCAACATGAGCCCGGAGTTCGGCTCCACCTGTGCGATCTTCCCGATCGACGAGGAGACCATCAACTACCTGCACCTGACCGGCCGCAGCCAGGAGGACATCGACCGCGTCGAGGCATACGCCAAGGCGCAGGGCATGTGGCTGGAGCAGGACGCAGAGGAGGCCGAGTACTCCGAGTACCTCGAGCTCGACCTGTCCACCGTCGTGCCGTCCATCGCTGGCCCGAAGCGCCCGCAGGACCGTATCCTGCTCGCCGATGCGAAGGAAACCTTCCGCAAGCAGCTGCCGGACTACAACACCGCCGGCAACGAGACCTCCGAGCCGGTGCGCGCAGAGAAGACCGAATCTGTGGACTACAACCAGTCCTGGCCGGGCAACGGCGAGACCGCAGCAGCAGGTGCTGAGGGCCGTGCCTCCAAGCCGGTCATCGTCGAGTCTCCGCAGGGCGGCGAGTACACCCTCGACCACGGCATGGTCGCGATTGCCGCAATCACCTCCTGCACCAACACCTCCAACCCGTCCGTCATGGTCGGTGCCGCACTGCTGGCTCGTAAGGCTGCTGAGAAGGGCCTGCACGCCAAGCCGTGGGTCAAGACCATCATGGCTCCGGGTTCCCAGGTCGTCGATGGCTACTACGAGCGCGGCGACCTGTGGAAGGACCTCGAGGCTGTCGGCTTCTACCTCACCGGCTTCGGCTGCGCATCTTGCATTGGTAACTCCGGCCCGCTGCCGAACGAGGTCTCCGAGGCGATCAACGAGTACGACCTGACCGCAACCGCAGTCCTGTCCGGTAACCGCAACTTCGAAGGCCGCATCTCCCCCGATGTGAAGATGAACTACCTGGCCTCCCCGCTGCTGGTTATCGCGTACTCCATCGCCGGCACCATGGACTTCGATTTCGACGCCCAGCCGCTCGGCCAGGACGCCGATGGCAACGACGTCTTCCTGAAGGACGTTTGGCCGTCCACCGAGGAGATCGAGAGCACCATCTCCGGCATCATCTCCCGCGAGATGTACGAAGCCGACTACGCCGACGTTTTCAAGGGCGACGAGCAGTGGCAGAACCTGGACATCCCGAAGGGCAAGACCTTCGACTGGAACGAGGACTCCACCTACATCCGCAAGGCACCGTACTTCGACGGCATGCCGGAGGAGCCGGAGGCAGTCGAGGACATCACCGGTGCACGCGTGCTGGCCAAGCTCGGCGACTCCGTGACCACCGACCACATCTCCCCTGCTTCCTCCATCAAGCCGGGCACCCCGGCGGCGAACTACCTGGATGAGCACGGTGTGGCACGCCACGACTACAACTCGTTCGGTTCCCGTCGTGGTAACCACGAGGTCATGGTTCGCGGTACTTTCGCCAACATCCGTCTGCGCAACGAGCTGGTGGATGAGCAGGGTGGCTACACCCGCGACTTCACCCAGGAGGGCGCACCGCAGGCCTACATCTACGACGCGGCGATGAACTACGCAGAGAAGAACATCCCGCTCGTGGTCATCGCTGGTAAGGAGTACGGCACCGGCTCCTCCCGTGACTGGGCTGCAAAGGGCACCAACCTGCTCGGCGTCAAGGCCGTCATCGCTGAGTCCTTCGAGCGTATCCACCGCTCGAACCTCATCGGCATGGGCGTGCTGCCGCTGCAGTTCCCGGAGGGTGAGTCCCACGGCTCCCTCGGCTTGGACGGCACCGAGACCTTCGAGCTGACCGGCATCACTGCCTTCAATGAAGGCGACACGATCCCGAAGACGGTCCACGTCGTAGCGACGAAGGACGGCGGCGAGGAGGTCGAGTTCGACGCAGTGGTCCGCGTTGACACCCCTGGTGAGGCAGAGTACTTCCGCCACGGCGGCATTCTGCAGTACGTGCTGCGCCAGATGGTCAAGAACTAATGCCTTGACCCAGCTAGAGGGGTAACTCGGGTTCCGCACCCGGGTACCCCTCTTCTTTGTCTGTACCCCGCCCACCCCGAACAAAGGAAGGGTTGCACCGCGCATGCCCATCGTCAGCGAAAGCGAACTCACTCGCCGTCGGCAGGAAATCATCGACTCTGCTCGTCTCTGCTTCGCCCACTACGGGTTCGAAGGCGCCACCGTGGCCAAGCTTGAGCAGGCGACTGGGAAAACACGCGGTGCGATCTTCCACCACTTTGCAGACAAGGAGGCGCTCTTCCTCGCGATCGCAAGCGAGGACGCGAAGCGCCAGGCCGAGGTGGTGAGCAACCAGGGTCTGGTTGAGGTGATGCGCGACATGCTGTACCACCGGGAAAAGAACGACTGGTTTGTCACCCGGGCCGAGATCGTTCGCAAGCTGCGTACCGATCCCGAGTTTGAGAAGCGCTGGCGCGAGCACCAGGAGGTGCTAGACAAAGCTGTTCACGAACGCATCGTGTCCAACCGCGCAACGCGGGAGGACGTGACCACCGACGTGGTGCAGACCTACCTAGAGACGGTCTTTGAAGGATTCGTGGTCAAGCTGGCTGCGGGCGAGCCCGTGGAGCGTCTAGAGGCCATGCTTTCTTTGGTGGAGCAGTCCGTACGGAGCCCGTTTAGCACAAAGTAGACCAAGCGGTATAGACTTGCCGCTATGTCCAAGCTGCTTTTCCTCTCCTTGCGCCAGGGCGAACTTGCCCAACAGGTCGCACGTGCCGAATACCACGACGTACTCAAGGCCACGGGCTTAAGCGAGGTAGACGTTGAGCTGCAGATCCTCGACCGGCTCGACGAGGAGGTTGGCTCGCTTGAGACCATCAGCGGCATCATCGTCGGCGGCAGCTCGCTCAACATCACCAACGATGAGTACTCGCCGTGGCAGCGTCATGTCCACGAGGTGCTCGCCGGGGTGGTGGATTCCGGGCTCCCGGTCTTCTTCGTCTGCTTCGGCTTTTCCTGGTTGGTGGATCACCTCGGTGGCACCGTCGGCCATTCCCACCCGGAAGACTCCGGCCCAACCGAGGTAGTGCTTAGCGACGCCGCGCACGACGATCCCCTCCTCCGCGGCACTGCCGCCCGCTTCACCGCGCTGACCGGCCACACCGAGAACCCGGACGAAGTCACACTGCCCGCCACGCTGACCGTGCTGGCCACCGGGCCGAGCTGCCCGGTGCAAATCGTGCGCTACGGCGACAACGTGTGGGCTACTCAGTTCCACGCGGAAATGGACGCGGAAGCGATGCATACGCGCATGGACTTCTTCTACGACTACGGGTACTTCCCCGCTGAAGAGTACGCTCGGATCGTGGCGGATTTGCCGAACCACGATGTGGCCTGGGCGAACGCGATCCTGCGCAACTTCGCCCAGTACTGCTTCGAGCGCAGCCCGGCGCACGCCCCGCGCGCCTAGCCCGGCTTAGCGGCCGAGCTCGCGCACCGGCACGCCGCCATTTTCAAACTCGAAGGGGTTGGGTACCTGCGAGACGTCCTCGCGCCCGACGAGCTCAACGATGACCTCCGCGACAAGCTCGCGCGAGGTCTCGGGGTGCGCCGAATCGGCACCGTCGTCGCTTGCGGCCGTGATTGGGGCGAAGCCGGGCACGGGGCCGTCGATAAGCATGCCGGGGCCCAGGATGACCTGCGGCAGGTCGCTGTCCATCAGGCGCAGATCCACCGCCTTCTTCGCCTCGACGTAGGCGTACCAGGAGCCACCATCGTCTTCTGTGGTGGCGAAGCGCGCGCCGGTGTAGGAGACCATAAGGAACCGTGGTGGCTCGGGGAGCTGCTCGAGCGCGTCGATAAGCCGCAGCGCCGCGTCCCGATCGACCGCCCAGGTCCGCTCCGCAGAACCGCCGCCCGCGCCAGCGGACCACACCACGACATCGAACTGCGCAAGTAGCTCAGCCCACTGCGCGACGGAAAGCTCCGTAATGTCGCGGACCAGGCCGTGCGCGCCCGCCTGCTCGATGCTCTCGACGTGCGCCGGGTTACGCACCAGACCGGTGACCTCGTGTCCCTGCTGGGAAAGCCACGGCACCGAGTGGCGGCTGACATTGCCGCCCGCACCGATGACGAGCACGCGGCCCGTACGTTCCGGCTGTGCGCTAAAAGTTGTGTGTTCGTTGTTGGAAAAAGCAGTCATGGGGCCACCGTAACCTCCCAGGTGCGCGCCGTACACCACTCCCGCACTAAGATGAGCGCTATGCACGCAATCATTACGACCACGGGCCCGGACCGCGTCGGCATCATTGCCGCTGTGGCCGGCGCTGCCGCGGAACGCGACCTGAACATTCTCGACGTCTCCCAGACTCTGATGGACAACTACTTCACCATGGTCATGCGCGTCGCCCTCCCCGACAACACCCCGGACATGGGCGAGCTGCAGGAGCACCTTGCGGCCGTGGGCGATAAGCTCGGCGTCATCGTACGCATCCAGTCCGAGGACCTCTTCACCGCGATGAACGAGGTCTAGGGGTAACACACGACGATGGCTACAGATTTCGATTTTAAGTCCGGCCACATCCTCGACGTCATCCGGATGATCGAGGACTACCGCCTGGATATCCGCACCGTCACCATGGGGATCTCGCTGATCGGCTGCACCCGCTCCTCCATGGAGGCCACCTGCCAGGCCGTGTACGACCGGGTGACCACCCGCGCCGCGCGCCTGGTGGAAGTGTGCGAGGGCATTGAGCGCGAGCTCGGCATTCCGATCGTGAACAAGCGCATCTCGGTCTCCCCTGTCTCGCTCGTCGCGGCGGGTGTGGACGGCAACCCCGTCGACATCGCGCGCGCTTTGGACAAGGCCGCGTCCGAGCTGGGCGTCAACTTCGTGGGCGGCTACTCCGCGCTGGTGGAAAAGGGCGAGACGACCTCAGATCGCCGCCTTATCGATTCCATCCCCGAGGCGCTCAGCGTCACCCAGGCGGTCTGCGGCTCGGTCAACGTAGGCACCTCGCGCGCGGGCATCAACATGGACGCCGTCGCGCGTATGGGGCAGGTGGTCAAGGAGGCCGCCGAGCTAACGAAGGACGAGTCTTCCATCGCTTGCGCAAAGCTCGTGGTGTTTGCGAACGCGGTCGGCGACAACCCATTCATGGCAGGTGCGTTCCACGGCATCGAGGAGCCCGACACCGTGGTCTCCGTCGGTGTCTCCGGCCCCGGCGTGGTGGACAACGCGATCAGCCCGATTAAGGGTGCCTCACTCAACGAGGTCGCCGAGGAGATCAAGAAGGCCGCCTTCAAGATCACCCGCGCCGGCCAGCTCGTTGGCAACATGGCGGCGGAGCGCCTTGGCGTGCCCTTCGGCATCGTCGACCTTTCGCTTGCCCCCACCGCGGAGGTCGGTGACTCGGTCGCCCACATTCTGGAGCGTATCGGTCTTGAGCAGGTCGGCACTCACGGCACGACCGCTGCACTCGCCCTGCTCAACGACGCGGTGAAGAAGGGCGGCATGATGGCCTGCTCCCGCGTCGGCGGCCTGTCCGGCTCGTTCATCCCGGTCTCCGAGGACCAGGGCATGATCGATGCAGTCCGCTCCGGTTCGATCTCCATGGACAAGCTCGAGGCCATGACCTCAATCTGCTCCGTCGGCTTCGACATGATCGCCATCCCAGGCGATACCGCGGCGGAAACCATCGCGGGCATGATCGCCGACGAAGCCGCGATCGGCATCATGAACCATAAGACCACCGCAGCGCGCCTCATCCCCGTCCCCGGCACCAAGCCGGGCGACGAGGTGAACTTCGGCGGCCTGCTCGGCTACGCGCCAGTCATCCCGGTCAACACCAAGAGCAGTGCGGAGATGATCCAGCGCGGCGGCTTCATCCCGGCACCCGTGCACGGATTTAGGAACTAGGCACGCTGTCCTTGACCCTCACATTGTGTAAGGGTTTAGGTTAAAAGCGTGAAGATTTCAGAAGTCGCCGCGGCCGCAGGTTGCTCAGTGCGCTCGGTCCGCCACCTGCACGAAAGCGGTGCAGTGGCCGAGCCCGCCCGCACGAGTGGCAACTACCGCGAGTACTCAATCAGCGACCTCGCTGCAGTGGTTCGCGCTCGTGCGCTTATCGACGCCGGCGTGCCCATCGCCGACGTCGCAGCCGAAGACGCAGCGGCTGTGGTCGAGCGTGCCCTAGCGCAACTGGATGGCCGCATTGCCCACCTGCAGCAGCAGCGAAAACGGCTGGCCATGCTTGCGGCTAATCCTTCTGGTGCGCCGGAGGATATCCGCCAAGCACTGCGTGGAGTGTTCACCGACCCGCAGGCGCTCCAGCGCGAGCTGGACGCGTGGGATCTCATGGCGCTGACCGGGGTTGCCACTGCCGCCACGTGGGACCAGCTGCGTACAAACCTCAACGCTCCGGAGTGCATCAAGGCAGCGCGTGCGGCCGGTCAGCTCTGGGAGGGCCTTGGGGAGATGCGGACGCGAGATAGCCAAGTGGCCGAAAACGTCGCGCGCTTTCGCGAGCTCCTCCCCCACGGGCTGCTCCGCGGGGTTCTCCCCACCCTGCGGCCTGGGGACGTCTCCCTCGGCGTGCACGATGTGCCGACGCGGGGTGCGCAGCGCGTCGTGCTGCAGGCGTTGGCGGAGGACTTCGATGAGTAGCATCCTCTCGCTGTGGAAGAAGCACCCTGGCTTCCGCTTCGCCCGCTACGAGCTCGAACTGTACCGCGATTTACTGCGTTGGATACGGGGCCACCGGCTTGTGCCAGAGGATGCGGAGGTACTCCCCCACCCGCCAGGGCGATTGCAGATGCTCGTAAGCGTGATTTCGGTCTTGTGCATCGAGATGGTGGTGGTCCACCTGCTCCTGCCTGCGGGAACGGTGCGGTTGGTTGCGCTGCTGCTGTCCATCTGGGGCATTGTGTACGTCGCCTCGCTGATCGGCAGCGAGCGCATCCGACCGAGCTACGTTGCCGACGACGTGACAGTGCTGCGGCGCGGGAAGCTCGTGTTTGCCGAAGTTCCGGCCTCGCTCATCAAGCAAAAACACCACCAGCGAACTTTTTCGTCCGAGGTGTCCATTGACAGCGACACGCTCACTGTGGGCGGGGCTGGTGGCACCGACACGCTCCTAGAACTCAGCGAAGCGATCGACGTCGCCGGTGATCGCTATCCTTGGCAGCGACCCCGGATGCAACCGGTGACGCAGATCCGTTACTACGCTGGGGTTGCGCGTGAAACTAGCGCTTCTTCCCGATGAGGAAGTAGCCCACCCAACCGAAGGTGTTCACCGCGCCGATGATCGGCGTCCACAGCCACTTCGGGCCGCGGAGCTTGCTGTCCTTCGCGCGCGCAAGGTCGCGCAGCGCGAGCGCCTTACCGAGGGTATCCACAGCAGCCAGTACGCCGACGATGGTCTTCTGGTCTTTCGACATGGCGTTCCATGCGTCGGGCCAGCTCTTCAGAATTTCGTTGATGGTCATAGGCATAAGTCTACGCGGCCGCGTTAGTACAACACGCTATTGATCATGCCTCCAATGGCCAGACCAGCAAGGAGCACACTAGTGAGTACAAGCGCGATCGCAGCGCCTTCGGCGTCGCTGGAGCCGGCGTCGGCCAGCCCCTCGATAAGCGAGCTACCTGGTTCGATGTCGTGTTCCCGCAGCCTGACTCTGGTGCCATAGTACTGATTGATGATGCGCGCTTCCTCTTCCAGGGTCACCGGGCGGCCGTCCTTCGGCGCGTTGGCGGTGACGATGTAGCTCGTATTTCCGTTGGGCTCGTCGACTTCGTAACTAGTGGACAGCACACCGACCAGCCCGCCGCCCGGCACGTAGACCGGGCCACCGGAGTCGCCTTTTCGCGCACCCTTTGGTGTCTCGATGATGATCTTGGTGCCCAGGGTGGCAATCAGCCTGCCGCAGTCCGCGCTTCCTACAGACCCGTGGCTGGTATGCCCGTGAAAGCACAGCTCCTGCCCCTTTCGCAGGCTTTTAACTGGCACGATGCCGTCGCGGTCAAAGGTGTTGGGATTGATGGTCACGCCGTCTTTCCAGCGGATGATGGCCCAGTCGTTGGCATCGGTTTTCGGGTTATATTCCGGCGACATTTCGATCGTGCCAGCGTGGATCGGCCGTTGGAAGCGTTTGCCGGACTTGTCGGAGAGAAAGACCCGGTTCACGCCCTCCGCGCAGTGCGCAGCCGTGTAGCTAATGCGCCTGACTGGGTCGTTGTACCCGATCGTGCACGTCCCAAGCACAGTGCCAAACTCCCACCCCTGGTTGACCTCAAGGCCGTCTCTTATCGACGACTCCGCCCCCGCCTCAGGTGCCCCCACACAAGAGAAAGCGAGAGCGGCGGCGAGGACTGTAGCGCTGAGGCGACGTGCAGAGGAAGACATACTTCCATGCTAATTTACAGCTCACTTTAAGCCAATTCAACGATCTCCATATATTCGTCGCTCCACAGATCCTCATCGCCCTCAGGCATGATGATCACGCGCTCCGGCTCAAGGGCGCGCACCGCGCCCGGGTCGTGGGTGACCAGGACGACGGCACCCGTGTAGGTCTTGAGCGCGTCGAGGACCTGCTCGCGGGACTGGGGGTCGAGATTGTTCGTGGGCTCGTCGAGAAGCAGCACATTGGCACGGGATGAGACGAGCGTGGCCAGTGCGAGCCTGGTCTTCTCACCGCCGGAGAGCGTGCCTGCTGGCTGCTCGAGTTTGTCGCCGGAGAACATGAAGGCACCGAGCAGTCCGCGCAGGTCCTGCTGGCCGGCGTCCGGACACGCCTCGATGGTGTTCTCCCACACGGTTTTGTCCCCGTCAATGGTGTCGTGCTCCTGTGCGAAGTAGCCGATGCGCAGCCCGTGGCCGGTGACCAGGCCGCCTTCGCCGTCGGTGCGCTCGACGCCGGCGAGCAGTTTAAGCAGCGTCGTCTTACCGGCACCGTTGGTCCCGAGCACGACGACGCGCGACCCCTTGTCGATGGCCAAGTCGACACCCGCGAATACCTCAAGCGAGCCGTACATCTTGGTCAGCCCTTTGCCGTAAAGCGGGGTCTTACCGCAGGGCGCGGGTTCCGGGAACTTGATCGAGGCGAACTTGTCTGCCACGCGGACTTCATCGAGCTCTCCCATCATCCGGTCGGCGCGGGCGAGCATCTGCTTCGCCGCGGCGGCCTTGGTCGCCTTCGCACCGAGCTTTGCGGCTTGCGTCTTCAACGCAGACGCCTTCTTCTCCGCGTTGGCGCGCTCGCGGCGTCGCCGAGCCTCGTCGAGGGCGCGGGCGTCCTTGTACTTGGCAAAGCCCATGTTGTAGACGTCAGCCTCGGCGCGCACGGCGTCGAGGAACCAGATCTTGTTGCACACCGCGTCCAAGAGTTCCACGTCGTGCGAGATCATGATCAGCCCGCCCTCGTGCTTGGACAAGAAGCCGCGCAGCCAGCTGATGGAATCGGCGTCGAGGTGGTTCGTGGGCTCGTCGAGAAGCAGCGTGGTCTGCGACTTCCCTGAGCCCTGCCGGGAAGCGAACAGGATCTGGGCGAGCTCCACGCGGCGCCGCTGGCCGCCGGACAGCGTCTTGAGCGGCTGGTCGAGCACCCGGCCCGGCAGGCCGAGATTGTCGCAGATCTGGGCGGCCTCCGCGTTCGCCTCATATCCGCCGAGCGCCTGGTAGCGCTCCTCCAAGCGGGAGAATTTCGCGATCGCCTTGTCGCGCTCCGCGCCGTCGGTTTCCTCCATGATGGCCTGCTGCTTGGCCATCGAGCGCTGGATCTGGTCGAGCCCGCGGGCCGACAACACGCGGGCCCGGGCAGTCTGCTCGATGTCGCCTTCCTTGGAGTCCTGCGGCAGGTAGCCCACCTCGCCCGAGCGGGTCACAGAGCCGCCGTAGGGTTCGGTCTCCCCCGCCAGGATGCGCATCGTCGTCGTCTTGCCTGCACCGTTGCGGCCCACCAGACCGATACGATCCCCCGGCTGGACACGGAGGTGTTGGCCGGGAGCGTTAAGCAGCGTGCGCGCTCCGACGCGGACTTCAAGATCATTGGTGACAATCACGCAAACACTGTAGCAAGCACCCCCAAACCGCCTACTACCGCATAAAACGCTGCGTCCCCCTGACAGATGTTTCCATCAGGGGGACGAAAAGCGGGGATTCTTAGACCGCGAAACCGAGCGCGCGCAGCTGCTCGCGTCCTTCCTCGGTAATCATGTGCGGGCCCCACGGCGGCATCCATACCCAGTTGAGCACGATGTCGTCCACCGAGGTGTTGTTGACGATCGCCTCGTGCGCTTGCGCCTCAATGACGTCAGTCAGCGGGCACGCAGGCGAGGTCAGCGTCATGTTCACAATCGCGAGCGTCTTGCCCTCCCGCTCCTCGATCCACAGATCGTAGACCAAGCCGAGGTCGACGACGTTGATCCCCAGCTCGGGGTCAATGACGTCGTGCAGGAACTCTTCCGCATCGGCAGCGAGCTTAATCTGCTCCTCGGTCTGCGGCGGACGCTCGCCACCGCCCTCAAAATTGGAGACACTTTCGCGTTCCTGGGCACCACCTGCGGCAGCGCCAGCGGTGTCGTTGACGTTGTCTTCAGACATGGTTTAGTTCTCCTTCTTCTCCAGGGCTTCCTGGGTTGCGGCCTCGAAAGCCTTCCACCCAAGTAGCGCGCACTTCACGCGGGCGGGGAACTTCGCCACCCCGCCGAAAGCCACGCCGTCACCGATCTTTTCCGGATCGCCTTCGACGGTGCCGCGCGAGGTGATCATCTCCTCAAAGGCGCCGAGCTTCTCCATGGCTTCGGCAAGCGGCAGTCCCTTGATCTCTTCGGCCATCACGCTTGTCGACGCCTGCGAGATCGAGCAGCCCTGCGCCTCATAGGAGACATCCTCAACGGTCTTCCCGTCCTCGGACAGGTGGACGCGCAGCGTCAGCTCGTCGCCGCAGGAGGGGTTGACGTGGTGGACTTCCGCCTCGTAAGGATCGCGAAGCCCTGCGTATTGCGGGTTTTTGTAGTGGTCCAGGATGACTTCCTGGTACATCGATTCAAGGTTCATCGTGCGAAAAACTCCTTCGCCTTTGCAATAGCTGCCACCAGCGCATCTACCTCTTCCTTGGTGTTGTAGAGGTAGAAGCTGGCACGCGAGGTCGCCTGCACAGCAAGCCCGCGGTGGGCCGGCCACGCGCAGTGGTGGCCCGTGCGGATTGCCACACCCTCAGAATCGAGGACCTGACCAAGATCGTGCGGGTGCACACCATCCACGGTAAAGGCGATCGCGCCACCCCGGTTCTCTGCGGTCAGCGGACCGGCGATCTCCAAGCCCTCGATCTGTTGCATCTGCTCGAGCGCGTATGCCGTGAGTTCCTGCTCGTGGGCGTGGATGCGATCCATGCCCACCTCGTTTAAGAACTCCACCGCCGCTCCGAGACCGACGACCTGGCTGGTCATCTGCGTACCTGCCTCGAAACGCTGCGGGGCAGGTGCGAAGGTCGAGCCTTCCATCTTCACGATCTCGATCATGGAGCCACCGGTCAAAAACGGCGGCAACGTATCAAGGATGTCGCCCTTGCCGTAGACGGCTCCGACGCCGGAAGGCCCACACATCTTGTGGCCCGAGAAGGCTGCGAAATCCACGTCGAGAGCGTGGAAGTCGACCGGCATGTGCGGCACCGACTGGCATGCGTCGAGCACAGTGAGCGCGCCGACTTCCTTCGCGCGGCGCACGATCTCGTCGACGTCAGCGACCGCGCCAGTCACGTTTGACTGGTGGGTAAAAGCCACGACCTTGACCGTCTCGTCCAGCTCGAGCGAATCGAGGTCGATCCGCCCATCCGGCGTCATCGCGTACCACTTTAAGGTGGCACCGGTGCGCCGGGCGAGCTCCTGCCAGGGCACCAGGTTCGCGTGGTGTTCCAGCTCGGTAACGACGATGGTGTCGCCCTCACCAACCTGGTACTCGCCAGCGCGGTCGTCTCCAAGCACGTAGGCGACGAGGTTTAAGCCCTCGGTCGCGTTTTTCGTAAATGCGATCTCGTGGCCTTCCGCGCCGACGAAGCGCGCGATTGCCTCGCGAGCCTTTTCGTAGGCGTCGGTCGCCTCCTCGGCGAGTTGGTAGGAGCCGCGGTGGACGGGCGCGAAGGTGTGCAGCACGAAGTCGCGCTCGGCGTTCCACACGCGTTCCGGTCGCTGTGACGTCGCACCAGAGTCGAGGTAGACAAGTGGCTTGCCATCCCTGACGGTGCGCGACAGGATCGGAAACTCCGCGCGGATCGCCTCCACGTTGAGTGTTCCGTTGTCGTTGACGTAGGCCATTAGATGAACTTCTCGTAGCCCTCTGCCTCGAGCTGGTCTGCCAGCGAGGCGTCGCCCGTCTTCACAATCTTGCCGTTGGCAAAGACGTGGACGAACTCCGGCTGCACGTAGTTGAGGATGCGCTTGTAGTGGGTGATCATCAGCACGCCACCGTTGGTCTCCTCCTGGTACTTGTTGATGCCGTCGGAAACCACGCGCAGCGCGTCGACGTCCAGGCCGGAGTCGGTCTCGTCCATGACGGCGAACTTCGGCTTCATCAGCGCCAACTGCATGACCTCGTGGCGCTTCTTCTCGCCACCGGAGAAGCCCTCGTTGACTGAGCGCTCGGAGAAGGACTCGTCCATCTGCAGCGAGTTGCGGGCCTCGTTGAGCTCAGCGACCCACTCGCGCAGCTTCGGGGCCTCACCGCGCACCGCGGTCACCGCGGAGCGCATGAAGTTGGAGGAGGACACACCGGGAACCTCCACCGGGTACTGCATAGCCAGGAAGAGGCCTGCGCGAGCGCGCTCGTCGACCTCCATATCGAGGATGTTCTCGCCGTCGAGCAGCACCTCGCCCTCGGTCACCTCGTACTTGGGGTGGCCAGCCAACGTGTAGGCCAGCGTGGACTTACCCGAGCCGTTCGGACCCATGATCGCGTGGGTCTCGCCAGCGTTAATCGTCAGGTTCACGCCCTTGAGAATCGGCTTTGGCTCCTGACCTTCCTCCGTCGGCAGAACGTTGGCGTGCAGGTTCTTAATTTCAAGCTTCGACATATTCGCGTATCCGCTTTCTTTCTTTCAGTACTTTATTGAGCAGCGTTGACTAGTTGTTGGTGCGCTCCAGCTCGCCCACGACGCGGGCGATGAGCTCTTCGCGGACTTGCTCGACCGGGATCTGGTTGAGCACTTCGTTGAAGAACCCGCGAATGATCAGGCGGGTGGCCTCGTCCTCGGGGATACCGCGGGAACGCAGGTAGAAGAGCTGCTCATCGTCGAAACGGCCGACCGTGGCAGCGTGGCCCGCGCCGGCGATCTCGCCCGTCTCAATCTCCAGGTTCGGGATCGCGTCCGCACGCGCGCCGTCGGTCAGCACGAGGTTGCGGTTCGTCTCGTACGTGTCGGTGCCCTTCGCCTCGGCGCGGATCAGCACGTCGCCGACCCAGCAGGTGCGCGCCTCGGGCAGCGAGGACTGCTTATCGCCCTGCAGCGCACCCTTGTAAAGCACGTTGGAGCGGCAGTTCGGTACGGAGTGATCCACCAGCATGCGGTTCTCGATGTACTGGCCGGGGTCGGCGAAGTACACGCCGTTGAGCTCGGCATCGCCGCCGGGGGCAGCGAACTTCACGCGCGGGGTGATGCGAACGATCTCGCCGCCGAAGGCTGCCACGTAGTGTCGCAGCGTCGAGTCGCGCTCCAACAGGATCGATTGCTGACCGATGTGGACGGTATCCTCATTCCACTCGGCGTCGACGATGGCGCGCACGGTCGAGCCCTCGCCGAGGTGCCAGTTCACGTTATCGGCGTGGGTGCCGGAGCCTGCATAGCGCAGGATGACGTTGCCCTTGGCGTGCGTGCCGGACTCGATCAGGATGTTGCCGAAGGTGGTCACATCCGCACCAGCACCGGTGACGGTGATCGTGATGTCCTGCTCAAGCTCGGTGTCGGCAGGCAGGTGCACGATGACACCGGTCTCGGCGGAGCTCCAAGCCTGCGCGGAGACGCGGTCGACGGCACCGCCAGCGACCTTCAAGCGCTCGTCGCTAATCGGCACCTCTTCAACGCGCACGCTTTCCGGCGCATCCACGGTGATCTGCGCCTTCGCAGCCGGGGCAAACTTGCCGTTGTGCAAGCCGCGGATGCGGCGCAGGGAGATGAAGCGCCACACCTCATCGCGGCCGCCGGGCACCGGGAAGTCCTCGACGTTAAACGACTGGAAGAGGTCACCCTTGTTGTTGTGCGGGGTGGCGTTTTGTACGGGATCAACAGAAACGGTCATTGGGTTTAGCCCACCGATCCTTCCATTTGCAGCTCGATGAGACGGTTCAGTTCCAGGGCGTACTCCATCGGCAGCTCCTTCGCAATGGGCTCGACGAAGCCGCGCACGATCATGGCCATGGCTTCCTCCTCCGGGATGCCGCGGCTCATGAGGTAGAACAGCTGCTGCTCGGAGACCTTGGACACCTTGGCCTCGTGGCCCAGGGTGACGCGGTCATTACGAATGTCGTTGTACGGGTAGGTGTCGGAGCGAGAAATGTCGTCCACCAGCAGCGCGTCGCACTCCACGTTGGACTGGGAGTTGTGCGCATTCGCGTTGACCTGGATCAAGCCGCGGTAGGCGGAACGGCCGCCACCGCGAGCCACAGACTTCGACACCACCGAAGACGAGGTGTGCGGAGCCATGTGAGTCATCTTGGCGCCGGTGTCCTGGAACTGGCCCTCGCCGGCGAAAGCGACAGAAAGGACCTCGCCGCGTGCGTGCTCGCCGGTCATCCAGACCGCCGGGTACTTCATGGTCACCTTGGACCCGATGTTGCCGTCGACCCACTCCATGGTCGCGCCCTCTTCAGCCTTCGCGCGCTTGGTCACGAGGTTGTAGACGTTGTTCGACCAGTTCTGAATGGTGGTGTAGCGGCAGCGGCCGCCCTTCTTCACGATGATCTCCACCACGGCGGAGTGCAGCGAGTCCGACTTATAGATCGGCGCGGTGCAGCCCTCGACGTAGTGCACGTAAGCGTCCTCGTCCACGATGATCAGGGTGCGCTCAAACTGGCCCATGTTCTCGGTGTTAATGCGGAAGTAAGCCTGGAGCGGAATGTCCACGTGGACCCCCGGCGGCACGTAAATGAAGGAACCGCCAGACCACACGGCCGAGTTCAACGCGGAGAACTTATTGTCGCCAGCCGGAATGACGGTGCCGAAGTGCTCCTTAAACAGCTCCTCGTGCTCGCGCAGCGCAGTATCGGTATCAACGAAGATGACGCCTTTTTCCTCCAGGTCCTCGCGGATCTGGTGGTAGACCACCTCAGATTCGTACTGAGCGGCCACACCTGCGACCAGGCGCTGCTTCTCAGCCTCAGGAATACCCAGCTTGTCGTAGGTGTCCTTAATGTCCTGCGGCAGGTCGTCCCAGGAAGTCGCCTGCTCCTCGGTCGAGCGGACGTAGTACTTAATGTTGTCGAAATCGATGTCCGAGAGATCCGCACCCCAGGTGGGCATCGGCTTCTTCTCAAAGATCTCGTGCGCCTTCAGACGCTGGTTCAGCATCCACTCCGGCTCGTTCTTAATACCCGAGATGTCGCGCACCACGTCCTCGTTCAGGCCGCGGCGTGCGGAGGCACCGGCGACATCGGAGTCGTGCCAGCCGTAGCTGTACGCGCCGATGGAATCGATGATCTGCTCATCGTTCATCGGTGTTTCGAGACCGGGTGCGGGGTTAGCTTTCGTCATTATCTCCGCTCCTTTCAGTATGGGTTCCCGCCGCCGTAGCGGTAGCGGCGAGAGGAATATTCGTCGTGCAGATGCCATCGCCGTCAGCGATCAGCGCCAAGGGCTGCACATGCGTGCCCACGAGCGCCGAGATGGCTTCATGTTCTGCCTCGCAGATCTCCGGGTGCGCCGAGGCGACGTCAGAGACCGGGCAGTGGTGCTGGCAGAGCTGGATGCCGTTGCCAGCGGAGGTCACCGTGGCTGCGTAACCGTGACGATCCAACACCTCGGCGATCGCCTCCACGGTCGCCTTGGTTGCCTCCTCACCGGAAGCGGCATCGGAATCATCGCATTCCGCAGCGTTTGCCTCTGCGAGGACTTTCTCAATCCGTGCCCGGGCAAAGTCACGCACTGCGCGCTCTCCCCCGAGCTGCTTAATCATCTCCACGGCGTCGACGGCCAAGCCGTCGTAATGCGTGCCAAATGAACGCCGCCCACTTTCGGTCAGCCGGAAGTACTTCGCGGGGCGTCCCCGCGTCGCTTCCTCCCCAGCAACGACGCGTGGATCGCACGTCTCTGCCAGGTCGTCCCCGAGAAGTTTATCGAGGTGGCGGCGCACACCTGCGGCAGAAAGGCCTAGTTGCTCGGCAATGTCGGTGGCGGTCACCGGGCCAAGCGTTAACAGCGCACGCATCACGTCGCCGCGGGTGTCTACCCCTACTGCTCGATGCTGCTCGGCCATTGCTTCACCTCAGCTTCCTTTGATTTCCACGTTGCTCGCGTGCAAAAGGACGTCCCTTTCGCCTTTACACAACACTAGTGTTTCCAAATTATTTCTGCCGCGCGGGGTCCCCCCGGCGTGTCACCATCTGCTTTCACCTGCTCCTGGTGGCCCCTAGAATGCTGAAGGTGTGACCCCACCGCACCACACCGCTAAGGACCGGGACGCACACGAAGCAGCACGGTCCGCCTTTTCGCCAGGCCTGGTCGAGGCGCTACCCCGCCTGGGCACGGCCGGTTCGCGCTCAGCGCTACTGCACCGCGCTGACCTTTCCGACGCTGGTGTTGCGGCCTCCACCATCGAGCTCAACCGCTTCGCACTGTTGCGGTGGCTCGGCGCACTCGGCACGCTGCTGATGGGCTTAGGCGGGCTGGGCGGCGGTGCCCTCCCGGTGGTGGACAACCCGTGGTTCGACCTGCCAGGCGGCCAAATCATGGGTCGCATGATGCAGACTTCTTCCTCCGTGGTGCTGATCGGTGTCGGCTGCCTCGTCGTGGCTTGGCTGCTCATGGGCCCCTTCGTGGGTGCGGGCACCAAACACTCGCGCATCAGCGCACGAGTGATCTTCCGCACCTTTCTCGTCTGGGCCGCACCATTATTCCTCACCGCTCCCTTGTTTACCCAAGACATCTATTCCTACTTGGCGCACGGCTCCATCGTGAGCCAAGGCCTCGACCCCTACGCCGCGGGCCCTGTGGAGATCCTCGGCACCGACAACCACCTCGCGCGCTCCGTCCCCTTCATCTGGGCGCACTCACCGAGCCCCTACGGACCGGTCGCACTCGGCATCGCCTCGGCGATCTCGTGGATCACCCAAGACTCCATCTACTTTGGCGTGCTAGCCCACCGCGCCGTCTCTTTCGCGGGCGTCATCGCGGCGGCGTGGGGCATTCGCGCGCTCGCCGCGCGCTGCGGCGTCCACGGTGCCACCGCCCTGTGGCTCGGCGTACTCAACCCGCTGACCATCCTGCATCTGATCGGCGGGATCCACAACGAAGCAGTCATGCTCGGCTTTCTCCTCGTCGGCATGGAGCTGGGCCTGCGTGGCGTCGACAAACTTGCGCAGCACCAACGCAACCTTCCCGGCTGGGCGCTCTTCCTCGGCTCGAGCGCGCTACTGACCTGCGGCGGCCTGGTCAAGGTCACAGGGTTCGTCGCCCTCGGGTTTACCGGCATGGCGCTCGCCCGGCTTTGGGTGGGAAACGGGGGCAAGCGGGCGTCGATACGCGCCATCGGGTGTGCCGCACTCATCCAGACCTGCGTCCTTGTTCTCACAGTGGCGGCTGTGTCGCTAGCCACGGGCATCGGGCTCGGCTGGGTCACCGGGCAGGGCGGCGCGGCGTCGATACGCAGCTGGCTCTCGGTCACCACCGATATCGGAGTGCTGAGCGGGCGCCTCGCCATGCTGCTCAACCTCGGCGACCACACCGATGCCATCTTGAGCATTACCCGCGGCGTCGGCCTGCTTATCGCCGGCGCGTTCCTGGTGCGCATGCTCTGGGCAACCTTCAAAGGCTCGATCCACCCCGTCGGTGGGCTCGGTGTAGCCACACTCGTGCTCGTCCTGCTGTTTCCGGTCGTCCACCCCTGGTACCCGCTCTGGGGCATTCTGCCGCTGGCGGCGTGGGCGAACCGCTTCTTCTTCCGCGCGAGCGTCGCCACCTATTGCGCCGTGTTCAGTTTCCTAGTCCTGCCCCGCGGGCTCGCGCTCCCGCCGGGCACAGTGGCCACCATCTACCTGGCCGCCGCCTGCTATTTCGCCCTCATGTGCGGCGGCGCATGGCTGTGGTACCGGTGGCGCGCCGGACGCGGGCTACACTAGCGCTCATGGAAAATGATGCCCTGGTAGTGAGCAATGTGGTGAAAACTTTTGGTCACACCCGCGCCGTCGACGGCGTGTCCTTCCGCGCGCGTCAGGGCCAGCTGCTTGCCCTGCTCGGCCCGAACGGCGCCGGCAAGACCACGACGATCGAGATGTGCGAGGGTTTTACCAGCCCTACCTCGGGCAGTATTCGCGTGCTCGACTTCGACCCGGCCACCGAACCGCAGAAAGTCCGCGACCGGATCGGCATCATGTTGCAGGGCGGTGGCTCCTACTCTGGTGTGAAGCTGCGCGAGATGCTGCGCCTGGCGGCCTCCTACAACAAGGACCCGCACGATCCTGACTGGCTCATCGAGTTGCTCGGTCTTGAGGGCGTGGCCAACACCACCTACCGCAGACTTTCGGGTGGCCAGCAGCAGCGTCTCTCGCTCGCGCTCGCGATTATCGGACGCCCGGAGCTGCTGTTTCTCGACGAGCCGACCGCCGGCATGGACGCCCAGTCGAGGCTCGCCGTCTGGGACCTGGTCAACGCCTTAAAACGCGATGGCACCACCATTGTGCTGACCACGCACCTGATGGACGAGGCTGAGACGTTGGCCGACCACATCGTGATTATGGACCGCGGACGCGTCGTCGCCGACGGCACGATGGCCGAGCTCACCTCGCATGATGACTACCCGCTCGTCTCTTTCACCACCGCCACTGAGCTCGATGTGCCCGCGTTCAACGCCCAGCTCGAGCCATTTGGCGTGTCCGCCGAAGCGCTGCGCCCGCTTTCCTACCGGGTGCGCGGCAGCGGCAGCCCCGCGCTGATCACCGCGCTCGCCCAGGCCGCGGAGCACCAGGACGTACTCATCCGCGAACTGGGGGTCTCGCACCGCAACTTGGAAGACGTCTTCCTCGACATCACCGGCCACGAGCTGCGCAGCTAGCGCTTTCACAAACCTTCACCAGAAAAGGAGTAGATCACCGTGAGCACTGCGTCACCGGACACCCCGCGCCCCGCGCGCACGCTCCCGCCCGGGACGTTTACCCCCAACCCGCAGCGCGCATCTGTGCTGGACATGGCACTTGCCCAGGGCAAGATCGAATCGAAACTCATGCTGCGCCACGGCGAGCAACTGCTGGTCAACATCCTGATCCCCGGGGCACTCCTGGTAGTCGCGGCGGTCGTGCCCATCTTCGCCGATACGGACTTCAACCAGATTGTCCCCATGGTGTTCGCTGTTGCCGCCACGAGTGCCGGGTTTACCGGTCAGGCGATCGCGCTCGCCTTCGATCGACGCTACGGGGCGCTGAAACGCACCGGTGCCTCCGGAGTGCCGCCGTGGACGATCATCACCGGCAAGATTATCGGCGTGCTCGCCACAGTCGCGGTACAGATCGTCGTCCTCGGTGCCCTGGCCTTCTACCTAGGGTGGCGCGCAAGCGCGCTCGGTATCGTGTGCGGGCTTTTTACCTTGGTCGTCGGCGTGGCAGCGTTTAGCGCGATGGGTCTGTTGATGGGCGGCACCTTAAGCTCCGAGCTCGTGCTCGCCCTGGCCAACCTTTTCTGGCTCGTACTCATGGGGATTGTCGGCTGGGTCCAGTACAGCGGCGACATTGGGCAGGCGGGTGCCTGGAACCTCGTTCCCACGGTCGCGCTGGCGGGTGCACTGACCAAGGCGCTCGCGGTCGCGTTCAACTGGCAGGCCTGGCTTTCACTGCTGTGCTGGACGGTCGCAGCAATGGCCGCCGCCGCCCGCTGGTTCCGCTTCGACGGATAACCGCAGCGCCCGCACTGCAGTGCGGATCCCCTTGTTTTCCGCAGTATGCGTTAAGCTGTGGACGACACTTTCCTCATCCGAAAGTTGCATGCATTCTCTCCAAGATTTCGAAAGGGAGCGCGTCTCGTGAAGTCGACGCAGGTGGATTCCACACACACTCAGCCCCAGGCGCTCGCAAGCCAGCCTGATGGCCCTCGCGGTACAGGGCCCTCGCTCAAGGTCCAGCGAGTGCTGGCCATGATTTTGCTGCTGTGCCAGGGCGGGATTACCGTGACCGGCTCGCTCGTGCGCGTCACCGGCTCCGGTCTGGGATGCGACACCTGGCCGTTGTGTCACGAGGGCTCGCTCGTGCCCGTCGCTGGCGCGGCCCCCTGGATCCACCAAGCCATCGAGTTTGGCAACCGCCTGCTCGCCATCATTGTCGCGGCCGTCGCGATCGCGGTACTCGTCGCCGTCTACAAGGCGCAGCGCCGCAACGCGATCAAGGCACTCGCTGCCGTATCCCTCGCAGGCGTGGTGCTCCAGGCCATCATTGGCGGCATCTCCGTCCACCTGGACCTGCGCTGGTGGGCCGTGGCCGTGCACTTCCTGCCCTCGATGGTCCTGGTCGCCGTGGCCGCTGCGCTGTACATGCGCATCGCGGAGCCGGACGGGGTCGAGCCGACTCGTGTGTTCCCTAAGGCTGCGAGCACGTGGGCGATCATCGCCGCGATCGCGCTCGCCGTGGTGCTGATTACCGGCACGATGGTCACCGGCTCTGGCCCGCACTCGGGCGACGCAGACGCGGGCATGGCAGGCCGCCTGCAGATGGACACCCGCGTGCTGGCCTACGTCCACGCTTTCTGCCTCTACATCTATCTCGGCGCTACCGTCGTCGCTGTCTGGCTGCTGCGTAAGGCGCAGGTGCCGAAGGACGTGATGCGCACCGCGATCGTGCTCATCGTGCTCATCCTCGTCCAGTGGGCGATCGGCGTTATCCAATTCCAGCTGGGTGTGCCCCGCTGGACCATCCCCGCTCACATCGGCATGTCCTCGATGGTGGTGGCCTTCACCACCTTCCTGTGGGCCCACGGCGAGCGCCGCCTCCCCACGCTGGTCTAACCTGCAGCATGCTTCCTGCCCGCCGGGGTAACCTGTGGCTATGCACGCCATAGTCACCGATTCCCCCGGCGGGCCATTGCTTTTCACCGACATCGCTGCCCCCACCCCCACCGTGGGCCAGCTGCTTATCGACGTCACGTATGCCCACATCCAGCCTCCTCTCCCCAAAGCCGACGCTGGCACAGTCGTGGGCTCCGCCGGGTGCGGCCGCGTGGCAGAGGACCCGGAGGGCGAAATCGCCCCCGGTACGCTCGTCGCGTTTGCGGACGCTCAAGGTGCGTGCGCGGAGCAGGTCGTCGTCACCCGCGAGCGCGTCGCCGCCGTGCCCGAGGGGATTGATGAGGCGGTGGCCGCCTGCATGCTCGCCCCGGGCATGGCCGCGCACGCGATGCTCTACAGCGTGCGCGAGACGAAAGACGGCGACACGATGGTGATCACCGATGGAGCAAGCGAGGTGGGGCTGGCGCTCACGCAGCTGGCAGCAGCTGCGGGCGCTACCGTCTTTTCCGTCGTGCGTGATGGCTCCGGCGAGGAAGCGGCGTATGACGCCGGCGCGACGGGGGTGTTCCGCTACTACGCTGATGCCGCGCAGCGTATTTGCGAGGCCAACGGAGGCCGTGGCGTCGACGTGGTCTACGAAGCTCATTCCGGCGCACTTCCAGGGGCGATCCACCCTCTGCAACTCGCACTGGAGGCCTGCGCACCACGCGGCCTCATCTGCGCCTACGGGCAGGTGGACGCGGACGAGCAGAGCGCACGCGTCGGAATCGCGGAGCTCGAGCGCCACGGAGGTCTGTACCTCACGCACGCCTCGCTGCCGTGGTACACGCAAACAGCAGACGAGTTCCGGTACCACTCACAAGCGGTGACCCGCGCTGTTGAAGACGGCACGCTGCGTTTCCACGTGCGCGAGGTCTTCCCCCTCACCGAGGCAGCCACGGCCTTTGAGGCTGCACAAGCAACCGGGCCCGGCTGCGTCGTGGTACGGATTTAGAAGTAGCTGGCGATGGTGGGCAGCCCCAGCACCGCGTCAACCGACAGGCCCAAGAAGAGCGCTGCGAGGTAGTTGTTGGACAGGATGAACAACTTCAGCGGCTTGACCTGCTCGCCGCGGCGCACACCCTGGTGCAGGCGGGTCGCCATAACCAGGAAGGCGATACCGGAAACCAGCGCGACGATGAGGTAAATCCACGAGGTCGCTGGCACGAGCGCGAGCGAGACGATGACCGTCCACCAGGAGTAGAGCACGATCTGGCGGGTGGTTTCCTCCTGGGAGGCCACCACGGGCAGCATCGGGACCTCGGCGCGAGCGTAGTCCTCGCGGTACTTCATCGCCAGGGCCCAGGTGTGCGGCGGGGTCCAGAAGAAGATGATGAGGAACATCACAACCGCCTGCCACCAGCGGTCGGGCGAGCCGTCGGTCACGTTGTCACGGATGACCGCCCAGCCGACAAGCACCGGCATGCAACCGGCCGCGCCGCCCCAGATCACGTTCTGCCACGTCCTCCGCTTCAGCCACTTGGTGTAGACGAAGATGTAGAAGAAGTTGGTAAAGATAATGAAGGCGGCGGCGAGCCACGAGTTGCACAGGATGCCGAGCCAGAGCACGCTGGCGATGAGCAGCACCCAGGCGAACACGGCGGCGCGGGTCTTGGTGATCTTCGCGCGGACCAGCGGGCGGGCGCGGGTGCGTCCCATCTTCTGATCAATGTCGTAGTCGGCCACCATGTTGAAGGTGTTGGCTGCGCCGGCACCCATCCAGCCGCCGAGCAGCGTGGCCAGGATGAGCCACACGTTGACGCTGCCTCGGTCGGCTTGCAGCATCGCCGGGATTGCCGCGACCAAGAGAAGTTCAATGACCCTCGGCTTCGTCAATGCGAAATACGCCTTCACGGTCTCCAAAAACTTCTCCTCCAAACAACACGCACCGCCCTCGCGGCGGCCTTACTTACTTCCACGTTGACGCGATCGTGCGCGGGGTGCGCACGCGGTCGCGTCCTTGAGGTGCCTTAGGGCCTGCGATACTAGTCGGATCGCGGGGCCGGAAAGTTCCCGTCGGCGCTACCGCATCTGGGAGCGCGGGCTGGATCTGCTCCGCCCGGCATCATTCCTTTGGTTGATGTTAGCCCTTGACCTGTCCACCTCCCAATCGGACACGCGCCGGAAAAGATGATGAGTGGAACACCGGTGGCGCTCGGCCGACTACACTGTGACAGGCAAGCGCACAACCGGGCGGGTCTGCCCGCGTGAGCGCGCGTTTTGTATATAAACATCGCAACCGATTGAGTGAGGATACTGTGACACAGTCGACCCTGCCCCCGGAACTTCAAGCCATGACCGTCCGCAATTACCCGGACGATTGGACGGAGACCGACACCCGCGCGGTAGACACCGCCCGTATCCTCGCCGCCGATGCGGTGGAGCACTGCGGCTCCGGCCACCCCGGTACCGCGATGTCGCTGGCTCCTTTGGCTTACACGCTGTACCAGCGCGTCATGCGCCTGGACCCCACCGATCCGAAGTGGGCGGGCCGTGACCGCTTCGTGCTTTCCAACGGGCACTCCTCGCTTACCCAGTACGTCCAGCTCTACCTGGGCGGCTTCGGGCTTGAGATGGAAGACCTGAAGCAGCTGCGCACCTGGGGGGCAAAGACGCCGGGTCACCCCGAGTACAACCACACCGACCACGTCGAGATCACCACTGGCCCGCTCGGCCAGGGCCTGGCCTCTGCCGTCGGTATGGCAATGGCGGCGCGCCGCGAGCGCGGCCTGTTCGACCCGGATACCCCGGCGGGCGAGAGCCCGTTTGACCACTACATCTACGTGGTTGCGGGCGACGGCTGCCTGCAGGAGGGCGTGACCTCCGAGGCCTGCTCCCTGGCGGGTACCCAGCAGCTGGGCAACCTGATCCTGTTCTGGGACGACAACCGGATTTCCATCGAAGACGACACGCAGATCGCGTTCACCGAGGACGTTATGGCCCGCTACGAGGCCTACGGTTGGCAGACGCTGACGGTGGAGTCCGGCGAGGACGTCGCGGCCATCGAAGAGGCCGTGGAAAAGGCCAAGGCGGAGACGACCAAGCCGACGATCGTGCGCGTGAAGACCGTCATTGGCTTCCCCGCCCCCAACCTGCAGAACACGGGCGCAGCACACGGCGCTGCACTCGGTGCTGAGGAGATCAAGCTGGTCAAGGAAGCGCTCGGCTTTGACACCGACGTGGACTTCCCGGAGGAAGACGAGGTCATCGCGCACACCCGCAAGCTTGGTGAGCGCGCAGCAGCCGTCCGCAGCGAGTGGCAGCAGCGCTTCGACGCGTGGGCGGAAAAGTACCCCGAAAACAAGGCACTGTTCGACCGCCTGACGGCGCGCGAGCTGCCGGACGGCTGGAAGGACGAGTTCCCCACCTGGGAGCCCGACGCCAAGGGCGTGGCTACCCGCAAGGCTTCTGCAGCGGCGATCCAGGCCGCGGCGGCTGCCCTGCCGGAGCTGTGGGGCGGTTCCGCCGACCTCGCTGGCTCCAACAACACACTGATCAACGGCGCTCCGTCCTTTGGCCCGGAGTCGATCACCACGGAGATGTTCACCGCAGAGCCTTACGGCCGCAACCTGCACTTCGGTATCCGCGAGCACGCGATGGGCGCGATCATGAACGGCATCGCCCTCCACGGCGGCACCCGCGTCTACGGCGGCACCTTCCTCATCTTCTCCGAGTACCTCTACCCCGCCATCCGCGTCGCCGCGCTGTCTGGCATTGACGGCTACTACGTGTTCACCCACGACTCGATCGGGCTCGGCGAGGATGGCCCGACCCACCAGCCGGTCGAGACGCTCACCGCGCTGCGCGCCATCCCGGACTTGGCAGTGATCCGCCCGGCCGATGCGAACGAGACCTCCGCCGCGTGGATCGCCGCACTCGAGGGCCGTGAGCAGCCGAAGGCACTTGCTCTGTCGCGCCAGAACCTGCCGGTGCTCGCGGGCACCAAGGAGAAGGCCTTCGAGGGAGTGTCCAAGGGCGGCTATGTGCTTGTCGACGGGGCGAAGTCCACCCCCGACGTCATCCTCATCGCCTCCGGCTCCGAGGTCCAGTACGCCGTCGAGGCAGCGAAGCTCCTGGCCGAGGACAACGTGTCGGCCCGCGTGGTCTCCATGCCGTCGATTGACTGGTTCCTGGAGCAGTCCGAGGAGTACCAGGAGGAGATCCTCCCGCGCGCGGTCAAGGCGCGCGTGTCCGTCGAGGCAGGCACGGCGATGCCGTGGCACCGCTTCACCGGCGATCACGGCCGCAACGTCTCCCTTGAGCACTTCGGTGCCTCCGCCCCGGGCGCGGAGCTCTTCGAGCGCTTCGGGTTTACCACCGAGCACGTTGTCGAGGCGGCGCGCGACTCGCTTGAATCTGTTGCAGCGCAAAACTAACCGCGGCAGGTAGAAAGGGGCTGGGACACCAGCCCCTTTTGTCGCCCCAACCACGAAAGGCACACGACATGGCACACGAGAACAACAACGGCAAGCACGCAATGGTCGCGACCAACCGGATCTACGACATCGGGACCTCCGTGTGGCTCGATGACCTCTCCCGCGACCTGCTGCACGGCACCGAGAACTTCGACCTGTTCCTGCTGGAGCGCAACATCTTAGGCATTACCACCAACCCGGCGATCTTCTCGGCGGCGATTAGCGCCGGCGGCGACTACGACCGCCAGCTTGAAGAACTCCGCGAGGAGAACGTCACCGCAGAGGAAGCCGTCTACCGCATGAGCATCCGTGACGTGCAGGAAGCATGCGACGTACTCGCCGGGGTCTACCAGGACACGCACGGCCGCGACGGGCGCGTTTCCATCGAAGTGGATCCCCGCTACGCACACGATGAGGAGAAGACGATCAACCAGGCGCGCGAGCTGTGGAAGCAGGTCGCCCGCCCGAATGCGATGATCAAGATCCCGGCTACCGACGAATCGCTGCCTGCGATCACCACCGCACTGTCCGAAGGCATCAGCGTGAACGTCACACTGATTTTCTCCGTGGAGCGCTACAAGCAGGTCATCGACGCCTACAAAAAGGGCCTTAAGCTCGCCGCTCAGCAGGGGCGCGACCTTGAAGAGATCCACTCTGTGGCTTCCTTCTTCGTGTCCCGCATGGACGTCGAAGTGGACAAGCGGCTGGAAACCATTGGCACGCCGGAGGCGCTCGCGCTGCGCGGCAAGGCAGGTATCGCCAACGCGCGCCTGGCCTACCACCTGTTCCTGGACTCCTTCAACGACGTCGATGAGCTGCCGCCGCGCGCGAACAAGCAGCGACCGCTGTGGGCCTCGACGGGCGTGAAGAACCCCGAGTACCCGCAGAACATGTACGTGGTCGAGCTCGCGGGCCCAGACACGGTCAACACGATGCCGATGGACACCATCAACGTGGTCAACGAGATGGACCAGCTCAAGGGTGACACCTTGACCTACGCCGACGAGAAGGCCCGCGAAGTGTTTGCCGGGCTGGAGAAGGTCGGCATCGACTTGGACGATGTTGTGGCAGTCCTCGAGCGCGAGGGCGTGGAGAAGTTTGTCACGGCGTGGCAGGAGCTGCTTGACTCCACTGAGGAAAAGCTCAACGCGGCGAAGTAAAGGAGACGCGTCGAAGGTGAACGACGACAGGGAAGCACAGGTGCAGCGGGGCAATCCGCTGCGCTCGGCCGTCGATAAGCGATTGCCCCGTATTGCTGGCCCTTCCGGCCTGGTGATTTTCGGGGTAACCGGCGACTTGGCGCGCAAGAAGCTGCTGCCGGCGGTCTACGACCTGGCGAGCCGCGGCCTGCTGCCTGCAGGCTTTGCGCTCGTGGGGTTTGGCAGGCGTGACTGGTCAAAGGAGGAATTCCAGGACTACGTGCGCGAGGCTGTGCAAGCGCGCGCCCGCACCGAGTTTGACCAAAACGTGTGGGACCGGCTAGCCGACGGGATGCATTTCGTCACCGGCGCATTCGACGACGATGCCGCCTTCGATGCCCTTGCCTCGACCCTGGCCGAGGCGGATCGCCGGCAGGGTGTTCACGGGAACTGGGCTTTCTACCTCTCGGTGCCCCCTGAGCGCTTCGCGGGTGTGGTGCACCAGCTCGACCGCTGCGGCATGGCCAAGCCTGCCGAAGGTCAGTGGCGCCGCGTGATCATCGAGAAGCCTTTCGGGCACGACCTGGCTTCAGCGCAGGAGCTGAACAAGGTGGTCAACACGGTCTTCCCGGAGCACGCGGTGTTCCGCATCGACCACTACCTGGGCAAAGAGACCGTGCAGAACATCTTGGCGCTGCGCTTTTCTAACCAGCTCTTTGAGCCCATTTGGAACGCCAACTTCATCGACCACGTGCAGATCACCATGGCCGAGGACATCGGGCTTGGTGGCCGTGCGGGCTATTACGACGGCATTGGTGCCGCCCGCGACGTGATCCAGAACCACCTGATCCAGCTGCTCGCGCTCGTGGCGATGGAGGAGCCGACTTCGTTTTCCCCGCGCCAACTGCGCGCCGAGAAACTCAAGGTGCTGCGCGCGACCTCCCCCACCGGCCCCTTTTCTGAAACGACCGCCCGCGGCCAGTACACCGCAGGCCTGCAAGGGTCTGTGCCCGTGGTGGGGTTGCGCGAGGAAGAAGGCTTCGATCCGGACTCAAAGACGGAGACCTTCGCCGCCTGCACGTTGGAGATCAACTCGCGGCGCTGGGCCGGCGTGCCTTTCTACCTGCGCACCGGCAAGCGGCTCGGGCGGCGCGTGACCGAGATTGCGCTGGTGTTCAAGCGCCCGCCGTACCAGCCCTTCTACCCGGATCAGACGAACCTGCTGACCAACAACGCGGTGGTCATCCGCGTGCAGCCGGATGAGGGCGTGCTCATGCGCTTCGGCTCCAAGGTGCCGGGGGTGGGTCTGGAGGTGCGCGATGTGAACATGGACTTCTCCTACTCCGAGGCGTTCACCGAGCAGTCGCCCGAGGCCTACGAACGTCTCATCCTCGACGCCCTGTTGGACGAGTCCAGCCTCTTCCCCACCAACTCCGAGGTTGAGCGTAGCTGGGAGATCCTCGACCCGATCCTGGAGTATTGGGACGAGCACGGCGAGCCCGACGAGTACGAGGCCGGTACCTGGGGCCCGGCGTCCGCCGACCGCATGCTGGAAAAAGACGGCCGCACCTGGCGTCGCCCCTAAACGCTTCAAAGAAGGAAACTGCTTCGTGATTATTTCGCTGCCGGACACCACTACCCGCCAGATCGCAGGCGCGCTGCTCAAGGCGCAGGAGAACTTCTCCATGGCCACGGGCCGCGTGCTCACGCTGCTCGTCGCCGCGCCCGAAACTGAAGATTCGGAGGCGATCCTCGAGACGGTCCGCGCCGCCACCAGGGAGAACCCGGCCCGCGTGATCGTGCTGCTGCTTGGCGACGCCTCCGCGCCCACCAGCATGAACGCCGACCTCATCATCGCCGCGCACTCCGGTGCCTCCGAGATGGTGGTCATGCGGCTCTTCGGCGAACTCACCGACCACCTCGACGCGGTGGTCACTCCCCTGCTCCTTCCAGACACCCCGATCGTGGCGTGGTGGCCCGGGCGGGCACCCGCGAAGCCGGTGGCCTCGCAACTCGGCGCGATCGCGCAGCGGCGCATCACCAACGCGCGTGCCGACGACTCCGCGGAACCTTTGCGCACCCTCGTCGAGGGCTACCACCCTGGTGACTCGGACATGGCATGGTCTCGCATCACGCCCTGGCGCGGGGTCGTCGCCTCCGCCTTGGACCGCTACGCGGATGATCCGGTGCAGTCGGTCTCCATCGCCGGCGACCCTGCCGACCCCGCTGTCCTGCTGGCGGCCGGGTGGCTCGCGGCCTGCCTCGATGTGGAGGTCACCCGCTCTCCCATTGCGCAGCCGCGCAAGGGCGTGCCTGTTGAGCACCTGGCGCTGCACTGCGAGAAGGGCGATATCACCGTCGACGTGCTTGACGCGCACACCGCGCGCGTGGCGGTCCCCGGCAGCCCCGCCTCGCATGTCGCGCTCGGCGCGCGCTCGGACGCGTCCTGCCTGGCCGAGGAGCTGCGCCATTTGGACGACGACGTCACCTACGCCCGGGCACTGCAGGCCACCACGCTGGTGCGCGAGGCAGACACCGCGCCCGCGCACGTGGTTGACGTGGTGCGCGTTGCTGACCGGCCCGCGCTCGTCGACGCCGCGGCTGACCGGTTGCTTGCACTCCTCGCTGCAATCCAAGCCGATGCTGCCGGCGGACTGCACGGCGACGGTGTCCCCCGCGTCGTGCTGACCGGCGGCACCGCCGGCATCGAGTTGCTCGCGAAGCTTGCCGAGCGCGCAGAAAGCAGCGATGTGGACGTCGCGCGCATCGAGTTCTTCTTCGGCGACGAGCGCAACGTGCCCGCAACCCACCCGGACTCCAACGAGGGCCAGGCGCGCGAGGCGCTGCTCGACCCGCTTAGCGTGCCGGCCGAGCGCATCCACGGTTGGGGCCTCGACGGTGGCGAGATGGACGAGGCGGTTGCCGCATACGAGCGCGCGCTCGACGAGTACGCACCGCGCGGCTTTGACCTCCACCTGCTGGGTATGGGCGGCGAGGGACACATCAACTCCCTGTTCCCCGACACGGACGCGGTGCGCGAGTCTCGCGCGCGGGCCATTGCTGTGACCGACTCCCCGAAGCCGCCTGCGGAGCGCGCCACGCTCACCCTGCCCGCGGTGCGCGGCTCCGAGCGCGTGTGGTTGCTTGTCTCCGGTGCGGAGAAAGCCGAGGCCGCAGGCCACGTTGCCCGTGGAGCGTCGCCCGAGGACTGGCCCGCAGCAGGTGCGCGCGGCAGCCACGAGACGGTGCTGTTCGTCTCCGAGGATGCCGCAGGCGCACTGTAGCGCTGGCCCCAAAACGCATTAAGCCCCTCCCAGCTAACTGGGAGGGGCTCTATGTTTTGGAAATCTCTACGCGGCGTAGGTCTGCATCAGGTTCAGCGCGATGATGCACGCGATCCAGATCAGGCAGATCACGATGGTGTAGCGGTCCAGGTTCTTCTCCACGATGGTGGAGCCGGACAGGTTGGACTGCACGCCGCCGCCGAAGAGGCTCGACAGGCCGCCGCCTTTACCCTTGTGGAGCAGGACGAACACGGTCGCAAGCACCGATGCGATTACGAGCACGATCTCCAGAGCCAACGTCATGTGGGGCGATCCTCCACTTTCACTTTGGGGAATAATTGTTCAACCTGCATTAGCCTACACCATCACCGCGCAAAGCCTTACGGCGGACACACGACGCGCGCGTGTCCGCCCGGCGCTAAGCGACGGCGTTAGCGGCCGCGGCTGCCAGCTTGGCAAAGTCCTCGCCCTTCAGCGAGGCACCGCCGACCAGGCCGCCGTCGACGTCCGGCTGGCCGACGATCTCGGCGACGGTCTCGGTCTTGACGGAGCCGCCGTAGAGGATGCGGATGCCGTCGGCCGTCGCATCGTCGGCAAGCTCGCGGACGAGCTCACGGATCGCGTGGCAGACTTCCTGCGCGTCCTCTGCGGAGGCGACCTTGCCGGTGCCGATGGCCCACACCGGCTCGTAAGCGATGACGGTGCGGTTGAGCTCCTCGGTGCTTAAGCCGGCCAGGGAGGCACGGGTCTGCTCCTCCACGAAGCTGACGTGCTTGCCCTCCTCGCGGACCTCCAGCGGCTCACCTACGCACACGATCGGCGAGATGCCGTGTGCAAGCGCCTTCTTCGCCTTCGCGGCGACCAACTCGTCGCTCTCGTTGTGGTATTGGCGGCGCTCGGAGTGGCCGACGACGACCCAGGTGCAGCCCAGCTTTTCCAGCATAGCGGCGGAAATCTCGCCGGTGTACGCGCCATTGTCGTGCTCGGACACATCCTGCGCGCCGTAGGTGATCTGCAGCTTGTCCCCCTCCACGAGCGTCTGGATCGAGCGCAGGTCCGTGAACGGGACGGTCAGCGCAACGTCAACAAGCTCGTAGCCATCCTTCGGGAAAGCAAAGGCGAGCTTCTGAGCGCTGGAGATGGCCTCAAGGTGGTCAAGGTTCATCTTCCAGTTGCCGGCAATAAGTGGCTTGCGTGCCATAAGTGTGTGTTCCTCTCTTCTAGGTACCGGTGACCGCGACTACTTGGACAGGACGACGGCGCCGGGCAGCTCCTTGCCCTCGATGAGCTCGAGGGAGGCACCGCCGCCGGTGGAGATGTGGGAGAACCCATCCTCATCCAGGCCGAGGGTGCGCACAGACGCCGCGGAGTCGCCACCGCCGACGACGGTGAAGGAGTCGTTGTTCTTCGTTGCAGCAATCATGGCCTCGGCGACAGCCTTGGTGCCGTCAGCGAACTGCGGGAACTCGAACACGCCCATCGGGCCGTTCCAGAACACGGTCTTGGAATCCTCGATGGCAGCAGCGTAGAGCTTCGCGGTCTCCGGACCGATGTCCAGCGACAGCCAGCCCTCCGGGATACCGTCCAGATCGACGGTCTCCTTCGCCGCGTCCTTGTCAAACTTCTCCGCAACGGCAAGGTCGATTGGGAGGACGAGCTTGTCCCCGTAACGCTCGATAAGCTCCTTGCAGGTGGCAATCATGTCTTCCTGCAGCAGGGAGTTCTGCACGTTGTGCCCCTGTGCCGCGAGGAAGGTGTAGCACATGCCGCCACCGATGACGACCTTGTCGGCCTTTGCAGCCAGCGCCTCAATCACGCCGAGCTTGTCCGAGACCTTGGACCCGCCGAGGACGACAACGTAGGGGTGCTCCGGGGCATCCTTGACCGCCGACAGCGTGGAGACCTCCTTCTCCACCAGGTAGCCGGCGTAGGCCGGCAGCTTCTTCGCAATGTCGTAGACCGAGGCCTGCGCGCGGTGGACCACACCGAAGCCGTCGGACACGAAGGCGCCGTTGTCTGCGGCCAGGTCGGCCAGCTCAGCTGCGAACTCCTCGCGCTCCGCCTCATCCTTGGAGGTCTCGCGCGGGTCGAAGCGGACGTTTTCCAGCAGCAGGATCTCGCCCTCAGTCAAGCCGTTGGCGCGCTCGTGCGCATCCTCGCCAGAGACGTCGCCTGCGAGCGCGACGAACTGGCCCAGGCGCTCGGACAGCGCCTCCGCCACCGGCTGGAGCGAGAAGGCAGGGTTAACCTCGCCCTTCGGGCGGCCCAGGTGCGCCATCGCGATCACCTTCGCGCCGCCGTAAAGCAGGGCGCGCAGAGTGGGCAGGGAGGCGTCGATGCGACCGGCATCGGTGATGTTGCCGTCCTCATCCAGCGGGACGTTGAAGTCGGATCGGACGATGACGTGGCGGCCGTCCACGCCCTCGTCGAGAAGCTGCTGCAGTGTTTGCGTAGTCATCGGTGATTGCTCCTTGATAAGTGTGTCTACGCGGGACATGATACGCAGTTTTACGCCAAGGGCCCGGTGCATGCGATGTGCACGCACCGGGCCCATCAGCTGAACCGCGCGGGGTTTAGAGGTTGTCAGCGACGTGCTTGGTCATACGGACGTACTGCGAGGTGTAGGACCACTCGTTGTCGTACCAGGAGATGACCTTGACCAGGTTGTTGTCAATGACGCGGGTCATGCCAGCATCAAAGATCGCACCGTGGCTGTTGCCGATGATGTCGGAGGAGACGATCGGATCCTCGGTGTAGAGCATGGCGGTACCGAGCACCTCGTCCTCGGTGGCCTTCTTCACCGCAGCGTTGATCTCCTCTGCCGTGACGTCCTTGTTCAGCTGCACGGTCAGGTCGGTTGCGGAGCCAGTGATGGTGGGCACGCGCATGGCAAAGCCGTCGAGCTTGCCCTCCAGCTCAGGCAGAACCAGGGCCACGGCCTTTGCTGCACCCGTGGTGGTCGGCACGATGTTCTGGGCAGCGGCACGGGCGCGGCGCAGGTCCTTGTGCGGTGCATCCTGGATGCGCTGGTCGCCGGTGTAGGCGTGGATGGTGGTCATCAGACCGGACTTGATGCCGAACTCCTCGTCCAGCACCTTCGCCAGCGGCGCGAGCGAGTTAGTGGTGCAGGATGCGGCGGAGATGATGTTCTTGTCGTTGGCGTAGTCGGTGTGGTTGACGCCCCACACGTAGGTGCCATCGACGTCCTTGCCAGGAGCAGAGATGATGACCTTCTTCGCACCAGCATCCAGGTGTGCCTTTGCGGTGTCACCGGAGCGGAACACGCCGGTGCACTCGAGCACGATGTCAACGTTTGCGTCGCCCCAAGCCAGCTTGGACGGATCCTTTTCCTCGGAGACCTCGATGCGGCGGCCGTCAACACTGATGGAGCTTTCGTCGAACTCCACCTCGTGGCCGAACTGGCCGTACGCGGTGTCGTACTTCATCAGGTGTGCAAGGGTCTCGTTGTCGGTGAGGTCGTTGATCTTCACAACCTCGAGCTCGCCCTGGTACTCATCCTGGATGATGCGGAACGCTGCGCGACCGATACGACCGAAGCCATTGATGCCAATACGAGTAGTCACTGTCTAATACTCCTCTGCTGAGTCGAGTTCTACGGGGCACACGCTGCGCCCCTAGGTTCAGGCTCCTGGTGCCTACCCGCCTGCGGCTCAATCCCGTTGCTACCTGCAGGGTTACCGGGCGATTCGGCTTCCTTTTCGCCTGTCGGTGCCCAGTGTAGCGATGCACCCTCAACCCTGCATGGCTCCTGGACGGCTCCGCACGCGCTATTTGGGCGAGCCGGAAAGGTACGCAAAACCGGGGGTACAAATGCCGTTCCTCCCCCGTCGCCGGTGCCCGATTCTTCGCGTCCCCACCAGCTTTACCGACATCCTCCCCCGTCGTTCGGGCACTGAACTGACAATGAGCACACCTTTAATAGTTGACGTGACTACATTATTTCGGTGTGCAATATGTCACATTTCTGATTCGTGCGACTTTTCGTCGTCGATCGCTGCCGTCGTCGGCGGAATTCCCAGCTCTTTTGCGCGTTTATCCGCGAGCGACAACAGCCTCCGGATGCGCCCCGCCACCGCATCCTTAGTCATCTGCGGGTCCGCCAGCTTGCCCAGCTCCTCCAAGGAGGCGTGCCGGTGCTCGGCCCGCAGGTAGCCTGCCTCTGCGAGGTGTTCGGGCACATCGTCGCCGAGAATGTCCATCGCGCGCTCCACACGCCGCGCCGCGGTCGCAGCCGCCTGCGCGGAGCGACGGGTATTGGCGTCATCAAAGGTAGCTAGGCGCTGCCCCGAGCGCGCGCGCAGCTGCTTGCGGCGGCGCTTCTCGTCCCACTCCAGGCGCGAAAGCGGCGCGCCCATCCGGCTGAGCAAAATACCGATCGTCTCCCCATCGCGGATGTAGACGCGCTCCACTCCCCGCGTCTCCTTGGTCCGCGTCGGGATATCCAGCCGGCGTGCCAAGCCCACGAGCGCGAGCGCGGACTCCTCCGACGGGCACGCGACCTCAAGCGCCGAAGTCCTGCCCGGCTCCGTCAGCGAGCCGCGCGCCAAAAACGCACCGCGCCACGCGGCCTCGACGTCCGCGACCGGGCCGGAGACGATCGTGTGCGGCATGCCGACGACTGGGTGGCCTGATGCGGTGACCAGGCGCAGCTTCCGCACCACGTCGCGCATCCCGCGGCGTACAGTGACAACACACTTGCGCTCCTTGGTCGCGGACCCTGGGGCAATGATGTCCATCTCCGCCTCGACCCCAGTGGTGGCGTGCAGCAACGTCACCAGCCGGCGCGCAACCTGCTCCTCCGCGAACTCCACGACCAGCGCAATGCCTTGCGGCGTGTCCTGGTAGCTGCCCGCGTAGCGGATCATGGCGGTGGCCTCCGCTATCTGCGCACTCGCATGCGTGAGGCGAACGTTCAGCAGCTCGTCTTTGACTTTCGCGGTCAGCGCCACCGTTGCCGTCCCCTTTCTGTTCATCTCTCGTTGGCCTGTATGAGCACACACAGGCGCGCGCACCAACCTCAGCTGTACTCAGCGAGGGCGCGCGTATCGACGCTTGATTCTAGCGCGCCCGGTACAACTCCAAAATCGCCTCTGCCAACTTGGCAGGGTCGTGCTTGTCCACCTGCTCGCCTTCCGGGGCAGGAATGTGGACGTCGCGAAACGCGATTCCGGCGCTCACCTGCTGCGCGGCACGCTGCAGGTGCCGACGCTCACCTTCTGAGGGCGAGATGTGGTTGTCGGCCAGGAAGTAGTCGACGCGCAGCTCCGGCGCGTGCTGGTTAAACACCTGGATGTGGCGCTCGGTACTAAAACCTAGGGTCTCGCCAGCCTGGGGCAAGAGGTTGAGCATGACGACCACCATCGCGTCGGTAGCGTTCAGCGCCTCCACGATGCCCGGCACCAAAAGGTGCGGCAACACCGAGGAGAACCAAGAGCCCGGGCCAATGGTGACGATGTCCGCGGAACGGATCGCCTCAATCGCTTCAGGCGACGCCTCTGGCCGGTCTGGCAGCAAACGCACGCGGCGCACCTCGCCCGACGTCGACGCCACGGCAGCCTGTCCACGCACCGAGCGCAACACCCGCGGGTCGTCGTCGAGCCCGGAGACATCCGCCTCAATATCCAACGGCCGCGGGCTCATCGGGATGACACGACCGACTGAGCGAGTCCACCGCGCCACAATATCGAGGGCGTTCTGCATCCCGCCGAACCTCTCCGCCAGGCTCACCAGCATGAGGTTGCCCAGCGGGTGCCCGGCCATCACACCGTTGCCGCCAAACCGGTGCTGCAGCGCCTCCTGCCACAGCGTGCCCTCCTCGTCGTCGGCGGTCAGCGCGGCGAGCGCCATGCGCAGATCCCCCGGCGGGATGATGGGGAACTCCCGGCGCAGCCGCCCGGAAGACCCCCCGTCGTCGGCAACAGTGACCACGGCGTTAATCTCCGTGGCCTCGGCTTCGCGGGCGGCGAGCAGGGTCTGGTACAGGCCGTGACCACCACCCAGGCAGGTTAAAGCAAGACGCTCAGTAGACGAGCTCATCGCTGACTCCTTTCACGCTGGGAAGTTGACGTCTCGCGGCACCTAGTGCCTCTGCAAGTCTCTGTGCAACACGCTGACATCCAGTTGCGGTTTCTTCCGCAGCCGTCGCCCGACCTCTTCAGCCACCGCCACCGAGCGGTGGTGCCCGCCCGTGCAGCCGATACCGACGGTGATGAAGTCTTTCCCCTCGTGGCGGTAGCCGTCGAGCGTGCTGCCGAGCAGGCGCACGAAGTTTTCGATGAAGGGCTCCGCATCGGCTTGGCCAAGCACGTAGTCGGAGACCGGCTTGTCCACCCCGCGGAATTCGCGCAGCTCTTCCACCCAGTACGGGTTCGGAAGGAAGCGGACATCCACGATCAGGTCCGCGTCGCGCGGCGAGCCGTGCTTAAACCCGAAGGATTCGATGGTGACGTGCTGGCGCCCGGAGGCCAGCTCGCCTATCGACGCCTCGATCGAACGCCGCAGGTCATGCACCGACTGGTTGGTCGTATCGATGATCACGTCAGCAATCTCGCGCACCGGCTCCAGCTCTTTGCGCTCCCGCTCTATCCCGTGCTTGAGCGTGTCCGTGCCCTGCAGGGGGTGCGTGCGGCGCACCGAGTCGAAGCGCTGGATGAGCACCCCGTCACGGGCTTCGAGGTAGAGCACGAAGGGGTTGTAGCCGCCCTCCTTGATCTTGGAGATCGTCTCCATCAGCGAGCCGTTGAACATGCGCGCACGCACGTCGGTGACCACCGCCACCTTCGCCACAGGCGACTGCTCGCCGGTGGACATCTCCACCAGTTCCAAGATGAGCTGCGGCGGCAGGTTCTGGGAGACGAAGTAGCCCTTGTCTTCGAAGATCTTCGCCGCCGTGGACAGGCCACCGCCGGACAGCCCGGTGATAATGACGGGGTGCAAAACTTGCGCTGCGTTGCCCGATTGGCCCGCAGGTTGGGTCTGATGCTGGTGCGACTGCGTCATACACCACATCCTAACCGAGCCGACGCGCGCACGCGGGCGGCTTTCGGCCCTGAGTTGCGCCCTTAGTTGCCGCGGTGCAAGTGCTCGTAGATTGTCGTGGCGAGCTTCGGTCCCACGCCGTCGACCTCTTGAATCTCCTCCACGGAAGCCGCCTTGATCTTCTTCACGGACCCGAAGTGCTTGACCAGCTCCGTGCGCCGCGCGGGCCCGAGCCCGGGGATAGCGTCAAGAGCGGAGGCACGCATCCGTTTCGAGCGCTGCTGGCGGTGGTAGGTGATGGCGAAGCGGTGCGCCTCATCGCGGATCTGCTGGAGCAGGTACATGCCCTCGGAATTGCGCGGCAGGATCACCGGCTCATCGTCGTCGGGCACCCACACCTCTTCCAGGCGCTTCGCCAGCCCGATGAGCTGGACGTCGACGATGCCGAGTTCGTCGAAGACGGCCTGCGCGGCGTCGACCTGAGGCTTGCCGCCGTCGACAATGTAGAGCTGCGGCGGGTAGGCAAAGCGCTTGTTGTCCGTGGTCTCGACCTCGGCGGCCTCCTCCGCGAACATCAGCGCCGCGCTTTCTTCGTCGGGGTTGGCCAACTTGTCCTCGTTGTAGCGCTTGAACCTGCGGCGAGTGACCTCGGCGATCGAGCCGACGTCGTTCGAGCGGCCGTCACCGGCAGCTTCTTTGATGCGGTAGCGTCGATAATCCTGCTTCTTTGGCAGGCCATCCTCGAAGACGACGAGCGAGGCGACCACGTCAGTGCCCTGGATGTGCGAGATGTCAGTGCACTCCATCCGCAGCGGGGCCTCCTGCATCCCCAGCGCGTCCTGGATGTCCTGCAGCGCCTGCGAGCGCGCGGTGAGGTCGCCGACGCGCTTAAGCTTGTGCTGGTGCAGGGCCTCGACCGCATTTTTGCGCACCGTCTCCATCAGCGCGGCCTTGTCACCGCGCTGCGGCACGCGGATGTCCACCTGCGCGCCGCGCAGTCCCTCGAGCAGCTCGGTGACCTCGGCGAGCTCGTCCGGCATCTCGGCGACGAGAATCTCGCGGGGCACGGGCTGCGGGGTGCGTATCGACGCCCACGATTCCTGATCCACCCCGCGCCGCTGGATCTTCTCCTCCTCGCGCTTGCGGTCTTCCGCATCCTCTTGGTGCTGCCGCTCCACAGCATCCGAGTAGTACTGCACCAGGAAGTTCTGCATGAGCACGGGCAGCGCTGGGTCCTTGTCACCCTCCTCGAGCCGCTCGGTGGAGCCCGGCTCGTCGCCGGTCTTCTCCACTACCCAGCCACGCTGCGCGCGGATGCGCCCGCCGCGTACGTTAAAGATCTGGACCGCGGCCTCGAGCTCGTCGGTATCAAAGGCGATGATGTCGGCGTCCGTATCCTGGCTCAGCACCACGGTCTGGCGCTCCATGACCTTGTTCACCGCGCCCAGGTCGTCACGCAGCCGCGCGGCCTTTTCAAACTCCAGGTTTTCCGCGGCCTCCTCCATCTGACGCGTCATCCCGCGCACGAGCGCGTCCGTGTTACCAGACATGAAGCCGAGAAAGCCGGCGACGATCGCTGCGTACTCTTCCTCGTCGACGCGCCCAACGCAGGGTGCAGCGCACTTATCGATGTAGCCGAGCAGACACGGCCTGCCCAGCGACTCGTGACGGTTGTACACACCATTGCTACAGGTGCGGATGGGAAAGACGCGGGTGAGCAGGTCAAGCGTTTCGCGCACGGCCCACGCATGCGAGTACGGGCCAAAGTAGCGCACCCCCTTGCGCTTCGGCCCGCGGTAGAAGAAGGCGCGGGGGAAGCGCTCGCGCACGCTCACCGCGAGCATCGGGTACGTCTTGTCGTCCCGGTACATCACGTTGAACCAGGGGTCGAACTTCTTAATCCAGGTGTACTCGAGCTGGAGCGCTTCCACCTCGCTGGAGACCACCGTCCACTCCACGGACGCGGCGGTAAAGACCATCTGCCGGGTCCGCGGGTGCAGGTGCTCCGGGGGCTGGAAGTAGTTGTTCAGCCGCGAGCGCAGGTTCTTTGCCTTGCCCACGTACACGACGCGCCCGTTCGCGTCGCGGAATTTATACACGCCCGGGTCGGTGGGAATCGTGCCCGTCGCCGGGCGGTAGTCCTGCGGGTTTGCCAATCAGCTCGTCCCTTTCCGTTGTGCGCTGCTTATTCCGCGGGGTCCTCCGGCATGTACTTTGCCTCGAGGTCGCGGAACTTTGCGACGGCCTCAAGCGCGTGCTCCTTGTCGCCCGCCTGGATCGCCCACAGCGGCACGTACTCAAACTCCGGCAGCTCCAGGCGTGCCATGCGCGAGCCCTTGGGGAAGGACAGCCCGTAGATCACCAGCCAGGGATAGAAGCGCGTGCCGATGATGTTGGCTACTTCCACCCCGTCCTCGTTGACGCGCACGCGCGGCCGAGTCAGGCAGATCCAGGACACGATCGAGATGACAATGCCGACGCCCACGAAGGCGAACTTATCGATCCCGGTAATGGCAACGCCGGTAAACTCCACGTCCACGACCGAGGCCATGAAGAAGTGCACCGCCATAACCAGCACGATCCACGCGACGGCCACGCGGCGCAAGAAGCGCGACGTGACGGTGAGCTCCCAAGGCTTAGTCGAGGTCAGCGCGTGGGGGTCGAGGGCGTTGAGGTAGACGAGCTCCTCTTCGCTCAGCTTGCGCGTCTGTGTCGCATGCTGCGCGTCGTTTGCCTCCCCCGTTGCCCCGGAACCGCCAGTGGACCCTGTCTCCCCTGTCACGCGAACGTCCTTTCCTTCCCGCGGCCCGCACGTCGAGCCTGCGCTACCGTCAATTACCTTGGGATCCTAGTCACGGGCGCGCAGCGCGCGCACCTTTCCCAGCTCTACCGCCGCGCCGAGCGCCGCGCGAACAGCGGCCTCGCCCTTGTCCTCCTTGGCGTCCTCACCACCGGACCGCTCGTAGGCCTGGTCTTCATCTTCTACGGTGAGCACACCGTTGCCCACGGGCGTGCCCTCGTCGAGGGCAACGCGGGTAAGCCCGCTGGTCACCGAGTCACAGACGACTTCGAAGTGCGGCGTCTTGCCGCGGATCACACAGCCGAGCGCCACCACAGCGTCGTAGCGGCGGCCGCAGGCCTGCACCACCACGGGCAGCTCCATCGCGCCATCCACCAAGTACTCGTCGGCCTTCGCGCCGAGCTCGCGTGCCGTGGCCAGCGCACGCTCGCGCAGGGTATCGACGATCCGCGCATTCCAGCGCGTGGACACAATTGCCACCGTCAGGCCTTCAGCCTGCGGCGAATACGGTTCCGGCTCACCAGAGGAAGCCATAAGTTTTCCACTCCATTCGAGTCGTCGCTTCTAGAGACGGGCGTCTTTCTAGAATACGTGCAATCAGCCTGCCGAAGGCGCACCGCCACCGGCATCCGGCGTGTGTGCATCCAACCACTGCGCAACGCCCGGCAGGTCATGGCCCATCCGGTCGCGCTTGGTGCGAAGGTAGCCGATGTTGTCGTGCGAGGGCACGATCTCAATCCGGGTGCGGCCGGCAACCTGTGGGCCGAACCCGCTGAGTGCGTGGACCTTGTCCGGGTTGTTGGACAGCAGCTGCATGGATTCGATGCCCAGGTCGGCGAGGATTTGGCCGGCGACTGAGTACTCGCGGGCGTCGATAGGCAGCCCCTGCTCTAAGTTTGCATCCACCGTGTCAAGGCCCTGGTCCTGTAGCGCGTAGGCCTGCAGCTTGGCCAGCAGGCCGATCCCACGGCCCTCGTGTCCACGGACGTAGACCACCACGCCGCGGCCAGCCTCGTGGATGCGGCGCATGGACTCGTGCAGCTGCGGGCCGCAATCGCAGCGAGCCGACGCAAACGCGTCGCCGGTCAGGCACTCGGAGTGCACGCGCACGAGCACGTCGTCGGCACCGGCGAGCTGCGCGGGATCACCAGCGACGAGTGCGACGTGCTCGGTGCCGTCGATGTCGTTGCGGTAGCCCACGGCGTGGAACTCGCCGAACTCGGTGGGCAGGCGTGTCTCGGTGACGCGGGAGACAAAGCGTTCGTGGCGGCGTCGATACGCAATGAGCTGGTCAATCGAGATCATCACCAGGCCGTGGGTGTCGGCGAATTCGCGCAACTCGTCGAAGCGGGCCATATCCGTTGGGTCCTGCTCGGAGACGATCTCGCACAGCGCACCGGCCGGACGCAGCCCCGCCATCCGAGCGAGATCCACGCTGGCCTCGGTGTGCCCGTCGCGGGCGAGCACGCCGCCGGGCCGGGCGCGCAGCGGCACCACGTGCCCCGGGCGGGTGAAGTCGTTCACGGTGGTCTCAGCGCTGGCGAGTCGGCGTAGCGTCTCGGCACGCGAGGTCGCGGAAATGCCGGTCGTGCCGGTCGCCGCGTCCACCGTCACGGTATAGGCGGTGCCGCGGGCGTCCTGGTTGCGCGCCACCATCGGCGGCAGATTGAGCCGGTCGGCGTCTTCGTTTTCCAGAGCGACGCAGATGTAGCCGGAGGTGTAGCGCACCATAAACGCCACGAGCTCTGGGGTGGCGGCTTCGGCGGCGAAGATCAGGTCGCCCTCGTTTTCCCGATCCTCATTATCCACCACAACCACCGCTTCGCCGCGGGCAATGGCGGCGATGGCGTCCTCGACAGCATCCAAGCGGGAACCGTTACTCATAGTCGTTTACCTTAGCCCGCACCATATTCTCCACGTACTTGGCTACCTGGTCGACCTCCAGGTTCACCGGCTCGCCGACGCGCAGCTCGCCCGCGGTGGTTTCTGCAAGCGTGGTGGGAATCAGCGAAACCTCGAAGAAGTCGTCTCCCACCGCAGAGACGGTCAGCGACGTGCCGTTGACCGCAATCGAGCCCTTCTCCACCACGTAGCGGCGCAGGCCCTCTGGCAGGCTAAACCGCAGCACGTCCCAACGCGGCCCCGGCGTGCGCGAAAGCAGCTCGGCCACGCCGTCCACGTGGCCCTGCACGATGTGCCCACCTAACCGGTCGCCCACCTTCAGCGCCCGCTCCAGGTTCACCCGCACTCCTTCCAGCGACGTGCCCTGGTTCGCCAGCCCGAGCCGGGTCCGCCGCATCGTCTCCGGCATCACGTCGGCCCAAAAGCGCTCGGGCCGCGGCTGCCCGTCTTCGAGTGCCTCCGGCAGCCCGGTCACAGTCAAGCACACCCCGTCGACAGCAATCGAGTCGCCGTTGCGCGCATCCTCGGTCACCTTCGGCGCGCGGATACACACGCGTGCATCTGTTTCGCCCAGTTCCACGGCCTCGATCGTGCCGACTTCTTCAATCAGTCCGGTAAACACTGCGTATCCTGCCTACTTATCCTGTTCAAGCAAATCTTTTCGTGCCATCTCGATGAGCACGTCTTCACCCAGCTGTATCACGCGCTCGACGCGGAAGCGCTGTGCCTGACTCATCGTCGTGGCTAGCGGCCCGCCGAGCACCCCGCGCCCGGCACCGAGCAGCGCCGGGGCAACATACGCCTGGATGCGGTCGACGAGTCCCGCGTTCACGAAGCTGAGCGCAAGAGACGCGCCGCCTTCAACGAGCACGTCGCGCGCCCCGCGCTCCCACAGCGCCGCCAGCGCGCTCTCCGGGTCCGGGTACTGCGTAAAGCCGAGGCGCGCGAGGTTGCCGGTGATCTCGCGGGTGCCCACCACCACGCGCTCCGGCTGGGTTGAGTACAGCTCGCCGTCCGGGCGGCGCGCGGTGAGCTGCGGGTCGTCCGCGAGTGCGGTGCCGGTACCCACGATGATCGCGTCGCGCCGCGCCCGATCACGATGTACGTGCGCACGCGCCGCCTCGCCAGTAATCCACTTGCTCGTCCCATCGGCCGCAGCGGTAAACCCATCAAGGGTCGCCGCGTACTTCCAGGTCACCGCAGGCCGCTGCATGCTTATCGACGCCCACCACGCCCCCAGCGCTACCACCTCCCGCGGCTCGTACGCCACCTGCACCCCCGCGCGCCGGAGCACTTGCGCGCCCCCAGCAGCTTCGGGGTTTGGGTCTTTGGTGAGGTAGATGACCTGCGCTACGCCCGCCTGTATCAACGCGTGCGTGCACGGACCGGTGCGCCCTGTGTGCGCGCAGGGCTCGAGGGTCACGATCGCGACCGCGCCCTGTGCCCGCTCACCGGCTGCTGCCAAGGCGTTGACCTCAGCGTGCGCGCCGCCGGCGGGCGAGGTGGCACCTACGGCAATGAGGTGACCTGAGGCGTCGATAATCGCGCAGCCGACTGGCGGGTTCGGCGACGTCGTGCCCCGCACTGACTCGCCCGCGGAAATCGCCGCGGCAATGCCTGCCTCTACCGCGGCTGGATGGGCCCGTACGTTACTCAGTTGGCACCGCCGCGAGCCTCTTGGGCGAGCTCGCGCAGGCGCTCAACCGCCTCGGCCGGGTTATCCGCACCGAAAACCGCGGAGCCCGCAACAAAGGCGTCAACGCCGGCCTCCGCCGCCTGCGCGATCGTCGCGTTCGCGATGCCGCCGTCGATACCAATGATCGTGTCGAGCCCCTCGGCTTTGATGTGGTCACGCAACGCCATGACCTTGCCAAGCACCTCCGGCATGAACTTCTGCCCACCGAAGCCGGGCTCCACGCTCATCACCATGACCTGGTCAAACTCGCCCACCGAGTCCAGGTAGGGCTCGATCGGAGTGCCCGGCTTGACCGCAAAGCCCGACTGGACGCCGAGCTCGCGGCACTGCCGGCCAGCCGCCACGTGGTCCCTGGTTGCCTCCACATGGAAGATCATGCGGTCCCCGCCTGCCTGAACGTAGGTGGGAAACCAGCGCTCCGGGTCTTCGATCATCAGGTGCATGTCCAGAAACTGGTCCGTGACACCGTCGACGGCCTTAGTCACGTCGGGGCCGAAGGAGAGGTTGGGCACGAAGTGACCATCCATGATGTCCACGTGGATCAAGTCCGCGTTGGGCACTTTGCGCACGTCGTTGCCCAGGTTTGCGTAGTCTGCGGCGAGAATTGATGGGGCGATGTAGATCATGGTGCTAAGCCTACTTCTTCCGCAGCACCGCGAAGAACATTGCGTCGGTGCCGTGGCGGTGCGGCCACATCTGCACGCTGCGCGCCTCGCCGGTTTCGGTCATGCCGCAGGCGTACGGGCTCGCATCGAGCTCTTCGACCTCGCCGCGCCCAAGCGCGTCGTCGACCACTCCGCGTGTCTCGCGCACATCGGGCGAGCAGGTCGAGTAGATCACGACACCGCCGGCACGGGTAAGTGAGATCGCGGAGGCCAGCAGCGCCTTCTGCAGCGGAACCAGCTCGTCGATGTCGCTTTCCTGCTTGGTCCAGCGGGCTTCCGGGCGGCGTCGCAAAGCACCGAGCCCCGAGCACGGGGCATCGACCAGCACGCGGTCGTAGCCGGGATTCAGGCCAGGGTCGCGACCGTCCACCGTGTGGACGTTGACCGGCAGGCCCTTCACCGCCTTGCGCACCAGGTCCGCGCGGTGTTTGCTGGGCTCGACCGCATCGACGGTGGCGCCGTCGATACGCGCGAGTGCGCCGATGAGCGCAGCCTTGCCGCCGGGACCAGCACAGAGGTCAAGCCAACGGCCTTGATCGTCGTCGACCGACACCTCGGCGACGGCGCGCGCGATGAGCTGCGAACCCTCGTCCTGCACCGCGGCGAGCCCCTCGCGCACCGGCGCAAGCTCACCCGGATCCCCCTCCTCGAGGTAGACGGCGTAGGGCGAGTAACGTCCCTGCTCGCCGCCGACGGCCAGGGCGAGCTCCTCTGCGCTGAGCTCTCCGGGGCGCGCAACCAGGTGCACACCGGGGCGAGCCGAATCAGCCTCGAGCGCGGCAGCCAGCTCGCCGGCCTGGGCACCCAGCGCGGTGTGGAAAGAGCGCGCGATCCACGCCGGGTGCGCGTGCTCGAAGGCGAGCGCGTCGAGTGCGTCCGAGGGCATGAGCCGGTCGAACCACTGCTGGCGCGTCGAGCGCCCAATGGTGCGCAAGATGCCGTTGGCAAAGCCCTTCGCCTTGCCCTGGCCCGCAGCCTCCACGAGGCGCACGGTAGTATCCACCGCGGCGTGCGGCGAGACGCGCGTGTACAGCAGCTGGTACGTGCCAAGGCGCAGGGCGGCGAGCACCCACGGGTCGATCTTGTCCAACTCGCGGGAGGAATTCGCCGCGATCACCGCATCGAGCACACCCTGGGTGCGCAGCGCACCGTAGGTCAGCTCGGTGGCAAAGGCCGCGTCGCGGCCGGTGATGCGCCGCTCGCGCAAAAGACCAGGCAGCACCAGGTTCGCGTAGGCCCCGTCCGTTGCCACGCGGTGCAGCACCTCCAGCGCCGCCTCGCGGGCCGGGTCGTTGATCGCTACTTGCCGCTGCTGCTTCGGTGCGCGCCTACGCGCCGCCGGCGCGGTCTTCTTCGGCTCACGCCTACCCGCGGCACGGGAACGAAATCCGCCACTCACTCAAACACCACTCCTTGCGATACCACGTCCTGCTGCAAGCCGCGGCCCCAGTCCGCCGCAGCCATCATCTTCTTCCCCGGCGGCTGCACCGTGGTCAGGATCACGTCCTGGGTCCCGGTACCCACGCGCACCTCGTTCTTCTCGACGCTCACGTGCCCGGGTTCGAGCGAGTCCGTCTCGCCGACCTTGACCGGGCCCACCTTGACGCGCTGGCCGTCCCAGGTCGTCCACGCGCCCGGGCCGGGGGTGTGGGAGCGCACGGCCCGGTCGATCTGATCTGCCGCCGCGTGCCAGTCAATGCGCGCGTTGTCAGTGGTGAGCTTCGGCGCGTAGCTGGCCTCGCCCTCCTGCGGGGTTGGCGCGAGCGTGCCGTTTTCCAGCCCGGTCATCGTTTCTACCAGCAGGTCCGCGCCCGCGTAGGCAAGGCGGGTCAGCAGCGAATCTGCGGTGTCATCGGCCGCGATGTCCTCGGTGAGCGTGGCGAGCACCTCGCCGGTATCCAAGCCCTCGTCTATCCGGAACGTCGTCGCGCCGGTTGTCGCATCGCCCTCCCGGATCGCGGCCTGCACCGGGGCTGCGCCACGCCACCTTGGCAGCAGCGAAAAGTGCAGGTTGACCCACCCGTGCGGGGCGAGCTCCAACATGTCCTTGGGAATCAAGTTGCCGTAAGCCACCACGGGGATCGCCTCCGGGGCGAGCGCTGCCAGCCGCGCGCGCACTTCTTCGTTCTCGCGCAGCGACTCGGGCGTGAGCACCTCGATGCCGTGCTCCTGGGCCAAGGCCTTGACTGGCGAGGGGTGCAGCGTCCTGCCCCGCCCGCGACGGGCATCGGGGCGGGTCAGCACCGCCACCACCTCGTGCTCGGAATCAATGAGCCGCTGCAGCGCCACCACTGCGGGCTCCGGGGTACCGGCGAATACAACTCGCATCTAGTTCTCCTTCCACCATTCGGAAGCGTGAATCGCGGCCATCGCCGCCTTCCGCTCCTCGCGTTCCATCCGCTGCATAAACATGACTCCGTCCAGGTGATCCGTCTCGTGCTGGATGCACCGCGCAAGCAGCCCCGAGGCAGCGATTGTCACGGGTCGACCCTGGACGTCATTCCCGGTTGCCAGGACATTGGCTGCGCGGGTGATCGTGCCCTGCACGCCCGGAACGGAAAGGCAACCCTCGACGCCAGTCTGCGTCTCCTCTCCCACCTGGTGCCACACCGGGTTGACCAGGTGGCCGCGCATGCCGTTGCAATCGTAGACAAACAACCGTATGCCTAGGCCAACCTGGTTGGCGGCGAGTCCCACCCCGCCGGAGGCATCCATAATGTCCAGCATCTCCGCGGCGGTGCGTCGCAGCCCCTCGCCGAACTCCTCGACAGGGCGCGCAGCCGTCTTGAGTATTGGGTCGCCAAAAAGGCGCAAACTCAGCGCAGTCATGTCTGCCAAGTGTACTGTCCCACCCCTCAAGCACACTGCAAGGACTACCCCACGTCAATGGGGTTGACTTGGATACGCAACGGCAGCGTCTGCTTGCGCGCAGCCCGGTGCACCGCACCCGCCCGCAACGCCCGGCCGAGCTCGGTACGTCCGCGCAGCGGCGAGCGCACGAGCATCCGCTGCGCTTCGCCGTACCTGGGCACATCCCACTCGCCCGGGAGTGTGACCCCGGCGGGCAGGTCGACAGGACCCAGTACCTCTGCATGCTCGGGCAGCTCCACATGCGCGAAGAAGTCCTCGAGCGCGTGCCGGGGCGCATCCACGACGGCAATGTGCACCGCCGGTGGAAAGCGCGCGTCCCTGCGGTGCGCCAGCTCTAACGCCGCATGCCCTGCCGCGTCCCAGCGGATGAGGTGTTGCACGACCGGCAGTGCGGGGTCAGCCACGACCACGACCTCCCCGCCTGCACTGTGCGGTTGCACCAAGGTGGCCGCCTGCAGCCACTTGGCAAAGGTGTCCTCAGTTGCACGTAAGTCCGGGCGCTGCAGCAGTGCCCAGACATCGAGCAGGATCGCCGCGCCGTAGCCTCCTTCCGCGGGCGGCTCCGCCCCCGGCGTGGCGACGATAATGGCGGGCTCGCCCGGCACGGCATCGAGTACCTTGTCGCCCCAGGAGGTGCGCACCCGAAACTGCGCAAATGCCCGTCCGAGTTCTTCTGCCGTGCGCTCGGTGCCCAATACTGTGGCTCGCACCCGTCGCGAGCCGCACGCGGGGCACACGTGCGCGGGGTCCATCCGCCCGCACCATCTGCAGGTCGGGGCCGCAGCTTCCTCGCCGGACGGCAGGCCGAGCGGGCCGTTGCACCACCTGCAGCGGGCAGGCGTCCGGCACTGCCCGCAGGCCAAAGACTGGATATAGCCCGTGCGCGGCACCTGAAAGAGCACAGGTGTCCCGCGCTTGAGCGCGCGCCGGGCGGCCATGAAAGCCTCGGAAGGAAGGCGCGCGTGCCGCGCCCGCGGATCCCTTTCAAGCGCGATATCGGAATCGCCCGCGGCGTGGATGTACGGGCTGAGCTGGCGCAGCACCGGGCGCGGCGCAACCAGTTCGTGCATCCAGCCGGACTCGACGAAAAGCTGCGCCTCCGCGGTGCGCGCCCATCCGCCAAGCACGAGCGGGACTCGCTCCATCGCGGAGCGCGTGGTGAGCACCTCGCGCGCGTGCACGTACGGGGCCCGCGGGTCCACCAGGTTTGCATCCCCGTCGTGCATGAGCACCATCAGCCGCAAGTCGCGTACCGGTGCGAAAGCCGCCGAGCGGGTGCCCACCACGATGCGGCCCTGGCCGTGCAGAATCGACAGGTAGCGTGAGTAGCGGGCCTGCGGGCCCTGGCTCGCCGTGAGAGTGGTCACCTGCTTCGCGCTGACCAACTCACGCAGAGCTCGCTCGCAACTATCGACGTCACGCTGATCCGGCACCACAATCAGCACCCCTCCCCCGTCGCGCGCAAGCTTGACGCCCAGGGCCGCAAGCGCGCCCGCCCAATCATCACCGGGGGCGACTTGCCAGGCCGCGCGCGCCATCTTGCCCTCGAGCACCGCGTCGACGAAGCTCTCGCCGAACTCGTAACTGCTCCAGGCAGACAAGTCGGGCTCCGCAACCTCGCCGAGCTGTGCCCACGGCGTGGAGGTATCTGTCTCTTCGGCTTTGGCGTGGCGCGCAGGGATGGCTGCGCGGTAGATGTCTGAGCGGACGCCCGCGTACCGCTGCGCTAAGGCGTCGATAAGCGAGCGAAGCTGCTCTGGGGCAACCTGCTCGGGCGAGATCACCCGCTCGATGAAGCGGAGGCTGCCCTCGTGCGCGGAGGCGGCGGTGCGCTCCAGGACGATTGCGTCGACCAGTCTGCCGGCGAAGCGGATCCGCACCCGCACCCCCGGTTGCGCCGCGTCGGACTCCCCTTCGGTGACCAGGTAGTCGAAAGGGCGGTCGAGCTGCGGCAAGCCAAGCAGCGGCAGTACCCGAGCGACGGGAAAGCGGGCAGCAGGCTGGGACATGGTGCCAGATTCTAGCGCAGCGCTGTCCCCTGCCGTGCCCCGCCGGTTGTGGCTACTGGGTCGCGGCCTTGAGCTCCTCGACCTTGTTGAGCTGCTCCCACGGCAGCTCCACGTCGGTACGACCGAAGTGGCCGTACGCGGCGGTCTGCCCATAGATGGGGCGAAGCAGGTCGAGGTCGCGGATGATGGCAGCCGGGCGCAGGTCAAAGACCTTGTCCACCGCCTGCTGGATCGACGCGTCGGTGTGCCCCTCAGCGGCGGTGCCGAAGGTCTCCACGTAAAGACCCACCGGGTTCGCGCGGCCGATCGCGTAGGCGACCTGCACCTCGACGCGCTCGGCAAGGCCCGCGGCGACGATGTTCTTGGCCACCCAGCGCATGGCGTACGCGGCAGAACGGTCCACCTTTGAGGGGTCCTTGCCGGAGAACGCGCCGCCGCCGTGGCGGGCCATGCCGCCGTAGGTATCGACGATGATCTTGCGACCGGTCAGCCCCGCATCGCCCATCGGACCGCCAAGCACAAAGGACCCAGAGGGGTTGACCAGCAACTTGGTGTCGTCGGTATAGAAGCGCTCGAGGCCCGCGTCCTTGATCACCCACTCCAGCACCTGCGTGCGCAACGCCTCGCGCAGTGCCTCGCCGTGGAAGTCCGGGTCGTGCTGGGTAGAGATGACCACGGTGTCAAGGGCAACCGGACGGTCGCCGTCGTACGCGAAGGTGACCTGGGTCTTGCCGTCCGGGCGCAGGCCCACGACCGTGCCCATCTTGCGCACTTCCGTCAGGCGGCGGGCCAGTCGGTGCGCGGTGGCGATCGGCAGCGGCATGTACTCCGGGGTCTCGTTCGTGGCGTAGCCAAACATCAGGCCCTGGTCACCCGCACCTGCTTGGTCGTTTTCCTCCGCAGAGTCGTGCTCGCGCACCTCCTGCGAGGTGGTGACACCGTCTGAGATCTCCGCCGACTGGTCGCCGATCGCGATGTTGACGCCGCACGTACGGCCGTCGAAGCCGACCTCAGAAGAAGTAAAGCCAATGCCCACAAGCTTGTCGCGGACAATCTTGGCGATGTTGGAGTACGCGCTCGTCTTCACCTCGCCCACCACATGCACCTGGCCCGTGGTCACCAGCGTCTCGACAGCAACGCGGGAGGCCGGGTCCTGCTTCAGCATGTCGTCCAGGATGGCGTCCGAGATCGCGTCACAGATCTTGTCCGGGTGGCCTTCCGTTACAGACTCACTAGTGAACAAGCGGTAGTAGGGATCAGTAGACAAAACGGTCTCCTCTTTCGATGCAGCAATAACGTGTATTACGCACCCGCGCCAACTGGGAACCACCAGACAACAACGCTGGTCTCACACGGAATCACGGGCAGGCACCGGGGTGCTGCGCGCACGCGTTGCGGCGGGAACTTCACCAACAATAGACCAAGCGGTCTAAATGCGCAATGTCGGCTCTCGGAACGCTTGGGTACATACCGGGCTTGCGCCACGACCTGGGCTTTTGGGGACGCCAGCGCCATGGCGAAGCAACTGGGCTTCATGCAGCGAGTTGCCAGACTAATTCCGCACAGGCGGAAAACTGAGGCGGACTGTTAACGGCACCTCAACCCCCCTCTCACCCAGCAAGCTCCCAGACTAATTCCGCACGGGCGGAAGTTTGGGCGAGCTGATGCTTGCCGACGCTCGGTCGCCACGGCCAGCTCGCCATGGTGCCTCTCGTCCAGCAGGCTCCCAGACTAATTCCGCAGAGGCGGAAAACAAGGCCCTATGTTCGAGCCAGATAAACACACTTCAAGCACCGGCAGAAATACGCGCTCATCAGGCATGTTCGAAATGTTTAACGGCCATGTTAGACCCATTTGTTAGCGTGCACACATTCGACGAACACACACCACAACACACCAAAAACCCAGGGAGCCACGCCAATGTCCGACACCAAAGCACCACCAAAGACCCCGACCCAAGTCCGAGAAGAAATCATCGGCCACTACACCGCCCTGAGCCAACACCACGCCCAAGTACTTAGCGCGATTAGCCAACTATGCGAGCGTGATATTCAACGCGAGTACGCCTGCAAAAGCATCCCCGTGTGGCTGATCCGCTACTGCAGGATGAAAAAATCCCGCGCCTACGAATACACCGCAGTTGCAGTCAAACTCCGGCGCTTCGCCTACCTGTGCGAGGCCTTCCACAAAGGCAAAATCGACTACTCCACCGTACGACTCCTGCTCAAACACATCCACTCCGAAAACGAGCACCGCCTCGTCGACCTTGCCATCGAACTCGGCTACCACGGACTCGAAGAAGCACTCGCCGGCCAACAAGACAACAACACCGACCCCACGCCACCAGCCAAAGGCCTCCACCTACGCGAAGACGGTCGCCTCACCCGCGGATGGTTCACCATGAGCGCGGTCGACGGCGCACAATTCAAAGCCGCACTCAAAGCAGGTGCCCTCGCCTACCACGCAGGCCTGAACTCCATGAGCGACTACGTCGACGAAAAAGGAGAGTTCGATGAGACCAAACTCACTACCGCATTAGAAGAAGCCACCACCCGACCCGATACCAGCGGCGCCGACATCCTCAACACCGGCTTCGGACTGCCACCACAACGCTTCCTCCTCCACGCACTTATGGGCATGGTCCAACTGGTACGCTCCGGCATGGCCAAAAGCACCCGGCTGGCACCAGCCGCACAAGTCAACATCATGATGAGTATGAGCGGCAACGGGTATCTTCCCAACAACAAGGCCGTACCCGCCTTCAACCTCGCCAACGTCGCCGCCAACGCTGAAGCCCGCGGCGTGCTTTTCGACGACCACGGACTGATCATCAACTACGGGCGCAAACGCCGACTCGTCTCCAAAACCCAAATGGAAGCACTCATGAGCATGTGGGGGCATCAATGTGCCATGCCCGGATGCAACCATGACATGTTCATGCAAGCCCACCACATCGACGAATGGGTCAACGGAGGACACACCGACCTCGACAACCTCATCCCCCTGTGCTCCTCGTGCCACTCCATGGTCACCGACCGAGAAATACTCATCATGCGCCACGGCATAGAAATCCACTTCATCGCACCCGACGGCGCACGCTGGGTCTCCAAAGACAGGCAAACCCCGAAACGCGACGACAACGCCCGCCTCCAATGCGAACTCGAAGACTACGGCGACAACTTCGCCGACAAACCATGCGACGATAACGAATGCGAAAACTGCACCTGCACAACAGAAGAGAACCCTGACTAGCGCGTCAGAGGCTCAAGCACCCGAAACGCAACGTTACTTCTCGAAGCGCTCCACCGCGTCCCAGATCCGTGCCGCAACCTCGTGCTTCGAACCGTCCGCAACCTCGGCTACGTTGCCGTCGCGTGTGAGCAACCAACCGGAGTTGCGCGGCTGCCCAAATACTTTGCCGCCGGAGACATCGTTGACCATGAGCATATCTGCACCCTTACGCGCGAGCTTCGCCTGCCCGTGCTCCAAAGGCTGATCGGTCTCGGCCGCGAAGCCGAGAATCCGTGCCTGCGTCTGACCTGCGTCGCGCATTGCAACCAGGCCGCGCAAAATGTCCGGGTTCTCCACCAGGTGCAGCGTCTCCAGGTCCTCGTTCGCCTGCCCCTTCTTCAGTTTCGAGGTTGCCTCGTGCTCCGGGCGGTAGTCGGAGACCGCAGCGGCCATGATGATCACGTCCGCCTCGGCCGCGCGTTCGCGCATCGCTGCCTCCATCTCGCGTGTGGAACGCACCCGCACCACCTCGGCACCCGCGGGCGTTTCCAGCTCCTCGGTGTTTCCGGCGACGACGGTGACGTTGGCCCCCTTGTGCGCGGCGACGTCGGCAAGCGCAAAGCCCTGCCGTCCCGACGAACGGTTGCCGATGTAGCGCACCGGGTCGATATTCTCCTGCGTGCCGCCGGCGCTGATGAGCACGCGCTTGCCAGACAGCGACTGCGACAGCGGTCCCGTGGCGAGCACTGTGCGCGCCATCTCCGCGATCACATGCGGCTCCAGCAAACGCCCGGGGCCTGTGTCCTTCCCCGTGAGTCGGCCGTGCGCGGGCTCAAGCACAGTGATCCCGCGCTCGCGCAGGGTGGTGACGTTCGCCTGCGTGGCCGGATTGAGCCACATCTCCGTGTGCATCGCCGGCGCGATCACGATGGGACAAGTGGCGACGAGCACCGTGGCGGTGAGCAGGTCATCCGCACGACCTGCGGCGATGCGTGCAATCACATCCGCCGTAGCCGGGGCAATGACCACCAGGTCCGCCTCCTGACCGACCCGCACGTGCTGCACCTCGTCCACCCTCGAGAACACGCCCGTGTCCACGGGGTGGCCAGACAGCGCCTCGAAAGTGGCCGCGCCGACGAACTCGAGTGCGCTTGGCGTGGGCACCACGCGGACGTCGTCGCCAGCCTCTTTGAAATCCCGTACGAGGTGGCACGCCTTATAGGCCGCGATGCCGCCCGCCACCCCCACGACGACGCGCCGCCCCCGAGACTCATCCGTAGGTGCCTTGACGCTTCTTTTCTGCACATCGCTCATGGCACCCAAGCATACGCAATGCGCAACGCCCGCCAGCCGAGGGGACGGCGGGCGGGCGTTACGACGCTACGGTCTGTTTACTGGCCTTCTTCGTGCTCCAGCAAACCAGCCTGGATTTCGCGCAGCGCGATCGAAAGCGGCTTCTCGCCGGGTTCCGGCGTGACCAGCGGGCCAACGAACTCGAAGACGCCGTCCTCGGAGTCCTGGTAGAAACTGTTGATCTGGCGGGCGCGCTTGGCCGCGAAGATGACGAGGGCGTACTTGGACGACACCTTCGTCAGCAGCTCATCGATCGGGGGCGCGGTAATACCTTGCGGGGTGTCGTAGGTCTTCTGCTCCGGCGAATCCGCGGTGACCTGCGACTGATCCTCAGTAATGTTGCTCACTAAAACCTACTCGTTTGTCTCGTTGTTCGTGCTGTTCATCAGGATGCTGGCGATAGCCGCGACGGCGGTGTCCACATCATCGTTGACCACTACATCGTCGAACTCGTGCTGTGCGTTGAGCTCTTCACGTGCGGTAAGCAAACGACGCTGGATCACTTCTTCCGTCTCTGTGCCTCGGCCGGAGAGACGCTGCACCAGAATCTCCCACGAAGGCGGGGCCAAAAAGACAGTCGACGCCTCTGGCATCAGCCGCTTAATGTTGCGCGCGCCTGCGAGGTCTACTTCCACCAGCACGGGACGGCCCGCGTCAAGCGCCTCCTGCACCGGGCCGGCCGGTGTACCGGAGCGCTGCAATCCGCCATGAATGTCGGCCCACTCCAGCATCTCGCCTGCATCAATGCGGCGCTGGAAGTCATCAGCACTGACAAAGAAGTAGTCTTCCCCGTCGACCTCACCCGGGCGCGGTGCCCGGGTGGTCATGGAGACGGAGAAGTACAGATCAGGGACATCGCTCACAAGCCTGTGCACCACTGTCGACTTACCTACAGCGGAGGGGCCGGCCAGCACGACCAGCCTGCCTCGCGGCGATACCTCAGTCATGGTTTAGTCCTCGGAGAAACCGAAGCGCTCGAGCAGCGCACGACGCTGACGCTCACCCAGGCCGCGCAGGCGGCGGGTCTGTGCGATCTCCAGCTCTTCCATGATCTCGCGGGCCTTGACCTTGCCCACCTTCGGCATTGCTTCGAGCAGTGCGGAGACCTTGGTCTTGCCGATGATCTCGTCGGACTCAGCCTTCGCGAGCACGTCCTTGAGGTTGGTGTCGCCGCGCTTGAGGGAAGCCTTCAGCTCAGCACGCTGCTTGCGTGCCTCGGCTGCCTTTGCAAGTGCTGCCTTGCGCTGCTCATCAGTCAACTGTGGAAGTGCCACTGGTTCCTCCATAAAGTAGTAGTACGTTTCGGTCCAGTCCTACCTAAACCGTCGTTCCAAGAGTGCAACACGGTAGCAGGCCGAAGACATCAGCCAAAATACCACCGCTGCAACTCTCAGTTCTGGCTAAGTGTAGCACTGGGTTAATTCCGCCGCGTTGATGACGTGCCGGGAAAGGCACCGCGGCTCATCCCGCGCACCGCACGGTATTTCGCCACGTCAACGCTTTGACGGAACTAAACTACCAGGCTTTTTAGCGAAAAGCGCAAACGCCCTCGCCAAAAACCCTATTTTGCCAGGTCGCGCGCCTGTTTCCGCAGTTCATCCACGTCCGGCCCAGCCTTCAACACGGAGCGCGACACGTTCGGAAACACCAGCTGTGCCTGCGCGCCGGCAATTCGAGCTACGTCCTTCATCGTCGCGCCCTGCGCACCGACGCCTGGCATGAGGACCGGTGCGTTGAGGTGCTCGAGCACGGGTGGATTCTGCACCGTCGCCCCAACCACGACGCCAACGTGACCAACACCAGCGCCGTCGTTGTAGGCCGCGCACCCGTCGACCATGTACTGGGCCACCGTGCGCTCCCCTATCAGCGAGCTCTGGAAGGCCTCCGCCTCCGGGTTGGAGTTCGCCGACATGACGAACACACCCTTGCCGTGGGCGGCCGCCAGCTCGATCGCTGGGTCGAGCGAGCCGACGCCGAGGTACGGCGTCAGCGTTACCGCGTCGGCTTCGAGCGGCGAGCCTGGCGCGAGCCAGGCGTCGGCGTAGCCGGCCATGGTCGAACCGATATCGCCGCGCTTCGCGTCCGCCACCACGAGCGTGTCGCGCTCGCGCAGCGCGGCGAGCGTCTCCTCCAGCACCGCGAAGCCACGGGAGCCGAAGCGCTCGAAGAACGCCACCTGCGGTTTGACCAGCGCGACGTGGCCTGCGAAGGCCTCCACGCAGATGCGGGAGAACTCGCGCAGTCCCTCCACGCTGTCGCTTAGGCCCCACTGCTCAAGCAGGCCCGCGTGCGGGTCGATGCCTACGCACAGCCTGCCGTGATGCGTACCGGCGTCGACAAGCCGCTGTCCGAAGCCGGGCTCGGTGTCCACACTCTGCGCCATGGCCTTAAGCCTTCGCTTCCTCGCCTGCGTGCTCCAGCTCCTGCAGGCTGGTCACCGTGATCTCATTGCCGCGGATGGCCTCGATGCCCTGCACGGCCGCGGTCACGCCCTGCACCGTCGTCATGATCGGCACACCTGCGACCACGGCGGCGGCGCGGATGTCGTAGCCGTCGTGACGTGCGCCGGAGGACCCGGCCGGGGTGTTGAGAATCAGGTCGATCTCGCCTTCGCTGATGCGGTCGACGATCGAGGTCCCCTCGCCGCCCTCGCGCACCTCCGACGCCTTCAGCGCGGTCTCGCAGGCAATGCCGTTGCGGCGCAGCATCTGCGCGGTACCTGCGGTCGCCACAATCTTGAAGCCCATGGTGGACAGGCGCTGGATCGGGAAGATCAGTGTGCGCTTGTCGCGGTTAGCGACGGAAACGAACACCGTGCCCTCCGTCGGCAGCGGGCCAAAGGCCGCAACCTCTGCCTTGGCGTAGGCCACACCGAAGGACGGGGCAAGGCCCATCACCTCGCCCGTCGATTTCATCTCAGGCCCAAGGATCGTATCGAGCAGCGAGCCGTCGGGGCGGCGGAAGCGGGTAAACGGCAGTACCGCCTCCTTCACCGCGATCGGGTGGTCGAGCGGCAGGGACCCGCCGTCGTAGTCGGTCGGGATGAGGCCCTCCTCGCGCAGCTCGGCAAGGGTGGCACCCATCATGATGCGGGCGGCGGCCTTCGCCAGGTGCACGCCCGTGGCCTTGGACACGAACGGCACCGTGCGGGAGGCACGCGGGTTCGCCTCGATGACGTAGAGGATGTCGTCCTTCAGCGCGAACTGGACGTTCATCAGGCCTTTGACACCGATGCCGTGCGCAAGCGCCTCCGCTGAGCGGCGGACCTGCGCGATATCCTCCGGGCCAATGGTCATCGGCGGCAGGGCACAACCGGAGTCACCGGAGTGAATACCGGCCTCCTCGATGTGCTCCATCACGCCGCCGAGGTAAACCTCCTCGCCGTCGCAGAGCACGTCGACGTCGATCTCAATCGCGGAATCCAGGAAGCGGTCGACCAGCACCGGGTGGTCCGGCGACAGCTCGGTCGCGCGGTCGATGTAGTCGTGCAGGCTGGCCTCGTCGTAGACGATCTCCATGCCGCGCCCGCCGAGCACGTAAGACGGGCGCACCAGCACCGGGTAGCCGATCCCAGCCGCCACCTCGCGTGCCTCCTCAAACGAGGTCGCAGTGCCGTAGGCCGGTGCCGGCAGGTTCGCTGCCTCGAGCACGTCGCCGAACTCGCCGCGATCCTCCGCCGAGTCAATCGCTTCCGGGGTCGTGCCAACCACGGGCACGCCCGCGTCGGCAAGCCGCTGCGCCAGGCCCAGCGGGGTCTGGCCGCCCAGCTGCACGATGACGCCTGCCACCGTGCCCGAGGCGGACTCGGCGCGGTAGATCTCCATGACATCCTCGAAGGTCAGCGGTTCGAAGTAGAGGCGGTCCGCCGTGTCGTAGTCGGTGGAGACGGTCTCCGGGTTGCAGTTGACCATCACCGTCTCGTAGCCGATGCGGGACAGCTCGAGCGCGGCGTGGACGCAGGAGTAGTCGAACTCGATGCCCTGGCCAATGCGGTTCGGGCCGGAGCCCAAAATGATGACCTTCTCGCGGCCGGTCTCGGCCACCTCGTTCTCGGCATTCGGGTCCATCTCGTAGGCCGAGTAGTGGTACGGCGTCTGCGCCTCAAACTCGCCAGCGCAGGTATCGACGGTCTTGAACACGGGGTGGATGCCCAGCGACCAGCGCAGGGAACGCACGCCGTCCTCGCCTGCCAGCTCCGGCCGCAGCGCCGCGATCTGGGCGTCGGAGAGCCCATAAGCCTTGGCTTCGCGGAGGAGTTCGGCGTCGAGCACGGGGGCGTCGAGAAGCTGCTGGCGGAACTCCACGAGCGCCTGCAGCTCGGCGAGGAACCAGGGGTCGATGCCGCTAGCCTCGTGCACCTCATCGACGCTGGCGCCGAGGCGCAGGGCGAGCTCGACGTCGTACATGCGCTTGTCCGTCGGGACCTTGAGGTCCTCGAGCACTGCGGCCACGTCGTTCTCACGGCCCTCGGCGAAGTACTCGTCCGGGCGAGTCCAGAAGCCGTTCGGCTTGTCCTCCATCGAGCGCATGACCTTGTTCAGGCCCTGGATGTAGTTGCGGCCGATGCCCATGGCCTCGCCAACCGCCTTCATTGAGGTGCCGAGCGTGTCGTCGCTGCCCGGGAACTTCTCGAAGGCAAAGCGCGGCATCTTCACAATCACGTAGTCCAGCGTCGGCTCGAAGGCCGCAGGCGTGACACCGGTGATGTCGTTGGTGATCTCGTCGAGCGTGTAGCCGATCGCCAGCTTGGAGGCGATCTTGGCGATCGGGAAGCCGGTGGCCTTCGATGCCAGCGCCGAGGAGCGCGACACGCGCGGGTTCATCTCAATGGTGATGATGCGCCCGTCTTCCGGGTTGACCGCGAACTGGATGTTGCACCCGCCGGTGTCCACGCCCACCTCGCGGATAATGGCGATGCCCTGGTCGCGCATGGTCTGGTACTCGCGATCCGTCAGGGTCAGTGCGGGGGCCACGGTGACGGAGTCGCCGGTGTGCACACCGAGCGCGTCGACGTTTTCGATCGAGGCAATGACCACGACGTTGTCGTCGCCGTCGCGCATGAGCTCGAGCTCGAACTCCTTCCAGCCCAGGATGGACTCCTCGATGAGCACGTTCGCCTCGGGGCTGGCCTCCAGACCGCCGCCGGCGATGCGGTCGAGGTCCTCCATCGTAAAGGCCAGGCCGGAGCCCAGCCCGCCCATGGTAAACGACGGGCGCACGACGACCGGCAGGCCGAGCTCTTCGACCGTCTCGTGGACCTCGTCCATGGTGTAGCAGACACGGGAACGGGCGGACTCGCCGCCGATCTTTTCCACGATGTCCTTGAACTTCTGGCGGTCCTCGCCGCGCTCGATGGCGTCGATGTTCGCGCCGATGAGCTCGACCCCGTGCTTAGCCAGGATGCCCTGGCGATCCAGCTGGATCGCGGCGTTCAGCGCGGTCTGGCCGCCAAGCGTTGCCAGGATGGCGTCGACAGGGTTGCCCTGCTCCGCCTCCTTCTCCAGAATCATGTCGATGTAGTGCGGCTCGATCGGCTCGACGTAGGTGTGGTCGGCAAATTCCGGGTCCGTCATGATGGTTGCCGGGTTCGAGTTAATTAGGGTGACCCGCAGCCCCTCTTCCTTGAGGACGCGGCACGCCTGGGTGCCCGAGTAGTCAAACTCGCAGGCTTGACCGATCACAATCGGTCCGGAGCCAATAACCAGGACGTGGTTGATGTCTTCTCGTTTCATCGGTGATACTCCCTAGTACTTTCGTTTTTCCTGGTTACTTTGCGTTCGGGCTGTGCTCGTCCATCAGCGCGATGAACTGGTCGAAAAGCGGGTTCGCGTCGTGCGGGCCGGCGGCCGACTCCGGGTGGAACTGCACCGAGTACGCCATCCCGTTCTCCAGCGCCACGCCCTCGACGACGTCGTCGTTGAGGCAGGTGTGGGTGATCACGGCCGGGCCGAACTCGGTGTCGAAGGTCTCGCCGGCACCGATGCCCTCGGGGGCGGCGAGCGCGAAGCCGTGGTTTTGGCTGGTGATGTCGATCTTGGAGGTCAGGTGATTCTTCACCGGGACGTTGACGCCGCGGTGGCCGAACTTCAGCTTGTAGGTGTCAAGCCCGAGCGCGCGTCCGAGGATCTGGTTGCCAAAGCAGATGCCAAACAGCGGCAGCTTCTTGTGGATGATCTTCCGGGTAATCGCAACCATCTCGTCCGCGGTCGCCGGGTCGCCCGGACCGTTGGAGATGAACACGCCGTCCGGCTTGTACTGCAGAATGTCCTCGTAAGCGGTGTTCGCCGGCACAACGATGGTTTCCACCCCGCGCTGGGCCAGGTGGTTCGGAGTGGCCGTCTTGATCCCCATGTCGTAGGCCACGACGGTGTAGCGCTTCTCCCCTACCGCCTCAATGGTGTAGGGCGAATCGGTGCTCACCTGGGCAGAGAGGTCGGCCCCAGCCATGGTCGGCTGTTCGTTCACCTTCGCCACCAAGTCTTGGACATCGCTTTGCGACGCCTCGCCCACGAACAGGCCCGCTGGCGCAGACCCCTCGTTGCGCAGGTGACGCACCACGCTACGCGTATCAATGCCGGAGATGCCCACGATGCCCTGGGCGCGCATCTCCTCTTCCAGCGAGCGCTCGGCGCGCCAATTCGATACGCGCTTGGAAAGGTCGCGCACGATCAGGCCGGCGACCCAGATGCGGCCGTCGCGGGACTCGTTGTCCTCGTCGTTCCAGCCGGTGTTGCCGATCTGCGGTGCCGTCATCACCACGATCTGGCGGTGGTACGAGGGATCCGTCATGGTCTCCTGGTAGCCGGTCATGCCGGTGGTAAACACGGCTTCCCCGTAGACAGGGTCGATGTCGCTGTCGGGCTCGACTGCGCCGAAGGCGTAGCCGCGGTAAACGTGACCGTCGCCAAGCACGAGGGCCGCAGGGATTCGAGATTCAGTCATGGTTGCTTCCTTTGAAAAATTACTTCGTGCTGGTGGTAGTCGTTTCGGTCTCAGTCTCGTCGGCCCGGTAGGTGACCTCGCCGCGCAGCATGGTCAACGCGATGCTGGTGGCAAACTCCGTGCCCTCGTACGGGGTGTTCGACGCCTTGGAGCGCAGCTTGTCGCCCTCGACGGTCCACGCCGCGCCCGGGTCGACGAGCACCAAGTTGGCCGGCTCCCCTTCCGCGATCGGGCGACCCTGATCTTCGAGGCGCAGGATCTCTGCGGGGCGCTCGCTCATCACCTTCGCCACGAAGCGCCAGTCCGCGAGGCCAGACTCCACGAAGACCTGCGCGATGATCGGCAGCGAAGTCTCCAGGCCCAGCATGCCGGGCTTGGCGTGCTCGAACTCCACGCACTTGTCCTCGGAGCCGTGCGGGGCGTGGTCGGTGGCCACCACGTCGATCGTGCCGTCAAGCAACGCATCTCGCAGCGCGATAGTGTCGCGCTGCTCGCGCAGCGGCGGGTTGACGCGGTAGACGCCGTCGTAGGTCTCGAGTTTCTCGTCGGTAAGCAGCAGGTGGTGCGGAGTCGCCTCGGCGCTGACGTTGATGCCCTGCTCCTTAGCCCAGCGCAGCAACTCAACTGTGCCCTCGGTCGAGGCGTGGCAGATGTGCAGACGGCCACCGTAGTCACGGGTCATGATCACGTCGCGGGCGACGACGGATTCCTCCGCCACTCGCGGCCACCCACCCAGGCCGAGCCGGGCTGCGGTCTCGCCCTCGTGGGCGACCGCGTCCGCGGTCATGCGGTGGTCCTCGGCATGTTGAGCGAGCAGCACGTCATAGGCCTTCGCGTACTCGACCGCGCGGCGCATCACCTGCGGGTCGTTGACGCACTTGCCGTCATCAGAAAACATACGGACGTGGCCCTGGCTCATCAGCCCGATCTCGCTGAGCTGCTTGCCTTCCAGGTTCTGGGTGATCGCGCCAACCGGGTAGACGTCGCACTTGCCGTAGGCCTGGCCCTTCTCCCACACCGCGTCGGCGAGGAAGGGCTGGTCGATCACGGGGCTCGTGTTCGCCATGGTGAACACGGCGGTAAAGCCGCCCTTGGCTGCCGCATCGGAGCCGGTGGCGATGGTTTCTGTGTCCTCGCGGCCCGGCTCGCGCAGGTGGACGTGCATATCCACCAGGCCCGGCAGCAACACCTTGCCGCCGGCGTCGATGACCTCGAAGGACTCATCTGTCTCGTCGAGGCCGAGGTCTTTGCCGATGGCTTGGATCACGCCGCCGTCGATAAGCAGCTGCACCTCGTCCTCACCGTAGGGACGGACGTTTTTGATTACGAACTTTCCCATTTACTCTTCCTCTCCCACAAGCAGCGTAAACAGCACCGCCATGCGGGTGTACACACCGTTAGAGACCTGCTGCAGTACCGCGGTGTTGTCTCGCTCCGCAACAGCAAAGTTAATTTCCATCCCGCGCAACATCGGGCCCGGGTGCATGATGATCGCACCTTCCTTCATCCGGTTGGCGCGCTGCGCGCTCAAGCCGTAGAGGGTGGCGTACTCGCGGTGCGAGGGGAAAAACCCGCCGTGCATGCGCTCGGCCTGCACGCGCAGCATCATCACCACGTCCGCATCCGCGATCTCGGCGTCCAGGTCATAGGCCACGCGCGCCGGCCAGTGCTCCACCCCGGTGGGCAGCAGCGTCGGTGGAGCCACGAGCACGACCTCCGCCCCCAACAGGTGGAGCAGATCAACGTTCGAGCGCGCCACGCGCGAGTGCACGATGTCGCCCACGATGACCACCTTGCGCCCGGCGATCTCGCCGATCCGCTGACGCATCGTCACCGCGTCCAGCAACGCCTGCGTGGGGTGCTGGTGCTTGCCGTCGCCTGCGTTAATGATCGAGGTACCCGGCAACCACTGCTTCAGCAGCTGCGCGGCTCCCGACGCCGGGTGGCGCACCACGATCGCATCCGCGCCGACGGCCTCGACCGTCTGCGCCGTATCTTTGAGCGACTCGCCCTTCTTTACCGAGGAACTCGAGGCGGAGATGTTGATCACGTCCGCGCTCATCCATTTGCCCGCGGTCTCGAAGGACGAACGGGTGCGAGTGGAGTTCTCGTAGAACAGGGTGAAGATGGTGCGGCCCCGCAGCGTGGGCAGCTTCTTGATCTCGCGGCCGTCCAAGGCCTCCTTGAAGCGGTCGGCCTCATCCATGATGGCGAGGGCCTCGTCCCGGCTTAGGTCTGCAATATCAATGAGGTGCTTCATCTCTTATGCCTCCCGGTGCAGCGTGACCGCGTCAACGGCGTCGATCGGAGTGAGCGTGACGGTCACGTCCTCGCTCAACGCGGTCGGGATGTTCTTGCCCACATAGTCCGCGCGGATGGGCAGCTGGCGGTGCCCGCGGTCAACCAGCACGGCAAGCTGAATCGTTGCTGGCCTCCCGATGTCGCGCAGCGAGTCCAGGGCGGCACGGATCGTGCGCCCCGAGTACAGCACGTCATCGACGAGCACCACCGTCGCCCCGTCGAGCGGTGCCGGAATGCTGGTCGGGCGCAGCGCGCGGTGCGGTTTGTCGCGCAAATCATCGCGGTACAGGGTGACATCTAAGCTGCCGACGGGCACGCTCACCCCGGAGAATTCCTCAATAGCCGCCGCGATGCGCTGCGCCAAGGGCACGCCCCCGGAGGGAATACCGAGCAGCTGCACGGGCGCGGTGCCATCTTGCGATGCCGTGTCCAGCGCCGTCTTTTCAATTATCTGGTGCGCAATGCGTGCGATCGTGCGCGCGACGTCGTCTGCGCTCAGCAGCTCCACCGTCGTGCGGGTATCTCCACTCATCTCGCCTCCTTCCCCGCCTCACAGTGCGGAATTTAAAGGATGCTTGTGCAAAACCCGCGTGCTGCGGGCCGAGTCCCGGTCTGAAAGATTGTTGAGACTGCCCAGCATTTTAGCACTTATGCCTTACTCCCGTGGCGAAGCGTGGCAGGTACAGTCGTCTGTGTGAGTAGCAACAATACGACACCCCCAAACGCGTCCCAGTCAGCTGCGGACGGGGCCGAGCTTCCAAGCGCCCCGGACGCGGAGACCGTCGCCGAGGTCAATGCCGCAGCGCAGGCTGACTCCAACAACGAGCCCAAAGAAGTGACCCCAGAGGCCGTCGCCGAAATCTTCAGCGCCGAAGGCCTCGAGCACCGCGTCGAGGACGGCACGGTGCGCTCCGGCTTCATCAACGCCGCCATCGTGGTTGCCTTTGACAGCGACCACCTCATCTTCGAGTCGCTGTGGCGCGGCAAGATTCCAAAGGACATGGCCTCGCATATCCTGCTTGCCACCAACGAGCACAACCAGACGCACTTCGCGCCCACCCTGCGCTTCTTCGAGCAGGGCGAAGACCACCTGGCGATTAGCGCGATCCGCACGCTCGACATCACGCACGGCGCATCCTACAACCAGCTCGGTGCGTTCATCATGAGCTCGATCGACACCACGCTTCAGGCCTTCGACTTCTTGGCCACTTCATTCCCCACCCTCGTCACTTGGGAGGATCCGCACGATGAGCACTAATACAACACAACTGGTCACCATCGACCGCGTCGCCGACGCACTCGCAGGCCTCGACGTCACCGTGCAGACCGATGCCTCCGGACGCGCCGCGCACGCCAACATCAACGGCTACAACGTGCTGTTCGTCCTGCTGGACTCGGTGCTCATCGCGCGCGCCGACGCCGCAACCGAAACGCCGTCTGATACCCCGGACCCCACCGTGTACCTGGCTGCTAACCAGGTCAACTCTTCTTTCCTGGATGCTCGCGCGCTTGTTGTCAACAAGGCGGACACACTGATCATCCGCACGGAGTCCGAGAACCAGGTCGCCGCCGGCATGACCGACGAGCAGCTCTCGAGCGCCCTCAAGCGCAGCCTCGACGGGCTGATGCGCGGCCAGGACGCGATGCATGCCTTGATTGAGGAAATCACCTCGGCCCGCGAGGCCGCCCAGAAAACGGAGAGCTAAGAGTTCTCTAGCCGCGCAAGCTCCGTCGCCGGGTCAAAGTCGGCGGCGGGCCACTGTGGATCGAGTTGCTTGAGCGCGTCGACAAGCAGCGTCTTGACCACGGTGCGGCAGTACTTCTTATTGTCAGAGGGAATGCAGTACCACGGCGCAGTATCTGTCGACGTGCGCGTCAACGCGATCTGATACGCGGCCATGTACTGCGTCCACAACTTCCGGTCATCGATGTCGCCTGGGTTGTACTTCCAGTGCTTCTCCGGATTCTCGATGCGCTCGCGCAGGTTTTCCGCCTGAAACTCGCGCGAGATATGCGGCATCACCTTGATGATCTTCGTGCCGTTTGCCGCAGCCTTCTGCTCAAAGTCCACGATCGCGCCGTAGCGGCGCTCGATCTCCTCCGGCGGTGCCATCTGCTTGACCCGCTGCACCAACACGTCCTCGTAGTGAGAGCGGTCGAACACGCTGATCTGTCCCGGCTCCGGCAGGTGCGGAGCAATCCGCCACAAAAAGTCGTGCTCGGCCTCCTCTTCAGTCGGCGCGCCGAAAGCCTTGATGTGCACGCCCTGCAGATCCATCGTCCCGCCGATGACGTGGCGAATGATCCCGCCCTTGCCCGCAGTATCCATCCCCTGGAGCACTAAGAGCACCGAGCCGGTCCCCGGCGTGCCCGCGCGTCCATTGGCGTAGAGCTTCTTCTGGAGCACGCCGAGCTCATCGTCGAACTTTTCGAAAGCCTCCCCGACGTCTTTGACGCCCGGGGTGGCTGCCGTGTCCACATCGTCGATCTGGAAATCCGGGCCGACTTTGAAAGCCTGCGCCTCTTCGATAGAAACCTTTGCCATTGGGTGTGTCCTTGCGGTGTCTTAGGGTTCTTGCGGGCTCATTTCAGTCGGGACAGCGGCCTCGGCCACCGTCTCGGTCACCAGCCGCTGCGCGTCATCTGCGCTTTGGGCTGGAGCTGGGGTCTCGCCGGGCTCTGCCTCGACAAGCGTAGCGTCCTCCTCCGCGAAGGGGGCCTCCGGGAGGCCGCGCTGCGCGATACCGTCGAGCACCACATTGATGTAGGGCGCAGCCTGCGCGGCGGAATACTCCGCGGCCATTTCCACGCCCTCCTTGATGGAGATCGGCGCGTCGACCGCGTCGTTGAACATGATCTCCCAGGCGCACACGCGCAGGATTTGACGATCCACCGCGGGCAGGCGGGACAGCTCCCAATCGTCGACCAAGAAGCGCTCAATCGCGTCATCCAGGTCGTCGAGTTGCTCAGCGGCACCAGCCACGATCTGCTGCGTGTACTCGGCGACGGGCGCGACCGAGTTCTGCGGGTTTTTCGCAAGTTCGACGCGGTCTTCAACAATGGCGACCGGATCAACGTCGCGTGTTTCCGCCTCAAAGAGGATGTCTACCGCGCGACGACGTGCGCGGTACCGGGCTCCGTGGCGTTTAAAGTCCGCCATTAGTTGCTCACGCGGGAGAGGTACTCACCCGTGCGGGTGTCTACCTTGACCACGTTGCCGGTTTCCAAGAACAGCGGCACCTGGATCTCCGCACCGGTCTCCAGCGTTGCCGGCTTGGTGCCACCGGAGGAACGGTCGCCCTGCAGGCCCGGCTCGGTGTGCTCGATCTTCAGGTCCACCGAGATCGGCAGCTCGGCGAACAGCGCCTCACCCTCGTGGAAGGAAACCTGCACTCGCATGTTCTCCAGCAGGAAACGCGCCGCTTCGCCGAACTTTTCGGCCGGCAGCTCAAACTGCTCGTAGGTCTTATCGTCCATCACGACGTAGGCGGTGCCGTCGTTGTACAGGTAGGTCATGTCGCGGCGGTCAACGTTCGCGGTCTCTACCTTCACACCAGCGTTCCACGTCTTGTCCACGGTCTTGCCGGTGACGACGTCCTTGAGCTTGGTGCGCACGAACGCAGGGCCCTTGCCTGGCTTGACGTGCTGAAACTCAATGATCTGCTGGAGCTTGCCCTCGTTCTTGAGTACGAGCCCGTTCTTAAAATCGGCGGTAGTTGCCACGTGAAACCTTTCCTCTACTTCTTCATGAAAGTGCCGCTGAAAACTTCAGCAAAGCGTGTGCAAACACAACAATGCTACAGCACAGTCAGTTCCTTAGGGTACTGCGTGATCACCTTCGGTGCCCCAGAGGTGATAATTAGCGTGTCCTCAATACGCACCCCGCCCTTGCCAGGCACGTAGATACCCGGCTCGATGGTCAGCGTCATCGCTTCGCGCAACTCGCCCTTGCCCGTCGTCGAGGCGTAGGGAGCCTCGTGAACGTCAAGGCCCACGCCGTGACCAGTGGAGTGTACGAAGTACTCCCCGTACCCTGCCTCTTCGATCACGGTGCGGCAGGCCGCGTCGACGTCGACAAGCTTGGCACCCGCGACCGAAGCACGCACACCCGCCTGCTGGGACTCCAGCGTGACCTCGTAGATCTCGCGCAGGAAGTCGTTCGGCTCGCCAATGGCAAAGGTGCGGGTCATATCGGAGTTGAACCCGAGGCGGTGCATGCCAAAGTCGATGGTTACCAGCTCGCCTTCCTGCACGATGCGCTCGCTTGCGCCGTGGTGCGGCTTCGCAGAGTTGGGCCCGGAGGCGACAATCGTGTCAAAGCTGGGACGCTCCGCGCCGAGCTGGCGCATGCGGTACTCCAGGTCTGCGGCAATGTCGCGCTCGCTGCGGCCTGCGGCGAGCTCGCCGGCGTCGACAAGCTGCTCGAGCGCCTCAGTCGCGAGCGCTGCGGCCTCCTCCAGGCGGTGCAGCTCGAGGCCGTCCTTGGTCAGGCGGATATCTTCCACCGCACCGGACACCGGCACCAGCGTGACGTCTTCGGGGCATGCCTTCTTCAGCACCTCGAGCTGGCTCACGCTGAGGTAATCCGCCTCGAAGCCCACGCGGTGCCCCTCAACCACCTGCGTCAGCAGCTCCTCGGCCACTTTGCGGGTAATGGTCGCGGGAATGTCGGGCACTTCCTCACCAATCTGAGTAGTGTAGCGCCCATCCGTGGCGATCTTTGCCGTGCGATCCTTCGACACCAGCAGCGCACCGTTGGAGCCGCTAAAACCCGAAAGGTAGCGCACGTGCGTGATGTGCGTGATCAGCACGTCGTCGATCCGCTTCGCAGCCAGTGCGGAAGCAAGCTTCCGACGCCGCGTTTCAAAACGAGTATCAGCCAGTGACATGTGTTCCTCCAAACTAACCTTCGGTCTGTGCAAAGTATTCAAGTGCGAGCAGGTAGCCCTGCGTGCCCAGCCCGGCGATCACGCCCTTGGCGATGGGTGACAGGTACGAGTGCTGCCGGAAAGGCTCGCGGGCGTGCACGTTGGAAATGTGCAGCTCGATGAAGCCGTGGGCGTCGGTCAGCTCCACCAGCGCGTCGCGCAGCGCCACCGAGGTATGGGTCCAGCCGCCGGGGTTGATAATGACGGGCAGGCCCGCCTCTGCCGCCTCGTGTACCCACTCGAGCATCTCGCCCTCGTGGTTCGTCTGGCGCAGCTCAACCTCCACATCGAGCTCCGCCGCGCGCGCCTGAAGCTGGCGCTCCACGTCTTCGAGCGTTGCGTGCCCGTAGATCTCCGGCTGGCGCTTGCCCAGCCGGTTCAAGTTTGGCCCGTTGAGCACCAGAATCTTCATTGCTTTTACGTCCTTCCTAGAAGACTTGCCCCGTGTGTGGGCGCGCTACTCCGCAATCGCGTCGTAGGCCGCGCGCATTTCCTCGAACGTTGCGTCCTCCAGACGGGTACACGAGCCAAGCTTGTTCAGCACCACGAAGCGGATCTGTCCGTCGCGGTTCTTCTTATCGTGCGTCATCGCCTCGTACAGCTCATCGAAAGCGCCCGCTTCGTAGGTGGTTGGGAGGCCGACTGCGGTGAGCACCTCGTGGTGGAGGGCGAGCAGGGAGTCGTCGATAAGCCCGCGATTGTGCGCCAAGTGAGCGGCGAACATCATGCCCACACCCACCGCGTTGCCGTGGCGCCAGGTGTAGTTCTCGCGGCGCTCAATAGCGTGGCCGAGTGTGTGCCCGTAATTGAGGATTTCACGCAGGCCCGACTCTTTGAGGTCGCGGCTGACGACGGCGGCCTTGACTGCCACGGAGCGCTCGACCAGCTCCGCCCAGTGCGCGTCCGCGCCGGCGCGGTACAGCTCCAAAATCTTCGGGTCGGCAATAAAACCGGTCTTGACTAGCTCGGCGGACCCGGAGACGATCTCCTCCTGGGGCAGGGTGTAAATGCGCTCGAGGTCGATGAACACCGAATCCGGCTCGTGGAACGCGCCGACAAGGTTCTTGCCCACCGAGGTGTTGATGCCGGTCTTGCCACCGACCGCGGCATCCACCATGGCCAAAAGGGTGGTCGGCACCTGGATGACCTGAATGCCGCGCATCCACGTCGCGGCGATGAAGCCGGCGATGTCTGTGGCCGCGCCGCCGCCCAGACCGATGATCACGTCCTGGCGGGAAAAGCCCTGTTCTCCGACCAGATCCCAGAGCGCGCTTGCGGTCTCCAGCGACTTGCCCGCCTCCGCGTCCGGGATCGGTGCCAGCACTGCGGTAAGGCCTTCGCCTTCAAGGTCTTGCGCGATGGAACGCGCCACCGCCTGCAGCGTTCCTTGGTGCACGATTGCTGCCTTGCGCGCGCCGATTTCTTTCACCCGCCCCGCAACGTCGCGAATGGTGTCATACCCGATGTGGATCGTGTACGGGTCTGCTCCAGTTACCTGCACTGTGGCCATGGTTGCTCCTTGGGTGGGTAAAAACTATTCCTCGGTTGAATCGATGATGCTGAGCACCTCGGCCACCACACGCTGCGGCGGCCGGGAATCCGTCCGCACCCGGTAGTTGGCAACCTCGCGGTAGAAAGGCTCGCGCGTGGCCAGCAGGTCGCGGTAGTGCTGCGCCGGGTCATCGGCCTGCAGGACCGGGCGCGACGTCGAACCCGCGGTACGGCGGATGCCCTCTTCCACAGTCACATCGATCCACACCACGGTGTGACGCTGCAACAGCTGGCGCGTCGACGGGGTGAGCACGGCACCGCCGCCGAGGCTGACAACCCCGCCGGTGGCCAGCGCCTGGGCCACGCACTCGGCTTCCAGCTCGCGGAATCGCTCCTCCCCGAGCTCACTGAAGATCTCGCCGCAGGCCTTGCCATGCGCCTGCTCGATCAGCAGGTCACTATCCACGATCGGCAAGTTCAGCGCGCTCGCGATGCGCCTGCCAATGGTGGACTTGCCAGCACCCGGCGGGCCGACAAGCACGACGCGCGGCGCCGATGCGACGACCGCTGAATTCGCTTGTGCGTCTTCCGGCACCGTGGTCCCGCCACGCTCTGTGTGCGTCATCGCTACTGCCCTTCTTCCGCCCCGTTTTGCACGAAAGCTAATCGACGCTCGACTGCTCCCTTGTACGCCTCGACGTTACGCTTGGTCTCCTCCAAGCTGTCGCCGCCGAACTTCTCCAACACCGCGCGGGCGAGCACGAGCGCCACCATCGCCTCGGCGACAACGCCACCGGCAGGCACCGCGCACACGTCCGAGCGCTGGTGGATGCCCGTCGCCGGCTCACCGCTGCGCATGTCCACGGTCTTCAGCGCGCGCGGCACCGTGGAAATCGGCTTCAGACCCGCACGGACGCGCAACTGTTCGCCATTGGTCATGCCGCCTTCCAGGCCGCCGGCGCGGTTGGTCAAGCGGTGCACGCCCGTCTCGTCGCGCACCATCTCATCATGCGCGGCCGAACCGCGCCTGCGCGCCTCCTCGAAACCGTCGCCGATCTCCACGCCCTTTACCGACTGGATACCCATCAGCGCGCCGGCCAGCTGGGCATCCAGGCGGTGCTCGCCAGAAATGTGCGAGCCCAGCCCGATCGGCAGGCCGTCGACAATGACCTCGACGACGCCGCCAAGCGTGTCGCCAGACTTCTTCGCATCCTCGATGCACGAGATCATCGAGGCCTCCGCTTCCGAATCGAAGGCGCGGACCGGCGAGGCATCAATGGCCTCAATGTCTGCAAAGGTGGGAAGGTCTCCCGCAGCGGGTGTCGACTCCCCGATCGAGATTACGTGCGAAAAGACCTCCACCCCGAGCGTCTCGCGCAGGAAGGAACGCGCCACGGCGGCAGCCGCGACCCTTGCCGCTGTCTCACGGGCTGAAGAGCGTTCGAGCACCGGGCGTGCCGAGTCGAAACCGTACTTGAGCATGCCCGCGAAATCCGCGTGGCCAGGCCGCGGGCGGGTCAGCTTCGCGCCGCGCCCAGAGGACATGGCCTTCGCCACCTCCGGGTCGTCCATATCCAACGGGTGCGGCGACATGATCGTGGTCCACTTCGGCCACTCCGAGTTCCCAATCTGGATGGCAATTGGGCTGCCCAGCGTGCGGCCGTGCAGGATGCCGGTGAGCAGCGTGAGCGCGTCGGCCTCAAACTTCATGCGCGCGCCGCGGCCGTACCCCAGCCGACGGCGCGCGAGGTGGTGAGCGATCTCCTCTTCGGTGATCGGTACACCTGCGGGCATGTTCTCAATCAGCGCGATGAGCGCCTGTCCATGGGATTCCCCAGCGGTTGTCCAACGAAGCATGCACGCATTGTCTCACACGCTGGCTCAAACTGAGCCGTTTAGCCCAACAAACGTTCCCACCGCCCAGGCTGCACCCAGCATTTGCGGTCCGTGCGCAAGCCTGGGCCGGCGCAGCGCGAGTCCAAGCACCACCGTCGCAGCTCCGGAAAGCGCCACCGCAGCGAGTACTGCGCCGAGCCCGCCGAGCGCCATGAGCACAACCCCTAAAGTGACCGCGAGCTTGACGTCGCCGCCGCCTATCCCCCTCCCCGCCACGAAGTACAGTGCTGGCCACACCAGCCCCCACGCAAACCCCGGCGCGGCCACGCACACGAACAAGCACGCAAGCGCGGGCGGCACCGTCAGTGGATTCGGTAGCCTTCGCCACCGCAGATCGTATAGACACAGCGCCGCGCTCCAAACGGCAAAGGTGCACAACGCGAAGATGCAAAGTCCCCCATTCCCCATGGGGGCAAAGCCTAGTCGCTCGTTGGGCCCGTGTCTTGCCCATCGTTTGCATGCATGGACTCCCAATGCGCAAACAGCGCCTCGCGCATCGCGGTGCGCGGAGCGGCGACGCCGGTGAACTGTTCGAATTGCGAGTAGGACTGGCCGGCCAGCATGGTCAGCCCGCCGACGGTGGGGTACCCGTTCGAGGCCGCGCGCACCGCCAGCGGGGTCGGCCACGGGTCATAGATCACGTCCAGCACCGGCGCATGCCCCAGCTGTGGCGCGTACGGCTCCACGCCAGCGGCTGGCACGGTCGAAACGATCACGTCCGCCCATGCTGAGAGCTCGAAGAGGTCCGCCGAATAGTCAACGAAACGGGTATCTACCCCACTGACCAGCTCGGCCACCTCAGCGGAGCGGTCCGAGCGGTTGACCACCACGATTTCGCTCGCTCCCTGCTCCTGCAGCGCCCACAGGGCCGGGCGAGCCGTCCCACCTGAGCCGATGACCAGGGCACGCGTGGGCGGTTCGTCGCCAAGCAGCGCCTTAAGCGCGGTGTGGATGCCCTCGCAGTCGGTGTTGTCCGCGCGCCAGCCCTCGCTGGTGCGCACGAGCGTGTTGGCCGAGCCGATCGCGCGGGCGCGCTGCGTGACCTCGGTGGCGAACTCCAGCGCCGCGAACTTTGCGGGCATGGTGACGGAGAAGCCACGGTACTCCGGCGCAGCCTGACCGACGATGGTCGGCAGTTCCTCGGCGGTGCACTCAATCCGCTCATAGGCCCAATCGTCCAGCTCGGCGGCCTTGTAGCCTGCGTGGTGCAACACCGGCGAGAGCGAATGCGCGATTGGCGAGCCCAGCACCGCCGCACGGTGCCGCACGATGCGCGGCACTCCTGTTTCCTTCTCCATCAGCAACTTTCCTTAGCGACGCGAATCCAGCACGCCGGAGTCGATGGCGCGGCGAGTGTCTTCCTGGTGCTGCTCGAAGGTGTCGTTGAACACCGTCGTGCCGTCCTTGTCGACGGTGACGAAGAACAGCCAGTTGCCCTCGGCCGGGTGCTCCATCGCATCGATGGCCTCCACCGACGGCGAGGCGATCGGCGTCTGCGGCAGCCCGTCCATCGCGTAGGTGTTCCACGGGGTCACACGCTCACGGTCCTCGTCGGTGGTCGCGACCTCAACCTGCTCCAGCCCGTAGTTCACCGTGGAGTCGAACTCGAGACGCATCGGCTTGTCCAGGCGGTTGAGTATCACTCGTGCCACCTTGTCGAACTCGCCGGCCGGAGCCTCACGCTCGACCAGGGAGGCAGCGACGACGAGCTCGTAGGGGCTAAGCCCCACCTTCTCGGAGCGCGCCTCGATATCGGTGGACTCGTACACCTTGGTCGAGCGGGTCACCAGGTCGGTGAGAATCTGCTCAGCGGTCGCGCCCGGGTCAATGATGTACTCGCCCGGCACAATCAGGCCCTCAAGGCGCTTCGCGTCGCCCTTGCGGCCGTCGACCACCTCGCGGGCCCACTCGGGCACCCCGAGGCTTGCCGCGTCCGCCTCAGCGGCGACGTGCTGCAGGCGCTCGACGTCCACGCAATCGTGGGTGGCGTTCCCACCGCAGGTCACGTCCTGGATCATGGTCAGGATGCCGTAGCGGGTCTGGCCGCCGACGACCTGAATGTCCATCAGCGTCGCGCCGCCGTAAACCTGCAGGGGCGTGACCTTATTGTTCGGGTCGAGCAGCGCGGAAACGGCGCTCTTCGCGCTCATCTCGCCCTCCAGGCGGTAGAAGCCCGGCTGGATGTTGTCGGAGTCCGGGTCGGCCGCGGCAGCAGACTGGAACGCCTTGTTGGAGGCGACGATCCCGCGTTCCTGAAGCTCTGGACCAAGCGCGGAGATATTCGAGCCCTCGGGGATCTCTACGACTTCCTCTTCGCCGTTGCCGCTACCGCGAAAATCACTTCCGGCACCGTTCTGGTGCGCCACCGCGATCCAGGCGATCAGGCCAATGATGAGCAAAATCGAGGCAACGAGCACAGCCACGCCACGGGTGCGCCGGCGGCCATTCTGTCGGGATGTCACGATTCATTCTCCTTTAGATAGTTCTGCCGGCCATCCAGCCACGACTGCAAAATCTCTACCGCGGCAGCCTGATCAATCACGTCGCGCTGCGCTTTCTCGCTGCGCCCCGAGGCCCGCATCGCGTGTGTTGCAGCCACCGTGGTCAGCCGCTCGTCGGCCATGCGCACAGGCAAGCCGGTGCGCCTGTTAATCCGAAACGCGATCTCCTTGGCATGCTTCACGCTGCGCGAGCCGTTACCCTGCAAGTCCCGCGGCAGGCCAACGACCACCTCGACCACCTGGTACTGCTCGGTCAGCTCCACCAGGCGGTCAATGTCCGCCCCATCGCGGTCTTTGAAACCGGTGACGCGCTTGACAGTCTCCACCGGCATCGCCAGCTTCGCATCCCGATCAGAGGACGCGACCCCGATGCGCACGGTGCCCACGTCAACGCCAAGGCGCCGCCCCGGACCCGGGTCGTCCACCCCTGGGGTGTCAGGCTCAACCTTCAAAAGTTTCTCCGATCTGCTCGGCTCGCCGGGGCTTGCCGCTTCTCGACGCTCGCGTTCACAGCTAAAATACCGGTTGCATACAAAAAGGCCGGGGCACGCGCACGGCGTGTCCCTTGACCATTTTGTTATATTCCCACCTTAGCGGTTGGCGAGCTCATCCCGCAGCGCCTGCAGGCCGGCGTTGATGCCCTCCGGCTTCGACCCGGAGCCCTGCGCAAGATCCGGCTTGCCGCCACCCCTGCCATCGATGTAGCCGCCAACGAGCTTGACCAGGTCACCGGACTTCACCCCGCGGGCGACGGCCTCCTTGTTCGCCGCAACGGCGAACGGCACCTTCGCGCCGTCCTTGGAGGCAAGCGCGACCACGGCGGGCTCGGCACCGAACTTGGCGCGCACATCCTGCGCGATGGTGCGGATGTCACCGCCGGACACACCGTCGGGAAGCTGCACGGCGACGAGCTTGAACTCGCCGCAGGTCTCGGCCTTGTCGGCCAGACCAGAGGTCTGCGAAAGCAGCTGCTGGCGGTGCAGCGCCTCGATCTCCTTTTCGGCAGCGCGCAGACGCTCGGTGAGCTGGGCGATGCGCTCCGGCAGCTGCTCGGTCGGCGTCTTCAGCGCGGCCGCAAGCCCCGAGGCCAGCGCCGCTTCCTTAGAGAAGTAGTCGAAGGAGTGCATGCCGGAGTAGGCCTCGATACGACGGGCACCGGAGCCGACGGATGACTCGCCGAGTACGGCCACCGGGCCGATCTGCGAGGAGTGTTCCACGTGCGTACCGCCGCACAGCTCGATGGAGAATGGCCCGCCGATTTCGACGACGCGTACCTGGTCGCCGTAGTTCTCGCCGAACAGCGCCATCGCGCCCATCTCCTTCGCCTTGTCCAGGGAAGTTTCGATGGTGTTGACCGCGAAGTCCGCGTCGACCGCCTGGTTGGTAATCGTCGCGATTTCTTTCAGCTGCGCGTCAGTGAGCTGGTCGGTGTAGTTGAAGTCGAAACGCAGGTAGCCCGGCTTGTTCAGCGAGCCCGCCTGCACGGCGGTCGGGCCAAGCACCTGGCGCAGCGCGGCGTGAATCAGGTGCGTCGCAGTGTGCGCCTGACGTGCACCGTGGCGCCACGCACCATCTACCTCGGTGGTCACGGTCTGGCCGAGGTCCAGTCCGCCCTGCGCCACGGTCGCCTTGTGTACCCAAAGCTTTTTGCCCACCTTCTGCACGTCATTGACGTTGAGGACGGTATCGCCGACCACGATGCGGCCGCGGTCGGCCATCTGGCCGCCGGCCTCGGCGTACATCGGGGTGACGTCCAGGATCACCTCAACCTCATCGCCGGCCTGTGCCTCGGTGACCTTCTTGCCGCCGCTGACCAGGCCGAGGACTGTGCCCTCGTGCTGGAGCTGGTCGTAGCCGACGAACTCGGTCGGGTGTGCGTCCACCCACTCGCGGTAGAGCGACTCGTCGACGTTGCCCTGCTTCTTCGCCTTGTTGTCGGCCTTCGCGCGAGCGCGCTGCTCCTGCATCGCCGCATCGAACGCGTCCATGTCCACGTCGAGACCTGCCTCGCGCGCCATCTCCAGAGTCAGATCGATGGGGAAACCGTAGGTGTCGTGCAGCTCGAAGGCCTGCTCGCCCGGCAGCACCTTGGCCCCGGACTCGCGCAGCGCGGCCGCAGCCTCGTCGAAGCGGGTCGTGCCTGAAGCCAACGTCTTCAAAAAGGCGCGCTCCTCGGCCTTCGCCACGCGCAGGATGCGCTCGCGGTTGTCCGCGATCTCCGGGAAGGACGGGGTCATCGTGTCCATGATGGTGTTCATGAAGACCTCAAGCACGTTGCCCTCGGCACCGAGGAGGCGCGCAGAGCGCACGATGCGTCGCAGCAGGCGGCGCAGGATGTAGCCGCGGCCCTCGTTCGACGGGGTCACGCCGTCGAGAATGATCATCATGCCGGTGCGCGAGTGGTCCGCGATCACGCGGAAGCGCACATCGTCTTCGTCGTTGCCGGCGTCGTACTTCGTACCGGTCAGGCGCACTGCTTCGTCGATAACGGGGCGCAGCAGGTCCGTCTCGTAGACATTGTCCACGCCCTGCAGCAGGCAGGCCACGCGCTCAATGCCAAGGCCGGTATCAATGTTCTTCTTCGGCAGCTCGCCGAGCAGCTCGAATCCGCCCTTCTTGTCGCCCTCGCCGCGGATGGACTCCATGAACACAAGGTTCCAGATCTCCATGTAGCGGTTGTCATCTACAGCAGGACCACCCTCCTTGCCGTAGTCGGGGCCGCGGTCGTAGTAGATCTCCGAGCACGGCCCACACGGGCCGGGCACGCCCATGGACCAGAAGTTGTCCTCCATGCCCATTCGCTGGATGCGCTCGGCGGGCACGCCGACCTTGTCGCGCCAGATCTCGAAGGCCTCGTCGTCGTCCAAGTAGACGGTTACCCACAACCGCTCCGGGTCAAGGCCAAAGCCGCCGTCGGCGACGGCGCTGGTCAGAAGCGCCCAGGCGTGAGTAATGGCGCCTTCCTTGAAGTACTGGCCGAAGGAGAAGTTGCCCGCCATCTGGAAGAAGGTGTTGTGGCGCGTGGTGATACCCACCTCCTCGATGTCCAGGGTGCGCACGCACTTCTGGATAGAGGTGGCCAGGCCGTTTGCAAACGGCGGGTTCTGCTGGCCCAAGAAATAGGGCTTGAACGGCACCATGCCCGCGTTGACAAACAACAGCTGCGGGTCATCCAAGATCAGCGACGCGCTTGGCACGGAGGTGTGCCCCGCCTTCACGAAGTGGTTGGTAAACCGCTCTCGGATCTCATGAGTCTGCACGAGGTGGTGTCCTTTCAAAGCTTGCAAATTTGTCCCGGACTACTCTACCCCTGAGGTATGCGGAGGACCCAGTGCGCGTCGATAAGCGCGCTAGCCCTTGCCTCGCAGAATGCCTCGCAGACGGCCGAGAAAATCCTTGATCCGCTTCTCCGCGCCGTGATCTGTGGGCTCGTAGTACTCCGTGCCCACCAGCTCATCCGGCAGATACTGCTGTGCGAGCACGCCGCGCGGATCGTCGTGCGGATACTGATAGCCCACCGCGTTGCCCATCGCCTTGGCCCCCTCGTAGTGGCCGTCGCGCAAATGCGGCGGCACGGCACCGATCTTGCCCTGGGCCACATCCGCCTGGGCCTTCGAGATCGACTGGATCACCGACGCTGACTTCGGTGCGGTGGCGAGGTGGATGGTGGCTTGCGCGAGCGGGAGGCGGCCCTCCGGCATGCCGATGAGCTGCACCGCGTTCGCCGCAGCGGTGGCGATCTGCAGCGCGGAAGGGTCCGCCATCCCGATGTCCTCGGAGGCGTGGATGACCAGGCGGCGGGCGATAAAGCGGGGGTCTTCGCCGGCCTCGATCATGCGCGCCAGGTAGTGCAGTGCCGCGTCCACGTCCGAGCCGCGGATGGACTTGATAAACGCGGAGATCACGTCGTAGTGCTGGTCCCCGTCACGGTCGTAGCGCACCACCGCACGATTGACGTTCTCGCGCAGGGTGTCGACGGTGATCCGCCCACCTTGGGGCACCGCCTCGGCTGCGGCCTCGAGGTAAGTCAGTGCGCGGCGCGCGTCGCCGCCGGCGAGCGTGACCAGCTGCTCGCGGGCTTCCTCGTCAAGTTCGACGGTGCCGGCGAGACCGCGCTCGGCCGTCACCGCGTTGTCGATGACCTTGGTCAGCTCTTCCCGCGACAGCGACTCCAGCTTGAGCAACAGCGAGCGCGACAACAGCGGGGCCACCACGCTAAACGACGGGTTCTCCGTCGTCGCCGCAACCAGCAGCACCGTGCGATTTTCCACCGCGGCAAGCAGTGCGTCCTGCTGTGTTTTGGAGAAGCGGTGTACCTCGTCGATAAACAGCACTGTCTTCTCGCCGCGGATGAGGTCGCGCCGCGCCTGGTCAATGACCTGGCGGACCTCTTTGACCCCGGAGGACAGCGCGGAAAGCCCGACGAAGTTCTGCTCCATCGTCTGCGCAATCAGCGACGCGATCGTGGTCTTGCCCGTCCCCGGTGGGCCGTAGAGGATCACGGATGCCGCTCCCGACCCTTCAACCAGCCTGCGCAGCGGTTTGCCCTCTGACAGCAGGTGGGTCTGGCCCGCGATCTCGTCCAAGCTCCGCGGTCGCATCCGCGCGGCCAGCGGTGCCGTCGCTCCAGCGTGGAAGAAGCTTGCGCCGCGACGCCCCGCGCCCGGTGTTTCTGCCTCGTCCCCGCCGAGACCACCGCCGAGACCACCGCCGAAAAGGTCTTCCTGCGCCACGTTTTCGCACCTCCTCCTTTGTCGAAGCGTTTTGCCCGAAAGCGCTTGAGTTTTCGCAGCGCTACTTAAAACGCGCCGCTACGCTCCGCGCAAACTCCGCGATGACTAGGTAGGCAGTGTCCCGGCCCGTGCCCGCATAGGCGGCGAGCGCGTCAAAGGTCTCCTCAAAGTCGCGGCGCACAAGCTCCTCCTCGTGGGTGAACGGCCCCTGGCTCTGCGGACGCAGGATGCCCGGACCAGCGCCCTGCGGTGTAGACGACGACTGGCCATCGGCTACCTGATCAGTGACGTCGATCCCCGCTGCAGCAAGCTCCTCGGCCAGCGCTTCGTCGCGTGCGGCCAGCTCCTCTAGGGAGAACTGTCCCATGACTGACAGGCTCGACAGGGCCCAACTGACCATCGCCCCGGTGATGCGGGCCTGCAGGGTGTCCTCGTGCTGGAAGGCGGGCCAGGTGTCGCGGATCTCGTGCAACCAGGCATCGATAAACGCGTCGACGGCCTCCTCGTTGTAGTCCCACTCGGAGATGTACAGGGGAAAGCCTGCAACGACGAACGCTACGTCAAAGGAAACATCCCGGAAACCGGCCCACTCGTAGTCAAGGAACTGCGTGCGGTCGGCGTAGATGATGTTGTCCGGGGACAGATCGAAGGGGGTAAACGCGCGAGAGCCGCCCTTGAACAGGCGCGATTGCACGTTCGCCGCAGTGATCGCCACCTCGCCCGGCACGTCGATCCCGCTTGCCTCCAGCATCTCTAGGCCGAAGCGGATCCGGTGCGCCAGGAGGCGCTCCCGCAGCCGCTGAATGGTCTCCGCCCCGGAACGATTATTCGTCGCACGGGCAAAAAGCACGTCGAAGGCGTGCTCACGGCCCGCCGACCCGGCGTGCATTCGACCGAGCGCCGTGCCCAAGTTGCGCAGGATCTGCACGTGGCTCTCCGCATCCGCGTGATCCAGCAGCGTGGCGAGCGTGTCCCCCTCACCGGAATCGCTGATGATCATGATGCGCTGATCCACGTCGTAGCCAAGCAGCACCGGGCCCGGCCGGGCTTCTTCGCTTAACGACGTAGTGAACTGGTAGGCCACCACCTCACGCAAGAAAGCCGCGTCCTCGACCGCGTTACCCGTCTCCGGGGAGTATTTCACCACCACCGTCCGGTGCTGCAGGAAAGGGTTGGTGGCCACACGCGCACGGAGGACGTGGGCGAAGCCGGAGCCGCTCAGCGCATCCACCCCGCTCAGCTTCTGCGCACCCCCGTAGCGGCGGGTGAGGATTTCCTCCGCCTGGGCGATAATCGTCTCCTGGTCCAACCGAACCCCTCCTTGTGGGTTTCGTCCTTTTTGGGTTCTTCTGGGTTACGAGCTACGCGCTACCGGTGTGCTCTAAGTCTGACACACTGCGCCATGTGGCGGCATGCTGTCGCATGCGTCAGCCCCGAGGTGACGCTGAGACGCGAGACCCCGGGGCCGAAAGATGACGCGGGCGCAAGGCGTTACTTGTCTGTGCCTTCCGCATCCTTCGCGGCGTTCTTCGCCGCGTCAGCCTTCGGCTTGAAGTCGACGCCGGTCTCCTTGCGCTGCTCCTTGGTAATCGGGGCTGGCGCATCCGTGAGCGGGTCGACGCCGCCACCGGACTTCGGGAAGGCAATGACGTCACGGATGGACTCGAAGCCACCCAGCAGGGAAACGATGCGGTCCCAACCGAAGGCGATACCGCCGTGCGGCGGGGCACCGAAAGCGAAAGCGTCCAGCAGGAAGCCGAACTTCTCGCGTGCCTCTTCCTCCGTAATACCCATCACGTCAAAGACGCGCTCCTGCACGTCGCGCTGGTGAATACGGATCGAGCCGCCGCCGATCTCGTTGCCGTTGCACACGATGTCGTAGGCGTACGCCAGTGCCTCGCCCGGCTCCTTGTCAAAGGTATCCAGGTACTCCGGCTTCGGCGAGGTGAAAGCGTGGTGCACAGCGGTCCACTTCGAGTGACCCAGCGCGACGTCGCCAGAGGCGGTCGCGTCCGCGGCAGGCTCGAACAGCGGCGCGTCAACCACCCAGGTAAACGCCCAGTCGCCGTCCTTGATCAGGTCCAGCTTCTTGGCGATCTCGCCGCGGGCAGCGCCGAGCAGCGCGCGGGAAGCCTTCGTCTCACCGGCGGCGAAGAAGATACAATCGCCCGGCTTCGCGCCGACGTGGTCGGCAATGCCCGCCTTCTCCTCGTCGGTGATGTTCTTTGCCACCGGGCCTGCCAGGGTGCCGTCCTCCTGCACGAGGATGTAGGCCAGGCCCTTCGCGCCGCGCTGCTTGGCCCACTCCTGCCACGCATCAAGCTGGCGACGGGGCTGGGATGCGCCACCGTCCATGACGACAGCACCGACGTACTCCGCGTTGAACACGCGGAAGGTGGTGTCCTTGAAGAACTCGGTGCAGTCGGTCAGCTGGATGTCAAAGCGCAGGTCCGGCTTGTCCGAACCGTACTTCTCCATCGCATCCTTGTAGGTCATACGCGGGATCGGCGTGGAGATCTCGTAGCCGATGAGCTTCCACAGCTCCACCAGGATCTGCTCGGCGAGCTCGATCACGTCGTCCTGATCCACGAAGCTGGCCTCGACGTCCAGCTGGGTGAACTCCGGCTGGCGGTCAGCGCGGAAGTCCTCGTCGCGGTAGCAGCGCGCGATCTGGTAGTAGCGCTCCATACCGGCAACCATGAGCAGCTGCTTGAACAGCTGCGGGGACTGCGGCAGTGCGTACCAGCTGCCCGGGCGCAGACGCGCCGGCACGAGGAAGTCGCGCGCACCCTCCGGGGTGGAACGTGTCAGCGTCGGCGTCTCGATTTCAGTAAAGTCGTGCTCGTCAAGCACGCGGCGCGCGGCCTGGTTCGCCTTCGCGCGCAGTCGCAGCGCTTCCGCCTGGCGCTCACGGCGCAGGTCCAAGTAACGGTACTTCAGGCGGGTCTCCTCACCGACCTCCGTTGAGGAGGCATCCTCAATCTGGAACGGAAGTGCGGCGGACGTGTTGAGCACGTTGAGCTCGGAGACGTTGACCTCGATCTCGCCCGATGCCAAGTTCGAGTTCTCGGAACCGGCCGGGCGCGGCTCGACCACACCGGTGACCTGGATGACGTACTCGCTGCGCAGGTCGTGCGCGGCCTCGGCCACCTCAGACTCGCGGAATACGACCTGCGCCAGGCCGGAGCGGTCGCGCAGGTCGATGAAGATGACGCCGCCGTGGTCGCGGCGACGCCCCACCCAACCGGTCAGGGTTACGGTCTGTCCATCGAGGTCTTTGCGGAGATCACCCGCAAGGTGAGTGCGCAGCACGGTCTCTTCCACGTCCTTCCACGTGAGGGCAATACTTTAACCCCAAGCACTTTACCCGTTGCCGGACCATCGCGCCGAAGCACCCCTCTGACGCACACCGATGCGGCGCTCGCCTCGGATTTTTGGCAAGATTTGCAGCATGACGTTTAAGAACGATTTTGGCCAGGGCCAGGGCAGGCGTGCTCAGACTAGCTCCGGATCAGGCCGGCGCGGCGGTGGCATGGGTATCCCCATTGCCGTCGGCGGCGGCGGGCTGAGCACTATTCTCCTACTTGCGCTCGTCTTCTTCCTCAATGGCGGACTCGATGGTCTTCTCGGCGGCTCGGGATCGCAGTCTGACACACAGAGCCAGGGCGATTACGACTTGAGCCATTGTGACGCTCCAGGTGCCGCGAACGAATACGACGACTGCCGCGCCGAAGCCGTGGCGCGCTCCGTCGACCAGGTCTGGTCCGAGGTCCTGCCGAGCCAGGCCAACCTCGAATACGAACCCGCAGGCATCACGCTGTTCCGCGGCGATGTGAGCACCGGTTGCGGCTACGCCACGGCAGACACAGGACCGTTCTACTGCCCGCGCGACACCACTGCCTACCTCGACGTGTCCTTCTTCGAGCAGCTCGGTCAGCTGGGTGGTTCCGACGGCGCGTTGTCCCAGGAGTACGTCACCGCGCACGAGATGGGCCACCACATCCAGCAGCTCGAGGGCACCCTGGGATTGAGCGACTACAAGAATCCCGGCGAGGACTCAGCCGCCGTGGCAATTGAGCTGCAGGCCGACTGCTACGCCGGCATCTGGGCCAAGCATGCCTCCGAAGGTCCGGATGCGGCGCTCGAGCCGATCACGGAAGAGCAGCTCAACCAGGCGATCCAGACGGCGCAGGCGATTGGCGACGATAACATTCAGCGCAAGTCCGGCGGCGACGTCGACCCGGATGCGTGGACGCACGGTTCCTCCGAGCAGCGCAGCGAGGCGTTCATGTCCGGCTACACCACCGGCCAGATGGCCGCATGCGACACGCTCAACCGCGGCGTCTACACCGAGGGCTAACTACGCTATTGGGCATGGATAGCGCCACGAAGGACCCGCAGGACACCAATTCCCCTACCCCCGCGCCGAATCGGGCGGTGCCTTTTATGGCGGCGTTTAACGCCATCGAGGGGTTTCTCCGCGATGAGTTGAACGCGAAGAAGTCCGACTCCTTCAAGTGGATGACCAACTTGGCGGCGAAGAAGAAGCTCATCACCAGGGACCAGGCGGACACGCTCATCGAGTTTGCCGAGCTGCGCAACGCGATCTCCCATGGCGAGTACCGTGACCTGCGCCCGATCGCGGAGCCGCTGCCCGAAACGGTTGCGGAAATTGAGCAGCTGCGCGAGGCGTTGCTACGCCCGGCGCTTGCTCTCGACGTCATCCAACCGGAGAAGGTGCTCACCTTCTCCCCTGACGACGATGTGCTCGAGCCGCTGCGCGCACTGCGCGAGACCGGCCACAAGCAGTTCCCTATCTACGACGACGGCGTGTGCGTCGGTTTGCTCACCACCAACGCGCTGGCCCGCTGGGTGGCGCGCGAGGTCGAGGAAGACACCCGGCTGCGCAGTGCCACGGTCAACGAGGTGCTCGAATTGTCCGGACGCCACGACCAGCCGGTTTTCCTGCCACGCGACGTGACTGCCGCTGCCGCTATGGATGCCCTGACTACCCCGCTGGAGTCCGGCGCGCTGCCGCGGATGGCCATCATCACAGAGAACGGCAACCCGCGCCAGCAGCCCTTCGCGGTGCTCGTCGCGACGGAGATTCCGGCCCTGCTCGCAGCTAGCTAAGTGGCCACGACGTTGCAAGAAAGGCAGAAATAAACATGCAGTTTGGCATCTTCACTATTGGCGATGTCACCACTGACCCCACGACCGGTGAAACACCGACGGAAAAGCAGCGCATTGATGCGATGACGCAGCTCGCGCTGAAGGCGGAAGAGGTTGGCTTGGACGTCTTCGCCACCGGCCAGCACCACAACCCGCCATTTGTACCTTCCGCGCCGACGACGCACTTGGCCTACATTGGCGCGCAGACCACAAACATCGTGCTGTCGACCGCGACCACGCTGATCACCACAACGGACCCGGTGCGCATTGCCGAGGACTACTCCTTCTTGCAAAACCTGGTGGACGGGCGCATGGATCTGATGTTGGGGCGCGGCAATACCGGTCCGGTGTACCCGTGGTTTGGCAAGAACATCCGCGATGGCATCGACTTGGCGGTAGAAAACTACCACCTGCTGCGCCGACTGTGGCGCGAGCGCAATGTCACCTGGCAGGGCCGCTTCCGCACACCACTGCAGGGATTTACTACCACGCCGTTTCCGCTGGAGGGCGTAGCCCCGTTCGTGTGGCACGGTTCGATCCGGTCCCCGCAGATCGCGGAGCAGGCGGCGTACTACGGCGACGGCTTCTTCCACAACAACATCTTCTGGAACAAGGAGCACACCGCGAAAATGGTGGGGCTGTATCGCAACCGCTTCGCGGCCTACGGGCACGGCGACGCCGACCAGGCCATCGTGGGGCTAGGCGGCCAGACCTACATCGCCGATACCGAGGCCCAGGCCGTGCGTGAGTTCCGTCCCTATTTCGACAACGCTCCCGTCTACGGCCACGGGCCGAGCTTGGAAGAGTACACGGCGCACACGCCGCTGACGGTGGGAACTGCAGAGATGGTCATTGAGCGCACGATGCAGTTTGCCGATTGGGTTGGCGACTACCAACGCCAGCTTTTCCTCATCGACCACGCCGGGCTCCCCCTCGAGGTGGCCCTGCGCCAGGTCGAGCTGCTCGGTCGCGAGGTCGTGCCTGAGCTGCGCCGTCGCATGGAGAAGCGCCGCCCCGCGCATGTGCCGAGCGATCCCCCATCGTTTGCCTCGCTTACCCAGGCCAAGCGGGAAGGGAAGGATTTACCGCACTTCCGCGTTGCTCCTGCTGAGTAGTCAACAGTAAAGGAGCACTATGAAGCAGTTGATGGTCGTCAGTGCTGGGCTATCCACTCCCTCGACCACGCGGCATGTGGCCGATCAGATCGCAGCCGCGGTACGCGCCCAGGTCACCGCGCGCGGCGAGGACCTTAAGGTCCGCACGGTGGAGGTCCGCGAGTACGCGCAGGATCTCACCCAGCTCATGCTCACCGGGATGGACTCGCCCGCGCTTGAAACACTCAAGCGCGACATCTCCAGCGCGGATGGCCTCGTGGCCGTCACCCCGGTGTTTCAGGGCAGCTACAGCGGTCTGTTCAAGATGCTTTTCGACGCCCTGCATACCGACTCCCTCAACGCCATGCCCACCATCATCGCGGCTACGGCTGGTTCGCAGCGCCACAGCCTTGTCACCGAGTACGCGCTGCGCCCGCTGTTTACCTACCTGCGAGCAAACGTGGTGCCAACCTCACTGTTCGCAGCGACTGAGGACTTTGGCAACGACGAAGGCGCGGCATTTACGCGGCGCGTGGACCGCGCTGCCCGCGAGCTAGCAGAACTGCTGGTTACAACCTCTGGCGCTGTCTCCGGCCTGGCCGGCTCGCTCGACAAGTCGGCGAAGCCCCGGCCGCGCCGCTCCGGCACTGACCTCGACGAGTTCGTGCCGCTTGGGCAGCTGCTCGGCCGGCAGACGGGCGGGCAGGGCTAGGCCCGCTGCATTGCAGACTCGAAGGTCTGTATTATCGCGCGCATGCCCCACAGCACAGTCAGTGTCGTAGACCTTTTCAGCATTGGTATTGGCCCGTCATCCTCGCATACTGTCGGCCCGATGCGCGCTTCCCTTGCGTTTATCGAGGCACTCGGTCAACTGCCTGCCTCCGTGCGCATCGAGTTGCGTGGATCTCTTGCCGCCACCGGCGTGGGCCACGGGACGGACCGCGCAGCCCTTTTGGGCCTGGTTGGCTACACCCCGACCACCACCTCAGCGGATATTTCGCCAAAGCCCGGCGAACCGATCCCCACTACGGGCACGATTAGCGGCCCGGCGGGCACAGTGGAATACGAGGTGCAGTTCAACCCCACCCCGGTGTCGAAGCACCCAAATTGCCTGATTTTCGACGCTTGGGACACCGACGGTAACCGCATCGCCTCCCGCTCGGAGTACTACTCGGTGGGCGGCGGGTTCATCCTGGACCGTGCCGGCATGGAAGCGCACGAAAACGAGGCGGGCGTGGCTACGGTGCGCGAGAGCGAACCACTGCCCTACGAGTTCGAAGACGCGAAGACGCTCGTGGCGCTGTGCGAGGAAACCGGGCTTTCCATCGCCCAGCTGATGCGCGCCAACGAGGAGCACCTCCACGGCCGCGAGCGTCTCGACGCCCACCTCGACGCGGTGTGGGACGTGATGCAGGAGTGCGTCGCCCACGGGCTGAAAACCGAAGGCGTGCTCCCCGGCGGCCTCGGGGTGAAGCGCCGCGCGAATCGCCTGCACCGGCTGCTTACCGCAGAGTACGAGGAGTCCACGGCCCGCGGGCTCGACGCCATGGAGTGGGTGAACCTTTACGCGCTCGCGGTGAACGAGGAGAACGCCGCGCACGGCCAGGTGGTTACCGCCCCGACCAACGGCGCAGCCGGGATCATCCCAGCGGTCATGCACTACTGCCGCGACTTCACCGAAGGTGCCTTCGGCCTGGAGCAGGCGCGTGACTTCCTGCTCACCGCGGGTGCCATCGGCATCATCATCAAGACCAACGCGTCGATCTCCGGTGCCGAGGTGGGTTGCCAGGGCGAAGTGGGCTCAGCCTCCTCCATGGCTGCGGCAGGCATGTGCGCCGTCCTCGGTGGCACGCCCGCACAGGTAGAAAACGCGGCGGAGATCGCCCTGGAGCACAACCTCGGGCTGACTTGCGACCCGGTCGGCGGGCTCGTCCAGGTGCCGTGCATCGAGCGCAACGCCATCGGCGGTGTCAAGGCGATCAACGCGGCCCGCCTGGCCAAGCTTGGCGACGGCACGAACATCGTCACCCTCGACGACGTCGTAGAAACCATGGCGGCAACGGGCCGCGACATGATGACCAAGTACAAGGAGACCTCGATGGGTGGACTGGCAATCCAGCTCGGCCTGCCAGTCAACATCACCGAGTGCTAGAGCCGACTAGCGCAGCTGCTCCAGCACCGCCGCGGACGACAGTTCGACTGTTTCCTGGGTGTGCGCGGCAAGGTCCTTGACAGCGACTTCGCCGCTTTCAAGCTCGCGGTCGCCCAGCACGAGAGCGTATTTCGCGCCGGCGCGGTCGGCCCCCTTCATCGCGCCCTTGAGCCCGCGGCCGCCGTAGGCCATGTCGGCGCTGAGTCCTGCGGCGCGGAGCTCGTCGATAAGCAGGGCCATGCGCGCCTGCGCCGCCTCGCCGATTGCGACGCCGAAGACATCGACCCTGCGCTCGACGCCCTCGAGGGTGACTCCTTCTGCCTCGAGGGCGAGTAGGGCGCGGTCGACGCCGAGGCCGAAACCAATGCCGGAGAGGTCCTGACCGCCGATCTGCGCCATCAGCCCGTCGTAGCGGCCTCCGCCGCCAATGCCGGACTGTGCACCGAGGCCGTCGTGGACGAACTCGAAGCAGGTCTTGGTGTAGTAGTCCAGGCCACGCACCATGCGCGGGTTGAGCACATACTCGACGCCCATTGCGTCGAGGGTGGTGCGCACCGTCTCGAAGTGGGCGCGGCAATCCTCGCAGAGGTGGTCAACCATCAGGGGCGCGTCCGCGGTCATCTCGCGGACCTCGGCGCGCTTGTCGTCGAGGACGCGCAGCGGGTTGATCTCGGCGCGGGCGCGGGTCTCCTCGTCCAGCGGCAGGGCGAAGAGGAAGTCCTGCAGCTTCTCGCGGTAGTCCAGGCGGCACTGCGCATCGCCCAGGCTATTGAGCTCCAGGCGGTAGCCGCGCAGACCAATGGCACGGAAGCAACGGTCCGCGAGCGCGATGACCTCGGCGTCCAGCAGCGGGTCGTCCACGCCAATGGCCTCCACGCCCACCTGCTGGAGCTGGCGGTAGCGCCCGGCCTGCGGCCGCTCGTAGCGGAAGAAGGGGCCGTAGTAGTTCAGCTTGACCGGCAGGTAGCCGCGGTCCAGGTTGTGCTGGATCACCGCGCGCATCACACCCGCGGTGCCCTCGGGTCGCAGGGTGACCGAGCGATCGCCACGGTCGGTGAAGGTGTACATCTCCTTGCTCACCACGTCGGTGGACTCGCCGACGCCGCGGGCGAACAAGGTGGTGTCCTCGAACACCGGCAGCTCGATGTGTTGGTAGCCGGCGAGATGCGCCTGCCGGGCAAACTCATCACGGACGCGCAGGAAGGTCGCGGACTGCGGCGGGACGTAATCCGGCAGGCCCTTCGGGGCCGACAGCGGCTGGAACTTTGCGGACTTCTTCGATTCACTCACGACTGCTCAGTCTAGCGGTCTGGGTTGGCCTGCAGGAGAAATGGGTTACTCGCCCGCTCCTGTCCCATCGTGGTGGTCGGCCCGTGCCCGGGCAGGACCGCCAACTCGTCGTCCAAGTCCCAGACCGGGCCACGCAGCGTTTCCCGCATCGCCTCCGGGTCGGAGTTGGCGAAATCGGTGCGGCCAATCGAGCCGCGGAAGAGCACGTCGCCGGAGAACACGGGTCCGGCCTGCCCTTCGTACTCGGTGAGCAGCAGCACGCTGCCCGGCGAATGGCCCGGGGCGTGACGGACGGTGAAGGTGGTGTCGGCGAAAGAGAGCGTGGTGCCGTCGTCAAGCGGGCGGACCTCTTTGGGCAGCTCCATCGACCCGGCGTCGAAAAGCGTGCGGGAGTTTTCCGGCAAGCCCTTGCCTCCCTCAAGCATGAACTCGTCCTCCGGGTGGATGTAGACGGGCACGTCGAAGCGGGCCGCATCGCGGGTGTGGTCGAGGTGGCCGTGGGTGAGCAGCACCGCAGCAGGGGTCGCGCCTGCCTGCTCGACGATGCGCATCACGTGCTCGTACGCGCCCATGCCCGGGTCGATGATGACCGCCTCGTCCGAGTGCTCGCCGCACACGACGAAGCAGTTGGTCTGGTAAGGGCCTGCAGCAAAACCGGAAAGCTTCATAGCCACATCGTAGGCGGGCAAAGGAAAAGGGGCACCCACGGCGCGGCGGCCATGGGTGCCCCTGGGAAAGGGGGCGGCGCTTACTTCAGCGCGTCTTCTGCAGCCTGGTAGTCGGGCTCGTTGGTAATCTCGGAGACGAGCTCGGTGTGGATGACCTTGTGGTCCGCATCCGTGACGACCACGGCGCGGGCAGTCAGGCCCTCCAGCGGGGAACCTTCCAGCTCAACGCCGAAGTCCTTGGCAAAGGAAGAACGGAACGCGGAGAGCGCCTCGACGCTTTCGATGCCCTCTGCCGCGCAGAAACGCTGCTGCGCGAACGGCAGGTCCTTAGAGATGCAGAGCACCTCAGTGTTGTCGAGGGAAGCAGCGAGCTCGTTGAACTTACGCACCGAGGTCGCGCACACGCCGGTGTCCAGGGACGGGAAGATGTTTAGCACGAGGCGCTTGCCCGCGTAGTCTGCGAGCGACTTCTCGCTCAAATCGCCTGCGACAAGCGTGCTGTTGGGCAGCGCTTCGCCCACGGCGGGCAGCTCCCCGGAAGTAGTAGTGTCATTGCCTTGAAAAGTCACGGTAGCCATGGCCGCGATTCTATGGACGCTCGCTGTACTGCGCAAGGGTCCACGCTTCCACACTGCTAGTGTTAACAACCGGAATTTTCATGGTGCGCTGCGGGCGCGCTGAATACTCACAACTAGGACGAGGAAGCACATCATGGCTGAGAACTCGGGCGCTGCAGACAGCAGCGCATCCAACACGCCCACCACTGACAACGCGAAGCGCGGCGAGGACGCGTTGCGCCACCTCAAGCGCGAGCTGGATTCGCGCGACCGCAAAGAGAAGTCCAAGCCGTTGACGGTCGCAGCACTTTCCGCGGTGGTAATCGTAGGCATCGGTGGTGCGATCTACTTCGCCTCGACGCAGAACGACGACGAAGAAGTCACCGCCGCAGAGGAAGAAACCTCGGAAACTACTGAGGCCGAGGAGACCTTCGACGCGTCGCAGTACGAGGCAGTCGGCACTGCGCGCGCCACTGCCCTGCCGGCCACGGTGAGCTGCTCGTACAACGACAGCCCGCAGGCAGATCAAGGCGAGGCCGCCTCGAAGCCGAAGGAAGAGGACATCTCCACTGAGGGCAAGGTGAACATCGAGCTGGATACCAGCGCGGGCCCGATCGGGATGGAGCTTGATCGCAGCGTCGCCCCCTGCACGGTCAACGCCATCGAGCACCTGACTGAGGAGAAGTACTTCGACGACTCCGTGTGCCACCGCCTCACCACCGGCGACGGGCTGAAGGTCCTCCAGTGCGGTGACCCCACCGGCTCTGGCTCTGGCGGCCCGGGCTTCCAGTTTGCGAACGAGTTCCCCACCGACGAAGCGCTCGAGCAGGTTGACGACGCTGACCTGCAAATCCCAGAGGGCGTCTCCGAGGAAGAGAAGGAACAGTACCGCGCAATGGCGCTACAGAACGGTCCCAAGCGTTACGACCGCGGCACCATTGCGATGGCTCACGCGGGCGTTGGCACCAATGGTTCCCAGTTCTTCTTGAACTACGGCGACTCCGTCCTGCCCCCGCTGTACACCTACTTTGGCCAGATTGATGACGCTGGTCTCGAGACTCTGGACAAGATCGCCGAGCAGGGCGTTGAAGGCGGCGCCACCGATGGTGCACCAGCGGAGGAAGTGAAGATCAAGAGCGCTACCGTAAAGTAGCCGAGACGATACTTTCAAGTATCACCAACACTTCACTACGTTACCTTTGTACACTTGTCCAGACACCTTTCGGGAAGCTCTAACTTCCTGCAAAGGCCTGCCTGACCTGTTCATTCAAAGTTCACCTCAAATATCGGAAATCCTCCGAAAACGCAGACAAAACTGTTGCGTATCTCTTGGCGTCTGGCTAAGGTAGTCAACGTCAAATCGAACCTCTCCGAAAGATAGGGAATCAGATGCAGTTCCGTAAGGGTCTCGTCGCTGCTGCAACCGCAGCAGCTGTCATGTCCACCGGTGCCGTCGCTGTCCAGGCACAGGAAACCACCACCACCACCGCTCCGACGACTACCACGTCGAAGCCGGCCGATAAGAAGACCACCAAGCCGACCACCACTGCGACCAAGAAGCCGAACCCGGCCAAGCCGACCGTCCAGAACGACAACAACAAGAACAAGAAGGACGGCTCCTCCGTCAAGGACATGTCCCCGGCTGAGATCCGCGACTGGATCGCTGTCTTCACCGCGGTCATCGGCGCGCTCGGTACCCTGTTCGCATTCCTGGACAAGTACATGCGCCCGTAAGCGCTAAGCAGCGAACACACGCTTGAAAGCCCGGCCCCGGCCGGGCTTTTTGCATGCCTGCCCCACTGCCAGACACCGGGCATAAAGAAAACCGGCCCCAAGCCACTAAGGCTTTAGGGCCGGTCGCGCGTTGCTATCGCACTATTACAGCGCGGCTGCGCTTTAAGTGCGTTAGCTCAGCTTCGCGATCGGGCCAAGCACCTGGTCGATCGGACCAGCGAAGACGATGCTCAGCAGGCCGAGCAGCGCGAGCACACCAGCGATCGCACCGAAGATCGTGCCGGTGTCAGCGGAGCTGCCCTCCTGCGGGGTCTCGCCCGGCTCCTGTGCATCCGCCTCTGCGACAGTCACCGGCAGGGTGACCTCGGTACCAGCATCGGTGGTGACAGTCAGGGTCTGCTCGCCGCTGAGCTCGGCCGGGATATCCAGGGTGACCTCCGCGCGGCCCTGCTCGCCCAGGCCGTTGTCCGCCTCGGTCGTGGTCGCGTCGATATCTGCGGTGGCTGTCGTCTCGCCGAGCTTCACGGTTGCCTGCTTTGCTATCGGCTCACCCTCCGAGGAGTAGTTCAACGAGCTGAGCTTGATCGTAGCCTTGGTGCCGGCCTTCAGGCCTTCGGCGGGCAGCACCACGCCGACGTCCTTCTGGCCCTTGCGCACGCCGATTCCATCGGTCTTGAGGTAATCCACGAAAGCGTTGAGGTCGTTGTAGCCGACATTGAGCTCGTCGCGGACCTCGGCCGGATCAATGAACCCGTCGCCGCCACCCAGGAGGAAGGAGGACGCCGCAACGCGGTAGTCCTTGTCGTCCTCCAGCGGTGCGCCGTCAATGGTGATCGAGGTGATGCGCTCACCGCGGGCGGCCTCCGGGTTGTAGGTGTAAGACACGTTGTCGGACAGGCCCATATCCAGGCGCGGACGGCCCGACTTTACCGCGTCCTCCTCTGTCTGCCACTGGTTCTCCAGCGCCTGCTTGATTGCCTTGCCAGACAGGGTGGCCACAGAGATGTCGTTGCCGAAGGGCTGCACCTCGAAGGCCTGCTGGTAGGTCACCTCGCCCGCGGGCAGGTCAGCGCGTACGCCGCCGGCGTTCATGATGCCCAGGTCGATCTTCTCTTCCAGTGACGCGTTCAACGCCACCAGTGCGGACTGGGCGAGCATGTTGTTCGCGGTGGACTCGGTACCGCGGTTGGACCCAGTCTTCGCGCCCGGGTTGGAGCCGCGCAGGTAAGTCTCTTCGACCGTCGCAACGACCTGCTGGCCCAGTTCGCCGGCTTTCTCCCGAGCCTTCTCCACGAGCTTCTCCACCTCGGCATCCGGCGCGATATCGAGCTCGATCAAGGTCTCGGCGTTGTACTGGTCCACCTTGAGATCCTCGATCTCTCCGGTGGTCTTGTTGTAGGTAAAGCCCAGGTCAGAGACGACCTTGCCGTACTCCCAGGACTGCGCGTTCGGCACCTCCGCCTCGGTGTCGACCACGTTTACGTGGCTGTCGCCGCCGAACATGAAGTCCACGTACTCCGGATCCAGCTTGGGAGCGCCCGTATCGACCGGGTCGTGGATCAGGGCGATGACCACGTCAGCCTTGCCCTCATCCTTGAGCTTCTTGGCCTCCTTGTTCACTTCCTCAGAAGAGTCGGTGATGTTCAAGCCCTTGACGTGGTCCGGGCTGGACTTGCTCTTCGTCAGGTTCGAGGTAGTGCCCACCAATGCGACCTTCACGCCCTCGACCTCGACGATGCGGTACGGGTCAATCTCGCGGGAGCCGTCTTCCTTGTAAATGTTCGCGCCGAGCTGGACGCCCTTGGTGCCCGGGACAATACGGTCGACCAGGTCGTCGTAACCCTTATCAAACTCGTGGTTACCCACAGCAGAAGCGTCCGTACCGATGGCGTTAAGGAACTCCATCGTGTACTCGTCGTCCGAGATCGCGGAAACGAACGCGGAGCCACCCTGGTTGTCACCCGAGGTGGTCACCAGCTGGTTCTCGTTCTCGGCACGCAGGTAGTTGATGATGCCGGCAATGTTCGCCGCACCCATCTCATCGCCCACCTTCGGGACGAGCTTGCCGGTCTCGCGGTCCTTGCTCAGGCCAGCCTCAAGGCGGCCGTGGAAGTCCGTGAAGTTGGCAACGTTGATCTGCACCTTCTCATCTTCCGCGGCGAGTGCAGGCACCGCGGTGACGACGAGTGCGGTAGACGTGGTGGCAGCCACCAGGGCACCGAGGCGACGGTAAGAAAACACGAAAAGCTCCTCTGTTTGATCGATGTCGGGGTCTTTATGTGTTTTCTAGCCCGAAATCAGTCACCTCGCAGCGCAACCTCGGCGATGTTTACGAACTTTCCTCGGCATTCAAGCTCACCGTCGCCAAAAATTCATGTGCAGTTCACTTCAAGGCCCGGTGCTTGCTTTACGACGTCACGCGGTAGATGTCGAACACACCCTCCACATTGCGCAGCTGGTTCATCAGCGCACCGAGCTGCTTCGTATCGGAAACCTCGATGGTGAAGCGCACGTTGGCAATCCGGTCATCGGAAGCCTGCGAGGACAGCGCCAAGATGGGAAGGTTCTGCTCCGTGAGCACGCCGGTCAGCTCCGCGAGCAGGCCGTGGCGATCGAGCGCCTCGGCTTGCAGGGTCGCCAGGGAGGCACCGCCGGCGTTGGTGCTGTCGGCCCACGCAACGTCGATAAGCCGCTCGGGCTCCTCGCCCAGCTTGGCCGCATTGGTGCAGTCAGTGCGGTGCACTGAGACTCCCCCGCCGCGGGTGACAAAGCCGAAGATCTCGTCCCCGGGCACCGGCTGGCAGCACTTTGCCAGCTTGGCCATCACGTCGGGGCTGCCCTGGACCAGCACGCCGCTCGTGGACGAACGGGACTCCCGGCGTACCAACTCGGACATTGGCGCGCGGTCCGTGAGCGCATCGACGGCGTCCTCCTCGTTCCCGAAAAGATCCACCAGCATCTTGCTCACGTGCTGCGCGGACACATGCCCCGCGCCGATCGCGGTGTACAACGCATCCACGTCCGGGTAGTGCAGGCGCTGCGCGACTTGGCGCATCGACTGCGAGGTAAACAGGCGGTGCATCGGCAAACCGCCGCGCTGCACCTCCGCCGCAAGCGCGTCGCGGCCGGCCTCTAAGTGCTCCTCGCGGCGCTCCTTGGCAAACCACTGCCGGATCTTCGCCTTCGCCCGCGGGGAGACCACAAAGTCCTGCCAATCGCGCGAGGGCCCGGCGTTTTGGTCCTTCGAGGTGAAGATCTCCACCCGGTCGCCGGACTTCAGCTCCGACTCCAGCGCCACCAGCTTGCCGTTGACCTTGGCACCGATGCAGCGGTGGCCTACCTCAGTGTGCACGGAGTAGGCAAAATCCACCGGAGTCGAGCCCGCCGGCAGGTTGATTACGTCGCCTTTGGGGGTAAAGGCGAAGATCTGCTGGCTGGTCAGGTCGTAGCGCAGCGAGTCCAAGAACTCGTCCGGGTCGGCGGCCTCCTTCTGCCAGTCGAGCAGCTGGCGCATCCACGCCATCTCGTCGACCTCGTTCTGGTTGCCCTTGTGCGAGCCCTTCGTCTCCTTGTAGCGCCAGTGCGCCGCGACGCCGAACTCGGCGTTGTAGTGCATATCGTGGGTGCGCACCTGCACCTCGAGCGGGCGGCCCGTGTCCGTCATCACCGTAGTGTGCAGCGACTGGTACACGCCGAAGCGCGGGTTGGAGATGTAGTCCTTGAAGCGCCCCGGCATCGCCGAGTACAGCGAGTGGACCACGCCGACAGCCGCGTAGCAGTCGTGGACGTTATCCACCAGCACGCGGATGCCCACCAGGTCGAAGATCTCGTTGAACTCGTGGCCGCGCACCACCATCTTCTGGTAAATCGACCAGTAGTGCTTCGGCCGCCCCATCACCTCGGCCTCAATGCCGTTGGATTTCAGCTCCGCCTGGATTTCCTCGGTCAGCTCTTTCAGCGCCCGGTCGCGCGAGGGCGCGCGGTCGGCGACAAGGCGCACGATCTCCTCGTACTTCTTCGGGTACAAGATAGCGAAGGCGAGGTCTTCCAGCTCCCACTTCACCGACGCCATGCCCAACCGGTGCGCCAGCGGGGCAATGACCTCGAGCGTCTCGCGTGCCTTCTTCGCCTGCTTCTCCGGCGGCAAGAAACGCATCGTGCGCATGTTGTGCAGGCGGTCCCCGACCTTGATCACCAGGACGCGGGGATCCTTCGCCATCGCCACGATCATCTTGCGGATGGTCTCGGCTTCCGCAGCGTGGCCCATCTCCACCTTGTCCAGTTTGGTCACCCCGTCGACAAGCCGGGCGACTTCAGGCCCGAAGTCGTTGGTGAGTTCCTCAAGCGAGTAGTCGGTGTCCTCGACGGTGTCGTGCAACAGGGCAGCCACCACGGTCGTGGTGTCCATGCCGATCTCGGCGCAGATCGTGGCCACGGCCAGCGGGTGGGTGATGTAGGGGTCCCCCGACTTGCGCATTACGCCCTCGTGCAGGCGCTCCGCCGTCTCGTAGGCACGGTTGAGCAGTTCGACTTTCGCCTTCGGGTGGTACTGCCGGTGGATAGACAGCAACGGGTCCAGCACCGGGTTAATCTTCGGTTTACCGCCGCCCGTGAGTGAACGTGCAAGGCGTGCCGACACGCTGCGCACGGTCTGCCCCGATCGCTTGGGTGTTTTCTCGTGCGTCAACGCAATCCTCCATCAAAGAGCGGATGGGAACTTATTGCAACGATACTAGCCGTTGACCCGGTGCCCGTCATCAAGCACGACAAGTGGCGCACCAGCCAACTTCTCCCGGCCGCCCAGGCCCTCTACCTCAAGCACCACCACGTAACCCACGACCTCGCCCCCGGCGTGCTCGATGAGATTCGTGGCGGCAACCAGGGTGCCGCCGGTGGCCAAGACGTCGTCGACAAGCACGACCTTCTTGCCCGCCAGATCCACACCGTCAGCGGGGATCTGCAGAGCGGCGGTGCTGTACTCGGTCTCGTACTCCTGTGTAATGACTGGCGGCGGCAGCTTGCCCTTCTTGCGGATCGCAAGAATTCCCAGGCCCATGTCGAAGGCCACTGCGGAGCCCAGGAGGAATCCGCGCGCGTCCAGCCCGCCGATCAGGTCCGCGCCGAGGTCTTGGCTGGCCTCGGCCATCTCGCGGATGACCGCGTGGAGCGCCGCCGGGTCGGCGAGCACGGGCGTGAGGTCCTCGAAGAGCACGCCCTCAGATGGGAAATCGGGCACGCGGCGCACTTTATGCGCCAAAGCCTCCTGCGCGGAAGAGTACTGGGTGGGGTGTGTAGCCATGTCAGCGAAACCTTTGCTTGAGAATCTTCGTCAGTGCAGTAGCAGGGCGAGCACTTCGCGTCACCCTTGATCAGGTGCGGGCGGAATATCGTCCTTAGCCAACATACGCCAGCGGTCCATGTTCCAACTGATACCGTTCATGCCCGCGTACGGCACCACGTTGGCCACGCCACGGTGCACAGCAAACGTGCGCGGCTGGGTGGCCAGCGGTAGCGAAGGCAGCTGCTCCCACAGCGCCTTCTCCTGCGCACGCAGGGCACCTACGTTGGCCGCCCTATTGTCAGCTGCCGGGTATTCCTTCATCGGGTCAACCGGTCGCAGCAACACGTCAATGTTGCCCTCGGAATAGCCAGGGTTCCCCTGGTCATCGAGGGTAGCGTGCGGCAGGTCCGCGAGCGTCTTGCCGGACTCGGTCACGTCGATAATCGTGATCCCGGCTGGTTCGCAGGTGCGCCGCATGGACTCCACCATCGCCGCATGCCGCGCGTTGGGATAGGGGTACGCCACGCGGACCTCCGCGCCGGAGATGCGAGATGCCGCCGCGATGTCCACGTCCAGGTTCGGAGTGGCAACGTCGATCACGCGCCCATAGAGCGGGTCGTCCTGCTGCAGCACGTGCACCGGGGCAACCGGCACCTCTACCCCAGCGAGCTCGCCGGAGGCCTGCGCTACCGCGCGTGGATCGAGACACCGCGACAGTGCCTTGCGCTGTGCCGGCTCGGCCCACGGGCCGACGTCGGGGAACGTGAGCACCTCGGTGAGCTCGCCGTGCACAGTGGTCAGATCGATTCTGTTGTTCTCCGCGTTCACGTCGAACCACTCGGGGTCCGGCTCGTCTAAGTCCGCGACCTTGAGCGCGTCGTGCTCGTAGAGCTGCGCACTATCGGCAGAGCCGGGCCACACCACAAGGCGTTCGACCTGCGGTTGGTCGCCGTAGTAGTGCTCGTTGGCGACCAGATTCACCTCACCCTGCTCGCCGAAACTCTCAATCACGTAGGGGCCGAAAGAGACCTGCAGCTCAGGGTCGAACTCCGCGAAATCGAAGCCGGTGCGCCACACCTTGGCAATCGGCGCGATCCGTGCCGGATCCAAGGAGTGCAGGGCGTCGACGAGTTCTTCCTCGCTCATACCTGCCTTCTTGGCCACCGCGTGAGCAGGCAGCACTGTACCTGCGTCGAAAAGGCCACGCCAGCGATCCCCGCGACCTTCTTTAAAGACCACGGTGAATGTCTTGGCTCCGGGGGTGCATCGGAGGGACTCGGTGTCGTCGAAAAGCGGCAGGTGCGCGCCGAAGAGTTCCGGCAGCTGGCCGGCCGTGAAGGTGAGCAGGTAGTCGGCGCAGGTTACCGGGGTGCCGTCGGAGAAGACGGCCGCGTCGGAAAGCGTGTAGCTTACGCGCCGCTGCGCACCAGGCAACGCTTGTGCCTTGACCAGGTCCGTATTGGGGATCATCTCCCCGCCCGGACCGGGGACGAACACGCCCGGGTACAGGCGGCCCGAAAGCCGCTGTGCCTGCGTGGACGCGCCTTGCATCGACGCCGCGTTGGTGGTCAGCAGCGGTCCGGATACCTGGTACCCGAAGTGCTCATCGTCCAACTGCCCGTTGTCGTCGCCAAGCGTGCTGCATCCAGCCAGCGCGAGGGCGCTCGCCGTCAGCACCGCCGCAAGCGCGCGCGGAGTTCGTTCAGCCATCACTGATCCTTCGCCTCTCAACGAAACCAAAACCGCTCGCCTAGCGTCCCGGCCTCCACGTCGCGGAGCCAGAGGACTCGCCACGCGGCTGCTCCTGCGCGGCGCTCGGCGCAGGCGCGCGCCCGGCCGGGGTGCTCACGGAAGCAACGGTGCGCTTGCCAGCGGCCTCGTCCTCGACGTCTTCTTCGGCGTCCTCCCCGTTGCGGAAAGCCTCAACGGCAGCGTTGTGTTTGCGGATGGAAGGCTTGCGCTCCACGAAGGTCACCAGCAGCGAAGTGGCAAGGAAGAGCGAGGAGATCACGCCCTCGATCACACCAATGAGCTGGATAACCGCAAGGTCGCGCAGCGTGCCGACGCCGAGCATCCATACGGCGACGATCATCAGCGCGATGATCGGCAGCGCCGAGATCACCGAGGTAGAAATCGAGCGCATCACCGTCTGGTTTACCGCCAGGTTGGCCTGCTCCGCGTAGGTCGACCTGCGCGAATCCAGAATGCCGGAGGTATTTTCCTTGACCTTGTCAAACACGATGACCGTGTCGTAGAGGGAGAAGGTCAGCACGGTGAGCAGACCGATGATCATCGCCGGGGTGATCTCCAGCCCGAACAGGGCGTAAAAGCCCATGATCAAGATCGCGTCCACCACGAGTGCCAGCAGCGCCGCGGCGGCCATCTGCCGCTGCAGGCGCAGCGCCACGTAGACCGCTGCGGCCAGAATAAACACGAGCATTGCGAGCAGCATGCGCTGGGTAATCGTGTCGCCCCAGGACTCGGACACCGTCGAGTCACCGATCGCGTTCGCGGAGACCTCGCCGTTGGCATCCTTCGGGTGGTACTCCTCGAAGATCGCCTGGCGTGCCTGGTCAATCTGCTCCTGCGTGAGGTGCTCGGAATTGATCTCCAGCGTGCGTGCGTCGCCCGCGCCCACGATCTGGGTCAGCTCCGGAGTGACCCCGGTGGCTTCGATAAAGGTTGCTTCGACTTCTTCGGCGACAAGCTCGTCGGCAGGCATGGACATCTTCGTGCCGCCCTCGAAGTCAATGCCCAGGTTGAAGCCGCGGCCGAGCATCGCGACCACAGCAATCGCGATGAGCCCGACGGTGATCGAGTACCACAGCTTGCGGCGCCCGACGAAGTCGATCACGCCGTAACCGGTGTGCAGCCGCTCCGAGCGGTGCTCGGCGGCGTCGGTGAGAGTAGCGTTAGTCATGTTTACTTCTCCTCAGCTTCGTGGCCGCTTACGGCGCCTACGGGCTCGCGCTTTTCGACGCCCACCGCCTCACGTTCTTCCGCTTCCCCAGCCCGCACCGCGGCACCGGTGGCAAAAGCCTTCGACATCCCGTTGACGCCTGGCTTGGACCAGAACTTGCTCCGCGAGGCCAGCACCATCAGCGGCGCGGTGACCAGGAAGGTCACCAACAGGTCGAAGATGGTGGTCAGGCCCATGGTAAAGGCGAAGCCCTTCACGTCACCCACGGCGAGGAAGTAAATAATCACCGCGCCGATGAGCGTAACCATGTTGCCTGTCACGACGGTTTCCTTCGCGCGATCCCAACCAGAAGCCGTGGCAGAACGGAAGGTCTTGCCCTTGCGCACCTCATCCTTGATGCGCTCGTAGATCACCACGAAGGAGTCTGCGGTCGTACCAATACCGATGATCAGACCCGCCACGCCAGACAGGTCGAGTGAGTAGCCGATCCAGCGGCCCAGCAGCACGAGCGCACCGTACACCAGCACACCAGCCACTGCCAGGGTGGCCAGCGAGATCAGGCCGTAGAGGCGGTAGTAGGTAAAGACGAACAGGGCGACCAGGGCAAGACCCACCAAGCCTGCGTAGAGGCCAGCCTGAAGGGATGCAAGGCCGAGTGACGGCGGCACCGTCATCGCGGTGCCACCCGGTTCGCCGTTCTCACCTGCGAACGACAGCGGCAGCGCGCCGTAACGTAGGTTGTTCGCCAGACCCTCGGCCTCTTCCTGGGTAAAATCGCCGGTAATCGCGGTAGCAGAGCCGACCGGGGTTGCGCCCTGGATCACGGGCGCGGAAATGACCTGGGAGTCCAGGGTGATGGCGATCTGCTTGCCAATCATCTCGCTGGTCAGCGCAGCCCAGGTGGAGGAACCGTTCACGTCGCCGCTCTGGCTGAACGCGAAGCTGATCTCCATCTGGGAAGACTGCGGGTTGTAGCCGCCGGAGATCGGGCGCGTGGTGTCGATCTGCTCGCCGGTGAGGCGCGGGCCGTCTTCGTCGGTCACGCCCTGCAGCAGCGGCACCTGATCAAGCAGTAGAGGCTGGCCCGAGTTGGAGTCACAGGCCACCAGTGGGCGGTCCTCCGCGTCCGTGCCGGCCAACGGGTCAACATCCTGGCTGGCGCAGACGCCCGAGAGCAGAATCATGGAGGCGAACTGTTGGGTCGGATCCTCCGACTGGCGGGATTCGCGCAGTACTTCCGTCGCCTCTTGACGACGCTCGGCGGCCTCCACCGGGCCCTCCGGCTCCGGCAGGGGCTCCGCGTCAACCTTCGGCCCCTGGGGCGCGTTCTCGGCCTCGGGCTGGTTAGCTTGGACGGCCTGGTCCAGCACGCCCTGCGCCTGCTCCTTGGTCATCACGCCGTACTTGACCCACTCGTTTGCGGTCTCCAGCAACGTGGGGGCAATCGCTGCGGCGTCCGGCTGCGGCGGTTCCATCACGGGGCGGAACAGCAGCTGCGAGGTCTGTCCAATGTTGCGGACCTCCGAGGTGTCGTCGCCGGCGGCGGTGATCACGATCGTGTTGCCGTCCACCACGACGGTCGCGCCGGAAACGCCCATGCCGTTGACGCGGTTTTCCAGGATGCGCCTGGCGTCGTCCAGCTGCTCGCGGGTCGGCTCCTCCCCCTGCGGCACCAGCGTGACTCGGGTACCGCCCTGGAGGTCGATGCCGAGCTTCGGCGTCGCCGACTTATCGCCGGTGAAAAAGACTAATGCGTACACGCCTACGACGATGAGGAGGAACAACGCCAAGGCCTTGCCTGGCCATGTCCGCTTGGACCTCAGATCGCCGGAACGCCGAGTGTGTGACGACACTTACGCTGACTCCTTAATTGATCCGATGAATGGTTCTGCGCCTTGCGCACAACGCATCTATGCTACGGCATGGTGCGCGTAGTTACGCGGTCGGCCACGTGGTCCCTGAAAAATTCTCAGGTGTGACTCGTGCTGTTTAGCGCTCCTCCTCGGTCTCGCCTGGGGCGGGCTCGGCTGCCGATGCCGGTGCTGCGGGGTCTTCCACACGCTTCATCACGCCGGCGGTCTCCATCGTGACCTGCACGCCGGGGGCGAGCTCAACGAGCAGGTTGTCGCCGTTGTGCTCCACCACAGTGGCGTGGAAACCGGCGACGTTGACCACCTTGTCGCCCGGAGCAATCGAGGCTTGCATCTCTTGAACCTGGCGCTGGCGCTTCTTCTGCCCACGCATCATCAGCAAGGAGGGCAGCAGGAAGATGAGCAGGACAACGAGAATCATGAGGAAATCCATGCGCCCCATTGTTGCATAGTGGCCTGTGCGGCCAACGGTTCCCTACATCAAGTTCAGCTGTCCCGGCGCCTCGGGCGGCGGGGTCATGCCCAGGTGGTCCCAGGCGGCAGCGGTCGCGACACGCCCGCGACCGGTACGCGCCATCAGCCCCGCGCGCACGAGGTATGGCTCGCAGACTTCCTCGACGGTCGAGGGTTCCTCCCCCACCGCGATGGCGAGCGTGTTCACACCTACTGGACCGCCGCCGTGCCCACGGATGAGCGAATCCAGCACTGCTCGATCCAGCCGGTCGAGTCCGCGCTCGTCGACGTCGAAAACCGCTAGCGCGGACTGCGCCGCGGCCAGATCGACGTGCCCGTCGCCGTTGACATCCGCCCAGTCGCGCACCCTGCGCAGCAGGCGGTTGGCGATGCGTGGCGTGCCGCGCGAGCGCGAGGCGATCTCGACGGCAGCATCGTCGTCGATATTGACGTTGAGGATTGTCGCCGCGCGGGTCACCACGCGCGTAAGGTCGTCCACCTCGTAGAACTCCATCTGCGCGGTGAAGCCAAAACGGTCGCGCAACGGGCCGGTGAGCATGCCGGCGCGCGTGGTGGCCCCGACGAGTGTGAAGGGCGGGATCTCCAGCGGAATCGAGGTCGCGCCCGGACCCTTGCCCACGATCACGTCGATGCGGAAGTCCTCCATCGCCATGTAGAGCATCTCCTCCGCCGGGCGCGCAATGCGGTGGATCTCGTCGATGAAGAGGACGTCGCCTTCCATCAGGTTCGACAGCATGGCCGCCAGGTCGCCGGCGCGCTCAAGTGCTGGGCCCGAGGTCATCCGCAGCGAGGTACCCAGCTCCTGCGCGATGATCATCGCCATCGTCGTCTTACCCAGGCCGGGCGGGCCGGAGAGCAAGATGTGGTCCGGCGTGACCTCACGGCGCCGGGCACCGGCGAGCACCAGGCTCAGCTGCTCCCGGACTTTCGGTTGCCCAATGAACTCCTCGATAGACTTCGGGCGCAGCGACTTTTCGGCGTCGCGCTCCTCGGGCTGCGACGTCGCGTCGATAAGCGAATTGCTCGGCCGCGACATGCCTTCCGGGAGGCTGAACTCTGTTTTCTCCACATCCGACATGAGCGGCTACTTCTTTCCTAGCTCGGTCAGCGCGGCGCGCAGCAGCGCTGAGGTCTGCGCCTCGGGGTTCGCATCCACTACCCGGTCGACGGTGGGCCGCGCGCTGCGCTCCGGGAAGCCGAGCCCGATGAGCGCTTCGACCACCTGCTCGGTGGCCAGCGAAGACTTCGCCGCGGGTGCCGGCGTTTCCTCCTGGTCAGTGGCGAAGCCAGCCATCTTGTCCTTCAGCTCAAGCACAATGCGCTCGGCCATCTTCTTGCCCACACCGGGAATCGTCTGGATCCGCTTCGTGTTCTGCTCAGAAATCAAGCCCGCGAGCTCGCCCGCGCCGAATACGGAAAGGGAAGCAAGCGCAAGCTTCGGGCCCAGGCCCGTGACGCTTTGCAGGCGGTGAAACATCTCGCGTGCCTCGTCGTCCGAGAACCCGTAGAGCGTCACCCCATCGTCTTTGACCACCATGGACGTGAGCACACGGCGGTTTTCGCCGCGAGAAAGCGTGGCCAACGTCGGCGGGCTGGCCAGGAAGCGATAGCCCACACCCGCACACTCAATGACCGCGTGGTCAAGCCCGATCGAGATGACCTCTCCGTTGAGCGAATCAATCATGCTGTACTCCTTCACTTCCCTACCTGTGCTGCCCGCTGCGCCTGCTGCAACCGCTGTGCCTGCGCGCTACGCGCGAGAAGCGGCGCGCGCCAGCAGTGACACACCGCGATGGCCAGCGCGTCCGCCGCGTCAGCCGGTTTCGGCGGCTCCGAAAGGCCCAGGATACGCGTAATCATGGCCGTCATCTGCTTCTTATCGGCACGACCGTTACCGGAGATCGCCTTCTTCACCTCGGAGGGCGTGTACATGTGCACCGGAATGTCTCGCTCCGCAGCAGCGAGCACGAGCACCCCAACGGCGTGCGCGGTGTGCATCACCGTGGACACATTGCCGCGCTCAAAAATTCGTTCCATCGCCACAACATCAGGGCGGTACTCGTCCATCCAGTCCCCCACTGCGCGGGAGAGCCGCAGGAGCCGCTCGCCCAGCTCCGCGTCCGAGGGCGTGCGGACCACCCCCACCGAGATAGGGAAGATCTGCCTGCCGCGCCCGGCCTGCACCACGGACAGGCCGCACCGGGTCAACCCCGGGTCAACGCCCATCACCCGCAGCCCCTCAAGGTGCATGCCTTACCTCCCACACACGGACAACCTACTAACACACATGTTCTACCATAGGTCGCGCCACAGCGCGAAGCCCCGCCGCAGACACCGCGTTACACGCGGCCCACGGCGGGGCATATCGGCACCGAACCCATCGGCGCGAGCGGGAACTAGTCGTCCAGCTGCGCGGCAACCTCGTCGGAGATGCTCATGTTGGTGTAGACGTTCTGCACGTCGTCCGCGTCCTCGAGCGCATCAATCAGGTTCAGCGTCTTCTTGGCCGCGGAGAGATCCGCCTCGACCTCGATGTCGGCGCGGAAGTCCTGGTCAGCCCCCTCGACCTCAATGTCGGCGTCCTTCAGCGCGTCGCGCACCGCTTGCACGTCGGTCGGCTCGCAGACAACCTCGAACTCCTCGCCCAGGTCGTTGACCTCCTCGGCACCGGCGTCGAGCACCGCCATAAGAATGTCGTCTTCGGTGAGCTCGCCCTTCTTCACGGTGACGATGCCGGTGCGCTTGAACATGTATGCAACCGAACCGGAGTCACCCATGTTGCCGCCGTTCTTCGTCATCGCAGTGCGCACTTCGGTGGCAGCGCGGTTGCGGTTATCGGTCAGGCACTCGATGAGCAGCGCGATGCCGTTCGGGCCGTAGCCCTCGTACATCACGGACTCCCAGTCCGCGCCGCCGGCTTCCTCACCGGAGCCGCGCTTGCGGGCGCGCTCAATGTTGTCGCCCGGCACGGAGGCCTTCTTGGCCTTCTTAATCATGTCGTCGAGCGTGGGGTTACCTGCCGGGTCGCCGCCGCCGGTACGGGCAGCCACCTCGATATCCTTAATCAGCTTCGCCCACAGCTTCGAACGCTTTGCATCGTTCGCAGCCTTCTTGTGCTTCGTCGTAGCCCACTTTGAGTGGCCCGCCATATGGCACCCCTTTTCGTCGCTGGAGGATGAACTTTGACGATTATACGTGCCCTGCGCCGCGCACCCCCCTTTGACTGGTGGACCGCGCCTATTTCTCCGGCACAGCAGTCGCTCCCTCGCGCAAGTTCCGCGTCAGCCCTTCCTGCACCACCACAGCAACGAGGTTGCCCGCGCGGTCGAAAATGCGCCCGTGCGTGAGCGCGCGACCAGCGTGCGCCGAGGGCGAAATCTGGTCGTAGAGCAGCCAATCGTCCGCACGGAAAGGACGCAAGAACCACACTGCGTGATCCAGCGAAGCCAGCTGCACCTTGCGCCCCGGGTGCGCCGCAAGCGAAGAATGCAGCAACGTCATATCTGACATGTAGGTCAGCGTGCAGGCGTGGAAGGTGTCCTCGTCCGGCAGTCGGCGTTTGGAGCGGAACCAAACCACTTGCTGGCTCTGTGTGTACTGGTTCGGCGCGTAGCGATCCTGCGGGACAACCCGAATATCCCACTCGTTTAAGTCGTGCTTCGAGCCCGGACCGAGTTTCAGCGGGCTCGCCTCGTCGCCGAGCTCCTCCGGAGCTGGCACAGCGCGCATCTCGTCGGAGTGCTCGAGGCCCTCGTCGTCGGTGCGGTGGAAGCTGGCCTGCATGGAGAAGATCACCTCCCCATCCTGGACCGCTTCGACGGTCCGTGTGGCGAAGCTACGACCGTCGCGCGGGCGACCAACCCGGTAGACCGTAGCCTCGTTGGCGTCGCCGGGCCGCAAGAAGTAGCCGTGCAGGGAATGCACGTGCTTGTCATCTGCAATCGTCCGGGTCGCCGCGACAAGCGCTTGCCCGGCAACGTGGCCGCCGAAGGTACGCACGAAGTTCTCCGAGTGCATCGCCGCACCGCGGTAGATGTTCTTGTCAATACGCTCGAGATCCAGGATCCGCTGAATGTAGGTGGGCTGGGACGCAGAAGTTGGCAAATCGTGGTGCATGCCACCTCACACTACGCGCTCACGGCCCAGCTGTTTAGTTCAACTCCAGTTCTTCGAGCGCGGCGTATTCGGGCAGGGCCGCGGTCCCGCCGAGCCGGAGCACGCGCACCAGCGGGCGCAGGCGTAAATCGCGCGTGTCGGAGACCGCCTCGTTATAGAAGCGCAACGCGAGAAACACGCGTGTCTGCGCGTCCTGCAGCTCCCGGCGCACTTCCGGTGCTTGAAGCTCCTCCACCTCTTCCGTGAGCGCCACAAGGTCTGCGGCAAAAGTGCGCTCGAGCTCGAGGCGGCTATCGACGTCGCGTGCGTCGAGTCGCACCTCTTCGATCGCACGCGCACGCTCCCGTAGTTGCGGTACGACCGCGGCCACCACCGCAGCGCGACGATCCAGCGCAGCCTGCAGCGCCTCGCGCGAGCGATCCAAGCGCGTGTGCAGCCGGTCTAAGCGCTGCGCTGTGAAATACGCCCACGCAGCGAACAGCGTCACCGCAACTGCGACAATGACCCACACCACCGTCACGGCTTACCCCCCTTCACGTTGGCCGCGCCCACGACCGTTTCGTAGACCGTCATGATCTGATCCGCCACAGTGTCCCAGTCGTACTCCAGCGCACGCGCACTACCCCGTGCAATGAGTTCGTTTCGCGCGTGCGGATCCGCCACGAGTCTGCGCAACGTCGCGGTGAGCGCTTCGTGGTTGCCTACCGGCACAAGTGCTCCAGCGGGTGTCGCCGAGTCTGCGTCGCAGACTCGCGCAAACGCCTCCAAGTCGCTGGCCACCACGGCGCAGCCCGCCGCCATCGCCTCGACGAGCACGATGCCAAAGGACTCCCCTGATGTGTTCGGCGCGACGTAGATGTCGGCGCGTCCGAGGATGCGCGCCTTCTCCTCGTCGCTGACCGCACCGACGAAGTCCACGCCCTCGACCGCAGTGATGTGGTGGCCGGAGCCGATGACGGTGACGCGCACGGGGGCGTCGAGTAGCGCGATTGCGCGCAGGAAGATGTCGAGCCCCTTGCGTGGCTCGTCGAGACGGCCGAGGAAGACGATCTCCACCGGTGCCGCCGGGTCGCGCGGGACGCGGGCGCGCCGAAACTGGGCGGTGTCGACACCGTTGGGGATCACGATCGGATCCGCGCCTACTTGCTCAACCTGCCAGCGGCGCGCGAGCTCGCTCACCGCGATGCCTGCGTGGATCTTCTCCAGGTTCGCGCGCAGCAGGGGCAGCGCGGCGCGCAGGGCGTAGGAGTGTGTTGCCGAGGTGTGATACGTCGCCACGATCGGCCCGGTGGCCAACGCGGTTGCGACCATGGAGTAGCTCGGTGAATTCGGCTCGTGCACGTGCACCACGTCAAAGTTGCCCCGCGAGAGAAACTCGCGGGTGGTGCGCCGCACCTGCGGCCCGAACGCCAGCCGCGCCACAGAGCCGTTGTAGCGCACCGGCACTGCAGGGCCTCCGCGGGTCACCCACTCCGGCAGAGCAGTGCTTGTCGACGCCGGGCCGAGCACCCCGACCTCATGTCCCCGAGACCGAAACACGCGCGCGAGATCAAGCACGTGGGACTGCACCCCACCGGGGTGGTCGAAAGAATAGGGGCAGACCATGCCGATGCGCATCTACGCTGCGCCTCCTGACTCCCCTCCGGGTGCCTGCCGACGGCGCGGGTGAGCGGTGTTGCGCCACTGCGCATCGGCGGGCCAGATGGGCTGCAGCGCGTGCCAGTCCTGGGGGTGGCGCGCAATGTTTGCGGCGAATTCGTCTGCCACCCGCTGCGCGGTCGCCTCGAGCGTGGAAACCTCCACGGGTGCGGAGACCGAAAAGCCCCACCGCGGACCCCGTGCGGCAGGATCGGGATACCAGGAGTGCGCGACCGCAAGCTGCGCGTCAGTTTCCATGGCGAGCTTGGCCGGGCCTGCCGGCATCGTCGTGCCCTCGCCAAAGAAGCGCACCTTCACGCCGCTTCCTTTCAGGTCGCGTTCGCCCATGAGGCACACGATGCCGCCGTCTCCGAGCACCTCCTTGAGACGCGCAAACGGCGGGGTCGCCGCGCCCGTGAGCGGGAGCACCTCAAAGCCGAGCTGCTCACGGAAGTCCACAAAGGCGTCAAACAAGGCTTCTGGCTTGACCCGCTCGGCCACGGTGGCGAAGCCCCCGTAGTGGTGCGCAAGCCACATCCCTGCCATATCCCAGTTACCACTGTGCGGGAGCGTCAAGATCAAGCCCCTGCCGTTGTCCAGTGCGGCGTCGATGTGGGCCCGGCCCTCAACACCGGCGTCGAGCTCGCGCATAAGTCGCTGCTCGCCCGCAAGCTGTGGCAGGCGGAAGACCTCGTGCCAGTAGCGCGCATAGGAGCGCGTCGCGTCGCGCACCAACGCACGGGTTACCGCGGTTGGGCCGACGACTCGGGTGAAGTTGCGGCGCAGCATTTCCATCCCCTCCCCCTGCTGGGATAAGGCGTCCGCGCCGCGCGCGAACATTGCGGCGGTCCACCCGGCGGGCAGCTTGCCGACGAGCTTCCACCCCGCCAGGTAGCCCGCAGTCGCCAGATCGATGCGCTCCATCTACGCCCCCGGCGGTGGTGCGAGACGCTCCGCGGACTGCGGGTCGCGGGCCGCGAAGATGAGGCGCTGCACCACGGTAATGGCGGAGCCGACAAGCAAGACCCACAGGGACACCACGACGGCACCGCCCACGCCGAAGCCCTCAAGGAGCAGCCCAACTACGGCGATGATGAGCCGCTCGGGGCGCTCGATCAGCCCGCCGACGATGCGTAAGCCCCCAGCCTCGCCGCGGGCTTTGATGTAGCTGATCACCTGCGACAGCACGAGCACCGCCAGGCAGGCAGCAACGTGCGCGGGGTGCGCATGATCCACATAGACCAGCCACATGGCGATGGCGGCAAACAGCGCGCCGTCGGTAATGCGGTCGCAGCTGGCGTCCAGCGTGGCGCCGAAGGCGGTACCGCCGCCGGAGAGACGGGCCATCGTGCCGTCGACCATGTCGAAGGCGGCGAAGAAGATACTCAGTAGCGCGGCCCACACCAAATAGTCAGCAGGGATGAGGACGACCGAGGCGACAACCGTGGCTGCGGTGCCCACCAGTGTTGTCACGTTTGGCGTCAGCCCCACGCGCAGAAGCGCCTGCGCCACAGGCTTGACCACGACGGCCGCGGGCTTGCGCCCGTGCACGCTAAGCATCGCTGTCTCCTTTATCGTTTGGCTGGGGGCCGGGCCAGGCGTCGGCAAGCAGCTGGCGCGTCTCGCGCAACAGCTGCGGGAGCACCTTCGTACCGCCGATAACCGTCATGAAGTTCGAGTCGCCTGCCCAGCGCGGCACGACGTGCAGGTGCAGGTGGTCGCCCACCGAGCCGCCTGCCGCCTTGCCCAGGTTGAGCCCAACGTTGATCGCCTCCGGCGTGGACACGGCTTTGAGCGTGCGCACCGCGCGCTTGGCAAAGACCATCAGCTCCGCGGTCTCTTCGTCAGTCAATGCCTCGAGCTCAGCGACCTTACGGTACGGCACCACCATAAGGTGGCCCGCGTTGTACGGGTACAGATTGAGCAAGGCGTAGACCGTCTCGCCGCGGGCGATGATCAACCCGTCCTCGTCACTGCCCTTGGGGATGTCCACGAAGGGGTCCGTGCTGCGCTTCGGTGCCGTGGCGATGTAGTTGGACCGGTACGGGGCCCACAGGCGCTGCAAACGGTCCGCATCGCCCGCCCCGCTGTCGACGTAGTCGCCTGCCGCGGCCTGGGCAGCGCTGCCGGAGCTGCCGGCACCCTCGCCGTTAGTTCCCACGGCGGGCCGCAATGGCTTCCTCGCTCGGCTGCTCGTTGTGTTTGGCTTCCACCCATTCGATGATCAGCGCCACGGCCTCGTCAACTGGCACCCCGTTGACCTGGGTGCCGTCGAGGAAGCGGAAGCTCACCGCGTTCGCCTCCACGTCGCGGGCACCCGCTACGAGCATGAACGGCACCTTGCCGGTGGTGTGGGTGCGGATCTTCTTCTGCATGCGGTCATCGGAGTGGTCGACCTCTGCGCGAATGCCCGCCTCGCGGAGTTTACCCACAACCGCGTCGAGGTGCGGGGCGAACTCGTCGGCGACCGGGATACCCATCACCTGGCGCGGTGCAAGCCACGCCGGGAACGCGCCGGCGTAGTGCTCGAGCAGCACGCCGAAGAAGCGCTCGATCGAGCCGAACAGCGCGCGGTGGATCATCACCGGGCGGGTCTTCGACCCATCCGGGCCGGTGTACTCCAGGTTGAAGCGCTCCGGCAGGTTGAAGTCGAGCTGCACCGTGGACATCTGCCAGGTGCGGCCGATCGCGTCGCGCGCCTGCACGGAAATCTTCGGCCCGTAGAACGCGGCACCCGCCGGGTCCGGAACCAGCTCCAGGCCTGACTTCTCCGCCACCGACTGCAGGATGTTGGTGGAGCGCTCCCAGATGTCATCATCGCCGATGTACTTCTCCGGATCCTTGGTGGACAGCTCGAGGTAGAAGTCGTCCAGGCCGTAGTCCTGAAGCAGCGAGATGATGAACTCGAGCACGCTGGTCAGCTCTTCTTCCAGCTGGTCCTCGGTGCAGTAGATGTGCGCATCGTCCTGGGTAAACCCGCGCGCGCGGGTCAGGCCGTGCACCACGCCGGACTTTTCGTAGCGGTAGACGGTACCGAACTCGAACAGGCGCAGCGGCAGCTCGCGGTAGGAGCGCCCGCGCGAATCGAAGATGAGGTTGTGCATCGGGCAGTTCATCGGCTTGACGTAATAGTCAACCGCCTGCTTGGTCACGTTGCCGTCCTCGTCGACCTCGCCGTCGAGCTGCATCGGCGGGAACATGCCGTCGGCGTACCAGTCCAGGTGGCCCGACTTCTGGAAGAGCTCGCCCTTGGTCACGTGCGGGGTGTTCACAAAGGAGTACCCGGCCTTGAGGTGGCGCTGGCGGGAGTGCTCCTCCATCACCATGCGCACAATGCCGCCGTCCGGGTGGAAGACCGGCAGGCCGGAGCCCACCTCGTCCGGGAAGGAAAACAGGTCCATCTCGTTGCCCAGGCGGCGGTGGTCGCGCTTCTCCGCTTCCTCGAGCATGGTCATGTACTCGTCCAGCTTCTCCTTGGACTCCCATGCGGTGCCGTAGACACGCTGCAGGCCGGCGTTGTTCTGGTCGCCGCGCCAGTAGGCGGCAGAGGAACGGGCCAGGGCGAACGCCGGGATATATTTGGTGGTCGGCACGTGCGGGCCGCGGCACAGGTCGAACCACTCGACGTCGCCCGTGCGCGGGTTGACGTTGTCGTAATAGGTCAGCTCGCCGGCGCCCACCTCGGTCGCCTCGTCCGAGTCCGGATCCACGTTGCCCTTGTCCTGGATCAGCTCAAGCTTGTAAGGCTCGTCCGCCAGCTTTTCCGACGCCACCTCAGCGGACTCAAAGACGCCGCGGGCAAACTTCTGGCCCTGCTTGATGATCTTCTTCATCCGGCGTTCCAGCTTCTTTAAGTCCTCAGGCGTAAAGGGTTCAGCCACATCGAAGTCGTAGTAGAAGCCGCCCTCGATCGCCGGGCCGATGCCCAGCTTGGTGCCCGGGAACTCCGCCTGCACCGCCTGCGCGAGCACGTGCGCGCAGGAGTGGCGAATCACCGAGCGGCCCAGCTCCGTGTTGGCAGCGACCGGGGTAAAGGTTGCGGTCTCATCCGGCACGTGCGAGAGATCAACCAGCTCGCCCGCCTCGTTTTGTACAACAACGACGGCATTGTCGCCCCGGTTAGGCAGGTTCAGCTCGCGCATCGCCGCGCCCACGGGGGTGCCAGCTGGCACCTCGAAGGGCTCGAACTCTACCTGCACGTTGACATCGGCTACATCGGTGGCCATTGGCGCTCCTTTGCGCATCATCTGGGGTCCGCCGTACCTGGGCGCACCCCTTTAAGTTCACTGTTCGTCATGCGCCGGGCGCGAAAGAGGGCCCGACACGTCGTTGCACATCCTACCCCGCGGCTGTGTGGGGTTGCGGGTTGGCGGGGTCACGTAGCGTCGAAAAGCGACCTAGGCTTCGAGCAGCGACTGACCCCAGTAGTCGCTTTCACCGACGCCGGGCACGATGTAGTACACGGCCGAGCCGATGTGGGTGATCCACTCATTGAGACGGTCGACTTCATCAAGGTGCTTGAGCATCGGGGTAAAGCTCTCGTCCGGGTCGCGCTGGTAGGACATGAACACGAGCCCAGCGTTGGACAGCTCGCCGGATCCCGGCTCGGGCGGCAGGTTGTAGTTGTAGGGGCGGCGCAGAATCTTCGTGCCCACCTCGCGGGCGCGCGCCATGTGCGAGTTGCGGTCGATGACCGGCAGCCCGTATTCATCGCGAGCCTCGAAATCAGGCTCAGAGAACTCATCCCCGCCCGTTAGCGGCGCACCAGTGTCCAAGGTGCGGCCCACCGACTCCTCGCGGGAGCGCCGATCCAGAAGCTCCCACTCGTCCAAGTTCATGGCGATGCGGCGCACCACCAGCGAGGTACCCCCGGCAAAGGGGCCGGAAGGAATCCACACCTGTTCGTCGAATTCCTCCTCAGTGTAGGGGTTGACCGTCCCGTCGACCTGGCCAAACAGGTTGCGCGGGGTCTCCCCCTCCGGCGTGGCCCCGTGCGCGTTGACAAAGCCCTGCTGCACCCAAGCCGTCTCCACGTAATCCACGCCCGCGCGCGTCATGTGCCGCATCGCCCACGCGCCCATCACCGGATCGTCGCAGCAAATCTGCAGCACCAGGTCGGTCTGCCCCCACTTCGGATCGAGCCTGTCGCGGGTCATTGCCGGAATGTCGTGCAGCCACTCCGGCTTTTCAAGGCCTGCGGCACGGAAAAGTCCCTCGCCGAAACCGCAGGTAAAAGTGAGGTTTGCGGGCCACGCGGTCATCTCCGGCTCAAGGCTGCCCAGCGGATTCTGCCCACTGGCCAGCCTGCGCGCGTCCTCAGTCCACAGCCGCATCAGCCGCATGACGGCTTTCTCGTCGGCCCCGTCTTTGAGGTTGAAGCCGATGAGGTTCAGGCTCGCCTGCGCAGGCGTCGCCACGCCCGCTTGATGTGTGCCGTGGAAGTCCACGGTTGCTTCCCGCAGCGGCAGCGGCGGGGCTTCCGGTTTGTCTGCGCAGGCAGCGAGCATGCTTAACGACGCCACTCCCGCCGAACCAGCGAGAAACCCCCGTCGCGAAACCGCCATCGTAAAAGTTCACTTCTCCTTTGACTCGTGCCTTTAGTGTGCGCTGTGGTCCATCTCGCCGTGGTCCATGTGACCATGGCCCGCGAGCTGACCGTCTTCACCGTAATCCTCGCCGCCCGGCAGCATGGAACGCACCGCGACCCCGTCGATGGCAATGCCCTCGCCGTCAGCGGTCTCGAGGGTGACATCGACCGTGTCGCCAGCGGGGATCTCCGGGGCGTAGCCCATGATCATCAGATGGTCGCCACCCGGCTTCAGCTCGAAGGTGCCGCCGGCGGGGATCGTGATGCCACCTTCCTTCTCCTGCATGACGCCGTCCACGGTCTCGTGGATCTCGTAGGAAGCCTCGCCCAGCGAGGTGGTGAAGCCGGTAACCGTGATCTCGTTATCCGAGGTGTTGTGGATGGTACCGAAGATGGCGGTCATCTCGGTGCCGTCCTCCGCATCAGCGGCGGCCTTGGCGCGCACGGTGCCGTTTTCCAGTTTGAGGTCGCCGTCGCCAAGCAGCTCGCCCTCGGTGTCAGCTGCGTCGGAGGAGTCTGCGGCCGCGGACTCGGATGCGGCGGTAGTCTCCTCGGTTTGCGTCGAATCATTCTCGTTCGGCGGGGTGCACGCACCAAGGGCCAGGGCGGTCGCGGCTGCGAGTGCAATGGAGGTGGAACGGAAGATAGACATGTTTTGCTCTTTTCTGTCGGGATTTTCTATCGGGATGAGTGGGTTTTACTTGTTCTTTCGGCCGATAAGCACGATTCCGACGCCCAGCACGGCGACCACCGCGACGATAATGCCGATAAGTACGCCGGCGCTCATGCCGGAGTCCTGCGTTGCAGCGTCTTCGGATGCGGCGTCAACCGTCGCGTCCCCGTCGCCCGTGCTCTCGGAGTCTGCTTCGGCCGTCGGCTCGTAGGTAAAGGTCGTGCGGCCCTTTGTTGAGTGGCCGTCAGAAGAGATGATCTGGAATCCGACCTGGTACTCGCCAGGCTCGGCGTTCTCCTCAACCTCTGCGGGGACATCAACAGTCACCAGTCGTTCGTTTAACTCAGGCTCCCCAGTGAACAGGATCTCACCGTCACTAACGCGAGACAGCGCGACGGTATTGAACCCCTCTTTCGGCTGCCCGGAGAACTCCAACGTAATCGAGTCCGGGAACTCCGAGACCACAGATGCGTTCTCCGGGTCCCCACCGATTACCGAGTCATGAGCGAGTGCCGTCGGGGCACCAATCGCGGCTAGACCTGCGACAGCGCCGGCTGCGGCCAAAGCGCACTGCGTGCGCCACGGGAAGCGTTGCATCAAAAAGGCTCTCCATTCTTTGGTCGCGCGGAGGTACGTGTGGTTCACGTTTCCGCTTAGGAGAGTAGTCGGGCCGCAGCCCTAAAGAGTTCCCGGCACACCAACTTTTGTTTGATATCTACCAAAATGGGGTCTGCAGAAAAGAAGACAGCCGCCAGAAGCTGGCGGCTGTGTGTCGTTGTGGTCCTAGCTGGGATCGAACCAGCGACCTTTCCGGTGTGAACGGAACGCTCTTCCACTGAGCCATAGGACCGAACGAGTAAGTACTTTACAACGGCAGTGAGCGTTTCCACGAATCCGCAGGATATCGGGCGCTTTGCTCACTACGCCCCCCAAGAACGCGCGGCGCGGCTTTCAAACTACAGCGCTGTAATCCCCACCCCTCCAACCGGGACCACTAGAAGTGCCGCTTTGTGCGCATGACCTCGCGATTTGGACTCTGGTGAGCAACAGGTTAATGTTTTATCTCGCACAATGCAGTGCATGCGGATGTAGCGCAGTTGGTAGCGCATCACCTTGCCAAGGTGAGGGTCGCGAGTTCGAGTCTCGTCATCCGCTCCAATCCCCCACAGGGGATGAGCGCGATTAGCTCAGCGGTAGAGCACTACCTCGACACGGTAGGGGTCACTGGTTCGATCCCAGTATCGCGCACAGAGTCCTCGCAAGAGGGCTCATACGGTAAACCTCAACGTTTGCCACGCGGATGTAGCGCAGTTGGTAGCGCATCACCTTGCCAAGGTGAGGGTCGCGAGTTCGAGTCTCGTCATCCGCTCCAAGTACATATGGGTACTTTTGGAGGTTAAGCTCCACGGTGGATTGGTCGAGTGGTTAGGCAACGGTCTGCAAAACCGTGTACACGGGTTCGATTCCCGTATCCACCTCCAAGCTGGAAACAGCCCGCGCGATTAGCTCAGCGGTAGAGCACTACCTCGACACGGTAGGGGTCACTGGTTCGATCCCAGTATCGCGCACAGAGTCCTCGAAAGAGGGCTCAGAAGGTAAACCTCAACGTTTGCCACGCGGATGTAGCGCAGTTGGTAGCGCATCACCTTGCCAAGGTGAGGGTCGCGAGTTCGAGTCTCGTCATCCGCTCCACATAGGCTCACGCCCCCGGGAGATCCCCCGGGGGCGTGAGTTTTTTCTCTGGCCAGGGGGGCGGGGCGGCCTTGGTCTAAATGGAGCTAGCTCCATTTAGACCAGTCGGTTTTACGCGACCAGGCGTTTTCCCGGCGGCCCGGACCCAAATGGAGCTAGCTCCGTTTGGAGCAATCGGCTTTACGCGACCAGGCGTTTTCCATGCGAGGCGAGTCTAAATGGAGCTAGCGCCATTTAGAGCAATCGGCTTTACGCGACCAGGCGTTTTCCATGCGAGGCGAGTCTAAATGGAGCTAGCGCCATTTAGGAGACACATTTAGAAGAAGCTTTTAGGACAACCGCTCTCGCGCCGCCCCAAGACCACACCACACCAACCCGGCAGGTCCAACCCGAAACCTGTCCTATTCGCCTAGCGTCTGGCGTTCCAGTTGTGCGAGAAACAAGCGCGCGACCGTAAACTCCAACGGCTCATCCAGCGGGTCAGAGTAGGTCTTCTCCCCCGCCCGGCGCGCCAGTTGCTCCCGTGCCAGTGTGACGATGGCCTCCAGGCCTCCGGATGAGACCTGCATCGGGTTCTTCGTGGTCTGCACGAGCGCCGGGTTGATGCCTAAGTCCGCAGCAATACGGCGGAACAGGCCTTTGTCCTGTCCAAGGTCGGCTCCGCGGGTCACCCGTGGGTGGATGCGCAGTGCGAGGTCGACTGCTTCGTGGGTCTGCCATACCTGGATATGGCGCTCGGGCTGTGCGATGAGGCGCTCGTAGAAGTCCGGGATGAAACGCTCGCGGGTGAAGTTCGCCTCAATCCCCTGGCGTACCTGCGCATCCCATTGGCTGAGGTAGTCCTCTGCTGTTTCGTCGATGTCTTTCCCACCGAGGAAGAGGGCATCCGCGCCCGCGCCCGTGATCAATGCGCCGTCAGCTCCGTGCTCTTGCCTAAGCTTGTCGACGGCCACCAAGATCGCCCCGGAGAGCACCTCCCAGGGCTCGGCGGAGTCGAGGCGTTCAACAGTCTCTTTCAGCAGCGACTCCAGTGCCTCACCGCGCGGGGCGACTACGTGGTGCTCGAAGCCGAGTGCGTGCGCAACCTCGCGCGCGACTCGGGTCTCCTCGGCTGCCTGTGGCGATGAGTCTTGGCTAAACGATACCGCGAGGACGTCGGTGCGTAGCTGGGCGAGTACCGCTGCGATGAGGATCGAGTCGACGCCGCCGGAAAGCATGAGTACGGGACGTCCCGGCCAGCGCTCGAGTACCGCTTCAAGACGCGTGCGCAAGTAGTCGAGGATGCCCTGCTTCGCTGGCACATATTCGGTGATGTCGTACGTCCCTGGCTCGATGCTGCGTTCGTCGGCGACGTACTCGCAGTCTTTATCCGTCACGGCCATCTTTCGTCCTTTCTTCGAGCTGTGCAGGTCACTGTTGCAGGTCTCGTATCTGATTCCGGGGAATCTTAATCACCACTGACTCTGCGTGCGTATGACGGTAGGCCGCTTTGCCGAATACCTCGTGGATGACGATGTGTACGCTTGACGCCATGGTAGACGCGAGCCACACAATTGAACCAGCGGAACTGTTAGGCACCGTGCTGCACCCTTCGGTCCCGCAACTACGCCTGCTTGCGGTCATGACGGTCTCCGGCGCAGCTTCCCTCGACGGCACGTCCCGCTCGCTTGGCAACAGCATCGACTCGGAGCTACTCAACCTGCTGCGTGTGTGGTCCGACGCCGTCTTGGTCGGCGGTGGCACCGCGCGAGCGGAAAACTACTTCGGGGTCAAGTGCACCAACGAGGACAAGGCCCAGCGTCTGGCGCGCGGGCAAGCGGAAGTTCCGCCGCTGGCGATCATCACCGAAAGCTTCGACTTTGACGTGGACACGCAGCTGTTCTACGACACGGAAGTGCCCCCGCTGTTTCTCGCCCCGCAGCACTGCGTCGACGATCCGGCGCTCGCGGGGCGTCGAGAAGCACTGCAGCAGGCAGGCGGTCGCATCCTCTCGACTGGCGATGGCTCCGCGCACTCGATTATCGACGCTCTACGCGGCCAAGGCTTCAACCGCATCTCCTGCGAGGGCGGCCCCGGGCTCTACGGCATGCTCCTGGCCGCAGGGTTGGGCGACATCCTGCACCTGACCATCGACCCGACATTGCAGGGCAACGTGGAGAAGCCGCTTTTCGGCGGCGGTGGCGACTACACCACCTCGCTCGAAGTCGAGGACGTGCGCGTCAGCGAGGACTCCATGATGTTCGTTCGCTACCGCCTGCGAGGTAAAGCCGCTTCCCGCGAGGAGTAATTCATTCGGTACGGTTATGCGCGTGACGTACGCGCAAAACACTCGCCCCGGCTGGGCCCAACGCTTGGACAATTTCTGGACCGCACCTGCCCCGCAGGGCGCGCCCACGGAGTCCGCAACGCGCACGCTGTCGCCCGCCGCCCGCGCAACCCGCGCAGGGGCCTGGCCGCTGGCGGTGCTTTTGATCATCCACCGCGTCTTTGTGCTCGCCAGGCAGGGCTCGCCGACCGACGACTTCACCACCGTGTGGGCTGCCACTCGCCGCTTCGTCGAGCGCGTGCCCGTCTACAACGAGGTCTACCACTACGTCGACCCGCACTACCTGTACAACCCCGGCGCTACCCTGCTGCTGTCCCCGCTGGGCCTTTCCGCGGACCCGAATGCGGTGCGCCCGCTGTTCATCCTTGCCAACGCGCTGGCCATCATCGCCGCGCTCGCCTGGTGCACCAGGCTGGCTGGGCGCAGCCTGCGCGGCCCGGTCTTCCCCATCGCGCTCGGCCTGGCCTTCGCCACCGAGGCCGTGACCAACACGCTGGTGTTCTCCAACATCAACGGCATTCTCCTGCTCGCCCTCACCGCTTTCTTGGCCAGCTACCGCGCGCGCCGCTTCATCCTCGCGGGCGTAGTCCTTGGCTTCGCCATCCTGATCAAGCCGATGTTCGCCCCACTCCTGGTCTTGCCGCTCATGCAGCTGCAGCTGCGCACTGTACTCGCAGGCATCGCTGTGCCCGTGCTACTGAACGCGATTGCGTGGCCGCTCACCCCGGGCGCGGGCGACTACTTCGGCAAGCTTGTGCCGTACCTGGGCACCACCCGCGACTACGCGAACTCCTCGCTGGCGGGCTTCGCCGTCTTCTTCGGCATGCCCGGCTGGCTCCACGGCCTGTGCTTTGTCCTCTTCGCCGCAGCCGTCGCCGTCGCGGTACTCGGCCTGGCCCGCTGGCGCTTCACCGACGAGTGGCTCTGGCTCACCTGCTCCACAGCAGTACTGCTCGCCGGGGTCTGCCTGCTCAGTTCCTTGGGTCAGGCCTACTACACCATGATGCTCTTCCCTGCCGCCTTCACCGCGCTGCACAAAGCAAGCCCCTTCCACACCGGCACCGTGTGGCTGGGCCTGCTACTGTGCGTGAGCCCGCTGCGCTTCGATGCCGAGGTCATGGGGCTTACCGGCCGCTGGCTTGGCACCTTCTTGCCCACGGCAGGATGGTCCATATTCCTCGTCGCGGTCGCCGCGTGGGTAGTGTCGGTGCAAACACAAAACCCGGTAAAGGAGGCCCACAATGGCTGATGAAACCCCCGATTTCGCCTCACTTTCCCCGCAGGAATGGAAGGATAGGCTGACCCCGGAGGAGTACCACGTCCTGCGCGAGGCGGGTACGGAACCGCCTGGCGTGGGCGAATACACCGACACCACCACCGAGGGCGTCTACCGCTGCCGCGCCTGTGATGCGGAGCTGTTCCGCTCCTCTTCCAAGTTCGACGCCCACTGCGGCTGGCCCGCCTTCTTCACCCCGCTGGCGGGCGACGCCGTCCTCGAGCGCGAGGACCGCTCCTTGGGCATGGTCCGTACCGAGGTGCTGTGCGCGAACTGCCACTCGCACCTAGGCCACGTCTTCGCCGGCGAGGGCTTCGACACCCCGACTGACCTGCGCTACTGCATCAACTCGATCTCGCTGACCCTCGAGGAGCGCTAAAGCTTTGCTTATCGACGCCGCGTGGAACCTGCCCCGCAGCGTCGATAAGCAACAGGCCCTAAGGCAGGACCTTGATGATCTCGCTGATGTCTGCGACGCGGCGGCCCGTGTGGAACGGGATCTCCTCGCGCACGTGCAGGCGAGCCTCGGTATAGCGCATGGTGTGCATGAGCTCCTCAATGCGCGCCAGGGTCGGTGCCTCGAAGGCAAGCATCCACTCGTAATCGCCGAGCGTGAACGCCTCGACCGTGTTCGCGCGCACGTCGGCGAAATCTCGCGCCGCCTTGCCGTGGTTAGCAAGGATGCGGCGACGCTCCTGCGGATCCAGCAGGTACCACTCGTAGGAACGGACGAACGGGTAGACCGTAATCCACGCCTCCGGGTCCTCGCCCATGATGAAGCTGGGCAGGTGCGACTTGTTGAACTCGGCCGGGCGGTGCAGGCCGTTGCCCAGCCACGCCACCTCAAGCAGCTGGCCCAGGGTGGTCGTGCGACGGAAGTCCGCAAGCGCCTTCTGCAGCTCCTCGAAGTGCTCTGCGTGCCACCAGATCATAAAATCCGCGTCGGCGCGGATACCGGTGTTGTCGTAGATACCGCGCACCACGACCTTGCCCTCGGCCTCCAGATCCGCGAAGAACTGCTGCGCCTCCTTGGTAAGCTCCTCACGCTCAGAGCCCAGCGCACCGGGGATCGCGCGAAAAACAGCAAACTGCAGGTAGCGCTGCATCGCATTGAGCGCATCGAAATCAAGCTTGGCCATAGGATTCTTCTCCCTTCCTGTGGCCCGAAATAGGCCACCTCAAACGAAAGTCGTATGCAAGTCTACGCGCTTTCGCCCACGGCGCGCCTCCCACCCGATCCCCCAGTTGACGTTTACCTTAATTCCTGTGATGAATTCGGACACTTCCTCCCAGACGGGCAACGGCACGCGCGACACGCATAGCGAGCAGGCCAGCCTGCCCGCAGATTTCTCCGCCGCGGTGGAGTCCATGCACGCGGCGAAGTTGCGCCCGGAGATCACCTTAGGCACGATCCGCCCGCCGCAGCGCCCCGCGCCGTACAGCCACGCCGTGGGCCTCGAGGTTGAGCGCCCGCAGGAGACCAAGCCCGGCGAGGCGATCCCGGTCGACTCCGAGGGCGACGCCTTCGGGCGCCTCATCCTTTTGCACTCCCCCGACGCGGAGGAGGCCTGGGAGGGCTCCATGCGGCTGGTGGCCTACATCCAGGCCGACATGGACGACGCTGTGGCCTCCGACCCGCTGCTTCCCGACGTCGCGTGGCAGTGGCTCAACGAGTCCCTCGACGAGACCGGGGCCGGCTTTACCAACCTGGGCGGCACCGTCACCTCCACCGCGTCCGTACGCTTCGGCGAGATCGGCGGGCCGCCGCGCGCCTACCAGCTGGAGATGCGCGCCTCCTGGACCGCAGAAGGCATCGACCTCGCGGCGCACGTCGAAGCCTTCGCCAAAGTGCTCGCGCACGTCGCTGGCCTGCCGCCAGAAGGTGTCACCGCGCTGGGGAACCGCTAAAATACTTTGAAGTGTCACAGCAACTGCAGTACGAACTCATCGATGAACCAGCAGGGTTTCATCGTGCTGCCGCACGCCTGTTAGCCGGGCGCGGCCCGTTTGCGGTGGATACTGAGCGCGCCTCCACCTTCCGCTACGACGATCGGGCCTTCCTCGTCCAGGTGTATCGCCCCGGGGCCGGCACGTTTCTCCTCGCCCCCGAGGGTCACCGCGATGAGTTCAAGGAAGTTTTCGCGCCCGTGCTCAACCATGGCACCTGGATCCTGCACGCCGCGGGCGAGGACTTGCCCTCGCTGGCTGAGCTCGGCCTTTTCGCCGGCGCGCTTTTCGATACCGAGCTCGCCGGACGCATCGTGGGCTTCGACCGCACCAATCTCGGCGCGATGGTCGAAGAGTTCGTGGGCATCCACCTGGAGAAAGGCCACGGCCGCGAGGACTGGTCAACCGTCCCGCTGCCCAGGGCGTGGCAGGACTACGCCGCCTTAGACGTGCTCTACCTCCACGACCTCGCCGACGCGCTGACCTGTCTACTTGCCGAGGACGGCAAGCTCGATATCGCCGAGCAGGAATTCGCCCACATCCTGCGCACGCGCTCGCAGGCCCCGGAAGCAGGCACCTGGCGCGACGTGAAAGGTGTCTCCCGCTTCAACTCCCCGGAATCGCTCCAGCTCGCCCGCGCGCTGTGGGAGCACCGGGATGCGCTCGCCCGCAAGAACGACCGCTCGCCAATGCGCCTGCTGCCCAACAAGGTGCTGGTGGACATTGCCGCGAACCGGCCGCGCAGTGTCGCCGAGATCCGCGCGACACCAGGATTTCCCCGTCGGCGTCGCGGAGCAGCTGAGCGCTGCGCGTCTGTCCTTGAGACCGCGCGTGCGCAAGACCCCGCCACGTGGCCGCGGCCAGAGCGCAACACCTCAGGGATGCCCTCGACTTCCACGCTGAAGAAGCACTACCCACAGGCCTGGGAGTGCATCGTCGCAACGCGGAGCGCGGTTGAGGAGCTCGCGGCAGAACTCGACCTGAATACGTCCACGCTCTTAACTACGAAAACGCTGCGTACAGTGCTGTGGAGTGCAATGCACGCAGATTCAGCCTGGGACATCGACCAGGCGTACGCAGCACTTGCAGCGGCCGGGGCGCGCCCGTGGCAGTGCGAGATGGTCGCGCCGATCATCGTGGCCGCCAAGGCACACGACGTGCCCACTCCCCCGGAACGCGCCTAAGCGCACACTGGCAGATCTAGCGGTCAGCCAGCTCCAGCGCCCACTGGCGTACCTGCGACGCAGCACTTGCCTGATCCAGCCCGTATTCCGCGAGCACCTCGTCGCGCGAGGCGTGCTCCGGGTACACGGAGGGGAAAGCAAGCTGACGCAGCGGTGCATCCACGCCCGCCGCGTGCAGCGCCTCCGCCACGGCGGAACCGACGCCACCGCGCAAAAGGCCGTCTTCATAGACCACGACCAGGTCAGCCTCCGCAGCCATCTCAACCAGCTCGGCGGCCACGGGGATCACCCAGCGCGGATCCACCACGGTCAGATCGATGCCCTCGGTAGCCAGCTCATCAGCGATCGCGCATGCCGGCTCCGCGAAAGTACCGATGGCAACCATGAGCACGTTGAGGCGGGCCTCATCTGTGTCCGGGTCTGTGTCCAGGGTTTCTGCGGGACGGCGCAACACATCGACATTGCCACGGCGCTCCAACGCCGGGATGTCCTCGCCCACTTTCCCCTTCGGGAAACGGACAACCGTCGGGCCGTCGGTCACCGCGATTGCCTCTGCGAACTCCTCACGCAGACGCTGCGGGTCGCGCGGTGCCGCGATCCGGATCCCCGGCACGATCGAGGCCACGGAAAGGTCCCAAATGCCGTTGTGGCTCGCTCCGTCTGAGCCGGTCACACCGGCCCGGTCAAGCACCACGGTCACCGGCAGGTGCAGCAGGCCTGCATCCATGAGCAGCTGGTCAAAGGCCCGGTTGAGAAAGGTGGAGTAGACCGCGACCACCGGGTGCATCCCACCAAGTGCGAGCCCCGCGGCCGAGGTAATCGCGTGCTGCTCCGCAATGCCGACGTCAAAGAACCTGTCCGGGAACTTTTCAGCGAAAGGCTGCAGGCCGGTAGGTCCCGCCATCGCAGCGGTAATCGCCACGATGTCTTCGCGCTCGTGGCCTGCCCGCAAAAGCTCCTCGGTAAAGACGCTGGTCCAGCCCGGGGCGGACTTGGCCAGCGAGGCACCGGTCACCGGGTCAATAACGCCCGTGGAGTGCATCTGGTCCGCCACGTCGTTCACTGCGGGGGCAAAACCGTGCCCCTTCTCCGTCACCACGTGCACGATCAGGGGCCCTTCGTAGCTATTCGCGTACTTCAGCGCGCTGATCAGTGCCTTTAAGTCGTGGCCTTCCACCGGGCCGACGTACTTCATGCCCAGATCCGAGAACATCTCGGTGGGTAGCACCTGGTACTTCACGCCCTCCTTGAGCGCATGCAGCGCGTCGAAGGTTCGCTCGCCGACCCAGCCCATGGATTTCAGCGTCTTCTTGCCGTTTTCCATCACCTCGTCGTAGCCAGGCTGCATGCGCAGCGCGGCCAGCTGGTCACGAAGCTTGGTCAGGTTGTTGGCAAAGCCACCGATCGTGGGCGAGTAGGAACGCCCATTGTCATTGACCACAATGACCACGTTGCGCTCGCCCGCCGCAATATTGTTCAGCGCCTCCCAGCACATGCCGCCGGTCAGCGCACCGTCCCCCACCACGGCGACAACCTTGTCCGAGCCGCGGCCGGAAAGCTCCTTCGCCTTGGACAGCCCGTCGGCGTACGACAGCGAAGCGCTGGCGTGCGAGGACTCCGTCCAGTCATGTTCGGATTCAGCGCGCGCGGTGTAGCCGGACAAGCCGCCCTTCTTGCGCAGCGTGTCGAACTGGCCCGCGCGGCCGGTGAGAATCTTATGCACGTAGGACTGGTGCGAGGTGTCAAAGATAATGGGGTCATCCGGCGAGTTGAAGACGTAGTGCAACGCGAGCGTCAGTTCAACCACGCCGAGGTTGGGGCCCAGGTGTCCCCCGGTCGCGGACACCTTGGAAATCAACAGCTGACGGATCTCGTCCGCGAGTGCGCGCAGCTCGCTTTTCGAAAGCGACTTAATATCCGCCGGCGATGTGAGTCCCTCGAGCATTCCCACTGTCCTCAAGCTCTCCTTCTCTCGCCCTACAGTCCGTCCGCAGGTGGGCGAAAAACCACCGCCCAGCCTGTATTTCACGCCATCTTACACCGTGACTCGTCTGCGCCCGTAGCCTTACTGGTCGGCAGGTCGCAGCAGGCACATCGTTTCAAAGTGGTGGGTGTTGGGGAAGGCGTCGATAAGCAGCAGGCGCTCCACAGCAAAGCCTGCCTCGCCCCAGCTCGCCAAATCGCGCGCGAGCGTGGCCGGGTCGCAGCCAACGTGGATGACGCGCTCCGGTCCCGCCGCCGCTACCGCGCGCACGACCTCGGCACCAGCACCGGCGCGCGGCGGATCGAGCACAACGAGTCCGGGCGCGGGCAGCTGGGCGATAGCTTCCTCGACGCGCGCGTTGGTCACGTGCAGATCCAGGTCCGCAAGGCCCTGCTGGGGCGAGGAGGTCGCCGCGGGCGAGTAATCCACGGTTTCCACTCGCCCACCACCGGTGGCTCGGCTCAGCGCGGGCGCGAACATGCCGACGCCGCCGTAAAGATCCCAGGCCACCGGCCGCGAGTACTGCCCACTACCCCACTCAGCCACCACGTCGGCATAGGCCTGCGGCGCGTTGACGTGCGCCTGCCAGAACGCCGTCGCGGGAAAGTGCAGAGTGCGCGAATCTATGTGCTCTTCCACGATCCCGCTGCCTTCCACACGCTTATCGACGGTCTCTGCACGACGCCCCCGCTGCACCCGGCGTATCTCCACCACGTGCCGGGTGCCGGTGACGTCGCGCACGGCGATGACCTCGGCACCAGGTGTAAAGCTGCGCGCTCCGGGGCCGACGAGCCCGTCGAGAAGCCCAGGCACAGCCTGCGAGCACAGCGCGTCTGCGACCACGTCGTTCGAGCGCAACTTGCGCACCCCGGCACGCCCGGCGGCGTCCACGCCCAGGCGCACGCGGGTACGCCAGCCGCTGGCGGGTGCCAGCGCGCGGGTTGCAAGCGCGGCGTCCAGGTCGAGCCCGCGCAGGACGCTCGAACGGCCCGCCAAAGCCTGAAGCTGGCCGCGTAGCACCTGCGTTTTCAGCTCGAGCTGGTAGGCCGGGTCGATGAAACTGAGATCGCAGCAGCCGGCCCCTGCTGCCGCGGCCGGGCAGGTAGGGTCCACGCGGTGCGGCGAGGGCTTTATCACCTCGACCAGGTCAGCGCGGGCCCAGCGTTTCTTCACCTTGGTCAGCGTGGCGGTAACGGTTTCGCCGGGCAGCGCGCCGCGCACAAAAACGACGCGGCCATCGGGTGCGTCCCCGATGGCCTCGCCGCCGTGCGCCAGCGCGCGGGTGGTCACCTTAATGTGCTCGCCCGGTGCGATGGCGGGAGTGGTCATTGCGTGTGAAGGCTTACTTGTCTTTGTTGAAGTCGTTGTTCTGGGCGATGATCTGCTTGAGCGCATCGCTCAGCGCGTTCGGGTTGCCAGCCTGCGGGGCGGAACCTTGCGCTGACTGCTGACCCTGCTGCGCGCGCTGCTCCACTGCCTGCTGCACCTGCTGGGCCAGCTGCTTCGGCAGGGTGACCGGGAGCGAATTGCCGGCCAGGATCGGGTCGTTGCCGCGGTAGACAAAGGAGCGGGCAACCACTTCGCGGCCCAGCTTCGCCATATCGTCTTCGCGACCGGTCGGTGCCGCAAGCGTGACGCGGTAGAGCCAGCGCGGACCTTCCACTCCGATGATGCGGATCACGCCGTTGGTACCGGTGCCGATGATCTCCTTACCCCACGGCCCCTGCTCGAAGCGCACGGGCATGTCCTCGTTGCGCATCCCCTCGGCGATCTCCTCTGCTGACTCCTCCCACAGTCCGCCCGAGCGCGGGGCTGCGAAGGCCACCGGGGTAATGCGGCCATGGCGGGTGACGATGTGGACCATCTTCGGCCCCTGCTCGCCCATCTCCACCTGCACCTGCGCTTCCTTCGGGAAGGGGATCTTGATGGAGCCGAGGTTCAGCGTGGCGTTGGAGAAATCGGTGAAGTCGAAGTCCTCGATGTTGACATTGTCGCCGTCGAAGGGGCCGGTGCTGCCGTTGACCGCGTCATAATCCTCAAGCGGGGTCGTACCCTCAGCCTGTTCAAGCGGGGCCTCGGGAGTCACAGTGCTTGTCGACGCCTCGGGCTCAGCGCCCTCCTGCACGTCCTGCGCCTGGGTCTCCTGTGTGTCCTGCTCCTGCTGCGGGGCGGCGGCCTGCGCTTCCTGGGCGGCCTTTTCCTTCTTCTTCTTGCCAAATGGCCACAATGCCATGGTGGTGTGTCCTCCTCGCGCCGACCGGCGCTTCCTTTTATGTACGTCTATCCCTATACGCCACTGTAGGTGGTACGTAGTGCGCTTTCGAACTTAGCGCGCAGCCTGCGGCCCAAAGGCTTTAGCTCTGCCTGGCTAAACCCGTTTGTGCCCTAGTTGGTACCGGTCGAGCCGTAGCCACCGGCACCGCGCTCCGTGTCGTCTAACTCATCGACTTCTACGAAGTCGACCAGCTCCACCCGCTGCACGACGAGCTGGGCGATCCGCATGCCGCGCTCGATAGTGAACGCCTCGTCGCGGTCTGTGTTGACCATGCACACTTTCAGCTCGCCGCGGTACTGGGCGTCGATCGTTCCGGGGGTATTGACAATGCTCAGCCCGTGCTTGGCGGCCAGGCCTGAGCGCGGGTGGATCAGCCCTACTGTCCCCAGCGGCAAGGCGAGCGCTACACCCGTGCCCACCAGCGCGCGCTGGCCCGGGGCGAGCGTGACGGTCTCCGCCGCGTAAAGGTCCGCGCCCGCATCCCCTGCATGCGCCCTTTTTGGTAGCGGCAGTTCTGGGTCCAAGCGCTTCAGCGGGATTGGGCCGAGCGCGGACTGCGGTTCAGAATCAAGGCCTCGAGGGCTGTTGGTGGTGGCGTTCATGGTCGCCCACATTACGGCAATGGGTGCAAACTCAACTAAAGTTGCATGCGTGTCTGAAAACCCGCGCTTTTCCAACGAGTCCACACAGCACACCTCCCCCACCGCAGGAGGTACCGCGAAGGTGCTCTACCGTGAGCGCCAGTGGGTGCCCTGGTACTGGTGGGCCGCAGGTGCCTTCCTTACGTTTTTGCTGGCTGCGCAGTTCGCGCTGAACCGCAACGTGTGGTGGTTTATCATCCCGCTGATCCTCATCGGCGGGCTGATCGGCTGGTACTTGACCTGGCTGTCGCGCACCACCGTCGCGGTGGAGCAGGATCCCGATGGCTCTCGCTGGCTGCGCGTCAACGACGCAAACTTGCCCGCGACCGTGGTCACGCGCGCAATGGAAGTACCGCAATCAGCCCGGCAGAACGCGTTGGGCCGCCAGCTTGACCCTGCCGCCTATCTTGTCTCCCACGCCTGGGTGCCGGAGCACGCGCTGATCGTCCTCGACGACCCGGAGGACCCCACCCCGTACTGGCTGGTCTCATCCAAAGACCCGGAGGCGCTCCTCAAGGCGTTCGTGCCGGAACAGATGCACAAGTAGCCTCGAAACTCGAGCCAACGGGAAAGCTTGACTCGGGTCACGCCACTGGTAATAACATGTAGCTACAACCGGCGTTACACAATCGCCGGTACCTGCTACTAGAGGGACTACAAGTTATGTCCACAATAAATACGCTGCTTGCGCCAGGGGCTGTTGAGCTCGATGGCCGCGCGGATGATTGGCGCGAGGCCATTCGCCTCGCAGGCAGACTGTTGGAACGCTCCGGCGATGCCACACGTGACTACACCGATACAATGGTGCAATCCGTCGAGGACAATGGCCCGTACATCGTAGTCGCCCCGGGTTTCGCCTTCGCGCACGCCCGCCCATCGGAGGCGGTCAAGCGCACGGCGCTATCTTGGGTCAGGCTCGCGCAGCCGGTGGAGTTCGGCCACAAGTCGAACGACCCGGTCGATCTGGTGGTGGCGCTGGCGGCCCGCGATTCCTCGGAGCACCTTGCTGCCATGAAGGAATTGGCGGGACTTTTAGGCAAGCCCGCTACCCGCAGCGCCTTGGACAGCATCTCCACAGAAGAGGAGCTGCGCGAGGTGCTTCGCACTGCGGGCAAGAAAAAATCCGCAAGCACGAAACAGGCCGCCGCCGCGCCACGATCCTCCCGTACGGAAAAGCGCAGCGACTCGGTGCCGTCGAAAGGCAAGATTCTCACTGTCTGCGGCAACGGCCTGGGCACCTCACTGTTCCTCAAAAACACGCTCGAGCAAGTGCTTGACGCCTGGGGTTGGGGCCCGTACCTCGATGTGGAAGCCACGGACACAATCTCCGCGAAGGGACGCGCGAAGGAAGCTGACTTCCTGCTCACCTCCGGTGAGATCGCTGCCACGCTTGGCGACGTCGGCGTGCCCGTCCATGTCATCGAAGACTTCACCAACATGTCCGAAATTGATGGGGCTCTGCGCGAGCTCTACGACGTTTAAGGCGGCACAGAAATGGACTTCCTCCCCGCAATCGCGAACTTTCTTGTCAACGAGATTCTCTCCGTCCCAGCCTTTTTGATTGGCCTGATTACCGCGGTCGGGCTTGCTGCAATGGGCCGCGGCGTGGGCCAAGTACTTGGTGGGGCGATCAAGGCGACGCTGGGCTTCTTGCTCATCGGCGCAGGCGCCAACCTGGTGGTGTCCTCGCTTGAGCCACTCGGTGCCATGATCGCTGGTGCGACCGGCGCCCAGGGCGTGGTGCCCACCAATGAGGCGATCGTCGGCATTGCCCAAGAGCAATTCGGCAGCCAGGTCGCCTGGATCATGATTCTGGGCTTTGTGGTCTCGCTGCTGCTGGCGCGTTTTACACCGATGAGCTACGTCTTCCTCACCGGCCACCACGTGCTGTTCATGGCCGCCATGCTCACCATGGTGCTTGCCCCCGCGGGATACTCTTCGTGGCTCGTCGTTCTCTTCGGTGCCGTCCTGCTGGGCATTTTGATGGTCTCCCTGCCGGCGATCGCGCACCCGTGGACCCGCCGCATCACCGGCGATGACTCGATCGCTATTGGCCACTTCGGCACCGCCGGCTACCTCGCCGCGGGCGCTGTAGGCAAAGTCGTCGGTGGCAAGGGCACAAAGATGTCGCCATCAACCGAAGAGCTCAAGCTGCCTGAGGGCCTGCGGTTCCTCCGCGACTCCATGGTGGCCACCGCGCTGTCCATGGCGCTGATGTACATCGTTTTGGCACTGCTGTTCATCGCCCGCGCGGGCACTGAAGAAGCTTTCACCGCCTTCGAGGACGGCGCGACCAGCGTAGGCAACTACCTCATGCAGTCCTTTACCCAGGGCTTGGAGTTCGGTGTAGCTGTCGCTGTCATTCTCTTTGGCGTGCGCACCATTCTCGGCGAACTGGTCCCCGCGTTCCAAGGCATCGCCGCCAAGGTGGTGCCCGGCGCCATCCCGGCACTCGATGCGCCGATCGTCTTCCCCTACGCGCAGAACGCCGTGCTGGTTGGCTTCATCTCTTCCTTCGTCGGCGGGCTGATCGGGCTGGCGGTGCTCTCCCTGTGGCTCAACCCGGCCTTTGGTGTCGCACTGATTCTGCCTGGCCTGGTCCCCCACTTCTTCACCGGCGGCGCTGCGGGCGTCTACGGCAATGCCACGGGCGGACGTCGCGGTGCGATCCTTGGTGCCTTTGCTAACGGCCTGCTGATTACGTTCCTGCCCGCGTTTCTGCTGAGTGTGCTCGGCTCCTTCGGCTCCGCCAACACCACCTTCGGTGACGCCGACTTCGGCTGGTTCGGCCTGCTTTTGGGCTGGTCCACGCGCGCCGACGGTGCCCTGGGCCTCATCCTCGTCGCGCTCTGCGGTGCCGCTGTCTTTGCGCTTGGCTGCCTGTCGCAGCGCAAGCTTGTCGACGGCAACTGGGACCCCACCCCCTGGCGCCCAACCCCCGGCGAGGGCGCGGCAGCCACTGCCGCAACCACCCCCGACGTCACGCCGCTGGCTGCCGGCCAGACCGCAGCGTCGAAGAAGTACCCGAAGGTTCTGCCTCCGGACGGGGCACCAGTCCCGCCCGCGCCGATCGCTTAAAAGTCGCTACTCGCAGTCGAGGCAGAACTTCGAGCCGTCGTCTGCCGTGTAGGCCAAGCGCTTCTTCTTCTGCACGAGGAAGCAAGAAGCGCAGGTGAACTCATCGTCCTGGCGAGGCTTAACCTCCACGTTGAGTTCCTCGCCGGACAGGTCCTGCGGCGGGATTTCCACGGGCTCGACGATTTCGCCCTCGTCGTCCATGCTGCTGCCCGCAACCTCGGCGGCCTTCAGGCCCTCCAGCGAATCGGTCGTGATTTCATCGTCCTCGAGGCGGCGGCGCGGTGCATCGTAATCCGTGGCCATAACAAGCACTCCCTAGCTCAAATATCGTTGGAATTTAGCGTCGTATCAGCACGCGTTTGAGCGGAATACTAAATGATTGGCCTGCGTCTGTCACTTTCGCCCCGCATACTGCACCTTTGTCGGGTTTTCGGGGGTGAAAGCAGCGCCGAACTACGCTTGCAGATCCCGCTGGGCTCCCGCCTTGTGCAACAGGTCCGCAAACTCGTCGGCGATCCCGGGCGCGCACGCCGTGACCAGCGCCCCCTGCCCGCCGCGATCCACCAATCCCGGGTGGTGCACCACCGCACCGGCTTCCGCCGCGATCACAGCCCCGGCGGCGTAGTCCCAGGGGTGGGTGCCGTGCTCGTAGTAGGCATCCACGCTGCCCTCTGCCACGCGGCACAGGTCAAGTGCGGCCGAACCCATGCGCCGAATGTCGCGCACCACGGGCAGGATGTGCTGCAGGATTTCCGCTTGGAGTCCCCGCCACCCCGCATCGTAGGCAAACCCGGTCGCGACAAGCGTGGTCGCCAGTTGTGATGCTCGGGAGGCGCGAAGCGGGTGCGCGGTGCCGTCGATAAGCACACTGGCTCCCGCACCCACCGCCGCGCGGTAGACCACCCCGCGCGCCACGTCTGCAACTGCACCAGCCACAAGCTCGCCGTCGACGGCCACGCCGACAGAGACCGCGTAGGCGGGCACCCCGTAGATGAAGTTGACCGTGCCGTCGATCGGGTCGATGACCCACTCCACCCCGGTGCGGGTGGGCACCGCCGAACCCTCCTCGCCGATGATGCCGTCGTCGGGGCGAAGCTCGGCCAGGCGCTTGACCACGCGCGCCTCACAGCCCTTATCCACCGCGGTGACCGGGTCCACCTCCGAAGACTTCGTCTCCGCCACCATCGCCACGGACCCATGCTTGGTCAAAAAAGCGCGCTGATGCGCGACGAACTCCGCCGCATCGGTGACCAGATCCACGCACATATCGCGCAACTCGGCGGGACTGGGAACGTGATTCGCTGCAGTATTCATACTCCTATCGTGCCCGGCCCGCGTCACAGCTGCATCCTGGGCACCCGAGGCGGGAGGTTTTGTACAGTTGAGTACATGAGCGACACAACAGCGAATACCCAGGCTTCGACCGCGCCCACCTTGGGCTTTGGCGTAGACGTAGGCGGCTCCGGCATCAAGGGTGCCGTGGTTGATCTGCGCACCGGCGAGTTTGTCGGCGAGCGGATAAAAATCGCCACGCCCAAGCCCGCCACCCCGCAGGCTGTGGCGGACACCGTGGCGCAGATCGTGCGCGCGCACGACTGGCACGGCCCGGTTGGCATCACGCTGCCGTCGGTGATTCGACAGCAGGTCGCCACCACCGCCGCCAATATCGACCCCTCCTGGGTGGGCACGCAGGTCCACGACCTCTTCGCCGAGGCCCTGGGCCGCGAGGAGCTCGCTGTGCTCAACGACGCTGACGCAGCCGGTGTCGCTGAAGTCGCCTTCGGCGAGCCGCAGGCGCGCGAGGGCGCAGTCATCTTCCTCACCTTCGGCACGGGCATCGGCTCCGCAATGCTTGTCGACGGCACGCTGTTCCCCAACACCGAACTCGGACACCTCCTGCTCGACGGGAAGGAAGCCGAACACCTCGCCTCCTCGGCGGCCAAGGACCGCGAGGACCTGAGCTACAAGAAGTGGGCCAAGCGCGTCGACGCTGTGCTCCACGAGTACGCCCGCTTGTTGAACCCGACCGCATTTGTGGTTGGCGGCGGCATCTCCCGCAAGGCCGACAAGTGGGTGCCCTTGCTTACCGTCGACGTGCCGGTGATCCCGGCGAAGCTGCGCAACCGCGCCGGCATCGTCGGGGCCGCGATGGCCGCGCACACACATCTCGCGCCCTAGGCGGCGCGCAGCTCACCGGTGTGCGCCGGCTTTCATGTACGGTGGGCACCGGACAAGAGCCACTGTCCTTGACCTAAAACGATGCGTTGCGAAACCGCTGCGCAGTGGGCCATGAGGAACGCAAAAGCCAAGACTCGCGGCGGGGGCTGGAATAGATTCATCCCCCACCCTGTTAAGATGGGCGTTCTATAAATGAAACCATTGCGCAACCCGACAAGATGTGCATCACACCTTGTTCGCAGCGTTCGCAGCGCACGCGCGGTTCTGCGTCGGCAGCGCTCCCACCTTTTATGCGGGGAGTGCGGCTTGAGCTTAAACGCAGGATCGCGGTGAGGTGGTGGCAGTGGACAACGACCGAAACGGCGAAAGGGCGTACGTGGTAGCCAGCGAAGCTTCAGGCAATAACAGCGTCGACGATGCAGCACAGGCATCCTCCGACGGCGGAGCAGGCAACGGGTCGAGCGGCGCCGCGGCACCGGCGGCGAAGAAGACCGCGAAGAAAGCGGTAAAGAAGACTGCGCGCAAGAAGGCAACGAAGAAGACTGCCAAGAAGACGGTGCGCAAGAAGGCGACGAAGAAGACCGCTCGCAAGACTGCGAAGAAGACGAAGAAAACGACGCGCAAGAAGGCGACGGCGGCGCACGCTGAGAGCTCCGCTGTAGATGAGGACGAGCTGCGCACCGACGCGCTGCTCGACGATGCGGATAACCCCGACGACCGCGAAGACGAGGACTACGATCCGGATCTCGCGGACGAGGCGGACTTCGACGACGAGCTCGCCGACGACCTCGACGAAGATGAACTCGATGAGGACCTCGATGACGCTGACGACGTTGATGACGCGGACGAGGACAGCGACGAAGATGAGGAAGAAGAGGAAGACTCCTCCTCTGTCTGGGACATCGAGGAGTCCGCGGCCCTGCGCCAGGCACGCAAGGACGCGCAGCTGACCGCTTCGGCGGACTCGGTGCGCGCCTACCTCAAGCAGATCGGCAAGGTCGCGCTGTTGGACGCGGAGCAGGAGGTCTCGCTGGCCAAGCGCATCGAGGCCGGCCTCTACGCACAGCACCGTCTTGACGAGATGCAGCGCGCTGCCGCCGAGGGCGATAAGGACGCCAAGCTCACTCCCGCGGTCAAGCGCGACTTCCGCGCCGTGGCGCGCGACGGGCGCAAGGCGAAGAACCACCTGCTTGAGGCGAACCTGCGCCTCGTGGTCTCGCTGGCGAAGCGCTACACCGGCCGCGGCATGGCCTTCCTGGATCTCATCCAGGAGGGCAACCTGGGCCTGATCCGTGCCGTGGAGAAGTTCGACTACTCCAAGGGCTACAAGTTCTCCACCTACGCCACCTGGTGGATCCGCCAGGCGATTACGCGCGCGATGGCGGACCAGGCGCGCACCATCCGTATCCCGGTGCACATGGTCGAGGTCATCAACAAGCTCGGCCGCATCCAGCGCGAACTGCTGCAGGACCTGGGTCGCGAGCCGACGCCGCTGGAGCTGGCCAAGGAGATGGACATCACCGAGGAAAAGGTGATGGAGATCCAGCAGTACGCCCGCGAGCCGATCTCTCTGGACCAGACGATCGGCGACGAGGGCGACAGCCAGCTCGGCGACTTCATCGAGGACTCCGAGGCAGTCGTCGCAGTCGATGCGGTCTCCTTCACGCTCCTGCAGGATCAGCTGCAAGATGTGCTCCACACGCTCTCGGAGCGTGAGGCTGGCGTCGTGCGTCTGCGCTTTGGCCTGACCGACGGTATGCCGCGCACTTTAGACGAGATCGGCCAGGTCTACGGGGTCACCCGCGAGCGTATCCGCCAGATCGAGTCCAAGACGATGTCCAAGCTGCGCCACCCCTCGCGTTCGCAGGTGCTGCGCGACTACCTGGATTAGCGCTGGTGTAGCCCAGCACGAAGCCGGCGCGGGAAGGAATCAGTTTTCCCTTCCCGCGCCGGCTTCTTTCGTCTGCCTTACCAGCCGCGCAGGTAGTCGATGCGCTGGCGGAGCTGCTCGGCGCTGCACAGCGCGGTCGGCGGTCCCCCGCACGCCTTGCGAGCTTCGGTGTGGATCGCGCCATGTGGGCGTCCCGTCTTTCCCGCGACGATGGAAACGCGGTCGTTAAGCTCCTTGCGCAGACGCGGGATCTCATCCGCCGCGGTGCTCCCGCCTCCCGACCCGCCGCTCGGGGCACCCGGTGCCTGCTTTGTCGGCTGCGGCTCGCCGAGGATTTTCGCGCGCTCTGCGGCTTCGCGCTCGGCGGCCTTGCGCGCCTTTTCTTCCGCCTCGCGCGCATCGAGCTGGTCACTCTGACGCTTGCGCAGCAGGGTCTTCACCTGCTCGGCGTCCAGCAAGCCGGGCAGCCCGAGGAAGTCTTGTTCCTCCGCGGAGCCGGCGGCGGTGCCGGTGCCGTAGGTCGAGCCGTCGAAAATCAGCGAATCGAGCTCAGCCGAGGCCCCGATGGACTCGTAGCTGGGGGCCTCGTCCGGTTCGTTTTGCTGGCGATTCGCCTGCTCGATGAGCTCGTCGGACCAACCCTGCTCCCGGTGCGGCTTGCCGAGTACGTGGTCGCGCTGCACCTCCATGTTCTCGGCGAGCCCGAGCAACACTGGCACCGAAGGCAGGAAGACGGAGGCCGACTCGCCCGGCATGCGCGAGCGCACGAATCGGCCGATGGCCTGTGCAAAGAAGAGCGGTGTGGAGGCGGACGTGGCGTAGACGCCGACGGAGAGCCGGGGTACGTCCACGCCCTCGGAGACCATGCGGACTGCCACCATCCATTCGTCCTTGGAGGCGGAGAACTCTTCGATGCGATCGGAGGCGCCGGGCTCGTCGGAAAGCACGACCGTGACAGGCGTGTTGGACAGCTCCTGCAGAATCTTCGCATACGCGCGGGCGGTCGTCTTGTTGGTGGCGATGACCAGGCCGCCGGCGTCCGGCATGTTGCCGCGGATCTTCATCAGACGGGTGTGCGCGGCCTGCAGGACGAGCCTGATCCAGTCGCCCTTCGGGTCCAGCGCGGTCTTCCATGCGCGCGTGGTTTGCTCCGCATTGAGCGGCTCGCCGAGGCGCGCCGAGTACTCCTCGCCCGCGGAGTCGCGCCACTCTGTCTCGCCGCTGTAGGCGAGGAAGACAACGGGCCGCACCACACCGTCTTTTAAGGCGTGGGCGTAGCCGTAGGTGTAGTCCGCCTCCGAGACGAGGTGGCCCTCGCCGTCCTCGTTGTAGCGCACGAACGGGATCTGCGAGTCGTCGGAGCGAAACGGCGTGCCGGTGAGCGCGAGCCGGTGTTCGACATCGTTGTAGGCCTCGTAGACGCCGTCGCCCCAGCTCTTCGAGTCGCCCGCGTGGTGGATCTCGTCCAGGATGACCATGCTGCGGCGCGCCGAGGCCACAGCGTGGTGCTTGAAGGGGTGCATGCCCACTTGGGCGTAGGTGACCACGATGCCGTCGTAGGCCGCGTTGACCGCCGACGAGTTGGTGAAGTTCGGGTCGAGCGAGAGCCCGAAGCGCTTCGCGGCGTCCGACCACTGGTGCTTGAGGTGCTCGGTGGGCACCACGACGATGAGACGCTGGACCGTCTTATCTGCCAGCAGGCGGCTGGCCAGGGTCAGCGCGAAGGTCGTCTTGCCTGCGCCCGGGGTTGCCACGGCCAGGAAGTCACGCGGTTTCGTGCGGAGAAACGAATCAAGGGCCTCTTGCTGCCATTTGCGGAGCTGAGGCCCTGTACTCGGGGTGGTCACTTGCGGCGCAGCCCCTTGTAGATTCGCTCGCAGTCCGGGCACACGGGCGAGCCGGGCTTCGCCTGCTTCTTCACGGGGAATTTCGCCCCGCACAGTGCGACGACTTGCTTGCCGGACATGGCGGAGTCGACGATTTGGTCTTTCTTTACATAGTGGAAAAACTTCGGGGTGCCGTCGTCGGTGGTTGACGAGGTGTCCTCCCGAAGATCGGGGCGCTCAAGAGTCTTCGTCGTCGTATTCACGCCCTCCATCATGCCCCAAAGGGGGCCAGTTGTGGCAACGGGGCGCTAACCTTTGCCTTATGAGCGGATCTCAGCACTATTCTCACGACGCATCACCGGGCGAGTCCGATCCGCACGTCATCGACGCGCCGCTTGATCACGACCCCGCACCGCAGAAGCGCCGTTTTCGGCGGCGCTCCCGGCGCGCGCTGATTACCGACGCCACGCGCACCCCCGAGCAGAACCGGCAGTCCCGCGAGAAGCAGTACCTGATCTTGCAGGGGCTGCGCCTGCCGCTGATTGCGCTGTCGATCGGTGCGGCGGTTGCGGGCCATTGGTGGTGGGCCGCGGCTATTTTCGGGATTACGCTTCCGCTGCCGTGGGTCTCGGTGATGATTGCCAACGGCCAGGGTGAGGTGCGTGAGAAGCGCGAGCGCAATGTGTACAAGCCTGCGGTTGCGCGTGAGCAGGCGCGCCAGGCCGCGCTTGCGGAGCAAGCGCGCGCCCAATTGGGCCAGGGCACCGCGCAGATGCGTGAGTTGGGCCCGACTATTATCGACGCGGACACTGAGGATTCTGACGAGAAGGAGTAGCACGATGAGTGCCCTTGAACAGGCCGCGCGCGAGCTCGCCTCCGCGCTGCACAGCGCAGGGTTGACCGCCGATGGCGTCGCCCGGCACCTCGGCCCGGTCGCGACGGCGGCGCTGTACCGGGGAGAGCCGGGTGTGGTGCTCACGGCCTGCGACGACTCCGCGCTCTCGCGCCTGATCCGCATCTTCCTGGTGCGCGAGCCCACGCCTCGCCCTGCGCTCGAGGATGTGCTCTCGCCTGCGCTCGTGCAGCTGCTTATCGACGCAGGCGTGCTCTCCCCCACCGCATCCCCGGCCACCTTCAGCGTGGCCCTCGACGTCCGCCCGCACGTACTTGCAGGCCGGGACTTCTTCGTCATCTCGGACCTGGATGCCTCCATGACCGATTATGTGCCAGGCCCGGACCACGTCCTCGGCGTCGGCGCGGCCTCCCTGTCGCTGCTGCAGGCCACCCCGACCTCCCCTGCCGAGCGCGTGCTGGATCTTGGCACGGGCTCCGGAGTGCAAGCGCTCGCGCAGTCGGGGTGCGCGCAGCAGGTGGTTGCCACCGACGTGCACCCGCGGGCGCTCGATCTTGCACGCGCCACGCTCGCCGCCAACAGCGTCGAGAACGTCGAGCTGCGCGAGGGCCCGTGGTTTGCACCCGTTGCAGGCGAGCGTTTCGACCGGATCGTGGCGAACCCGCCGTTTGTGGTGGGTCCCGCCGAGGTCGGTCACGTATACCGCGACTCCGGCCTGGAATTGGACGGTGCCAGCGAGCTGGTCGCCAGCCAGGCAGCCGACTACCTCTCGGAAGGCGGCACCGCCTGCATCCTGGGCGCATGGGCGCACACCCGGGGCCAAAGCTGGCGTCAGCGGGTGGCCTCCTGGCTGCCTGCACAGGGAGTCTCAGCGTGGGTGCTGCAGCGCGACGTGGTGGATCCGGGCCAGTACGTCTCCACCTGGTTGCGCGACGAATCCATCGACGTGCGCTCGGCTGAGGGCATCGCGCGCACGCAGCGCTGGCTTGAGTACTTCCGAGCACACGAGGTCGAGCAGATCGGCTTCGGCTGGATCTTCCTGCGAGAAATCGGCGATCACGCCTCGGAAATCACCGCAGAGGCGCTTTCCCACCCCTTCGATGACCCACTCGGGCCGGAGGTCGAAGAGTACTTCACCCGCGCGGAATGGCTGCGCAATTCGGATGCGGACGCGGTGCTGGACGCGAGCTACACCGTGCGCCCCGGCGTCGCACTCGAGGAGGTCAGCCTGGCTGACACGGAAACAGGCATGGGGTTTGCGCCCGAGGTCACGCGGATTACGCGCACGGACGGGCCGCGCTTTAGCCACGAGATCGACGCCGCGGTGCGCTCGCTGCTTGCCGGGCTGCACCCGCAGGGTTTGAGTTTGCGTGACGTGGTGGGGTTGCTCGCGGCGTCGCAAAGCATTGGCGATGTCGGCGAGCTGGAAGCCTCCGCGGTGCGCATCGTGGTGGACCTGGTGCGCCACGGGATCGTGCTGCCCACAGACATTGTGGCGTAAACAGGAAGGAACCAGAGTATGAAGGCCGTACTTACGCGCGTGGCCAGCGCGAGCGTCACCGTCGATGGCGAGGTCGTCGGCGCGATCGACTGCAAGGACACCGGCGGAATCCTCGCGCTCGTGGGCGTCGGCCGCGACGACGATCCGCAGGCCTGGGAAACCATCGCCCGCAAGATCGCTGAACTGCGCATTCTCGACGGCGAACGCTCCGTCCAAGACGTCGACGCGCCAGTGCTACTGGTCAGCCAGTTCACGCTTATGGGGCGCACCGCGAAGGGCAGGCGGCCCTCCTGGTCGGATGCCGCGCCCGGCGACGTCGCCGAGCCGGTGATCGCAAAAATCGCGGCCGCGCTGCGCGAGCGCGGCATCACCGTGGAAGAGGGCCGCTTCGGGGCGATGATGGACGTCGAGAGCGTCAACAGTGGGCCTTTTACGGTGCTCGTCGAGGCGTAACTCGGCCCTGCGCGCAAAGAAGCCTGACAACCCCCCACGTTCTAGGGGTGAATCTCCTGGGGTAATCCTGACAGTGGCGCGGATTTGGGGCCGGTTGAATAATATCTACCAAAGCCGGAACAATCGGGCGCTCTGCACCGTTGGACGTATAAGACTGAACCTTTTGTGGGTTCGGATGGTTCGAAACCTCAAGGAGGCAGCTCTTCATGACTCAGCCGGACCACTCTCGCGAGGCGGCAAACGAAGACAATGTGGACCGCGGTAGTCGGCGCAACCAGACGAACGACAACCCGTCGGCCGATCTTGTCCGCGTCTACCTCAACGGTATCGGCAAGACGGCGCTGCTGAATGCGGAGGAAGAAGTCGAGCTGGCCCAGCAGATCGAGGTCGGCCTCTACGCCCAGCACCTGCTGGATGACCCGGAGGTGAAACTCACCCGCGCGAAGAAGCGCGACCTGAAGATCCTGGCCAAGGAGGGCCGCAAGGCTCGCTCCCATCTGCTGGAGGCGAACCTGCGCCTGGTGGTCTCGCTGGCCAAGCGCTACACGGGCCGCGGCATGCCGCTGCTTGACCTGATCCAGGAGGGCAACCTGGGCCTGATCCGCGCGATGGAGAAGTTCGACTACGCGAAGGGCTTCAAGTTCTCCACCTACGCCACCTGGTGGATCCGCCAGGCGATCACCCGCGGTATGGCCGACCAGTCCCGCACGATCCGCCTCCCAGTGCACCTGGTCGAGCAGGTCAACAAACTCTCCCGCATCCGTCGCGAGATGTACCAGTCCCTGGGCCGCGAGCCCACGAACGACGAGCTGTCGGAGGAATCCGGCATCGAAGAATCCAAGATCGAGATGTTGCTGCGCCAGTCGCGCGACCCGGTCAGCCTCGACATGCCCGTCGGCGCGGACGAAGAAGCCCCGCTGGGCGACTTCATCGAGGACGCCGAGGCCACGGACGCCGAGGACGCGGTTGTCTCCACGCTGCGGCACGACGATATCCAGGACATCATCAACGGGCTTGAGGAGCGCGAGCAGGACGTGATCCGGATGCGCTACGGTTTGACCGACGGTGTGCCTCGCACACTGGACCAGATCGGGCGCCAGTTCGGGCTCTCGCGCGAGCGCGTGCGCCAGATTGAGCGTGAAGTCATGGCGAAGTTGCGCGTCGGCGAACGTGCCGACCGGCTGCGCGACTACGCCTAATGCAAGGGAGTACACATGCGTGACTTGGTCGATACGACCGAAATGTATCTGCGGACGGTTTACGAGCTCGAAGAGGAGGGGATCACGCCGCTGCGCGCCCGCATCGCCGAGCGCCTCGAGCAGTCCGGCCCCACGGTCTCGCAGACCGTGGCGCGCATCGAGCGTGATGGTTTCCTCATCGTGCAACCGGATCGTTCGCTTACCCTCACCCCAGCCGGCCGCGAGCGCGCCACCGCGGTGATGCGCAAGCACCGCCTCGCCGAGCTTTTGCTTACCGACGTGCTGCAACTCGATCCCGCCCACGTCCACGATGAGGCCTGCCGCTGGGAGCACGTGATGAGCGAGGAGGTTGAGCGCCGCGTCGTCGCCGTGCTGAACAACCCGACCCGCTCCCCCTTCGGCAACCCCATCCCCGCCTTGGAGGAGCTGGGCGCGACCCCGAGCTCCGAGACCGCCTACGGCGAGCGCGCCGCCGACCTCGAGTTGGCCGAGTCCACTGAGGCCGTCGTGGTGCAGGTAGCCGAGATTTTGCAGCAGCTGTGCTCCACGATCTCCCCGGAGCTCGACGTCGCCCGTCTCGTCGGCACCACGGTCACCCTCGAGCGCGAGGAGGACGAGTCGGTGACGCTGACCACCGCGCAGGGCGAAGCCTTCACGCTCAGCCCCGAGCTCGCGCATGCGCTGCGCGTGCGCATTGCTGAATAAACCCGGAAAGGTATTTGGGATTTTAATGAAGCTCGTTGTCACCGGCGGTGCCGGTTACGTGGGCAGCGTCTGCGCTGCCGTCCTGCTCGAAGGCGGTCACGAGGTGATCGTGGTCGACGACTTCAGCACCGGCAACCGCGAGGCCGTGCCCGAGGGTGCCACGCTCGTTGAAGGCCGCATCAACGATGTCATCGACGAGGTCTTGCGCCCCGGCGACATCGACGGCGTGCTGCACTTCGCTGCCCGCTCTCTAGTCGGCGAGTCCGTGGATGTGCCGGACGAGTACTGGCGCGACAACTTCGAGGTCAGCCTGTACCTGCTCAACGCGATGCGCCGCCACGGCGTACGCTCGCTCGTTTTCTCTTCTACCGCTGCGACCTACGGCGAGCCCGAAAACGTCCCGATCACCGAGGACGCGCCAACTCGGCCCACCAACCCCTACGGGGCCACGAAGCTCGCCATCGATTACGCGATTTCCTCCTACTGCAAGGCCTACGGCATCGCGGCGACGAGCCTGCGCTACTTCAACGTCGCCGGCGCGTACAACCAGTTCGGCGAGCTGCACCGCACTGAGACGCACCTGATCCCCATCGTGCTGCAGGTGGCCCTGGGCCAGCGGGACGCGATCAAGATGTTCGGCGACGATTGGCCGACTGCCGACGGCACCTGCGTACGCGACTACATCCACGTCCGCGACCTGGCAGACGCGCACGTGCTCGCACTCCAGGCGAACACGCCGGGCACGCACGCGATCTACAACCTCGGCTCCGGCGACGGCTACTCCGTGCGCGAGGTCGTGGAGATGTGCCGCGAGGTCACCGGCCACGAGATTCCCGCGGAGGTCGCGCCCCGCCGCGCGGGCGACCCGGCTGTACTCATCGCTTCTTCGGAGAAGATCAAGCGGGAGCTGGGCTGGAACCCGACGCGCACGGATCTGCGCCGCATCGTCGAGGACGCCTGGGCCTTTACGGCCGCCCGCACCGAGCGCTAACGGCTCGCTAGGCCACGCAGTTATCCTCGATCTCCTCCCAGAGCAGGCGGCAGCCCGCCACTGCGGTGTCGAGCATGCCCTCCCACTCCCCGATCGCCATGAGCTGGCGCTGCACGGCTGAGAGCGAGTGGCCGGGAAGCTCTTCTTGCGCAGCACGTAGCGCCGCAAAGCCCCAGGGCTCGAGCCCGCTTTCCACGGCGGCGATCGCCCACAGGCTCAGCGCGTTCGCCCGAATCATCCCGGTGAAGTTGCGGGCGATGCACAACAAGCGCTGTGCCGCAGCGCCTGGGCTTTCTACGATGTCGATGATCAGGCTATCGCGCAGGTGGCTCTGTGAAAGCAGCGCCGCGAGTAATTGGACGTCCTCGTCGCTTGCGAAGCAGTCATCGAGCATCAAAGGCTTGGTCGCACTACCGGCCGGGAATTCCGCCTCGTGCCCCCGACCCGGGTTGAGCATCTCGCAGCCGCGTTCCACCGCTGCCAGGAGTGCTTCCGGCCGGGTGAACCGCTGCTCGATGAGCAGCCTGCCCTGGGTATAGGCTGCCTCGTACAGCGCCTCGCAGCGGCGCGTCTCCGCGCCCGAACTCGACTCAAAGTGCAGGGCGATTTCCTCGCGGTTGAGTTCCGGCAGCAGGCCGTTTTCCAGCAGGCCGCGCATGGTCGGAGCCCCGACGACCGAGGGCACTGCGCCGGAGAAGTACTTCGCCGGGGCGTCGGCAAGCGGGCTGCCGGGCGCAGCGGTGGCGGTGGTGGCGGTGGCACCGGCGGCGTCGAACAGCAGCGTGTAGGGCGTGCCCGAGGCGACTTCGGAGACGTGCCAGCAGGCGGCGATGCCGGGCGCTCCCTCGGTGCCCGAGTGCTCGAGGAAATAGGCTGCCTCGAGCGCGAGCCGGGAGTTGGGGATGCGGGTGATGATGACGGCCAGGTGGACGTCCTGGTCGGCGAACTCCAGCGCGCGCATCGCGTGCTCAAGCTGATCCTGATTGCCAAGGTCGGCGCGGACAATCGGGCCGAGTGCGAAGGCAGAGGGGTCGGGCCCGTGCTGCTCCAGGCCGATGAGCACGAGGGATTCCTGCGGGTAGAAGCCTAAGGCCCCCGGGATGCAGGCGATCAACTCGCCGGGGCCGGAAGCGGAGTGGTTAGTGAGACGGTGTGCGTGTGCGTGTGATTCAGTCATACATATTGGACGCAAAAAACAGCCCGCCGGTTCCCTCGGCGCGCGAATTCGCCATAGCGCAAGGGCGAGACGCTAAACTTGTTGCCACTCATGCGCGGCTGAGCACCCGCGCAGGGCGGTGGAATAGCCACGCCCGCGGCGCGGTTGTGCTTACTAATACGAACACTGTTACGAAGTAGCCGCCGCACAAGCCGGGGCCACTCGCGCAGCAGAACGATTTTTAGGAGGAAGCACATGTCTGACACGTCTCGCATGTACGAACTTGAATACCCGTCACCCTCGGTTGGTGGCGATGACGCCTCCGGCCCAGCGCTGATTATCGCGATGCAGGGCTACGCCGACGCCGGCCACGCCGTAGAGGGTGCCGCCGAGCATCTCAAGGCGGCGCTGGAGTCCCGCACGCTAGCCACGTTTAGCAACGATGAGCTGATCGATTACCGCTCGCGCCGCCCCGCGGTGACCATCTCGCAGCACGAGATCACCGACATCGATGACCTACAGCTCGACCTGCGCGTGCTGCGCGACACGACCGGGACGTCCTTCCTGCTGCTCTCCGGCCCGGAGCCGGACTTGAAGTGGGAGGCGTTTAGCAAGGCGGTAAGCGATTTGGTGCAGCGCTTCGACGTGTCGAAGACGATCTGCCTCTACGCCGCCCCGATGGGCGCGCCGCACACCCGCCCGCTGGTGGTCTCCGCGCACGGCAACAGCGCCGAGCTCGTTGGCCGCATGTACACCTTCGACGGGATGGTCACCGTGCCCGGCGCGGCCGCGATCCTCATCGAGCGGGAGCTGCACAAGCAGGGCAAGCCGGTCGCGGGCTTTACGGCGCACGTGCCGCACTACGTCGCCTCCTCGCCGTACCCGCACGCGACGTTCCAGCTGCTGCAGTCTATCGAGGACGCGACCAAGCTGCAGTTCCCGCTGCGCGCCATCGAGGGCGACATCACGCGGGTGACCAAGCAGCTCACCGAGCAGATGGAGGGCTCGGCCGAGATCGCGCACGTGGTGCACGCCTTGGAAGAGCACTATGACAAGGAGATGAACGACTACCGCGAGCGCCACCCGCAGGCGATGATGCCGGGCGAGGCGCAAGTGCCTAGCGGCGAGGAGATTAGCGAGGCGTTTGAGAACTACCTCACCGCCATCGAGGACCGCGACCGCGTGCTGGGCCAGGACGAGCAGCAGCTGAGCCTGCCTTTCGGCGACGATGAGAACAGTCTGCTCATGGAGCACTTCCTCATCGACCCGGATGAGGAGGAGCCCCCGGCTGACGAGGAGTAGCGCTACGGTGGGTGGCGTGACTTTATCTGACATGCTCGCCGATCTCACCGATGTGCCCGCCTCGCTTATCGACGAAGCGGTGTGGGACTCGTTCACCTCCTGGACCCACTCGCGCGGTATCTCGCTCTACCCGGCGCAGGAGGAAGCCTCGCTGGCGCTGCTCGCCGGCGACAACGTGATCCTGGCGACCCCGACGGGCTCGGGCAAGTCCATGGTGGCCAACGCCGCCCACTTCATCGCCTTAGCGCGCGGCCAGCGCACCTTCTACACCGCGCCGATTAAGGCGCTGGTGAGCGAGAAGTTCTTCTCGCTTTGCGAGATCTTCGGGGCGGAAAACGTTGGCATGATGACCGGGGACGCCACCGTCAACGGCTCGGCACCGATCATCGCGGCGACCGCGGAGATCGTGGCGAACATCGCCCTGCGCGAGGGCGAAAACGCGCGCATCGACCAGGTGGTGATGGACGAGTTCCACTACTACTCCGAGCCGGACCGCGGCTGGGCGTGGCAGGTACCGCTGTTGGAGCTGCCGAAGGCGCAGTTTTTGCTCATGTCCGCCACCCTCGGCGACACCGATTGGTTAGAAAAGGACCTCACCGAGCGCACGGGCCGCGAAACCACCTACGTGGGCGGCTCGCAGCGGCCGGTCCCATTGGATTTCCATTACGTGTTCACCCCCATCCACGAGACGATCGATGAGCTGCTTGCCGACGGCAAGGCCCCCATCTACGTTGTCCACTTCTCCCAGCGCGAAGCCACGGAGCGCGCGCAGGCGCTGACCAGCATGAAGATCATCACCGATGAAGAGAAGCAGCGCATCAAAGAGGAGATCGGCGATTTCCGCTTCACCACCACCTTCGGCAAGACACTGTCGAAGCTGGTGCGCCGCGGCATCGGTATCCACCACGCGGGCATGCTGCCGAAGTACCGCCGCTTGGTCGAGCGGCTGTCCCAGACCGGCCTGCTGAAGGTCATCTGCGGTACCGACACGCTGGGGGTGGGCATCAACGTGCCGATCCGCACCGTGGTGATGACAGGTCTGGCCAAGTACGACGGGACGCGCCAACGCATCTTGAAGTCGCGCGAGTTCCACCAGATCGCAGGCCGTGCGGGCCGCGCCGGCTTTGACACCGAGGGCACCGTGGTGGTGCAGGCACCGGAGCACGAGATCGAGAACGTGAAGCTGCGCCGGAAAGCGGGCGACGATCCGAAGAAGCGCAAGAAGCTGCGCAAGAAAGCAGCCCGCGAGGGCGAGGTCTCGTGGTCCGAGAACACCTTCAACCGGCTCACCACCGCGGAGCCGGAGGAACTGACCAGCCAGTTTTCCGTGTCCAACTCGATGCTGCTCAACGTGGTCGCTCGCCCCGGCGACGGCTACGAGCACATGCGCCACCTTTTGCGCACCAACCACGACACCCGCGCGAAGCAGAACCGCGACATCCTCACCGCCGTCGAACTTTTCCGCGGCCTGATCAACGCGGGCGTGGTTGAGCGCACCCCGGATTCGCCCGCCTACCGCCCGTATACGCTGACCACGGAGCTCGATCGCGACTTCGCGCTCAACCAGCCACTCTCCCCCTTCGCGTTGGCGTTTTTGACCATCCTGGATCCGGAGTCGGACACCTACGCCCTCGATGTGATCTCCACATTCGAGGCCATCCTCGACGACCCCCGCCAACTCCTCCAGGCCCAGCAGTCCGCCGCCCGCGGCGAAGAAATTGCTCAGCTTAAGGCCGAAGGCGTCGACTACACCGAGCGCATGACGCTCATCGAAGACGTCACCTACCCCAAGCCGCTCGCCGAGGAACTCGACGAAGCCTTCGACACCTTCTGCCAGGGCAACCCGTGGGCCAAAGAATTCGAGCTCTCTCCAAAATCCGTGGTGCGCGACATGATCGAGCACGCCATGACGTTCTCCGACCTCATCGCCACCTACGGTCTCGCTCGCAGCGAGGGCGTGGTTCTGCGCTACCTCACCGACGCCTGGCGCACCCTGTCACATTCGGTACCCGAGGCGCACATGACCGAGGAGCTCGAGGACATCATTGTCTGGCTTGGCGAGCTGATTCGCCAGGTGGACTCTTCGCTTATCGACGAGTGGGCCCACATGGCCGACGAAGACACACCCATCGACCAGGCCACCCTGGACCGCGAGCTGGCCTTCGGCGTCGAAGACCCCAACGCACTGACCGCCAACCGTCGCGCGTTTACCATCATGGTGCGCAACACCTTCTTCCGCTTAGCCCAGCTCTTCGCGTTTGAGAAGGAAGACGCGCTCGAGGAGATGTTCGCCTACCTCGAGCCCGACGAGCGCCCCGACTTCCCCGCCGGCATGGACGACTACTTCGACGAGTACGACGACGTCGACACCGGCCCCGACGCCCGCGGGCCCGAGTACTTCCGCCTGGGTGACACTACCGGGCGGCAGTGGCACGTCACCCAGATCCTCAAAGACCCGGAGGGCGATAACGCCTTCCAGTTCCACGGTGTAGTCGACCTGGATGCCTCCGATGCGGCGGGCGAGGTGCGGCTTGCGAGTCTGGAATTGCGGGCCGGGTAGCTCTTTTGGGGGTAGTGGGGCGTCGCAAAGCATGCCCCATACCTGTGTATAGACAGGTAGCTGAGCTGGGGCATTGGCGACGATATGCGCATAAATCCCAAAGCTTCAAACTTTATGCGCCCGCGGAAAATCGCACAGCGAACGCTACGTGAGTGGACCTAGCGCTGCGGTACATTGTTGTTCGCAACACAATCCGCAGATTCGTGAGGAGAAACACAAAGTGACTCGTGCGATCGTCATCGGCGCAGGCATGACCGGACTATCCACCGCATGGTTCTTGCAAGAATATGGCTACGAGGTGGAAGTCCTCGACAAAATCGGCGTCGCCGGCGGCTCCTCCTGGGGCAACGCCGGCTGGCTCGCCCCCGGCAAAACCATCCCGCTGTCCAACTCCAGCCTCTGGGCCTACGGCCCCACCGCCCTGTTCGACCGCAACGCCGCGCTCTCCGTGCCAGTGCGCATCGACCCGAAGCTCTGGGCCTTCTGCGCACAGTTCATGGCGCACGCCACCCAGCGCGCGTGGGACAAGACCATGGCGGGGCTCACCCCGGCCGACATGGCCTCGCTCGCGGCTTTCGACGAGCTCGAGGAAGGCGGCGTAGCATCCAAGTCCTACCGCGCGCCCTACATCATCGGCTTCGAGTCCGAGAACCAGGCCAAGGGCTTCCTCAAGGAAGTCGACGGCGCAGTCCGCCACGGCCAGGAGATCCCCTTCCACCCCGTCTCCCTGGAAGAAGCACGCGAGCACGCGCCCATGCTCACCGACAAGGTGAAGGCCATCTACAAGATGGAAGGCCAGCGCTTCATCGAGCCCGGCCCGTACTGTCAGGCCATCGCCGACTCCTTTACATCTCGCGGCGGCACCATCACCACCGGCGTGGAAGTCACCAAAGTCACCTCCACCCGCAAGCCGGCGGTTCAGCTGTCGACCGGCGAGTGGAAGCCCGCTGACGTCGTCGTCGTGGCCACCGGCGCGTGGATGCCGGACCTGGCGCGCGAGCTCGGCGTGAACACCATGGTGCAGGCCGGACGTGGCTACTCGTTTAGCGTCGAGACCGAAAAGACCCCGGAGTGCCCCGTCTACCTTCCCGAGCAGAAGATCGCCTGCACCCCCTACCAGGGCCGCCTGCGCGTCGCCGGCACGATGGAGTTCCGCGGTCCGGACGAGTCCTTCCAGCCCGGGCGCGTCGCCTCCATGATCCACGCCACCGCGCCCATGTTCCGCGGCATTAACTGGGACGACCGCCAGGACGAGTGGGTCGGCTCCCGCCCCGTCACCCCGGACGGCCTGCCGCTGGTCGGTGCCACGAAGGCACCGAACGTCTACACCAACGGCGGCCACGGCATGTGGGGCATCATCCTCGGCCCGCTGTCCGGCAAGATGCTGGCCAAGCAGATCGCCACCGGCGAGATCGACCGCACCATCGCGCCGTTCGACCCGCTGCGCAGCCGCTTCGCCGGCCTGTAAATCCCCTCCCGCCCGCTTGCGCCCGCGCCCAAGCGGGTGTTTTTCTCGACCCCTTAAGGAGTACGCCATGGCTCAACCCGTCACCGATTTCGACGCCATCGTCGAGGCCGCCGCCGCCCAAGCCCACGCCTGGATCGCGGAAACCGCCGAGGACGACGCGAACGACTCACAAACCCAGCAGCTCGCCGCGCTGCTTCGCGACGACGACGGCGTCCGCTTCACCATGGACTTCGTCGACCGCGTCATGCGCCCCGAAGACGACCGCGTCGCCGCCCGCGCCCTGCGCTCTCTCACCTCCGGCATCGACGCCTCCTTCCTCGGCCAAATCAACGGCCTGCTCGTCGGTCTCGGCGCCTTCGTCGGCCCGATCTTGCCGAAGGTAGTTATCCCGGCGGCGCGCGCCCGTCTGCGCCAGCTCGTCGGCCACCTCGTGCTCGATGCGGAGTCGGACGCGCTCAACGACCTGCTGGATCGCGCGGCCGAGCGTGGCGAGGAACTCAACCTCAACCTTCTCGGCGAGGCTGTCCTCGGTGAGGGCGAAGCCACCGACCGCGCGGAACGCACACTCGCGTTGATCCGCAACCCGCGGGTCACTTACGTCTCGGTCAAGGCTTCCTCCATGGTCGCGCAGCTCAACCCCTGGGACTTCGACGGCAGCGTTGCCCGCGTCAAGGACCGCATTCGGCCGCTGTACCGCGCCGCCCGCGACCGCAGCCCGCGCGTATTCCTCAACATGGACATGGAGGAATACCACGACCTGCACCTGACCATCGCAGTGTTTACCCAGCTGCTCGCAGAGGAAGAGTTCCGCGACTACGAAGGCGGCATCGTCTTGCAGGCCTACCTGCCGGACACGCTTGCCGCGCTGGAGGAGCTCGCCGAGTTCGCCCGCGAGCGCGTCGCGGAGGGTGGCGCGAAGATCAAGATCCGCCTCGTCAAGGGCGCGAACTTGTCCATGGAGCGCGCGCACGCCGAGCTGCGCGGCTGGCCGCAGGCTCCCTACCCCACCAAGCAGGACGTCGACGCGAACTACTACCGACTCCTCGACACCATCCTGCGGCCCGAGTACGCCGACGCCGTCTCCATCGGCGTGGCCACCCACAACCTGTTCACTGCGGCCTTTGCCAAGGAGCTCGCTTCTCGACGCAACGTCGCCCACATGATCGACTCCGAAATGCTCCAAGGCATGTCCCCGGCCCAGCAGACCACGGTGCGCCGCGCCTACGGTCGCCAGATCCTCTACACCCCAGTCGTGCACAAGGAGGACTTCGACGTCGCCGTTTCCTACCTCGTGCGCCGACTGGAGGAAAACGCCGCGCCCCAGAACTTCCTCTACGCCCTGTTCGCCCCCAACGAGCCGGGTCACGGCCACAGCGAACTGACCCCGCTCCAAGCACAGGAGCAGGTCTTCCGCAACGCCGTGGCCACCCGCCACGAGGTCGCAGCAGGCCCGCGGCACACCCAAGATCGCGCCCAAGATGCGGCCCGTGCCACAGCAAGCGCGAGCGCGCACGCCGGGCGCTTTCTCAACGAGCCGGATACCGACCCCGCCCTGCACGCCAACCGCGCCTGGGCGCTCGCGCACCTGGCCAACCCGCCTGCCATCGATATCGGCGAAGAGATCCACGATACGGGGCGGGTGGATGAGGCGGTGCGTGTGGGCGTCGAGAAGCAAAGGGCGTGGGGCGCACTCAGCGCCGACGAGCGCGCAACCGTGCTCGAGGCCATCGGCGACGTGATCGCAGCGCGCCGCGGCGACTTCATCGCCACTGCCGCCCACGAGGCCGGAAAAACGGTCGACCAAACCGACCCAGAGATCTCCGAGGCCATCGACTTCTGCGCCTACTACGCCGACGCCGCGCGTCGCCTCGGCGACATCCGCGCGCGCTTCGAACCCAACCAGCTCACCGTGGTGGTGCCGCCGTGGAACTTCCCCGTGGCCATCCCCACCGGCGGGATCACGGCGGCGCTCGCGGCGGGTTCTGCGGTGATCATCAAGCCGGCGCCGCAGGTCACGGCGTGCGCGAAGCTCATCGTCGACTGCATCCACGAAGCCTTCGCCGCGCACGACATCGACCCCGACACCGTGCAATACCTGCGCGCCGACGAGGCCGACGCCGGCAAGCGCCTGATCACCCACGCAGACGTCGACGCCGTCATCCTCACCGGTGCCTCCGACACCGCGCAACTGTTCAGCTCCTGGAAGCCGCAGCTCAACGTGATGGCGGAAACCTCCGGCAAAAACGCCCTGATCATCACCCCGTCCGCCGACCCGGACCTCGCGATCGCTGATCTCTACCAGTCCGCCTTCGGCCACTCCGGCCAGAAGTGCTCCGCAGCGTCCCTGGTGATCTTGGTCGGTGCCGCCGGCGACTCCGAGCGCCTGCGCAACCAGCTCATCGACGCCACGCGCACCCTGAACGTCGGCCCCGGCACCGACATCACCACTACCATGAACGGACTCATCGAAGCCCCCGGCGACAAGCTCCGCCGCGGGCTCACCCAGCTCGAGCCCGGCGAACGCTGGCTGCTCGAGCCGAAGCAGCTTGACGACGAAGGTCGCTACTGGTCCCCCGGCATCCGCGACGGCGTGCGCCCCGGCTCCTGGTTCCACCTCAACGAATGCTTCGGCCCCGTCCTGGGCATCATGCACGCCCGCGACCTCGACGAGGCCATCGAGTGGCAGAACTCCACCGGCTACGGCCTGACCGCCGGCCTGCACACCCTCGACGGCGAGGAGATCACCTACTGGCTCGATCGCGTCGAGGCGGGCAACGTCTATGTCAACCGCGGGATCACCGGCGCGATCGTGCAGCGCCAGCCCTTCGGCGGGTGGAAGAAGTCCTCGGTCGGGCCGGGTGCGAAGGCCGGTGGGCCGAACTACGTTGCACAGATGGGCACCTGGCACGACATCGACGCGCCTTCGCCCGGCGTGAGCGTGCAGCCGCAGGTTGCGGAGCTGCTCCGCGAGTTCGCAGACCACGTCTCCGCGGAGGACTTCGGCTGGCTTTCGCGTGCCGCGGAGTACGACGAGTTGGCGTGGCAGCGGGAGTTCGGCCGCGAGCACGACTTCGCGGGCCTGCGCTCCGAGGCGAATATCTTCCGGTACCGTCCGCTGCTCGAGCCGCTTGTGTGCTACGTCGGCGACGGCTTTGTGCTTCGCGACGTCTACCGCCAACTCCTCGCAGCCGCACGCACCGGCACGCAGCTCCGCATCATTGCGCCAGAGCCCGCGCACGCGCAGCTTCGCGCCGCCGGCGTCCAGGTCGACGGGTCCGAAATCACGGGCAAGCCCTCGCGCGTGCGCGTGATCGGTATAGCCCCCGAGTCGCTTTACGGCGACATCGCTACCGCGGTACTCGACGGGCCTGTGCTTGCCGACGGCCGCCGCGAGCTCCTCCCCTACCTCCACGAACAAGCCATCTCGGCGACTCTGCACCGCTTCGGCGTCTTGCGTGACCCGGCTGGCCTGCGCGAGGCTTAGGTCGCGTTTCCGGGCATGCTTGCCCGCGCGCCGGTGGTGTTGGCGCGCGGGCTTTTGCGTGGGTTTTAGTCGGGTGGTTTGCGGTTGTCGGCTCGGGCTTTGTGGTCGGTGCCGGTGGCGGTGACGTTCCCGTAGGGTGAGACGTAGGTGATCTGCCCGTCGCGTCTTTCTGTATGCCCGCGGGTGCCGCGGGCGGCCTGGGAGTTGTGGTACTTACACAACCACCCCAAATTCGATGGTGTGGTCTCCCCACCATGTTGGTGCTCAACCATGTGGTGGGCATCGCACTCAGAGGCGGGTGCCTTGCATCCCTTCCAGGTACACGTGGTGGAGTCGGCAAGCATGACTTCCCGGTGCTTCGGGGTAGCAAAACGCGCATGGTACGCGTTGACTGGCCCGTCCATGACCCCGATGAGGATGATCGCCCCGATGTCTTCGAGCTGCATGCGCACAAACTCCTCACCGGAGACGATCACCCCATTATCAAAATGCACCTGCACATCGTTGCCTTCGCCGGCAATGATGCGCAGGTAGTCACCCAGATCAAGGTTTGCGGTCACCCGCACCAGGTAGTCGGCTTTCGGGCACCCGCCGTTTAGCCAGCCGGTGACGTCGTTCTTGGCGGCGTCGAAGACGCCCTGGACGTCTGCCGCGGGCCCGGTAAGCCGCAGGGTGGCAAACCCGTCGCCGTGGTGGGTGACCCGTGCTTTCGGGGTGCGCGGTTCCGGTGCCTGCAGTTCGGCCTTCAGCTCCGCGGCCACACGCCGAATGCGTGCCAGGTCGCCGGATGTGTTGCACAGGCGCTCGATGTAGTGCCAGCGCTTCGTCACGTCTTTCAGCGAGCGGGCAGAGCGGGTGATGTAGGCCAGGGTGTCCAACCTATGCCCGTGCACGCGCGCACCTTCTTGGGCGCGGGCCTGGTATTTGGTGTGCGAGGTTTTCCCGCACAGCACCGAGGCGGTGTCGCGGAGTTGTTTGGCGCGATCTGGTTGGATGCCGTGTGCCTGCAGTTGGGCAAGCTCGAGTCCGGCCGCAGCGGCAACGAAGTCGTATCCGCAGCGGTCAACCAAAGCAAGTGCATCCAAATCTGTCATGCCCCCGACGATAAACCACGCTCACCTGCAAAAACAAGCAAATGTGAGAATACACCCATTAGTGGCCCGAAACGGAACCAACGACCCAAAACGAACGTCTAATAATGGTTTGGGGGAAATAAAAAAGACGCCCTGCTCGGGGTGAGCGGGGCGTCGATAAGCGGGCGACTAGCGCGCGTCCTCGATCTCAATGGTCTGAGCGATTGCCTGCACGACACCGGCGACCTTCACGGCCTCCCAGACCTGCTCTTTGGTCAGGCCCTCCTCGCGTACGGTGTTGGCGTGCGCGACAGCGCAGTGCTCGCAGCCGTTAATGGTGGACACGGCGAGCGACCACAGCTCGAAGTCGACCTTCTCCACGCCCGGCTTGGAGATGATGTTCATGCGCAGGCCGAACTTGACCTGTGCGTAGTCGTCGCCGAGCCAGCCCTTGGCGCGGTAGGCAACGTTGTTCATCCCCATGACGGTGGCGGCGCCGAAGGCGGCGTCGATAGCCTCCTCGGAGAGGTGCTCCTTAGCCTCGTCGGTGATCTCGGAGATCACGGTTGCGTTGCGGGTCGCGGCCGCGGTGGCAACGAGGGTGCCCCACAGCTGCTGCTCGGAAAGCTCGGTGGAGCGGGTCAGGGAGCCGAGGTTGAGCTTCTGGTCCTTGGCGTACTCGGGAAGTGCGTTGCGCAGGTTATCAATAGACATACGTTTATCCTCTCGGTTGCTATAGGTGCGCCCCGCCGCTCCAGCGGTGCGGAGCGCGGGGCGGCACGGGAACTAAAGGTGAAGTACTACTTCAGGGACTCCTGGACCACAGCCATCTTGTCGATGTTCTTGGTCGGGTCGTTCTTCTGCCAGTCGCAGGCGCAGACTTCCTCGGACTGCAGTGCGTCGAGCACGCGCAGGACCTCGTCGACGTTGCGGCCGACTGCGTCCGGGGTGACGGACACGAACTGGACGATGCCGTCCGGGTCGATGATGAAGGTCGCGCGGTCTGCAACACCGTCAGCGTTCTCGACGCCGAGTGCGCGGATCAGGTCGTGGCGGATGTCCGAGAACATCGGGAACGGGATGTCCAGCAGATCCTCGTGGGTTGCACGCCAGTTGAAGTGGGAGAACTCGTTGTCAACGGAGCCGCCGAGCACCTGGGTGTCGCGGTCCTCGAACTCCTCGTTCAGCTTGCCGAACGCAGCGATCTCGGTCGGGCAGACGAAGGTGAAGTCCTTCGGGTAGAAGAAGACGACCTTCCACTTGCCCTCGTACTTATCCAGGGAGACCTGCTCGAAGTAGTCGTCCGGGGTGGAGGCGTTAGCGTCCTTCAGGTTGCCACCCTTCAGTGCGGTGAGGTTGAACTCGGGGAAGCGCTCTCCAACGGTCATGATCGGCATAGTGATTCCTCCATTTAAGAATGTTGCCGGGTACGGATTTGCTGTGAGGCGGTTTTCGCCTTCGATCCCAAGTATGCCACAGCACACGCGATTAATCAACAGCAAAACTTATTACCGTCGTGTACTCTTATAGGCATGAGCAATAAGGAATATAAACCCACGCTCGCACAGCTGCGCACCTTCGTCACTATTGCGGAGCACAAGCACTTCGGCACTGCGGCGAGCAAGCTACACATCTCGCAACCCTCGCTCTCGCAGGCGCTCGCGGCGCTGGAAAGCGGCCTCGACATCCAGCTCATCGAGCGCTCGACCCGCAAAGTCATCGTCACCCCAGCGGGCAAGGAGCTCCTCCCCTTCGCAAAGGCCACGCTGGAAGCGGCCGACGCCTTTGTCTCCCACGCCGAGGGCGCGCACGGCGCGCTGCGCGGCCCACTGACCATCGGCGTCATCCCTACTGTTGCCCCCTACCTCTTGCCCGGCCTGCTCCCCCTCCTGAAACAGGAGTTTGCCGAGCTGCGCCCGCGCATCGTGGAGGAACAGACCGAGCACCTGCTCGCCCAGCTTCGCGACGGCCGCGTGGACATCGCCATCCTCGCGCTTCCCACCGAGGCCACCGGGCTGACCGAGGTACCGCTCTACGACGAGGAGTTCGTCGTGGTCACCGGCGCCGACAGTCCGCACGCCGGCAACCGCAAGCTCTCGCTCGAAGCGCTTGGCGACCTTGAGCTGCTCTTGCTTGACGACGGCCACTGCCTCCGCGACCAAGTCATCGACCTATGCAAGCGCGCAGACGCTCGCAACGCCTCGACGGCGCACTCGGATACTCGCGCCGCGTCACTAACCACGGTAATCCAGCTGGTCATGGCCGGATTCGGCGCTACGCTCGTGCCGCTTTCCGCGGTGGCGACTGAGTGCGACCGGCCCGGGCTTGGGCTGGCCACTTTTGCCGAGGGAGCGGAGGCGCACCGTACGGTGGGGATGGCCTACCGCGCGTCGTCGACACGCGGCGAAGAGTTCGCGGCACTCGGAGAGATGATCGCGCAGGTCTACGCTGCCGCCGTCGAGGACAGCACCGCCGTCCTAGCGAAGTAGCGCGGGCGACTAGACTGGTGCTTCATCTATGAAGGAATCTGCTGCAGCACACGAGGCGCCTGACTCTGCGCCGACGAAAGACGAGCTCTACCAGCGCCTCGACAAGGTCCCGCTGAGTGAGGTGCGCCGCTTCCGCCGCCGGCTCGCCAAAGCCAAGGCACCGCGGGCGCTGGCGGCGATTGGTGAGGATATTGGGAAGGCGCAGCGGGTCGTCGAGAAGCGAGATGCGCTTGTGCCCGCGATCGAATACCCCGAGCAGCTGCCGGTTTCCGCGCGGCGTGAGGACATCATGGAGCTCATCCGCGACAATCAGGTCGTAATCATCGCGGGCGAGACCGGCTCGGGCAAGACGACGCAGATCCCGAAGATGCTGCTCGAGCTCGGGCGCGGCCGCAGGGGGCTGATTGGGCACACGCAGCCGCGCCGTATTGCCGCGCGCAGTGTCGCCGAGCGTATCGCCGACGAGCTCGGACAGAAGATTGGTGAGTCCGTCGGCTACGCCATCCGCTTCGATGACAAGGTTTCGGCGCACACGGCGGTCAAGCTCATGACCGACGGCATCCTGCTCGCCGAGATGCAGCGCGACCGCTTCCTCAATGCCTACGACACGATCATTATCGACGAGGCGCACGAGCGCTCGCTGAACATCGACTTTCTGCTCGGCTACCTCAAGCGGCTGCTGCCGAAGCGCCCGGACCTGAAGGTCATCATCACCTCCGCGACGATCGACCCGGAGCGCTTCGCCGAGCACTTCAGCGATGCGAAGGGTGAGCCCGCGCCGATCATCGAGGTTTCCGGCCGCACCTACCCGGTGGAGATCCGCTACCGCCCATTGGTCGAGCAGGTCGGCGGCAAGGAAGTAGACATCGACATGATCGACGGCGTCGTCGACGCCTGCGCTGAGCTCATGCGGGAGGGAGGCGGCGACATCCTGTGCTTCTTCGCGTCTGAGCGCGACATCCGCGACTGTATGGAGGCGATTGAGAAGAAGCACTGGCGCGGGGTGGAGGTCACTCCCCTATTCGGCCGGCTGTCCAACGCGGAGCAGCACCGCGTGTTCTCTCCGCACTCGGGCCGCCGCATCGTACTGGCCACGAATATCGCGGAGACCTCGCTGACCGTGCCAGGTATCCACTACGTGGTGGACACAGGCCTCGCGCGTATCTCGCGTTACTCCACGCGCACCAAGGTGCAGCGACTTCCCATCGAAGAGGTCTCGCAGGCCAGCGCCAACCAGCGCTCGGGCCGCTCGGGCCGCGTGGCCGACGGCGTCGCGATCCGCCTGTACTCGGAGGAGAACTTCGAGGCGCGGCCGGAGTTTACGGACCCGGAAATTCTGCGCACCAACCTCGCCAGCGTGATTTTGCAGATGATTTCGCTGCGCCTGGGCGACATCGCCGAGTTCCCCTTCATCCAGCCGCCGGACCACAAGACGGTGCGCGACGGCCTGCTGCTGCTCCACGAGCTCGGCGCGATCACAGACAAGGAGCGCGGCGGCGCGCCAGTGCTCACCGACATCGGGCGCGACCTCGCCCGCATCCCGGTCGACCCGCGCATGGCACGCATGCTCGTTGAAGCCAATACGCTGGGCGTGCTTGACGACGTCTCCGTGATCGTCGCAAGCATGACCATCCAAGACGTCCGCGAGCGACCCCTGGAGTACCAGGCCCAGGCCGACCAGGCGCACGCCCGCTTCAAGGACAAGACCTCGGACTTCCTGTCTGCGCTCAAGCTGTGGGACTACATCCACGACTCGCGCGACGAGCTCTCCGGCAACGCATTCCGCAAGCGCATGAAGCGCGAATTCCTGCACTACATGCGCATTCGCGAGTGGTACGACTTGGTGCGCCAGCTGCGCGAGGTGTCCAAGCAGCTCGGTTGGTCGATGCCCGCTCAGGTCGCCGGCGAGCGGGACGCGGACGCCATCCACAAGTCGCTGCTGACCGGTCTGCTGTCGAACATCGGCGCACGCGACGGCAACTCGAAGGAGTTCCAGGGCACCCGCGGCACCCGCTTCATGATCTTCCCAGGCTCCAGCCTGAGCAAGAAGCCGCCAGAGTTCCTCATGGCCGCCGAGCTCGTTGAAACCTCGCGACTCTGGGCGCGCGATGTGGCCAAGATCGAGCCGGAATGGGTCGAACGCGCCGCGAAAGACCTGATCAAGCACAGTTATTCGGAGCCGGTGTGGTCGCGGAAGCGCTCGTCGGCAATGGTGCACCAAAAGTCCATGCTCTATGGCGTGGCCATCGTGCGCGACCGGCTCGTGCCTTACCACCGCGTCGACCCAGAGGCGGCGCGCGCGATGTTTATCCGCCACGCCCTGCTCGCCGGCGAGTGGAACCGCCACCACCGTTTCATCGAGCACAACGACGCGCTGCTTCACGAGGCCGCGCACGTCGAGGACAAGGTGCGCCGCCGCGGGCTCGTGGTTGACGAGGACACACTCTTCGACTTCTACGACGCGAAGTTGCCCGAGGGTGTCACGACCGCCCGCCACTTCGATTCCTGGTGGAAGAAGCAGCGGCGCAAAGACGAGCACTTTTTGGACTTCGACCCGGACGCGCTGCTTGACGACGCGGGCACCGACACCTCCGCAGCCGCCTTCCCCGAAACGCTGCGCAGCGGCTCCATCGACTATGCCCTGCGCTACAAGTTCGAGCCTGGCGACCCCTTCGACGGCGTCACCGTGGAAGTCCCCGTCCCACTGCTCGCCGGCTTTGACCCGACGGGCTTCGACTGGCTCGTGCCGGGCCTGCGCGAGGAGCTGCTCACCGAACTGATCCGAACGCTGCCGAAGGGCATCCGCACCACGGTGGTGCCCGCCCCCGACTTCGCCCAACGCGCGCTGCCCCTGTTGGAAACGCAGGAGCCCTCGCTTATCGACGCCTTCGCCACCGCCCTGCAACGCCTCGGTGCAAGCGGCGTCAACGGCTCGGACTTCAACCCGAATCGGCTACCAGCGCACCTGCGGGTCACCTTCGCCGCGATCGATCGCCGTGGCGACATCGTCGACCACGACAAGGACGTCGAGGCGCTCAAGCGCAGGCAGGCGGGCAAGATCTCGTCGTCGGTGTCCAAGGCGGGGCGCGCCTCCGAGTCGAAGGCGGTGCAGGCCTGGACCGCCGACTCGCTTGGCGAGGTTCCCGAGACGGTGCCAACCACCATCGACGGCAACGAGGTCGACGCCTACCCCGCCCTCGAGGCGACGCGCGAAGGCGTGCGCGTGAAGGTCTTCCCAACCAAGGCCGCGGCGGATGCCTCAATGATGACGGCAACGCTGACCATGCTTCTGCGCAAGATCTCTGTCTCCCCGCAGCAGATGACGAAGGGCTTGCCGCTGCGTCAGAAAGTCGCCGTTGACCAGTACCCGCACGGCGGTGCCGCGGGCTTGGTCGAGGATGCCCGCGTCGCTTCCATCCGCGATCTGCTGATCAAGCACGGCGGGCCGGTGCGCACGCCGGAGGACTTCGACGCACTCGTCGCACGTATCAAGCCGGAGGTGCCGGGTGCGGTGCGCCGCATGGTGGTAGGTGTGGCACCCGGCTTGGTGGCGTACGCCAACATGGCCAGCGAGCTTTCCCAGTGGGAGGGCCCAGCCATCGATGACATGAAGTCGCAGCTGGCGTTCTACCTCCCGAAGAACGCGCTGACGATCCACGGGTTGGTCAACCTCCAGCACTTGCCGCGCTACATCGAGGCCATGCGCCTGCGGTTGGAGGACATGCGGATGGACCCGGACCGCGATGCCGACCGCCAGGAGGTCATCGACACCGCAAAGGCCTATCTGGAAGCGAAGCGCAAGACGCTGCCAGCGGGCCGGGAGAAAACACGCGCGTACAAGGACGTGCTGTGGCGCATCGAGGAGCTGCGCGTGAGTATTTTTGCGCAGCGGCTCGGCACACCGAAGCCGGTCAGCGCCCGCCGGATCGAGAAGATGGTGGACAAGCTGCGCTAGGTGCCTAGAAGTCGTCCTTGTCGCGGCGGCGCATCAGCCGGATCTCGGATTCGAAGTCGTCCGCGCTCTCGAAGGACTTATATACCGACGCGAAGCGCAGGTACGCCACCTCATCGAGCGCACGCAGCGGCTCAAGGACGGCCAGACCGATCTCGTTGGCGGGCACCTGTGAGCTGCCGTGCGAGCGCACGGTTTCTTCTACCTGCTGCGCGAGCCGTTTGAGCGCGTCGTCGGACACGTCTCGGCCCTGGCATGCCCTGCGCACGCCGACGATGAGCTTGTCGCGGTCGAAGGGTTCGCTCACGCCGTTTCTCTTCACCACTGTCAGGACCGCCTTCTCCACCGTGGTGAAGCGGCCGCCGCACTCGGTACACTCGCGGCGGCGCCGGATTGCGGCACCAGCGTCAATCATGCGCGAGTCGGTCACCCGCGAGTGTTCGTGGTGGCAGAACGGGCAGTACATCGCGGTCTCCTCCGGCAGCTCGGCGTCTTATCTTCTTGCTTGCCTACGCTACCCGGTGCCGCGGTCAGAGAGACAGTGCAGCCTAGTGCTGTGCGTAGAAGGCGAACTCCGCCTCGCTGGGCAAGGTGTTCCCTGACTGCTCCGGCGAGAACACCCCGCCAAGTGCAGATCCCAGGATCAGCGCAATCCCCAGCCCGATTCCCACCAATACGCTTTCACGCTTTTCGCGGCGGGATTCGAATTGAGATTTTTCGACTTTCCCAATAACGGGCGCTTGCTTTCTCTCTTGCGGATCCAAGGGTGTCGAAACATTGAGCGTTCGAACAGGGCGAGCCTCTCGTGCAGGAAGCTCCCTTTCTATAAGGTCCCATTCTGCGACAGGATATCCACGGTACCCACGCTCCTTCGCGCTCGTCGCTGCGGAATACGTACGATTGTGCATGATGGTCATTGTTGTGCTCCTTTGTGCGTTTTCTTCATTCTAAAAACCCGACGAACATTATCGAACGGTCTCGCGCCCATATGTTCGAGATTAGGTTACGTGTTCGATTTATAGCACCCCAACACAACGCTGTCTACACCACTAAGAAAAAGTCGAACACCCTTGCCCTGTCTGGTAGGTTAAAGAGTGCGCTATACGCGCCACCAATTCCACAATTAAGGAGCACCCATGGCACGCAAGAAACCCGAGACCAAGAACTTAGACATGAGCGTTTTGTCTGATCGCCAGCGCAGAATTCTGGAGGTAATCCAGGATGCGGTGGTGCTGCGCGGATATCCGCCGAGCATTCGCGAGATCGGAGATGCGGCAGGGCTGCAGTCCACATCTTCTGTGGCATACCAGCTCAAGGAGCTGGAGAAGAAGGGCTTCCTGCGCCGAGACCCGAACAAGCCGCGTGCGGTTGATCTTCGCCACCTCCCCAATGCAAAGCAACGCCAGAAGGCCCCGGCGGCAGAAGCCCCGGAAGACGCTTCGAACGCCCGTTACGTTCCGGTTGTCGGCCAGATTGCCGCTGGCTCCCCGATCCTCGCCGAGGAGAATGTGACGAGCTACTACCCGCTACCCGAGGAGCTTTTGGGCGACGGCGACTTGTTCATGCTGCAGGTTGTTGGCGAGTCGATGCGGGATGCAGGCATTCTGCCCGGCGACTGGGTTGTCGTGCGCTCTCAGCCGGTGGCAGAGGAGGGCGAATTCGTTGCCGCACTGCTTGACGGCGAGGCAACGGTAAAGGAGTTCCACAAGGACTCCACCGGCGTGTGGCTTTTGCCACACAATGACGCCTACTCGCCTATCGACGGCACGCATGCCGAGATTATGGGCCGCGTCGTCTCCGTCTTCCGCACGCTCTAGATCACCCCTCATGCGGGGGCGGCATGCCGCACAAGGTGTGGCTTTTGCCGCCCCCAAAGCGGGGGAAACGGAAGCAAAAGGGTGTAACCGGGCACTGGTTTTTGCAACAATACGGTCAACGTGTTGGTTTTTGCTTAGTGTGTCAAAGGAGCCGAAGGAGCGCCGTGTACGCAGAAGAACGTCGGCGGCAGATCGCCTCGCTTACTGCAGTTGAGGGACGGGTCAACGTCACAGAACTCGCTGGGAAATTCGGGGTAACCGCGGAAACGATCCGCCGCGACCTGGCCGTGCTGGACACCGAGGGGCTGGTTCACCGCGTGCACGGCGGTGCCGTGGCCAGCCAATCGTTCCTCACCACAGAGTTCCCGCTCGACGCCCGCTACCGGACCGCCTCCGCTGCAAAACTCGCCATCGCACGCGCCGCGCTGAATTTCGTGCCAGACAAGCCCGGCGGCTCGATCTTTTTGGATTCCGGCACCACAATCAACGGGCTCGCCTCGCTCATGGCGAAGCACCCGCCAGCGCGCGAGTGCCACATCGTGACAAACTCGCTGCCCACCGCGCTTGACCTCTCGAGCGCCGACGTGCAGGACGTGCAGCTGCTCGGAGGCAACGTTCGCGCGATCACCCAGGCTGTCGTCGGCGATATCGCGCTGCGATCGCTCGCCATCCTGCGCGCTGACGTGGCATTCATCGGCACGAACGCACTCACCATCGACCACGGGCTTTCTACTGCAGACGCGCAGGAGGCGGCGGTCAAGCAGGCCATGGTAACCAACGCTCGCAAGGTAGTGGTGATGTGCGATTCCTCCAAGCTGGGCAACGACTACCTGGTTAGCTTTGGTTCGATCGACGATATCGACGTGCTCATCACGGACTCCGACGCGCCGACCTCCTTTGTCGAAGAGATCGAGCGCAACGGGGTGCAAGTCATCCTCACCAAGGAAGAGGAATAACACACCCACAAATGTGGGTTTATGCCCGTTTTCTTGAATGTTCCCACACAATCGGGCATAATTGGGTGTAGCACGTGGTGCTCACACGACCGCTTTGTCGCTGTTCAAGGGCACTTGAAGTGCACTGCCCGCGGGGTGTGACACACCGGGGGTAGGAAACACCGGACATCGACAGTACGGAGTACGCCGTGATCATCACGTTGACACCAAACCCCAGTATTGACGCCACCCTGTCCGTCGACCAGGTCGTCCGCGGCGAAGTCGTCCGCGCACACGCTGCCAGCCGCGAAGCCGGTGGCAAAGGCATCAACGTCTCCCACGCCATCGCCAAGGCAGGCGGGGAAACGCTCGCGCTCGCGCCATGCGGTGAGAATGATCCATTCCTGCAGGCTGTAGACCGGATCAACGTACCGTTTGTACCGATCGCGGTCGACGGTTTCGTGCGCACGAACACCGCGCTGACAGAGGCCGACGGCACGACCACCAAGATCAACGAGCTTGGCCCGGAGTTGTCCGGGGAGCGACGGGTGGACGTCGAGAAGCAATTGGCTGAGCACGCGCACAAGGCCGACGCCGCGGTGCTCGCCGGCTCCCTGCCTCCCGGCGCACCGGTCGATTGGTACGCCGAACTTACTGCTCAGCTGCGCGACACTGTGCCGCTGATCGCGGTAGACACCTCCGACGCGCCGTTGCGCGCGCTCGGTAAGCGCCTCGAGAGCGCCGCGCCGACCATCATGAAGCCGAACGCCTTCGAGCTTGCGCAGCTTACCGACGGCGACGGGCGCGCACTCGAAGCCGACGCCGCCCGCGGCGACTACGACTCGATTCTGCGCGCAGCCCGCGAACTTGTCGACCGCGGCGTGGCCGAAGTGCTGGTCACCTTAGGCGGCGCGGGCGCGTGCCTCGTCACAGCAGACGGTGCCTGGGCCGCAGCGGCGCCGAAGGTGACTGTGCGCTCGACGGTCGGCGCGGGCGACAGCTCGTTGGCCGGCTACGTCATGGCGCGCGTGGCAGACAAGTCTTTCGCCGAGTGCCTGCAGCAGGCCGTCGCCTACGGGTCTGCGGCCGCTTCCCTGCCCGGCACCGGTATTCCCTCCCCGGCGGATGTTGATTGCGCGCGCGTTGAGGTCGTCGCGCTCGATACCCCCGCCTCATCCCCTCGCGTGTAAGTGGAAGGACACACTATGAACGCACCACTGATTACGCCTGACCTGGTCAGGCTTGATGTTGATTTCGGTGGCCAGCCGAGTGAGGTCATTGGGCACCTCGCCAAGCTGATGGCCGCCGCCGGGCGCGCAACTGACGCCGCGGAGGTCGCGGCTGCGGCGACCGCTCGTGAAGAAAAGGCCGGCACCGGCGTCAACGGCCGGGTTGCCATTCCGCACTGCCGCGTCGCTGCGGTCAACGAGCCGACGCTCGCGTTTGCCCGCCTATCCGCGCCCGTGGACTTCTCTGGCCCCGACGGCGACGCCGAGCTGGTCTTCCTTATTGCCGCCCCGGAGTCCGGCGGCAAGGCTCACCTGAAGATTCTGTCGAAGCTCGCCCGCGCGCTCGTCCGGGGCGATTTCGTGGAGACGTTGCGCGCAGCCACGACGGAGCAAGAGATTGTCGACGCCGTGCTTGAGGTGGTCAACGCCGAGCCGAAGAAAAAGAAGGCGACCCCTGCTGCGCCAGCGGCAAGTGCCGAGAAGAAGCCCGAGGTTATCCGGATTGCGGCGGTGACCTCGTGTGCCACGGGTATCGCGCACACCTACATGGCTGCCGACGCACTCACCCAGGCCGCGCAGAAGCGCGACAACGTCGAGCTCATCGTCGAGCCCCAGGGCTCCTCGGGCGGCGACCCGCTTGAGCAGTCCTTCATCGACAGCGCCGACGCGGTCATCTTCGCCCACGACGTCGCCGTCCGCGACAAGGGTCGTTTCGCGGGCAAGCCGGTCGTCGACACCCCCGTCAAACGCGGGGTGAACAGCCCGGACGCGCTCATCGACGAGGCCATCGCCGCCGCGAAGGACCCCAACGCCAAGCGCGTCGAGGCCACCTCCGAATCGGCTGGCGAGGATTCCGCCGCCGCCAGTGACGGCCAGCCCTGGCCGAAGCGCCTGCAGCAGGCGATCATGACCGGCGTGTCCTACATGGTCCCGTTCGTCGCCGCCGGCGGCCTCCTGCTCGCACTCGGCTTCCTTATCGGCGGCTACGACATGGCCAACGCCTGGGAGGCGCTCGTGCTCCAGCACTCGCCCACCAACCTGCCGGGCCATGAAGTGCTTGTCGACGGCACCGCCATGACCTTCGAACGCTCCGGTTGGGCCCTCTACCTCGGTGCCGTGCTCTTCGCCACCGGGCAGATGGGCATGAACTTCGTCGTTGCCGCGCTCTCCGGCTATATCGGCTACGGTCTGGCTGGCCGCCCCGGTATCGCCCCGGGCTTCATCGGTGGCGCAATCTCCGTCATGGTCGGCGCGGGCTTCATCGGTGGCTTGGTCACCGGTCTGCTCGCCGGTGTCATTGCCTACTGGATCCAAACCTGGCGCGTGCCTCGCTGGCTGGGCTCGCTTATGCCGGTGGTCATCATCCCACTGTTGACCTCGCTGGTCGTCGGCCTGATCATGTTCCTCCTGCTGGGTCGCCCGCTCGAGTCGCTCATGCTGGGCTTGACCGATTGGCTGGAGTCCATGAGCGGCTCTTCGGCGATCCTGCTGGGCATCATCATCGGCCTGATGATGTGCTTCGACCTGGGTGGCCCCGTCAACAAGGCTGCGTACCTCTTCGGTACCGCCGGTCTGTCGGCTGGCACGGATGCAAGCTTCGAAATCATGGCCGCCGTCATGATCGCCGGCATGGTTCCGCCGATCGCGCTGTCCATTGCCACCTTCCTGCGCAAGCAGCTGTTCACCCCGGCTGAGCAGGAAAACGGCAAGTCTGCGTGGCTGCTCGGCCTGTCGTTTGTCTCCGAAGGCGCGATCCCCTTTGCCGCGGCTGACCCCTTCCGTGTCATCCCGGCGATGATGCTCGGCGGCGCAACCGCAGGTGCGGTCTCCATGGGCCTGGGCGTTGGGTGCCAGGCACCGCACGGCGGTATCTTCGTCATCTTCGCCTACGAGCCGTGGTGGGGCATGTTCATCGCCCTGGCTGCGGGCGTGGCGGTAGCCACCGTGGCCGTGATTGCCATCAAGCAGTTCTGGCCGAACGAAGAAATTCAGAAGGCCGCCGCGGCAACGGTGGCGGCCTAAGCAGTGGCGGCCTAAGCACACGCGCGCCTAGACTGGCACGTAACACCAAAAGAAAGGATTCTCACTATGGCTTCTAAGACTGTCAAGGTCGGCTCCACGGTTGGGCTGCACGCCCGCCCCGCAACCATCATCGCCGATGCGGCCGGCGAGTTCGACGACGAGATCATCCTCACCCTCGTCGGCGGCGACGAGGACGATGAGACGGATGCCGCGTCCTCGCTGATGATTATGGCGATGGGCGCAGAGTTCGGCGACGAGGTCACCGTCGAGTCCGAGAACGCAGCCGCGGTGGACAAGATCGCCGCGCTGATCGAGCAGAACCTCGACGAGGAGTAAAAGCCTTCGCTTAAAAGCACGCTTCAAGCCCCCGGCACCGTGATCTTGGTGCCGGGGGCTTGCAGCGTTGGGACCTAGCGGTACTGCCCCTCCCCGATCGTCTCGTACGCCCACCGCATGAGCGGGTAGAGCACGATGATGCCAACGGAACCAATCGCGATGCCCTCCAGAGTGACCTGGCCAACCGTAAAGGACAGGTTGCCGATACCCACGATGAGCGCCACTGCGGCCGCAGTGAGGTTAACCGGGTTTGTGAAGTCGACCTGGTTGTCTTGCCAGATGCGCACGCCCAGCATGCCGATGAGGCCGTAGAGCACCAGGCATGCCCCGCCGAGCACGCCGGCCGGGATGGTGAAGATCACTGCGCCAAACTTCGGGACAAAGGCCAGTGCGATAGCGAACAACGAGGCGACCCAATAGGCAGCAGTCGAGTAGACCTTGGTCGCGGCCATGACGCCGATATTCTCGGCGTACGTGGTCGTGCCGGAGCCGCCGAAGGTACCGGCAAGGGTGGTGGCGATGCCGTCGCCAATCAGTGCCTTGCCCTGCAGCGGGTCGAGGTCGCGGTGCGTCATCTCGGAGACGGCTTTGACGTGGCCGACGTTTTCCGCGATCAGCACCACCAGTACCGGCAGCGTGACCAGGATGGCGGAGAGGTGGAATTCGGGGCTGTGGAACTCCGGCAGGCCGACCCAGGGGGCCGCGCCGATGGTGGAAAGCGCGTCGTCGGAAAGCCCGCCCGTCGCAGCTGCAAAGGCCCAGCCGACCACGACGCCGATGAGGATGCTCAGGCGCGAGGCCATGCCGCGCGTGGCGACGGTGACCAGCACGATCGTGGCCAGGGTGACGCCAGCGACCGCCGGTTGGGTCTCCACGTTGCTCACCGCGGTAGGCGCGAGGTTGAAGCCGATGAGCGCCACGATCGCGCCCGTGACGGCCGGGGGCATCACCGCGTCGATGACGCGCTTGCCGGCCACATGCACCACCACGCCGACCAGGATGAGCAGCACACCCGTGGCGAGCACGCCGCCCAGCTGCGCGCCGATGCCATACTGCTGCGAGGCGGAAAGCGGAGCGATGAAGGCGAACGACGAGCCCAGGTAGCTGGGCAGCCGATTGCGGGTGATCAGGAGGAAGATGATCGTGCCGAGCCCGGAAAACAGCAGCGTCGTGTTGACCGGGAACCCGGTCAGCGTCGGCACAAGCAGTGTTGCGCCGAACATGGCGACGACGTGCTGCATGCCGATGCCGACGGTACGCGACCAGCTCAAACGTTCATCGGGTGCGACGACGGCACCGGGTTTCACGGTGCGGCCGTCGCCATGGAGGGACCAACCAAGTGTCTGTTTCACACCTGGGAGTCTAAGGCGCGCACCCAGGTGTCACCCAATTCCGCGCGGGGCTACTTTGCGACGACGAACTCGGCGTACTGCTCGGCGAGCACGTGCGGCAGGCGGACGTCGATACGCGTGCCGTCTTCCTCGTACGCCTCGCTGCGCACGGTGCCGGCCTCGTGGATGTGGGAGACGACATCGCCGCGAGTGTAGGGCACGAGCATCTCCACGTGCGCGTCAAGCGTGTTCAGGAACTGCTCGACCTTGCCCTCGAGTTCGGGGATGCCCTCGCCGGTCAGCGCGGAGACGAAGACAACGTCGCGGCCAGACTTGTCGAAAGCGTGGCGCAGCTCGGCGAGGACGAGCGGGTCGGCCTGGTCGATCTTGTTGACCACCACGATCTCCGGCGGGATCTCCTCGCCGGAATCGCGCGTGATCTCCGCGAGCACCTCGTTGACCGCCTCGATCTGCTTCAGCGGAAAGGGGTCGGAGCCATCCACCACGTGCAGCACGAGGTCGGCGTTGGTGACCTCCTCCAGGGTGGACTTGAACGCCTCGACCAGCTGGGTTGGCAGGTGGCGGACGAAACCGACGGTGTCGGTGAGGACGACCGTGCGGCCGTCGGCAAGCTGGGCGCGGCGCGTGGCTGGATCCAAGGTGGCAAAGAGCGCATCCTCGACGAGCACACCCGCGTCCGTCATCGCGTTGATCAGCGAGGACTTGCCCGCGTTGGTGTAGCCCGCGATGGCGATCTGCGGCGTGGTCGAGCGATTACGGCGGGCGCGCTTAACCTCGCGCACCGTCTTCATACCCTTGAGCTCGTGACGCAGTCGCGCCATGTCCGCGCGCAGCCTGCGGCGATCCGCCTCAATCCTGGTCTCACCGGGGCCGCGCAGGCCCACGCCGCCGTTGGAGCCGGCACGGCCACCGGCCTGGCGCGACAGGTTGCCGCCCCAACCGCGGGTACGCGAGAACAGGTACTCCATCTGCGCCAGCGACACCTGTGCCTTACCCTCGTTGCTCTTCGCGTGCTGGGCGAAGATGTCCAGGATGAGCATGGTGCGGTCAATCACCTTGACGCGCAGGGCCTCCTCCAGCGCCACAATCTGGGAGGGGGAAAGCTCGCCGTCGAAGACAACGGTGTCCGCCCCGGAGGCCTCGACGACGTCGCGCAGCTCGGAAACCTTGCCCGCGCCGATGTAGGTGCCGGGGTCGGGCTTGTCGCGCTTTTGGTAGAGCATGTCGATGACTTCCGCCCCGGCGGTCTCGGTCAAAGCCTCCAGCTCGCGCATGTTTGCTTCCATCTCCGCGGTGGTGCCCTCCAGCCACGCGCCGACCAGGATGACCTGCTCGAGGCGCAGCTTGCGGTACTCAACCTCGTAGGCTTCTTCGGCCTCGTCGGTGCGGATCTCGGTGCGCTGGCCCACGCGCCGCAGCGCGTTGCGCGCCTCGAGGTCGAGGGAGCCTGTAGTTGGTTCGCCCGAACCTTCTCGTGGGGGCTGTGGCGCGTTGTGGCGAAAAGCCTCCGCCAGCAGCGCGTCGTGCGCAGCTTCCTGTGGGTCGTGCTCGGGATGGGTATTTACAGTTGAGGTCATTGAGTCCTTTGTTCTCACCAGCATGCTTTCTCGCTATCTTACGTGCTTTGTCCAGCCGCCGGGTGCTTCCTATCTCGCTTCGCGTTTCCGCCCTGCCGCCGCCACGGGCTAGGCTGTGGCCTATGACCGAATCTTTAGACACGCACTCTGACACGCACGCTGATCTGGCCGCCATCGGCCTTGGCTTTGCCAAGTGGCAGGACGCAGTCGAGCGGGCTATCGCCACCGAGCACCTTGCGGTCACCGGTGAGGTCCGCGGCGGGCAGCTGATCCAGTACAGCGATCCGTCCGGCGCGCAGCTCAACATTCTTGCGGTGGAGCCTTTCGCCACCTTCGCTGGCTTTGACTCGGTCACGCGCGCGTACGCGCACATCACGCCACTTAACGACGTGGTGTCTTTGGCCGATATCGTCGATCCGCACGGTAACACCATTACCTCGGCCACCGTCAACTTGGCGCAGGGCCCGCTCGTTGTGGAAGAGGCGACCCTGCAGTGGCAGGAGCTGGGTTTGACCGCCCTGGTGCTCGCGCACGAGCGTTACGCCTCCACGGAGTCCTTCTTGGCCAACAACCCCGGTGCCACACTCGGTGCGGTAGTCTCCCCCGGTGCGGAGGCCGTCGCAAATGGCGCAGCAACCGCGCCTGATGCTGCAGCCGAGTTCTCCGCCCGCGTGCTGGACGCCGAGTACCGCACCTCTGAGCTGACCGGCCAGCGCTTCATCCACGCCACCGTCGACGGGGCGTTCCCCTTCGACATCTGCTTGCCCGACGGCGAGCTGCCGGAGCGCGATTCCGTCATCGCGGGCAGCGCCGTGCTCACCGGTGCTATCCCGACCCCGGGCGCGGGCGGCGGCTGCGGCGGTTGCGGCGGTTCCTGCGGCTGCGGTGGGCACTAGGCCTGCCACATCGATAGGAGATTCGCGCTACCATGGCGCGAAATCGACGGTCGGTACGTTTTCAGGAGGTGACGATGCAGCGATGGATCCCTCGCGGAAAGACTTGCTCCAAGCGCTCTACGGGGCGCTTGTCCTTGCGCTAGCGATCCTGCTGGTGGTCTTCTTCCGGCTGCCTGGCCTGATCATCGCGATTCTGCTGGTGGTGTTTGGCGTTGCCGTCCACCGCCGCTACAACACCAATCCGGAGGTCGCCTCGCTGAAGGCCTCGCTGCGCATCGCCCGGGACGACATGGCGGAGATCCTGCAAAACTACGAGGACCTCCAGCACGGCACCTCCACCCAGGCTGTCGCCGACCGCACACTCAACTACCCCGCCCTGGCCAACGGCGACATCTCCCATCACGCGATTAGCGAGTTTTTGCTGCGCAGCTCGTCAGCGCGACGTTTCATCGCCCGTATCGACGGCTACCTCGAGTCCCCCGACATCGACCGCTACCAATTGGAGCGGCTCATCGCTGTCGCGGACGAACGCGCTTTGGAACTCGCCGAATCCTGGGACGACGCCCGGCGCGCCGCACGCCAGATCGGGCCTGCTTAGTCAGTCGGGCACTGATCGAGCACTAGTCGAGCTCAGCCGCGAGCTGACCGCGCGCCACAATACGCGAGGGCCCGGTCATGACGGCGGCGCCGTCCTCGGCGAGTTCAATTTCTACCTCGCCGCCCGGCACGCGGACGGTCACGCTGCCGGATTCCTTACCGCTGGCGCGCAGTGCCGCGGTACCTGCGGCGACCGTGCCGGTCCCGCACGAGCGGGTCTCGCCCACGCCGCGCTCCCACACGCGCATTGCGCAGGCTCCGTCGTGGGCGGCGGTGAGGATCTCCACGTTGACCCCGTTGGGGAAGACCTCCGGGTCGAAGGTCGGGGCGGAAAGCTCCATTTCTGAAAGCGCCTCCGCGGTCAACCCCGGTACCACGGCGGCGAGGTGCGGGTTGCCCACGTCGACGGCAATGCCGTCGTACGTAGTCTCCCCTATCTTCGCCCAGGACTCGCCGAAGACGTTGACCTGGCCCATCCCGACGCGGACGCGGGCGTGGACTTCGTCCGCGTGCTCGACGGTGATGTGCTTGATCCCGGCGCGGGTGTGCACGTCGAACTCGTCGGCGTCTTCGAGTCCCTCGGCCTTGAGCACGTGGGAGAAGGCACGGATGCCGTTGCCGCACATCTCGGCGATGGAGCCGTCGGCGTTGCGGTAGTCCATAAACCACGTGCCGTCGGTACGCACCACCCGCAGCAGCCCGTCGCCGCCAATACCGGCGCGGCGATCGCAGAGCCAGGCCACCTGCGCAGGTGTGAGCTCGAGCTGATCGTCGACGTCGATAAGCACGACGAAGTCGTTTTCCGTGGCGTGGGCCTTGATGAAGTGCAGCGGGGATGTCATGCCTGCGAGTCTATCGCGGGCGCATCCAGCACCGCCAAGGCCTGCTCGAGTGTGTTGCCTGCGGCGGCGTCGAGCCAGGAAATGCGGTGGTCGCGGTTGAACCAGGAGCGCTGGCGGCGCACGTAGCGACGCGTGCCGGTAATGGTTTTCTCCTCGGCCTCCTCGCGCGTGAGCGTGCCCGCGAGCATGTCGAGCACTTGGGCGTAGCCGATGGCGCGGCCCGCAGTGGAGTTGCGGGAAAGCCCCTTACCCACCAGCGACTCGACCTCCTCGATGAGCCCGAGTGCAAACATGCGCTCAGCGCGCAGCGCGATGCGCGGGTTGAGCCACTCCGCATTGGTGCGCAGCCCCAAGATGCGCGTGCCCCAGCGCGGGGGCGCATCCTTCGGCGGCTGGGAGGCCTGGAAGGGCTTTCCGGTGAGCTCGATGACTTCGAGCGCGCGGACAGTGCGGCGAGGGTCCTTGTCCTCGATAATGCGCGCAGCCGCAGGATCGACGGCTGCGAGCTCTGCGTGCAGCGCGTCGGTCCCGATTTCCTGCCTGCGGTCCTCGTACTTCTGGCGGACGGCGGGGTCGGTGGGCGGGAACGTCCAGGCGTCGAGAAGCGACTGAGCGTACAGCATCGAGCCGCCGACGAGGATGGGGACCTTGCCCCGCGCCATGAGCATTTCCACCGTGTCGACGGCGAGCGCCTGGTACTCGGCGACAGACGCGGTTTTGGTCACCGGCCAGATGTCGAGCAGGTGGTGCGTGATCCCGCCGCGCTCATCTAGGGCGAGCTTGGCGGTGCCGATGTCCATGCCCTGATACAGCTGCATGGAGTCGACGTTGACCACCTCGCCGCCCAGGCGTTGGGCGAGCGCGATGCCCAGGTCGGACTTGCCGGAGGCCGTCGGCCCCACGACTGCGATCGGGCGGATTTCATGTGTACTCACGAGCACACCTCCCACACACCGACGTAGCGGCCCACGCCCAAGGAGTCGTCGGCGCAGTACAGCTCGCGACGGTGCGCCTCTACATTGGCCAGCTCCTCCCACAGGCGCGGTGCAAACACGCCGAGGGACTCCAGCTGGCCAGGCAACTCGGCTTTCCCCGCGACGAAGTCCTGCAGCTGGGCGTGCAGCTCGGGCGCGCCGGGTACGAGCGCGAGCGGGGCGCGGGCGGTCAGCCCCGCGGAGCCGTCCACCACCACGACGGTGAGCACCTCCGGGGCCGGGGTGCCGATGTGCTCGCGGACCTCGCGCACCTGTACCTCGAGCGGAGCCAGCGCGTAGCGGGCGACGAGCTCGGGGAGGTAGTTGCCGGCACCTGGCTGTACCTGCGGTGCGCCCCAGGCCGCAAAGGAGCCGGTATGGGCGGTATAGTCGTGCTGCTCGAGCGGGCAGACGATATCGACGGCGCGGGCCTCTGTGTCCTCTAACGTATCGCGCGCGGCGCTGCGGATGCACTCCAGCACCCGCCGCGAGGGCTCATGCGCGGGCGCGAGCGCGTCCACGAGGGCCGGCGAGCCGGGCATCAGCAGAATAGAGGCGCGAGTATTCACGCACTCCACTCTAGTGGCCCGGTCGCGTGGCCTTTCTCGCTGGCCCCCGCGAGTTGGCTGGTTTTCGGCGCACTTCCTGCCTGCCCCCTGTAGAGTCTGTTGCAGCACCCGCCGTGCGTTACGGGCCGTATTCCACTTCGGCCCCGGCGCATGCGCTGGGTGGCACCGGCAGCCGCGTCGCGCGGCACTTTGAACGTAGGGAAAGGACCTGCAATGACCACCTCGGACCAGACACCGGAGAACACGCCCCAGGCGGACGCGAAGCCGCAGGCAAGGCCCACACCGGGCGCGAAGCCCTCGCCGGCCGCAATGCCGCACCGCGCGCCGAAGCCGGGACCGCTGCTCGGTGCGCGCCCGAGTTCGGCGAACCCGCAGTCCACTACCCCGTCCCCGGTGCCCCACCCGGCACCTGTCGCCCCCGCATCTGACCCGTCCAAGTTCGGCCGGATTGACGAGCACGGCGCGGTCTTTGTCACCCGCGGCGGCACGGAGCGCCAGATCGGCTCCTGGCAGGCTGGCACCCCGGAAGAGGGCCTGGCCCACTACGGGCAGCGCTTCGACGACCTGGTCACAGAGGTCGAGTTAATCGAGTCCCGCCTTGCCGCCCACCCGAACGACGCGGCCCAGCTGCGCCAGCGCGCCGAGGAGCTCAAGGCCTCGCTGGATGAGCAGGCCGTCATCGGCGACCTCGACGCGGTCGACGCACGCCTGGATGTGGTCATCGCCGCCTCTGATGTCGCGGGGAAGCAGGCCAAGGAGGCCAAGGAGAAGCGCCGCGCCGACGCCATTGCCCGCAAGGAAGCGCTTGCAGCCGAGGCCGAGGATCTGGCCGAGAACTCTACTGAGTGGAAAGCGGCGGGCGATAGGATCCGCGCCATCTTGGAGGAGTGGCGCACCATCCGCGGCATCGATCACAAGACGGACGACCAGCTGTGGAAGCGCTACTCGCGCGCCCGCGACGCTTTCAACCGCCGCCGCGGCTCCCACTTCGCCGAGCTCGACCGCAACCGCGCCGCCGCCAAGCGCGCGAAGGAGGAGCTGGTGGTTCGCGCCGAGGCGCTGCAGGACTCCACGGACTGGAACGAGACCGCGCGTGCCTACCGCGACCTGATGAAGGAGTGGAAGGCCGCCGGCCGCGCCCCGCGCGAGGCCGATGACAAGCTGTGGGCGAAGTTCCGCGCCGCCCAGGACAAATTCTTCGGTGCCCGCGACGCGGTTAACGCCGAGCGCGACCGCGAGTTCGCCGCGAACGCCGAGGCCAAGGACGCGCTCATTGCGCAGTACGAGCCTTTGATCGACCCGGCCAAGGGCCTGGGTGGCGCGAAGGCGAAACTGCGCGAGCTGCAGGACAAGTGGGACGAGATCGGCTACGTGCCGCGCGGTAAGGTGCGCGAGTACGAGGACAAGATTGGCGCGCTCGAGCAGCGCGTCGCCGAGGCCGAGGAATCCCGCTGGCGTAAGGCGGATCCGGCGGCGCAGGCTACCGCGAACCAGTTCCAGGTCAAGGCAGACGACTTGAAGAAGCAGGCAGAAGCCGCCGAAGCCGCAGGCAAGGCCGACAAGGCCGCGGAACTGCGCGAGCAGGCAGCCCAGTGGCAGGAGTTCGCCGACGTGGCGACCAAGGCGGTCAACGACAACTAGTGCTGCACCCGCAACTTTTCGTACTTCGCCCCGGAACGGACGAGCTTACGGAGGCCGTGACCGGAGCGTACGCCTTTTCCGCCACCCTGGCCATCCAGGACATCACCGGCCTTGCCACCTCCGGGGTCAGCGCTTCACACGTGCGCACCCGTCTGGTGCCGTCTGCGGAATCCGCCGCCTACCTCTTCGCGCTCACCGAGGCCCGCGCGCCGCGCCCCGTCACCGAACTCGGCTACCCGGAGCTGTACGCCTTGGACCTCGACCACGTGGCCGCATGGGTCTTCGTTTCACTGCCGCTGCTGGAGGACCGTGGAGTAATCGAGGCGAACATCACCCTCGATGCGGCCATCGCGCCGCTGCCCGGCGAGCCAATTCCGCCCGCACCGTGGGAAGCAGCTCTCAAGCTTCTCGACGCCCTGTCGTCCCACTTCGCACGCCCAACCTGCCACATCTGGGTCCCTCATGCCCCGGGCGAGCACACCCCGCCGGCGCTGCAGGATTTTGGCTACACGGCCGCTTTCAGAGAGGACCAGGCCACCTTCCCGATCGCACGCCGCACCGCGCTGCCGGATGCCACCCGCTACCCCGCCGACACCTTCGAGGTCGTCGAAGGCCCTGGCTTCAACTCCGCGCGCCCTGGTATCCCGGGCGAGGTGGAGCAGTTCGCTCACCTGTTAACCTCCGCCTCGCAGGGCTACCCGCGCGGCGAGCTAGAGCTCGACACGATCGAGTGGGACCTCACACGCATCGTCGAAGCGGGGCAACGCCTTGGCAACCGGGGCGGGCACCAGCTCACCGGCCTGGCCTACGTCGACGGGCAAATCGTCGGGCTGTGCGAGCTCGTGCGCTACAGCGCCGACGATAAAAAGGTCTGCGAGCTCGGGCTGATCTATGTGCTCCCCGAGCACCGCGAAAAGGGCCTTGCTGCGGGCATGATCCGCGCAACGCTCACGCGCGCACACCAGGTGTGGGAGGACCTAGAAACGGTGTACTGCTCCTACCCCGCTGATTCCGCGGCGGCGGGAGCTCTCCTTGCAGCCCTTGGTGCCGAGTGCGTCTCTTCGACGACCGCCTGGCACAAGCGCTGATGCACGCTAGTCGCGCTTACTGCCTTTCCGGTGGCGTTCGGCGGCGCGGGCGCGGCGATCGTCGATAAGCAGCGGGTTGCCCTGCTCCCTGGTCGCAGCGCGCTGCGCGAGCGCCACCTCGTCCTTGCCTTGGATCTCCCTGCGCTGCTCGGCGACGGCAGCCTGCTCCTCGTTGCGTGACAGGATCAGCGGGAAGATGGTAAACACCACAACCACAACGGCGAGGATGGCCAGGTAGTAACCAGGGCCGCGGCCAATACCTGAACCGCTCGAATTACGCAGCCAGATCCCCAGCACGGAGAACACCAGCGAGACCGTGGTGACCATCCATGCGGGCACGGTGACAGCGAAGCGCTGCGTCAGCACTGCAAGCGTGGTCAGGATGCCGACGCCGATGAAGGAAATCCACGCGAAGAGGTACTCGGTGAGCGCGGTCTGCGCAGCCTTCGCCGCCTCAGTCGCGGCAAGCACCTGCCAGAGAGAGGCACCGCCTGCAAACGGCAGGAACACCGCCACCAGGTAAAGCGCCGCTGCGGCTGCGAGTACCCATCGCTTCGTGCCCATGACCACGGAAGAGGCGGCTTCCTTTTCCGCGCGGGCAAGCGTCTCGGTGTTGAGCTTCGTCATGTCGCCCAACTGTAGCGCTAACCGCCGCAGCAGGCGGAATCCGGAGCCTCTGCCGCTGGCTGACCGATCGTCGGCAGGCCGAGCCCGACGCCCACCGGTGCGGTCGTCGGCACCTCTCCTGCGGCCGAGTTGTCGCCCGCCTTGGTGCGGCGGTGCGCGAGCACCCCGTCGTCAGCGATGAGAAAGTGCGGCTTGGAATCGGTGATGCGCACGTGCACAACGTCGCCGGGCCGGATCTCACCGTCGAGGTTGCCCTCTGGGGTGAAGTGGACGAGGCGGCCGTCTCGGGCTCGGCCGGACATGCGGTGGGTTTGGTCGTTCTTCCGCCCACCCTCGGCTTGTACGAGCAGCTCCTGCTCGGTGCCGACGAGCTTCGCGTTTTCTTCGGCGCTGATGCGTTCTTGCAGCGCGACGAGGCGCTCGAAGCGCTCCTGAACAACCTCCTTGGGCACCTGGTTATCCATCTCTGCAGCCGGGGTACCGGGCCGCGGCGAGTACTGGAAGGTAAACGCGGAGGTAAAGCGCGCCTTTTCCACCACGTCGAGGGTGTCCTGGAAGTCCTGCTCCGTCTCGCCGGGGAAGCCGACAATGATATCGGTCGTCAGCGAGGCGTGCGGCAGTTTTTCGCGCACCTCGTCCAAGATGCCGAGGAACTTCTTCGTGCGATACGAGCGGCGCATGTCTTTAAGCACCTTGTCGGAGCCCGACTGCAGCGGCATGTGCAGCTGCGGGCACACGTTCGGGGTCTCGGCCATCGCGTCAATCACATCGGAGGTAAATTCCGCCGGGTGCGGGGAGGTAAAGCGCACCCGCTCCAGGCCCTCGATCTCACCGCAGGCGCGCAGGAGCTTGGAAAAGGCCGAGCGGTCGCGCTCTAAGTCCTCATCCACAAAATTGACTCCGTAGGAGTTGACGTTCTGGCCTAGCAGCGTGATCTCCGAGACGCCCTGGTCCACCAGCGCCTGCACTTCGGCCAGGATGTCGCCCGGTCGGCGGTCCACCTCCTTGCCGCGCAGACTCGGCACGATGCAGAAGGTGCACGTGTTATTGCAGCCCACCGAGACCGAGACCCAGCCCGCGTACGAGGACTCGCGCTTGGCCGGCAGCACAGACGGGAACACCTCGAGCGACTCGACGATCTCCACCTGCGCCTCCTCCTCCACGCGCGCACGGTCGAGCAGCGCGGGCAGGGCGGACAGGTTGTGCGTGCCAAAGACAGCATCCACCCACGGGGCCTTTTCCAGCACCGTGTCGCGGTCCTTTTGCGCCAGGCAGCCGCCGACGGCGATCTGCATGCCCGGGTGCTGCTCCTTGGTCTTCTTCAGCTGGCCGAGCGTGCCGTAGAGGCGCTTGTCGGCGTTTTCCCGCACCGCGCAGGTGTTAAAGACCACCAGGTCCGCTTCCGCATCTGTGCCCGCGGCAACGTAGCCGGCCTCCTCCAGCATGCCGGAGAGGCGCTCGGAGTCGTGCACGTTCATCTGACACCCGAAGGTGCGCACCTCGTAGGTACGCGGGTGCGCGGGTGCTTCTGCCAGGTCCGTGGTGTGGGAAAAGTTCTGCTGCGTCACGGCGAACAGTCTATCCCCGCGTGCGAAATCCACCCAACCGTCGGCGCGTGCGCGGCGGCCAGGGTCCGGTCAGCAAAGATTGCGGCAGCGTTACCCACAGTTTGGGGGAAATTTACACAAACTTTTACAATCAGGTGGCATAGGTCACGTTTTTGGAGTACCAGTTAGACCTATGACACAGGAAACTGAACCCATGATTCGCATGGAAGGCGTGCAGAAGTACTTCGGTGACTTCCATGCCTTGACAGACATCAACCTGACCGTGCCCAAAGGCGAGGTCGTGGTCGTGCTCGGGCCGTCCGGCTCTGGCAAGTCCACCCTGTGTCGCACGATCAACCGCCTCGAAACCATCGAGGAGGGCACGATCCACATCGACGGCAAGCTTTTGCCCGCCGAGGGCAAGGAGCTGGCAAAACTGCGCGCCGACGTCGGTATGGTGTTCCAGCAGTTCAACCTGTTTCCGCACCTGACCATCCGCGACAACGTCACGCTTGGCCCGATGAAGGTACGCAAGATGAGCAAGGCCGATGCGCAGAAGCGCGCGGCGGAGCTGCTCGATCGCGTCGGCATCGGCAACCAGGCAGACAAGTACCCCGCACAGCTCTCCGGCGGCCAGCAGCAGCGCGTCGCCATCGCGCGTGCGCTCGCCATGGAGCCGAAGGTCATGCTTTTCGACGAGCCGACGTCCGCCCTCGACCCCGAAATGGTCGGAGAAGTCCTCGATGTGATGGGTGAGCTCGCCGCAACCGGCATGACGATGGTGGTAGTTACCCACGAGATGGGCTTCGCCCGCAAGGTAGCCGACCGCATCCTGTTTATGGCCGACGGCGAGATCGTGGAGGACACCGACCCGGAGTCCTTCTTCACCAACCCCCAGTCAGGTCGCGCGAAAGACTTTCTGGCAAAGATCCTCTCGCACTAACCAGACCACATCCCTTATCCCTACCCCTTTATCTTGCAAGGAGACCACTCATGAACCGCGCACTTCGCACCCTGACCACCACCGCCGTCGCCGCGCTGGCGGCCACTACCCTGGTTGCCTGCGGCGGCTCGGAAGGCGAAGCCTCCGGCGACGGCCTGCTCGCACAGATCGAGGCCGGCAGCGTCACCCTCGGCACCAAGTACGATCAGCCAGGCCTCGGCCTGCGCGAGGCCGACGGCACCATGTCGGGCCTCGACGTGGAGGTGCTGACCTACGTGGTCAACTCCATCGCAGACGAAAACGGCTGGGAACACCCGGAGATCACCTGGCGCGAGACCCCGTCCGCCCAGCGCGAGACCCTCATCCAGAACGGTGAGGTCGCCGCCATCGGCGCGACCTACACCATCAACGAGTCCCGCTCCGAAGCCGTCAGCTTCGGCGGCCCGTACCTGCTCACCCACCAGGGTCTGCTGGTTCGCAGCGATGCCAACGACATTGCGGGCCTCGAAGACCTGGATGGCCGCATCCTCTGCTCCGTGACCGGTTCCACCCCGGCACAGAAGGTCAAGGATGCCCTGCCGGGTGTCCAGCTCCAGGAGTACGACACCTACTCCTCCTGCGTCGAGGCACTGCGCAACGGCAACGTTGACGCCCTGACCACGGACGCCACCATCCTCGGCGGCTACGCAGCCCAGTCCCCGGGCGACTTCGAGGTCGTCGAGCTGGAGAAGGACGGCGAGCCGTTCACCAACGAGAACTACGGCATCGGCGTGCAGAAGGACGACACCGCCGCAGTCGACGCGATCAACAAGGCGCTCGAGGCGATGTACTCCGACGGTTCTTTCCAGAACTTCGTCGACGAGAACCTCGAGGGCGGCGTTGGCGTCAACGAGGCAACCCCGGGCGACCTCTCCTTCCTCGAGAGCTAGTTCAGCCCACCCACCCCGCGCGCGTATCGACGGGGCGTCGATATGCGCGCACAGCTTGTAGGAGTACTCCATGGACGCCTTATGGGCCGACCTTTTACCGAATCTCTGGCCGGCGTTTTTCACCACGATCAAGCTGACCGTCTACTCGGCGATCGGCGCAATGATCCTCGGCACGATTCTGACCGCAATGCGGGTCTCGCCCGTCGGCATCCTGCGCGGGCTCGCCACCACCTACATTGAGACGGTGCGTAACACCCCACTGACCCTGGTGATCCTGTTTTGCTCCTTCGGGCTGTACCAAAACCTCGGGCTGACGCTGGCCAGCCGGGATTCATCAACGTTTATCGTCGACCAGAACTTCCGGCTCGCCGTGCTCGGCTTCATCCTCTACACCAGCTGCTTCGTGGCGGAATCGCTGCGCAGTGGTATCAACACCGTCCACTTCGGGCAGGCAGAAGCCGCGCGTTCTCTGGGCTTGAGCTTCGGGCAGATCTTCTCCGTGATCATCTTCCCGCAGGCCGTGCGCGCCGCGATCGTGCCGCTGGGCAATACCCTGATCGCGCTGACGAAGAACACCACGATCGCGTCCGTGATCGGCGTCGCTGAGGCCTCGCTGCTGATGAAGTCCACGATCGAGTTCCACGCGAACCAGCTGTTTGTCATCTTCGGCGTGTTCGCCGCCGGATTCCTCATCCTCACCCTGCCGATGGGCCTTGCCCTCGGCTGGCTGTCTGACCGATTGGCGGTGAAGCGCTAATGTCCGTCCGCGCAACAGTCCTTTACGACGCACCGGGACCAAAGGCCATCCGGCGCAACCGTATCTACACCGTGCTGACAGTTCTCGCACTGGCCGCCGTGGCCTGGTGGGTGCTTTCCACGCTGGCCGACAACGGCCAGCTCACCGCCGCGAAGTGGACGCCGTTCATCCAAGGCAACACCTGGACGACCTACATCATCCCGGGCCTGCTCGGCACCCTGAAAGCGGCAGCACTGTCGATCCTCTTCGCCATCGTCTTCGGCGTGATCTTCGGCCTCGGGCGCCTCGCCGAGTCAAAACTCGTCCGCTGGCTCTGCGGCGTGATCATCGAGTTCTTCCGCGCGATCCCCGTGCTGATGCTCATGATCTTCCTCTACCAATTCTTCGCGGTATTCAAGATCGTGCCGCCTAAGGGCCTCGCCTTCTGGGCCGTGGTAATTGCACTGACGCTCTACAACGGTGCCGTCATCGCCGAGATCCTCCGCGCGGGCATCAAGTCCCTGCCCAAGGGCCAGACTGAAGCAGCCCAGGCGCTCGGCCTGTCGCACTGGCAGACCATGTGGCAGATCCTTTTGCCCCAGTCCGTCGCCGCCATGCTGCCTGCGCTGATCTCCCAGATGGTCATCGCGCTTAAGGACTCGGCGTTGGGCTACCAGATCGGCTACGTCGAAGTGGTCCGCTCCGGTACCCAGGTGGCGTCTGCCAACCAGAACTACATCCCTGCATTGATCGTGGTGGGCATCATCATGATCGCCATCAACTTCCTGCTCACCCGCCTGGCCTCCCGCGTGGAGCGCCAGCTGCGGGCAGGCCGCGCCCGCCGCAACCCGTTCGCGCTCGTTCCCGAGCAGGCCGACCAGGGCCTCGACACGAAGGACAACGTGAACGTGGACTGGCACGACCCGGACTACGTGCGGATTGATAACCCGGACCGCTAGCTGTCTTGCAGCTCCTCGAGCCTGGCGTCAAGCACCTCTCTGCCGATTGCCAGGGCCATGCCCTCGGGGAAGCCGCGACGCGCCATCGCCCCCACCACCCGGCGCAGCACCTTGTTGTACTCGCTGCGGTCCGCGGGCACGCGCTTGACCTGGCGAGCTTTCTTCTCAGCGACCTCGCGGGCGGTGTGTTCCTCGTCCTCTTCGCTGAGCTGCGCGAGCGCGTCGGCTCGGTCCGCGCGGCCCACGCCTTTCTGCACAAGCTCGCGGTCTAGCGCGCGAGAGGACTTGCCGCGACGCTTCGCGCGTTGACGAACCCACTCGTGGGCAAACGCGGCGTCGTTGATAAGCCGGTTGCGCTCAAGCTCGTCGAGCACTTCCTCGACCACCTGCGGTTCGAACTCCGCACGCACCAGGCGCTCGCGCAGCTCAGAGCGGGAGCGGGCGCGCTGGTCGAGGAGGCCGAGCGCACGCTTGCGCACCGGGGCGAGCGCCTCCTCACGGGTGCGGTCGAACAGCTCACTGGAGCCCTCGCCACGCGCGTACGCGGCAAGCGCTGCCTGCAGGCGCTCCAGTTTCTCCGGATCCGGCTGCGCCACTACTTCGCGTCCGCCGCGGCGGCCTCTTCATCGTCGAAGTCGATGTTTGGCACCATGTCCACCGGATCGTCCGACAGCTCGTCTTCGTCCTTCACGTTCGCGTACGCGCCAACGCCCAAGGCACGGAAGATCTTATCCTCGATTTCGTTGGCCAGATCCGGGTTGTCCTTGAGGAAGTTGCGGGCCTTCTCCTTACCCTGGCCGAGCTGGTCGCCCTCGTAGGTAAACCAGGAGCCGGACTTCTTCACGATGCCGTTGTCCACACCCAGGTCAATGATGGAGGACTCGCGCGAGATGCCTTCGCCGTACATGATGTCGAACTCGGCGATCTTGAACGGCGGCGACACCTTGTTCTTCACCACCTTCATCTTCGTGCGGTTACCAATGGAGTCCTGGCCGTCCTTCAACGTCTGAATACGGCGCACATCGCAGCGCACGGAGGCATAGAACTTCAGCGCCTTACCGCCCGTGGTGGTCTCCGGCGAGCCGAACATCACGCCGATCTTCTCACGCAGCTGGTTAATAAAGATGGCGGTCGTGCCCGAGTTGTACAGCGCACCGGTCATCTTGCGCAGCGCCTGCGACATCAGGCGCGCCTGCAGACCGACGTGCGAGTCGCCCATCTCGCCCTCGATCTCCGCCTTTGGCGTCAGGGCGGCGACGGAGTCAATCACAATGATGTCAATCGCACCGGAGCGTACCAGCATGTCCGCGATCTCCAGGGCCTGCTCACCGGTATCCGGCTGGGAGACCAGCAGGTTATCGGTGTCCACGCCGAGCTTCTTCGCGTAGTCCGGGTCAAGCGCGTGCTCCGCGTCAATAAACGCCGCGATGCCGCCAGCGCGCTGGGCAGACGCGATCGCATGCAGCGCCACAGTGGTCTTACCCGAAGACTCCGGGCCGTAGATCTCTACCACGCGGCCGCGCGGCCACCCACCGATGCCAAGCGCCACGTCGATCGCGGTATTACCGGAAGAGATGGACTGAATCGGCGGGCGGTTGTCATCGCCCAGGCGCATGATTGCACCCTTGCCAAAGTCCTTCTCAATCATCGCCATCGCGGCGTCGAGCGCATTTTGGCGATCATTGCCGCTCGCAGCGGCAGCCTTCTTCTTCGCAGCCATGTTGTTTGCTCCTTAAACCTTCGCTTCTTCTCAATGCTTCTTGCGGCAGGTATGCCACGTTCCCTTTATTAGACGCACCGACTATAGGGGGCGGTTCCCTTCACACCGCAAAGTTTTCTTCACCCGGCTTCCAAGGGGAACTACCGCACACAGTAGGACAGCGCGCGAACACTCTCAGAGCATACACGCATACATGTTCGACTCCACACGCGGCGCGCCGCACCAAGCGCCGGACTAGGTGCCCGGCCTATCGACACCGAGTCTGCGCTCATCGGGGACATCGAAGGCGTCGCAAAGCCGCGCCCAGGCCTCCTTCGGGTCGATCCCGTTTTCGATCATCTGGGCCGCGGTTTCGCCCTCCCCCGTGAGCACTTGCGATTGGATGATCCACCCGGCCCGATCGGAACCGAATTCGTCGTCCACCAACTGCCGGAACTCCGTCAAACGCATGCCGTCTAACCTACACGCCGCACCGAAACGCCGACACAAACCCGGCCCGTAGTGCGAAGGATTGAACACCATTCAGTAATGTCACTGCCATGAGTACGCAACCTTCCTCCAACGCAGCGCCAAGCAAGAAAGCAGGCGCCCGCTCCATCTCCCCAGTCGACATCGCTTATATCGCCGTCTTCGCCGCGATTATCTGTGTCCTCGGCTTCGTCTCTATCCCCGTTGGCGCAGCCGGCGTGCCCATCGTGCTGCAGAACGCTGCCGCGATCCTCGCGGGTCTCGTCCTCGGCGCACGCCGCGGCACCGCGTCCGTGGCGATCTTCCTCCTGGTCGGCCTCGCCCTGCCCGTGCTCGCTGGCGGGCGCACCACCATCTACGCGCTCGGCTCCCCGACGGTGGGCTACCTTGTCGGCTACCTCGTCTCCGCCGCCGTCGCCGGTGCGATCGCTTACGCTGGCCTGCGCGGCGGCAAAGGCACCCGCGTCGCGATGTTCATCCTCGCCGGCTACCTCGGCCTGTTCCTGCAGTACCTCTTCGGCGTGTTTGGCCTGATGTTCCGCGCCGACATGACTTTCGGTGCCGCATGGGCAGCTCAGGTGCCTTTCCTGCTGCCGGATGCGGGCAAGGTCGCGCTGATGATCGTCATCGCGCTCGCCGTCCACGCCGCCTTCCCGGACATGCGCCGTCGTTAAGATGCCCACCATCGAGTTCCGCGGTGCCACCGTCGCTTACGACGGCCGCACCGTGCTGGCCCCGCTCAACCTCACGCTCACGGAGCGCCGCATCGGCATCATCGGGTCAAACGGCTCCGGCAAATCGACCACGGTGCGCCTGATCAACGGGCTCATTGAGCCCACCGAGGGCGAAGTGCTTGTCGACGGCCTCTCACCGACCACCGACGGCAAAACCGTCCGCAAACGCGTCGGCTTCGTCTTCTCCGACGCCGAATCACAGATCGTCATGCCGCGCGTAGCCGACGACGTCGCCTTCTCCCTGCGCCGCTTCAAGCTGCCGCGCGCGGAAGTCCGCGCTCGTGTCGACGCGGTACTCGAGCGCTTCGGATTAGAAGACAAGGCAGAGAACTCCCCGCACACGCTCTCCGGCGGCGAAAAACAGCTGCTCGCGCTCGCCTCCGTACTGGTCATCGAGCCCGAGACGGTCATCGCCGACGAGCCGACCACGCTGCTCGACCTGCGCAACCGCCGCCGCATCATCCAGGAGCTCGGCGCACTAGATCAGCAGGTCATCGTGGTCACGCACGACCTCGACATGCTCGCGGGCTTCGATCGCGTCATCTGCATCGACGACAGCGAGCTCGTCTACGACGGCGCGCCCCAGGACGCCATCGCGTACTACACCGACCTGATGGACTCGAAGCCATGATCCGAGCACTTCCCCTAGGCGTCTACGTCGAAGGCGATACGATTCTCCACCGCGCAGGTCCGACGCAGAAATTCGTCGCGCTGGTGGTGTTCATTCTCGCCGTTACCCTGTTGCCCACGGTGCCGTGGCACTCGCTGGCTGCCCTCGGCGTGACGGTCGCGCTCTATGCGGTGGCGAAGATCCCGCCGAAGATCGCCTGGGACCAAGCACTCCCCGTGCTTCCGCTCCTGCTCTTCCTGGCCGCGTTTTTGTGGTGGCAAAACGGGCTGCAGTCCGCTGCAACGACGTTCTTCGCGCTGCTCGCCACTGTGGCCGCTGCGAACCTGCTCACGCTGACCACGCCCGTCGAGGCCCTACTCGACGCCCTTGACCGCAACCTCGCCCCGCTCGGACGATTCGGCGTGCCGGTGGAGACGATCAGCCTGACAATCGCCCTGACCATCCGGCTCATCCCGCTCATGCTCGCCACCGCGAACGAGGTACTCGACGCCCGCAAGGCTCGCGGTGCAGGATTCTCGCTTGCCGCCTTCGGTATCCCGCTCGTGATCCGCTCGGTGCGCCGCGCCCGCCTGATTGGCGAGGCGCTCATGGCGCGGGGCGCGGTGGACTAGCGGGGTTTTCGCCGGAAATGCTGCAGAAAGCGCAGGTAGCACTTCGATAGTGCCGAAATTTTCGACATTATCGAGCTCCGATCTGCGCTGTTTACCCCGCGGCCGAGCTACATGACGAACGCAGTGGCCGCAGATTGACGAAAATCTCGACATCTTCGTCGTGCTGGTTTCGTCATGTAGGCGAGCCAGGCGAACCACCCACCGAAACTGGCACGAAAAAGCGCCAGGGGAAGCCTCTCCCCTGGCGCTCTAACTCTTCTGCTTAGCTCTCGCCGCGAAGCTCGCGCATGCGCTGCGCCACCGCGTCGTCGCTCACGCTCGCGCCGGAAGCATCAGAAGCGCTGGAGCCAGCGTCAGCGGAACCCTCGATCGCCGGCTTCTGCCCGGAGGACAGCTCGCCCGCCATCTCTGCACGGATCTGCTCGAGACGGCCGTGGCCAGCCATCTGGATGCCTGCCTGCTCCACCTCGGCCATGCGCCCCTGGACGGAGTTCTGTGCCAGCTCCGCAGAGCCAAGCGCCTTGGCGTAGCGACGCTCGATCTTGTCGCGCACCTGATCCAGGTTCGGGCCCTGCGCCGTGATCGAGTTCATCGACTGCATGGTCTCGGAGACCTTTTCCTGCATCTTGGCCTGCTCCAGCTGGCTAAGCAGCTTGGAGCGCTGCGCGACCTGCTGCTGCAGGTGTGCGGCGTTGCGCTCGACGGCCTGCTTGGCCTGGGATGCTTGCTGCAGTGCCTGGTCGTGCAGCTGCTTGGTCTCCTCGATGCTCTCCTCGGCGGTGACCAGCTGAGCCGCGAACGCCTCCGCGGCGTTCTCGTACTCCTGGGCCTTCTGCGGGTCGTTGTTCGCGCGGGCCTTGTCCGCCAGCTGCAGTGCCTGCTTGGTGTTCGCCTGCAGCTTCTCCACCTCTTCGAGGCGGCGGTTCAGCTGCATCTCGATCTGGCGCTGGTTGCCAATGACGGCGGCGGCCTGCTGGGAAAGCTCCTGGTGCTGGCGCTGAGCCTCGCTGATTGCCTGCTCAATCTGCACCTTAGGATCAGCGTTCTCTTCGATCTTGTTGTCAAAGAGGGCCATCAGGTAGTTCCAGAACTTTGCAAATGGGTTAGCCATACGAGTTCAAAAGACCTTTCGTTTATGGGTCGATCACACTAAGTAGTCACTACTGTAGTGCGGCCGGTGCCATTACGCTTCCGCTGCCGCCGGAGAAGTGGTAGCCAATTCCTCCTGGATGGAATGCAGTGACATATTCGCCACCACTTCCATCAGCAGCTCAGCCACCGTCGTGTCCAGCGCGTTACAGATCGCGGCGAGCAGCTCCGAGGACACTTCCTTGCGGCCGCGTTCCAGCTCGGAAAGGTACCCGGAGGACACGCGTGCCTGCTTGGCCAGCTCGCGCAGCGTGACGTTCTTGTCGGCGCGGTAGGCACGCAGCGACATGCCGAGCGCTTCGCGCAGCAGCGGTTCGCGCCCGGGCACGCCTGAGTGCAGTGCGTCATCCACCGCGCCTGCGAGCGCGGCGGGGCGAGTCATCGGTGCTTCGTGTACGAGAGTTGTTGTTGCCATCACGAGTAATAACGGTCTAGGTCTCTGATTTGTTCCCATCGCGGGCAGAAAGATCTTCCCGCAGCGTATCTACAAGAATCCGTAGCGCAGCGTCCACAGCGGCGCTCCGGATCTCCTGGCGCGAACCCTGCAGCAGCGCACTGCCCCCAGCTGGCGCTGCAAAGCTGCGCGTAGGCGTCGCCACACCGATCCAGACTTCCCCGACTGGGTGCCCGTCCTGGGGGTCCGGTCCGGCCACACCGGTGAGCGACACCCCGTAGTCAGCGCGGCAGGCACGGCGCGCGCCCTCAGCCATGGCGCGCGCTGTTTCAGGGCTCACCGGCCCATACGCGGCGAGTACCTCGTGGGGCACCCCGGCGAGCGTCTCCTTGAGATCCGTCGCGTAGGTAACAAGCCCGCCGCGCAGTACCGCGGAGGCACCGGGCACACTCGCCACGGTGGCCGCAGCGAGTCCCGCGGTGAGTGACTCGCAGAAGGCGAGGGTGACACCCGCGCCCGTCGCTAAGCGAACAAGCTCACGCTCCATCGTTGGCCTTCCGTGCATCTACCAGGTACTGCACGCCGGTGATCACGGTGACGGCCACCGCAATCAGCATGACAATCAGCGTCGACATGTCCATCCAGCCGGGCAGCGGGCACAAGTACATGCCGACGCCAAGAGTTTGCAGCACGGTCTTGAGTTTGCCGCCCTTAGAGGCGGGCACGACCTGGCCTTGGCGCAGCATCCACATCCGCCAGAAAGTAATGCCCAGCTCGCGGACGATGATCACCACCGTGATCCACACCGGCAGCGGGCCGACGATATTCAGGGTGACCAGTGCGGTGATCATCAGCGCCTTGTCGGCGATGGGGTCGGCGATCTTGCCAAAGTCGGTCACGATGTTCCTGGCGCGGGCGATGTCCCCGTCCAGCTTGTCCGTGATCATGAGCGCCACAAACAGCCCGAACGCCCACCACCAGTGCTGCGCGAGCACGAGCCACGCAAACACCGGAATGAACAGGATGCGCAAAGAGGTCAGCGCGTTCGGCAGATTCCAATTGGACTGAGTGTTCACGCCCACCACCCTACCCACCTACTCGCCGTGGCCTAGACTGCCACCCATGAAGTATTTCGCATTTACCTATACCTACGGTGCCGACGCCGCGCTTGTCGACGCGACCCGTCCCGCCCACCGCGAGTTCATCTCCAGCCAGCTCTCGCTGGGCCGAATTGTCGGCTCCGGCCCCTACGCCGGCGGGGAGCAGGCACTGATCATCCTCCAGCTGCCGGATACCGCATCGGTGGCCGACGCGGAGGAGATCATGGACGCTGACCCCTACACGGTCGAAAGGGCGCTGGCCGGGCGTGAAGTCCACGAGTGGAACCCGGTCAGCAACATTTTCTCAGGCGACTAAGCGCCCCGTTTAGCGCTGCTTCGGCTTGCCGCCGCGGGCAACATGTAAGTGGTCCGTCTCGCGCGAGCCGGTCGCCGTGTGATCGCCCTTGCCGGAGGTTGCGGGGTCGTCGATCCACTCCAGGTGGTGGCCGTCGCGGTCGACCTTGCGGCGGTTGCCGTGGTCGTCGTAGTCAATGTGGAATGACGGCCCGTTCGGGTCGAGGCGTCCGGCCTTGATGTCCGCGCGGTCCTTGATCATGGAAGCAACCGCGGTCACTGCCAGCACGCCGATGATGACCAGCAGCGAGGTGACTGTGCCGATCTCCGGGACGGAAAGGCCCTCGCCGCCGTTGATAAACGACAGGTTGTTCTCGTGCAGGGCGTGCAGCAGCAGCTTGACGCCAATGAAGCCGAGCACTACCGCCAGGCCGTACGGCAGGTACACCAGCTTGTCTAGCAGCCCGTTGAGCAGGAAGTAGAGCTGGCGCAGACCGAGCAGCGCGAAGGCGTTGGCGGTAAAGACCAGGAAGGACTCCTGCGTGATGCCGAAGATGGCGGGAATGGAGTCGAAGGCGAACATCACGTCGACAAACCCGATGGACAGCAGCGCCACGAACAGCGGGGTGACGGCCTTCTTGCCAGCCTGCGTGGCCGAAACCAGGCGGTCGCCGTGGTACGAGCTGGTCACCGGAATGACTTTGCGCAGGGTCTTGACCACCATCATGTCGTTCGGGTCGGGGTCTTCCTGGTCGGTCGCCTCGTCGTAGACCAGCTTGATGGCAGTGTAGAGCAGGAACGCGGCGAAGATGTAGAAGACATCGGACCATGCCTCGATGATCACGGCGCCGAGCAGAATGAAGGCGAGGCGGCAGATCAGCGCAATCACGATGCCGATGAGTAGCACTTTCTGCTGGTAGGCACGCGGAATCTTAAACGAGCTCATGATGAGCGCGAACACGAAGAGGTTATCCACCGACAGCGAGAGCTCGGTGATGTAGCCGGTGAAGAACTGCATGCCGTGCTCGGCGTCCCACAACCACCAGACAATCCCGCCGAAGATGCAGGCCATGGCCATGTAGAACCCGGCCCACCCGGCGGACTCCTTCATCGACGGCTCGTGCGCGTTCCGCACGTGCGAGAAGAAGTCGAAAATAAAGAATCCAAGGATTACCGCTGAGGTAATCAGCCAAATTGAAAGAGGCACATGCATAAGCTTTCCTCCGGTCAGAAGTTACGTTGAAATGACCGGAGGTCTCCCCCACCCCTTGATATGGGGCTGCCCAGACCGGGGCGCGAGGTGCGCTGCCGTGCTGACGATCCGGGCACTTATAGGGTACTCCCCTCCAAGCGCGTCCAACTCTACACCACAAGGCACATCAAGCGAGAAGGCACCTTCCGGTGAGGTCTGTGGCGTCTACACAGCGAAAGGGTCATTGTTCGGGTCGAGGTGGAGACGAAGCTCGACCGCGTCCGCGACTTCACGTGCGACTGCCTCACCACACGCATCAGCGACGAACGCCACCGCCATATCTGTACCGGCGGAGACTCCAGAGGACGTCCACCGGTCGCGGTCGTGCACCCACCGGGCCGAGCGACGCCAGTCAATGTCGTGGCCGAAACTGGTGGCCCAGGCAAACGCTCGCTTATTGCTCGTAGCCGCATATCCCTCCAGGAGCCCTGCCGCGGCAAGCAACGCCGAGCCGGTGCACACTGACATCACCACGCTGGCTTCGTTCGCCATCTTCTGAAGACTCTTAAGGAAACTCTCGTCGCCCGCAAGCCTGCGAGTCCCTTGCCCTCCCGGAACGAACACCACATCGCAACTGCGCGGCGCATAGTCACCGCCGACCTCAAACCGCACACCCTGAGACGAGGCCACCGGCCGCCCATCCGGGGAGAGCAACGTGGTTTCCCACCCCGCAACCTTTGAGAAAATCTCCAGCGGGCCGGCCACGTCGAGAAGCTCGAACCCGTCAAACAGAACCAACGAGATCCGTTTTGAGCTGCGCTGCTGCATCTAGAACGCGCCGCCAGTCGGATTGTAGGTTGCCTGCACGGTGCGGGTCTCATCGTCAGCATCCGAGCCATCGCTTGTCGACGCCCCGTCGTCCTCCACATCCGCTTCCTTCGGAGCCTCAGCCGGATCGGCACCCTTGATCATCCAGATGATCGTCTCGAGCTCCTCCGGCTTGACCAACACCTCGCGCGCCTTCGATCCCTCGGAAGGGCCGACCACGCCGCGCGATTCCATGAGGTCCATCAGTCGACCGGCCTTGGCGAAGCCGATGCGCAGCTTACGCTGCAGCATCGAGGTCGAGCCGAGCTGCGAAGTGACCACGAGCTCGACTGCCTCGAGCAGATCGTCGAGATCCTTGCCGATGTCGTCGTCAATGACCTTCTTCTCCGCCTGCTTTTCCTCAGTGACGCCCTCGACGTAGTCGGGTTCATCCTGGGACTTCGCGGCGTCGACAACCGCCTGGATCTCCTCGTCGGTGACGAATGCGCCCTGGAGACGCTGCGGCTTGCCGGCCCCCTGCGGGATGAACAAGCCGTCGCCCATGCCGATGAGCTTCTCGGCGCCGCCCTGATCCAGGATGACGCGGGAGTCCGTCAGCGACGAGGTCGCGAACGCCAGGCGCGAGGGCACGTTCGTCTTGATCAGGCCCGTGACCACATCTACCGATGGGCGCTGCGTGGCCAGCACCAGGTGGATACCGGCCGCACGTGCCTTCTGCGTGATGCGCACGATCGATTCCTCGATCTCCTTCGGCGCGGTCATCATCAGGTCGGCGAGCTCGTCGACCACGCAGACGATGAAGGGGTACGGCCGCATCTCGCGCTCGGAACCTGGCGGGGCCTGGATCTCGCCGCTGCGCACCTTGCGGTTGAAGTCCTTGATGTGGCGCACGCGCGCCTGCTTCATGTCCAGGTAGCGCTGCTCCATCTCCTCGACCAGCCACTGCAGGGCGGCCGCGGCCTTCTTCGGCTGCGTGATGATCGGGGTGATCAGGTGCGGGATGCCCTCGTACGGGGTCAGCTCCACCATCTTCGGATCCACCAGGATCAGACGCACATCTTCTGGGGTGGCGCGCGTAAGTAACGAGACCAGCATCGAGTTCACAAACGCCGACTTACCGGAACCAGTCGAACCTGCGACGAGCAAGTGCGGCATCTTCTGCACCGAGGAGGCGATGAAGTCGCCCTCGATGTCCTTGCCAAGCCCGATGAGCATCGGGTCCTCGTCGGCGGCCACCTTCGGTGCGTCCAGCACGTCGCGCAGGCGGACCATCTCGCGGTCCCGGTTAGGCACCTCGATGCCCACGGCGGACTTGCCCGGAATGGGTGTCAGCAGTCGTACATTATCCGTCGCCACCGCGTAGGCGAGGTTGGATTGCAGGTTAGTGATCTTGGAGACCTTCACACCTGGACCAAGCTCGACCTCATAACGTGTCACTGTCGGGCCGCGGGAGAAGCCGGTGACTTGGGCATCGACCTTGAACTCCTCGAAGACATCGGTGATCGCCTCGATCATGCGGTCATTGGTCTCCGTGCGCGTCTTCGGGGCATCGCCTTCGATAAGCAAGCTTGTCGACGGCAACGTGTAGTCCGTATCGCGCGCCACCTTCCGCGCCAGCTGTTGGGTCGGCGCAGCGTCGTTTTCGGCGGCCTCCAGCTCCGACTTCGGCGTGGAGGCGGGCACCGCAGCGGCGTCGATACCCGAGCGAGCGACAATTGCCTTGCGCACCGCATCCCGGGAGCTTGCCACAGCATCTCCGGCGGCTTCGGCTGCTTGCCCGGCCGCCGCGGCCTTACCAGCTGCGGCCGCACCCGCAGTCGCTCCCGCAGCACCGGCAGCTGCCGCCGCAGTCCGGCCTGCCCCCTTGACGGTTGCCGCTGCGGTCTTACCCGCCGCGTCTGCGATGTCTGCACCACGCGAGAGCACCTTCGTCTCCTCGGGCTGTGCTTTGCGACGCCCAGTGCGCCCACTGTGTCCACTGTGCCCAGAGCGTTCAGTGCGCTCAATATGCTCGGTGCGCTCTGGTGCAGCGAATGCATCCGTGACGGGCTCGCCGAAATCGTCGCGGCCCTCCTCGCCGATGTCGCTCGCCGGCGCAACCTCGCCATCAGCCGGGTAGTTGTCCAGCGGTGTACGAGACTTGCGCACGCGGCGCTTCCGCGGACGCTGTTCGGGATCCTCACCGTAGTGGGTGTCTCGGTCGCGGGGCTGGCGCTCCGTTCGAGCCTTTCGCTCCGTTCGTGCCGTTGCGCGCGGACGGGGTCGACGACGCTCGCGACCTTCCGCAATGTCGTCCAGATCGCGCTCGACATGACCATAGAGGTCGTCGTCTTCGTCGTCCCACTCCTCCTCGAGGTCAGCATCCGGGTTGCGAGCGGAGTCGATAAGATCGGTGGCCCACGCGACAACCATGTCGTAGGCCTCACGCACGGTAATACCGGTAGTCTTCAGCGCCCCGTAGACAATGACCAGTGCCAGCAGCGGCACGGCCACGTAGGAGGAAAACCCAGCGGCAAGCACACCACCGGTATAGGCACCGATAATGCCACCGGCGATGCGTCGAGTCTCCCAGTCGGAGGGGTTGCCCGCGAAGACATGCACGAGTCCGAGCATCGCCACAGCGATGATGCTCAGACCGATAGTGACGCGGGTGCGCACCTCGCCCGGGGCCCGCACATTAAGCATCAGTGCGATGGCGACACCGACAAGCAGTACCGGCAGAATGAGCGCACCCGCCCCGATCACCCAGTGGGTGGCCTTGGCGATCAGCTCGCCGATAGGACCGGCGATGTCCAACCAGACCGAGGCACCAATAACCGCGGCCAACCCGATGAGCAACAGCCCCCAGGCGTCAGCGTGCTCCGCAAAGGTGCCGCGGTAGGGCGTGCGTGCCTGCTGCTCCTCAGCTTCCTCGTCCCAGTCGTCGTGCTGAACGTCAGCAGCTTCGCTGGGTTCGCTGTAACGGCTAGTGCCAGGGTGCTCGAGAGTACTGGCGTCTTTCCTCCGACGGTTGCGCCTGCGGTCTGGTTGCACGTGCTCCTCTTCGTCGTCGAATAGGTCAAAATTGTCGTCTACATCTTCATCGTCATGTTTCCGACGTGCGCTCCCGAGCTTTCTCGTCAGCGCACCGAAGGCACCACCCACCCCGCGGGCGGCAGACCCCAGCGAGCGACCGACGGCGCGCGTGGCAGAGCCGACGCGCTCGTCGGTGGTTTCCGCCGCAACCATCGACGAAGTCGGTGGGTGCGTCAGCGACACTGGGCCACTGCGACGCGCGGACGACCCGCCGGACTGTGGGCGGGTTGAGCGTGGGGCGGAATTTTTGACAGACATGGCTGTAACTCTAATACCTCAAGTCACATTATTCACAGAGGCATCGCGGGGTGAGGCGAACTTTCTTCCGCAATACCCCGCTGAGTATGCGCTGCCTTAGCCCAATGTGATGTCGTAACCAGCGAGCAAATCGGCACCGTCAACGCGCACCTGCGCAGCCGACGTACGACCCGTCACCCACAGCAGCAGCTCTGCCGGCGCTCCAAAGACGCGCACGACTCGGTTGCCCTTGTCCGCGACTCCCGCACGCTCCCCCAGCGTCACCGGTGGAAGGTGCTCGGGAGTCAAGATCACCGGCACCGGGGCCTTACGCAGCGTCATTTTGCCGTAGCGCTTAGCCAGCTTGAGCAGCTTCGCCTGTGTCGCCGCACTGAGCTCGCGGGGTTCCGGATTCTCCTGGGCGCGGCGGACATCCTCGTGATGGATGAAGTGCTCACCTTCGTTTGCCGGGCCAAACAGCGCGCTTACCACCGGGTTGGCACCCGAAAGCCAGTCGGCGACCACCTCTTCATAAGGCCTTCTTTTCGCCGCCTCCATCTCACGGTCAAGACCCTTGGCCAGCGCCTGCACGAAAGCACCCGCGATCCAAGGTAGGCGCTGCTCTCGCACGTAGAGGTGCGCGGCCAGGTCACGGGTGCGCCACCCATCAAGCAGCGTGGGCGCGTCCGGCCCAAGTTCCAGTAACAGCGCGCCGAGCTTTTCCCGTTCACTAGAAGCAAAAGACATGCCTTTTACCCTAGCGCTTCCGCCGCAAGCTTAGCCGCGGGAGCTGGACAGCTGCCGCTCCAAAGAGACGAAGCTGCGAACAACGGGTGCAAACATAGCGACCACCGGGTCCGTGGTCACAATCTTGCCGCCAGCACCCCAGCCGAGTTCAACAGCCTGTTTACCGTCGGCATAGCACTCACTCACCCCACCCTTGAAGTTCATCACGCACATAATCGTGTCTGGCTTGTAGCTGCCCACAACACGGATCCCTCGGACGTCACTATTGCGGTAGTCCGGGTTGCCCAGCTTGATAGCGTCGTAACTCTTCCAGCTGGAGCCGTACCCGGGCTCGTAGGGCACCTCGGTGCCCTCCGGCAGCGGGCGACCACCCGTCCAGTCGGTCTCATCCTCCGCTGCTGCGGCAGTAGGGATGGCAGGTGCAGAAATTACTGTGGCGGCGAGAAGCGCCGCGGTCATTCTCCTAAGCGTCTTCATGCCACGAAATTTTATACACCTGTCGCCCATGTGTCACCACCCATGCACAAAATTCCACCCCTGCGGAATTATCCTGGGAGATGGCTGCGAAATATGGCGTGGCTGTCGACGTGAAAGTCCGCGCCCGCAGACTCCTTGCGTCTTTCAGCCCGCGGCGCGTGATCCGCGAAGTCTTCGAACTTCGTGCCCTAAAGCCACTCTTGGTTCCGCAAATGGAGCTAGCTCCATTTGGACCGGCCCCGCCAGAAAAACCCCAGGTCGCGCCAAACCGAATCCTCTAAACGGAGCTAGCTCCATTTGGACCAATGCCACCCGCAAACCCCCAGGTCGCGCCAAACCGAATCCTCTAAACGGAGCTAGCTCCATTTGGACCTGGCCTGTCACTTGGACCTGGCACGCCCAGAACCACCTCGGCCGCACACCAAGACCGAACAGACCAACCCCAAAAACACGTCACCCCCCCTGACCAAAACAATTAGCCAAGGGGGGTGTACGAACGGGTGCTTAGAGCGACTCGCGGGTGGCTTCGATGTCTTCGTCGTCAACCGGGAGGTTCTCTGCTGCCATCGGAACGACGGTCGGCAAGATTACCGGCTCGCGTTTGTACTTCTGCTCGATCGAGCGGGAGAGCTTGCGACGCAGCTGCTGCACCATGCGGTACGGGTCGTTCTCCCCCTCGGCCGCAAGGTCGCCCATCACGTTCTCGACGGCCTCGACGAGCTTCTTGTTGAAGTCGCGGTCGTCGTCTGAGAAGCCCGTGGTAGACACGCGCGGTGCTTCGAGGAGCTGGCCCGTGCGGTCATCAATCACGCAGGTGATCGAGACCACGCCGCCGGAGGCCAGCGAAGACCGGTCTGCCAGCACGTCCGGGTCCACGTCACCCATCGTCACGCCGTCGACGTAGAGCTGGCCGACCTGGTACTGGCCGACAACCTTGATCTTGCCGGCCTGCATGTCCACGACCACGCCGTTTTGAGCCAGCGCGGTGTTCTCCGGGCGCACGCCCGTGGAAATCGCCAGCTCCTTGTTGGCGCGCATATGACGCCACTCGCCGTGCACCGGCATCGCGTTACGCGGGCGCGCAGCGTTGTACAGCTGCAGCAGCTCACCGGCGTAGCCGTGGCCGGAAGCGTGGACGTGCTCCTCGGCGTTGGTGATCACCTTCGCGCCGATCTGGGCAAGGTTGTTAATCACGGCAAAGACCGCTTCCTCGTTGCCCGGGATGAGCGAGGAGGACAGGATGATCGTGTCACCGTCGCGCACCGTGATCTGGCGGTGCTCGCGGCGCGACATGCGCGACAGCGCAGCCATCGGCTCACCCTGGGTACCAGTGGTGATAAGCACCGTCTTGTGCGGTGCCATCTTCGCAGCTTCCTCGATCGGGATGATCGTGCCCTTCGGTGCCTTCAGCAGGCTCATCTTCTCCGCGATCTCCATGTTGCGCAGCATGGAGCGGCCGTTAAAGGCCACCTTGCGGTTATTCGCCACTGCGGCGTTGACCGCCATCTGCACGCGCGCCACGTTAGACGCGAAGGAGGCGATGACCACGCGCTGCTTCGCCTGCGAGACCAGGCGGATCAAGGTGTCCTCGATACCTGCCTCGGAGGCGGAGATGCCCGGAATGGTGGCGTTTGTAGAGTCGCAGAGGAACAGGTCCACGCCCTCGTCGCCAAGCCGCGCGAGCGCCGGGATGTCGGTGGGCTTGCCGTCGTACGGGGTCTGGTCGACCTTGACATCGCCCGTCATCACGACGTGGCCCGCGCCGGTCTTGATGGACAGGCCCAGGCACTCCGGGATGGAGTGGTTGACGTGCCAGAAGCGCAGGCGGAACTGGCCGAGCGTGACCTCGGAGTCCTTGTTCACCTCATGCAACTTCGGACGCTGACGGTGCTCCTGTGTCTTCGCTGCGATCAACGCGTTGGTGAAGCGGGAAGAGTAGATCGGGATGTCCGGGCGCAGCTTAAGCAGCCACGGAATCGCGCCGATGTGGTCCTCGTGGCCGTGCGTGACCACCAGGCCCTCGATCTTGTCCAGCTTGTTTTCAATCGGCCCGAAGTCCGGCAGCACCAGGTCCACGCCCGGCTCACCGGAGTTGGGGAAGAGCACGCCGCAGTCCACGATGAGCAGACGGCCGTTGTACTCAAAGACCGTCATGTTGCGGCCGATCTCAGAGATTCCGCCGAGCGCGTAGATACGCAGGGTATCCTTCGCAGGCTTCGGCGGGGCCGGCAGGCGCTTGGTCAGGTCCGCGCCCTGCATTGACTTCACCGGGTTGCGGCGACCGCCGCCCGATCCACCACGACCGCGGCGGCGACGATTGCGGTTGTTCCCGCCGCGGCCTCCACCGCCGTTACCGCCCTTGGCCTTGCCGCCGCCATTGTTGCCGTTTTTCCTGTTGTTATCGCCTGCGTGTCCGTTGCCGCTTCCGTTGTCGGCGTCGTTGTTGGGGGTCTGCTGCGCAGGTGCCTTGAATGCGGGCTGCTGCTCAGCAGGCTCCGGCGGACCCGCCTTGCGGGTGACCTTGCGGGAGCGATTACGGGGTTCGTTCATACTTAAAGGACTCCAGCCTTTTCCATATCCTCACGGAGCACCTCGATCTGCGCATCCGTCGCGTCAACGACAGGCAGGCGGGGTGCCCCAACGTCAATGCCCTGCAGGCGCAGGGCTGCCTTTGCAAAAGTTGCGCCACCAAGCACGCCCTGCTGGTGAGCAAGGACTGCCATGGTGTTGGCGTTGATTTCCCGCGCACGGGCGAGGTCGCCTTCCTCGAAGCTTGTGACCATCTCGCGCATCGCCCTCGGAGCCGCATGCCCCACGACCGAGATCATGCCAGTCGCACCCACGGAAAGCCACGGCAGGTTCAGCGGGTCATCGCCCGAGTACCAGGCCAGACCAGTGTCCTGGATCAGCGGGGCGGCCTCCAGGAAGTCGCCCTTGGCGTCCTTAACCGCCTGAATCGTGTCCAGCTTCGCCAGCTCGGCGATCGTGGCCCCGTCAATGGGGATGCCGGAGCGACCCGGGATGTCGTAGAGGCAGATCGGCAGCTCGGTCGCTTCCGCGACCGCAGTGAAGTGTGCCTTCACGCCGTCTTGCGAGGGTTTGGAGTAGTACGGGGTGACGACCAGCAGTGCGTCTGCCCCGGCGTCGCGCGAAGCTTGCGCGAGTTCCACCGAGGTTTTCGTGTTGTTTGTGCCGGCGCCCGCGATCAACTTCGCACGGTCCCCCACTTCTTCCTTGACTGCCTTGAGCAGTGCAAGTTTTTCTTCCACCGTGGTGGTCGGGGACTCCCCCGTCGTTCCTGCGAGGACGAGCGAATCGATGCCTTGATCAACAAGGTGGGCTGCCAACTTTCGGCCCGCGGCGCAGTCGAGTGCACCGTCAGAATCAAACGGCGTGACCATTGCGACGCAGACGGTGCCAAAGATTTCTGCACCGAGGTTAGCTTTCATTGATGTGCCCATGCCCACAAACCCTACCCCCTTGGGGCCAGTTGTGGTACAACAGCACGCCGCTTGTTCGGGGCAGTTGCTTATCGACGCCCCCTTATGCCACGTACGGGCTCGTGGCCATGCGGGTGCCGTCGGCAAGCGTGCTGACCAAAAAGTCGTCGAAGAGTGCGGGGGCCTGCTCGCGCAGAATCTCAAGGCACGCCACGGCGAGTGTGCGGATCTCCACGTCCGCGTGCTCCGAGGCGCGCGCGGCGATGAACCCGCGCCAGGTGCGGTAGTTACCGGTGACCACGAAGCGGGTCTCGGTGGCGTTGGGCAAAATGGCGCGTGCTGCCTGCCGCGCCTTCTTTTTGCGCAAAAGGGCGTTCGGCTCGGCGGCCATGTGCTCGTCCAGCGCGGTGAGCAGCTCTTCGTAGACGAAGCGGGAATCATCCACCGCGGCGAGGAACATGCGCTTGAGCTCTTCGTCCTGCGCGATGATGCTGGGAACGACGACTTCGTTATCGGTGTTGTGCACGAAGCGCTGCGACAGTTGGGAAAACGAGAAATGCCGGTGCCGCAGGAGCTCGTTGCCCGCAGAACGGGACAGGCCCCGGATGTAGAGGGTGGCGGTGGCGTGCTCGAGCAGCGCATCGTGGCCGACGTCGAGAATATGGTGCAGGTACGCCTCGTTCGCCGCAGTGTGTGGGTTCGGCCGGTCGAAGGTTTCGTAGCAGGCGCGGCCTGCGAACTCGACTAAAGACTCCGCGTCAGTGGCCCCCTCCTCGGGCTGCCAGTCGACCGACTGCGGGGGCGTAAACGTTGTCGCGGCAATGAGCTGCACATCCAAGTGCGAGGAAACAGCCATCTGCCTACAGCCCCAGGTAGGCGTCCAAGCCGACCGTCAGGCCTGGGTGCTCGGCGACCTGGCGCACGCCGGTGAGCACGCCCGGCACGAAGGAATCACGTCCGTAGGAGTCCTGCCGGATGGTCAGCGACTGATCCAGCGTGCCGAAGATGACCTCCTCGTGCGCGACCATGCCTTGCATGCGCACGGCGTGGACTTTGACCCCGTCGACGTCCGCGCCGCGCGCGCCGTCGAGCTGCTGTTCGGTCGCATCCGGCATCGGGGCCATGTCCGCCTCCCTGCGCGCTTCCGCGATGCCCTGCGCGGTCTTGACCGCAGTGCCAGACGGCGCATCCAGTTTGTTCGGGTGGTGCAGCTCGACGACCTCTGCAGACTCGAAGAACGGCGCGGCCTGGCGCGCGAACGCCATGGTCAGCACTGCGGAAATGGCGAAATTCGGGGCGATGAGCACGCCGACCTCTGGGTGCTTTTCCAGCCAGGAACGCACCTGTGCGTAGCGCTCGTCGTCAAAACCGGTAGTGCCAACCACGCAGTGGATGCCGTGGGTAATGCAGAACTCCAAGTTGTCCATCACCGAGGCGGGGGTGGTGAAGTCCACGATGACCTCTGCGCCGTTATCCACCAGCACGTCAAGCCTGTCGCCGCGATCAACCTCGGCGACGAGCTCCAAATCCTCCGCCTTGTTCACCCCAGCGACAACGGCAGTACCCACACGCCCCTTCGCGCCGAGGACGCCAACTTTCACAGCCTTCGCAGTCATGGTGCACTCCTTCTACAGCCTTGTCTTGTTACTCGTTGCTGGCAACTTTAGCCCGCGGGCGGCAGGCGCACCGCACCGGGCGCACGCAGGCTCCAGCCACCGCAAAGCTTGGTGCCCATATACTTAAAGCATGACTCACACGCACCACCAGTCTCGTCCGCACCCTGCCGTTACGCTTGTCGGCGTGCTGTGCGCCTCCGCGCTCGCACTTACCGCGTGCGGACAGAGCGCCGATTCTGGCGACGCCACCACTGCCCCCTCCTCTACCGAGACAACCACTTCCACGGAGGCTGTGACGAGCACGCCGAGTGAGACTACTACGGCGGCTGCGGGGGACGAGGGGGCGTCGACAAGCGAGAAGCCCCAGCGCATGGCGAGCGCGAGCAGCCCCTTCAAAGTCGAGGACGTGCGTGTGGCCCAGCCGCAGCCCGCTGATCTGACGCTGCAGGATATCCGCGTCGGCCAGCACGAGGGCTACGACAGAGTCGTGTTTGAGTACGCGGGCACCGGCATGCCTAGCTACCTGGCTGGCTACGCGGACACGCCGCGGCAGCAGGCCTCGGGTAACCCGATGCAGGTGCCGGGTACCGCGCACCTCGAGCTGATCGTGCAAGGGACCGCAGGCGACATGATGCGCACGGACGCGCCGATTACCCAGATCGGCTCCAAGGGTGTGTCGACTCGCAGTGTGCAAGACGTGTATCTCGCCTCCATTTTCGAGGCGGATTCGCAGTTCTTTATCGGGCTTGATCGAAAGCGCGGCTTCCACGTCTTCACGCTGGAAAACCCAACGCGCATCGTGGTGGATATCGACGCCACCTAGCCTTCCCGAGAGCTTTCGACCCTGCGAGAAGCGGGCATGCGGAGTATCCCGCATGCCCGCTTTTGTTGTCTCTGCGCACCATATTGCCGAATTGGTAACGTGGGCCACATAATAATTTGCAAGTGAGCGCTATTGCTGCGTATCGTCCGCTATTATCTACATCAATTCATCCAGACTTCTTCTCGTCGGCGTTAGCTCGCGCCGACTGTGAAAGGCAACGCACATGTTTGACCCATACAGGCGACCGACCGTGGCCGTCATCGGTGCCGGCCCGGCCGGTGCCACCGCTGCCGCCGAATGCTCGTTCTCCGGCTTCGACACCACCCTGTTCGATATGCGCAGCCAGATCGGCGGCCACCTCACCGCCCCGGACGCGGAGCCGGTATCCAAGCACTTCCGCTACCGCACCCCGTATTTGAAGGTGACCAAGGTGGACGGCTCCGCCGCCTCCGCTGCCCGCCACCTCGCGGCCGCCGTCAACGCCGGCGGCGCACAGTTCCGCGCGAACACCACCGTGACCAAAGCCGCGTTTAATGAGGGCGAAGGCCAGTGGGAAGTCACTTTCAGCGGTGCCGACGGCACGACCGATACCGAACGCTTCGACATCCTCATCCGCGCCACCGGCGAGGCCTCCCCCTGGATCGAGGTGCCGGGCCGGCCAAACATCGCCGCCGACGACCTTTACCTCCACTACGGTGCCGAGGTTGTTGGCCTGCCGAACGCCCTGTTTGTCGACGGCCCCTTCCCCACCGACCGCGCACTCAAGCGCCACCCGCTGGCCGTGTTTGAGGCCCGCGGCGACTACGCCCGCCGCTACGCACGTCAGCTGGAGATCCGCGGCCCGGGCGCGCTTTCTGTCAAGCGCGACAAGTGGTTGGTCCAGCCCGGTGCCGTGCGTGGTATCCGCTCCAAACTTTCCGAATTCGACCCGGCCGTACACACATTCCAGCGCGCTTCCAACTACGCGGACGAGGCCCGTAAGTCCGCCCGCACCCACGTCGGCTAGAACTTACACCGCTTCTTCAAGGAGACATGATGACTACCGTTCACCCACCAAAGAACGAAACGAATGACACCGCAGCAGCGGCAGACCCGGTCACCGACATCGCCGCACCGGCTGCGGGCCTGCCCGAGCTCGGCCCCGACTCGATCCTGTGGAACCGCTTCGGTGACTGGCGCTCCGCTTTCGTTGCCCTGTCCGCTGGCGTGCTGCAGATCGCACAGCGCGACATCAGCCGCTCGCTGGTACAGCAGTCCAACGTGTTCGACAACGAGGTCGCACGCCTCGTCCGATCCGCCTTCCCGATCATCCGCGCAGTCTACGAGGGCCCCGAGGTCGGTGCCATGATCCGCGACTTCCACAAGGACATCAAGGGCACCCACCCGGATGGCTCGCGCTACCACTCGCTGAACCCAGAGGTCTACTACTGGGCACACGCCACCTTCGTGTCCATGCCGTACCTGCTCGCAGGCAACTTCATGCCGGATATGACCCGCACCGAAAAGGAGCAGCTCTTCCAGGAGTGCCGCACCTGGTACAGCTTCTACGGTGTTGCCGAGCCGGACGATGCGCCGAAGACTTACGACGAGTACGTCGAGTACATGGACGCGATGATTGACAAGCTGGGTCCCAGCGAGACCATCGATCGCTCCCGCATCATCAACGGCCTGACCCTGGACACCCCGGACCCGTCTGTGCCGAAGTGGGCGTGGAAGCCGATCGCCCCCTACGTGTCCAAGCTGCTCCTGTGGGTTGCCATCGGCATGATCCCGGACAAGCTGCGCGACAAGTTGGGCTGGGAGTGGACCAAGTCCGACGCCCGTCGCCTCAAGGCACTGTCCACTGGCACCCGCCTGGTCTTCTCCGTCCTGCCACGCAAGGCCCGCATGGTGCCGATCGCCTCGCGCGCCTTCGAGAAGGCAGAAGCCGAGGGCGGTTTCCACTACTAGGAGGCCTTGACCGCGGCTTTCAGCGCCAGGTTCCGCGTTCCCGCGGGCCTGGCGCTTTTGCGTGGGTCCGGTGGGGGTGGCGTAGCGCTTCGAGCTGCCGTTGCGCGGTGCCCTAAATGTGTCCTAAACGGAGCTAGCTCCATTTGGCTCAATCCCGGTCACAAATCCCCAGGTCGTGCAATACTGACAACCCCAAACGGAGCTAGCTCCATATAGACCAACGTTTAGACCAACGCCGCCCGGAAGCCAGTGGACACAGCAAAAGACCCGGCCAGCCGCTCCCACGATGTACTACACCGTGGCAGCAGCTGCCGGGCCCTACAGACCGTCAGCCTTACAGTCCATCCCCGTTTAGGGAACGGTGAGGCGCACCGACGGCGCGTCGAAGTTCTTGCCGTAGAGCGCGACCATCTCCATGGTCACGCCGGTCAGGGAGATCTCCTTCATCAGCATGTCGGGGATCTCCATGTTCGGTACCGGGTGACGCTCTGGTACGCCGAGCTGATCCAACACCGAGTTGATGTCGCCATTCAGGTTCACGGTTACCGGGATCGTGCGCACGTCACGCACCGCCGGGGTGGCGGTGAGCCCGGTAGCGACGATCTTCACCGGGCCGTCGATTACCTTGGTGTCCACGTTGCCGGTGCTCAGCTTCGCCCCGCCGCCAAAGCCGGGGATCTGCAGTCCCAGGTTGCGGCCGACGAGGCGATCGCCGGTCAGAATCAGCGCGCGCGTGGGCGTGCCTGCGACGTTGACGTAGTCCAAGGTGGCGTGCACGTTGCCGGTGATGGTGACTTTATCAGCGGTCACCGTAGCTGGAGTCGCCGCGGGTGCGAGCGGGCCCGCGGCCCTCGCGCCGACTTCTGGGCCCGGAGTGGGGCTCGGCGCCGGTGTGGTCTGGCTCGTCGTCGTTGCCTGTGCACTCGGACGTTCCGACGGCTGCCCTGCGCCTGGTGGCGGGGGTACGTTGAGGGAGGGCAACGGCACGTCGGGAAGCTGCGGGAGCTCGAGCTGCGGGGTCGGTAGCTGCGGGAGCTGCACCGCCGGCGCCGGTTGCGCGACTTTACGTGCGGTCTCCTGGGCGGACACCGTCTGCGCGTCGCCGAGCACGAGGCCGACCAGAGCCGTGGCAGTTGCGAGCGCGACAATCGAGTTCAGCGTCGAGCCGCCCAGGCGAGTGCTCCCGCCGCGGCCTTCCTCCTGCTCCGGCTCTGCGCCATCGAACGCTTCCTCTGCAAAGGGGTCGAAGTCCTCTTCTTCGTCTTTCGGTTCGGCTTCCTTGACACGTTTCTTCTTCGCGCGCTTCTTCTTCGGCGTATCCGAACCTTCGCCCTCTTCAGGTTCCCAGCCGAGCGCGAGCGAGCCGCCCACAATCCCGAAGAGCGAGCCGACGACAAAACCGCCGAGGTTCGAGGTGGGCAGCGCCACCACGGCCACAATAATGGCAAGCACGCCGAGGTAGACGGCGGTCGCCGGCTGCAGCCAGCAGCCCAGCCCAAACATGAACATCAGCACGCCGATCAGCAGCGTCGAGACGCCGGAGACCGTAGAAATCATCACCAGGATGTCAGAAAGCTGCACCGTAATATAGGCGGGCGCAGCGATGACAAACCCGGAGATCATCATGAGCAGGCCGGGAATGAAGGGCCGGTTGCGGCGCCACCGCTTGAAGCGCTGGGCAGTGGTCAGCTGCTCCTCGCCGTCCTCCACCTCGACTCGTTCAAGTTCGGCGGTTTCAGCAGTGCTTGTCGACGCCCCGTCGTCAAGCGAGTCTTGCGGTTCTTTCGGATCAGAGGCCGCAGGCATTCTCACGTCCCCTCTCCACGGTCACACCGACGCCGGAGGCGGACAGGTACTCCGCGCCGACGGAGGTGGTGGTGATGTCGTCGGCGCTCAGGGTCACCTTGCTCGAGTGCAGACCCCAAGAACCGGGGGACGCCTGCGGGACGACCTGCTTGGCATCGATGCCCACGCTGGCGTCGGTAAGCTGCAGCGCGCCCTTAATGTCGTTGGCGCCCACAACGAGGTTGCGTACCTCAACGCTATTGTCGCCCTTGGCGCGCAGGGCGAGCGTGCCCTCCCCCACCATGGGCAGATCCGGCAAGGTAGCGGACAGACAGAGGTTCGACGCGTACGCGTGGCCGAACTTCAGGCGGGCGACGGGGATCGTGTCATCCTCTTTCATCTGCTCACTGTCCACGAACAGGGCAAATTCTTCACCTTCGAGGTGAGTCATGCTCACCTTAAAGAAGGTCCCGGACAGGGCGAGATTTGCGGTTAACCCGCCCTGGGCCACCGCCACGCCGGTCGCGCCAAAGGCGGCCAGCCCCGCGGTCAGCGCGACCGCGGTCTTCTTCCAGTTGAATTTCCCCATGGGATCTACCTTTCATCAATGGGAAACCGTGAACGTAAAGCTCCTGCTCACTTCCGTTTCACGCACGTTGTGGGCAAACCGCGCCAGCTCCAAAGACTGGCGAAGCGTCTGAAACGACACAATCGAGTATGATCTGCCACACGCTACCACGCTTTAGGTGGCGCACACCAACACACTCGCGCATGTGTGGCACATCCAGTGATCCTTCCACACTCCGGGCGCGTGCGTGGCGCTTTCACGACGCGCCGAACCCTCGAAGGCGTGCCAATCCCCGCGACAGGTGCCGCTCCTCGGCAGCACACCCTCCCCGCTACTCGCAGTACCGATAATGAGGTATGGGTAATATTTTCGTTTCGAAAACAGTGTGGGCCATTTCCCACGGCCGCAACTATTGTGCTATTGTTCACATATCAATCGTGATGTCGACTAGCACATGGAAAGAGGCAGCTGATGGCTACTCCAGTTTCCGCCGACAAGCCCAAGGGCGGCAAGCGCGAAATCCGCCGCTCGCCCCTCGGCCCGGATTCCCTTCTGTGGAAGTGGGGCTCCGACAACCGCATCCAGCTACTCCGCGGCTACACGGGCATTATGCAGAACATGCACCCGGCGATCGGCCAGTCGCTGCTGGATCACTCCAAGTTCTTCGACGAGCCCTTTGCCCGCCTGGAGCGCTCCACCCCGCAGATCATCATGTCTATCTACGACGATGAGGGGCTGTCCAAGAATATCCGTGACTACCACACCACCATTAAGGGCAAGCTGCGCAACGGCGAGCGCTACCACTCCATGAACCCGGAGACCTTCTGGTGGGCGCACGCCACCTTCGTCTACCGCGTGATCTACGCCCAGGAGCTTTTCGGCACCCCGTTCACCCACGAGGAGAAGGACCAGATTGTCCGCGAGGGCGTGACCTGGTGGGACAAGTACGAGATGTCTGAGCGCCCCGTCATCGACAACTACGACGACCTGATGGCCTACATGGACGAGATGGTCGACACGGTGCTCGAGCGCAACGAGACAGTCGACTTCGCACTGCGTACCGCGCGCGAAGAGATGATCACCCCGCCGGAAGGCGTGCCGCTGAAGGTGTGGAAGGTCATTTGGAAGCCGATCATGCGCCCGGTCATTTGGCTTACCTACGGCACCCTGCCTGAGAAGGAACGCCGCATCCTGGACCTGGAGTGGACCAAGAAGGACCAGAAGCGCTTTGACCGCATCGCCAAGCTGGTGAAGAAGGTCTTCGAGATCCTGCCCGAGGACAAGCGCTACATGGAGCCGGGCCGCTCCCAGATGATCAAGCACGGCATGATCGAGGGCAAGTACAAGGAGCCGCGCAACATCGCGCCGTACAACAACGGCGGCGACCCGGAGGAAGAGCTCAAGGCTGCCGACGGCATTACTGTCGCCGCGCGTGAGCCCGGCGAGAAGGGCAACGAGGACGGCGGTGCCGCAGCACGCCGCGCCGCAGGCTGCCCGTTCTAATCCCGCACCTCAGTACCCCACGCCCCAGGTTCGCACACCCGCAACCTGGGGCGTGAGTCCTTGCACACAGCAACTTTTTATTGGAGAATTTCCCATGCCAATTCGGCGCCTGAAGGCACAACCGCTGCCGGAGCACTTCCTCGAGATGCTGCTCAACCTCACCACCAACCACGCCACCGGCTCGCTCTACAACGGCGAGCGCCAAGAAGTGACTTCCCCGTTTGTCGACGAGCCCATCGGCTGGGTCGGCGTCGGCACCGAAGCTGATGTCGACGAAGCCTTCCGTCGAGCCCGCGTAGCCCAAAAGCAGTGGGCTGCACGTGAGATCGGCGAGCGCGTCGCAGTGCTCTCCCGCTTCCACGACCTGGTCTACCGCAACCAGGATCTGCTGGCAGACGTCGTCCAGTTAGAGACCGGCAAGGACCGCACCGCAGCGTTCGACGAAGTACTCGACGTCCTCAACAACGCCCGCTACTACTGCAACAAGGCGGAAGCCCTGCTTTCCGACACCAAACGTGCCGGTGCCTTTCCGCTGATTTCCAAGACGGTCGAGCAGCGCGTGCCCAAGGGCATCGTCGGCCAGATCAGCCCGTGGAACTACCCGCTCGCTCTCGGCGTGTCCGACGCGATCGCAGCGCTTATCGCCGGAAACGGTATCGTCGCAAAGCCGGACTGGCAGACCCCATTTTCCAACCTCATCGCGCTGCACTTCCTCATCGAGGCAGGCCTGCCGCGCGAACTATTCCAGATCGTCACCGGTTCCGGCCGACAAGTCGGTGCCGCGATCTCCACGCAATGCGACTACCTCATGTTCACCGGTTCGACCCAGACCGGCAAGATCCTCGGCGAGACTGTCGGCGAGCGTCTCGTAGGCTACTCGGCGGAGCTGGGCGGCAAGAACGCAATGCTCATCGCGCCGGACGCGGACATTGAGAAGCACGCCAACACCATCGCCACCGCCTGCTTCTCCAACTCCGGCCAGCTGTGCGTGTCCATCGAGCGCATCTACGTGCCCGACGCCATCTTCGACCGCTTCATCGACGCCTTCCGCAAGGCCACCGAGTCCATCACCCTGGGCTCCGGGCTGAACTGGGATTACGAGATGGGCTCGCTCATCAACCAGGATCAACTCGACCGGGTCCAAGCATTTGTCGACGACGCGCTTTCCAAGGGTGCCACCCTCATCACCGGTGGCAAGGCCCGCCCGGACGTCGGCCCGTACCACTTCGCCCCCACTATCTTGACCGACCTGGGCCCGGACACCGACCTGGAAACCCAGGAGGTCTTCGGTCCGGTGGTCTATGTCCAGCGCGTCCGCGACATGGACGAGGCCGTCGAGCTGGCCAACTCGCTCGACTACGGGCTCAACGCCTCTGTCTTCGGTGCGCCGAAGACCGCGTGGGCGCTGGCGAGGCGCATCGAGTCCGGCAGCGTCACCATCAACGACGGCTACGCGTCCACCTGGGCTGCCATCTCCACCCCGCTTGGCGGCGTGAAGCAGTCCGGGCTGTCCCGCCGCCACGGTGCCGAGGGGCTGACCAAGTACACGGAGCCGAAGAACATCTCCGAGCAGCGCATCATGCCGATGCGCGGGCCGGCCCAGCTGCCGCGCAGGTACTACGGCACGCTGCTCAGCACCGCGCTAAACCTGGGCAAGAAGCTGCGCTTCCTCCCCTAGCGCGTACGCGCACGCGCGCACGAGAAAACGCCTCCCGCAACACCGAAGTTGCGGGAGGCATTTTCACTATCGCTCGTAGGCAGTGAGGATTAGTCCTCCACGGGAACCAGGGAGATCTTGCCGCGGTTATCAATGTCGCGGATTTCCACCTCGACCTTGTCGCCCACGTTGATCACGTCTTCAACCTTCTCCACACGGGTGTTGCCGCCCAGGTTGGAGATGTGGATCAGGCCGTCAGTACCCGGCAGGATGGAAACGAATGCGCCGAAGGCGACGGTCTTGACCACCGTGCCCAGGTAACGCTCGCCCACCTTGGGCATCTGCGGGTTCGCAATCGCGTTGATCTTCTCAATCGCTGCGTCCGCTGCCGAGCCCTCGGTTGCGGAGACGTAGATCGTGCCGTCGTCCTCAATGGTGATGTCGGCGCCGGTCTCCTCCGTGATGGAGTTGATCATCTTGCCCTTCGGGCCGATGACCTCGCCGATCTTGTTCACCGGGACGGTGACAGTGGTGATCTTCGGCGCAAGCGGGTTCATCTCATCCGGCCCCTCGATGACCTCGGCCATCGTCTCCAGGATGGTCTCGCGTGCCTCGTAAGCCTGGTCCAGGGCTGCGGCCAGGACGTCGGACGGGATACCGTCGAGCTTGGTGTCCAGCTGCAGCGCGGTGATGAACTCGCTGGTACCTGCGACCTTGAAGTCCATGTCGCCGAAGGCGTCCTCGGCACCCAAGATGTCGGTCAGTGCGACGTACTCGGTCTTGCCGTCAACCTCGCCAGAGACCAGGCCCATGGCGATGCCGGCCACCGGTGCGGCCAGCGGCACGCCCGCGTTGTACAGCGACAGCGTAGACGCGCAGACCGAGCCCATCGAGGTCGAGCCGTTGGAGCCCAGCGCCTCAGAGACCTGGCGGATGGTGTACGGGAAGTCCTCCTTGGTGGGAATGACCGGCAGCAGCGCGCGCTCTGCGAGTGCGCCGTGGCCAATCTCGCGGCGCTTCGGCGAACCGACGCGGCCGGTCTCGCCGGTGGAGTACGGCGGGAAGTTGTAGTGGTGGATGTAGCGCTTCGAATCCTCCGGGTGCAGGGAGTCGATGTGCTGCTCCATCTTCAGCATGTCCAGGGTGGTCACGCCGAGGATCTGGGTCTCGCCGCGCTCAAAGAGTGCAGAGCCGTGGGCGCGCGGGATCAACTCGACCTCGACCTCCAGGTCGCGAATGTCGTTGACACCACGGCCGTCGATGCGGAAGCCCTCCTTCAGGATCTTCTCACGCACGATCTTCTTCTGCACTGCGTTGTAGGCGGCGCGGATCTCCTTCGAGGTGGCGGCGTATTCCTGGTCATCCTCGTCCACGTCGAACTTGTCCAGCAGCGACTCCTCGATTTCCTCCATGTAGGCGTTGGAGGCATCCTCGCGCTCCGCCTTGGACTTGATCGTCATGATCTTGCCCAGCTTCTTGGCGGCCTTCTTCTCCACCTGCTCGTAGACCTTGTCAGAGTACGGCGGGAAGAGGGTAAACTCCTTCGTCTCCTTGCCTACCTCGGCGGCCAGGTCAGCCTGTGCCTTGGCCAGAGTGCGGATGTACGGCTTCGCCGCCTCCAGGCCCTCGGCGACGGTGGACTCGGTCGGTGCGGGGAACCCGTCCTTGACCAGCTTGACCACGTTCACGCCGGCGCCGGCCTCAACCATCATGATGGCCACATCTTCGCGAGTCTTTTTGCCATCCTTGCGCTCAACCATGCGGCCGGCAACGACCATCTCGAACAGGGCGCGCTCGTGCTGCGCCGCGTTCGGGAAGGCGACCCACTGGCCCTGCGGGTGCTTATCGTCGGCAATCAGCGCCATGCGCACGCCACCGACCGGGCCGGAGACCGGCAGGCCGGACAGCTGGGTCGCGGCGGATGCGCCGTTGATGGCGACAACGTCGTAGTACTCGTCCGGTGCCATCGACAGCACGGTGATCACGCACTGCACCTCGTTGCGCAGGCCCTTGGCAAAGGTGGGGCGCAGCGGGCGGTCAATCAGGCGGCAAGCCAGGATCGCCTGCGTGGACGGGCGGCCCTCGCGGCGGAAGAACGAGCCGGGGATACGGCCCGCGGCGTACATGCGCTCTTCGACGTCAACGGTGAGCGGGAAGAAATCGAAACCCTCGCGAGGCTGGTTCGATGCGGTGGTGGTGGCCAGCATCATCGTGTCCTCGTCCAGGTAGGTGGTCACCGAGCCGTCAGCCTGGCGGGCCAGCTGGCCCGTCTCGAAACGGATGGTGCGGGTACCGAAGTCACCGTTGTCCAGGGTGGCAACGGCTTCGGTGATGCCAAACTCCTCATCGACGTGGACGTCGTACGAGTTTTTGGGGGTAAAGCTGCTCAAAAGATCCCTCTCCTTGGGTCTTGACAAGGCGGTCATCGGTGCCGCCGGGTATCGCGTTCTCTTGCAACGGCACACATCCTACCAGCACCTGCACGTATTGCAGCTTCAGATCTCGCGGAAACGCAAAACCCGCCGCCCCAGGAAGCTGGGTGCGGCGGGTAAAAGGTGCGCAGTCGCTTAGCGACGCAGGCCGAGGCGAGCGATGAGGTCGCGGTAGCGCTCAACGTTGTTCTCGCGCAGGTACTGCAGCAGGCCACGACGGCGGCCGACCAGCAGCAGCAGACCACGACGGGAGTGGTGATCGTGCTTGTGGTCCTTCAGGTGCTCGGTCAGGTTGTTGATGCGCTCGGTCAGCAGCGCAACCTGTGCCTCCGGGGAACCGGTGTCGGTCTCGTGGACGCCGAACTCCTTGAGGATCTCAGCCTTCTTCTCAGTGGACAGTGCCATGAGTATGCTCCTTGGTATTTCAGTTCGCGCTCTAGATCAAAAGTCTTGTACTGCACCGCAACTGCCGCGAACCGCAGTCGATTGGCGCAAGACCTCGAGAAAGCTTACACGACCGCAGTAGCAGAAGCCAAAGTGGTCAGCCGGTGCATGAACTCCTCGAGGAAACGCGCGGTGTCCACGCGCACGGCCACAGCGGCGTGCTTATCCGGGTCGTTCAGGCGCGTCTCTTCGCCGATGGTGCGCCCGCGGGTCGGTCCCTCGGTGTCGACCTTCATGTTGATCCCGAGGGTGTCCACCAAGCTCGGGTCAAGCGCGACCGCGACCGCGAGCGGGTCGTGCAGCCCGCACCCGCCCAGGTGCGGGGAGGTCGTCTTATACGCGTTGATGTAGTAGTTGGTGGCGGCCGCGAGGAAGTCACCGCCGCGCGTGCCGAGCGCTTCCCACTGCGCGGTCTCTTTCCGCGTCAACAGCGTCTGGAGCGTGACGTCGAGACCGATCATGGTGACGTCGCGCAGGCTGCGGAACATCAGGTCGGTGGCTTCTGGGTCCTGGTTGATGTTCGCCTCCGTCCAGGCGTTGACGTTGCCGGGCACGGCCAGCGCGCCGCCCATCATCACGATGCGGGCGCTCTCGCGGAAGACGTTGGAGGCCTCGATCGCAGCCGCAATCGTGGTCGACGGGCCGGTGGGCACGATCACCAGGTCATCGCCGTAAGCCTCCACCGAGTCGATAAGGAAGTCCACCGCCGAGGTCTCCTCTACCCCGCGTGCGGCATCCGGAATGTCCACCTCGCCGATGCCGTTTGTGCCGTGGATGAACGCGGAGATTTCCTGGACTGCAAAGGAGTCCTTGGCTCGGGCGTGGTCGGGGCCTGCAAAGACCGGCACGTCGGTGCGTCCGAACAGCTCCAACAGCGCAAGCGTGTTGCGCACGGACTGCTCCACCGTCACATTGCCGTAGGTACATGTCACGCCGATCAGCTCGGCGTCCTCGGAGCCGAGCGCGTAGGCGAGCGCCAGCGCGTCGTCGATGCCGGTGTCTAGATCCAAGATGAGCTTGCGTGCCATGAGTTGGAGTCCTTTCGCTGCCTTCAAAGGGGCTTCTACGACATGCTAGTTCACGCCGAGGATCTCGCGCGTGCGCTCGACGTCACGCGCCATGTTCTCCAGCAGCTCCTCGACCGAGTTGAACTTCAACATGTCGCGGACTTTGTCCACGAACTCCACGCGCGCCATGCGGTCGTAGAGATCCGCGTCGCGGTCCAAAATATAAGACTCCACGCTGCGGCGGGTATCCCCAAACGTCGGGTTGGTGCCTACCGAGATCGCGGCCGGGTAGCGCACGCCCGGTTTCACATCGCCGTCGATCGGTGCGGTATCGATGATGGTCAGCCAGCCGGCGTAGACCCCGTCGGCGGGCAGCGCGGAGACGTCCTCGACGTACTGGTTTGCCGTCGGGTAGCCCAGCTCGCGGCCGCCGCGGCCCGCGCCGCGCTCGATGGTGGAGATCACTGAAAATGGCCTGCCCATGTAGTCGGTGGCCACGCTGATGTTGCCGGCGGTGAGTTCGTCGCGGATGGCGGTGGAGCAGATGCGCACGTCGCCGTCGTTAAGCAGCTGCACGATGGTGACCTCGAGCCCGAAGCGCTCCCCCAGCTGCGCCATCGTCTGTGCGGTGCCTGCGGCGTCCTTGCCGAAGGTGAAGTTCTCGCCGACGACGACCTCACGCGCGCCGAGCGTGCCCTGCAGCACCCCGGTGACGTAGTGCTCGGTGCTGTCGCCGGCGAGTTCCTTGCGGAAGTCGATGACCAGCAGGTAGTCCACGCCCAGCGCCTCGATCTGGCGGGCGCGCTCTTCCAAGCTCAGTAGGGCCAGCGGGGCGCGCTCCGGGGCGAAGACTGCCACCGGGTGCGGGTCGAAGGTCATCACGACGCTCGGCACGCCCTGCGCTTTCGCCTTTTCCACCGCTGTGGTGATGAGCAGCTGGTGGCCCCGGTGCACCCCGTCGAACACGCCGATGGTGACTACGCTGCCGCCTTCAGTGAGGTGTTCGGGAACGTCTGAAAGCCCGTGCAAAATATCCACGCGCAATAGCGTACGGCATACTTGAAAACCATGACAGATCCCCTCGCAACCTCCGGAATCGTCGTGGTAGACAAGCCTGCAGGCATGACGAGCCACGATGTCGTCGCCAAGCTGCGCCGCGCCTTTTCCACCCGCAAGGTGGGCCATGCCGGCACGCTCGACCCGATGGCCACCGGCGTGCTTGTCGTCGGCATCGAGCGCGGCACCAAGCTGCTCGCCCACCTGGTAGCCAACGACAAGGCGTACGCCGCCACGATCCGGCTCGGCCAGTCCACCACCACCGACGACGCCGAGGGCGAAGTCACCGCCACGCACGACACCTCCGCAATCACGGATGCGCAGCTCAAGGCCGAAATCGATGCGCTTACCGGCGAAATCATGCAGAAACCTACCGCGGTCTCCGCTATCAAGATCGACGGCAAGCGCGCCCACGAACTCGTCCGCGAGGGCAAGGAAGTGGACATCCCGGCCCGCCCGGTCACCGTCTTCAGTTTCGACATCGGTGAGATCCGCCGCGAGGGCCCGTTTATCGACGTCGACGTGCGCGTCCACTGCTCCTCGGGCACCTACATCCGCGCGCTCGCCCGCGACCTCGGCGCCGCGCTCGGCGTTGGCGGCCACCTCACCCAGCTACGCCGCGAGTCCGTCGGTGCCTTTTCGCTTGCCGCCGCCACGCCGTTGGCAACCCTCCAAGACTCCCCCGCCCTCTCGCTCACCCTGGACGAGGCGCAGCTGCGCGCCTGGCCCGTGCTCGAGGTCACCGCCAACGAGTACGAGGCGCTCGCGCTCGGCAAGTGGCTTGAACCCCGTGGGCTCGACGGCGTCCACGCGGCGAAGGGCCCCGACGGGCGTGTGGTGGCCTTAGTCAAGGAGCAGGGCAAGCGCCTGGCCACCGTGTTCGTCGCGCGACCGGCGACGCTGGGCTAGTACTCTGCTAGCACTCTGCTAGTGCTGCGCTAGCGCACGAACGCCGAAGCGATCACGTAGCCGTCGCCCACCACCCAGCGCCCCTCAAACATGGGCCTGGGCGTAGGCCGGGCCAAGATGTAGGAAACGAAGGTGCCGTCCGGGCGCAGGCAGATGTCCGCTTCGTCGAAGTCGAGGAAGCGCCGCGTCATCGGGAACCAGCACTTGTAGGTTGCCTCCTTCGCGCAGAACAGCAGCCTGTCGGCCCACTCCATGCCCGCGTCTTGCATCCCGCGCACCATCTCGTACTCCTCGCCGCGGGTAATCGCGTCCAGCACGCCCTCGGGAAGCGGCTGGGCGAGCTCTGCGTCCAGGCCCATGGAGCGCACCCACCTGGTCGGCGCAGCCACCGCCGCGCGGAAGCCGGTAGTGTGCGTCAGCGAACCGGTGTAGCCCTCCGGCCACAGCGGCATCCCCTTCTCCCCGCGCAGGATGGCCCCGGCGTTTTCACAGCCGAGTTCTTTGAGTGCTTCGTGGGCGCACCAGCGGGCGTCGCCAAACTCGCCCTTGCGCAGATCAACCGCGCAGCTGACCTGTGCCTGCTCGCTCGGCAGGAGGTTTTCGTACTTGCTCAAGTCGTTGCCGCCGTCGGTGCGCAGGTAGACAAAGCGCGCCTCAGGCGGAAACAGTGCCAGGTTCTGCATTTACGCTCCCACCTCCATCACCGGGTACGGGAAGGGGTGGCGGCGTGGGAAGCGCTCCCACTCGCGTGGGTAACCCAGAGAGACCTCGATGTGCTCAATGCCATCGATCTCCATTACCCCGGGCATGTGCAGGTGCCCGTAGATCACAGCCTGCGCGTTGTACCGCTTCGGCCAGGAGCGCGTGTGCCTGGTGCCGCACCACAGGGCGATTTCTGACCACTGCATGCGCAGCGTCGGCTCCTGCACAAGCGGCCAGTGGTTGATCAAAATCGTCGGCCCGCTGATGCGGGACAGGCGCTTAGTGGTGTAGGCGAGTCGATCCCAGCACCACGCGCGGACGTCGACAAACGAGGCGATGGCGAACTGGTCCGTCATCACGATGTTCTTCTCGTGCGCGGCCTCGATCGCCTCCTCCACCGTCATGTTCGCGCCACGGAAAGAGTAGTCGTAGAGGGTGAACAGCGGGGCGATGGTCACGCCGCCAAACTGCGGGTACGGATCCTCCGGCGTGATCACGCCGATTTCGCGCATAGCCTGCACCAGCGCCGTGTATTTGTCGCGGCCGCGGTAGCGATCCGCCGAGCGCGAGAAGAGCTCGTGGTTACCCGGTGCCCAGATCACCGTGTCGAAGCGCTGCGCCAGCTGCTCCATCACCCGCACGATCAGGTCCAGTCGTTCCGCGACGTCGCCGGCCACGATCAGCCAGTCGGAGGGGTCGCGCGGTTGGATGGCGTCGATCTTGGGCCCGTTGCGTTTTACGGCCGCGTGCAGATCGCTCACGGCCCACAGTGTGGTGCTCATTCTCGGCTCCTCTCTTTCTGCCGCTTTACGACGCCCGCGCGGTCGCCCCAGTCCGCGCCCACTTATCCCCACGGAAACGGATCACCACGCCCACCAGGCGCAGCACCACCGAGGCGAGGTGGCCTGCCCAGATGCCGGTCAGCCCCCAGCCGAAGGTGACGGAAAGCAACGTAATCGGCAGGAACGCACCGAGCACGGACACGATCGTCAGGTTACGCAAAAACGCCGCGTCCGAGGCCCCCAGCAGCACGCCGTCGAGGGCGAAGACCACGCCGCCCACAAGAATCATGGCGATGAGCAGCCACCACGGGATAACCAGGGCGTCGAGGACGGAACCGTCGCGGGTGAAGATGGACTTCAGTGGGGCGTCGAAAAGCGCGAAGATCGTGGCGAGCACCACCCCGAAGCCGACCGAGAAGCGGGTAGCCTGCGCGCCCACTGAGCGCGCCTCGGCGACGCGCCCCTTGCCCAGCGAGGCGCCGGTGAGGGTCTGCGCGGCGATCGCCATCGAATCGAGCACGAGCGTGAGGAAGTTCCACAACTGCAGCAGAATCTGGTGGGCGGCGAGCGTGGCCACGCCGAAGCGGCCGGCGACAGCGGCCGCCGCCAGGAAGGAGATCTGGAAGGACAGCGAGCGCAGGATCAAGTCGCGGCCGAGCACTAGCTGATCGCGCATGACTGCCCAGCGTGGTGCCCAGGATCCCTTGTGCTCGCGGATGAGCACCACGAGGAAGAGTGTGGCAGTAATCCCCATCCCGATCACGTTGGCCACCGCCGAGCCGACCAGCCCGAAGCGGTGCACCAGCATCGGCAGAATGAGCGCGCCAGGCACCAAGCCGCACAGCGTAAGCAGGAAAGGCAGGCGGGTATTTTGAATTCCGCGCATCCAGCCGTTGCCCGCCATGATGATCAGCGTCAGCGGGATGGCAATCGCGGCCACATGCATCCAGGTCGCGGCCTGCGCCGCCGTGGCATGGTCGTTGGTCAGCGCGAACGCGATCGGCTCTGCAAACAGCCAGATGATCGTGGCCAGGCATAGGCCAACCAGCACCGCAACCCAGGTCGCCTGCACACCCTCGGCGACCGCGGCGTCGCGCTTGCCCGCCCCGAAGAGCCGGGAACTGCGTGCGGTGGTGCCGTAGGACAAAAAGGTCAACTGGGTGGTCACCGTCGACTGGATCGTGGTGCCGGCGGCCAGCGCCGCCAGCTGCGCGGTGCCCAAACGGCCCACCACCGCGGTATCCAGCAGCAGGTAGAGCGGGTTGGCCGCGAGCACACCGAGCGCCGGCAGCGCGAGCCCCAGGATGGTGCGCGCGCTGACCTCCGGCCTCCGGTTCGCCTGCGAATGAGTCGATGAATGTGCTGTGGACTTCGCTGCCACGCGCACGCTCCTTCTACTTTAAGTTGAGTGCGGTACAAATCTTCACGGGCTTCGGGCTCTGCCCGCCGCCCTAGTGCGCGGCGCGCTCCTCACGAGTCGGCAGCGCCGCGATCAGGTCGCGCACCACCATATCCTGCGAGCCGTGCGCGGTATACCCTGCCGCCGGGACGTGCCCGCCGCCACCGAAACGCTGCGCGAGCTTGGACACGTCGATCACGCTCGAGCGCAGCGACACCGCCCAGCGCTTCGGCCCATTCTGCTTGAGCACCATGCCCACATCAGTGCCCTCGAGCGCGCGGGCGTAATCGATGATCGCCTCCACGGTGGTCTGGCTCATTCGCGCCAGCGCCTCCGCCCGGATGGTAAAGACGCTGAGCTTGAGTCCTTCCTCGCGGAAGTTCTGCAAATCGGCGAGCACCCCGCCCATGATCTGTAGGTCTCGCGCGCTGGCCTTGTCCGTCAATTCCAGGGAAATCTGGCGCGTATCAAGGCCGTAGCCCATCAGCTCGCCCGCCAGCTGGTGCATGCGCGGCGTGCCCCAGCGGAAGTTCCCCGTGTCGGTGACCAGGCCCGCGTACAGGCAGTACGCCATGTCGTGGTTGAGTTCCACGCTCAGGTAGTCGAAGAGCTCGCGGATAATCGTCGTGGTGGACTCCGAGTCCACGATAAGGTTGTGCGCGCCGAACGCCGGGTTCGTCTCGTGGTGGTCAATCACCACCACGCGCGAGGGATCGTCTGCGATCTGCGTACGGAACAGCCCAGTGCGGTCCACCGACGCACAATCCACCGTGACCACGAGCCCGTCCTCCGGCAGTTGGCCGCCGTAGGTGATCTCCTCGACCCCGGGAACCGTAAGCAGGTTCTCGGGGTGCGGGTAGGTCTGGCCGATGAACACGTGCGCGTCGATACCCAGCGAGCGCAGCCCAGCAGTCAGACCGCACGCCGAGCCAACCGCATCCGCGTCCGGCTTGATGTGCGCGACCACCGAGACCTTCTTCGCCGCGCGCAGTACCTCGGCGATCTCGGTGAACTGTGCTTCCGCGCCCGGGAACAGTGCGCCCATTTACGCGCCAGTCCCTGCGCCGCTATCCCCGTCCGTCTTGTACGGGTTGTCCTCGCCGGCCGGCTTCGCGCCCTCGCGCAGGCGCGCGGTCTCCTCGTCGCGGGCGCGCGCACGGTTGAGCAGCTCCTCCATCCGCGCGGAGGCCTCCGGCACGGTGTCGAGCTCGAAGGCGAGCGTCGGCGTAAAGCGCACGGAGAGCTGGTCCCCGACGATCTTGCGCAGCTGACCGCGGGCGCGGTGCAGCGCCTCCGCGGCTTGCTCGTAATCCGGCTCATCATCGATCTCGCGGCCGCGCACCGTGTAGTAGACGGTCGCGTCGTGCAGGTCGCCGGTCACGCGGACATCGGTGACGGTGACCAGCTCCAACCTCCGGTCTTTGACCTCTCGCTCGATCGCGGAAGCAACAATCGCGTGAATCTGCTTCGCCAAGCGTTGCGCGCGCGGGTTGTCAGCCATGTCATCATCTCCTTGTGTCTCGTCAGCGTCCTTTCAAGTTTAGACGCTTGCACTGCTTATCGACGCCACAGCGCCCCCGCCCCGGCACAAAGCCGGGAAGGGGGCACCGCTTTTCGTGTCTACTCACGCCAACCGTATGGAGCCGGCGAATAATCCCGCCTAGTCGCGCGGGACCTCGACCATCTCGTAGACCTGAATCTGGTCGTCGACCTGGATATCCGGGTACGACAGCACCATACCGCACTCGTAGCCCTTGGCTACCTCGGTGACGTCGTCCTTCTCGCGGCGCAGCGACTCGATCGTCGCGTCCGGAGTAATGACGTTGCCGTCGCGCACCAGGCGCACCTTCGCGCCGCGCTTGACCTTGCCCTCGGTAACCATGCAGCCCGCGATGAGGCCGACGGCGGACGCCTTGAAGATCTGGCGGATCTCCGCGGCACCCATCTCGCGCTCCTCGTAGATCGGCTTGAGCATGCCCTTGAGCGCTGCCTCCACCTGATCGATCACGTCGTAGATGACCGAGTAGTAGCGGATGTCCACGCCCTCGTTGTTGGCCTCCTCGGTGGCCTTACCCTCGGCGCGGACGTTGAAGGCGACGATGACCGCATCGGATGCGGCAGCGAGCACCACGTTGGTCTGGGTGACAGCACCGACGCCACGGTCGATGATGTTCACCTCCACCTCGTCGTCCACCTCGATCTTGAGCAGTGCCTCCTCCAGGGCCTCCACCGAACCGGCGTTGTCGCCCTTGAGGATGAGGTTGAGCTGGTTGGTCTCCTTGAGCGCCTGATCCAGGTTCTCCAGGGACACGCGCTTCTTCGTGCGCGCCTGCATGGCGGCACGCTGACGCGCGTCACGCTGCGCCGCGATCTGGCGCGCCACGCGGTCGTCCTCGACCACGAGCAGGTTATCGCCCGGGCCGGGGACACCGTTGAGGCCCTGGACCTGGACAGGACGGGACGGACCAGCTTCTTCCACGTCGTTGCCCCACTCGTCGACCATGCGGCGCACGCGGCCGAAGTTGCCGCCCACCACAATGGATTCGCCGACGCGCAGCGTACCGCGCTGGACAATGACGGTGGATACCGGGCCGCGGCCGCGGTCCAGGTGGGACTCGATGGCCACACCCTGTGCGTCCATGTCCGGGTTAGCCGTCAGCTCAAGTGCCGCATCGGCGGTGAGCAGGACGGCTTCCAGCAGATCGTCGATACCCGTGCCCTGCTTGGCCGAGATGTCGATGAACATGGTGTCGCCGCCGTACTCCTCCGGGATCAGGCCGTACTCGGTGAGCTGACCACGGATCTTGTCCGGCTGTGCCTCCGGCTTATCCACCTTGTTCACGGCAACCACGATCGGCAGATCAGCCGCCTTGGCGTGGTTGATCGCCTCCACGGTCTGCGGCATGACACCGTCGTCCGCGGCCACGACCAGGATGGCCAAGTCCGTGGACTTCGCACCGCGGGCACGCATGGCGGTAAACGCCTCGTGGCCCGGGGTATCCAGGAAGGTGATCTTGCGCTGCTGGCCGTCGAGCTCTACCTCAGTCTGGTAGGCGCCGATGCCCTGGGTAATGCCGCCGGCCTCGCCGCGGCCCACGTTTGCCTTGCGGATCGAGTCCAGCAAGCGAGTCTTACCGTGGTCGACGTGGCCCATGACGGACACCACCGGCGGGCGCTGCTCGAGCGCCTCTTCGCCGCCCTCGTCCTCGCCGAACTGCAGGTCGAAGGACTCGAGCAGCTCGCGATCCTCATCCTCCGGAGAGACGATCTGCACCTCGTAGTTGATCTCGGCACCCAAAAGCTGCAGCGTCTCCTCGGAGACCGACTGCGTAGCCGTGACCATCTCACCCAGGTTAAACAACGCCTGGACCAGGGAGGATGCATCGGTGTTGATCTTCTCCGCCAGATCCGACAGGGTCGCGCCCTGACGCAGGCGAACCGTCTTGCCGTCGCCGTCAGGCAGACGCACGCCACCGATTACGTTCGGCTTGTGCATCTCCTCATATTCGGCCCTCTTCTGGCCCTTCGACTTGCGACGACGCCCCGGTGCGCCACCCGGACGCCCGAATGCACCTGCGGTACCGCCACGACGACCGCCGCGTCCGCGGAAGCCGCCACCGCGCGGCGGACCACCCGGACCGCCACCACGGCCACGACCGCCGCCACCGTTGCGACCGCCGCGGGAACCGGCAGCCTTTGCCGGCATCTGCTTCGGCGAAGGCGCTGCCGCCATATCGGCCGGCGACGGACGACGTCCACCACCGGAGCGGTTGCCGCCTGGACGCGGTGCGCCCTGGCCCTGGGAGCCCTGCCCCGGGCGTGGTCCACCCTGGCCGCGGCCACGGCCGCCGCCCTGGTTCTGACCACCGCGGCCGCCGCCGGGACGCGGGGCCGGGCGCGGTGCGGAAGTGTTCGAGGAAAATGGGTTGTTCGCTACCTTCGGGCGACCACCCGGCTTTGCCTTCGGACGCGGCATCGAACCAGGCGTCGGGGCGTCCTTCTTCGCGGCCTGGCCAGGCTTCGGAGCTTGGCCGGGCTTGGGTGCAGCCGGCTTGGCAGCCTGACCCGGCTTCGGCGCGGCAGGCTTGGCGGCTTGGCCGGGCTTCGGTGCCGCGGGCTTGGCGGCCTGCCCCGGCTTCGGCGCGGCAGGCTTCGCGGCCTGGCCGGGCTTCGGCGCCGCAGGCTTGGCAGCCTGGCCGGGCTTCGGCGCCGCGGGCTTCGCGGCCTGGCCGGGCTTCGGCGCCGCAGGCTTCGCAGTCTTGTCTTCCTTCGGCTCGTTGTCCGCGCTCTGTCCTTCGTTCTTTGCTTCGTAGAACGCGGTCATCTTCCGCACAACCGGCGACTCAATCGTCGACGAGGCGGTCTTTACAAACTCGCCCTGCTCCTTGAGCGTGGCGAGCAGTTCCTTACTCGTAACTCCAAGCTTCTTCGCAAGCTCGTGTACTCGTAACTTTCCGGGCACGTGTCTCCTTGTAGTTTGTGCTAGGAGCGCGGTGCCCGGTTACGGGTACCGACCCCTAGACGTGGTCAATGACTTTCATCGCTGATGCTGCTTCACGGTTGTGTACTCATCAGTGTTCGGTCTTCCTTACTTGCGTTGGGTCTTTCGCCTGTGTGGCGAGGTACGTGTGTACATGACCTAGGTCCACCGGAGTGGACAGACGGAAAGCGCGCGCAAAGGCACGCCGCTGTTCCGCCAGCTCGAGTGCGTCCCGCGTGGGTGTGATCCACGCTCCCCTGCCCGGCAACTTCCGGGCTGGGTCGGCCACAATGCGGCCGGGAACGTCCGGGTCTTGCACGAGCCGCAGCAGGCGCGTATCTGGCAGTGCCTCACGCGTGGCGATACAGGTACGGGTACGGATGGGACGCTTGCGCGCATCACTCATCCAGCACCTTCCTTTTCGCCTCGCGGTAGCTCACCGGCCAGACACCCGCTACTGCACCGGCACGTACATGACACGGCACGCGGGAATTAAGCCGTGTACTAGCCTACGCCAAAACCGCGCTAAAAAATACTTCCTAAGCTCAGCGGGGCCGACACCGGCTCACACCGGTGTCATTTTTGCAGCCGCTTAGGCATATCTAGTCCGTGGCCGCGTCGGAGTGGATATCAATCTTCCAGCCCGTCAGTCGCGCGGCGAGGCGGGCGTTCTGCCCTTCCTTGCCAATCGCCAGCGAGAGCTGGTAATCCGGCACGGTCACGCGCGCCGCCTGGGCTTCCTCGTCGAGCACCTCGACCTTGATCACCTTCGACGGTGCCAGCGAGTTGCCCACGTAGGTCGCGGGGTTATCCGAGTAGTCAATAATGTCGATTTTCTCGCCGCCGAGCTCCTTCATGACATTGGACACACGCGAGCCGCGCGGCCCAATGCAGGCACCCTTCGCGTTGACACCCTTGACGGTGGCGCGCACCGCCACCTTGGAGCGGTGGCCCGCCTCACGCGCGATCGCGATGATCTCCACCGAGCCGTCCTCCACCTCCGGCACCTCGAGCGCGAACAGGCCGCGAACCAGCTCAGGGTGCGTGCGCGACAGGTTGACCTGCACGTTGCGCTCCCCCTTGTTCACGCCCACCACGTAGGCCTTCACGCGGTCGCCGTGGGTGAGCCGCTCGCCCGGGATCTGCTCCGCAGGCAGCAGGATGCCGTCCTGCGGGTCGGCCTCGGTGCCTAGCTGCACGATCGTCAGCCCTCGAGCCTCCGCGTTCGCGTCGCGCTGCACCACGCCGGAGACGACGCGGCCCTCAAACTCGGAGTACTCGGTGTAGACGCGCCCGGCCTCCACCTCGCGCAGGCGGCGCTTGATCGCGTCACGAACTGCGGGCGCACCAATGCGGGAGAAGTTGACCGGCGTGGCATCGTACTCGGAGATCACTTCGCCCTCGGCGTCGAGCTCGCTGACCATGACGTGCACATCGCCGGTGTCCGGGTCGATGTCCACGCGTGACTTGGTGTTTTCACCTGGATCCACCTCGCGGTAATCCAGGTATGCAAACAACAGCGCGCTCGCAATGGTGGTCAACAGGTCATCGACCTCGATACCCTGCTTGTCCTCAATCACTTTGAGCGCGTTCAAGTCAATATTCACTTGTCTTCCTCCCAGGTAAGCCTGTTGGGCTTACGCGTCTACTACTTCGTCGAACGGTGCGTCTACCAGCTCCTGCTCGGCCGCCGGCGGCGCTTTAAATTCAATTTCTACCACTGCCTTGGGCATTTCGGAAACCAACCGGGCCTGCACCGCAGGCACTTTCGCCCCGCGCTCGATCAGCGCAACACGGGTTTCCGTCTCGTCGAGCGCGCCGATGCGCCACAGTTCTTTCTTGCCGTCGGCGTCGAGAAGCGCCACGGCGCGGCCGCGGTTGCGCCGCCAGTGGCGCGGCTCGGTCAGTGGCATGTCCACGCCCGGGGTGGTCACCTCGAGGGTGTAGCCGGCACCGAAGTTGAGGTCGCCGGCGTCCTCGTGGGCGTCGAAAAGCTCGCTGAGCTCGTTGGAGACGACCTCCAACTCATCTAAGGTCGGGGGCGTATCACCGTCGAGCGCGATGATCACCTGCGATTTCTTGCCAGCGCGCACCGCGCGGATCTGTTCAACGTCCAGCTCATGGTTGCGGGCAATCGGCGCGACCAGCGCGCCCAGCTGCTCAGGTGTAGGAAAAGCCATGCCCACCACCCTATCGTGTACGGTTTTCCGCGTGAAGAAACTCCTCGCCGTCACGCTTTGTGCCCTACCACTTACCGCCTGCAACGCGCTCGATATCGTCGGCCCGCGGCCGAACGCCGAGCTCGTCGCGCTCGCGCAGCAGGCCTTCGCCGATGGGCAAGTGCTTGACGACGCCACGTTGGCCCACACCCGACAAACCCAGGCCACCCAACTCTTCAACGAGGTCGAGCGTCTCTGCGGCACCACCGAGGCCGGAGAGACCCCCACCACCTGTACTTTCGATCGCGGCCCCGGCGAGGCCACCGGCAACGCCGACCCAACCGCCGCCGCCAACCTAGCTACTGCCGCGCTGCTGGGCGCTGCGGCCAGCGCCCCCGAGGATTCCGTGACCTTACTTGTCGCGCAGGCCATCGACCTGCGCGCGGGTCAGGCCGAAGATGAATCGGCAGACCTGGACGGTGAGACCTTGGAGAACGAGGAAGATCTCGAGGCCGCCCGCGCCATGCTGCGCGCCGAATATGCCGCCCAGTACGGCTTCGGCATGGCCACCGCCTACGCCGACGACGCCACCGACGCACGCCTCGACGAACTCCGCACGTCCTCCGACGCCCGCGCGCTGATCCTCCGCGAAGCGCTCGAGCCTGCGGGCGATGTGCCGGAGGCGGCACCCGGCTATGACTTCGAGGGCGTGCCCGCCCCGGGTGATGCCGCCTCAGCGGGCGCGTACGCGCAGTCCCAGCAGCAGACGCTTATTGACCAGTGGCGCGCCACCGCCGCCCACGCCCAGTCCGACGCATTCCGCCGCCTGGCCGTGGAGCTCGCGGCGAACGCGCAGCGCGCGTAGGCCGGGCTTAGACCGCGAGCTGCTCCGCGACGAGCTCTCGCACCTTTGCCACGATCTCGTCAGCCGGCACCTCGAGGGTCTCGCCGCCGCGGATACGCAGCTCCACGTTGCCGTCTGCGAAAGCGCGGCCCAGGATCACGATGAACGGCATGCCGAGGAGCTCGGCGTCCTTGAACTTCACGCCTGGGGAGACTTTCGGGCGGTCGTCGAAAAGCACCTCGAGCCCTGCGTCCGAGAGCTCCGCGGCAATGCGATCGCCGGCCTCCAGCGCGGCGGCATCCTTGTTCGCCACCGCGACGTGCACCTGGTACGGCGCGATCGCGACCGGCCACACCAGGCCCTTCTCGTCGTGGCGCTGCTCGGCCACGACCGCCATCATGCGGGATACACCGATGCCGTAGGAGCCCATGGTCGGCACGGCGCGCTTGCCGTTCTCGTCCAGGATCTGCACGTCCATCGCCTCGGTGTACTTGCGGCCCAGCTGGAAGATGTGGCCCAGCTCGATGCCGCGCGCGAGCTGCACGGTGCCGTTGCCCTCCGGAGCCGGGTCGCCCTCGTGGACCTCGGCGGCCTCGACAAATGCATCGACGGTGAAGTCGCGGCCTGCGACCAGGCCCACCACGTGCTTCTGCGGCGCGTCCGCGCCCGTAATCCAGCTCGAGCCCTCCACCACGCGCGGGTCGGCGAGCACGCGCACGCCGTTGGCGTTCATCGCGCGCGGGCCGACGTAGCCCTTGACCAGGAAATCGGTGTTCTTGAAGTCTTCGTCGCTGGCCAGCTCGAACGTCGCCGGTTCCAGGGAGGCCTCGAGGCGCTTTTCGTCCAGCTCGCGGTTGCCCGGGATCAGCACGGCGGTCAGCTGCGGGCCGACCTTGTTGCCGTCCTCGTCCACCGCGCGCGGGTCATCGACCTTGAGCACCATGCACTTGAGCGTGTCTGCGGCCTCGACAGCGCGGCCGTCGATCTCCACACCTGCGTCATTCGCCCACTGCACGAGTGTCTCGATGGTCTCCGAGGCCGGCGTGTCGTAGTCCTGCGCCTCCGGCTGCCCCTCGATCGGGGTTGCAGCCGGTGGGACCGTCACCACGGCCTCCACGTTTGCTGCGTAGTCGCCTTCCGAGGAGACCACGAAGGTGTCCTCACCGTTCTCGCTGTACGCGAGGAACTCCTCGGAAGCCGAGCCACCCATCGCACCCGAGGTCGCCTTACAGATCTCATAGCGGATTCCCACGCGACCGAAGATGCGCTGGTAGGTCTCGCGGTGCTTCGCGTACGACGCGTCCAAGCCCTCGTCCGACATGTCGAAGGAGTAGCTGTCCTTCATCACGAACTCGCGGCCGCGCAGAATACCCGCACGCGGACGCGCCTCGTCGCGGTACTTCGTCTGGATCTGGTACAGCGTGACCGGGAAGTCCTTGTAGCTGGAGTACAGGTCCTTGACCGTCTGCGTAAACATCTCCTCGTGGGTGGGCCCGAGCAGCATGTCCGCGCCCTTGCGGTCCTTCAGGCGGAAGAGGTCATCGCCGTACTCGTCCCAACGGTTCGTCGCCTCGTAGGGCTCCTTGGGCAGCAGCGCCGGGAAGAGCAGCTCCTGGCCGCCCATCGCGTCCATCTCCTCACGCACCACACCCTCAATTTTGCGCATCGTGCGCAGCCCCAACGGCAGCCAGGAGTACACGCCCGGCGCGGCGCGGCGGATGTAGCCGGCGCGCACCAAGAGCTTGTGGCTGGGGACTTCGGCGTCGGCGGGGTCTTCGCGCAGGGTGCGCAGGAACAGCTGAGAAAGGCGTGTAATCATGGCGTTTATCCTAGCGCTAAGGTTAGGGGCCATGCTTATTGTCCTCCCACCTTCAGAGACCAAAGCGCCCGGCGGCCAGGATGCGCCGATCAGCGTGTCTTTCCCCGCGCTCGACCCGATCCGCACCGCGCTCATGCAGGATCTGGCTTCGCTTCAGGTCGACGAGATGATGGCCCAGCTGAAGATCCCCGCCACCAAACGCGCGGAGGCCGAGGAAAACCTCACCCTGGCCGAGGCGCCGGTTATGCCCGCCGTTTTCCGCTACACCGGCGTGCTTTTCGACGCCCTGTCCGCCCCCACCCTCCCCACACCAGCCCTCGAGCGCCTCGCGATCGGCTCCGCGCTCTTCGGGGTCGTGCGCGCCGACGATATGATCCCGCGCTACCGACTCTCGGGCAGCGCCCGCCTGGGCGGCGCCACGCTGAAATCCCGCTGGGGCACCGCCATTACCGACGTGCTGGCCGACTTCCCCTTCGTCGTCGACCTGCGCTCCGGTACCTACCAGAAGCTCGGCCCCGTGCCCGGCGCGGCCACCGTCCGCGTCGAGTCCGTCCAGCCCGACGGCTCGCGCAAGGTGGTCAGCCACTTCAACAAGCAGTACAAGGGTGAGCTCGCCAGGGCACTTGCGCTTCACGACGCCCCCGCCACCTCCCCCGACGACATCGCCCACATCGCCACCGAAGCCGGCATGACCGCCGAGGTCCACGGCACCCAGGTCACGCTGGTCGTGTGACATACATTTCCGCGAGGTCGAGCATGCGGGTGACGGTGGTGAGGAACCCGTGGGCGTCGTCAAGCAACTGGTCCGGCGACACCCGCACCACGACATAGCCTGCGTTCTGGAGGCGCTTCTCGCGCTCGCGCTCCTCACGGATCGCCGTCTCGGTTGGCGAGAACGTGGTGCCATCGTATTTTTGCGCACCGTCGATCTCTACGATCAGGCGGCCGCGCAGCAGGTCCGCCATGTACAGGTTGGGCGAGACGGCGATACGTGCGTTGACCTGCCAGCCGCCAATGCCCGCCTGCAGCAGTAGCGCGCGGGCGTAGGACTCGTACGGCGACAGCGAATTGTCCACCGCATGCGCGATCACACGACGCAGCGTCCCGATATTGCGGATCCGGCCCAGGCTGGCGGCGGCTTCTTCAATCCGGTGGCGCGGCACGCCTTCGCGCAGCAGCCAATCCATCGCGACGAGGCCCTCCGCGAAACCGTGACGCAGCGCGATATCAAACACGGTGGTCAGCGCGTCGGTCGTGCGTAGCCGGTCGAAGTGCTGCGTGGTTGCGTCGCCCGGCGACCTGTCCCGGTAGACCACACCCGTCGGCCACTGCTTCCGCGAAGGCGCCTTCCCCCGCTGTGCGACCAGCTCCACCGGCTCGCGCGTCGTCGCGATCACCCAGATCCCCAGGATCCGCGCCGCAGACCGGCCCGACAGCACCGCACGCGGCACCGTACAACCGACCGCATACGCCGCCAGCCACCGTTTCTCGTGGTACCGCAACTGTTCCCATTCCGTCACCTTGATGAAAAACCGCGTCGAAACCTTGCGGTACGCCGCCGGCCTTTTGCGATGTGCGAGCCTGTCTTCTTGCCGATTACTATCCATGAGCTTGTTCGCCAGCTCCTGCTTTCTCGTCGAATTCATACTGTTCCTTCTATTATATTTCGCTCGTTTCGTCCAGTGATGGTTGACGATCATCTTTGGATACGGCGTTCGCCGGGGCCCTGCCACACCCAAATGGAGCTAGCTCCATCTAGGAACCCCGCCAACCCGCGACCAGGCGTTTTACAACCGCGCACAGCCCAAACGGAGCTAGCTCCATCTAGAGACCCCGTCAACCCACGACCAGGCATTTTCCACCCACCCACGGTCCAAATGGAGCTAGCTCCATTTAGCAACCACGCCAACCCGCGACCAGGGTTTTTCCACTCACTTGCGACCCAAATGGAGCTAGCTCCATTTAGGAGTTTCGGCGACCCACGACCAGGCATTTTCCACCCACGCCAAGTCCAAATGGAGCTAGCTCCATTTAGCAACCGCAGACAGCAACCACCCCAACCCGCCCCTGCTACCCTCAGACCATGCAATCCCGCCAGTACTACGCCGCCACGATCTTCGTCTACCTCGCCACGTTGGCGTACGTGCTACTGCGGTGGGACTCCATCCCGGATCCAATCCCGGTGCACTTCGACGCCGCAGGCAACCCCGACCGGTACGAGCCGAAGTCGTTCCTCGCCGCGACCGCCTTGATCTGGATCGGCGCGGTCCTCTCCGCCGCGGTCGCCTGCTGCGTGCCGCCGCGTTCCCTGGTCCGCCGCACCGCGAACATACCGTCCACCTCCCCGATCCCGTTTTCGGAGGCCAACGCAAGACGTGCCGAACTACTCACCGATAAGACAGGCACCTTCGTCGCACAAACCATCTTCGGCATGGCGGTGTGTACGTGTCTCTCCGTGCTCTCGTCAACCAACCTCGCTCCGTCCGGCTGGCTGATGCCTACGGTCTGGATCGCATTCACCATCGGCGTCGTGGTGCTCGCCGTCGCGTTGACCCTCAACACCAGCAAGCAGGTCCAGGCACTCCCGACAGACGAGGACGAACAAACCCGCAACGAGCACTTCCGTTACGCCGCCGGCATGGGCGTCTACAGCGAGCCGCAGGACCCGGCACCGATCGCAGTATTCCCATCCAACCCCAGCAAGCTGCAGATCAACACGGTGCACGAGCACGCTCGCCGTTACCTGTGGCGGATGGGCATCGCGCTTGCGGCGTCCCTTGCAGCCTGCGTCGTCTTCGCCGCCGTCATGTAAGCGAGACCGATATGCGCCCCCTCCGACTTTTCGCCGCCATCCTCGCCGCCGCGCCCCTTGCCGCCTGCCAGAGCCAGCCAACAGTGACCAAGATCGTCGACGGCGACACCCTCGACGTCGACCGCGACGGGGAGACCGTCCGCGTCCGGCTACTGAACATCGATACTCCCGAGCGCGGCGAATGCCTCTACCAGGAGGCCACGGATCGGCTCACCGAGCTCGCCCCACCCGGCACGCGCGTACGCCTCGAACACGACCAGGAGCGCAAGGACCGCTACGGCCGCGAGCTCGCCGCGGTCTTCGCGGGCGACGTATTCGTCAACGAGCAACTCGCCGCAGACGGCCTTGCCCGCGCCGTGACCTACGAGCCGAACCACGCCTACACCACCCGCATGGAGGCCGCCCAGGCCCGCGCCCGCACTACCCACCTGGGCATTCACGCCGTGCCGACCGAGTGCCTGCTGCCCACAGACACCGCCCGCCGCGCACTCGAGCTGCACGCGGAGGACCCGGCCCACCGCGCCTTCTACCGCGACGTCATGCGCGACGCCGTCACCGCCACCAACAACTTCACCTACAAAGACCAGGCCCTGCAGTTCATCGACGCCCTAGAATAGGGCCATGGAGCAATTGCTTATCGACGCCCACCAGATCCTCATCAACGCCAACCACATCGAAGTCTTCACCGGTGCCGGCATGAGCGCGGATAGCGGGATCGCTACGTACCGGGATGCAGAAACTGGGGTGTGGGAGCAGGTAGATCCGGTGGCGATGGCGTCGATAAGCGCATGGCACGACGACCCGGACACGATGTACGCCTGGTACCTCTGGCGAGCACAACTCGCGCACCGCGCTGAGCCGAACGCCGGACACCGGGCGATTGCGGCGGCGCGTGGGGTGACGGTGACGACACAAAACATCGATAACCTGCACGAACGGGCGGGCAGCGAGGACGTGGTGCACCTGCATGGCTCGCTGTTCGCCTTCCGCTGCACTGACTGCGACACCCCGTACGAGGATCCGATCGCGCTGCCGGAGGAACCGGTTGAGGCGATTGCGCCGCCGCACTGTCCTGTGTGTGGCGGACTCGTGCGCCCGGGCGTGGTCTGGTTTGGCGAGGCACTGCCGCAGGACGAGTGGGTCGAGGCAGAGCGGCGCATGAAGACAGCGGACGCGCTACTGATCGTCGGCACCTCTGGCGTGGTCTACCCTGCCGCGGGGCTGCCGCTGATGGCGCACGCACGCGAGATTCCGATCGTGGAGGTCACCCCGCAGCCGACGGAGCTGTCACACCTGGCCAGCGTGGTCGTGCCGGCAACGGCGGCGGAGGCGCTGCCGCGGATCCTGCAGGGGCGGATTACTGCTTAAAGGCGCGCCCGCAGCACCGTAAACGTCGCGTCGCGGGCGACCTGCTCTACCTCATCGAAGCGGCGCTCCACCTCGCCGCGGTAGCGCAGGTGCGAGTTATGTACCACGTACAGCGCGCCGTCGGCGGCGAGCAGGCGCTGTGCGGCGTCGAGGAGGTGCTGGACTAGCGTGGCGTCGATGGTGGTGCCTTCGTGGAAGGGCGGGTTGAGCGCAATCGTGTCGAAGCTGGCGTCCGGGAGCCGCGAGCCGGCGTCGTCCCACGTGGTTTCGAGGCCGATAGCACGTGCGGAAAGGACGGCGTCCGCATCCGAATCCGTGGCAACCGCGCCGGCGATACCGCGGCTGACCGAGCCGTTGCCGCAGCCGAGGTCCAGAAGACGGCCCGGTTCTTCCGGCAGGCAGGAGCGGAGCAGCTCGCCGCCGCGGTCCGGCTTCGCGCCGGAGAACACGCCACCGAAGGCCACCAGCCCACCATGGGACACGGGCACGTACGCAACCTCGCGCGGCCCGGAGGCGACCAGGCAGCGGAACTTGCCGCGCCCGCGGGAGCCGTGCACCGTATCGAAAGAGTCGGCGAGCACCGTGTTCATGCCGCGCGAGAGGTGCTTGTTGTTCGCCCCGAGCACCAGGCGCGCGCTGTCAAAGCTCGCCCCGGCAATAGCGCGAGCAAGGTAATCCAGCCGGGCGAGCGACTTTGGCATCTCGCCGAGCCCGACCGCAGACCCTTCACCGGCACAAGCGAGGAACTCATCTAACCGCTTATCCCCCGCAATCTCCGCGCCGAGCGCCAGTGCGGCTTGGCCGCGCGCGTAATCGGGATCGAGAAACAGCACGCGCGGTCCCGTCTGCACGGCTTTCCGCGTCAGGTCGAGCGTCGGATCGTGGCAGATCAGCAGCGTGTCCGGCGCCTCATCGGCAAGAGCGGTGTCCCAGATCAGACTATCGAGCGTCCGCAAGGCCGGCGACCTCCCCGAAGACGTAAACCGCCGGCGAGGCGATCGACTCAGCCTCCATAGCATCCGCCAGCGTCGCCGCCGTCGCGCGCACCACGCGCTGGGAGGCGGTCTCGCCTTCCTGCACCGCGACCGCGGGCGTGGCCGGATCCAGCCCCGCCCCGACCAACGTTTCCGCAATCGCACGCACGTTGCGCACGCCCATGATCACGCAGATAGTTCCGCCGACGCGTGCGAGCGCCTCCCAGTCCACCAAGGAGTTCGGGTGCGCCGGCGGCAGGTGGCCCGAGACCACCGTAAAGGCGTGCGTCACCCCGCGCTGAGTCACGGGCACCCCTGCTGCGGCGGGCACGGAGATCGCGCTGGTCACCCCGGGCACCACCGTCACCGGCACGCCGGCTGCGGTGCACGCCTGCACCTCTTCAAAGCCGCGCCCGAAGACATAAGGGTCACCGCCCTTGAGCCGCACGACGTGCTTGCCCGCGAGCGCGTGCTCCACCAGCAATTCGTTGGTGCGCGTTTGGGCGACCTGTTTGCCGTAGGGGAGCTTCGCGACGTCGATAAGCACCTTGCTCTTGACGTCAAGGAATTCCTCTAGCTGGCTGGCGGGGCCGAGGTGATCGGTGAGGATCACGTCGGCGGCCTCGAGTGCGCGCAGGCCGCGGATGGTAAGCAGGTCCCATTCGCCTGGGCCCCCTCCGACGAGTGTGACTTTGCCGATGCTCATGGCCCACTAGTCTAGGCTGGCCCCATGGAACAGCCCACGCTTGCCCACACATTCGCCGACGCGCTGCCCGACATGGCGGTGCCCGTACCCGGAACCGACCTGCCAGATGCCGAGCTGATCGTCCTCAACGAGCCTCACGCGCGCGAGCTCGGCCTCGACACGGAATGGCTGCGCAGCGACGAGGGCGTCGCGTGGCTCGCCGGGGCCGCGGGCGGGCACGCCACCGCGTACTCAGGCCATCAGTTCGGCCAGTTCGTGCCAGTGCTTGGCGACGGTCGCGCGATGCTCCTCGGCGACATCAACGGACGCGAGATACAGCTCAAGGGCTCCGGGCTCACCCCCTTTTCCCGCCCCGGCTCCGACGGACTCGGCGCGATCGGCCCAATGCTCCGCGAGTACCTCGTCAGCGAATTCATGCACGCCATCGGCATACCAACCACACGCGCGCTCGCGGTGATACGCACTGGGGAGAAGGTCATCCGCCAACAAGGTCAGGTGCCAGCGGGCATTGTGGTGCGCACGGCCTCCTCGCACCTGCGCGTCGGCTCCCTGCAATACGCGGCGCAGAAGTCCCGCGACCTGGTCGCTGACGTGATCACCGCCGCCGGGTACGAGGGACCAGAGCGGCTGCTGGATTCGGTGATTCATCGACAGGTTGATGTAGTGAGTCGGTGGATGGCCGTCGGCTTTGTCCACGGCGTCATGAATACGGACAACGTGGCGCTGTCCGGCGAGACCATCGACTACGGGCCGTGCGCGTTTACGCAGCGTTTCGACGGCGCAGCAACCTTCTCTTCTATCGATGCGCAGCGGCGCTATGCATTTGGCAACCAACCCAGCATTCTGGCCTGGAACATGGTCCGCCTGGCGGAAACACTGCTACCGGAACTCGGCCAGGAGCGTGCCCAGGAAATCCTGTCCACGATGCAAAGCCGGTGGGACACGGCGTGGGAAACCTACATTGGTGATCTCGCTGACGAGCTGGCACAGGCCGACGACATCACCACCTTTAACCGGGAGCACGGAATGGTTTTTGGCGGAGTCACCGCATTTGAGTATGGCGACGCCCCCGATGGCTCCCCCTACCCTGGCCCCATCTATATCCCGCGTAACCACATGCTCCAGGACGCAATCAACGCCGCGGAGCGCGACGGCGACTTCGCCCCGTATCTCGCGCTGCTGCATGCAGTCACGCACCCCTACGACGAGGGCGCGGGCGAGGAATGGATGGCGCAACCGGAAAGGCCGGGGCCGTTTACGACCTTCTGCGGTACGTAAACGACCCCGGCGGCACGGGCTTAAGCGCCGGAAGCTGGTGTGTCTAGCGCTCCAGCTTCAGCGTCTTCTGGGTCCAAGCCCACTGCTCGTCGTAGGCTTCCTTGTTCTCCTTGAGCGACTTGCCGTAGGTGGGGAACATCTCGTGGAGCTTGTCGCGCCACTCAATCATGCGCTCACCGAAGCAACGCTCGAGCAGCTCAAGCATCGCGGACGGGGTAATCGATGCACCCGGGGATGCGCCGAGGATGCCGGCGATGGAACCGGACTGGTCGTTGACCAGGGCGGTGCCGAACTCGAGGGTGCCAAACGTCGGGGCCGGGGCGGGCTTGATCACCTGCACGCGCTGGCCTGCGACGACGACGTCCCAGTCCTTCGGGTCGGCCTCCGGGTAGTACTCGTGCAGCACGTCCATCTTGCCGTCGAAGTCGCGGAAGACCTCCTCGACCAGGTACTTGACCAGGCCGAAGTTGGTCGCGGCAACACCCAGGTAGGACGGGATGTTGTCCGGGCGGATCGACTTGAACAGGTCGAGGTAGGAGCCCTTCTTCAGGAACTTCGGGGTCCAGCCGCCGTAGGGGCCGAACAGGAGCGACTCCTCGCCGTCGATGACGCGCAGGTCAAGGTGCGGCACGGACATCGGCGGGGCACCGACCTTGGCCTTGCCGTACACCTTTGCCTTGTGCTGCGCTACGAGCTCCTGGTTGGTGGTACGCAGCCACATGCCGGAGATCGGGAAGCCTGCGTAGCCGCGGACCTCGGGCACGCCAGCCTTGCGCAGCAGGTCGAGCGCGTAGCCGCCAGCGCCGACGAAGACGAAGCGGGCGCGGGTGACCTTCTTGTCGCCGGTGTGCACGTTGCGCACGGTGACCTTCCAGAAGTTGCCCTCGCGCTTGAGGTTGGTCACCTCGTGGCCGTAGCGGATGTCGGTGCCAGCTTCCTTGGCAGCGTCAAAGAACTGGTTGCACAGCGCACCGTAGTTGATGTCGGTGCCCGCGTCGGTCCAGGAGATGGCGACCGGCTCAGCGTCGAAGTCGCGCCCCTTAGCCATCAGCGGCAGCTTTTCAGCGAAGACCTCGCGGTCCTCGGTGAACTGCATGTTGGGGAACATGTGGTTTGCCGACAGCGCCTCGTAGCGACGGCGCAGGTAGTCAATCTGGTCCTTGCCCTGCGCGAAGGAGACATGTGGGACGGGGTTGATGAACTCGCTGGGATCCCCGAGCACATCGTGTTCGATCTGGTGGGACCAGAACTGGCGCGAGATCTGGAACTTCTCGTTAATGCCCATCGCCTTGTTGACGTCGATGCGGCCGTTCTTCTCCGGCGTGTAGTTCAGCTCGCAAAGCGCGGAGTGGCCGGTACCGGCGTTGTTCAGCGCGTACGAAGACTCTTGCGCGGGGCCTTCAAGGCGCTCGTAGATGACCTGGCTCCACTCGGGTTCAAGCTCGCGGATCATGGCGCCGAGCGTGGCGGACATGATGCCGGCGCCGATGAGGAGGACATCCACCTCATCGTCGTAGCGGTTCGCTGCTGTATCAGACATCGTTGTTTCCCTCTTCACTCTTTCGAAGCGTTGTGCTTTCACGTCCCTTCAACAATACGCCTGCGACACGCAAATGTGGCTATAACCTCCCCCAAATAATGGTACGATGTTTGCCCCTTCGCTTTTCGACGCCCACATGCTCCACCCCCAGCCTCAGCCAAGAAACCCGCACTACACTTACTTGCCATGACGAAACACGCAACAACCACGCCCTCCGAGGTGGACTGGTACCCCGACATTCTGGGCGACGGCTACGAGTCCGCCTACCTTCACCAGGGCAAGGATCCCGATACAGGAAAGTCCACTCGCGCCACCCTCGTGCGGGCAACGATCAACGCCGACAAGCGCGACCCTAAAAAGCCCGCCATCATGTGGGTCCACGGCATGAGCGACTACTTCTTCCAGACGCACGTGGCTGAAGCATTTACGGCCGCAGGCTACCCGTTTTACGCTTTGGACCTGCGCCGCTGCGGCCGCTCCCGCCAAAACGGTGAGTACTGGCACTACACCGAGGACTTAGCGCACTACTTCCCCGAGCTTTCGGACGCGCTCCGCGTCATTACCCATGAGCACGGCCACCTCGTCCCGCTCGCCCACTCTGCAGGCGGGTTAATCACCTCCCTATGGGTCGACCACCTGCGCCGCACGTCCCCGGAAGATCACGCGCTGGTGCAGGGGCTCATCTTGAATAGCCCGTGGATCGATTTGCAGTTCAGTCCCTTACTGGTCAAAACTGCAAAACCGGTCTTGAAGGCCACGGGCAGGATCCTGCCGCGCGTCGCGCTCCCAGACCGAGGCTTTGGTGCCTACGGCAAGTCCATCCACGCCGACCACCACGGCGAGTGGGACTTCAACACGAAGATGAAGCCCCCGTCGGGCCACAAGAAATACACCGGCTGGTTCCGCGCGATCGTCGAGGGTCAGGAACGCATCCACGCCGACGACGTCGATACCGGAGTGCCGGTGCTCACGCTTGTCTCCTCGCACTCCTACCTCGGCGAGGAATATTCCCCAGCCGCTGATACCGCCGACACCGTGCTGGACGTGGAACAGATCAAACACTGGGCCCCGCACCTTGCCGAGGACACGGACGTAGAAATTATCGACGGCGCACTACACGACGTCTTCCTCTCCGGCCTCCACGCCCGCGACGCGGCCTTCAAGGCGTGTTTCTCCTGGTTGGACACCCTTAATTCAAAGTAAATTTTCGCCCAAATAGACCTTTATATATAGAAGGAGAAAATCTCTTGTCTGCAAACATAGAGCACTACGACGTTGCCATCATCGGCACCGGCTCCGGCAACAGCATCTTGACGCCCGAGTTCGACGACAAGAAGGTCGCCATCATCGAGGAAGGCACCTTCGGCGGCACCTGCCTCAACGTCGGCTGCATCCCCACCAAGATGTTCGTGCTCGCCGCCGACGCGGCGCTCCAGGCCCGCGAGGCGAAGCGCCTCAACGTGGACTTGGAGTTCCACGGCGCGGACTGGCAGGCCATCCAGAAGCGCGTCTTTGAAGAACGCATCGATCAGATCGCCTCCGGCGGCGAGGCCTACCGCCGCGGCGACGAGTGCCCGAACGTGACGGTCTACGACATGCACGCGAGCTTTGTTGGGCCGAAGACGCTTGCGACGGGTCAAGGTGGCGTCGAGAAGCAGATCAGCGCAGACACGATCATCCTGGCCGCAGGTGCCAGGCCCTTTATCCCGGAATGGGCCAAGGAAGTACCCTTCCACACCAACGAGGACATCATGCGGCTAGAGGAACTGCCGAAGTCGCTGACAATTGTGGGCGGCGGGTTCATCGCGATGGAGTTTGCGCACATCTTTGACGGCCTCGGCTGCGAAGTCACGATTGTGAACCGATCGCCGCTCATGCGCGCGCTCGACACGGAGCTGCACGAGCGATTCAACGAGCTTGCGAACGAGCGCTTCACCACCCACATTGGCCGCACCGTCAGCTCCGCGCGCGAGAGGGACGGCCAAGTCGAGCTCGTGCTTGACGACGACACCGTGGTTGCCTCCGAAGCCCTCCTCATCGCCACCGGGCGCGTGCCCAACGGCGACCGCCTTAACGCAGAGGCCGGCGGCGTTGAGCTGAGCGAGGACGGGCGCGTCAAGGTAGACGAGTACGGCCGTACCACCGCCGAGGGCGTGTGGGCGCTCGGCGACGTCTCCTCCCCGTTCCAGCTCAAGCACGTGGCGAACGCCGAGCAGCGGGCCGTGACCCACAACGTGCTCGCGACCATGCGAGGCTCCGACGAATTGGTACCCATGCCACACGAGCACGTGCCATATGCAGTGTTTACCCATCCGCAGATCGCCGTCGTTGGTCTGACGGAGCACCAGGCGCGGGACGCAGGCCATGACGTGACGGTGAAGGTGCAGAACTACGGCGACGTGGCCTACGGCTGGGCACTGGAGGATAAAACCGGTCTGGTGAAACTCATTGCGGACCGAAAGACTGGCAAGCTGCTTGGCGCGCACTTACTCGGACCTCAAGCCTCTACCCTTATCCAGCAATTGATCACTGTGATGGCCTACGACATGGACCTCCGCGACTTTGTCCGGCGCCAATACTGGATCCACCCGGCACTCCCCGAGGTGGTCGAGAATGCGTTGCTCGGTCTCGACCTGGCCTTTCGAGAGGTATAACCCATTCGACCACCCCCATATCGGGGGGTTGTAGTTTCGATAAGGAAAGTGTCAGTGAGCTTGGAAATCTGCACGTCAGATAATGGTTGTGTAACAGATACGCTACGAATCTAGATAACATACGTCCCATTCTTAACGTGGCCGAAAGTTTTTCGGCGGGCCCTTGTGCATCGCCAGGAAGTATCCATTATGGTTATTCCTCGACACCGGGATCCGAGTCCATCGGGCTTGTCATTCGGTCCTAGGAGCCAAGGCCCCTGGATTTTCTCCGTTAATCCCCGGACGTCTTGCAAGTACTATCAGAGAAGGATTTCGTTTCATGCGTAATTTCCGTAAGGCAGCCCTCGCAGGCGCAACCGCAGTTGCCGTGGCATTCGGCTCCACCACCATGGCCGTCGCCGAGGAGACCAACAACGACGTCGAGCTCATCAACGAGACCGACCAGGCCGAGGGCACCGACACCCCGTCTGACAACAACGAGGGCAAGTCCAAGGCTTCCACCAAGATCGGTGCTGGCCTCGGTGCATACGACAAGGACGGCGCTACCGCTGCTGACGGCGAGGCCATCTTCGGCTCCGACAAGACCGGCTTCGGCGAGCAGCCGGGCTGGGCAAAGGCTTTCTACGCGCTGACCGTGTTCTCCGCAGTCTCCGCTTTCATCGGCCTGGTTGTTGGCCCGGCATACAACTTCGTCGTCCACGGCATGCCGAACCTGTAAGTCGCGGAAACCCGCACACAGACAATAACGATTTTCTCGAAAGAAGGAACATCAATGCGTAACTTCCGCACCGCAGCTGTTGCCACCGCAACCGCACTGACCGTCGCACTCGGCGGCGTCACCGTCGCTACCGCTGAGACCACGGATGGCGAGACCTCCACCGAGTCCACCTACACCCCGCACCCGAGCCGCCCGAAGGAGGAGACCAAGAACAACGACAGCTCCGTCGCGTTCAAGGGCTTCGACGGCCGCAAGGGCGACAAGGAGTTCGGCGAGTCCATCAAGGACGGCGTCAAGGGCTCCTTCGATGGCAAGGGTTCCTCCCACTACGTCAACGATGCTGATAAGCCCTTCTACGGCGTCGACGCATTCGGCAAGGAGAAGGACGCTGAGGCTATGCCTCAGTGGGCACGCATCTGGTACGACGGCACCATCGTTGCTGGCATCGGCGCCCTGGTTGGCCTGATCATCGCTGGCTTCAACTTCGCTTCCTACAACGGCCTGATCAAGCTGTAAGAAGCACCAGCCAGGACTACGCGTCCTAGCTTGAAACACCTCCCCACCGTTTCGGTGCGGGAGGTTTTTCGTATGTCTGGGGGCGTGCAATGGGCGTCCATGGGCATCTGCGGATTGCTTGCAACTGGAGCTAGCTCCGTTTACGGAGCGTCGGTTGGCAAAACGCCTGGTCGCAGATCACTCTCGACTCCAAATGGAGCTAGCTCCATTTACGGCAAGGCGAATACCAATACCGCAGGTCGCGCTCCAACGCTGACTCCAGATGGAGCTAGCTCCATCTGGACGAACCAGCGCCTACAAGGACGCCACGCACTCCCCCCCCCTCCGCCAGATTGCTTCGTTCCCGGCACTGCACCCCAGCAACACCGGGCTTCACGAACCAAGCCCCCGAAACCCCAAAAGTCCCCGTGAATATCCAGCCGGCCTACCCGAGCATCAGCTGCCCGGCGGCGTACTGCTCGTCCGGGATGGTGAGGATCTCGTTGCCATCGTCGGTGATGACGATGGTGTGCTCGAACTGGGCGGTGTACTCACCGTCGCGGTTCTGCACGGTCCAGCCGTCGTCCCAAATGTCGTACTCCAACCCTCCGAGGTTAATCATCGGCTCGACGGTGAGCGTCATGCCGGGCTCGAGGACATCGCGGTAGGCGTCGGAGTCGTAGTGCAGCACGACAAGGCCATTGTGGAAGGTCGTGCCGACCCCGTGGCCGGTGAAGTCAGTGACCACGTTGTAGCCGAAGCGCTTGGCGTAGGACTCGATGACGCGGCCGATCACGTTGATTTCGCGGCCCGGCTTGGCTGCTTTGATGCCGCGCATGGTGGCTTTGTAGGTGCGCTCGACAAGGTCACGGTGCTCCTGGGTGACCTCGCCAGCGAGGAAGGTGGCGTTGGTGTCGCCGTGGACACCGTTCTTGTAGGCGGTGACGTCAATGTTGACGATGTCGCCTTCCTGGATCACAGTGGTGTCGGGAATGCCGTGGCAGACGATCTCGTTCAGCGATACGCAGCAGGACTTCTCAAACCCGCGGTAGCCGAGCGTCGACGGGTACGCGCCGTGGTCGCACATGAACTCGTGGGCAACGCGATCGATCTCGTCTGTGGTCACGCCGGGCTTCACAGCAGCGCCTGCGACGGCCAAAGCGTTCGCGGCGATCTTGGAGGCCTCGCGCATCCGCTCAATGTTCTCCGCGGTCTGGATAAGCGGCTCACCGACGTTTTCTTGTACGTCGTCTTTCCATGCGTATTCGGGACGCTCGATGGATGCCGGTACCTTGCGGATCGGCGTGGGTTTTCCTGGTGTGAGTTTTCCTCTTTGATTCATGTCTGCCATGGTAGTCCCCCGGCAAAGCGCACCCGGCAGCGCCGGTTAGGGGTTCAAGTTGTGCAGCATCCGATCGGTAATCGCCACAGCGGCTTCCGAGCCGCCACCCAGGACGACAAGGGTGGCAAAGGCGATGTCGTCGTCCGCGCGGTATCCGGCGAACCAGGAGTGCGAGCCGCCGTTGATTTCGGCCTCGCCGGTCTTGCCGCGGATGTCGCCGCCGGCGCTCATCCCGTTGGCGGTGCCACCTGCCGCGGTCACCGCGGCCATCATCTGCTGCAGCTGGCCTACGGCCTCCGGGGGCATCGCCCCGGGCTCCTCACTCAGCTCCGTCTTCTCGCCCTGGATCAGATACGGCACGGGCATTGCGCCATGCGCCGCAGTGGCGGCGACAAGCGCCATGCCAAACGGGCTCGCCAAATCCAGGCCCTGCCCGTAGCCGGCCTCTGTGCGGTCGAGGGGCTCCTCGCCTTCCGGGATCGAGCCCGTGATCGTATCCAGGCCCGGGATCTTCATGTCCAGTCCGAGGCCGAACTGTTTGCCAATCTGCGCCAGCTCGCCGGGAGCCAGCTTGGTGGAGATGTCGGCAAACGTGGTGTTGCACGAGTGCGCGAACGCGGATTCCAGGCTCACGTTGCCCAGGCTGAAGCCCGCGTAGTTGGTCACCGTGCGGCCGAAGATGTCCATAGTGCCCGGGCACGGCACGATCGACCCGGTGCCAAGACCCTGCTTCTCCATACCGGCGGCCGCGGTGATGATCTTGAAGGTAGAACCCGGCGGGTATTGGCCCATCGTGGCCACGTTGCCGTCCTTATCCGCCGCAGGCGTCTGCGCGACCGCCAGAATGCCGCCGGTAGACGGCCGGATCGCCACGATCATCGCCTGCTGGCCCGCCACAGGTTCGAGGGCGGCCTCGGCCGCACGCTGTACGCGGTGATCCAGGCTGATGTGAACCGCGGGCGCAGGGGCGGCGTCCTCACGCTCGAGCTCCTCGTACGCAGCGCCGTTCTCGTTGACCACGCTGACGTTCCAGCCGGCCTCCCCCTCGAGGTCTTCGCGCACCAGCGCACCCACGCGCGCCATGATGTCCGGAGCAAAGGACGGGTCGGCGTTCACCATCGCCGCTTCCTCATTCAGGCGTACACCTGCCAACCCGCCCAGCTTGTCTTCGACGGCGCGCTGAGCGCCCTGCGGCACCATCGCCACCGAGTACGTGCCTTGCGCGTTTTCTAGGTCGGTGGTCAGCTGCGCGGCGTCGCGAAGCGGCACGGCGCGGTCCGCCTCGTGTCCGGCTGCGAGCGCCTCCGAGATGCGGAAGGCGGTCTCGGGCGCGGTACCCATCGCGTTGGTGTCGACGAGCAGGCGGTAGGCGATGCCCGGGCGGAGCAGCTCCACGCCGTCGGAGGAGACCACGCTCGCTTCCTTCGGCGTGATCGAACGCAGCTCCAGGTGCTGATGGGCCCCGAGGCGCGGGTGCAGCACGCTCGGCTGCCAGCGCACCGTCCAGTCGTCGCCGGTCTGGGTCAGCGTCATCTGCGCCTCGTACGACAAATCGCGCTCGCGGGGCAGCTGCCAGTGCATGGAGTAGGTCGCCGTGGCGAGGTTTTCCGACTGGCTCACGCCGGTGAGTTCCGCATCCAAGGAGTCGGCCTGCAGGCCGTCCCAGGTGGCGTTGATGGAGGCGGAGGCGGACGAGGGGTCGTCGACAAGCGAGGAAAGCCCCTCAGTGTCGCGGGAGACAAGCGCGTCGAGCATCGCCTGCGCCGCGGGTTGTGCGTCGTTCGGGCGCGGGGTACATGCAGCGAGCGCGGAGGTGAGCACGACCGCGCCCGTGAGCAGGGCGAGAAGTCGTTGCATGGCACAAAAATAGCAGCGCCGGGGCCATCCCCAGCGCTGCCACGCGTACAACACGCAAAGGTCTAGTTGGTGACCTTGACCTCCGCGCTGCCCTCGCCCTTCGCCAGGCCTTCTTCCTCCGCGATGCGGTTCGCGTGGCGGATCAGGGTCTCCACGATGTCGGCCTCGGGTACGGTCTCGACGACCTCGCCCTTGACAAAGATCTGCCCCTTACCGTTGCCGGAAGCCACGCCCAGGTCCGCGTCGCGCGCCTCGCCCGGGCCGTTGACCACGCAGCCCATGACGGCCACGCGCAACGGGTACTCCAGGTTCTCCAGGCCCGCGGTGACTTCCTCGGCCAGCTTGTACACGTCCACCTGCGCGCGCCCGCAGGACGGGCAGGAGACGATCTCCAACTTGCGCGGCCGCAGGTTCAACGACTGCAGGATCTGGTCGCCCACCTTGATCTCCTCGACCGGATCGGCCGACAGGGACACGCGGATCGTGTCGCCGATGCCCTGCGAAAGCAGCGCGCCGAAGGCCACCGAGGACTTGATCGTGCCCATGAACTTCGGGCCCGCCTCGGTCACGCCGAGGTGCAGTGGGTAGTCGGTCTGCTCCGCCAGCTGACGGTACGCCTCCACCATCAGCACCGGGTCGGAGTGCTTCACCGAAATCGCGATGTCGCCGAAGCCGTGCTCCTCGAACAGCCCGGCCTCCCAAATCGCGGACTCGACCAGCGCCTCCGGGGTGGCCTTGCCGTACTTCTCCAGCAGGCGCTTGTCCAGCGAGCCGCCGTTGACGCCAATGCGGATCGGGATACCCGCATCCCCCGCGGCCTTCGCGACCTCCTTGACGCGGCCGTCGAACTCCTTGATGTTGCCCGGGTTCACGCGCACCGCGGCACAACCGGCGTCGATCGCGGCGAAGATGTACTTCGGCTGGAAGTGAATGTCCGCGATCACCGGAATCGGCGATTTCGCCGCAATGGCCGGCAGCGCGTCCGCGTCGACGGTCTTCGGGCACGCCACGCGCACGATGTCGCAGCCGGTGGTAGCCAGCTGCGCGATCTGCTGCAGGGTGGCGTTGATATCGTGCGTCTTCGTCGTGGTCATCGACTGCACCGAAATCGGGTGCTCCGAGCCAACGCCTACGTCCCCCACCATCAGCTGGCGGGTTTTGCGTCGCTCCGCCAGCGTGGGTGGCGGGCCTTCAGGAATACCTAGTCCGATGGGGAGATTCATAGTGCCCAACTCTAGCACCGCGCTTGTGTGCGCCCCCTAGCCGCCGAGCCGGATCGGATTGACCACATCCGCCACCATCACAAACACGCCGACCGCGAGCAGGGCCGCGGCCATGGCGTAGGTCAGCGGCATGAGCTTTTGGTAGTCCGCCGGGCCGCCGGGGCCGAGGCCACGGAGGCGTCGGATCATATCGCGCAACTTCTCGTACAGCACGACTGCGATGTGCCCACCATCCAGCGGCGGCAACGGCACCAGGTTAAACAGGGCAAGGAAGAAGTTCAGGCTGGCGAGCAACATCCAGAACACCGACCACAGGTCCTGCTCTACCAGCTCGCCGCCAGCGCGCGAGGCACCGATCACGCTCACCGGCCCGGTCACGTCACGCTCCTGGCCGAAGATGGAGGCGACCACGCCCGGGATCTTACTCGGAAACGCGATCAGGCCGTCGACGGTTGCCTCGAGCATCTGGCCAGTGAACCGCAGCGTGGCGGGCACGGCTTCCACGGGGCCGAACTGTCGCATCGCGTCCTTGACCGGAGCACTCGTCACACCGATCGCGCCGGCCTGGAACTCCTGACCGCTGCCCGGGTCAAGACGCGTCACGCTGTCCACGTGCACGTCCACGGTCAGCGCCTGGCCTTCGCGCTCAACTTCGACGGCTACGGTCTCGCCGGGCCGCGCCATGACGTAGTCGCGCAGGTCTGTGAACGCCACCACGTCTTGGTCGTCGACCGCGAGCACCTTGTCCCCCTGGCGTAGACCGGCCTCTGCGGCTGGACCTTGACCGGTGCACGGCGCGAGCGTCTCGGCATCGACCTGGTCGGAGGTACACGCGAGCTCGCCGATGGTGGGCGTGCGATCGGCGTACGGGTTCGGGATCGCAGCGAGCACCGCCACCAGGTAGGTGATCACCACGCCGATAAGCAGGTTCATCACGATCCCGCCCGACATCACCGCCACGCGCTGCCACCAGGGCTTCTTGTACATCGCCCGCGGTGCCTCGTCGGGGGTCAGTTCGTCCTGCGCGGTCATGCCCGCGATGTCGCAAAACCCGCCGAAAGGCAGCGCCGCCACACCGTACTCCGTGTGCCCGCGCGTGGTTGACCACACCGTGGGCCCAAACCCGATGAAGTATCGCCGCACCCGCATGCCACACGCCCGGGCAACTGCGAGGTGTCCGGCCTCGTGCAGCGCAATCGACGCCGCAATCCCAAGCGCGAACAGTACGATCCCGAAAATCCCCACCAGTGCCCCCTACGCGCCGCTCAAGCGCGCCGCCGCAGCTGCTGCTTCTCGACGCGCACGTGCATCCACCGCCAGAATCTCCTCCACCGACGAAGGCGCCGCCGCGTAGTTCGACGCGCCGTCCAACACCTCCTTGATCGTGTCCACGATCTGGGGGAAGCGGATCTGGCCGTCAAAGAAGGCGTCGACGGCGACCTCGTTCGCCGCATTGTAGATTGCCGGGTACGGGTCGCCCTGCGCCGCGACCTGACGCGCCAACTCGACCGCCGGGAAGGCGTCGTCGTCGAGTGGCTCGAAGGTCCACTCCGAAGCCGTGGAGAAATCCAGCGCCGGCTGGGCGCCGGCGACGCGGCCCGGCCAGGCGAGCGCGTGCGCGATCGGCATCTTCATCGACGGCGGCGAGGCCTGCGCGATCGTTGCCCCATCGACGAAGGTGACCATGGAGTGGACGATGGACTGGGGGTGCACGGTGACGTCGATAAGCGAAGGCTTTACGTCAAAGAGCAAGCTGGCCTCGATGAGCTCCAAGCCCTTGTTCACCATGGTGGCCGAGTTGATCGTGTTCATCGTGCCCATCGACCAGGTCGGGTGGGTCACCGCTTGCTTCGGCGTGACGTCCCACATCTGCTCGCGGGTCTGGCCGCGGAAGGGTCCGCCGGAGGCGGTGAGCACAAAGGAGGCGACGTCCTCGCGACGGCCCGCGCGCAGCGCTTGCGCCATCGCCGAGTGCTCTGAATCCACCGGCACCAGCGCGCCCTCGGGAGCCTCGCGAAGCACGACCTGGCCGCCAGCGACGAGCGATTCCTTGTTCGCCAGTGCAAGTACTGCGCCGGAGCGCAGCGCCGCGAGGGTGGACGACAACCCTGCAGCACCCACCAGCGCGTTGAGCACGACGTCGGCCTGGTGTGCCTCAGTCAGGATGCGCGCCGCCTGCTCGCCAGAGATGGCGGTGCCGCCGAGCGCCTCGCCGACCTTTTTAGCGGACTCGCCATTCTGCACCGCGACCTGGTCGGGCTTCAGACCAAACTCCTTCGCCTGCGCGATAATCGCCTCGGGGTCGCGGCCGCCCGCAGCGATACCGACGACCTCAAAGGTGTCGCGGTTAGCGCGAATCACCTCGCATGCCTGGGTGCCAATAGAACCGGTAGAGCCTAAGATGACAATTCTTTTCACCCCGCCATTGTGGCACGCGGGCCCGGTATGTCGGGTCGTGGGCGCGGGTAGGCCGAAAGTTTGCACCTATTAGGGGTACAAGATCACCGTTTGGGGACGAAATGTGACAATATAGTTCCCAGTATTGTTTTCCGCACCGGTAGTCTGCGCGCACGCAGCACGGCCGGAGCGCACCGACGCTGACAAAGGAGTATGGCAGTGGCCCACGCGAAGGATAAGGCACCGCAGGTGTACAACGGCGTTTCCGAGGCGGACGTCCCGTCTGCACGCTTCGGTTGGAGCGAGCAGAGCCGCGGCACCATCCAGGCCGCAGGCTGGGTCTCCGTCCTGTTCCTTATCGCCTACAACTTTGGCAACCACCAGGGCCACGTTGAGACCATCTGGCTGATCACCCTCGCCGTCCTCATCGCGCTCGGCCTGGTGCTGCACGCCACCCAGCCGAAGCTGAACCAGGTGCGCACCGTCACCTCCCACAACAAGCCGCAGGGCCACGTGGAGCCGGACTGGACCTACGACCAGAAGACGCTCTCCGGTGTCTACGCCGACCTTGACGAGCGCCAGCTGCGCGCCCTGAACATCGACCCGGCCCGCCTCGAGGGCCTGAACACCCAGCAGGCTGTCGGCGCTGCCGATGGTGTCGACGGTGTTGAGGTTGTCGAGGTTGCACCGCGCGGCAAGCACGCGGCACGCTAGATTCGCGTAGCGATCGAGACCGGTCCCCTGGTAGGGGCCGGTTTTTTGTTGCCTATGGAGTGGTCGGTCCGGGTCTTCGGTTTTTCGGTAGATGACGTTGGAGGTTTTCGCAGGTGACGTCGGTTGCTTGGCGTGGTCGCAAACGGAGCTAGCTCCATTTAGACAACGCGCGCAGTAAATCCCCAGCTCGAAAAACGGCACTGCAGCCAAACGGAGCTAGCTCCATTTAGACATGCGAAAAGACGCCCGCAGCGTACTCCCAAAAACGGCGAACCCCAACGACCACGCCTACGACCGCGCCTACCCCGTCTTCTCGTCGGCGGCGAGCTGACCGCAGGCGGCGGCGATCTCTTGCCCCTTGGTGTCGCGGACCGTGCAGGTCACGCCCTGGGCGATCACGCGGCGCACGAACTCGTCCTGGCGCTCGCGCGGGGAGGCGTCCCACTTCGAGCCCGGGGTCGGGTTCAGCGGGATCAGGTTGACGTGGACACGGGACCCGAGCGCGTTGTGCAGTTTCTTACCCAGCATGTCCGCGCGGAAATCCTGGTCGTTGATGTCGCGGATCAGGGCGTACTCGATGGAGACGCGTCGGCCGGTTTGGTCGGTGTAGTAGGCAGCGGCGTCGAGCACCTCGGAGACCGCGAACCGGTTATTGATCGGCACGAGGGAGTCACGCAGCTCGTCATCAGGCGTGTGGAGCGAGACGGCGAGGGTGACGGACAGGCCCTCGTCGGCAAGCCGGCGGATCTGGGGTGCCAGACCGACCGTAGAGATGGTCACGTTGCGCTGGGAGATGCCGAAGCCGTCCGGGCTGGGCTGGGTGATCTGGCGGACCGCGGACATGAGCCGGTTGTAGTTGGCCAGCGGCTCCCCCATCCCCATGAACACGATGTTGGACAGGCGCGAGCCTTCTGCTGCCATCATTGCGGCGGCGGCGCGGACCTGGTCGACGATTTCTGCCGTCGACAGGTTGCGGTCCAGCCCGCCCTGGCCCGTGGCGCAGAACGGACACGCCATGCCGCAACCTGCCTGAGAGGAAATGCACAGCGTGGCGCGGTCGGGGTAGCGCATGAGGACGGACTCGAGAAGAATCCCGTCGTGGAGACGCCAGAGCGTCTTGGTGGTGTCCCCCTCATCGGTTTCCACCGTGCGAACGGGGTTGAGCAGAGTGGGAAACAGCTCGTCCTTGACCAACTGGCGCTGAGCCTCGGGCAGATCCGTCATGGTCGACGGGTCGGCCTCAAACTTGCCGTAGTAGTGGCGGGCGATCTGGTCGGCGCGGAACTTCGGCAGCCCCAGCTCTTTCAGCTTGTCGATGCGCTCTTGCTTGGACAGGTCCGCGAAGTGCTTTGGCGGCATGCCGCGCTTCGGCGTCAGCAATTGGATCTTCGGTACATCGCTCATAATGCAGCCATTCTTGCACGTAGAGCGACACTTTTCTAATCCGCTAGAACGGGTTCATAATCGCTGCGGCGTTCAGCAACATGTAGGTCGCACTCGCCGCCGGCAACATGCCGTCGAGACGATCCATCAGCCCGCCGTGGCCCGGCAACAAGTTGGACATGTCCTTGATACCCAGCTCGCGCTTGAACTGGCTTTCCACCAGGTCACCCATCGTGGCGCACAGCACCAAAGCAATGCCTAAGATGATGCCCATCCACCACGGGCCCTGAATAAGGAAGTGCACCACTGCAATGCCCGTAAGCACGCCAAAGCACACCGAGCCTGCGAAACCTTCCCACGATTTGTTCGGGCTGATCGCCGGTGCCATCGGGTGCGAGCCAAACATGACGCCGGCCGCGTAGCCACCGACGTCGCTCGCCACAACGCACAGCATGAAAGCGGCGATGAAGCGGCTGGCGGGGAGCGAGCCCTCGTCGATAAGCGAGATCATGGCAGCAAAGCTGCCGAACAACGGGATCCACACCAGCACAAAAATGCCCACCGCGGTGTCACGCAAGTAGTTTTCCGGAGTGCGCTGTCGGCCGTTGTGGAACAGTCGGTAGAACATGAGGAAGAGCGCGGTGAAGGCGAACCCAGTGACCAGGCCCGCCGTGCCGTACGGCGCGGACGCCCACAGCATGATTTGGCCAAGGATAATTAGCAAGGTGCGCGGCTGCTGGTAGCCCACCTCGCGCAGGCGGGTGAGCACCTCCCACATCGCCAACGCAACAGCGACGGCGACAAGCGGGTACCAGGCGTAAGGACCAATCAACAGCGCGGCAATCACCAACGCCCCCAGCACGAGCGCCGTGGCGATCGCCACCGGCAGGTTACGACCCGCGTTATTCTTCGGGGTCGGAGGCTTCAGGCGGATCTGTGGCCACTTGGACGCCTCGGAACTCAGTGATTGCACTTTCGCCTCGCTGATTGAATGATCGACCTGGACTGGGCAGGAGGATTAGACCTCCATCAGCTCGTCTTCCTTGCGCTGCACCAGCTCATCAATCTGCGCGACGTAGGTCTGGGTCGTTTTGTCCAGCGACTGCTCCGCGGTCTTGACCTCGTCCTCGCCCGCGTCGCCGTCCTTCTGGATCTTCTTCAGCGACTCCATGCCCTGGCGGCGCACGTTACGGATGGCAATCTTGCCCTCCTCGCCCTTCTGCTTGGAGGTCTTGACCAGGTCACGGCGGCGCTCCTCGGTCAGCTGCGGCACGGTCACGCGGATGACCTGGCCGTCGTCGGTGGGGTTGACGCCCAGGTCCGAGTTGCGGATCGCGTTCTCGATCTCCTGCAGGGTGGACATGTCGTAGGGCTTGATCAGCAGCATGCGCGGCTCCGGCACAGAAATCGTGGCCATCTGGTTGATCGGAGTCGGCGCGCCGTAGAAGTCCGCGATGACGCCGTTGAACATCGCCGGGTTTGCGCGGCCAGTACGGATGGTGACCAGCTCGTCGCGGGTGTGCTCGACCGAGGCGGTCATGCGCTCTTCGGCGTCCAACAGAACATCATCAATCATGGTTTTCCTCACCTGTAGTTGTAAACGTTCCCCACTAATCTACCAGCGACACCCGCCTCCTACACTTATGCCATGCAGCATTCGGCGTTTACTCACCGCGCGCACCTCGCACTCCCCCACCCCGGCCCCCAGCCGCGCTCGCGCACCCGCCTTTCCGGGTGGGAAGTGCCGGTCAAAGACTCGGCGGATGTCGCCGGCTGGCCCACCACCAACGGCAATCCGGCCCGCGCGTACACCGCCACGCGCACCGACCCGATCGTGCACATGATCCTCGGTGCCGGGGCCACCATCCCGGGCAAGACGCTCACCTCGGAGCTGGGAGCGACCTGCTACGCGGAGCGCCCCGGCGTGCCCGTCCTCGAGTCGCCCGCTCACCCGGGTTGCACGCCCGGCGGGTCCTCGACCGGTGCCGCCGTCGCCGTGGCGGAGGGCCAAGTGCGCGCCGCCCACGGCACCGATGCCGGCGGCTCCCTGCGCGTGCCCGCCGCGGCCTGCGGGATCGTCGGTTTCAAGCCGGCCGCCCCGCACGTGGCGGCCCATGGGTTCCTCACCCGCACGGTGGCCGACCAGTGCGCGCTCTACGGCATGCAGCCCTCGGTGCCCCGCCGCATGCGCATCGGGCTGCTTCTCGACGCCCTCCTCGCTCCCGCCAACCTCTCCCCCTCTATCGCCAGCGCTGTTGAGCAGGTCGCGTCTGCACTATCCCGGTACCACGAGGTGGTGCGGATACGCCCCTACCGCGAGGCGGGTGCAACCTTCGAGCACTTCTCCAACCGCATCCGCCACTCCTTTACCAGCATCGACCCGCTGGACAACGAGTACCTCCAGTGGCTCAACGCGGAAGGCTCCCGCGTCACCCCTGCCGATATGCGGGCCGCGCGCGAGCACATCGACGCACTGCCGTACCTGCTGGCGCAGCAGTGGGATGTGGACGTGGTGCTTTCGCCCACGCTCAGCAGAACGCCGCCCAAGCTGGGGTACTTTCCGTCCCTTACGCCGGAGGAAAGTTTCTACGAGCAGACCGTGTGGTCGCCCTGGTGCTCGGTGTTTAACGTCACCGGCAGCATGGCTATTTCCGTCGGCGGGATCCACCTGGGCGCGCTCGGTGGGGCGAGCGCGCCGTCGGTCAGCGCGACGGAGCTGTTGAACCTGGCGTGGCAGGTTGAGGGATTAGGGATTTGAGGAGAGCGTGAAAAATTCGACGTACATAGCTCGCCTATCCATTTTCCACCTGGGAAAACGCCATTCCTGGAAGGCTGCTGTGTAGAAATTTTCACGGTCCCCGGCAGCCCCCCAAAGCCTTTAAGCCACCAGGGTGCCGATCTGCTCGCCCGCAACCGCGCGCGCGATGTTGCCTTCCTTGAGCAGGTTGAACACCAAAATCGGCATGTTGTTGTCCATGCACAGCGAGAACGCGGTCGCGTCCGCCACCTTCAGCTCCTGCTCGATGACCTCTCGCGGCGACACCTCGGTGAGCAGCTTGGCGTCCGGATTGGTGCGCGGGTCGTCGTCGTAGACGCCGTCCACGCCCTTGGCCATGAGCAGCACCTCGGCGCCGATCTCCAGCGCGCGCTGGGCGGCGGTGGTGTCGGTGGAGAAGTACGGCATGCCCATGCCCGCGCCGAAGATGACCACACGGCCCTTCTCCAGGTGGCGGGCGGCGCGCAGCGGCAAGTACGGCTCGGCGATTTGCGCCATGTTGATGGAGGTCTGCACGCGGCAGTCCACGCCCTTCTGCTGCAGGAAGTCTTGCAGGGCCAGGCAGTTCATCACGGTGCCGAGCATGCCCATGTAGTCAGAGCGCGCGCGATCCAGCCCGCGTTTTTGCAGCTCGGCACCGCGGAAGAAGTTGCCGCCACCGATGACCACGGCGACCTCGGTGCCGGACTTCGCCACCTCGGCGATTTGCGACGCCACGCTTTCCACCACGTCCGGGTCGATGCCAACCTTGCCGCCGCCAAACATTTCACCGCCCAGCTTGAGCATGACGCGTTTGAAGCCGTTGCGGTCGGGGGCGATATCAGTCACAGTGTGACACTCCTTTTCACGAAAGCCGGATGTGCGTGGAACTTTTCGCTCACAATTCTAGCCAGAGAGCGCACGAGAAGATAAACGCACAAAAATAGCGCCCAACCCCCTGGTGAGGGAGCTGGGCGCTAAAAATCTAGGCAGGTGAAACCTTATGCCTGGCCGACCTCGAAGCGGACGAAGTCGGTGATCTCGATGTTGTGCTCGTCGGCGAACTGCTTCACCGTCTTCTTGGAGTCAGCCAGGGACGGCTGGTCGAGCAGGACGACGTCCTTGAAGAAGCCACCCATACGGCCCTCAACGATCTTGGCGATGGCAGCTTCCGGCTTGCCCTCGTTGCGGGTGATCTCCTCCTGGACCGCGCGCTCCTTCTCCACGACGTCGGCCGGGATGTCCTCCTGCTTGAGGAAGCGAGCCTTCATCGCAGCGATCTGCAGCGCGACCTGGTGTGCAGCCTCAGCGTCGTCGCCGGTGTAGGCAACGAGCACGCCAACGGCCGGCGGCAGGTCAGCGGAACGCTGGTGCAGGTACTTGGCAACGTTTGCGCCCTCGACGGTGGCGGCGCGACGCAGCTCGAGCTTCTCGCCGATCTTGGCGGAGAGCACCTGGAGCGCCTCGTGCGCGGTCTGGCCGTCAACGTCAGCGTTGGCCAGCTCCTCTGCGGAGTTTGCCTTCGCTGCTGCGGCAGCGTCAGCGATCTTGGCTGCGAGATCCTTGAACTCCTGGTTCTTCGCCACGAAGTCGGTCTCTGCGTTGACCTCGACGATAGTGTTGCCGGAAACAGCAACCAGGCCCTCGAGAGCATTGCGCTCTGCGCGCTTGCCCACGTCCTTCGCGCCCTTGATGCGCAGGTTCTCCACGGCCTTGTCAAAGTCGCCGCCGGTCTCCTCGAGCGCCTTCTTGCAGTCCATCATGCCGGAGCCGGTCATCTCGCGGAGCTTCTTCACGTCTGCTGCGGTGTAGTTCGCCATTGTTGGGCGATCCTCCTCATGTAAGGTTTGTGCAACTTCCGCACCGCCTCCCGCAGAACTACGGGTAACGGCCACGCAAGTTGGCTGTGATAAGTAATCGTGTAAAGGGTAGCCGAATTCTTCATCATCGGCATGCTAGACGCGGCTAACAGTCCCCTTCACGCAGTTCACCCCGCGCTTCGCTCGCGTCCCGGCCCAACTACTGGGGCGGACGTGAACCGAAGACGCGGGGTGAATGAAGGGTGAGGTTTTTAAGCCTCCTTGTCGGAGCCTTCCTCCTGCTTAGCCTGCTCGGCGGCGCGCACTGCGTGCGGCTGCTCGACCGGTGCGACCTCCTGCGGAGCTGCAGCCTCAGCTGCGGCTGCTGCCTTCGCTGCGTCAGCGGCGGAGACGTCGTCGGAGGATGCGGCCTGCGCAGCGGCCTCGGTGGCCTCTGCCTGCAGCTTAGCGTCGTTGTCGCCTGCGGCGTCGCGAGCTGCGGCGAGCTGACGCTCTTCGCGCTGCTGCTTACCAGCGATGACTGCCTCGCCCACGACGTGGGTGAGCAGCTTGACTGCGCCGATGGCGTCGTCGTTGCCCGGGATCGGGAAGTCGACGAAGTCCGGATCGCAGTTGGTGTCCAGCACTGCAACAACGGGGATGCGCAGCTTCTGCGCCTCGTTGACGGCGATGTGCTCCTTGTTGGTGTCCACAATCCACAGTGCGGACGGGGTCTTGGTCATGTCGGCGATGCCGCCGAGCACGCGCTCAAGCTTGACTCGCTCGCGGGTGAGCATGAGGACTTCCTTCTTACCGCGGCCGGCGTAGCCGTCCTCGGCTGCGTCCATCGCCTGCAGTTCCTTCATGCGGGCGATTCGCTTGGACACGGTCTGGAAGTTGGTGAGCATGCCACCGAGCCAACGGTGGGTGACGTACGGCATGCCGACGCGCTCTGCCTCTTCCTGGATGGACTCCTGCGCCTGCTTCTTGGTGCCGACGAACAGGATGGTGCCGCCGTGCGCAACGGTCTCCTTGACAAACTCGAACGCCTCGTCGATGTAGGTCAGGGTCTGCTGCAGGTCGATGACGTAGATGCCGTTGCGGTCGGTGAAGATGAAGCGACGCATCTTCGGGTTCCAACGACGCGTCTGGTGGCCGAAGTGGACACCGGCGTCGAGGAGTTCGCGCATGGTTACAACTGCCATGGGAATGTCTCCTTTGGAGAAAGTAGTTCGGTTATGTACTGGTCTATGTGCGGGTTTTTATCCCACACCCTGGCACCGTGCGTACCGTGCACCCCGTTAAGAGGGGACCTTTGCCCGGTTCGCGTCTATCGGCGCGCGGAGTCAGCTGCGCGCAAAAGCGTGCATACTGCCGGGACAACTATACGCGCCACACGCCACAACTCCTAATTGTGGATAACTCGCACGCGTTATCCACAGATTTTTCGCTTGCTCTTCCAAACAAGCGAAGCATCTGCTTTACATAGACGCATGCAATGCTTATCGACGCCCACCTATTCCCCCATCACCGCCACCCTCACAACCCTCCTACTCCTGCTCATTACCGCCACCCCGGCACTTGCCTGGGTGGACCCCACCACCACCGCACCCTATGCCTCACAGGTGCTGCGCCCAGCCGAAATCCCGTTGCGTAACTGGCAGCCCGGCCACCGCGGGGTGGATCTTGCCGCCGAACCTGGTGACACGATCTACGCCGCGGGAGATGGCACCGTCCACTTTGCGGGCACCGTAGCCGGCACACCGGTACTCTCCATCCATCACCCGGAGGGCTTTCGCACCACCTACCAGCCGGTGCGCACCACGCTAAAGAAGGGCGACGAGGTCACCGAGGGCGACGCCATCGGCACCCTCGCCTTCACCCCACCCAACGCCCCCAACTCGCATCTCGGCCTGCACTGGGGCGCGCTGCGCGGCAAAGACGGCTACTTCGACCCGCTCACGCTCCTGGATCCCCCGCAGATCCGGCTCAAACCGCTTGACGCTTAGGCCCGTGGGTGCGCCTGCTCGTAGACGCGGCGCAGTCGCTGAGCGGAGACGTGCGTGTAGATCTGCGTGGTCTGCAGGCTCGAATGCCCGAGCATTTCCTGGACCACACGCAGGTCCGCACCGCCCTCAAGGGTGTGCGTGGCCGCGGTGTGGCGCAGGGTGTGTGGCGTGATGTCAGTCAACCCTGCCCGTTGCCCGGCGCGCTCCACAATCCGGCGCACCTGCCGCTGGTCGATACGCGCACCGCGGCTGCCAACGAACAGGGCGCGCGTCTCCCCAGCCAGCTCGTCGCGCCCCTGCTCCAGCCAGTCCTGCACGGCCAGGCTCGCCTGTGTGCCAAACGGCACGGTGCGCTGCTTGTTGCCCTTACCGGTGACTCGGGCAACCTGGCGGTCGAAGTCGAGGTCGCCAACGTCTAAGCCGGTGAGTTCGCCGACGCGCATGCCGGTGGCGTAGAGCAGTTCGAGCATTGCGCGGTCGCGTAAGGCTTCGGCGGGGTGGGCGTCGTCGGCGGTTTCGGCCTCGACGAGTGCACCTGCGCGATCGGGGTTGACCACGGTAGGAAGCGGACGGGAGACCTGGGAGGTGACCAGGCGGGCGGCGACGTCGGCGTCGATAAGCCCTTGCTTGTAGGCCCACGTGGAAAACCCTCGCGCGGTGGCGGTGCGGCGGGCGATGGTGGTGCGGGCTTTGCCGGCGCGGGCGGCGTCGGCAAGCCAGGTGCGCAGCGTGTCCAGGGTGAACTCGTCGAGTGTGCGCACGTAGCCGCCGAGCGAGCGCAGGTCTGCCGCGTACGCCTTGACGGTGTTTTCCGAGCGGCTCTGCACCGTGCGCGCGTAGTCGGTGTAGTCCGCCGCGGCAGCGAGAAACTGCGTGCCAACATCACTCATGTCACATGAGTGTACTTGGCCCCCGCGAGTTACGTCTGGGTGCGGGACCACACCCGCCGGTTGCGCTGGACGAGTCCGCGGCGCTCGAGCTCCATGAGCAGGTGGACTGTCAGCCCGGTGCTCATTCCGGCGCTTGCAGCGATCTCTTCGGCTTCGCGTGCCTGGGTATCGTGCGGCGGCGTGGCGTCGTAGATGCGCAGCTCGTTGTGGCTCAGCTGCTGGACGGGGTTCGCCGCGTATTCGAGTTCGAGCTGCTCCTCGCCCTCTGATGCGCCGAGCTGACCAAGCTGGGCATGGATCTGCTCGCCGTTGAGCACCATGGTGGCGCTGCCGTTGCGGATAGCCAGGTTCGCGCCCAGGGAGCCTGCACCCAGGATCGATCCGGGCACCGCCATCGCCTGCCGGTTGTAGTAGCGGGCCCACTTCAGGGTGTTCAGCGCACCGGAGCGAAAGGCAGCCTCCACCACCACGCTGCCAAGCGAAAGCCCGGCGACCAGGCGATTCCGGGTAAGGAAGCGATGCCGATCCGGGGTCACGCCCGGCGGATATTCCGACACAACAGAACCACCCGCCGCCACGATCCGGTCAAAGAGGCGCTCGTTGCGCCGCGGATAGGTGACGCCCGGCCCGCAGGCGGCGACCACCACCGTCGGGGTGCGCGCGGCGAGCGCGGCCTCGTGTGCGACGGTGTCAATGCCGATCGCACCGCCGGAGATCACCGTGTATCTGTGCTTGGCTATCGAGGTGACCAGGTCCTGGGTGGCCTGGTGCCCGTAGGCGGTGGCGGCACGGGTGCCCACAAACGCGACGGACTGCTCGCACAGCTGCGCTAAATCGTGCGCACCGCGCACCCAAAGCGCGTGCGGGGCGGCGGCGTCCGCGATGGGGGTGTCCATATTCTCCCGGCTTGCGAACGCGCCGCGGACAAAGGACTCCTCGATGCGTGTGCCGGGCCAGCCGGGTGCTTCCGGGGTGAGCAGGGCGTAGCCAAGCGAGTGCGCCTGCTCCAAGTCTTCTTCTGGCCGGTCCCAGTCGTAACGGCGCTCGGTGGTGCGTAAAAGCGGGCCGAGCCAGGAGGCCCGGTGGCGGATGCCGCGGGCGATCTCGTCGGCGTCTCGCCCGGCGCGCAGCAGCTCCTGGAGGTGTGTCGATGGGCCCTCGATGACCCGCGAGAGGTACGCCCAAGACGTCAATGCGCTCATGCGGCACGCTCCTCAAGACGCGGGGCGTGCAGCTCGCAGGCGCGGGCGACGTGGTCGATGTCGGGGACGGCTGCGGCCTCCAGGTCCGCGAGCGTCCAGGCGAGCTTGAGCACCTTGTCCACGCCGCGCTGGGTAAGTTCACCGTGGCCGAGGCGGTGTTCGAGGAAGGTCATGCCAGCCTCGTCGGCTGGGTGCTCGCGGCGCAGCAGCGTAGAGGCCACCTGCGCGTTGGTCAAAGGCGCACCCCACCTGGCGGCGGCGCGCTCGCGGGCACAGGCCACGCGTTCGGCAATGATCGCGCTGGACTCGGCTCCTTCGGGGCTTAAGACGGCTGCGGCCTGGGTGGTGCGGCAGAAGACGTCCAGCCGGTCGCGCAGCGGGCCGGAGATGTTCGCCAGGTGGCGGGCCCGCTCACTGGGGTGGCAGCGGCATTTTTCTTGCTCCTGCCCGCAGGGGCAGGGATTGGCAGCCATGATGAGCTGGAAGCTGGCCGGGAAGACCACGGTGCGCTTGCCACGGGTGAGCCTTACCTCCTGCTGCTCGAGTGGGATGCGCAGGGCGTCGAGGACTCGAGCGGGGATCTCGGAGGCCTCGTCAAGAAATAGGACTCCGTGGTGGGCCTGGCTTACCGCGCCCGGCGCAGGGTTGTGCGCACCCCCGCCAAGCAGCATCGTTTTGGTCAGCGAGGGGTGTGGGGCAATGAAAGGCCGGTTAGCCACGACCTCGCCGCGCGAGATACCCGCGGCCTGGTGCAGCGAGGTGCACTCGATGCGCTCATGCTGGGTCAAAGGTGGCAGGATCGACGGCAGGCGCTCAGCTAGCATGGACTTGCCGGTGCCGGGCGGGCCCACCAGCATTACGTGGTGGCCGCCCGCGGCCGCTACCTCGAAGGCGGCGCGTTCGTGCGCCTGGCCCGCAATATCGCGAAAGTCCGGGCCGCTCGGACTCGCCGCGCAAGCGAACTCCTGGGAAACGGCCTCCAACTCCGGCCCGCCAGTCAGGAACGCGAACACCTCCCCCAGCGAATCAGCTAAGCGGATACGGGGATCGCCCACCAGCGCGGCCTCGTGCTGATTCGCGCGCGGGATGATGATGGTCTCGATGTTTTGACGCTGGCGCGCCTGAAGGAGCATCGGCAGGATCGCCTCGACCCGGCGTAGCGTGGCGTCGAGAGCCAGCTCGCCGAGCAGCATCGTCGAGCGCAACCGCACTTGGGCGCGCGGATCCAGACTGCCCAGCACCGCGACGGCGACGGGCAGGTCAAAGTGCGAGCCCGCCTTCGGTAGGTGCGCGGGCGAGAGTGAGACCATGATCTTCGTGCGCGGCCACGGCAGCGCCGCATTGGCCACCGCGGTGCGGATGCGCTCGCGCGACTCTTTCACCGCCGCGTCGCCCAGCCCCACCATGTGCATGCCCGGCAGGCCCGGACCGACGTTGGCCTCCACGGTCACCGGGTGGGCGTGGACACCTTCTACCGTTGCAGTTTGTGTGCTAGCAAGCGCCATCTTCGGCCCCCTGGTAGCGCTGGAGGTGGAACTCGGTGCCGTCGAAAAGCGCCTCCACGACGTCGAATCGCACCTCGCGATAGTCGTGCTCATGACCCGCGAGCCACTCCGCCGCGCAGCGGCGCATCGTGGCGAGTTTCTTCGAGGTCACTGCCTCCGCGGCGCCGAAGCTGGTGCTGCGGCGAGTTTTTACCTCCACGCACACGACTGCCCCGTCGGGTGCAAGGAAGATCAGGTCGAGCTCGCCGGATCTACATCGCGCGCGGTGCGCGAGCAGCTCGTAGCCGGCCTGCTCGTAAAAGGAAATCGCGCTGGCTTCGCCGGCGTAGCCGAGCTCGTACTGATTGGCAAAAGTCGTGTGGTGCATGGCCCCTCCCAAAGTCACTAGGTTTGTTTTGCGGTGCGTTCGCACACGCCGTACCTAGTTAGACTCCGAAACAGGCCCGCCGGTTCCCTTGCGCGCCGAAAAACTTCTAGCGCGGATCCGGGAAGGTGAGATCCGGCTTGTCCAGCTCCTCGATGTTGACGTCCTTGAACGTAATCACGCGGACGTAGCGGACAAAGCGCACAGCGCGGTACATGTCCCACACCCAGCAATCCGACATGCGGACCTCGTAGTAGACGTCCCTGCCCTCGGTGTGCGGGATCAGCTCGACCGCGTTGGCCAGGTAGAAGCGGCGGTCAGTCTCAACGACGTAGGAGAACTGGCTGGCCACATCCCGGTACTCGCGGTACAGCGAGAGTTCTACTTCGGCCTCGTAGTTATCCAGTTCCTCAGCGCTCATCAAAGCACCCCTTTTGTGTAGACCTCGTGCGCCTCTTTGACGTTGGCATAACTATAACGGTGTTCAGGTGTCGCGCCGTGGCGGCGCACCGCATCCATGTGCACCTTCGTCCCGTAGCCCTTGTGGCCTGCCAACCCGTAGCCGGGGTATGCCTCGTCCATCTCCGCGATGAGCCGGTCCCGGCTCACCTTGGCCAGCACACTTGCCGCCGCGATACAGCGCGCTGCGGCGTCCCCGCCGATGACTGGCAGTTGCGCTACAGGCATGCCGGGGATGCGGAAGCCGTCGACAAGCACATAGCCCGGCTGCACTCCAAGCTGGGCAACCGCGCGGCGCGCCCCGTCCAGGTTCGCGGCTTGGATCCCCCGGTGGTCGATCTCGCCGGCCGGGATGTGCACGATCGCATGCGCCAAGCTCAGCTCCATGATCGGGGCAAAGAGTGCTTCTCGACGCCGCGCCGTCAACCTCTTCGAATCCGTCAGCCCCTCCAGCGCGCGCAGCGGCTCGGGCGGCAGCACGCACGCCGCGATCGTGATCGGCCCGAAGCAGGCACCGCGGCCTGCCTCGTCGACACCCGCGACAGGCCCCAGGCCCGCCTTGTGCAGTGCGACCTCGTAGGTGCGCAGCTGCTTTAGCCTGCGAACACGCCCCATGCGCTACTGCAGGATGTCCGGGCTCTCCACGCCGCCGAAACGGTTCAGCGGGAAGACGATGCCGAGCACCTTGCCGCGGATGTTCTCGCGCGGGATCGTGCCCTCGAGCCCGTCGCCAAGGTGGTAGCGGGAATCCGCGGAGTTGGTGCGGTTATCACCCATCATGAAGTAATGATCCTCGGGCACCTCGACCGGGCCGAAGTAGGGCCCGCCGCACGCATCCGAGCCCGTGGTGGGATCGACCGGGTAGTAGGAGGGCTGCATCATGTAGTCCTGGTTGATCGGTGCCCCGTCCACCATGACCGCCGAGTCGCCTTCCTGGCAGGACACGGTCTGGCCGCCCTCAGCGATGATGCGTTTGACCAGCGTGTTCTCATCCTTCGGCACAAGCCCCACCCAGGATCCAGCCTCCTGCAGGCCGCGGACGAAAGTGTTGTCGGAGCGGTTAGTGGAAAAGCCGGTATTCCAGGAGTCGGTGCCCTTAAACACGATCACATCTCCCGGCTTCGGGTCGTTGAACGCGTAGGTGATCTTCTCCACGAAGATGCGGTCGCCCGAACCGTCCTCGCCGTGCAGGGTCGGCTCCATCGAACCCGAGGGGATGACGTAAAGGCGCCCGATGAAGGTCTGGATAAGGAAGATAAACACCAGCGTGAGCACGATGACCATGGGGATTTCCACGTACCACGGCATTTCCTTCTTGCTCTCTTTTTCGGGCGCGTGCTCATCAGCTGCAGGCGCTGCGTGCGCTGCCGACACAGTGGTGTCGCGGGGGTACTCCGGCTCTGGGTTTAAGCCGCTCGGATTTCCATTCACGTTGGTCACTCCGCACACTTTAGCAGCCCAAGCAAAACGCCCCGCACACCAATACCTGGCGTGCGGGGCGTGAGCCGAAGCTGTAAAAGCTTAGCGACGCTCCTTAATACGAGCTGCCTTACCACGCAGATCGCGCATGTAGTACAGCTTCGCACGGCGGACGTCACCCTTGCGGACAACCTCGATCTTCTCAATGTTCGGGGAGTGCACCGGGAAGGTACGCTCCACGTCGATGCCGAAGGAGACCTTGCGGACCGTGAAGGTCTCGCGGATGCCGCCACCCTGACGACGCACAACGAAGCCGGTGAAGACCTGGGTACGGGTGACCGAGCCCTCGATCACCTTCACGTGCACGTCGAGCGTGTCGCCCGGGCGGAAGTCCGGAATGTCGTCGCGCAGCTGGCCTGCGTCTACAAGATCAATAATGCCGTTGCTCATGTCAAGCAATCCTTTACGTTTAAGGACAGAGGACCCTAGCGGCTTTTCCCATTCAAGGGCGCTCGGCTGGTTCATGTCGCCTACAACAACCTACGCAAGTCTACACAGGCGAGACCCTATTTCCCAAATCCGGCACGCTTGAGCGCATCGGCCATCGAACCGCCAGGGGCCTTCTGCTTGTCGACGCCACGTCGTCCCCCACCCCGGCGCTTCCCACCACGCGACTGCGCAGGCTTGCCGCCGCCGCGCTTGGGTTCCTGGCCCGGCTCGTCGTCAAGCCGCAGGCTCAGCCCGATACGCTGGCGCTCCACATCGACGTCCATCACCTTGACCTTGACCACCTCGCCCGAGCGCACCACGTCGTGCGGATCGTTGACGAACTTGTGGCTCATCGCGGAGACGTGGACCAGGCCGTCCTGGTGTACGCCCACGTCCACGAACGCGCCGAAGGCGGCGACGTTGGTGACCGTGCCCTCGAGGATCATGCCCGGGGTCAAGTCGGAAACCTTGTTTACGCCCTCCTTGAAGGTGGCGGTCTTGAACTCGGGGCGCGGGTCGCGGCCCGGCTTGTCCAGCTCCGCGATAATGTCGGTGACAGTGGGCACGCCGAAGGTCTCGTCGGCGAAATCGGCCGGGCGCAGCTTCGTCAGCACCGCACTGTTGCCAATGAGTCCCTTGGTATCCAGCCCGGTGGACGCGGCGATGCGGTTGACCACCGGGTAGGCCTCGGGGTGGACGGCGGAGGCGTCGAGCGGATCGGCCGCGCCCTGGATACGCAAAAAGCCCGCGGACTGCTCAAAGGCCTTCGGTCCAAGGCGCGGCACCTTGCCCAGCTCCTTGCGCGAGGCAAAGGAGCCGTGCTCGTCGCGGTAGGCGACGATGTTTTTCGCGATCGTCGCGCTCACCCCGGCAACTCGCTCCAGCAGCGGCGCCGATGCCGTGTTCACATCTACGCCCACCGAGTTCACGGCGTCTTCCACCACGGCATCGAGCGTGCGCGCGAGCGCGGCCTGGTTCACGTCGTGCTGGTACTGGCCCACACCGATGGACTTCGGGTCCACCTTCACCAGCTCCGCGAGCGGGTCCTGCAGGCGGCGGGCGATGGAGACAGCGGAACGCAGAGAGACGTCCATATCCGGGAACTCCTCGGCGGCGATCTCGCTTGCCGAGTACACCGAAGCACCCGACTCCGAGACCACGACCGGCGTCGGCCGCGCGCCGCCCGCCTCTGCGATCAGGTCCGCGACCTCCCCGGCGAGCTTTTCCGACTCACGGCTGGCGGTACCGTTGCCCACCGCGATCAGCTCCACCGCGTGCTGCGCGCACAGCGAGGACAGCGTCTGCACCGCCTGCTGCCACTGGTTCTGCGGCTGGTGCGGGTAGACGATCGTGGTGTCAAGCACCTTGCCGGTGCCGTCGATAACCGCGCACTTCACGCCGTTGCGGTAGCCCGGATCCAAAGCGAGGGTTGCGCGCTGGCCGGCGGGCGCGGCAAGCAGCACGTCGCGCAGGTTCGTCTTGAATACCTCGAGCGCGCCTTCTTCGGCCTTCTCTTTGAGCCGGACACGCGTGTCCAGGTTGGCAGAGACCTGCAGCTTGGTCCGCCAACCCCACTTGACCGCCTTAGCCAGCCACTCGCTGTCCTCAACGGGCAGCTCGAAGCGCTCAGCAATCATGCCCTGATAGACCGACTCATCGCCCGCGTCCAGGTCGAGCGTGAGCACGCCCTCGTTCTCCCCGCGCAGGAGCGCGAGGATGCGGTGCGAGGGCAGCGACTCGAAGGGCTCGTTGTACTCGAAGTAGTCCTTGAACTTCGCGCCTTCTGCCTCCTTGCCTTCGACGACCGCGGAGCGCATCGTGCCCGTGGTGTAGAGCCGCTCGCGGACCTCGCCAACCAGGTCGGCGTCGGTGGCGAAGCGGTCGACCAGGATGGCGCGCGCCCCGTCGAGGGCGGCCTTCGTCTCCGCAAACCCCTCGCAGAGGAAGTCCTGCGCGAGCGTCTCGGGGTCGGTGCAGGGAGCGCTAATAAGCTGGTCCAGCAGCGGCTCAAGCCCGGCCTCGCGGGCGATATCCGCCTTCGTCTTGCGGCGCTTCTTGTACGGCAGGTAGAGGTCCTCCACACGGGCCTTGGTCTCCGCGTCGAGGATCTGGCGCTTGAGCTCGTCGTTAAGCTTGCCCTGCTCCTCGATGGCCTCGATGACGGTCTGCTTGCGCTCTTCCAGCTCCACAAGATAGGTGTGGCGTTCTTCGATGTGGCGCAGCTGCGCGTCATCGAGCCCGCCGGTAGCTTCCTTGCGGTAGCGGGAGATAAACGGGACGGTGTTGCCCTCAGCGAGCAGCTTGAGCGCTGCCTCGACCTGGTGCGGTTGTACGTTGAGTTCTGTCGCGATTGTCGCTGCGAGAGATGTCATTGTTGTGATTCTACTGGCCGGGTCGCCCCGACCCACTGGGTACCCCACGGCAGGGCCGCGACCACGGCCTCGGTAGCTTCCGCGTTGCTCAGCGTAGTGCGGCCCGTGATTTCAAGCTCGCACAGCGGGACGTTCGGCGGGCGGCCGTGCTCGCGCTCGTAGGCCTGCTCCAACATGGAAGGCTCGAAGCAGACAGCACCTTTGCGCTCGGTGAGGGTCGCATCTTCGACGCGGTAGCCCGCCTTGGCCAGCGCGCGGCGCATGCGTTTGCGCACCTTGGGCCACGCCTGCGGGTCGATGAGCACGTCGAGCACCGTACGCACCGGGCGGGAATCGAGGAAGAACACGTCGTCCTCGTCGAGCTCCCCGGCCTGGCGCGCCTGCGCAATGAGATCCGGACGCACACCCTGCGTACGCTTCAGTGAGGCCTGCCTGCGCCACTTATCAACTTTGCCGTGGTCGCCGGAGGTCAGCACCTCGGGTGCTGCGATGCCTCGCCAGGTGCGCGGCGTGGTGTAGCTGGGTGCCTCGAGTAGCCCATCGGAGAAGCTGTCGTCCTCGTGGCTCTGGGTATTGCCCAGCACGCCCGGGATGAGCCTTGTGACGGCCTCAGCGATAACAAGGGCTGCGACCTCGCCGCCGATGAGCACGTAGTCCCCGATGGAGACCTCACGCACCCGGTAGCGGACCGTGGCCTCTTCGAAGACACGCTGATCAATCCCCTCGTAGCGACCGCAGGCCACCACGATGTGCCGCTCGCGCGACCAAGCCTGCGCGTCCGACTGCGTAAATGGCGCGCCCGCCGGCGTGGGCACGAGCAATAGCGGCGCTTCAGGGTCCTCGCCCTCGCACACGTCGCGGGCTTCGTAGGGCCGGGCTTTGACGCCGCGGCGTTCGTCGTGCCGGACCTTGTCGTTGCGGTGTGCGGCAGCGGTGGTGAGCGTCTCGACGTCAGCGTCGCGGTGCGCGACCGCGTCGAGCGCTGGGCCCCACACCTCCGGCTTCATCACCATGCCGGGGCCTCCACCGAGCGGCGGGGCGTCGACAGACTTGTGGTTGCCCTCGCCCCACTGCCGCAGGTCGTGCACGCCGACCTCCAGAATCCCTTGCTCAATCGCCTTGCCCAGCAGCGCGTGCCGCAGCGGCTCTAAGTATTCGGGGAAAATGGTCACCACGTCGAGGCGCAGCTGCGGGGTGCTAGACATCGAGCAGGCCCTCCGGCGGAGTGATGGTCAGGTAGCCCTGCTCCAGGTCCACCTCGGGGACGATGTCCATGACGAAGGGGATGAGCACTTCCCTGCCCTGGTAGTCCACCTCGAGGATCTTGCGGTTCGGGGTATCCATCACGCCTGTCACCTCGCCGATGCGCGTACCATCCATACGCACCTCGAGCCCCGTGAGCTCGTGGTCGTAATAGCCGTCCTCCTCGGCGTCGTGCTCCAAAGGCTCCGCGAAGAACTTCATGCTGCGGAGACTGTCGGCGGCGGTGCGGTCCGGGACCTCTTCGAAGCTGACAAGCAGGCGCTTCTGGTGCGGGCGCATGGTTTTGACGGTGAGCTCAACCTCTTTGCCCGCCTGCTTGCCGGTGAGCGTTTCCCCGACGGCGAAGTGGACGTCCGGGTCGTCGGTAGTGACTTCGACTGCGACTTCGCCTTTAATGCCGTGCGATTTCACGACTCTTCCGATGTTGAGCTCCATGGCCAGCAAGCCTAACACTGGGCATCAATCGTGCGTACTGCGCTGCAGGTTGCTGGAAATGCGTGATGCCCCGCACCCCAAGTGGGGGTGCGGGGCATCGCGGGACTCAAGGTGAGCCGCTAGCTAGGCTTACTTCTTCTCAGAAGAACCCTCCTGCTTTGCCGGCTTCTCATCCTTGGAGGAACCAGCGTAGGTCTTCCCGGAGGAACCCTTCAGCTCCAGATCCTTGACAGAGCTGCTGGCACCGTTCGGGGAGCAGTTGTCGTAGATCAGCGTGCCGGCCAGGATGCCAGCCGCGATCAGCGCGAGACCACCAGCAACGGTAGCCACATCGGCGCCGAACTTACCAAGCTGCTGGTTGACCGCATCAACCTGTGCAGCCAGCTGCGGGTTGAACAGGCCAGCCTGCTGCTGAATCTGCGTGTTCGCAGCCTGGATCTGGGCGTTTGCCTGAGCAACGAAGTCAGACAGACCCGGGATCTGCATCTGGGTAGCCAGACCAATCGGGATCAGCGCGATCAGCGGCAGACCGAAGCCCACAGCAGTCGCCGCACACTTACCAGCGTCGATGCCAACCTGAGCAGTCGCCTTGTTACCAGCACCATCGGTCGCAGTGACCTTGTCGCCCGGCTTCAGCTCCACACCAGACGGAACGTTGACCTTCCAGTTACCGTTCTCATCCGTGGTGGTCGTGACAGTCTTGCCACCCGGGAAGGTTACCGTGATTTCCTCATTCGGACGATCACCCTTACCGGAGACGGTCTTGTCACCAGGCTTGATCTCGTTGATGGACGGAGCCTTCGTATCCTCAACCGTCGCCTCAGCAGAGTTGCCGGCCTCATCCGTCACCGTGATCTTGTCACCGGGGTTGAGCTCCACATCAGACGGAACGTCAACCTTCCAGTTGCCGTTCTCATCCGTCGTGGTCTCGATCGGTTTATCCACACCCGGAATGGTCACAGAAATCGAGGTGTTCGGACGATCATCCTTACCCGTGATCTCCCGATCACCAGGCGCAACCGGGTCAATCGTCGGTGCCTGAGTATCCGGGACGCTATTGGCATTCGACGGGTTGGAACCCTTCTCGATCTCGTCACGGTTGGAAATACCGTCACCATCGAAGTCACCATCCGGCGTCAGCAGGGACTTGCCGTCCTTACCGACCAGATCGAAGTCAGCCTTATCAGAGTTCTTGGAACCATCGTTGTATTCGAAGTTCACATCCACACTCGGCTTCGCAAACGGGGTGAACTCCTTGACGAACTCATCCCAACGCTTACCGGCCTCGTGGCTCTGGATCTCCGGCAGCTTCTCAGCAATCTTCTCGCCGACCTTGTCGTAGGTCGGGGCAGTCGCCTCAACAACACCAGAGGACTTGTCCGTCTTGAACTTCCAGTCGTCGGAACCAGCAGACGGGGTGCCCTCTGCTTCCTTCACCGGAACATCAGACTTGCCCTTGAACGGATCAGCCTTCTCGGTCTTGCCAGCCTCAACGGGGGTCAGACCGTATTCCGGAACGGACTTCGCAGCGTCAGAGTTCGGGTCTTCAACCGTCACCGTGACGTCAACGTTGTCCTTCGAACCATCCGGGTAGGTCACCTCAACCGGAACAGTGATCTTGTCACCCGGGGTCGCACCCTCAGGAACAGGAACAGTGATCTCACCAGTGTTCTCATCGACCTTCACACCCTCAGGCGCGTTGTCACCCGGGGTGAACTCCGTGCCATCAGGAGCAGTGGTCGGGTTACCGTCCTTGTCCTTGAAGTCAGGCTTGTCGACCGTGACGTCCTCACCCGGCTTACCAGAACCAGGCTTGTACTCAGGCTCAAAGGAGTCAGCGTCCTTGTCCTTAGCGTCAGGCTCGTCAACCGTGACGGTGACATCAACGTTGTCCTTCGAACCATCCGGGTAGGTCACCTCAACAGGAACAGTGATCTTGTCACCCGGGGTCGCACCCTCAGGAACAGGAACAGTGATCTCACCAGTGTTCTCATCGACCTTCACACCCTCAGGCGCGTTGTCACCCGGGGTGAACTCCGTGCCATCAGGAGCAGTGGTCGGGTTACCGTCCTTGTCCTTGAAGTCAGGCTTGTCGACCGTGACGTCCTCACCCGGCTTACCAGAACCAGGCTTGTACTCAGGCTCGTACTTGTCCTTGTCCTCAGTCGTATCCGGAGTTGGCGGAACTTCCTTATCCTTGACGTCGAACTCAAACGTCTCAGTAACCGGCTTACCGTCAGCACCCTTGACCGGGTTGCCATCCTTATCCAGGACAGTCACGGTCACCGTAGACTTACCAGCCTTCTCCGGCGTACCAGAAACCTCACCAGTCTCCGGATCGTAGGTCACGCCATCCGGCAGACCGTCAACCTTGACCGAACCATCAGTCGGAACGTTGTCAACCTCGATCTTGAACGAATCGATCGGCTCACCAACAGTGCCAGACTTGTCCTCAATGTCCTTGATAGTCGACGGGACAGAGTTCGAATCCTTCGGATCCGTACCCTGGTTCTTCTCGTCCTCATCAGAGACACCATCGTTGTCGTCGTCATCATCGCCTTCGACGACGACGTTGCCGTCCTCATCCTTGATGCCCTCATCAAGGTCCGGCTTACCGTCACCATCAGTATCCAGATAGAACGGTGCGGTCACCTCATCAGTGGAACCATCCTTGTAGGTCACTGTTACCGGAACATCAAACTTCTCAGCGGTGTCCTTGTTGACGCCATCAACAGTCACGGTGATCTCACCGGTGGCCGGGTCGATGTCAACGGTGTAACCCTCTGGAGCCTGGAAGTCCTCCGGGATCGCGAACTCCGAACCCTCAGGAACATCAACGCCCTTACCGTTCTTGTCAGTAAAGGTCGGCGGAGACTTCGTCTCCTCACCAGGAACAACAAGCTTATTGTCGTACTTCGGCTCGAAGAAGTCTGCCTGCTTACCGATCACGATCGGCGCGTATGCACCATTAGCAGTCTTGTCGGCGTACTCAACACGAACCGGAAGGTTTACCGTGTCACCAGGCTTGAGTTCCTCACCGTCGATACCATTCGCACCAGGCGTAACCGTAATCACACCGGTCTCAGCGTCGATATCAGCGACCCAGCCTTCCGGCAACGCATCCTTGTGCAAAACGTAATGTGCATCTGCAAGACGCTCATCAGCCGGATCAATCGGCTCACCCGACAACGCATCAACGAACTTCGGCTCACCAGTCGTCGCCTCAGTGCCGACCTCAGCAAACGTCGGATCATACTGCGGAGAAACCTCAGCAGCCGTCTTCACCAATGCAGTAAACGAGTCGGACGCGAGAGCAATTCGGTCACCATTGGCATCGATGCCATACAGGGTCGCCGTGTACGTCATCACCTTGTCAAGATCCTCCGGAACCGTGATCTCACAGTTCGGCAGAGAACCATCAGACTTCGCCGGCATACCCAGCGAGTCCTCATCTTCAATCAGGTTGCCCTCAGCATCAACAGCCTTGCAGGTGTTAACCACATTGCCGTCACTATCCGTCCACTCAACCTGGTAGAGAGCACTCAGGTTGAAGCCAGGAAGACCGTTGGTAAACGCGTGAGTCTTATCCCCCGGACGAGCAAAGTTCGTCAAGGAGTCATACTTATCCACCTCAAAGTGGATCTGGTTCGGCATCAACGCCATATCCCACGAACCTACATTGTAGTTCGTGCTCAGGCTCGCCTTCTGCATACCGCGCATATCGTACGGCGTGCCAGCAACGCCACCAATATCAGCGATCCCCCAGGGGTTAGATGTCAGACCCTGCCACACGTTTCCACGCCATGCACCCATATTAGACACACCGGTCGGCAGGTTCGGCGCGTCAACAAACAACCAATCCCAGTTCACGTGCTTCGCATTTGCACGGCCGGAGATCTGATTATTTGTAAAGACGCCATCCGCAAAGCTGTCAGCAACCGTACCGGCAAGCTCAGGATCAACCTTGCCTGCCTTATTCGGGTTAATACCGTACGTGCCCTTGAACTGAATCAGGTAGTCGCCATTGCCGTCAGTTTCCGTGACGACGCGCTCAGCGATCCAATCCGGATTCTCCGCGATCTGCTCGTTAATCCAAGCCTGCAGCTTCAGCTCATCATTGACATCCCAGCTGGAGCTACGCAGGTCGTGGTTTTGGTACTCCGTACCCTTGTTCTCCTCAACGTGCTTCTGGATCTCAAGCACGGCCTTATCGGAAAGGTACGCCGCAACAACCTGAAGGCCCTCGATACGGCGATCATTCTTATCGCCGACGACCTCCTTTTGACCAAGGGCAGCCAGCCCCTGGTTCAGGTTCCAGTACGCCTTACCGTAGAAGGCCCCCCCCTCTTTACCATTGGCAGCCACTTCGGTGTCATCCATCTTGCGCCACTCGGACTCGTCGCCAAGCATCTGCTCTGCATTAGCGCGCTTGACGAAAACCTGGTGCGCACCAGCCAAGGAGCGCTGAGCCGCACCGGAGCCCCAGCCGGCACCACCAGTAGTGTCCGCGACAGTGCCATCCGGCACCTGACGCTCACCGTAGCCACGGACCATCTCGTATTCGTCACGGTCATAGCCGTCGACCCAGATCTTCACCTTCTGGCCACGACCGCCGGCAGCGATGTTGTACTGCGCGTGAAACTCACGGTATTTACCATCAGAATCAATAAACGGACGCATGTTAATTGCGTACGTACCGTCTTCATTCACAGTCGTCTTGTACACCGGCGAAGCAACCGCTGGATTGTTACCAGACTTGCCCTTGTCCGGCTTCTCAAACCACTGCGCGTACACAGTCGCGCCCTTAAAGTTCTCGCCCACACCGGAGCCGGCTGCCGGCAGTGCCTTACCAAAGTCACCCTTTGCAGCGGTATTACCATTCGACGATCCCGGGAACTGGTCGTAGAACAGGACCGTACCTGAAACAGTCTTCTTACCATTGACTACTCCGGGCGAGTAGATTGCGTCGTACGAATCCTTGTCGCCGCTTGCTGGCTGAGCGGGCGCATTCACCGACCCAGCTTCAGAGACAGCAGCAGACACATCTTGCGCAACTGCCACGGGCTGCGCAAACGGCGCAACCAGAGCGAAAGACAATGCTGCCGCAGCAACGGAGGTGCCACGGCGGCGAATGATTTGGCTCTTCTTCATAAAAATCCCTTCAGGAAAGACTACGCCCCAACATGAGGCACTGAGGTTTGCCCGGAAGAATCAACTTCCCTGTGAAGTGCTCCGGAGCTACAGATGCCATCATAAGGAATTGGACACTTGCTTGCAAGTTATTTCCATGACTGATCTAAATTGCCCTATACTGCTTTATTATTATTTCTCAGCCTGCATATAGAGCGTCTACCTCGATCATTAAACAAATATAGAAACTTAACTTAATTTTTCCGCACGTTTATCACATTGCGGTGAGAGCCTAAGTAAGTGGGACACTTATGTATATTTAACTGAACTGATCCTCCAAAAATCCGCCCCATGGCCTGCTTTCTTAATACACCCGTCCATCGTTGGCACCAACTTATAGGCCCAAACGGCCGTGCCCGAACCCCGCCTCGTGTACTGAAAATAAGATCAAGATAAACTTCTTAACCTGCCCATCAGTAGTGGGGAAGTTTATATACATACATGTATTCTTGGGCCTTCGGACGAGTTGACCACCCAAGCACCCAAATCCCACTTCGTTTCTATAAATCAGCCACGTGCCCAGCATTCACCAGTAAGACCCTCTCCTGCTTTCACTTTGAACAACTGGTGTACACATGACAAAACCCCGCCACATCGACTCTCACGTCGATACAGCGGGGTTCGCGGTTCGAGAAAGCTTAGTTCTCCTCGGACTCCTCAGCCTTCTCCTCGGAAGCCTCGGCTTCCTCAGACTCCGCCTTCTCGGCAGCCTCAGCAGCGGCAGCGGCCTCAGCCTCGGCAGCAGCCTTGGCTTCTTCCTCTTCCTTAGCCTTCTTACGCTTCTCGGTGATCGCCTCGGCGGTCGGGCCGTTGTTGGCCTCCTCGAGTGCCTCGTTGAACAGCTCGAGCTTGGACTTCTTCTCCTCAGCAACCTTCAGGGTGCCCTCGGCACCGTCCAGGCCCTTGTGCTTCTGCCAGTCGCCGGTAACCTTCAGCAGTGCAGCAACCGGCTCGGTCGGCTGTGCGCCAACGCCCAGCCAGTACTGTGCGCGCTCCGAGTCGATGCGAATGAGCGACGGCTCTTCCTTCGGGTGGTAGATGCCGATGTTCTCGATGACGCGGCCGTCGCGACGGGTACGGGAGTCAGCGACGACGACGCGGTACTGTGCGTTGCGGATCTTGCCCACACGCTGCAGCTTGATCTTGACAGCCATGAAAATTCTTCCTTTACGGTCACTGGGCAGTGCAGACACCCGCCGTGTGCTGGCGGGCCGGTTCAACCCTTCTTCTTTAACCTGCGCGTGACTGGCCGGCCGACCGCCCGAGCAAACGGGTTCAGACGCTTCCGGCGCGTACGCAGTGTGCTGTCCCCGACACACACGTGCCAGGCAACCTGGAATACTTTACCGTGAAGGCAGCCGAAGTCCAAAAGCGTCGCCCTTCTCGCGAGCCATCGGAGACATGCGTCGTTGTCTTCGCCGCGACGGTTCCGGCTTTTCCTCCGATAGGCGGTAAGGTTTGCACAGTCACGGGAGCGTCCCGCGTATTGGCGTGCCTGCACAACGCAGAGCAAACGCCCACGGATTAGCGTTTCCCACATAATACCTAGAGTTATTCGGTTCGCAGAGGTTTTTGAGGATAGATGAGCGCAACGACGACGAAGCCTGCGCAGCACGATGCGGGGGAAAGCACACGAGCACGAACCTCGTCCTACCGCGTTGATATTGACGGTTTGCGTGGCTACGCCATCGGGCTTGTGGTCCTCTTCCACGTCTTCGTTGGCCGCGTCTCCGGCGGCGTAGACGTCTTCCTCCTCCTGTCTGGTTACTTCTTCCTCGGCGGGCAGCTGCGTTACGCCATGCGCCCCAACCCGAGCCTGAACCCCTGGTGGCCACTGTGGCGGACGATCCGCAGGCTGGTCCCAGCGCTCGTCGTGGTGATCCTGTCCGTGTTTGTGGCGGTGCACTACCTCACCCCAGAGCTGATGAGCGACGAGCTGACCGCACAGTTCACGGCCTCCATGCTCTATTACCAGAACTGGGAGCTCATGGTGCAGGCGGCCGACTACGCCGCGGCGAGCCAGGACACCTCTCCCCTGCAGCACCTGTGGTCGATGGCCGTCCAGGGCCAGTTCTACCTTTTTGGCATTCTGCTAGGCACGCTCATTGCCTTCCTTATTACCAAGTGCAACCTGCCGCGCACGTACGCCAAGCGTGGCGCAATTGCCGTGCTCGCGATTATCACTGTCGCCTCGCTCGCCTGGGCCTCCCGCTTCGGCTTCATTGGCACCGGCGCGAACTACTACTCCACGTTCTCCCGCGCGTGGGAGCTTTCGCTCGGCGCACTGCTCGCGTTCGTGCCCACGAGCCGCTTCCTGCCGCAGAAGACCGCCTGGCTCACTTCCGCGATCGGCATCATTTGCATCACCATTACCGGCGCGGTGGTCTCCAACACGCTCGCATTCCCCGGCCCAATCGCCCTTCTTCCGCTTCTCGGCGCTGCGCTGGTGATACTCAGTGGCGACGACAACCCGGTGTCTAAGGTCCTTGCGTCCAAGCCCATGACGTGGCTTGGTGGGATCGCCTACTCCCTCTACCTGTGGCACTGGCCGATGCTGATCATCGTCACTGTCATTGGTGGCTTCGGCACTCCTCCGGCGTGGGTCGGCGTGATCGTGATCGCGGCGTCGCTGGCACTGGCACACGTGACACACGTGCTGCTGGAGCAGCCGCTGCGTCAGCACCGCAAGCGTCCAAAGGCTACTGATACGCCAGTACGGGATGCACGCCGCAGCCTGCGCACGCCCCAAGGCATCGGACGCGCCATCGGCGGTGTACTCATCGCCGCACTCGTCGGCGCAGCACTGACCATCCAGCCGCTGTGGAACCAGCGGGTCGAAAACGCGAACCGCCCGCTGGACATCAATATGTACCCCGGCGCCATGTCCGTAGTCGGCGCGCCCGTCCCTGACGTCACACCGCAACCGGATCCGAACCTGGTCTCCGGCATCTACCCGCCAATCGGGTCCGAGGGCTGCATGGTCTTCCAGAACGAAGAGGCCGACGTCATGCCGCGCCCCGACTGCATCTACGGCGACAAAGACGCCGAGACCACAGTGGTCATGGTCGGCGGCTCACACATCGAGCCCTACGTCATCCCGCTGGACCGCCTCGGCCGCGAACACGGGTTCAAGGTCGTTCCCTTTGTTCGCCAAACCTGCCCCCTGACCATCGGCGGCGAGGACGGCACAGAACTCGTCTCGGATGTGTGCTTCGAGTGGAGCCAGAACGTCTTCGAGGAAGTTGTCAACATGCAACCGGATCTGGTGGTCTCCACCTCCACGCGCCCCGAGGGACGCGCCGGTGACGTGGAAGTGACCGTCGACCACGTACCGGACTCCTACCTCGTGCTCTGGGACGCGTTTGCGCAGTACGACATCCCATTTTTGGGATTCCGCGACAACCCGTGGATCTTTGACATCTTCGGCCAGATCATGGACCCCAATATCTGCATCGTCTCCGGCTTCACGGAGGAAGAATGCTCGATGCGCACCGATGATGTGTACGGCCCCGTGGACCCAGCGGCCGAGTACCTCGACGGGACGAACAAGCAGTTCAGCGTAGACACCGCCCCGTGGTTCTGCGACGCAGAGCTGTGCCGCCCCCAGATCGGCAACGTCTACGTCTACCGGGACCAGAACCACATCTCGAACGCCTACATGGCCACGCTGACACCACTGGTGTGGCAGGAACTGCGCAAGGTTTTCGACGCCCTCGAGGTCCCCTATGTGGGCACCGACGCTCCCGAGTACGAGGTCCCACCGCTGCGCCCGGATCCCAACGCCGAGGTCCCCGTCGGTGAAGACGGCACGGCCCCGGAGAACCTGCCGGTCAACCCCGTTGATGGACAGCGCCAGCCGCTGGGCCTGCTCGGCCAGTAGGCCGGAGCCCCGACAAACGCAGAAAGGTGGCCCCGCAACGCACCAGCGTTGCGGGGCCACCTTCTTTATTGCGCGGCGGGTTTTATTTGCCCTTGCCCATACGCTTCATCGCCTCGTTGAAGTCGAGCTTGTCCAGGTCCAGGCCCTCCATGCCCGGCGGCATCTGCTCCTGGAGCTTCTTCAGCTCCTTCATGTCAGGCATGCCGCCGCCCATCCCCGGCATCGGCGGCATCCCGGGCATACCCGGCATCCCGCCGCCGCTACGGCGCTTCGGCGGCTTACGCTTGCCGTTTTTGCCCCTGCGGCCCTTCGGCTTCTTCTTCGTCGCCGAACGCCCGCCGGGCATCCCCGGCATTCCGGGCATACTGCCCATGCCGAACTGTCCTGCCATCTTGCCCATCATCTTCTTCGCTTCGAAGAAGCGCTCCACAAGCTGGTTGACGTCGGAGACTTCGACGCCGGAGCCTGCGGCGATACGCTTGCGTCGAGAAGCATTGAGGATCTTCGGATCCTCACGCTCGGCAGGGGTCATACCGCGAATGATCGCCTGGATGCGGTCGAGCTGCTTCTCGTCGACCATGTCGGCCATCTGGTTCATCTGCTTGCCGCCGGGCATCATTTTCAGCAGGTTGCCAATCGGCCCCATGCGGCGGATCATCAGCAGCTGATCCAGGAAGTCATCGAGGGTGAGCTCGCCAGAGGCCAGCTTGCTAGCAGCCGCCTCCGCGTCTTTCTCGTTGTAGGTCTGCTCCGCCTGCTCGATCAGGGAGAGCAGATCGCCCATGCCGAGGATGCGGCTGGACATACGGTCCGGGTGGAAAACGTCGAAGTCGTCGAGCTTCTCGCCCGTGGAGGCGAACAGGATCGGCTTGCCGGTGACCTCGCGGATGGAGAGTGCGGCACCGCCGCGGGCGTCACCGTCAAGCTTGGTCAGCACCACACCGGTGAAGTCGACGCCGTCGGCGAAGGCCTGGGCGGTGCTCACAGCGTCCTGGCCGATCATGGCGTCGATGACAAAGAGGACTTCGTCCGGGTTGACGGCGTCGCGGATGTTGCGGGCCTGGGTCATCAGCGTTTCGTCGATACCCAACCGGCCCGCGGTATCGATAATCACCACGTCGTGCTTGGTCTGCTTCGCGTGCTCGATGCCCTGCTGCGCAACCGCGACCGGGTCGCCGTGGGAGGAGCCCATCTCGTGCTCATAGGAGTCGATCGAGGTGCCCGGGTCCGGTGCAAAGGTGTCAACGCCGGCGCGCTCACCCACGATCTGCAGCTGCTGGACCGCGCCAGGACGCTGCAAGTCACAGGCCACCAACAGCGGGGTGTGCCCCTGCTTCGCAAGATGCTTGGACAGCTTGCCGGCCAGCGTAGTCTTACCAGCACCCTGCAGGCCGGCGAGCATGATCACCGTCGGCGGGTTCTTCGCCAGGTTAAGGCGGCGGGTCTCCCCGCCCAAGATGCCGGTGAGCTCCTCATCAACAATCTTGATGACCTGCTGCGCAGGATTGAGCGCCTCGGAGACATCCGCGCCGAGGGCGCGCTCCTTGACGCGCTTGATAAAAGCCTTGACCACGGCAAGCGAGACGTCGGCCTCCAGCAGCGCAATGCGGATCTCGCGCGCGGTGGCGTTGATGTCAGCCTCGGTGAGCTTGCCTTTTCCACGCAGGCCACCGAGGGCATCTTGCAAGCGGTCGGACAGTGACTCGAACAACGTAAGGTACTCCTGTTCGCTTCGTTTTATCAGCGTGCGCGGTACGCTCGCCGTCAAAAATGTACTCGTTACAGCCTAGCGTCTAGCTGGGCGAACCCAGAACTTGCGCTATCCCAGCAACGCGTCGACGAAGCTTTCCACCTCAAACGGCGCGAGATCGTCCGCACCCTCGCCAAGGCCGACAAGCTTAACCGGCACGCCGAGTTCCTCCTGTACCTGGAAGACGATGCCGCCCTTGGCAGTGCCGTCCAGCTTGGTCAACACCACGCCGGTGATGTCCACGACCTCGCGGAAGACGCGCGCCTGCGCAATACCGTTCTGTCCCACCGTGGCGTCGAGTACCAGCAGCACCTCGTCAACGTTGCTCTTCTTCTCCACCACGCGCTTGACCTTGCCCAGCTGGTCCATCAGGTCGGTCGAGGTGTGCAGGCGACCCGCGGTATCAATGAGGACGACATCCGCGCCCTCCTGCACGCCAGTGGCCACGGCGTCGAAGGCCACGGATGCCGGGTCCGCGCCCTCCTTGCCGCGCACCGTCGACGCACCGACGCGGCGGCCCCAAGTCTCAAGCTGGTCGGCAGCGGCTGCGCGGAAGGTATCTGCAGCGCCGAGCACTACGGAATGCCCCATGGAAACCAGCACGCGCGCCAGCTTGCCGGTGGTGGTGGTCTTGCCGGTGCCGTTCACGCCGGCAACCAGGATGACCGCGGGCTTGCCCTCGTTCGGCATCGCCTTGATCGAGCGGTCCATCTCCGGGCGGGCCGCCTCGATGAGCGTCTCGCGCAGCATCGCGCGCGCCTCTTCCTCCGTGGAGACGCCGCGCTCGGCGATCTTGCCGCGCAGGGTTTCGGTCACACGCATGGTCAAGTTGGCACCGAGGTCCGCCATAATCAGCGTGTCCTCGATCTCCTCCCACGCGTCCTCGTCCAGGTCACCTGCGGTAAGGATGCCGAGCAGCCCCTGGCCGATCGCGTTCTGCGAGCGCGACAGACGACCACGCAGCTTGCCGATGCGGCCAGCCGCAGGCTCGATCTCCTCGATGTCCTCGGTTGGCTCATCATGCTTCTCGACAACCACGTCCTCACTGACCTCGGCTGCCTGGCTGTCCTGTGCACGAGCCGTCTCAGCGCTCGCGGCGGCCGCCGCTGCTGCCGCGGCGGCTTCCTGCGCCTGGCGAGTCTGGCCCTCGTCTGCCTGCGGCTCCTCGGCCGGTTCTGCCTCGGGTTCCGGTGTGGGTTCCGCTGCGGGTTCCTCGGCGGGTGTTTCCGGTTCTGGCTCCGGCTCTAGCTCCGCTGCCGGCTTCTCCACCGGCGCTGCCTCATCCGGGGTCACGACGGTCTCGCGGGTCTCCGGGTCGGTCTCCGCGTCGGTGTTCAACACGACCTCATCGGCCGGCTTCTCAGTCGGCGGCTCGGGCGTGCGCTCGACCTTGGCTGCTTCCTCGACCTTGGCTGCATCTTCAACCTTCGCGGGTTTCTCGACCTTAGCCGTCTTCTCTACCTTCGCGGCATCCTCAACCTTGGCTGCTTCCTCAACGGCCGACGGGTCCGGTTCAACTACCGGCTCCGGGGCTGCGGCAGCCGCCTGCTGTTCTTGTGCGGGCTTCGGCTCGCGCGGCTCGTCGATACGCACCGGCTCCTTCTCCGGTGTGCTGGGGGCTGCGGCCGGGGCGAAGTTAAAGCCACCCTTGGCCTGGTAATTGCCGGACTTCTCCTGCTGGGTGAGCTCCTTCGGCTCCTCCGTCTTGGCAAAAGAGACGGTCTTTTCCTCTTTACGCTTGCGTCCCACCACGACGATGCCCAAAACGATGAGAGCAACGACGACGATGGCAACAACGATCCACAGAAGTGGCGAGTTCATTGCGAGTTCCATATCCATGGCACCCATAGTGCCATAGTGAATCGAATGGCCAGGCGAGTCAGCCGCTGTTCTATCCATCGAGTTCCCAGGTATTCCTATAAGAACGGAGCTAGCTCCATATGGAAGAACCGCTGACACACGACCAGGCGTTTTGCACCCGCTGCACACCCAAACGGAGCTAGCTCCATTTAGAGAAACCGGCGACCCGCGACCTGGGGATTTGCCTACATCGCAAGTCAAAACGGAGCTAGCTCCATTTAGACAAGCCACCAACCCGCGACCAGGGCTTTTACAACCGACGAAGACCCAAACGGAGCTAGCTCCATTTAGAAAGACCCGTGTGAGGAACCGAGCGTTAGGACCTCGCGTCAGGAAAACCGTTAGAGCACCCGCGTCAGGTAAACCGCTGCAAAACCGCTGTTAGTCAGCCGCCGGCTGCATGCGCTGCGAAAGCACGCGGGTCACGCCGTCGCCGCGCATGGTCACGCCGTAGAGCACGTTCGCCACGTCCATCGTGGGCTTCTGGTGCGTGATCACGATCAGCTGCGAGTCCTCTCGCAGTTCTTTGAGGAGGGCGATGAGGCGGCGGAGGTTGACGTCGTCAAGCGCGGCCTCGACCTCGTCGAGCACGTAGAAGGGACTCGGGCGCGCGCGAAAGATCGCCACGAGGAACGCGAGCGCGGTGAGCGACTTCTCGCCCCCGGAAAGCAAGGACAGGCGCTTGACTTTCTTGCCGGGCGGGCGGGCCTCGATCTCGATGCCGGTGGCGAGCATGTCGTCGGGTTCGGTGAGGATGAGGCGAGCCTCGCCGCCTGGGAAGAGCGTGTGGAAGACGCGAGGGAACTCGGCTTCGACGTCTTTCCAGGCATCGGTGAACAGTTGGAGGATCTGCCCGTCCACGTCGTTGATCACGCCGATCAAGTCCTCGCGCGCCTGAATCACATCATCGAGCTGCGTGGACAAAAACGCGTAGCGCTCTTCCAACGCCTTGAACTCCTCGAGCGCGAGTGGATTGACCTTGCCGAGGGCGCGCAGGTCCTTCTCCGCCTGCGCCAGGCGGGCCTTTTCCGACGCCTGGTCGAAGTCCTCGCCCGGCGTGTAGTCCCGCAGCAGGTCCGTGATGGCGATGCCGAGCGATTCGGTGATCTTCTTCTCCGCCTCGTCGATACGCACCTGCGCCTGCGACTGCGCGATCTCCGAATTGTGCGAGCTCTCCGTCAGCCGCTTGAGCGTCTGCCGCGCCGCCGAGACCTGGCTGCGGGCTTGCTGGAGTTGAGCCTGCAGCTTAGCGACGCCCGCCTGCCACCGGTCCCTCTCCGCCCCCGCACGCGCAAGCGCGTCCTGGACCCGGGCGGCCACGTCCCGGCCTTGCTCTGCCACCGCCTGCGCAAGCTCGGCCTGTGCGCGGCGCTTCTGCATCGCCGCGTCGTGGCGGGCCTTGGCATGTTTCTCGTGCTCGGCCTGCCTGCGCAGCGCGTCTCCCCTGCCGGCGCGTTGCTCGGCTTCCTGTTGCGCCGTGCGCGAGGCAAGCGTGGCCTCCATCTCCATCGCCTTGACCTGGGCGAGCTCCTGCTGGGCGGCGTCGCGCTGGGCCGAGGACGGCTCCTCGCTCGGCTGGTCTTCGGCGTTTACGCGGGCCAACCGGTCGCGGGTCTGCGCCAGCTCCTCTCGGCGGGCGGCGAGGCGGCCTTCGGCTTCGGTGGCGCGCTGGGCGGCACGCTCGTGCTCGCCGCTGTTGGCCTGCCACTGCTTTTCCAGGCGCTCGTGGTCGCGGCTCAGGCGCTGAGCCTCCGCGTCGTGTTCGCGCAGGGCGGCCTTGGCCGAGGCTGCGGTCACGCGCGCATCCTCGGCCGCGATTTTTGCGCCTTCCAGGGTGCCGGAGAGCTCCTCGAGCTGCGCCTGTGCCACCTCAAGCTCGCCGCGGGCCTGCTCGATCTGCGCGGTGACCTCGACAGCGGTCGTGGTACCCGTCCCGGCGGCGACCCAGCCCTCGCCGACAAGCACCCCGTCGTGGGTCACGGCGCGCAGGCGCGGATCCTCGGCGACCAGCTCGCGCGCGGCCTCAAGTGTCTCCGCGACTGCTACGTCGACGAGCAGGCGGGTCACGGGGCCGAGGACGGAGTCGTCGACGCGTACGTGGTCGAGCAGCCAGTCGACCTTTGCGTCCGTCTCTAGGCGCCACGAGGCGCCGCCGTTGGTGTCGATCACGATGGTGCGCGCGGCGTCGGCAAGCTGGTCCACGGCAGCAGTGTTGACCTCGCCGGTGAGTGCCTCCGCGTGTGCGCCGAGGGCTGCGGCAAGCGCCCGGTCCATGCCTTCCTCGGCGCGTAGCAGCCCGGCGAGCGGGGCGAAATCCACAAGCGCGTCGGCGGCCTGCGGACGCGGTGCCTGCTCGACAAGTGTGGCGATGCGGGACTCGAGCGTAAACACGGCGCGTTCGCGCTCGCGCTGCTCGGCGCGCAGCTGCTCCAAGCGCTTATCGGCGGCGTCGGACTCGGTGTAGGCACGCACGTGTTCCTCATCGAGTGGGGCGCGCTGGGTGTCTACCTCCGTGAGCGCTTCCGCGGCCTCCCGGGCCTCCTGCTCAGCTGCGCGAGCGCGGGCGCGGGTTTCTTCCAAAAGCTCAGTCAGTCGCGCGACTTCTTCTTCGGCCGCAATGATCGCCGCCTGCTGCGACTCTTCCTGCGCGAGCAGACGCACCACGCCTTCGCGGCGATCCGCGATCGCGCGAACCTGGGCCATGTGCTCGCGCTCCGCATCGTCGAAGGCCTCTTGTTTCTCGGCAACCTCCTCGCGCAGCGTCTCGAGCTTTTCGGCGGCTTCTTCGGCAGCCTCGAGTGCTTCGGCGTACTCTTCGTCAGCGAACTCAGCGCGGCGCAGCAGCTGGTCTGGGTCTTGGCCTGCGTAGGGTACCTGCGAGCCGGAGTGCTGGGCGCGCTCGGTGGCGATGCGGACCGTGGCGCTGACCCGCTCCGCCAAGGTGGAGAGCTCGAACCACACCTTTTGAGCCTGCTCGGCCTGCGGCTGCGCTTCCTCCTGCTCGTACTCGATTTCGGCCTGCGTCTGCTCGGCTTCCTCGAGCACGGCCGTGGCGGTTTCGACTTGCTCGGCGAGTGCTTGGGCGGCGGCGGTGGCGTCGGCAAGCGAGGCGCGCAGCGTGACCACCTGGTGCCCGGCGAGTGAGAGACGGGCCTCGCGCAGCGTGGACTGCACGGTGGCGGCGCGCTTGGCGGCCTCGGCCTGGCGGGCGAGCGGTTTAAGCTGTTTGCCCAGCTCCTCGGTGAGATCGCTGAGGCGGTCTAAGTTGGCCTGCATGCCGGTGAGCTTGCGCTGCGCCTTCTCCTTGCGGCGGCGGTGCTTGAGCACACCCGCGGCTTCCTCGATAAACGCGCGGCGCTCCTCCGGGCGCGATTCCAGGATTTCTGAGAGCTTGCCTTGGCCGACGATGATGTGCATCTCGCGGCCGATGCCAGAATCCGACAGCAGCTCCTGGATGTCCATCAGGCGGGCTTTCGCACCGTTGATCTCATACTCGGAGGCGCCGTCGCGGAACATGCGGCGGGTAATGGCCACCTCGGTGTACTCAATGGGCAGGTGCTTGTCGCTGTTGTCGAAGGTGAGCGTGACCTCGGCACGCCCCAGCGGCTTGCGGTCGCCGGCACCGGCGAAGATGACGTCCTGCATCTTGCCGCCGCGCAGATTCTTCGCGCCCTGCTCCCCCATCACCCACGCGAGCGCATCCACCACGTTCGACTTGCCCGAGCCGTTCGGGCCGACGACGGCGCAGATGCCCGGCTCGAACTTCATCGTGGTCGCCGAAGCGAAGGACTTGAATCCTTTGAGCGTCAGCGATTTCAGGTGCATTGCTGTGAGTTTACCTTTCTCAAGCGCGCTCTCGGTATTTAGCGTTCGTCGAAACCGGAGGCACCGCGGGGCTCGCCGTATTGTGCGCCGACGAAGTCGACCCGGCCGGGCCGCCGCGTCGTCGTCTGTTCCTCGCGCAGCAGCGCAAGCAGCGCGTCCGTCTGCTCGCGGGTGCCCTCGGCGACGACCTCGACGCGGCCGTCAGCCAGGTTCTTGGCGTACCCGTTCAGCCCCAGCTCGAGGGCGCGGGAGCGGGTCCACCAACGAAAACCCACGCCCTGGACGTGTCCATGGACGTGGGCGGTGAGACGTACTCGTGTGTTGTCAGTGTGTTCGGTCATGCTCCCACACTAGTGGGGCTTACTTGTCCGGACGGCCTGCAACCTTCAAATCCTCGACGCTGCGGCGGGTGACCGGGTCGGAGCCATCCCAGAACTCCACGTTTTTCAGCTCCGGCAGCATATCGCGGTGGAAGACAGGGTCGAGGCCCTTGGTGCGCTGCTCGCTGAAGTTGCGCAGCAGCTTGAAGGCCACGCCGCCCAGCGGCACGATCGCGATGATGTTGATGATCGCCATGGTGCCTGCCATCGTGTCGCCGAGTGCCCACACCAGCGGCAGGGAGCCGAAGGCACCGAAGATGACAAAACCGATCACGCCGAGGCGGAAGATGGTCATGACAGTCTTGGAGCTGGTGAGGTACTCCACGTTGGCCTGCGCAAGGTAGTAGTTACCAATCACGGAGGAAAACGCGAGGAAGAAGAGGATGAACGTGATCGCGTGCGCGCCCCAGGCACCGACGGAGTCCGCCAGCGCGGATTGGGTCAGCGCAGCGCCCTGGATGTCGTCCATGCCGTAGTTCACCGCCGGGCCGAGCAGCACGATAAACGCGGTGATGGTGCAGACCACGAGCGTGTCGAAGTACACGCCGAGGGTCTGCACCAGCCCCTGCTTGACCGGGTGGGACACGGTTGCGGTTGCCGCGGCGTTCGGAGCGGAGCCCTGGCCGGCCTCGTTGGAGAACAGGCCACGGCGCATGCCGAAGGCGAAGGCTGCACCCACCGTGGCACCAGCGACCTGCTGCAGGCCGAGCGCATGGCCGACAATCAGGCTGATCATGCCCGGAACCTCGGAGATGTTCATGATGACCACGACAAGGCCAATGAGGATGTAGGCGGTCGCCATGAACGGCACGATGATCTGCGTGGCGCTGGCGATGCGGGTCACGCCGCCGAAGATGATCAGGGCGGTCAGCGTGGCGAGCACGGCGGCGACGATCACCTTCAGGGTCATCGAGTCGGTCTGCAGGGAGCCACCGACTGCCTCAACAATCGAGTTGGTCTGGATGGCGTTGAACACAAAGCCGTAGGTCAGCGACAGGGCAACGGCGAAGATGATGGCGAGCGGGCGCCAGTTCAACCCGCGCGTCATGTAGTAGGCGGGCCCACCGTGGTAGTTGCCGTCCTGGTCTTTCGTCTTCCAGAGCTGCGCCAGCGTGGACTCGACGAACGCGGTGGCGCCACCGACGATGGCGATGATCCACATCCAGAACACAGCGCCCGGGCCGCCCACGGAGATGGCCAACGCCACACCGGCGATGTTGCCGGTGCCCACGCGCGAAGCAGCCGAGATCGTGAAGGCTTTGAACGCGGAAATGCCGCCGTATTCCTCGTCCAGGTCACGGCCATGGCGGTCCTTGCCCTGAGGCTTTTCAGTGACAGCCTTGAACATCTCGGGCAGGAGACGGACCTGTACGAAGATGGTGCGAAGGCCGAAGTACACACCGGCTGCGAGCAGCAGCCAGGGAACGATTTCCCAGATCACGCCGTTGAGCGTGTCGTTCACAAAGGAAGTTGCGGAATCCATGGCGAGAATCTTATCTGGTGAGACAGAATCTCTTGCAACTTAAATGTTGGCTCCCCCACATTCGTGGGCGGAGTGGTGCACAGCTAGAGGACCTGGCAGACCGGGCAGAAGTAGCAGGAGCGCCCGCCGACCACGCGCTTTGCAATCTCAGTGCCGCAGCGCGCACACGGCGTGCCCGCCTGCCCGTAGGCGTTAAGCGAGCGGGAGAAATAGCCGGAGGCACCGTTGACGTTGACGTAGAGCGAATCGAAACTCGTCCCGCCTTCTGCAAGGGCGCGTTCCATCACCGCGCGCGCGTGGACCAACACCGAGACGGCGTCGCGCTGACGCAGCGCGCGCGCCGTGCGCCACGGTTTCACGCGCGCAGCCCACATCGCCTCGTCGGCATAGATCGAGCCGATTCCGCTAACCAGCTCCTGGTTCAGTAGCACCGTCTTTAACGCCGAGCGCCTCGTGCGCATTACCCGCGCGGTGGCGGTGAGATCGAAGTGCGGGTCGAAGGGGTCGCGCGCAATGTGGGCGACCGGGGCGGGTACCTCGCCGTCAAAAGGCGCGTACTGCCACATGCCGAAGGTGCGCTGGTCCACAAAGTCCAGCTGCACCTCCCCGAGTAAGGCGCGGATGCGCACGTGTGGGCTTTGCACCCCGCCGGGTGGTCCGACGAGCATCTGCCCGCTCATGCGTAGGTGGACGACGAGCGCGGCACCGTCGTCAAGCGTAAGCCACAGGTACTTGCCGCGCCTGCCAGTCCCAGTAATCCTTTTGCCCGGCAAGAGCTGAGCAAGATCTTCGGTGTTGCCGCGCACCGCGCGCGGGTGCAGCACGTCAACGGTGTCAAAGGTGCGCCCCACCAGGTGTGTCTCTAGGCCGCGGCGCACCACCTCTACCTCGGGTAGCTCCGGCACTTAAAGCCCCTCGGCGTTACCGGCGACCCGTTCCGGGTGGTCGTGCAAAAAGCGCATCGCCGCGCGTGCTGCTTCCTGCTCCGCGAGTTTCTTTGCAGTACCACGGCCGCTCCCCAGCAGGGTATCTCCCGAGACCACCTCGCAGGTGAACAGCTTCTGGTGGTCGGGGCCGGTGGAGGTCGAAGAATAATCCGCCACCTGCGCGCCCAACTCGGCAAGCCGCTCCTGCAGCGAGGTCTTCCAGTCGCGGTGCGCGCTCGAAGCGGTAGCTCCGCGGAGCTTCTCGTCGAAGAGCTCGAGAATGACGTCGCGGGCGCGCTCAAAGCCGTGGGCAAGGTAGATCGCGCCGAGGAGCGCCTCGGTCGTATCAGCCAGGATCGAGTCCTTGTCCCGTCCCCCGCCGAGCTCCTCACCCCGGCCCAGCAGGACGTGCTCGCCGAGGTTGATCTCGCGGGCAACGTCGGCAAGCCCGTAGCGAGACACGATCGACGCGCGCATGGGTGAAAGGTCCGACTCGGGCCGCGAGGGGTAGAGCTGAAAGAGCTTCGTCGCCACGGTGAGTCCGAGCACCGCATCGCCCAGGAACTCGAGGCGCTCATTGTTCGGCAGGGTGCCGTGCTCGTTGGCAAAAGAGCGGTGCGTCAGCGCATGCCGCAGCTCTCTTTCTCCCAGCTGCACACCAATGCGGTCCAACAGGGGCTGGTGGTCGACGGCGGTAAAAGCCTCCTGCCAGGCTTGCTCGTTGGAAATCCGCTTCTTCTTCGAGCGGCTCACAGGAACTTCTCCAGGTCCGCCCACCGCGGGTCGACCAGGTTATTCTCCTCGCCCGAGACCCCGTCGGGGGCCGGGACGTCGGTGTCGCCCGCGCACTCGGGTTCGCAGACCGGGTTAAACGGCAGGGTCAGCCCCGCCTCGTCCACAAACGCCTGCTCCACGTCCACCGTCTCGTTTTCGATCCGGCGGATCTCATCGCCCGAGCCCTTGTCCTCATCGGTCTCCTCGTCGCCGACGATGAAGCCGTCCTCGGCCTCAAAAACCTGGGAGATGGACAACGTGCGGGTGGGCGTGAGCGTTTTCAGGCAGCGCACGCACTGACCTTCGAGCTGGGCGGTCACCGAGGCGTCAACAAGCACGCCCGCGCCCAGCGGGGTAATGGTTGCCTCCAGCTCGACCGGCTGGCCCTGCGGGATGGCGATCATCTCGGGGCCGATCCGCGAGGGGCTTTCGCCGGTGCGGTGGACGGTCACTGGCATGCCGTCGCCGTGCAATGCTTCGGCGACATTAATAATGAAAGGATTCGTAGCCATAACAGCCCCTACCCTACAACCACAGCAGCCAGAAAGCGCTGCTAGTACTGATCTCGCTGCTCGCCGCGGGAACGGCGCGGGTAGCGGCGCGGTTCGTAGTGGCCGGTCTGCTCCTGACGCTCGTTGCGACGCCCGCCGGACTCGCCCGCCGCACCTGCAACTCCGGCACCGCGGCGCAGCGCGGAACGGTCAGAGGCCACGGTGCGCAGGACCGAAGACAGCGCATCCTCAAACTCGGCCAACTTGGAGTCGACGTACTCGTCGCATTCGCGGCGCAGGCGGGAGGATTCAGAGTGCGCATTTTCCACCAGGCGGTGCGCCTCCTCGTCTGCGCGGCGCATCACCTCGGATTCGGAAATGAGGTGCTCCTGCTGGGCCAGCCCCTCATCCACAGAGCGCTGGTACTGCTGCTTGCCGTCCTCCACCAAGCGCTCCGCCTCGCTGTGGGCGGCATTGAGAGCAGTGTCGGCTTCCTCGCGCGCGTCGGCGACCATACGGTCGGCGTCCTCCTCGGAACGCGAAAGCAGCGCGGTGGCCTGCGCCTGCGCATCGTGCAGTACGGAATCGGCCTGCGCGTGCGCGTCGTCGACAAGCTGCTTGGCCTCGGCCTCCGCATCGCCGACCAGCTGGTCGGCGCGGTCCTCGGCACCCCGCAGGATCTCGTCCTGGTTATCCAGGACGTCCTGCGCGTCGTCGATCTCGTCGGGCAGGGCCTCCCGGATATCGTCGAGAAGCGTGAGCATCTCGCTGCGCGGGACCATGCAGTTCGAAGTCATGGGCACGCCCATTGCGGCCTCGACGGTTTCAACGAGCTCATCTAGTGCTTCAAAAACGCGATACATGACTCTTAAGTCTACTGCGTTAGGCATACAGAAGGGCCCGCGCCACGAGGCACGGGCCCACAAGGCGTACTTTTACACCGCTTCTTTACACAACACCCTGGGCGAGCATCGCGTCGGCGACCTTCTTAAAGCCGGCTATGTTCGCACCGACAACGTAGTCACCAGCGCGGTCGTACTCCTCCGCGGTCGATGCTGTGACGTTGAAGATGCCGGACATGATCTGGTGCAGGCGACCATCGGTGTAGTCAAAGGTCCAGGAATCGCGCGAAGCGTTCTGCTGCATCTCCAGCGCGGAGGTAGCCACACCACCTGCGTTGGCAGCCTTGCCCGGGCCGAAGGAAACCTTGTTCTCGCGGAAGACCTCGATAGCCTCTGCGGTCGACGGCATGTTCGCGCCCTCGGCGACGTACTTCACGCCGTTGGACACCAGGGTCTTGGCGTGCTCGCCGTGAAGCTCGTTCTGGGTGGCGCACGGCAGGGCGACGTCGGCCTTGAGATCCCAGATGGAGCCATCCTCGTGGTAGGTCGCGCCCTCTGCTTCCTTGGCGTAGTCGGACACGCGGGCGCGGCGCACTTCCTTGATGTCGTGCAGCAGCTCGACGTCCACGCCGTTGGGGGTGTTCACCCAGCCGGAGGAGTCGGAGAAGCCCACCACGGTTGCGCCGAGCTCCTGTGCCTTCTGGATAGCGTAGATGGCCACGTTGCCAGAACCGGAGACGATGACGTTTGCGCCGTCGAGGGACTCGCCCTTGGCCTTCATCATCTCCTCGGTGAAGTAGACACATCCGTAGCCGGTGGCCTCGGTGCGCACCAGCGAACCGCCCCAGGTCAGGCCTTTGCCGGTGAGGACACCAGACTCGTGCTGGTTGGCTAGGCGACGGTACTGGCCGAAGAGGAAGCCGATCTCGCGGCCGCCGACGCCGATGTCACCGGCAGGCACATCGCGGTACTCGCCGATGTGGCGCCACAGCTCGGTCATAAAGGACTGGCAAAAGCGCATGATTTCACCCTCGGACCTCCCCTTCGGGTCGAAGTCCGAGCCGCCCTTGCCGCCGCCGATGGGCAGGCCGGTGAGCGAGTTCTTGAAGATCTGCTCGAAGCCCAGGAACTTGATGATGCCCAGGTTCACGCTCGGGTGGAAGCGCAGGCCACCCTTGTAGGGGCCGAGCGCGGAGTTGAACTGGACGCGGAAGCCACGGTTGACGCGGATCTGGTTGTTGTCATCCATCCACGGCACGCGGAAGATGATCTGACGCTCGGGCTCGCAGAGGCGCTCGATCAGACCGTAGTCGGCGTAGTGCGGGTCCTTGCCCAGGACAATCTTCAGCGAGTCCAGCACCTCGGCGACGGCCTGGTGGAACTCAGGCTCTCCAGCGTTGCGCTGCAACAGCTTGTCGTAATAGCCGGCTACCTCTTGTTCGATCGAGCTCATGAGCGTTCCTTTCAATACCTGTTAGGCAGTAGGTTTAAAGGTCGTGCAATAGCTTACATCAGGTTTCGGTCTCACGATAGAAAACAGATCGTACTTCCGCGGATCGAAGCAGATAGAATGCCTGCAATGTCCCCCGCACCCTCGAAAAAAGGCACAAATATGAGCTTGATCACACAAGGTACGGAAGGTGCTGAGGCACCCTCCCCGCGCATCCTGATCGCCCCAGATTCCTTCAAGGGCACCGCCACCGCACAACAGGCTGCCGAGTGGCTCGGCGAGGGCGTGCGCAGCATCATCCGCGACGCGGAAATCAATCTGCTGCCCATGGCCGACGGCGGCGAGGGCACCTCCAGCCTCTTTCAAGGCGAGCAGATCACCCTGCCCACCACAGATGCCGCGGGCCGCCTCACCGAGGCCACCTACACCTACGACGCCGAGACCACCACCGCGTTTATCGACGTCGCCGCCGCCTCCGGTCTCCCCGCCGTCGCCGACCGGCCAGTGCCAATGACCGGCGATACCTACGGCACCGGCGTGCTCATCGCCGACGCCGAGACCCGGGGCGCGACCCGCATTGTGTTAGGGCTCGGCGGTTCCGCCACCATCGACGGCGGCACCGGCATCCTCGTCGCGCTCGGCGCGAACCCACTCGACGAGCACGGCTACCAGCTCACCCCCGGCGGCGGCTCGCTCCACAAGCTCGGCGACTTCGACACCGCCAAAGTCAACATCCCGGCCGGCTCGCTCGAGTGGCACCTGCTTTTCGACGTCACCTCGCCGGCCACCGGCCCGCAGGGCGCGCCTGCCGTCTTCGGTCCGCAGAAGGGCGCAACGGAGGAGGACGTCGCCGTCCTCGATGCAGGCCTTGCCCGCCTCTGCGAGTTTGCCGGCATCGATCCGGCCACCCCGGGCATGGGCGCGGCCGGCGGGGTGGCCATCGGCATTACCTGGCTGTCGAGCCTGCTGCACGGCACCGCCGACCACGTCCACCTGCAGCCCGGCGCGCGCATGGTGGCAGAGGCGAACGGCCTGGCAGGCAAGCTTGGCGAGGCCTCCCTGGTGATTACGGGCGAGGGCCGCTTCGACGCGCAGACCGCCACCGGCAAGGTTGTTGCCACGGTGTGCGACTTGGCCCGCGAGATAGGCGAACAGGCACCGACGGTCGCCGTGGTGGCGGGCAGCTTCGACGGCGAGCCAGACGAGGGGGTCCTCGCCGTGGAGCTCGAAGAGGTAGTAGATACCCGCGAACAGCTGATCCGTGCGGGCAAGCAGGCGGCGGTGGCGTACCTCAACGCCGGCGCGCGCTAGCGCAGGATCGTCACGGTCCAGGGGAACAGCGCGGGGAGCTCGAAGCGGTCCTGTTGCTCCAGCGCGACCGGATCTCGCGGCAGGTCCGCCTTCGGGGTAAGGATGCGTGACAGGCCCATGGCGAGCCGGTTGTAGCTGTCTACGCCTTCGGCGTCGATGAGGTAGCGGTGTACCTCCGCGCCCTCCTCGTCGGCGGTGAAACCGCGGTCGGATTCGTAGGTGCGGGCGAATTCGGCGGTCACGTGGGCGTCGAGAAGCACTGGGCCCTGCGCCTCGAGCGAGGCGGAGCTGAGCTTGCCCCGGTGAACGAGGATGTCGAGTGCGCGCTGGAGGGCTTCGGCGAGTTTGCCGGCGTGGACTGGCGGGACGAGGACGTCGAATTGGATTCTGGGCATGCGATCAGCCTAACCAACGGTCTACGCTGGAGCGCATGAGCTTTCCCCTGCCCTCGTACAGAGATGCACTGTCCACCATGGCCGACGGGACGATCAAGCAGGTCAACCCGTTTTCCGGCACGCAAGTGTGGACGGTGCCGGGGCGCGGCAACCGACCACTGAGCAAGCCTTCGGGCGAGGCGCGCCCGGTGCGGGAGGAAGACTTCACCCACGCCTGCAACTTCTGCGAAGGCAAGCTGCTTGCCACCCCGCCGGAGAAGTCGCGCATGGTGCGCACCGATGCGGGGTGGGAGATCCTGCGTAACCAGATGCCGCACGAACTCGAGGCCACTCGTGCCCAGTTTCGCCGCGTACCCAACCTCTTTGAAATCGTCTCCTACCAGTACTGGAAGGAGAACTACGGCTACGACATGTCGGCCGCGCAGCGCGAGCATATGGAGCACTACCTGGCGGATCACGCCGGGCGCGAGCACATCTTCCAGATCGTGAGCACTCGACTGAAGGCCTCCGGCTTTGCCGATGAGCCGACCGAGGAGGAACTGCTCAGCTACGTGCCGGCCTACTTCGCCGGAGGTCACGACGTGATCATTGGCCGCCGCCACTTTGTCGACGGGGCGGAAAACGACTCCCAGCTCGCCGGCTCCGGCACGCTTGACCCGGAAGAACATGCCGCGTTTATCACCTTCACCATCGACGCGCTGCGCGACCTGGTGGATGAGAACCGTTACTCGCCGTACGTGGTGGTCTTCCAGAACTGGCTCGCGCCCGCCGGCGCCTCCTTCAATCACCTGCACAAGCAGCTTGTGGCTATCGACGAGCGCGGGGTCCAGGCCGAGCTGGAGATCTCCAAACTGCGGCAGAACGTGAACATGTATAACGAGTGGGGTGTAAATTACGCCAGCTACCACAACCTGGTGGTCGCGGAGAACGAGGACGCGATCGTGGTAGTGGGCATCGGGCACCGCTACCCCACCTTGAGTGTGTACTCGAAGTCGCCGGTGTGTGAGCCGTGGCTGCAATCCGAGCGCGAAGTACGCAACATGTCGAACCTGCTGCACGCCGTGCACGCGGCCACGGGCACGGAGGTCTCCACCAACGAAGAGTGGCACTATCGGCCGGTCGACCTGGACCTGCCGATGCCCTGGCGCATCAACATCAAGTGGCGGATCTCCACGCTGGCCGGATTTGAGGGCGGCACGAAGATTTACGTCAATACGCTCTCCCCCTTTGATATCCGCGACCGCGTGGTGTCCAACATGTACCGCCTGCGCGACGAAAGGCGCATTGACCAGGACATCCGCATTGCCACGGAGTGCGCGCCGGCGCGCAACACACTGCGCTATAACCCGGCGGTTGGGTAGGCCTCCTTTTGCACTCCCCGGCCCCGCGACCTGGGCGACGATGGTAGACATGTAGCAACACCGAAGAAACCATCGAGCGCGCGGGGAGCCCGCGCGGAGGAGTGACCTTGAGCGACACGAGCACGATCGCGTCCATCATCGAATCCTATGAGATCGATCCGGCCTGGCAGCGCCGGCTCTACGAGCTGCTGCACGCTAACCCGGAGCTCTCCCTCCAGGAGGAGGAGACCCACCAGCGCCTGCTGCTGGAGCTCAGCTACCTCAACTGCGAGGTCGTCGCCCCGATTGGTAAGTACGGCATCTGCGCCATCTTCCGCAACGGTGAGGGCAGAACCGTGCTGCACCGCGCGGATTTCGACGGCCTGCCGGTCACCGAGCAGACCGGCGTGCCGTACGCCTCGCACAAGAAGGTCACCACCAAGGACGGCGAGGTCGTCGGCACGATGCACGCCTGCGGCCACGACATTCACACCGCAGCGCTGGTCGGCATGTGCCACCACTTAGACAACACGCGCGACAAGTGGTCTGGCACATTCATTGCCCTATTCCAACCGGGCGAGGAGATCGGCGCGGGTGCCGAGGCGATGGTGGACGACGGCCTGGTGGACAAGATCCCCTTCCCCGAGGTCTGCTTCGGCCAGCACGTCATGCCGGGCCGCGCGGGCCAGGTGATGTCCAAGGCCGGCCCGCAGTTCGCGGCCTGTGATTCCATCCGCATCCGGATCCCCGGCCGCAGCGCGCACGGCTCCATGCCGCACAACGCGATCGACCCCACCTACACCGCGGCGATGATCATCGCCCGCATGCAGGCTGTGGTGGGCCGCGAGGTCGACCCGAACGACTTCGCGGTAATCACTGTGGCCAGCATGCACGCAGGTACCACCAACAACATCATCCCGGGGCATGCAGAGCTGGTGCTCAACTGCCGCTTCTACAGCGAGCGCACCAAGGCGCGCGTGTACGCCTCCATCGAGCGTGTCGTCCACGCCGAGGTACTGGCGTCCGGTTCCACCGAGGCACCGACGATTGAGTACTTCGCGCACGGCGAGCTGATGAGCAACGACGCGATCGTCTACAACAAGGTCCGCGCCACTTTCGACGACGTCTTCGGCACCGAAAGCGTCAACGCCGCACGCAAGACCGTCTCGGAGGACTTCCCCGTCCTGCCGCAGGCCTTCGGCGTGCCCTACTTCTTCTGGCTCATCGGCTGCACCCCGCAGGAGCAGTGGGACAAAGCAGTCGCCGCCGACCGCGTGGAGCAGGACGTACCGGTCAACCACATGTCCACCTTCCTGCCCGAATACGAACCCACCATCAAGGCGGCTACGAACGCAGGTCTCGCCGCAGTGCTGACGTACCTGGCAAAGACGGAAGACGCAGCGTGTGACGTCGACGGGGACGAGGACGCCGAGGATCCGGCCGAAGCGGCACGCGCAGATATTGGCGAGCTGGATCTGCCGGAGGCAGAGGCCCGCTGAGCTGCGGGCTCTGTGCTCGGGGCGGCGCGGTCGCGGGTCAGTCTGTAGGCTCGAAAAGCAGTGACGTGCATACAGCACGTAGCAGCCAATTGAAGGTGGAATGAGGTTCTTTTCAGGATGAATACCCCCGCACACGCCCCCGCGCTCAACGAAGCGCTCGCCGGACACGTCCGCGCGTTCGGCGGCCGCACCCCGGAAAACGCCACGACCAAGAAATTTTGGACCGGTCTTTCTGCGGCCGTGATGGAACAGCTCGCCGATAACTGGGACGCCACCCGCAGCGCATACGCGGGCACCCGCCAGGCGGCGTACTTCTCCGCCGAGTTCCTGCAGGGCCGTGCGCTGCTGAACAACCTGACCAACCTGGGTCTGGTCGATGAGGCCAAGGCCGCAGCGAAGGCCAGTGGGCACGAGCTGTCGGATGTCCTCGAGGCTGAGCACGACGCAGCACTGGGCAACGGTGGCCTGGGGCGCCTGGCCGCCTGCTTCCTCGACTCGGCTGTCACGCAGGACTACCCCCTGACCGGCTACGGCCTGCTGTACCGCTACGGCTTATTCCGCCAGGAGTTCGTCGACGGTTTCCAGAAGGAGCACCCGGACGCTTGGAAGGAGTCCTTCTACCCCTTCATCGTGCGCCACGGCTCGCAGCAGCGCATCGTGAAGTTCGACGACATGCACGTGCGTGCCATCCCCCACGACATGCCGATCACCGGCTACGGCACCGACAACGTCGGCACCCTGCGCCTGTGGGATGCCTCCCCGATGCACGAGTTTGACTACGACGCGTTTAACCACCAGCGCTTCACCGACGCGATCCTGGAGCGCGAGGCAGTCCACGACATCACGCGCGTGCTCTACCCCAACGATTCCAGCTACGCCGGCAAACTTTTGCGCGTGCGCCAGCAGTACTTCTTCGTCTCCGCTTCCCTACAGGAGCTGGTGGAAAACTACATCGAGCACCACGGCGAGGACCTGAGCAAGTTCCACGAGTTCAACTCGATCCAGCTCAACGACACCCACCCGGTGCTCGGCATCCCGGAGCTCATGCGCCTGCTCATGGACGAGCACGACATGGGCTGGGACGAAGCCTGGGAGGTCACCTCCAAGACCTTTGCCTACACCAACCACACTGTGCTGCAGGAGGCGCTGGAGACCTGGGAAGAGTCCATCTTCAAGCAGCTGTTCTGGCGCATTTGGGAGATCGTGCAAGAGATCGACCGCCGCTACCGCCTCGACATGGAAGCCCGCGGGATTGCCCCGGAGACCGCGCACCACTACTCGCCGGTGCACGACGGTGCGATCCACATGGCGTGGATCGCCTGCTACGCCGCGTACTCCGTCAACGGCGTCGCCGCGCTGCACACCGAGATCCTCAAGCGCGACACGCTGAACTACTGGTACGAGATGTACCCGGAGCGCTTCAACAACAAGACCAACGGTGTGACCCCGCGCCGCTGGCTGCGCATGTGCAACCCGCGCCTGTCCGAACTGCTCGACCGCCTCGCTGGTAGCGACGAGTGGGTCACTGACCTGTCCAAGCTGCGCGAGCTGCGCCACTTCGCCGAAGACCCGGAGGTGCTGCGCGAGCTGCGCGAGATCAAGGCTGCCAACAAGCGTGACTTCGCCGAGTGGATCGCCGATCGCCAGGGCGAGGAGATCGACCCGGATTCGGTCTTTGACACCCAAATCAAGCGCCTGCACGAGTACAAGCGCCAGCTGATGAACGCCCTGTACATCCTGGACCTGTACTTCCGTATCACCCAGGACGGCGAGCGCGACGTGCCGAAGCGCACCTTCATCTTCGGCGCGAAGGCGGCCCCGGGCTACACGATGGCCAAGGGCATCATCAAGCTGATCAACGCGATCGGCCAGCTGGTCAACAACGACCCGGTCGCCTCGCAGTACCTGCACGTAGTCTTCGTGGAGAACTACAACGTCTCCCCCGCCGAGCAGATCATCCCGGCCACCGATGTCTCCGAGCAGATCTCCACCGCTGGTAAGGAGGCCTCGGGCACCTCGAACATGAAGTTCATGATGAACGGCGCACTGACCCTGGGCACCATGGACGGCGCGAACGTGGAGATCGTCGATGCCGTCGGCGAGGACAACGCCTACATCTTCGGCGCCCGCGAGGAGGAGCTGCCTGAGCTCAAGCGCAGCTACGACCCGAAGGCCGTCGCCGCGGAGACCCCCGGTTTGATGCGCGTGCTCGATGCGCTTGTCGACGGCACGTTGGAGGACAACGGCAGCGGCGCCTTCCACGACATCCGCGCCTCCCTGCTCGACGGCTTCGGCTTCGACGACCCGGACGTCTACTACGTCCTCGGCGACTACGCAGACTTCCGCGCTACCCGCGACCGCATGGCCGAAGAGTACTACGCGGACCCGGACCACTGGGCGAAGATGTGCTGGATCAACATCTGCGAGTCCGGCCGCTTCTCCTCCGACCGCACCATCCGCGACTACGCGGAAGAGGTCTGGAAGCTCGACCCGACCCCGATCAACTAGCCCGGATGGGCCGAGGCTCAGCGGAACCGCCCCGGCAGTAAGATCAACGGCGCTATGATCTTGCTGCTGGATAACCGCGACTCCTACACCTTCAACCTGGCCCACCTCGTCGCCGAGGCCACCGGTCTCTCACCGCTCGTGGTGGCCTGCGACGACCCGGCAGCAGACGCACTCCCCGCACGCATCCGTGCCGGGGAGTTTTCCCATATCCTCATCTCCCCTGGCCCCGGCACGCCCGAGCGCGAGGAAGACTTCGGCACTTCCCGACGGGTGATCGAGGCCGCAGCCGACGCTGGCATTCCGCTGCTCGGCGTGTGCCTGGGACACCAGGGGCTCGCGATGCTCGCCGGTGCGGACGTGACCCGCGCGCCCGAGCCGCGCCATGGTTTCGTCTCCACGATCACCCACTCCGGCGAGGGCATCTTCGCCGGCATCCCGCAGGGCTTCGAGGTGGTGCGCTACCACTCCCTACACGTGGACGAGGCGGTCGAAGGGTTCACGGTGCACGCCCGCAGCGAGGACGGTGTGATCCAAGCGCTCAAGGTCGACGGCTTGGACCACTGGGGCGTGCAATTCCACCCCGAATCCGTGCTCACCCAGCACGGCACGGAACTGATCCGCAACTTCATCGGCGGGTGGCGGCTCATCCACCGCGAAGTGCCCGGCGCGCTTGACTGCCAGCGCGTCTTCAACGCGATTACACGCGAAGGCAACGACGCGTTCTTCCTCGACTCCGCTGACACCCGCGGCCAATTTTCCATCCTTGGCGATACCGCGGGCACACTGTCGCGCACGTTCCGCTACTCGCTTGGCGATACCCCAGACATCCTCGCCAGCCTCGAGGCGGAACTCTCCGCGCCAATTTACGACGCCCCCGACTTGCCCTTTACCGGCGGGCTGATCGGCTACCTCGGCTACGAGTGCGCGCAGCTAACCCTGCCACTCACGCTGCGGCACCGCTCGCCGTATCCGGACGCCTACTTCGTGCGCCCGCACTCCTTCATCATCTACGACCACGAGTCCGAAACCGCGCACCTGTGCGCGCTGGCCGGCGAGGGCGCAGACGAGCTCCTCGACCGCCTCGAACGGGCGCTTGCGGGTGCGGATGGTGGGCCGGAAGCGCAGCTAAGCGAAGGCACTTGGGCCAATCCGGACTACCTCGGGGCCATCGAAAACGCGCAGGACGAGCTGCGCGCGGGCGAAAGCTACGAGGTGTGCCTGACTGATACCTACACGGTCGAAGCTTCAGGAGATATCTACCCTCATCTGCGCGAACACAACCCCGCGCCGTACGCCGCGCACCTGCTTTTTGAAGGCGTGGAGGTTGCCAGCGCCTCGCCCGAGCGCTTCCTCACCGTGCGCGGGCGCGACGTGGAGGCGAAACCGATCAAGGGCACCATCGCCGCCGACGAAGACCCGGCGCTGCTCACCCGAGACACCAAGACCCGCGCCGAAAACCTCATGATCGTTGACCTGCTTCGCAACGACCTCTCCCGCGTCTGCGAACCGGACACCGTGCGCGTGCCGAGGCTCATGCAGGTGGAGTCGTACGCGACAGTGCACCAACTCGTCTCCACCATTACCGGGCGGCTTTGCGAGGGACTCACCGCCGTCGACGCGGTGCGCGCGGCCTTCCCGCCGGGCTCGATGACTGGTGCGCCGAAGCTGCGTACCTGCGAGATCATCGACCGGCTCGAGTGCGCCCCACGCGGGGTGTACTCCGGCGCGCTCGGCTACTTCGGCTTCGACGGGCAGGCCGACCTGTCGGTAGTCATCCGCACTGCGGTGCGCGCCCGCAACACCCTGACCGTGGGCGCGGGCGGCGCGATCGTGCTCGATTCCGACGCGCACGCCGAGCTTGCCGAACGCGACCTCAAAGCCCAGTCCGTCCTGGGAGCATGGGATGCGTAGGTACGCCTGGCACGGCTCGTTCGTCGAGCGCGACTTCACTGACGGCCCGCTCGAGGTCGTCGACTCCTGGCGGCACTCCTCCGGCCGCGCGCACGGCTTGGAGGCACACCTCGCCCGCTTTGTCCGCACCGCCGGCCCGCTGCCCGCAGGGTTCGTCGACGCCATGCTGCCACTGCTCGCGGAAGGCGAGCTGTTTCCCCGCATCGCGCTGTCTGCAGGCCTGTTGCTTCTCGACGTCCGCCCCGCCCCCGCACCTCGCCCATCTACTGCCCTGACCTACGTGACGGCTGACGACCCGCGCACGAAACCCGAGGTCAAAGGCCCGGACTTCGTCGCGTTTCGCGCATACCGTTCGCAGTACCAGGTAGAGGGGACGGACGACACCGTGATCGTGGATGCGGAAGGCGCGATGCTCGAGACCACCACCGGCGCGCTGGTGATGTGGGATGGTGCGACCCTGTGTATCCCCGACGGGGTGAAGCTGCCCAGTATCACGCTGCACCAGGTGACCACGCGGGCGCAGCAGCTGGGACTGCGAGTAGAACGCCGCCGGTTGTTTCCCGAACTCGCCAACGATCACCCCCTCTGGTTCCTCAATTCCCTGCACGGCATCAGCCCGGTCAGCGAGCTACGGGACAGCGAGCGCGTGCTCACTCCCCCGCCGCACCCGGACGTCGACGCTTGGCGCGCCTGGTGGTGGGACGGTTTCCAGCCGGTGTAGCGGTACCGCTGGGTGCTATCCAAACGCGGCTTCCAAACGGAGCTAGCTCCATTTGGACCAACGCCGCCCGCAAAATCCCAGCTCGCGGAAAACCGCGCACCCCAAACGGAGCTAGCTCCATTTAGACCAACGCCGCCCGCAAAACCCCAGGTCGCGAGAAACCGCACACCCCAAACGGAGCTAGCTCCATTTAGACCCGCGCTGCGCGCTCGGCGAGCACCCGCCCCGTCGGCGTGTCGCACGCAGCCAGCTCGGCCGGAGTACCAGAAGCAACAATTTCGCCGCCTTCGGCACCCGCGCCCGGGCCCATTTCGATGATCCGGTCGGCCTGCGCGAGCACCGAGGTGTCGTGCTCGACCACGATGACGGTCTGGCCCGCGTCAACCAGGCTGTTGAGCTCGGTGACCAGTAGCGCGACGTCGGCGGGGTGCAGGCCGGTGGTCGGCTCGTCGAGCAGGTAGACGGTGTGGCCGCGGCGCGAGTTGCGGGAGCGCTGCAGCTCGGTGGCCAGCTTGATGCGTTGCGCTTCGCCGCCGGACAGCTCGGGCGCGCCCTGGCCGAGTCGGAGGTAGCCCAGCCCCACCGCCTGCAGGGTCTCCACCGCGCGCAGGATCTTCGGCTCCTCGGCGAACACCTCCGCGGCCTCGTCGACCGTAAGCTCCAGCACGTCGGCGATGGTGCGCCCCTCCCAGGTCACCTCGAGGGTCTCGTCGTTATAGCGCGCGCCGCCGCAGTCCGGGCAGGTGGTGTAGGAGCCGGGCAGGAACACCAGCTCGACCTCGATCTTGCCCGCACCGCCGCAGGTCGGGCACTGGCCTTGCTTCACGTTGTAGGAAAAGCGCGAGACGGTCCACTTGCGCCGCTTCGCTTCGGAAGTACCGGCGAAAAGTTTCCGAACACCATCGAAGAGCCCCGTATACGTGGCAAGCGTCGAGCGCGGCGTGCGGCCGATCGGCTTCTGGGTGATCTGCACGACCCGGCGCACCGCGTCGAAGCCTGCATGCTTCCCGACGCTCCACTCCCCCGCCTCTTCGCCGTCGTCCTCGTCGACCACGTTTGCGGCGGCGTCGCGAAGCAAACCCGCAAGCACGGTGCTGACCAAGGTGGACTTGCCGGAGCCGGACACGCCCGCCACGGCAGTGAACTGGCCGAGTCCAAAAGAGACGTCCAACCCGTCGATGGACCGCGCCTGCACGCCGGACAGCCCAAGCGAACCGGCAGCATCGCGGGGCTCACTGTTCAAGCGCAGCGTCCGGTTGGCCAGCGCGCGGGCGGTCGGCGCGTCGCCCGCGTACTCGTTGGTGGGTCCCGAGTAGAGCACCTTGCCGCCGCCCTCGCCAGCGAGCGGGCCGACGTCGACGAGCCAGTCGGTTTGGGCAACCAGCTCCATGTCGTGTTCGACCAGGAGGACGGAGTTGCCGGACTCAATGAAGCGGCGGCAGATATCCAGCACGGCACCGCGCTCGTCCGGGTGCAGGCCCGCGGAGGGCTCGTCGAGGACGTAAGTGACTCCGAAAAGCCCCGAGCGCAGCTGCGAGGAAAGGCGGATGCGTTGCAGCTCGCCTGCGGACAGTGTCGGGGCGGGACGGTCCAGGCTCAGGTGCGCAAGGCCGAGATCGAGCGCGGAGCGCAGCGCGGGCAGGATCTGCTTCAGCAACAGGTCCTCGGCTGATCCTTCGGCAGGTTCCTGCGCGGCGAGCACCTCGTAGACGCGGTCGAGGGGAAGCGCGCCGAGGGCGTCGATAGGCATGCCCGCGTAGGTGACCTCGAGTGCCTTCGGGTTCAGACGCCGGCCGTGGCAGGTCTCGCACTGGCGGGAGACCATGTAGCTGAGCACGCGCTTGCGCAGGGTATCCGACTGGGTCTCGGCGAGCGTGTTGGTCAGATACGAGGCCACCGAGCGCCACGTGCCCTTGTAATTGCGCTGGATCTGATCCTCTCCGCGCAAAGGTTTGACAGTGACGACGGGCCGCTCGTCGGTAAACAGGATCCACTCGCGGTCCTTTTTGGGCAGGTCCCGCCAGGGCGAGTCCAGATCAAAGCCCAGGGTGGCCAGAATGTCGTGGAAGTTCTTGCCCGCCCACGCGCCGGGCCAGGCGGCGATGGCACCGTCCTCGATGGAAAGCGAAGGATCCGGCACCATGGAGGCCTCGGTCGGCTCATGGACCACGCCGGTGCCCTGACAGGTCGGGCACATGCCCTCGGGCGTGTTCGGAGAAAAGGAATCGGAGTACAGGCCCTCCGGGTTCTCCCCGCAGCGCGAGTACAGCAGCCGGATGCTATTCGACAGCGCCGAGACGGTCCCGACCGTAGAACGCGCCCCACCGCCCGAGGTGGACTGCTCCAGCGCAACCGTCGGCGGCAGACCGTCGACGGAGCCGACTTGCGGGTCCACCGCCGAGCCGATCAGGCGGCGGGCAAAGGGCACCACCGATTCCAGGTAGCGGCGCTGGCCCTCACCATGGATGGTGCCAAAAGCGAGCGAGGACTTCCCTGAGCCAGACACGCCCGTGACCGCGACGAGTGTGCCGCGCGGAATATCCACATCCACGTTGCGCAGGTTGTGCAGGTGGGCGTCGCGTACACGGATGTCTCGATTGTCATGCATGCGCCCCACCCTACGCGCGTGGTGGGGCACCGCTTCCTAGCGGCTGGTGGTGTCCTCGCCCAGCTCGTGGACACGGATGGTGTTCGTGGTGCCCGGGATCCCCGGCGGGGTGCCGGCAACTACTACGATCGTGTCGCCCTCGTTGTAGTCATCCAGCGCGAGCAGCGACTCGTCCACCACCGCGATCATGTCGTCAGTGGTGTGGGTCCTACGGCACAGGAAGGTGTCGGTACCCCAGGTCACCGCGAGCTGGGAGCGCACCTGCTGGTTCGGGGTGAATGCCAAAAGCGGCAGGTCCGGGCGCAAGCGCGCAACGCGGCGCGCCGTATCGCCGGAGGTGGTAAATGTGATGATCGCCTTGGCGTGCAGGTTCGTCGCGATGTCCTTGGCGGCGTACGCCACGACGCCGCGCTTGGTGCGGGGCACGTGCTGCAGCTTCGGCTCGATGCCGGAGTCCTCGGCGGAGCGCACGATGCGGCTCATGGTGCGCACCACGTTGTGCGGGTCCACGCCCACGGAGGTCTCGCCGGAGAGCATGACGGCATCCGCGCCATCGATGACCGCGTTGGCCACGTCGGAAGCCTCGGCGCGGGTGGGACGCGAGTTCTCAATCATGGAGTCGAGCATCTGCGTTGCCACGATCACCGGCTTGGCGTTCTCGCGCGCGATCTGAATAACGCGCTTCTGCACCGCGGGGACCTCCTCGAGCGGGATCTCCACGCCCAGGTCGCCGCGAGCCACCATCACCGCGTCGAATGCCAGGATGATCGACTCGATCGCGTCGACCGCCTCAGGCTTCTCCAGCTTGGCGATCACCGGAACGCGACGGCCAACCTCGTCCATGATCTCGTGAACCAGATCCACGTCGGCCGGCGAGCGCACAAACGACAAGGCAATCAGATCCACGCCCATGCGCAGGGCAAAGCGCAGATCGTCCTTGTCCTTCTCGCTCAGTGCCGGGACCGAAATGTTCATCCCGGGCAGGGAGACGCCCTTGTTGTTGGAGACCGGACCGCCCTCGGTCACGCGGCAGACCACGTCGTTGCCGTCAACCTCGACGCAGACGAGGCCGACCTTGCCATCGTCGACAAGCAGGCGATCGCCCGGGGAAGCATCACGCGCCAGGCCCTTGTACGTGGTGGAGACACGGTCGTGCGTGCCCTCGACATCGTCGGTGGTGATGCGGACGATCTCGCCGTCTTTCCACTCCGTCGCGCCTTCTTTGAAGCGGCCGAGGCGGATCTTCGGGCCCTGTAGGTCCGCGAGCACGCCCACGGCTTGCCCCGTCTCGTCGGTGGCCTCGCGCACCCAGTCGTAGTTCTGCTGGTGGTCGGCGTGGTCGCCGTGCGAGAAGTTCAGGCGCGCGACGTTCATCCCGTCGCGCACGAGGCCCACGATGGCTTCCTTGCTCGCCACAGCTGGGCCGAGCGTACACACGATCTTTGTTCTTCTATCCATGTTTATGCACCTACTTGGATGTAGCGAACGTACTGGGCCGAAATCAGACGTGTGTGTTGTTTCGTCCCTGTCTTGCAAGAGACCAGGCTACTCCCTTTCACACAATCATGCCCGATCGGACATAATCAGGCATTGTTCTCACCCGTCGTTCGCACTGCGCTCGCCCGCCTGCGCTTGCCGACGCGGGTCGACCTCCTCCGGCGTCTCTCTCCCCTTCGCACTGAAAAAGAAGAGCACCATAGCGATGAGGAAGACCACCGCGGAGACCCACGTGTTGACCCGCTGCCCGAGAATGAGCGTGGCCTCGTCGGTGCGCATCAGCTCGATGAAGAAGCGCCCGAAGGTGTAACCGGCCACGTACAGCCAAAACACGCGGCCATGGCCCAGCCTAAAGTAGCGATCCGCCCAGATCAGCAGGCAGAAGACGGCCACGTTCCATATCAGCTCGTACAGGAAGGTCGGGTGCACGCTGGCAAGCACTTCCCCGGTTGAGCGGCCGGTCAGCGGCGCGAAGTTGCCGGCCTCGTCGACGCGGTAGTAGATGTCCAGCGCCCATGGCACATCCGTTTCCGCACCGTAGAGCTCCTGGTTGAACCAGTTGCCCAGTCGCCCGATGCCCTGGGCGAGTACGACTCCGGGCGCGAGCGCGTCGGCAAGCGGGGCAAACGGCACGTTGCGGTAGCGCATCAACGCCCACACCGCGAGCGTGCCGAGCGCGACCGCACCCCAGATCCCTAGGCCCCCGGCGGTGATATTGAAGGCCTGCCAGGGGTTTTTCCCCTCGCCGAAGTACTTATCGTAATCCGTGATCACGTGGTAGAGGCGGCCGCCGATGATGCCTGCGGGGATCGCCACAATCGCCGCGTCCCACACCACATCCGCGTCCCCGCCGCGCGCCGTGTAGCGACGCACGCCGATCCACAGCGCAACGAGAATGCCCATGATGATGCACAGCGCGTAGGCACGAATGGGAATTGGGCCCAAATGCCACACGCCCTGCGGCGGGGAGGGAATATTTGCCAGAATATAGGTTTCCACGACACACAGTGTGCCTGAGGCTGCCTGGAATTTCGAACAGCGCCCCGCGAGCAATTAGCGACGCGACGGGCACGCCGGGTGCTGCCCCGCCGCCGCCAAGGCGCGGGTGGCCTGGCAGATGTCGCCGCCGCTCATGATTGCCTCGGCGGCCAGCACCGCATCCGCACCGCAGGCTGCGGCGTTGATGAGGTCGCGCGCGGTGGTCACCCCGCCGAGGCTGATCTTGATGACCTCGCTCGGCAGCCCCGGGGCGATCTCCGCGAAAGCCGCGGGGTTGCGCGAGTTGGTCTCAAAGGTCCACGAGTTGACCGCGACGACGCTCGCGCCCGCGGCGAGTGCGCGGTCCGCGTCCTGCGGTGTGCGCACCTCAGCCATCACCACCATGCCGAGCGACTCCGCCCGGTCAATCAGCGACGCCAGGCGCGCCTGGTCCAAAATGCCCACCTGCAGCGGCAGCACATCGGCGCCGTAGCAGCGGGCCTCGTGGATCTGGTAGGGGTCGACAATCACGTCGCGGCACACCATCGGCAGCTCGACGGCGGCGCGGGCGGCGGCCATATCGGTCAACGAGCCGTCGAAGCGCAGACGCTCCGTCTGGCAAGCGATCAGGTGCGCCCCGCCCTCTTCGATGGCGTGGGCGACCTCTTCGATCGAGCGGTACTTCGCCGCGGTCGGCCCGTAGACGGGCGAATTGCGCTTGATTTCCGCGACCACGCCGCACCCCGGGCGCAGCATGGCGGCGCGCGCGTCCCTCGTGGGGGCCATGTCGCGCGAGCGCGCCTTGATCTCCTGGAAAGGCACGTCGGCCTCACGGCGTGCCACGTCGCGCAGCACGCTCGTCACGATCGCCTCGGCGACCTCCGCGATGCCTGCGGTGTCGGCAGTGTGAGGAACCACCATGACTACCTCCAGGAGTATTGACTCTTGTCAACAGAATAGACAACGCCCACAGGCGCGCGAAATCCTCCCCTGCTTCTTAAGGGGACTTCCCGTCACGCGCGGGGTCTTCCGTCGGATCAATGTCCGCATCAAGTGCGTCCCACAGCACACGGCCTGAGTCCGGCTGGGATTCCAAGTCATCCCGGATCTTCTCGCGCCGTACCGTCTCCTGCTCGTACTTGTTCAGCTTCGCCGAGTCCTGCCCGGGACGCAGTGCGAGCGCCAGCCCGCCGAGCAGCGCGCACACGCAGCCGGCGAGCGCACCGGCCGGGCCGGTGGCCGCCACCGTGGTCGCGGTGATCTCCGCCCAATCCGCGATCGTGGCCGTGTCTGTGCCCTGGGCGGCCTGGGCGGCGTCGCTGCCAACGGTGAGCAGCGCGTGCACTCGCTCGTGCGAGATTGGACCCGCCAGCACCGCAGCCGGGGCGATCGCCGCACCGACGCCCGCCAGCGCGCTAACCACGCCGATGAGGCGTCGGCCGGTGCGCCGCAGCGCGAGCCCCGCGATCATGCCTACGACGAGCAAGAGTGCCAGCGCCGTCGTCTCCGTCGACCAGTCCGCCCCGGTGATTTCGGCCGTGCCGCTGCCGGCGAGGCTGTCGTCGTACGCTGCCTCGATCCACGGCATGCGGGCAAACAGCCACAGCGCGGCACCCCCGATGCCCAGTGCGGCCGCGCCCGGCCTCGACCATCCCTTGTCCACGGTCTTGGTGTCCGCCTCGCTCATCTACAGCAACCTTTCCGCGTCAAAGCAGGTGCGATCCCCAGTGTGGCAGGCGCCGCCCTCCTGGTCGACGACGAGCAGGATCGTGTCCCCGTCGCAATCCAGGCGCACCTCGCGCACGTACTGGGCGTGCCCGCTGGTCAGCCCCTTGATCCAGTACTCTTTGCGCGAGCGCGAGTAGTAGGTGCCACGCCGGGTGGCCAGCGTGTAGGCCAGCGCGTGGTCATCCATCCAGGCGAGCATGAGTACCTCGCCGCTGCCCGCGGCCTGTACCACGGCGGGCACAAGCCCTGCACTGTTGCGCTTCAGCTTCGCGGCGATGCCGGGGTCAAGCTCATACGACTCGGGGGTATCCGGGGCGGACGACACTAGCGCACCTCCTGCCCGGCAGCCTTGAGCGCTTCCTTCACCTCGGCGATCGAGACCTCGCCGAAGTGGAAGATGGAGGCCGCCAGCACCGCATCCGCGCCGGCCTCGACGGCGGGCGGGAAATGCTCCGCCTTACCAGCCCCTCCCGAGGCGATCACCGGAATGGACACCGCCTCGCGAACGAGTGCCAAAAGCTCCAAGTCGAAGCCCTCCTTGGTGCCGTCGCCGTCCATGGAGTTGAGCAGGATCTCGCCGACGCCTAAGTCCTGGCCGGTGCGGGCCCACTCGATGGCGTCGATACCCGCGGACTTGGTGCCGCCGTGCGTGGTGACCTCGAAGCCGGAGGGTTGCGGCACCCCGCCTTCGGGGACGCGGCGCGCGTCGACAGACAGCACGATGCACTGCGCGCCGAACTCCTCGCTAAGCTCGCGCAACAGATTCGGGTTGGCGATGGCGGCGGTGTTCACGCTTACCTTGTCCGCCCCTGCCCGCAGCAGCTCGCGCACGTCTTCAGCCGAGCGCACCCCGCCGCCGACGGTCAGCGGAATGAAAACCTGCTCGGCGGTGCGGCGCACCACCTCAACCATGGTGCCGCGGCCCTCCTTGGAGGCGGACACGTCCAAGAAGGTCAGCTCATCGGCGCCCTCGGCACCGTAGCGCTTGGCTAGCTCGACCGGGTCGCCCGCGTCCTTCAAGTCGGCGAACTTCACCCCCTTGACCACGCGGCCATTATCCACGTCCAAACACGGAATCACACGGATAGCAACAGACATCGTCTACAGCACTCTTTCTACAACTTAATTGGGGCCAGGGGTGGGCGTGTCACGCACGCTACTCATGCTACCCAGCACCATTTCGTGCGCTGCGGCGGTCCCCACCACCACGCCCACCGAATCCGGCGACCACGCGCTCCCGTCCGGCGCGCTCACAGACGCGCCTGCGCTGCGCGCGAGGCACACACCGGCCGCGTTGTCCCAAATGTAGGGCGAAAAGCTCACGGCGGCCTGGTAAACGCCCTGTGCGACAAAAGCCAAGTCGACGCCGACCGAGCCTGAGATACGCGGGCGCAGGTCCGCCTCTGCCAGCGCGCCGAGGAGTCCCAAACGCATGCTCGCGGGAAAAGCCTGCCGGTCGTCCGAGCCCACGGAGCCGACACCAACCTGCCAGGCCGCCGCCGTGGTGTGGTCCACCGGCGGTAGCGGTTCGTGGTTGAGCAGCACCGGCGAACCCGCGTGGCAGGACAGCTGGGTGCGAAAAAGCGGGATGTCGGTGACCGCGACGACGGGCTCGCCTCTCAACAGCAGGGAGACAAGGATGGCGCAGTTAGGGTTGCCAGATGAGTAGTTCGACGTACCGTCGATCGGGTCGACCACCCAGCACGCCTCGCTATTGAGCGTCCCGCCCTGCTCCTCCCCGAAAACCGGGATGCCGGTGGCCGCCTCGAGCCGACGGCGCAGCAGCTTCTCGATCGCCAGGTCAGCCTCAGTGGCAAAATCTCCTTTGCCCTTGTACAGGGCTGGGGCCGCACCCAGGTGCGCGAGGAAGATCTCCCGCGCCTCGGCGACAACCTCGTGCGCAACCCCCAGGTATTCCTCAAGCTGGTGCGCTGTGTTCGACTCTGCGGGCACGTGCCTTACGCCTTACTCGTCCGCAGCCGGGGTGGCACCGGCGGCAGCCTTGAGCGCCTCGTCGAGCGTGAACTTGTGCTCGTAGAGCGCCTTGCCAATAATCGCCGAGTCGATCCCCTCGTGTGCGAAACTTGCCAACTCCACCACGTTGTCCAGGGTGGCAATGCCGCCAGAAGCAGTCACATACGCGTCACAAGCCGCGGAGACCTCGCGCAGCAGGTCGGTGTTGGGGCCGGTAAGCATGCCGTCCTTGCTCACGTCGGTGACCACGAAGCGGGAGCACCCGGCGGAGTCGAACAGTTCGAGCACCTCCCACAGGTCGCCGCCGTCCGAGGTCCACCCGTTGCCCTTCGTGCGCCACTGGCCGTCCTCTTCACGCACAGCCAGGTCGATGGCCACCTTGTCGCCGTAGCGAGAAATCACGTCCACCATCCATTCCGGGTGCTGCAGCGCTGCGGTGCCGATGTTTACCCGACGCGCGCCGGTGGCCAGGGCGCGCTCAAGCGAAGCATCATCCCGAATGCCGCCAGTCAGCTCCACGTTGATGTCGAGCTTTTTGACCACGTCTGCCATCATCTCGTGGTTGGAGCCACGACCGAATGCGGCGTCCAGGTCCACGAAGTGCAGCCAGGTCGCACCCTGCTCCTGCCAGCGCAGCGCGGCCTCAAGCGGGTCACCATAGCTCTTTTCGGTGCCGGCCTCGCCCTGATCGAGGCGAACGGCCTGGCCATTGACTACATCCACGGCGGGCAACAGAGTGAAATCCATGAAGCACATGGTAGCAGCGTGACCACACGCACCGTGCAGTGTTGCCGCACCCGCTCAGCGCTGAATCGGAACCGATTCAGCGACGGATTACCTCAGCGTACCCACCCAGTTTTCCAACAGGTGCAGGCCTGCATCCCCGGACTTTTCCGGGTGGAACTGGGTGGCGCACAGCGGGCCGTTTTCCACCGCCGCCAAAAAGCGGCTTGCGCCGTGGGTTGCCCAGCTCAGCTTGGGGTAGGCGATGAACTCGTCGGCGACAAGCGGGAACTCGCGCACCCCGTAGGAGTGGACGAAGTAGAAGCGGGTATCCGAGTCTAAGCCTGCAAACAGCTCACTGTCATTGGCCATCTCGACGGTGTTCCAGCCCATGTGCGGCAGCACCGGGGCGTCAAGTTTTTCCACCACGCCCGGCCACTCGCCGAAACCTGCGGTATCTACCCCGTGCTCCACACCGCGCTCGAACATCACCTGCAGACCCACGCAGATGCCCAGCACCGGGCGCGAGCCCGCGAGCCGCTGGCCGATCACGCGGCCGCCGTCGACGCGGTTAAGCCCGCGCATGCACGCATCAAAGGCGCCGACGCCGGGCACGACCAGGCCCGCGGCCTCGGTGGCCACGTACGGGTCCGTGGTCACTGTGACCTCGGCACCGACGTGTTCGAGGGCGCGCTGGGCGGAGCGGATGTTTCCCGCGCCGTAATCTAAAAGGGCAACCTGCGTTAAGGGGCGAGCGACGTTCATGGTGGATTATTCTACTGTCCGCCTGAGCGCTTTTTGCCGCCGCGGTTGTAACGCCGCGGTGCCTGGACGGATTGCAGGCGCGCGGCCAGGTTGTTTACCTCCACCACGCGGTGGCGTCCAAGCTGCCGGTCGAGCAGCGTGACTACCAGCCCCAGCACGATCACGCCCGAGGCGATACCGAACATCGGCGCAAACGCCATCGTGGTGAGCAACATGCCGTAGAAGGTCGAGCCCATGCCCGTGCCTCCGTCGTAAGCAATGTTCCAAATGGCGGCGGCCTCCGAAGTCTTCGAGCGCGGCAGTCGGTAGAACATCATGGTCAGCGCCTCGTTCTGCACCGCGCCGAAGCCGGTGCCGTAGAGCAGCGCGGCGAGCGCCATCCACCACACCGGCAGATCCAAAAACAAAATGGTGGCCATGACGAAGACGCCGAGTGCGGAGATGATCTGGAAGCGGATCATCACCGTGCCCGGCTGACCCACCTTGTCCATCACCCGGCCCGCGTAGTAGCGCGACAGCATGGAGGCAAAGTTCATCAGACCCAGCATCAATCCGCCGAGTGTGGCACCGGTCGCTGCGTCGAGCTCGCGCATCGACGCCGGCAGGAAGTTCGTAATCGCGCCGTAGGCGGTGGTGACAAACATGAGTGCCAGGGCGGGCACGAGCACGAGCCGCCACATGGGGACGTGGATGTGGTCGGTCTCGGAGGACTTCTCGGTCGGTGGCGGGATCGGTGGGATGCCTTGGCAGGCCACCAGGGCAAGCAGACCAATACCGCCCGCGATGAGGTAAACGGCGTCGTAGCCGATCCGCTGTACCAGCGCCATGCCCGCTGGCAACGCGATCATCTGCGCCAAACCAATCATGATACCGACCAGCCCGGTGGCGCGGCCCAGCAGCCGAATCGGCACGAGCTCGGCCACGATCGCCGCCTCCGCCACGGTCAGCGCGCCGAAGCCCACGCCACGGATCGCGGACACGGTCAGTACCGCCGGAGCGCTCATACCCAGCAGATAGCCCACGGCGGGAAAGCCGAGGAGGAAGGCAGAGACTGACAGGACCGTGGTATATCCCACCTTGCGCAAAAGCATGGGCGTGAAGATCTGGGTGACCACGGTAAAGAGCATGAACACACCAGTGGTCAGCCCTGCGAGGGTTTCGGACCCACCCGCGTCAAGCACCGCGGTCGGCACCACCGGCAAAAGGAGGGCCCATGCGCCGAAGGCGCAGATCATCGCCAAGAATACGGGCTTAAGTCCGCGCGCCCGCCACACGCTTGTCAATGAGTTAACTTCCTCCGCAGTCACGGGACGACGGGAAAAGAGTGCCACCTTACACCACCTTTGCCATGTTGAACAGGGCGAATGCGAAAGCAATGACGGCGCACAGCGCCAGGATCACGGTGACGGCCTTCGAGCCGTTCTGGTAGGCCGACCACACCCCGCCGACGAGCATGCCGGCGAGCAGGAAGAGGATGACCACCCACATGCCGGCGGCGACGTTAAACATCTACAGCGCCCCCTTCGTGGACGGCACCCCCGTGATCTTCGGGTCGCGCTCCACGGCCTGGCGCAGGCTGCGGGCAACGGCCTTGTATTCCGCCTCGGTGATGTGGTGCGGGTCGCGCCCGTAGCGCACGTTGACGTGGAGAGTCATGCGCGCGTTGTACGCCAACGTCTCGAAGAAGTGGCGGTTGATCACCGTGGCGTAGTGGCCGCCAATGACCTGCCAGTCCATGTGCTCCGGCTCGCCGTGCATGACAAAGTAGGGGCGGCCGGACAGGTCCACCACGCCCTCGACGAGGGTCTCGTCCATGGGCAGCAGCATGGAGCCGAAACGGCGGATGCCGCGCTTGTCCCCCACGGCGTCGATAAGCGCCCAGCCCAGGGTAATGGCAGTGTCCTCTACCGTGTGGTGGGCGTCGATATGGGTATCGCCTGTGGCCTGGACCTTCAGGTCGAACGCGCCGTGGGTGCCGAAGGCGGTGAGCATGTGATCAAAAAAGGGCAGGCCCGTATCCACCTCGACGTTGCCGGTGCCGTCCAGGTTGATCTCGACGGTGATGTCGGACTCGCTGGTGGTGCGAGTCGCCGTGCCGATACGCGGCTCCAATTGTGCGTCCTTACGCGAGTTCTTCAGCATTGCGTACCTCCTTCGCTGCCTTAAGGAATGCGTCATTTTCGTGCGGCAGGCCGATCGTGGTGCGCAGGTGGCCTGCCACCCCGACGTCGCGGATGAGCACTCCCCGATCCAAGAATGCCTGCCACGCCTCGTGCGTCTTTTCGGTAGTCGAGCCGAAAGGCCCGAAGAACACGAAGTTCGACTCGCTCGGCACGACATCGTAGCCCATCGCCTCGAGTCCCGCTTGGACGCGCTTGCGCTCCTCGGCGAGTTTGTCCACGCTGGCCAGCGTCTCGTCGGCAAAGCGCAGCGCCACGCGTGCGGCAGCCTGCGAGAGCACCGAGAGGTGGTACGGCAGGCGCACGAGCATCACGGCCTCGATGAACGCAGGCGCGGCGACGAAGTAGCCCAGGCGCCCGCCCGCGAAGTCGAAAGCCTTAGACATGGTGCGCGACACCACCAGCTTTTCCGGGTACTTCTCCAGCAGGGTGGTCGCGGAAGCGCTCGGCGAGAACTCTGCGTAAGCCTCGTCCACGATCACAATGCCCGGCGCGGCCTTTAACAGCCGCTCGATGTCGTCCAGGCTGGTCACATCGCCCGTCGGGTTGTTCGGGGTGGTGATGAATATTACGTCCGGCGCATGCTTTTCGACGCCCGCCAGCGCCGCCGCCATATCAATCCGGAAATCCTCCCCACGCGGGATCGGAATGAACTCCGTCTGCGTGCCTGCAGAAAGGATCGGGTGCATGGAGTAGCTGGGCACAAACCCCATGGCGCTGCGGCCCGGGCCGCCGAAGGCCTGCAGCAGCTGCTGCAAAACTTCGTTGGATCCGTTGGCCGCCCACACGTTGTCGCGGGTGACGTGTACCCCGGTCTGGCGGGAGACGTAGGCGGCGAGGTCTTCGCGCAGCGCGAGCGCGTCGCGCTCCGGGTAACGGTTGAGCCCCTTGGAGACGCGGGCGACTTCCTCCACGAGGGCGTCGATAAGCTGCTGCGAGGGCGCGTACGGGTTCTCGTTCGTGTTCAGCGCGACCGGCACCTCGAGCTGCGGGGCACCGTAGGCGGATTTGCCGCGCAGCTCCTCACGCAGCGGCAGCGCGCCAAGTTCGGTGTCGGCGGCAAGCGTGTTGTCCTTCAATTGCATTAGCTTTCCTTCCCCATGCGTGCGCGGATGGATTCGCCGTGCGCGGGTAGTTGCTCGTCGGTTGCCAGCGCGATGATTTCCGCGCCGATGTCCTGCAGGGCCTTCCTGTCGTACTCGATGAGGTTGACCGGCTTGAGGAAGGTGTGCGTAGACAGGCCCGCGGAAAAGCGTGCCGTGCCGGAGGTGGGCAGCACGTGGTTCGAGCCGGCTGCGTAGTCGCCCAGCGGGACCGGCGAGTACGGGCCGACGAAGATCGCGCCGGCGTTGATGATGCGCTCGGCGACCTCGCGGGGGTTTTCCGTGTGGATTTCCAGGTGTTCGGCGGCGTAAGCGTTGGCCACGTCGATCGCCGCATCCAGGTCGGAAACCAAGACGATGCCGGACTGCTTGCCGCCGAGTGCGCTGCGGGCGCGCTCCGCGTTGATCGTTGCTTGTGAGCGCTCCTCCACCAGTGCGTCGACGCGGGCGGCGAAGTCTTCCGAGTCCGTGATGAGCACGCTGGCGGCCTGCTCGTCGTGTTCCGCCTGCGAGATGAGGTCGAGCGCGACGTACTCTGCGTTGGCGTGCTCGTCGGCAATCACGGCGATCTCGCTGGGGCCCGCCTCGGCGTCAATGCCGACGATGCCGTTGACCACGCGCTTTGCTGCGGTGACGAAGATGTTGCCGGGGCCGGTGACCATGTCCACCGGTTCCAGCCCGCACTCGTCGTCGCCGTAGGCCATCAGCGCAACGGCCTGCGCGCCACCGACGGCCCACACCTCGTCGACGCCCAGGAGCTGACAGGCGGCCAGCGTGGTCGGGTGCGGCCAGCCACCGAACTCCTCTTGCGGCGGGGTACACACCACCAGCGAGCTCGCACCCGCGGCCTGGGCAGGGATGACGTTCATCAGCACGCTCGAGGGGTAGACGGCCTTGCCGCCGGGCACGTAGAGGCCGACGCGGTTGACCGGGATGAACTTCTCGGTCACCAGTGCGGTCTCGGCCAAGCGCGTGGTGTGGCTTTGCGGCTTCTGCTCCTCGTGCACCTTGCGGATGCGCGCGATCGCCACCTCGAGCGCGTCGCGCACCGCCGAATCGAGTGCGTCGGTGGCCTGCTGGATCACCTCGGCGGGTACGCGCACCGCGGTCGGGCGCACATGGTCGAACTGCTCGCCGTAGTCCAGCGCGGTGGCGGCGCCGCCTTCGCGCACCGCTTCCACGATTGGTGTGACGGTGGGTAGCACCGCGTTGACGTCGGTACCGCCGCGCGGCAGGACCCTGCGCAGCTCGGACGTGGACGGGGTGCGGCCCCGTAAGTCTGTGACGTGCAGCATGAATTCTCCAGGAGTTGTGCTCTATGAAATGCTCTGTGATGCGTGCTTCAGGGCGTGTGCAGCCGAACGGAAGTGCCGGTACACTTGCACCCCAAGACAACACACAGTCTAGGGGGCGGGCTGACCACGCGTGGGGTGCGGGTGGTCCAACATGAGCGCACCGTGCGTGCCCCGTCAGCGAACACAACGAGGAGGCACCAATGGCGACACCGCAGTACGACACCGACCACGACGACAGCCAGCCGCAGGGACTCACCACGCGGGTGACGCTTCCGCGGGTTGCACTCGCACTCGCCGAGCTCGGCTACGACCCGCTCGAGCGCGAAGACCGCCTGGTCATCGGCCTGCCCGGCTACATTTTGACCTGCTGGATGGAACCACAACTGCCGGCCTCGCTGCACCTCGACGGCCAACTGCGCGTCCCGCTGCCGCTTGCAGAATCGAGCAAGCTCACCCGCATCCTCAACACCTATAACGGGCAGTCACCGGGGCCGGTGGCCAGCTACCGCGTCACCGACGCGGGCACGCTCGCCGTGCGCATGCGCGCGGGCACGTTCGTCTCCGATGGGTTAAGCGAGGAGCAGCTGCACAACTGGCTGCGCACGCTTATCGACGCCACCGCGCACCTCGTCCACGAACTCGACCGTCTCTTCCCCGAAGCGGACATCTTCGCCCCGCTTCCCGAGCCGCTGCGCACCGAGCAGGACTACGCCCAGCTGACCGGCAAGCACCCGAAGTGGCGCCACCGGGCCGAGACTCCCCGCCGGAACTGGACCCCGGAGCTGGACGAGTTCACCTACACCGACGCAGACCTTGCCAAGCAGGCACGGCTGCGCCCCAAGTGGCTCACCGAGCAGATGCTGCGCGACGCCGTCGGCGGCCTCGGCGTTGTCTACGGCATCCGCGAAGACAACGTGCTGCTCACCACGATGAACGGCATGTCGATTTCCGTGGAGTCACTCATTGGGCAGTGGGTGCGCGTCTACGGCATCTGGTTTACCGACCTGCCGTCAAAGGAGCACGCGACCAACCTCGCGCTGTTATGCAACGAGGCCAACGACCGCACCCTGATGGAGGCCTGCAGCGTGTTTTCCGATGCGGAGCATGCCATCGTGGTGATCAGCTCGCATGTGCTTATCGACGCCGGCGTCTCCCCCGCCCAGCTGTTCACCCACATCCAGTACGCGAACAGGTACCACATGGACATGCTGGACTACATCTCCACCCAAGCCACGGGCGAGTGCTGCATCGACTGGCCGCAGGAGTACCCCGACGACCCGCCGCGCTGACGTGCGCTTAGACGGTTTCGGCTGCGCTGTCTCCTGCGCTGTCCCTCGACAGGAAGTCGAACACGTTAGCCAGCCAGTAGGACAAGGCTGCGGTAAAGGGACCCACGCACCAGGCCACACCAAGGCTGACCGGCGGCACCACCTGCAGCGACTGGCCGTCAGCAAGCTCGGCAAACCCCTGCTGCTGCAGGCTAATCACCAGGTTGCCGGTGGTGTAAAGAGCAAAGGCCGCCGCGGCCGCGCAGACAATCAGCCACACCAGCGTGCCGACGCCGCCGCGTTTCTCGCCACGGGAAGACTGCCGGAGCGCAACCACGGCGAGCACGGCACCAATGACGGCGGTGAGCAGGCTGAACCAGCCCAGTGCCGCGAACTCCACGTTCTCGGGGCTGGCGATCTGGTCAACGGCCACCCCGCCGTGAGCGGTGGTGCCCACGTAGGCGGGCCGCAGCCACGCCCAGCCCAACCCAGCGATGATGCCAAGGCCGAGCGCGCACGCGACAAGGCCCGCCCCGGCCCCGATGCGCGCAAAACGTGCGCGTGCTCGGCGGCGGGAGGCGGGCTGCGCCGCAGGTGCACTGCCTGCGGCAGAAACGGTTACAGCGGTACTCAACGCGTTTTAGTTACAGAGCTTCCAGCGGCCGTCCTCGCGCTGGAAGAGCTGCGTCTGAGTATCCTCGCCGGAATCATTGCGGGCAGTAACCGAAGCGGAAGCCCGGTCGCCGTCGACGCGCACGTCCGCCAACGAGATCTCCGAGCGTGGCAGCTCAATGCCCATGCCGGCCTCTTCCTGCATGCGGGCGGCCTCTTCGACGGACTCGAGCGTCATGCCTTGGCGCTCCAGCTCCTCCATCGCCGGGTCGGTCACGGCCTTGCAGGAGTTATCCAAGATGACGCGGGTCCAGCTGGCCAGCGACTCCGGGTTGGAAACGGCCTCGACCACCTTGGTCATCTCATCAATGTCAGCCTGGGAAGCCTCCTGGCCGCCGGCGATGGGCTCGTGCGTGACCTGCTCGTACTGGCCGTCAGCAAACGGGTTGGCGATCGTGGGTACCTCGCCCGCGTCACCGGACTCGCCGGACTCGCCGTCCTTCTTCTCCGACTTCTGCTCTTTCTTGCCGTCGGTGTTCTTTTCCTTGTCGGCTTTTTCCTTGTCGCCCGAGTTCTCCTCGGACTTATTGGCAGCGCCGTCAACAGACTCGGTCGCCTCCGGGGCCTCTGCTGCGGTGGAGAGGCCGGAGCTGGTGGTTTCCTTGTCGGAGCCACATGCGGCAAGCGGAAGGACCAACGCCAACGCGGTCATGCCTGCTGCAGCAGCCTTCGATGTCTTGGTAGAAAACCTCACGTACTAACCTCTCTTTGTTTTCCGGCGACACATCAACGCCGGCCTCACGCAAAAGCCTTGCCGGTTCGTGAGTCCAGGTTCGTGGATCGACCCGCACGGCTCACGTGAGTTGCAAATACATTGTGTTGTTTCAAGCCATCTTAACAACGCTCAACTGGGTCACGGTTTCACTACAGGTGCTAACTCTCTGAGCGGTCTCTGTGAGGTTACATGGCACTCGTTTCTCAGTCGGCGTGTACAAAGCTGCCAAACGCCCCAACTCCGTCCTTGGCTAACCACTACGATGGAGGGCCATGCAGCTGTCCCGCGAAACGATTACCGCCGCCGCCCTTTCCATCCTGGGCGAGTACGGGCTGGGAGACGTTTCCATGCGCCGGGTTGCCACCGCCCTCGGCGTTGCCCCCGGCGCGCTGTACTGGCACATAGAGAACAAGCAGGAGCTGATCGCCAGCCTCGCGGCCGAAATTGTGCGGCCCGTTGCTGCAGACGCGGCAACTGCTGAAACTACCGACACAGCAGCGCTTGCCGCCTCGCTGCGCGCGCACGTGCTCGAGGTGCGCGACGGCGCGGAGGTGGTCCTGGCCGCGCTCAGCCAGCCCGACGCCCCGGTGCGCGAGGAGCTCATTGCCGTGTTTGTGGCGCAGGTGCGTGCGGAGTGGGGCGAGCGGGCGTCGGCAAGCAAAGCGCGCGCGGCGGCCGCGAACCTGGTCTACATGACGCTGGGGGCCGCAATGGTCTACCAAGCTGGCGCACAGCTGGCCGCGCTCACGGGCGAGGCCCCGGCGGTGAGCGCTGCTGATGCCGCCAACGAGCACGCCGCGGGGGTGGCACTGCTCCTGGCGGGCCTGCGCGCGCCGAGCGCGGAGACGGGATTGGACTAGAATCGTCTCCCATGACTGAATCTGCAGCGACATCGCAATCCCCCGAAGCCCCGATCGTGTGGCCGGGGTCCGCCTACCCCCTGGGCTCAACCTACGACGGCGCTGGCACCAACTTCGCCCTCTTTTCTGGCGTGGCCGAGCGCGTCGAGCTGTGCCTGATCGACGATGACGGCGCGGAGACCCGCGTAGCGCTGGAGGAAGTGGACAACCACGTCTGGCACGGCTACCTGCCCGCCGTCACCCCGGGACAGCGCTACGGCTACCGCGTGCACGGGCCGTGGGACCCGGCGAACGGCAAGCGCTGCGATCCGAACAAGCTGCTCATCGACCCCTACGCGCGCGCTTTCGACGGCACCTTCGACACGCACAGCTCCCTGTTTTCCTACGACCCCGGGGCGGACGAGCCCGGCACCGGCCGCAACGAGGAGGACTCGCTGGGCCACACCATGCTCTCGGTGGTGATCAACCCGTTCTTCGACTGGGGTGATGACCGCAACCCGCGCATCCCGGACGAGGAGACGGTGATCTACGAGTGCCACGTCAAGGGCATGACGCAGACCCACCCGGAGGTCCCGGAGAACCTGCGCGGAACCTATGCCGGCATGGCGCACCCCGCGGTGGTGGACTACCTCAAGGACCTGGGCGTGACCTCGGTGGAGCTTCTGCCGGTGCACCAGTTCTTCCAGGATGACCGCCTCAAAGAGCTGGGCCTGCGCAACTACTGGGGCTACAACACCTTCGGGTTCTTCGCACCCGAGCACCACTACGCCGCCGCGTCGAACCCGGGTGACGCGGTCGCCGAGTTCAAGCACATGGTGCGCGCCTACCACGACGCGGGCATGGAGGTCATCCTGGACGTGGTGTACAACCACACCGCTGAGGGCAACCACTTGGGCCCGACGATCGCCTTCCGCGGTATTGACAATGAGGCCTACTACCGCCTGGTGGAAGACGACAAGTACCACTACATGGACTACACCGGCACCGGTAACTCCTTCAACGTGCGCGACCCGCACTCGCTGCAGCTGATCATGGACAGCCTGCGCTACTGGGTCACCGAGATGCACGTCGACGGCTTCCGCTTCGATCTGGCCTCCACGCTCGCGCGCGAGTTCTCGGACGTGGACCGCTTGGCTACCTTCTTCGACCTGGTGCAGCAGGACCCGGTGGTCAGCCAGGTCAAGCTCATCGCCGAGCCCTGGGACGTGGGCGAGGGCGGCTACCAGGTGGGCAACTTCCCTGCCCTGTGGAGCGAGTGGAACGGCAAGTACCGCGACACCATGCGCGACTTCTGGCGTGGCGAGCCATCCACGCTCGGCGAGTTCGCCTCGCGCCTGACCGGTTCTTCGGACCTCTACCAGCACAACGACCGCCGCCCGACCGCCTCGATCAACTTCATCACCGCCCACGACGGGTTTACGCTCAACGACCTGGTCAGCTACAACGAGAAGCACAACGAGGCCAACGGCGAGGACAACCGCGACGGCGAGAGTCACAACCGCTCCTGGAACTGCGGCGTGGAGGGTCCCACGGATGATTCGGAGATCCGCCAGCTGCGCGCCCAGCAGCGCCGCAACTTCTTGACCACGCTTTTGCTTTCGCAGGGCACCCCGATGATTTCGCACGGCGACGAGTTCGCCCGCACCCAGGGCGGCAATAACAACGTCTACTGCCAGGACAACGAGATCGCGTGGATGAACTGGGACCGCCTGCAGGAGGCGGACGAGCTCCACGACTTCACCAAACGCCTCATCGCGATCCGCCAGGCCCACCCGGTCTTCCGCCGCCGTCGCTTCCTCTCCGGTGGTGCGCTCGGCGAGGACGTGCTCGACCGCGAGATCGCCTGGCTTGTCCCGGATGGCCAGCTCATGGAGCAAAAAGACTGGGACTTCGCTTTCGGCAAGGCGCTGATGGTCTACCTCAACGGCGATGCCATTACCGAGCCGGATTCCCGCGGCCGCCAGGTGAAGGATGATTCCTTCGTGCTGATGTTTAATGCCCACTACGAGGACATCCAGTTCCGCATCCCGCCGCAGAAGTTCGGCGCGAAGTGGGAGGTGCTCATCGACACCACGGAGCCCTTGGGCTACCCGGTCGGCTTCGCCCCGGCGGAAGCCGAGGGCACCCTGACCGTGCCTGCTCGCTCGACGATCGTGCTCAAGCAGATCGAGCCGCCGGTCATGTCCTAGGGCAGCTGCTTATCGACGCCGCGTAGCCCCCGCTAAACTACCGCCTATACGTGCTTGCCCCTGTGATTGGAGAGTTTTCGACGTGATTGCTGCCCACGGTGCCTTGGTAACGGTGACGAACACCGAGGTGGTGGTCCGCCCCTCGCCCCTGTTCGCCGCCCTTTCCGGCAACAGCGCCGAGCGCAGCGTTGCGGTCGAGGACATCGCCGAGGTGCACGTTAACGCAGGCGACGGGGTGAGCGAGTACCGCGTCGAGTGCGCGCTGCGTAGCACTGCGGAAACCCCGCTGCGCATCCGTTTCGCGCCCGGCGCGGCAGACGCGGTCGACGAGCTGGTCGACCTGCTCGAGCTGGCGCGTCAGGGCAAGGCCCCCGAGGTAGACACGGTTGAAGCCGGCGGGAGTGCCGCCGGTGTTCCGGGGCTGAGCTTTGTCGGCTTCGACGTGGAAACGGCGAACCCCCACTGGGGCTCGATCTGCCAGATCGGCCTGGTCAAGATCATCGACGGCGAGGAGGTCGACCGCGTCTCCTGGCTGTGCCAGCCGCCCAAGGAGTACAACTTCTTCGAGCCAGGCAACGTGGCCATCCACGGTATCCGCGCCGAGGACGTCGCCGACGCTCCCGGGGTGCGCGAGCGCATCGACGAACTGGTCGACTTTGTGGGTGAGCTGCCGCTGGTAGCGCACAACGCCCAGTTCGACGCCTCCGCGCTGCACTCGGCGTGCATCGCCACCGGCCGCGAGGTGCCCCCGCTGGTGTTCGCGTGCACGCTCGCCCAGTCGCGCGCCAAGAAGCTCGGCGTGCGCAACCACCGCTTGCCGACGCTCGCGGAGTACTTCGGCACCCCACTGGACAATCACCACGACGCCTGCGCGGATGCGGCGGCGTGTGCGGGCATCATGCTTGGTCTGGTCCGCGAGGCCGGCTACGCCGGCTCGCTGATGGGCTTTGTCCACGACTCCGGGTTCGCCCTCGGCACCATCGAGCAGGCGAAGGTCTCACCGGTGGTGCGCGACCGCTCCGGTGAGAAGCGTGCGTTGCAGGCCGAGCGCTTTGCCGCAGGCGGTGCGCGCGCGGTGGTCGAGGCCGCCGCCGCTCCCCGCGGCAGTAACCAGGCGGGGCCGAAGCGTCGAAAAGCGGGTGCTGGTGGGGGCTCTTCTGAGGGCTCGCAGCGTAGACCCGCGCCCTGGCAGTCCGTGGCCACCCCGGATACCGTGCCGGAGCCGAACCCGGACGCGAGCCCCGACTCTGCCCTGTTTGGCGAGCATGTCACGCTCACCGGCGAGTTCGAGCCCTTTGATAAGGGCACGCTGTGGAAGGGTATTGCCGAGCTCGGCGGCCAGGTGGGCAAGAACGTGACCAAGAAGACGACCATCTTGGTTGTCGGCGCGTGGAACTCGGTGACATCGAAGGAAAAACGCGCCAACGAGCTCAACGAGAAGGGTCAGGGCATTCAGATCTGGCAGGCAGACAAGCTGCTCAACGTGCTCGGATTGGACGAAACCCCGCCGTTTTAGGACAGGTTTCGCGGGCTTAAAAAAATTTTGCCCGCGGAGGGAACCGGCACGGCCTCGGCTGCGTCTAACTATGTATGACGCATTCCACCACCACCACTTGGTCCCCTGCCCACCAACCAACGCTTACGCCAGGTGCTGTGATCCCACGGCTCGCGTGGCGTGACGAGCGCTACGGCGTAGGCCCCTACGCCTGGATCACCGCGGGCCTAAACACCTCGACTGCGTATGTGCGCCTGTCACGCGGGCTCGCCTGCGTTTTTGAAACGCAGGGGCACGGCGTGCTGTCCCACCAGCAGGTGGGGCACTTAGGGTTTAACGAGCACCAGCTGTGGAACGCCGTGGGCGCGCACCTGGCGAGCCTGGCCGATACCTTCTGGGTGCGCCCCGCTGTGGGTCGGGAGCCCGGGCAACTGCCGCCAGGGGTCGAGATCCAAGCGCGCGGACACACCGCCGCGGGCTGGCTCGCCCACCCGCAGTCCTTCCAGAAGCTTCACCAGCACCTTGTTGCCACGCTTCGCCCGCGCCATGAGCTGACCTACTACGTGGGCGAGAACGACACGCTCTTTGCTTTCGACGCCACCGCGCGCCAGGTCGCGCAGACGCTGGGTTGGGATCGCCTCATGCGTTACTCGCTCGGGTTCCCGCTGTTGGCCGTCCCGCCGCGCACCCCCATGCGTTTCACCTAGTCCCCGGTTACTTGGCCCGCTTTTCACTACAGTGTGTGGGGAGTACTGGCACCGCGGAGATGCCGCGAGTAAAGCGAGCCCGCACAAGGAGCGAGACGTCATGCGTCAACCAATCACTTCCACCTATCGCTTGCAGCTACGCGGACCCGGCGCGGACCCCTCCGGGCGTGCCTTCGGTTTCGCCGAGGCCGCGGAGCTCATCCCTTACCTGCGCACGCTCGGGGTGTCACACCTGTACCTCTCCCCCATTTTTACAGCGATGCCGGATTCCAATCACGGCTACGACGTGCTGGATCCCACTGAGGTCAGCCCGCAGCTCGGCGGTATCGAGGGGCTGCGCGCGCTCGCAGCCGCGGCCAAGGAGGCAGGCTTGGGGCTAATCGCCGATATCGTGCCCAACCACGTGGGCGTGGAGGTACCGCGCTACAACCGCTGGTGGTGGGACGTGCTCAAACGCGGCCAGGAATCCGAGTACGCCTCCTTCTTCGACATCGACTGGCACGAGGACAACGGCGCGGGCGGCAAGCTGGGCATGCCGGTGCTGGGCAAGGAAGGCGACGAGACGCAGCTGCGTCTTGTCCACCTGCCCGCCGATGAGTTCCCGGTAGGCCTTGCCCCCGAAGGCGAGGACGTGCTCGCTTACTTTGACAACTACTTTCCGCTGGCACCGGGCTCCTACGACAGCCTGGAGGACGATCCGCAGGAAGTCTATGCCCGCCAGGCCTACCGCTTGATGTTCTGGCGCGACGGGGTGATCTCCTACCGGCGGTTCTTCTCCGTCAACGGGCTCGCCGGCGTGCGCCAGGAGGACCCGCTGGTTTTCGAGCACACGCACCGCCTGCTGCGCCAGCTGATCGCGGAGGATCTTCTCGACGGGGTGCGCGTGGACCACCCGGACGGGCTCACCGACCCCTTCGGATACCTCTCCCGGCTGCGCGACCTGGTCGGGCCTGACCGCTGGTTGGTAGTGGAAAAAATCCTCGAAGTTGACGAGCCTTTGGACCCGCGCCTGCGAGTCGACGGCACCACCGGCTACGACGCGATGCGCGAGCTCGACGGCATCTTCCTCAACCGCTCCGCAGAAGACACACTCAGTATGCTGGCGCTGCAGCAGTCCGGCTCTACCTGGGACGACGAAGCGATTGCTGCGAGCGCACAGCAGCTCAAACGTGACGTCGCCAGCTCCGAGCTCGCCGCAGAGGTACGCCGCCTCGTACGCGCCATCCGGCGCGATAACTTCTCAGCAGCATCGGCGGTGTCTGCGCAGCCGGTACAGTCTGCGGCCGCGGACTCGGATACGCGGGATACCGTCTCCGACGAGGAACTCGCCGCGACCGTGATCGAGCTCGTCGCCGCCATGCCCGTCTACCGCGCGGACTACCGCTCGCTGTCCCGTATCACCTCTACCGTGATCGCGGAGATGTCCAAGCGCTTCCCGTCGCGCCGGGGCGCACTCGACCTCATCGCCTCCGCATTCCTCGCCTCCGGGGAAGCCAAAAACCGCTTCGCCCAGGTCTGCGGCGCGGTGATGGCCAAGGGCGTGGAGGACACCCTCTTCTACCGCGCCAGCCGGCTCGTTGCCCTACAGGAGGTCGGCGGCGCGCCGGGGCGCTTCGGTGTGGGTGCAGCCGAGTTCCACCTGCTGCAGCACGAGCGCGCGAGTCTCTGGCCGCAGGCGATGACGTCGCTGTCTACCCACGACACCAAGCGCAGCGAGGACACCCGTGCCCGCATGCTCGAGCTTGCGGAGGTCGCCAACGACTTCGCCGAGCTGGTGCGACAGGTCATGGCGATGGTTCCGCCGCCGGACGCCGCCACGGGCCACTTCCTGCTGCAGAACATCCTGGGCGTCTGGCCCTACAACGGGGAGATCACCGACGCGCTGCAAGCACGCCTGCATGCCTATGCGCTGAAGGCGGTGCGCGAAGCAGCGCTGCACACCACTTGGTTTGATCAGAACGAGCGCTACGAGCACCGCGTCATCGACTGGGTCGACGCCGTGCTCTACGGCCCCGCGGCAGCCAAGCTCACCGAGTTCGTCCAGCAGCTGCACCCGGGCGCGGTGCAGGTGAGCCTGGGCAGGAAACTGCTGCAGCTGGTGGGACCGGGCATCCCGGATACTTACCAGGGCCAGGAGTTCATGCAGCTCACACTCGTCGACCCGGACAACCGCGCGTTTGTGGACTACACCGCCCGGACCCAGGCGCTGCAGCAGTACGACGGGGCCCGCGCAGAAACGGCCTTCTCGCTCGCGCGTTTCCTCTACGGCGAGCAAGGACCCTCGCCAGAGGCGCTTGCCGACGCCGCCGACTGGGCCAAGCAGTGCGTCACCGCAGAAGGACTGCGCCTGCGCAAGGAGCTGGCCGAGGTCTTCCAATCCGGCACCTACCGCGCCGTATTCGCGACCGGTGAGGCGAAGCACCACCTCGTCGGCATGGCGCGCGGGCATGCAACCGGCGAAGCGCCAGAGAACACCGAGGTCATCGGCCTGGCAACCCGCGAACCGCTCAAGCTTGCCCGCACCGGCGGATGGGGCGACACTTCCGTGGCGCTACCGCCCGGGGTGTGGCTCGACCGGATGACCGGCACCACGTATTCGGGCACCGCGGAGGTGGCACAACTTTTCGCCACGCTGCCAGTCGCGCTTTTGGTACGCGCCGAATCGGAGTAAGGGCGAGTATGCTGTAGCCCCTGATGGCTAAGGATCGAGAAAAGCGGCAAGGGGCGGATGGCGCCGCGTCGAAAAGCGCGAAGAGCTCGAAAAGCGCGAAGCAGAAGGCGCACGACGCGACCATCGCCAGCCTTGGCAACACCTATTTCAGCTGGATCAATGCACACGAGGACGCGGCGACAAGCTTCCGCCACGCACTCCACGAGCTGATGCGCGACGCCGCGGTGAACTTTGATCGAGTCGACGCGCGCGTGAAAACGTGGCCCTCGCTGAAAGAGAAAGCCCGCAAGATGCGCGACGGCAAGCCGGTGTACCCGGACCCGTGGAACGACATCAAAGACATCATCGGCACCCGGATTACGGTGCTGCACTCCACCGAAATTCCAGCGGTACAGCGGCTGCTCGCCGAGGAGTTCGAGGTGCTGCGCAGCGTGGACAAGGCCGAAGAGACGCGCGTGGCCGGCGGGTTCGGCTACGGCTCGCACCACCTCGTGCTGCGCGTGCAGGAAACTTCCGAGGGGCTGGAAGACTACGTGGGCCAAGCCTTCGAGGTGCAGATCCGTACCGTGCTGCAGCACGCGTGGGCCGAGTTCGAGCACGACGTGCGCTACAAGCGCTCCACCGGCGAGGTCGACCCGCAGGTCGACCGCGCTTTCACCCTGGCCGCCGGGCTCATCGAGCTGGCTGACCAGCAGTTCGACCAGATCGCGAGCCTGACTGACCTCCAGCCGGGCGATACAACCGATGAGGACTCTCAGATCGCCCCGGAGACCCTGCCCGGCATCCTGACCGTGCTTCTAGGCTCCCGCTACCCGCTCTCGCGCGCGAGCGACTATCGCTTCCTCAACGAACTGTTGCGCGCGCACGGACTCGAGCGGGTCTCCCAGGTCGCGGAGCTGATCAACCCCGCAGATCTCGAGGCCGTGTCCAACAGCCTGGCCTACACCTTCGTGCCCGGGCAGGTGCGGCTTGTCGACGACCTGTTGCTCAACCGCTACGGCACCGACCACATCGAACGCACCTGGGATTCCGGCAACCGGCCGAAGGTACGCAAAGCACGTCTGACCAAGCGTTTAGAGCAGCTGCGCTCGGCGGGTTAGCGCCGTTGTGTCAGCGCCGTCGGCCAAGCAGGCGGTCGGTCTCGCGGCGTTCCTTCTTCGTCGGCCGTCCCGCGCCCCGGTCGCGCTTCGGCATACTGGCGAAGATGTCCATCGGCGGGGGCGGCGGCGAATGGTCCACGTAGCACTGCTTCGCGATCGGCGCACCCACCCGCTTACGTACCGTCGCGGTGACCTCTAGGTCCCGGTAACGGTGGTCCTTGAACACCCGCACCTCATCGCCCGGCACCACCTGGGCGGCAGGCTTGACCGACTGGCCGTTGAGCTTCACGTGCCCGGCGCGCACTGCTTCGGCGGCCAACGTGCGGGTTTTAAAGATGCGGACGGCCCACAGCCAGGCGTCGATCCGCACCGCTTTCCCGTCGGGCTGGGTCATCTAGTACACGTCTTTGTGGTTGACGATCTTCTGTATCTTCATCCAGTTGCCCACACCGCCAACCACGGCCACGACCAGGCCGAGGGCCAGAATGGCCCAGGAGCTGAAGATAAGTCCGAGTGCGATGCCGCCGACGACACCGCCGCCGGCCCACAACACGGCGTTGCGGCTATAGGTGCGCACCGCCTGCTTGCGGCGCTCGATCGGGTTATTGGGGCGTGGCTGCATCGTCATGCTGCATAGTCTAGCGCCTTCGTGGTTTCGGTTCCCTAGCGTCCCGCGATGAACGCGCCGGGGCCGTGCGAAACTCAGGGTACCAACTGGAGTGCCAAATGGAGCTAGCTCCATCTAGCGCAGCGCCGCCCCTAAAACCCCAGGTCGCGCTCTCCTCGAGGTCACAAACGGAGCTAGCTCCATTTGGCACAGCGCCGTCTCTAAAACCCCAGGTCGCCAACACACGCCGCATGCAAACGGAGCTAGCTCCATTGAGGAGGCTGCGAGAACTGCACGACCCAGCGACCACACGCGCCGCTAGCTGCCCGCTTCCACCCAGCGGTGGCCCGCGTCCTTCGTCTCGGCGGTGCCCTGGGTGGAGGCGGCGAGCTGGGCGTCGACACGCTCGCGCTCCCCCGGCGCGAACGCCAGCGTGTAGGTGGCTTGCGCGCCGTAGGCGATGTCCACGACCTCAATACCGGCGTTGCGCAGCTCAGATTCGATCCGCCCGGCCTCGGCGTGCGGCAGGTTCACGGTGACTAGTTCCCGCAGGTTCCGCGTTGCCCGCGGCGTGACTTCCAGCGTGTCGGAAACGGCGTTGGTGTACGCGCTGACCAGCCCGCCGGTGCCCAGTTTGGTCCCGCCGAAATAGCGGATGACCACGGCGCACACGTTCATCAGCCCCAAGCCTTTCAGCACTTCCAGCATCGGCGTGCCGGCGGTGCCGGAGGGTTCGCCGTCGTCGGAGGAGCGCTCGATTGGCAACGCGCCGTCGACATGCACGATGAAGGCGGAGCAGTGGTGTCGGGCGTCGGGAAACGCTTCGCGGGCGGAGTGGATAAACTCGCGGGCTTCCTCCTCCGATTCGACCCGCCCGACCCAGGTGATGAAGCGGGAGCGTTTAATTTCAAGCTCGCCGGTGGCGGGCGCGCCGGCGGCTGGCAGGTCGTAGGAGGTCAGCATAAGCCCTTAAGTGTAGCGAGTCATTGCAGCACCTCTGCCACCTCCTTAGGCTTGGGGCCATGGTTGAATCACATGTTGCTCCTGCCCGCTTCGAGGTGTGGGCCCCGCGCGCACACAAGGTTCGCGTCCACGTCGAAGGCACAGACTTCGCGCTTGCACCCGACAGTGCGCGCGAGGGCTGGTGGGTGCTCGACGACATCGCGCCGCAACCCGGCACGCGTTATTCTTTCTCGTTGTTTAACGGCACGCAGTGGTCGCATCCCATGCCGGATCCCCGCACCCGCGCGCAACCCGACGGCGTGCACGGTCCGTCGGAGGTGGTCAGCACCGAGTTCTCCTGGACCGACAGCGCATGGGCCGGCATCGAGACCAAAGACCTGCGCATCTACGAGCTGCACGTGGGCACCTTCAGCCCGGAGGGCACCTTCGCGGGCGTGATTGACAAGCTGGATCACCTGTCTGAGCTTGGGATTAACGCCATTGAGCTGATGCCAGTGCAGCCTTTCCCCGGCACGCGCAATTGGGGCTACGACGGCGTCGACTGGTTCGCCGTCCACGAGGCCTACGGCGGGCGCGAGGGGCTGAAGAAGCTTATCGACGCCGCGCATTCCCGCGGCATCGCCATCCTCCTCGACGTGGTGTACAACCACTTCGGGCCGGAGGGCAATTACAACAACGCCTTCGGCCCCTATCTCGCGGGCGGGCGCACCGACTGGGGCGAGGTGATTAACCTCTCCGGCCCGGGCTCCGACGAGGTACGCGCCTACGTGCTGGATGCGGTGCGCCAGTGGTTGGGCGAGTTCCACGTCGACGGGCTGCGGCTGGACGCGGTGCAGACGTACGACGACCGCCGCGCGTTTTCCATCATGGAGGAAATCAGCCGTCTCGCCGACGAGATTGCCGCCGAGACGGGCATTCCGCGCACCGTCATCGCTGAATCCGACCAGAACGACCCGCGCCTGATCAGCGACGTCGATCGCGGTGGCTACGGTTTGTCCGGGCAGTGGCTCGACGACGTCCACCACGGCATCCACACGCTTGTCACCGGCGAGAATCAGGGCTATTACGTGGATTACGGGACCATGGCCATCCTGGCCGACACGCTGCGCCACGGTTACCGCTTCCGCAATTCCTACTCGCGCTACCGGGGCCGCACCCACGGCCGCGAGCTGGACCTAGCCCACACCGCGCCGTGGAAGCTGGTCACCTACACCACCACCCACGACCAGACTGGCAACCGGGCAGCCGGGGATCGTCCGAGCCAGAACCTTACGCCCGCGCAACTGGTACTCAAGGCCGCGGTGGTCTTCCACTCCCCGTTTACCCCGATGCTGTTTATGGGCGAGGAGTTCGCCGCGCAGACGCCCTTCCCCTTCTTCGTCTCGCATACCGATGAGGGCCTGCTCGAGGGCACTCGCCTGGGCCGTCTCGAGGAGTTCTCGCAACAAGGCTGGGACGCGACAGACGTCCCCGACCCCGCGAGCCCCGACACCTACGAGCAGGCGAAACTCGACTGGGAGTTCTCGGAGCAGCAGCAAGACGTCCTTGACGCCTACCAACGCCTACTGCAGCTACGCAGCGAGCACGGCTGCAACCGCGAGGACCTGCGCAACTTACGCGTCGAGCACGGCGAGCGGTGGCTGACCATGGCCAACGACAGTGATGACGCCGTCGTCCTTGCCGCGAACTTCAGCGACGAGCCGGTCACTGTGCCCGTCGGCGGCACGCTTGTGTACTCCTTCACCTCTCCTGAGGTCGGCGCGGACGAGACCGTGCTCGATCCGTGGGGCTTTGCCTATATTAAGCGCTAGCCCGCGACGATGAACTCGTACTCCGGGGTGCCGGGCTTCAGCTGGCGGCACTCGATGACGGAATCCGCCATCCGCTCCAGCAGCGGCTCGAGATCGCTAGCGCGAGTCAGCTCGATGCCGACAAGCGCTGCCCCGGTCTCGCGGTTGTTCTTCTTCAAGTACTCGAACAACACGATGTCGTCGTCCTCGCCCAGGATGTCGGTAAGAAAGGTGCGCAGCTGCCCTGGCTCCTGCGGGAAGTTGACCAAGAAGTAGTGCTTCAGACCGCGGTGGACGAGTGAGCGTTCCATGACCTCGGCGTAGCGCAGCACATCATTGTTGCCGCCGGAGATCACGCACACCACAGTGCTGCCCGGCTGGATCTTCATGCCAGCCAGACCAGCAACCGAGAGGGCACCGGCCGGCTCAGCGATGATCCCCTCGTTCTGGTACAGCGCGAGCATCTCCGTGCACACCGCGCCCTCGTCGGCGCGCAGCAGGTGGGTGCGCCCCTGGTTGTGCTCAATGACCTCGAAGGGGAATTCGCCGATGCGCTTGACCGCCGCGCCGTCGACGAAGGGGTCAATATCAGTCAGCGTCACCGGGCTGCCATGCTCGAGGGCGGCGTGCAGCGAGGCCGCGCCGCTCGGCTCCACGCCAACGACCGCAGTGCGCGGGGACATATCGGCAACGTAGGAGACGATGCCGCCGAGCAGGCCGCCGCCGCCGACGGGCACCATGATGGTGTCCAGCTCGCGGCCGAGGCCGGTCAGCTGCGCGAGGATCTCGGCGGCGACGGTGCCCTGGCCGATCACGGTGTCGCGCGCGTCAAAGGGCTCGATCATGGTCGCGCCGCGCTCCGCCGCGTCCGCGCGGGCGGCCTCCGCTGCCTCGTCGAAGGTGTTGCCGGTGACAACGAGTTCTACGAAGTCCCCGCCGTGGACCAGGATGCGGTCGCGCTTCTGCTTCGGCGTGGGCTTCGGCACGAAAATCTTGCCCTGGATGCCCATCGCCCGGCAGGCATAGGCCACGCCTTGTGCATGGTTGCCTGCCGACGCCGCCACCACGCCCGAAGCACGCTGCGTGTCGCTGAGACGCGAGATGTTGTAGTACGCGCCCCGGATTTTGTAGGAGCGCACGTCCTGCAGGTCCTCGCGCTTGAGGTAGATATCAGCCTCGTACTGCTGCGACAGGCGCGGGCAGTACTGCAGCGGGGTGGGCTCAATCACCGAGGAAATCTTTGCCTGAGCTGCCTGAATATCGGCCGCGTGGACCGGCTGGTAGTTGCTCGTGGATGGCTGTGTGTGCTCGGTGCCTGCATTCATGGTGGATAAGTCTATCCCTTCGCAGGCAGTGGTGTGTCGCGACCTCGGATTCCACTTGAACGTGCGGTGGTTCACCGAGAGTTCACCCCAGATTTTCCTGGCAACTACCTGGCGAAAATACGCTGGCTCCAAGCTTCAACTACGCAGAAAGGTGAACCATGTCCACGTTTCCCCGTTCCTCCCGCCGCACGCTGACGCTTCCTGCCGTCGCAGCGCTCGCGGTCGGTCTCGTCGCTGTCGCACCGGCCGATGCCGCAGGCGTCGCCCAGCCCGTCTACGACCAGGCCGCAGATTCCAGCGTCGCGGTCAAGACTCTGGGGTCCTACGGCACGGGCGTGTTCGATGAGTCGGCGGCGGAGATTGTGGCCTACCACGCGGCGTCGAAAAGGCTGCTCACGGTAAACGCGAACTCTGGCAAGATCGACGTGCTGGACGTGTCCAACCCTGCTGAGCCGACCAAGGTCGGCGACGTCGACGGCGGCAAGGACACCACCATCAACTCCGTCGCCGTGCGCGCCGACGGCCTTGCCGTAGCCACCGTCGAGCCCAACGCGGATAAGACGGCTCCGGGCGAGGTGATTTTCTTCGACGCCGGTGCGGAAACACTCGGCGAGGTGCTCGGGCGCGTGGGCGTCGGCTCCCTGCCGGACATGGTCACCATTACCCCGGAGGGCGACTACGCCCTGGTGGCTAATGAGGGCGAGCCCGCCGAAGACTACTCGGTCGCCCCAGAGGGAACGGTGTCCGTGATCAACCTGCCGAAGGACCTCGCCGCGCCTGCGGCAGACGCCGTGCGCACCGCCGACTTCCGTGCGTTCGAGGGCACGTTGGCGGACAAGGGCGTGCACATCTTCGGGCAGGTGGGGGCGTCGACAAGCGAGGCGCAGAACCTCGAGCCGGAGTACATCGCGGTCAACGGCGGCAAGGCCTACGTCACCCTGCAGGAGAACAATGCGATCGCGGTGGTCGACACCGCTTCGGCCAAGGTGGAAGACGTCTGGCCGCTGGGATACATCGACCGCCGCGAGGTGCCTTTCGACGCCTCCGATAAGGACGGCAAGATCAACATCACCAACTGGCCGGTCAAGTCGATTCTGCAGCCCGATTCCATCGCCGCCTACAACGTCGACGGGAACACCTACCTGGTGCTGGCCAACGAGGGCGACGCCCGCGACTGGGACGGCTACTCCGAGGAAGCACGCCTGAAAAAGTTCGGCTCCAAGGGCATCGCCCCGATCTGCGAAGGCTACGGGGGCCTTTCTGCCGAGCAGCTTGCAGAACTGCAGTCCGACGAGCAGCTTGGCCGGCTGAACATGACCACTGCCTTCGGCCTGAACGAGGAGAAGGGCTGCTACGACGATCTGTACAACTACGGCGGCCGCAGCTTCTCCATCTACACCGCCGACGGGCAGCGCGTGTTCGACTCCGGTGCCGACTTCGAGCAGATCACCGCGCGCGTCCTGCCGGACAACTTCAACTCCAACCACACCGAGACCTCCTTTGAGACCCGCTCGGATGACAAGGGCCCGGAGCCGGAGGGCGTCGCTGTAGGCGAGCTCAACGGCCGCACCTACGCGTTTGTCGGTTTCGAGCGCGTCGGCGGCGTCATCGTCTACGACATCACCGACCCGCAGAACGCGAAGTACCAGGCCTACATCAACAACCGCGACTTCTCCATCAACATGGAGGAGCTCGAGAGCGATGAGGCGATTGCCGACGGCCTGTCGAAGGTCGGCGACCTCGGTGCCGAAGGCCTTGCCTTTATCCCCGCTGCGGACTCCCCCAACGGCGAGGCGCTGCTCGCGGTGGGCAACGAGGTCTCCGGCACCACGACCCTGTTTTCGGTCACCTCCCTGCTGGAGAAGCCCGCCGACCCGGGCCAGGACCAGGGCGCAGACAAGGACGACTCCTCGACCGCCGGCACGGTCGTTGCAGCCATCGCCGGCGTGCTCGGCGTCATCGCTGCGGTTGTTGCCGCGGGCGTGTCGATGGGGTGGCTGCAGAACCCGCTCGACCAGGTACTCAGCCAGCTGCCGCCGCTGCCGGGACTTCCCCGCTAATGGGGTATGAGTGCGTCCACATAGTTTTGCCTTAAAAGCCAGTTAAGCTGCGGCGGGTGTGGGCGTCCTGCCTGGTAGTGACACTGCACTATCCAAATCGTTATAAACCTGCTACTTTTTCTATCGACCTTGCTGTAATCGTCCAGTCGATTCACGGCTAAGTACAGAGATCCCCACGAGGAGCACATAACCATGAAGCGTATTTCTACCGCCGTTGTCGCAGCAGCGACCGCACTGGCCATGACCGCAACCCCGGCCTTCGCTGCCGAGGAGACCCAGAACGACCAGAACGTCACCGCTGACCAGGGCACCGAGAAGCCGGAGCAGCCGGAGAACCCGGGCGAAGGCTCCGAGGAGGGCGAAGGCTCCGAGGACCAGGAGACGCCTGAGAACCCGGAGAAGCCTGAGACCCCGGAGAAGCCGGAGAAGCCGGGCGATACTGGCAACCAGGGCGGCAACACCAACAAGACGCAGGGCTCCGCTGGTTCCTCCAACGGCCACGTCGTGGGCATCACCTCTGGCCTGGCTGGCGCTACCGTGACCCTCGCACTGATCATCGGCTCCAACCCGACCGGTCTGAACAAGATCATCGACTACCTCAACGCAAACTTCCAGCTGGGTCTGCCGCACCTGCACGTGCCGAAGGTACAGCTGCCGAACATCCCGAACTTCTTCTAAGTTCGTTGTAGTGTCTTAGACGGCACTGTCGGCGGGGCGCTGTTTGGTGCGCCCCGCCTTTTCTTTTCTCATTCTCCGGAAGGACTCAAGACGTGAAGGCTACGTACCCCGTTGCGGCCGCAACTGTCGCAGCACTCGCCGTTGCTGGGCTCAGCCCCGTCTCGGCACAGGACGCACCAAAGACTGCTTCTGCCCCGACCACCGCGACAGCCACAGCGACAACAACGCCGAGTGCGACTGCAACGCCGACGACCACCACGCCGACATCGTCAGCCACGCCCGAGGGTCCGACCCCAGTCACCGTGACCGTCACCGCGCCCGCCGTAACTGCCACCACGACCCCCTTCCGCGCGACGGGTCCGAGCTCCGAGTGGATCAACAAGGGCGCGCTGGATGAACGCGGCCAGGAGATCTTCACCTACATCTCCTTCGCCCTCAGCATGATCGGTGGCTTGCTGCAGGCTGCGGCCTTCGTGGCGGCCGCTTCTCCCAACATGCAGGCGCAGTTGAAGTCGATGCTTGCGCGCGTCGGCATCAAGTAGCCGCTTGCCTCACGAAAAACCACACCGCCCGTGGCGCTGCGTCGTTGCAGTGCCACGGGCGGTGTGCGTTCTGTACCGCTGTCCTAACCCAAAATGCCCATGCCCATGGTGGCCTTGAGGTCACCCATCAGGTTGGCGGAGCGCTCCACGCGCAGGTGATCGCCAAGCACCATCATCTGCGTGTGGTCCCCGTTGACCAGGTTCAAGTACACGTCCGAGTCGCCGGGGTTGTTCTGCAGTACGCCTTTTAGGCGCGCGATATTTTCGATGGTGCACTGGTCAGTGCGCAGCGTGAGGCGCAGCGGCAGACCTGCGCCCTGCCCGGGCCCGAGCTCGGGGACTTTCACGTCGTCGCCAAAGAGGCTCATGCGCTCGTCGCGAATGGTCACGCGGGCCTTGACCAGGATGATGTTGTCCTCCACGATCTGCGGGGCGACGAGTGAGTACACCTTGTTAAACAGCAGGACTTCCACCTGCGCGCCGTGGTGGTCCTCAATAGTCACGATGGCCCAGGGCGAGCCGTCCTTCTTGGAGAAGCGACGGTCCACGCTGGAGATCAGCCCGCCGAGGGTGACCTCGGTGCCGTGGCGCAGCTCGCCGGAGAGCACAGTGGTCAGCTCCGTGTCGGTCTGCTGCGCGATCGCCTCCTCGAAGCCGTCCAGGGGGTGGCCGGAAACGTACAGGCCAAGCATTTCGCGCTCCAGAGCGAGCTTGTGCTTCTTGTCCCACTCGTCGTCCGGGATGTCCATGGAAAAGACGGCCGTGGCGCTTTCCTGGCCGTCCTCGCCGCCGCCGAGGCCAGCAAAGAGGTCAAACTGGCCCTTGTCCGCGGCCTTCTTCGTGGTGAGCACGGAATCAACCATGTCTTCCTGAACCAGCATGAGCCCCTTGCGAGCGTGACCGAGCGAGTCGAAGGCCCCGGCTTTGATCAACGACTCGGTGATGCGCTTGTTGCACGGCAGCAGATCGATCTTGTCCAGGTAGTCGGAGAAGCTGGTGAAGTCACCCTTCGTGCGGCGGGTTTCCTTGATGGACTCCACCACTTCGGCGCCCACGTTGCGCACCGCGGCAAGGCCGTAGCGGATGTCTTTGCCCACAGCCATGAAGTTCTCTTCCGACTCATTAATATCCGGCTGCAGCACGGAAATACCAAGGTGGCGGCAGTCGGACAGGTAAATGGCGGACTTGTCCTTCTTGTCGCCCACCGACGTCAGCAGTGCGGCCATGTACTCGGCGGTGTAGTTCGCCTTCATGTAGGCCGTCCAGTAGGACACCAGCGCGTAGCCTGCAGCGTGTGACTTGTTAAACGCGTAAGAAGCAAACGGCTCGATGGTGCCCCAGAGCGCGTCCATCGCGCTCTTGGAGTAGCCGTTCTCCTGCATGCCGCCCCAGAACTTGTCGTACTGCTGCGCAAGCACTTCCGGCTTCTTCTTACCCATCGCCTTACGGAAGCCATCTGCCTCACCAGCGGTGTAGTTCGCCACCTTCTGCGAGATACGCATGATCTGCTCCTGGTACACGATCAGGCCGTAGGTCTCGTCCAGGATCTCCTTGAGCGGCTCGTCCAGCTCCGGATGAATCGGCGTGATGGGTTTACGCCCATTCTTGCGGTCAGCGTAATCCCAGTGGGCGTTCACGCCCATCGGACCCGGGCGGTAGAGCGCCAGCGAGGCGACGATGTCCTTAAACCCGGTCGGCTTCATGCGCTTGAGCAGCTCCTGCATGCCGCCGGAGTCCAGCTGGAACACGCCGAGCGTGTCACCGCGGGAGAGCAGCTCGTAGACCGCCGGGTCGTCGGTATCCAGGCCCTCCAGGTCGAGGGTCTCGCCGCGGTTCTTCTGCACGTTCTCCAGGGCGTCGCCAAGCACGGTGAGGTTACGCAGGCCCAAAAAGTCCATCTTCAGCAGGCCGATAGCCTCGCAGGCCGGGTAGTCCCAGCCGGTGATGATCGCGCCGTCGGCGGGGCGCTTCCACATCGGAATGTGGTCCATGAGCGGCACCGAGGCCATAATCACCGCACAGGCGTGCACGCCCGCCTGGCGCACCACGCCTTCCAGTCCGCGGGCGGTCTCGTAGATCTTGGCCACGTCCGGGTCGGTCTCGATCAGCGAGCGCACCTCGGCCGCCTCGGCGTAACGCTCGTGCTCGGGATCGGTGATACCGGCCAGCGGGATGTCCTTGGCCATGATCGCCGGCGGCAGGGCCGCGTTGATGCGGTCGGCCATCTGGAAGCCGGGCTGGCCGAAGTTCACCTTCGCCGAGTCCTTAATCGCCTGCTTCGTCTTCACCGTGCCGAAGGTGATCACCTGGGCGATCTTGTCCTCGCCCCAGCGCTCGGCAGCATAGGTGATCATTTCGCCGCGGCGGCGATCGTCAAAGTCGATATCGATATCCGGCGCGGACGGGCGCTCCGGGTTGAGGAATCGCTCGAAGAGCAGGCCGTGCTCCATCGGGTCGATGTTGGTAATGGTCAGTGCGTAGGCCACCAGCGCGCCAGCGGCGGAGCCACGGCCGGGCCCAACACGGATGCCGATCTCGCGGGCGTGCTTGATTAGCTCGGCAACGATCAGGAAGTAGGACGGGTAGCCCTTCATGTCGATGACGTCGATCTCGTACTTCGCGCGGTCGAGGTACTCCTGCGGGACTTCCTTGCCCTCGAAGCGATCCTCCAGCCCGCGCTGGACTTCCTTGCGCAGCCAGCTGGTCGGGGTCTCCCCTTCCGGCACGTCGGCGACCGGCATGCGGTCGTGCGGGTGCTCCTCCCACAGCTCGCCGTAGTCGCCGACGCGCTCGGCGATCCAGAGCGTGTTGTCGCAGCCGTCCGGCACCGTGGAGTCCCACAGCTCACGCATCTGCTCGGCGGTCTTGATGTAGTAGCCCGTGCCATCGAACTTGAAGCGGTCCGGGTCCATCAAAGTCTTGCCGGTTTGCACACACAGCATGGCCTCGTGCGAGGGTGCCTGGGACTCCAGCACGTAGTGGCAGTCGTTGGTCACCAGCGGTGGCAAGTCGAGTTCCTTGCCGATGCGCAGCAGGTCGTCGCGGACGCGGCGCTCGATGTGCAGCCCATGGTCCATGAGCTCCAAGAAGTAATTGTCCCGGCCGTAGATGTCTTGCCACATCGCGGCGGCCTCGAGCGCCTCGTTGTACTGGCCAAGACGCAGGCGGGTCTGCACATCGCCCGACGGGCATCCGGTGGTCGCGATGATGCCGTCGGCGTGTTCGGCAATCAGCTCAGCGTCCATACGCGGCCACTTGCCAAGCTGCCCCTCGTAGGAAGCGAGCGAGGACAGGCGGAACAGGTTGCGCAGCCCCGTCGCGTTCTCCGCGAGCATGGTCTGGTGCAGATACGCGCCCGAGGCGGAGACATCGTCGCGCTTCTGGTCCGGGGTGCCCCACAGCTGGCGCTTCTTGTTTAAGCGCGAGCCGGGCGCCATGTAGGCCTCGATGCCAATAATCGGCTTGATCCCCGCGTCCACCATGCGGCGGTAGAAGGCGTTGGAGCCAAACATGTTGCCGTGGTCCGTCATGCCCACGGCGGGCATGCCCTGGCGGGAAACCTCCTCTGCGAGCAGATCCACCTTTGCCATGCCATCCAGCATGGAAAACTCGGTGTGGTTATGCAGGTGGACGAAGGAGGATTTTTTGGCCATGCCGGCCATCATATCCCGCCGCGCAAACCGGCAAAACTACTCGTAGCGAAGCGCCTCGATGGGCTGCATCTTCGCCGCCTTCGACGCCGGGTAGGCGCCAAAGAACACGCCCGTGGCCAAGGAGAACAGCAGCGAGAAAAGCACCGCGCCTAAGGGCGGCCACACAAAGGCGTCGAAGGCTGCGGTAGCGATCATGCCGATCGCCCCACCCAAAATCACGCCGATGACACCGCCGACGAGGCAGACCAGCATCGCCTCGACGATGAACTGGGTCCGGATGTCGCCGTGGGTAGCGCCAAGCGCCTTGCGCACGCCGATCTCGCGGGTGCGCTCGGTCACCGTGATGAGCATGATGTTCATCACGCCGATGCCGCCGACCAGCAGCGAGATCCCGCCGATGGCGGAGAGCACCGTGGACATGATCCGGAAGACACTGGTCAGCTCCTGCAGGGAGGACGACAGGTCGATGACCTCGGCCTCGTAGTCCTCGTTGCCCTTGTAGAGCCGGTCAAGATAGGACTGCAGGTCCGCCTGAAAGATCTCGGCCTCCTCGTCAGACGCGGAGCGCACGGAGAAGGAGGTAAACCAATCGCCGTTGAGCCCCACGCGGTCGGCTGCGGTCACCGGGATGTAAATGTCCGAGTAGGACTCCATCCCGCCAAACATGCCGCCGCCGGAGTCGTTCTCGGCGTCGCCGTTCATCACGCCGATGATGGTGAACACGGCCGGGCTGCCATCCTGGATCACGTCGATGCGCTGGCCGAGTGCGGAGATGGCGTCGCCGTCAAACATGGCGTCGACAAGCTCGGGGCTCACCACCGCCACGGGGCGCTGCCCGGACATGTCCTTGTCCGAAATGCCGCGCCCGAACTCGATCTCGCCGCCGCGCATGTCGAAGGATTCGGGCAGCACCGGGTAGATGGTCGTGCTGACCATCTCGCCGCCGTTGTCGATCTCGCCCATGCTGGACAGCTCGATATCCACGCCGGTCACGCGCTCGCCGAACGACGCCTTTAAATCGTCGAGGTCCTGCAACGTCACCGCGTCTTGCTCGTTGGAAGGCGGTGCCATAGACAGTGCGGCAAACGGGTCCTCGGAGCCCTCGCCTTCTTCGGCGCGCTCGTGAATGGTCACCGGGTGGGTTGTCGTGCCCACGCCCTGCAGGCCGGACATCACCTGGTTTTCCAGCCCGCGACCGAGCGTCATGATGATCACCACGGCCATGATGCCGATGATGATGCCCAGAAGGGTCAACAGCGAGCGCAGCTTGTTCTTGTTCAGGCTGGAGGTGGCCAGCCTGATGGATTCTGTGAGATTCACGTCCTACTCCTCGCCTCGCAGCCCGGAGGGTACCCGCACGTTGTCGATGCGCCCATCGAGCATCTCCACGATGCGTCCGGTTTCCTCGGCCAGCTCCGGGTTGTGGGTAATAAACACCACGGATTTGCCTAGCTCGTCGTGCAGCTTGTGGAATAAGTCCATCACCAAGCGGCCGGTTTTGGAATCGAGGGCGCCGGTCGGCTCGTCGGCAAGCAAAAGGTCCGGATCATTGGCCAGGCTGCGCGCGATCGCCACGCGTTGCTTCTGGCCACCCGAGAGCTCGTTCGGGTTGTGGTGGAGGCGATCCCCCATCCCCATCATCTCGAGCAGCTCGGCGGCGCGCTCCTCACGCTCGTGCCGTTCCACGCCCGCGTACATCATGGGCATGGCCACGTTTTGCAGCGCGTCGATGCGGCCGATCAGGTTGAAGTTTTGAAAGATGAAGCCGATGTTCTGGCTACGATAGGCGGCCAGCTCCTTATCCTCCTTGGCGTAGACCGGCTCGCCGTTGAAGGCGTAGCCACCCTTAGTGGGCCGGTCCAGCATGCCGATGAGGTTCATCAGCGTCGACTTACCACAGCCCGAAGGACCGACGATGGAGACGAACTCGCCGTGCTCAGCGTAAAAGTCAATGCCGTGCAGCACGGTCAGCTCGCTCGGCTCGCCCTCGTTATAGGTCTTGACGATGCCGCGCATGTCGATGAGCAGCCCAGAGTCAGCCATCGAAGGCTGCTTGTCGACGCCCACCTGCTCACCCCCAGTGACCACCCCAGCCGGGGCATCCGTCACCGGAAGTACCTCGGTATCGGAAGTGTCGACAGGTTCAGCAGGTTGTGCTGGTGTGTCGTCGTCCTCATCACCGAAGAAGAACGGGTCCGTCTCCGGATTGCCGTCGTACTCTTCCTCAGCGGGCTTGGCGGGCTTGGGCTTTTTGGAAAACTTTGAGAACTTCTTCGAAAACGGAGTGCTCAACGGCTCACTCCCCTACTTGTCCTCGCCGCCGTCGGCGGCTTCGGCGTTGTCGTCCTTCTTGGAGTCTTTCTTCTCGCCCTGCTTGTCGTCCTTCTTCGCGCTCTCTGTGTCGGTCTCCTTTGGCTTGCCCTCTTTCGCCTCACGGACTTGCTCCGGGTCGAAGCGCGGGTCCGAGATGCTCACCTTTTCCCCGATCTGTTCGGAGTACTCGTCGGGCCAGTTGATTACGATGTCGCCGGCCTTGAGCTCGCCGCCGGTAATCGCGATGTCGACGTCGTTGCTGGCGCCGGTTTCCACCTTGCGCTCTTCCACCACGCCGGAGGATGCATCATCACCATCGGTGGCCATGACCAGGACCTTCTTGTCACCCTCCTCGCCGTAGACGGCGTCCAGCGGGACGTTGAGTGCGTCCGCGGACTCCTGGGTGATGATCTCCGCGCGCACCGTGCCGCCGAGCAGGAGGCCCTTGGTGTCGCCGGTGACCTCGATCTCAACCGGGAAGGTCACGCTGCCGGACTCGCTATCGGATCCGCCCCCGCCTGCCGACATTCCGCCCGGCATTCCGGCCGGTGCGGCGCTGGACTGGTCGGCGGCGGGCGCGATGCGCTTCACACGCCCCTTGAACTTCTTATCGCCCGTTGCCGTGGAGGTAAATTCCACGCGGTTGCCCTGCTTGATGTTGGGCACGTCCGCTTCGCGGACCTCGGACTTAATGAGCAAGCTCGAGTCGTCGGCGAGGCTGAGCAGCTTGCCCTGCGGGATGTCGCCCTCCTCCACGTCGACGGAGGTAACTACGCCGGCGAGCGGCGAGTACAGGGTCGCCTCCTGCAGCTGGTACTCCAGGGTGCCGTCGGACTCGGAGATGCCGGCGCTTTCCGCCTGCCTACGTGCCGAATCTACCTGACCCTGGAGCTGCTGGCGCTCCTGCTGCGCCTGCGATTGTGCAGCCGCGAGTGCCGCCTTGGCATCCTGGAGGGCGGCGTAGGCCTCGTCCACGCTCATCGGTGCCCCGCCGCCTTCCGCGCCAGCGATCTGTGCGATCTCATCTGGCGACATGCCGCCTTGCCCGCCGCCCGGCGCGGGCGCGGCTCCCGGTGCAGCGGGTGCGCCACCCGGTGCGGCCGGTGCGGGCGCGGAAGGTGCCTTGGGGCCCTGGCCTCCACCGCTGGACGTGCCGTTGGAGCTGTTGCCCGGCAGGTGGGAGGAGAGGTTACCGGCCATCTGGCTAAAGACATCGGCCACGCGGGTGGCCGAGCGTCCGCCCTGGGCGGCAAGCGCAGCGTCGTACGCCGCCTGCGCCTGGTTGACCTGGGCTTGTGCCTGGCGGATCGTCTGGTTCGAGCCGTTCGCTACCGACTGGTCGTGCGCATTGAGCTGCGACTGCGCTTGCTCGAGTGCCTGGGCCGCCTCTGCCTGCGCGTTGGCCTGCTGGCGCTCCTGGGCGGCGAGCTGGCGGTCCAGCTGCTCGGTGTTCATCGAGGCGAGGAACTGATCCTTTTGCACCCTGTCGCCCGGCTGCACGGCGATCTTTTCCACCTCGGACTGTACCGAGGTGGTGATGTTCATGGCCCGGATCGGGGCGATGTGGCCGTTGACGATCACGCTGTCCGAGACGTCCTCGGCGGCGGCGATGGTGTAGTCACCCGGCTGGAGGCCCGAGCCATCCGCCTCGTCCGACCCGCCGAAGCCACACGCGGAAGCGAGCAGCACCACGCTGGTCAGCGCGGCGACGGTGCGCAGCTTCAACGAGCGGCGGCGGGGTGTGGCGTGCGGGGTGGTTGTTCCGAATTCGGACACCAAACATTCTCCTCACAAACGAGCGCGCCACGATGAAGACCCAAAATACGAAGGGCGACGGGCGCGAAGGGCGTGCAACTTCCGAAAACTATACACGCCGACCCCGCCAGATGGCAGTGCCGGACGAGCGTTTACGTCCTCGGTGTGGACACCGCGATCGCGCCCCACACCGCGTCGGCGGGCAGCACCTCGACTGCGGCGATGTCCGGTCCAGCCGCGATGCTTGCGAGTGTGGCCGTATCCGCGGTAATGATCGCGCCGACTACGCGCGCGTCAGCTGGCGCGGTGTGGGCGCGGAGCGCCGCGCGCTGCAGTTCGCGCTCGCACACCTCAGCACGGCTGCTACCGGATACCGGCTCCGGGGTGTCCTTGTGCGGCAGCCCTTGAGGCACGATCGCGTTGACCCGGGGCGCGGCCTCGTAGGCAGCCGCGGCTAGGTCACAGGAAAGCGGTGTGGTGAAACTCACGAGGGCCAGGTGGTCCAGGCCGTCTTCGCCCAGCGCTTCGAGGGAGGCGGCGGCACGCGCTGCGTAATGCTCGGCTGGTTCGTTGTTGAAAGGCCCGAGCGTGTCACCCTGCACCACCGGCGGGACGGGCGGGTGCAGCGCGCCGACGGCGAAGATGCTGGCACCAAGGACGGCCGCGGCCGCGATCGCACCAAACCCTTCTTTCGCGCGCACGCTAGGGCGCTCGCAACATATCGAGGGCGTGCTGCAGGTCCTCCGGGTAGCCGGATTCCACCACCATGTACTCGCCGGTGCGGGGGTGGGCAAAACCGAGCGCCTTGGCGTGGAGCCACTGGCGGATCAGTCCCAGGCGCTTGGCCAGGTTCGGGTCGGAGCCGTACATGGGATCGCCCACGCACGGGTGCCCGGTAGCGGCCATGTGGACGCGGATCTGGTGGGTGCGGCCGGTCTCCAAGTGGACCTCGAGCAGGCTGGCCTGACGGAAGGCCTCGAGCACCTTGTAATGGGTCACGCTCGCGCGGCCGTCGTCAGTCACGGCGAACTTCCACCCGGCGGAGGGGTGGCGGCCAATGGGTGCGTCGATGGTGCCCACGATCGGATCCGGCAGGCCCTGGACCACGGCGTGGTAGGTCTTGTCCACAGTGCGCTCCTTGAACGCACGCTTGAGCACCGAGTAGCCCTGCATACTCGCGGCCACCACCATCACCCCGGAAGTGCCCACGTCCAGGCGCTGCACGATGCCCTTGCGCTCGGGCGGGCCGGCGTCGGGCAGTGTAAAGCCCATGGCCTGCAGGCCGCCGAGCACGGTCGGGCCCTCCCAGCCGAGCGTGGGGTGTGCAGCCACGCCCACCGGTTTGTCCACGGCGATGACGTCGGCGTCGTGGTAGAGCACGTGCATCCCCTCGACCATCTCCGCGACCGGCTCCGGGGCACGCTTCGGCTCGGGCAGGGTTGCCTCGATGATGACGCCGGGGGTGACGCGGTCGGACTTTTGGGGCAACGTGGCGTCGATAAGCACTTGCTCTGCAGCGATCATCTCGACAGCGACGCTGCGCGAAATCCCGAAGAGCTTGGCGAGCGCGGCATCGACGCGCATGCCCGCGAGGCCCTCGGGGACCGGGAGGCGACGGAAATCACCCGGCATTCGACTCCTCCTTCAGAAAGAGGGCGAGCGCGAAGATCACCACGCCGACGGTGATGGAGGCATCGGCCAGGTTGAACACCGCGAAATTGCCCACCGAGATGTAATCCACCACGTGCCCGAACCAGAAGCCCGGGTCGCGCGCGAGTCGGTCGATGAGGTTGCCGAGCGCGCCACCGGCGATCATGGCCAGGCCGATTGCCTCGACGCGGTTGCTCAGGCGCGGGGCGGCGATCAAAGCACCCACAACGAAGACGAGCTGGATGGTGGTAAACAGCCAGGTCGAGTTCTGGCCCATGGAAAAGGCCGCACCCGGGTTGAACAGCAGGTAGAAACGGAACCAATCCCCGATCACCGCGACCGGCTCGCCCGGGGTGAGCCAGCCCAGCATCAGCTGCTTGACCGCCTGGTCAACCGCGGCGATGGCGAGCATGATGACCGCCACGAGCGGCAGGTAGCGCGGCCTGTTGCCCGCGGTCTGCGCCGAGCTCCCTTCACTTGCTTGGCTAGTTGTGTGTTGCATCGCCTGTTCACTGTAGTCGGTTGGCAACAAAGCGGGTATCGCCTCAATCGCCGCGGAGGCCGTGCGGTAGGTTCGAAGTGTGTTTACTCTGCTCGATCGCCCTGCTCACCCCGCCCTCCTGCTGAGCGCTAGCCTGCTCGTTTTCCCGCTTACCGCCTGCGGCGGGGAGGAATTCGACCCGCTGGAAACCATCCCCGCCTTCGCGCTCGACACCCCGGCCGTGGAGGTTGTCGAGACAGGTGAGCGGCCGCAGCTTTTGCAATTCAAGGACGCGGCGGCCGACAAGGCCGAGCCGTGGGAGACCGCCGTGGAGGTCGCCACCGGGCTCGAGCAGGACGTCGTGCCGGCCGAGCAGGCCGATGAGCTGGGGCAAGCCCCGGCGGGCGGCAACGTGGATACGGTAACCCTGCCGCTTACGGTCAACGCTGCGCCCGCGGACGAGCCGGGCGAAGGCGAAACACCTGCCGCGCGCGCAGTCGAGCTGACCGTGGGCACCGCCACCCACTCGGACCTAAGCCGCACCGAGGAGCTCGCCAGCGCGAAGGACTTCCTCCTGCGCTGGCGCGCCGCCGAGAGCGGGGCGATCTCCACGCTCAAGCTCTTAGCACCCGGCGATTCGACGGAAGCAGGCCGCGAGGCCGTGGAGCGCTCGCTGCTCCTGCTCGCCTCCACCAACGTCGTCCTGCCAAAAGACCCGGTGGGGGTTGGCGGGTCCTGGACTGTGCGCAACCGCATCACCGGCGCGTCGAACATGCTGCGCACCAGCACGTATACGGTCACCGCGATCGACGGCGACCGGGTCGAACTCGACGTCAGCGTCGAGGAGCGCCCGACCCAGCAGTCGCTGTCGATCGATAACGAGGTCGCAGGCGAGCTCGACGGTTCCTCGCTGGATGTGGAAACCACCTCCACAACCTCGCAGGGCAGTATTACGCTGGACTTAACGCGCCCGCTGCCGGTGGCCGGCCAGGTCGCCGCCACAACGCGCCTGATCTATTCGGGCACCGAGGGCACAAGCGGCTTCAAGGTGGTCCAGGACGTCACCGAGGCGCTGACCTACGGCGCGGACGCTTAAGTTACACGGAGGTTTCCCATGGTTGCACCGCTGCACATCGGCCTTGACGGCATCTCATTTTCCTACCCGGGCGGCAAGCGCGTGCTCACCGACATCTCGTTTGCCGTCCCCTCCGGCTCGGTCACGGGGCTCATCGGCGAGAACGGCGCGGGCAAATCCACCCTGCTGTCCGTCATCTCCCGCGAGCTTGTCCCCGACACCGGCGAGCTGATCACCCCGCCGGTCACCGGCTTCATCGCGCAGGAGACCTCCCTGCCTTTCACCGAGCCCGCCAGCATGCTTATCGACGCCGCCGTGGCCGAACTCCGCAACGTCGAAGCCGACATCACCCGCCTCGGTGAGGCGATGTCCACCGCGGAAGGCGCGGACAACGCCGCCCTCGCCGCCGACTTCGACCTCGCACTCGCCCGCGCGGAGCAGTCCGGCGTGTGGGAGCTCGATGCGCGCATCGCCACCGTGCTCGCCGGCCTGGGCCTGGCCAACGTGCCCCTGTCCACCCCGCTAGGCGAGATGAGCGGCGGGCAGCGCCGCCGCTTCGCCCTGGCCACCCTCCTGCTGCGCCCCGTCGACGCGATGGTACTCGACGAGCCCACCAACCACCTCGACGACGAGGCAGTCGACTTCCTCGTCGGCGAGCTCGAGGCATTCAAGGGTCCGGTACTGGTGGCCTCGCACAACCGCTACTTCTTGGACACAGTCTGCGACGGCATCGTGGACCTCGATCTCGGCCTGGGTGCCGAGGGCGGCTTCGGCGAGGAAACCCGCCAGGGCGCGCGCTTTTCCGGCGCGTTCTCCGACTACCTGGCAGCCCGCGAGGATCGCCGCCGCCGCTGGGAGAGCGACTACGCCGCCCAGGAGCACGAGCGCGCCCGCCTGGAAAAGGCCGCCGAGCAGGACGAAGAGGACATCTTCCACTCCCACGAGAACAAGACCGAGACGCGCAAGGCTGCGAAATTCTACTCCGATAAGGCGGCGAAAACGGTGGGCAACCGACGCCGCTCCGCTCGGCTGCGCCTCGAGGCACTCGAGCGCGAAGCCATCCCGGCCCCGCCCGCGCGCCTGGCGTTTCGGGGTGTGCCAGAGCACACGGCCACCTCAATTGGCGTGCCCGCAATCGTGACCAAAGGCCTAGCGGTACCGGAGCGGCTCGCCCCGCTCGACCTGAAGGTGCAGCCGGGCGAGCAGCTGCTCATCGAGGGCCCGAACGGGTCTGGCAAGTCCACCCTGTTAAAGATCCTCGACGGCACACTCACCGACTTCGAAGGCGAATGCCTCATCCCCGAGGAATACACGGTCGCCCGCTTAGAGCAGGACGACAACTGGCAAGACCTCAGCGTCACCGCAGCGGAGGCCTTCGCGGCGCGCACCGGCGAGACCGGCCCCACCCTCGTGGAGATGGGGTTGATGACGCAGGCGCAGTCGGAGAAGAAACTCGAGGACCTCTCGCTCGGCCAGCGCCGCCGCGTCTCACTCGGCATCATCCTGTCCTCGCCGCCGGACCTTTTGCTTCTCGACGAGCCCACCAACCACCTCTCACTCGCACTCGCCGAAGAACTCGAGCACGCGCTGCTCGACTTCGCAGGCACCGTCGTGATCACCAGCCACGACAGGTGGGTGCGCCGCCAGTGGCGCGAGCGCATCCGCCAGAAAGACGGACGCGCCAGGATCCTCACCCTGTCCACGATGTGGACCGGGGAGGTCTGGCGCGACGAGACGGACTAGCGCTTGGTTTTTACAGCGCCGGGGCCTCCTGGTACTCGCCCTCCGGGGCCGGTGCCTCCGCAGGCGCTTCCGCCGGCGCTTCCGCCGGCGCTTCTTCGCCTGCCGGAGCCGGTGCCTTACACATCTGTGGCAGCTGCTCCGGCGGCAGAGTGTTGCTGACCAGGGTGCAAGCCCACTCCTGAGACAGCTTCCACTGGCCGTCCTCGAAGACGAATTCCACGTCCTCCGCCTGTTGGGAGGACTGCTGCTCCGGCTGGGTGAAGTTCACCGTAGCCAGCACGGTGTTCGGCCCATAGCCGGGCAGAATCGGGTCCACGACCTGGAAGTTCGCGCCGGACTCCTGCTGGGACTGCGCCATGACGTCGAAAAGCTCGGGCACTGTCTCCCCGCCCTGCACCGTGTTAGTGCGCTCCCCGATCGGCAGGTTGGAATCGGTGGCGCGCGCGAGCACCGCGTTGAGCTCGTCTGCGGTGGGCAGCTCCGCGACCGGTGCGGCCTGCTGCGCCGAAGTCTGCTCGCTCGAGCTGGCAGGATCGTTGTTGGCGGCATCATCGTTGGAGCAGGCGGCCAACCCCAGGCTCAGGCCTACGGCGGCAACGGCGGCGACGAGTTTGTGTGCGTTCACTGGTTCTCCTTGCAGCAGCTCATGCGCCATACCTTCTGGTATGGGCTCTTCTTGCACCCAAGCGTACCGCCCGAGTAGCCCCACACCAACTACACCATCTGGCACGCTAGTTGCTATGGATCCCAACAAACCTTGTGTCCTCGTGATCGCCACCGGCGGCACGATCGCCTCCACCGCTGACGCAAGCGGCGCCCGTGTACCGACGCTCGACTGCACTGCACTTGTCGCCCGCGCAGAGGTGAGCACGCCCGTGCGCACGCACGATGCAGTCAGTCTCGATTCTTCCGCCATGTCGCTCGCCGACGTCGACATGCTTCGCGGGCTCGTGCGCACCTCGTTTGCTGACGCCTCCGTCACCGGCATCGTGATCACCCACGGCACCGACTCCATGGCCGATACCGCGCTCGCCCTAGACCTCGTCCACGACGACCCCCGCCCCGTCGTGCTTACCGGCGCACAGCGCCCCGCCGACGCCGCCGCCCCCGACGGGCCAGCCAACCTGCGCGGCGCGATCGAGGTGGCCGCTTCCCCGCAGCAGCGCGACCGCGGCGTACTTGTACACTTCGGCGGCGACACCCTGCCTGCCCGCGGCCTGTACAAGGCCGACACAGAGGAACTCCGCGCCTTCGCGCTGACCGCCCCGCACCCGCTGCCCCGCCCCGCTGCTGTTGACGTCGCGCCCCTGCGGGACTTGCGCATCCCCGTCCTTGCCGCCTGGCCCGGCGCAGACGCGGAACTTGCCGACGCGCTGGTTGCGCAGCACCCCGACGGCATCGTGGTGGCGGGCCTTGGCTCCGGCAACGTCTCCACAGCGATGGGACAGGCGCTCGCCCGCGCGCTCGAGCTCGGCATCGAGGTAGTCATGTCGACCTCTGTCGCGCACGGCGCAGTCTCGCTGGCCTACGGCGGCGCCGGAGGCGGGGCCACGCTGGCAGACCTCGGCGCGCGCTCCGCGGGTTTCCTACGCCCGGGGCAGGCACGCATGGCACTGGCTACTGCGCTCGCCTCTGGTGCAGACCCGGCGCGACTTTTGGGTTCCTAGTCTCCGCGCCCGTCGAGCCAGTCGCCCCAATCCAGCGAGTCGAGCGGATCCGCGGGTACGAGATCCGGGTCATCCTCGCGCAGGCTCTTGATCCGGCCGGGCCCGGTCGCGCGCGTTTCAAAACGCACCGTCACCCAACCCTTGCCCGCGCCCTGGACCCAGCCGTGGCCGAACTCCGGGTGGTAGACATCCTGGGTGGCCTGCCACTTGCCTTTAACCGGCCCCTGCTCGGTCGCGACCTCGATCTCGGTGTCTGCGTCGTGGTCGCTCACGCCTGTCTCGTAGTCCGTGTTCGCAGGCACCGGCTTGACGATCGCCTGGTCGAGCTCCGGGAACAGCACATCCTGCAGGCTGTCTTCCAGCCCGGAGTAAGACACGCCCACGAGCCGGACGGGGCCGACCTCGTCCGGGTAGCGCACCAGCTTGAAGGCGGTGGCGAGTAGCGTGTCGGCATCGTCGGTGGCGTAAGGCAAGGTCGCCGAGCGCGACTCAATGCGAAAATCCGCCATGCGGAGCTTCACCGTCACCGTGCGCGCGCCGCGCCCGGCACGGGTCAGCCGCCGGTGCGAGTCGGCGGCCGCCCGCTTCAACGCGGCGTCTACCTCCGGCTCGGTGGTGAGGTCTTGCGGATACGTGTGCTCGGAGGATATCTGCTTGGCCTCCGCGCGCGGGGCGACGGGCCGTTCATCGATACCGCGGGCCAGTTCCCACAGCTGCCTGCCCACGACTCCCCCAAGCGAGATGTCAACTTCCTTCTCGCTGAGCGCGGCGAAGTCCCCAATCGTGGTGATCCCGGCTGCGGCGAGCTTCGCCTCGGTCACCGGGCCCACACCCCACAGCTCGTTGACGGGTAGGGGGTGCAGGATGTCGAGCTGCTCCGCGTGCGGGATGACAAACACACCGTCGGGTTTCGCCAGGCCGGAGCCGATCTTGGCGTACTGCTTGCCGCTGCCCGCACCAATTGAGCTCGGCAGCCCGGTCTCCGCTTTGATCTCCGCGCGCAGCTCGTTGGCCCATTCGCGGACGAGGTCTGGCGTGGCGTCGACAAGCGCGGCGGGCTCCATGAACGCCTCATCGATAGATAGCTGCTCCACCACATCCACGTGACGGGCGATGACCTCGAACACGCGGTGCGACGCCGCCTTGTACACGGCGCGGCGCGGGGCAACGAGCACCGCCTGCGGACCCACCAGGCGCGCGGCGCGGTGCGTGGGCATGGCGGAGCGCACCCCGAACTTGCGGGCCTCGTAGCTTGCGCCGGCGACCACCCCGCGCCCGCTGACCCCGGCGACCAGCACCGGGCGGCCCTTGAGCGTGGGGCGGGTGAGCTGCTCGCAGGACGCGTAGAAGGCGTCCATGTCGATGTGCAGCACCCAGCGTGTCATGTGCTCAAGGTACCAACCCGGTGTAGCCGACTAGTTCTTGCTCACCTTCGCGGTCACGCCGTCGATGACGTCGTGGCCCTCGACCGGCTCGGTGACCACGTCGAAGGAGGTCGCCAGGGTCTCGGCCGCGATGTGCTCGGCGTGGCGCTTCGCCCACTCCTCCTTCTCGGCCGGCACCGCGAGGGTGACCGAGATGCGGTCGGAGACCTCGAAGCCCTCGCGCTTACGGGCGTCCTGCAGGCCGCGGATGACGTCGGCAGCCCAGCCCTCGGCTTCGAGCTCCTCGGTGACCTCGGTGTCTAGGACGACCAGGCCAACGACGCCGCCGTCAGCGTCGACGCGCGCGGTGCTGTCCGGGTCCTCCGCAACCAAACGCTCGGTGTAGAGCTCCGGGGTGAGCACGATGTCGCCGTCGACCACCACGTCATCGCCGCGGCGTTCGTAGTTACCGGCCTTGACGTTCTTGATGGCGCGCTGCACGTCGCGGCCCAGCTTGGGGCCTGCGACCTTCGCGTTGACGACCACCTCGAAGGACCCGGCCGAGTCGACATCCTCGGTCAACTCAACTTCCTTGACGTTGACCTCGTCGCGGATGACAGCGGAGAAGTCCGACAGGTCGCCCGCGTTCGGCAGCGCGACCGTCAGCTTCGGCAGCGGCAGGCGGTTACGCAGCTTGCGAGCCTTGCGCACCGAGGAAGCCGCCGAGCACACCGCGCGGGTGGCGTCCATGGTGGCGACCAGCTGCGCGTCCGCCGGGATCTCATCCGCCTTGGGGTAGTCCGTCAGGTGGACGGAACGCTCGCCGGTCAGGCCACGCCAGATCACCTCGGAGATGTACGGCAGCAGCGGCGCGGTGACGCGAGTGAGGATCTCCAGCACCGTGTACAGGGTGTTAAAGGCCTCCGGGTGCGCCTCCTGCCCCTCCCAGAAGCGGTCGCGGGAACGGCGCACGTACCAGTTGGTCAAGGTGTCGGCGAAGCGGCGAACCTCGTCGCAGGCATCCGCGATGCGAGTGTCCGCCAGCGCGGCGTCGACAGCCGCGACCAGATCGTGCGTCTTCGCCAGGATGTAGCGGTCCAGCACGTCGGTGGAATCCACCGACCAGGTCGCCTCGTGCGAGCTGTAGAGCTGCAGGAAGGTATACGCGTTCCAGATCGGCAGCAGCGCCTGGCGCACGCCATCGCGGATGCCCTGCTCGGTGACGATCAGGTTGCCGCCGCGCAGGATCGGGCTAGACATGAGGAACCAGCGCATCGCGTCCGAGCCGTCGCGGTCGAAGACCTCGTTGACGTCCGGGTAGTTGCCCTTGGACTTGGACATCTTCAGACCGTCATTGCCCAACACGATGCCGTGGGCGACGACCTTCTTAAACGCCGGGCGGTCAAACAGGGCGGTGGCCAGCACGTGCTGCACGTAGAACCAGCCGCGGGCCTGCCCGGAGTACTCCACGATGAAGTCCGCGGGCTGGCGGGCGTCGTGCTCTTCGACGTTCTCAAACGGATAGTGGTACTGCGCGAACGGCATCGAGCCGGACTCGAACCAGCAGTCCAACACGTCCGGCACGCGGCGCATCATAGATTTGCCCGTCGGGTCGTCCGGGTTGGGGCGCACCAGCTCGTCGATGTGCGGGCGGTGCAGCGACTCCGGGCGGCGGCCGAAGTCGCGCTCCAATTCGTCCAGCGAGCCGTAGACGTCAACGCGCGGGTACTCAGGGTTATCGGAGACCCAGGCGGGTACCGGGGAGCCCCAGTAGCGGGTACGCGAGATGTTCCAGTCGCGGGCACCCTCGAGCCACTTGCCGAACTGGCCGTCGCGGATGTGCGAGGGGATCCAGTCGATCTGCTGGTTCAGCTCCACCATGCGGTCGCGGAAGTCGGTGACCTTGACAAACCAGGCCGGCAGCGCCATGTAGATCAGCGGCTCGCCGGAGCGCCAGGAGTGCGGGTAGGAGTGCACGATCGTCTGGTCGCGCACCACGCGGCCGGCGGCCTTGAGGTCGCGGATGATGTCGCGGTTGGCGTCGAAAACCAGCTTGCCGGCGTACTCGGGCACCTGGCTGGTGAACTTGCCATCCGCATCGACCGGGATGACCAAGTCGATGTCGTACTTTTCGGTGGTGAGCATATCGTCCTCACCAAAGGCGGGTGCCTGGTGGACGACACCAGTACCGTCCTCGGTGGTGACGTAGTCCGCCAGCAGGATCATAAACGCGTTCTTCGTGTCCTTGAAGTGCTCGAAGACCGGCTGGTACTCAAGGCCCTCCAGCTGCGCGCCGTCAAAGGTGGCAACAACCTCCGGTTCGGTGCCCAGCTCCTTGGCGTAGGCACCCATCAGGTCGGTGGCCAAAAGCAGCTTTGTGCCCGCAAAGCCCTCGACGCCGTCCTCGGCGACGCGGACCAGCGAGTACTCCACCTCCGGGTGGACCGCCAGCGCGAGGTTGGACGGCAGGGTCCAGGGGGTGGTGGTCCAGGCGATCGCGGCGGCGTCGTGAAGCTCGGGGTGTGCCTCCCACGTCTTCGCTGCAGCGAAGCCCTCGCGCCCGCCGGTAAACGGCAGGGTCACCGTCACGGTGGGGTCCTGGCGCTCGCGGTAGGAATCGTCCAGGCGGGTCTCCTGGTTCGACAGCGGGGTGTGCTCCGCCCACGAGTACGGCAGCACGCGGAAGCCCTGGTAGATCAGGCCCTTGTCGTAGAGCTCTTTGAACGCCCACATGACGGACTCCATGTACTCCGGGTCCATCGTCTTGTAGCCGTTTTCAAAATCCACCCAGCGAGCCTGGCGGGTGACGTAGTCCTCCCACTCGTCGGCGTAGTGCATGACGGACTTGGCGCAGTACTCGTTGAAGCGCTCGAGGCCCATGTCCTCGATCTCTGCCTTGTCCTTGATGCCAAGCTGCTTCTCTGCCTCCAGCTCGGCGGGCAGCCCGTGGCAGTCCCAGCCGAACACGCGCGGCACGTAGTAGCCGGCCTGCGTGCGGTAGCGCGGCACAATGTCCTTGACGTAGCCGGTCAGCAGGTGCCCGTAGTGCGGCAGGCCGTTGGCAAAAGGCGGGCCGTCGTTGAACACGTACTCTTCCGCGTCCTTGCGGTTGTCCAGCGAAGCCTGGAACGTGTCATCTTCGCTCCAATAGTCCAGCACGACGCGTTCCATATCCGGGAAACGGTGGCTACCGCCGGTCATGTCTACCTTGGGGTAGACGCCACCAACCTCACTCATATGCATCCTCCACACACTGCTCGTGCAGGGACGCAGGTTCACCCGCGCGGTACCACCCTGCTTGGAGCTGGCCTTCTGCCTGCTCCCGCTTCATTTGTGGTGAAGGAAGTAACGTCTTCCCCTTTAGGCTGAAACGTCCGGTTCTACTTGCCGCGCGCTGTACAGGCCCGCGGGGTTCTTCCGGAAACGCTCCCCGGTGATGGCCGGATCAACGCGTGCGCTTTTCAAAGTGCCCCGCCAGTATAACCCACAGCCGCAACACAACAACGCCCCGCCACCGCCTGCGCGCAAAACGCAGGTAGTGGCGGGGCGTGAAAGCCGTGCGGTGTTACTTGTTGCCAGCGTCGCCGCTCGGGGCGGAGGTGCCGCGGGTCTCCAGCTCCTCCAGCTGGGACTGCAGCAGCGTCTTCAGGCGAGTACGGTACTCGCGCTCGAAGGTACGCAGCTCCGCAATACGGTTCTCCAGCGCGGTCTGCTGCTGCTTCACCGTGTTCATGATCTCGGTGTGCTTGCGCTCCGCGTCGGACTGCAGCTTCTGCGCCTGCTCCTCAGCCTGGCGGATCTGCGCCTCGGCGCGGGAGTTGGCCTCGTTGGTGGTCTCCTCGGCCTTACGCTGCGCCTCCGACACCAACTGCTGTGCGCGAGCCTCCGCGGAGCTCGTGGTCTCCGTCGCCTTCTTCTTCGCCTCTTCCAGCTGGGTGCGGGAGCGGGTCTCGGCGTCTGCCAGCTGCTTCTTCGCCTTGCTGTCTGCGTCAGACAGCTGGCGCTCCGCAGCGCCACGGGCCTCATCCAGCATGGAGCGGGCCTCCGCCTGTGCGTCGTTGGTCAAGCGGTCCGCCATCTCTTGTGCCAGGCCAAGCACCTTAGCTGCCTGCACGTGGGTGTCGGCGGATGCGGCTTCTGCGGCCGGGGCGGCGGCAGCGTTTGCAGCAACGGTGGAGCCCTGCGACTGCTCCGCAGCCTTCTGCGCCTCTGCGACGCGCTTGTCTGCGTCCTGGGAAGCGGCCTCAGCCTGCTTGCGGGCCTTCTCTGCCTCGCTCTTGGCGGTGCGCGCCTCGGCCTCAGCCTTGTCCACGGACTGCTTCGCCTCACGCAGCTTCTGCTCGTACTCAGCGCGCAGCTCCTGCTCGACCTGCTTGCGCACGGCCGCCTCATCAGCGCCGGAGGAAGCAGCCGGTGCCGCTGCTGCCGGAGCGCCGGCACCGGAAGAGAGCTCGTCTACGCGGGCGCGGAGATCATCGTTCTCGTCCTGCAGTTGCGCCAACGTATCCTCGACGAGGTCCAGGAACTGGTCAACCTCATCCTCGTTGTAGCCACGCTTGCCAATCGGCGGCTTACTGAATGCGACATTGTGCACGTCTGCTGGAGTCAGCGGCATGGGCGTTCCCTTCGAAGTCAGTGACGTACCCGAACCTCGGGCACAGGATTGCTCTCCACGTTACGGGAAAGTAATCCGTGTTTCTAATAATTTGTAACGCTTTTACTGGACGATTCTAGCCGATACGGCGAAGCTCGCCATGTCCGGCCAAATCTATTTATACACACCCGGGCACTTCGCAGGGGCGAACGCACCACCAAAACCCCCAAAAAGATATGAATAAAGCCCCTCGCCATTGAGGGGCTCAATTTCGCTTTTCGACGCCTACGACAACATCGTTTTCGCGATAATCATCTGAATAATCATCAGCGCGATAAAGAGCACGATCACACTGATGTCAATGCCAATGCCGTTGCCCGCGCGCAGCGGCGGGATCAAGCGACGCACCGCTTTGACCGGCGGGTCCGTGAGCCGGAAGCAGAATTCGCCGGCCACCATAAACCAGTGCGGCGGGGTGAATCGCCGGGAGAAGGACTCGATCATCTCGATGATCAGGCGAATGATCAGTACGAGGGAATAGAGTCCCACGAGTGCGTAGAGTATTGCTCCAAAAAGTGCCACGCAGCTACCCTAACCTACCTGTTAGATCAGGTGCGCTTCGCGCTGCAGCTCGCGCACCGTCACGTCGGCACCCTGCGGCACGATGGCGAACACGCGGCGGTCAACGTCCAGACCACGAGACAGGTTGTGCATCTGGCCGAACAGCGCCATGCACATGCCGGACGCGAAGTCGATGTAGGCCTTCGCGTCCAGCTTCTTCATGTTGGTCAGGTCCATGATGACGATGTCGCCGTTGCGGAAGGGCTCGCCTACCTGCTTCGCGTCGCGGTAGGAGTGCAAAAGCGGCACGACCACGCTCGGGTTCGGGCGGGCTGCCGGTGCCTGTGCGTAGTCGGCGGCGCGCGCCGAGGAGTAACGCTCGCCGCGGGCGTCGTGGCGGGCGCGGTTGTGCTCGCCGCGGGTGGCACGCTCGTCCACGTCGTTGTCGTACTCGTCGTCGTAGTACGCGTCGTTCTCGTAGGGGCCGAAGCCGAGGAATTCGCGCGCGCTTTCAAAGATGGACATGAGTCGTGCTCCTTTAAACAGGGGTGTACAAGTGCTGGTTATGCTGCCGTAGAGGTCAACCGCAAGTACTGCCATTTCCCCTGCTCTCGGTGCGTGAATACCGGGAGCAGGAGAATACAGAGCATGTAATTTACGGGTTCGCGCCTAGCCTACGGGGCGCGGTCCGCACACCGCGGTTCCGACACGCACCACATCGGAGCCGTGTGCAATTGCCAGCTCGAAATCGCCGGACATACCGGCAGAGAATCGCAAGCGGCGGCCCAGCTGCGCGGCGAGGCGGTCGGTGTGCTCACGGACTTCGGCGAAGACGGCCGCGGGGTCGGCGTCGAGCGGCGGGACCACCATGAGGCCGTCGAGGACGAGGTGGGTGGCCTGCTCGGTCGCGTCGACAAGCGCAGCGAGCTCAGTAAGCGATACCCCACCGCGGCTGGTATCGCCGTCGGCCGAGACCTGGATGAGGCACGGCAGGCGATCGCTGACCCGGTCCCCGCGCTCGAGCGCGAGCGCCATCCCGCGGTCGAGGCCGTTCGCGAGCTTCACCGAGTCGAGCGAGTGCACCTCAGCAGCCCAGCGGGCCACGGCGTTGGCCTTCTTGGACTGGATCTGGCCGATCATGACGATGCCGCAATCGACGCCGTCGGCGGTGAGCGCCTCGGCCTTGGCGCGGGCCTCCTGCTCGCGATTCTCCCCCACCAGGCGCACCCCGTTTTCGGCGAGTGCGCGAATCACGGCGACGTCGTGGAACTTCGTCACCGGCAGCAGCTGCACGCTGCCCGCCTCGCGCCCTGCGGCGCTCTCAGCGGCTTCGATGCGTGCATGCACGGCCGCGAGGTTCTCCTGCAGCTGGGCAGTGGTCAGTTCCGTCATTTACTTTGCTCCCGTCAACCAGATCACTCCCGCCTGGCGGCCAGTGGTGCCCTCGCGGCGGTGTGAGAAAAATGCGTCGTCACTAATGGTGTCGCGCGGATCCGCGTCAATGTGGGTCACGCCGACCGACATGAGTTGGCGCACGATACCGGCACGGATGTCCAGGCCCGGGGTGCCCTTCGCAGTGGTGGTGGTCGAGCCGGGAAGGTGCGCCTCGACGTCCGCGGCCATCGCTGCCGGCACTTCGTAGGACTCGCCTGCCGCGGCAGGACCGAGCAGCGCCTGGATGTTCGCCGGCTTCGCGCCGAGTTCCACCATCTTCTCGACTGTGCGCTTGACGATCCCGTTGCGCGCGCCCATCCGGCCCGCGTGGACCGCGCCGATCACGCCCGCGGCGTGGTCAGAGAGCAGCACCGGCGTGCAGTCGGCCACCAGCACACACAGGGCGAGACCAACCTGGGTGGTCACCAGCGCGTCGGTGGCGGGCACCGGTTCCTCCTGCGGCCCATCAACGACGGTCACCGTGTTGGTGTGCAGCTGCTCCATCCACACGAAGTCCTGTGCAGGCAGGCCGAGGATCCCGGCCAGGCGCTCGCGGTTGGCGCGCACCGCCTCCGGGTCGTCGCCGACGTGCTCGGCCAGGTTGAAAGAGTCGTACGGGGACGCCGAAGCCCCGCCCGCACGGGAGGTAAACACCATGCGGACGGGGCGCGAAGCAAGATTTTCCATGCCCCTCAGGCTAGCGCGTCTGCCTAGCGGAGGAAGTCAGGCACGTCGATATCAAAGTCGTCGTCGCCGCCATCACGCTCGTCGCGGCGCTCTTCCTGGCGCCCGAAGTTCGAGCGCTCAGTGCTGGTGAACAGGCCGCCGCGCTGCGAGTCGTAGCTGTGGCGCGGGGCGCGCTCCTCACGCGGGGCGTGCTCTTCGCGCGGGGCGGGCTCGCGCTCGGGTGCAGCGGTGGCGGGCTGGGACGCGCGATCGTCGAAAAGCGAGGCGCGCGGCGCGGATTCAACCTGTGCCTGCTCGGTGGCCTGCGCGGCGTCCGGACGCACGTTGGCTGCTTCGTCGAAGCCGGTGGCGATGATGGTCACGCGGACCTCGTCGCCCAGATTGTCGTCGATAATCGTGCCGAAGATGATGTTGGCGTCCTCGTCGGCCTTCTCCTGCACGATCGAGGCGGCGGTGTTGACCTCCATAATGCCCAGATCGGAGCCACCGGCGACCGAGAGCAGCACGCCCTTCGCGCCCTCCATGGTGGCCTCGAGCAGCGGCGAATTTATTGCCTGCTCGGTCGCCGACATCACGCGGCCCTCGCCGCTGGCGGAGCCCACGCCCATCAGCGCGGAGCCGGCATCGGCCATGACGGAGCGCACGTCGGCGAAGTCGACGTTGATCACGCCCGGGATGGTGATCAGGTTGGTAATGCCCTGGACACCGTTGTAGAGCACCTCGTCGGCAGCGCGGAAGGCGTCCATCATGGACAGCTCCGCATCGCCCAGCTGCAGCAGGCGGTCGTTCGGGATGACGATGACGGTGTCGCAGACCTGCTTAAGCTGCTCAATGCCCTCAAGTGCCTGGCGGGTGCGGCGCTTGCCCTCGAAGGTGAACGGGCGGGTGACCACGCCAATGGTCAGCGCACCCATCTTCTTCGCAATGCCCGCGACGACCGGGGCCGCACCAGTACCGGTGCCGCCGCCCTCGCCGGCGGTGACGAAGACCATGTCGGAGCCCTTGAGCGATTCCTCAATCTCCTGCTTGTGATCCTCAGCAGAGGTGCGGCCTACCTCGGGGTTCGCGCCCGCACCGAGGCCACGGGTGGCCTCGCGGCCGATATCGAGCTTGGTGTCTGCATCGGTAAACAGCAGCGCCTGGGAGTCGGTGTTGATAGCGACGAATTCGACGCCCTTCAACCCTTCTTCAATCATGCGGTTGACGGCGTTTACGCCACCGCCGCCGACACCGACGACGCGGATCATGGCGAGGTAGTTCGCGGGAGAGGTCATGATGTGAGGTCTCGCCTTTCAGAGAGTCAAGTGGTTTAAGTCAGTAACGCCATCCATCATGAATGACACGCGCGAAATTTTTGTGTTCTCCCCCGGCGTGTCACTACCCTCAACCTCTACTTTAGACTTTTGACCTGGGCTTTTAGCGGGACGTGACCAACTCCGGGTTCGAAATATTAAACTCCGTGCCCTCCATCTGCAGCACCGACTCCAGCGCGAGCGCCTTGTTCGCGTTGTCCTCCGCCGCGCCCCAGACCACGGTGCGCCCCTCGCGCAGCCGCAGCACGTACTCGTAGGGGCCGCGCGCGTCCAGCGCCTCGACTTGACCGCGCGCCTTTTCGCTTATCGACGCCGCGATCTCCACCGCAGCCCGCTTCCCCTCCTCATCCTCAATCCCAGGACCGACGAGCTCCATCGCGCCCGGCGGCGGGTCCGCCACCAGGAAGTCCTTGCCCTCGGCATCAATCAGGTGTGCGCCATCCTCAAGCGCCACAAACGCGACCGCGGTGTACTCCTCCACGTCCACCTGGATGGAGCTCGGCCAGTCGCGCTTAACCGTCGCCGATTTGACCCACGGGTTCGCCGCCACACCTTCGGCCGCGGCTCGCACATCGACGCGCCCCATCGGCGTCTCCGGCACAATCCCGGTCAGCTCCTCGACCTGTTCCGGTGTCAGCGCAGCGTTGCCGTCCACGTTCACGCCGTGCACAGGCATCATCGGCGTAAACGGCATCGCCGCAGCAATGCCCGCCAGCACCAGCAGCGACACGCCGACCGAGGCGATCGTGCGCCGCCGCGTGCGCTTGCGCTCCTCCGGGTCGGGCTCGGGCTCGGGTGCTTCTCGACGCTCCGCCGCTGGCTCGGGCTCAGGGGCCGGCTCCGGCGCAGGCTCCGGCTCTTCGGGCTCCTCGGGCTCTTCGGATTCCGGCTCCGGCTCTGACTCGACGGGCTCTTCTTCGGTGTCCGGCTCAGTGTCCGGTTCGGGCTCCTGCTCCGGCGTATCTTTCGGGGTCTCGTCGTCTGGGTTGCCAATAACCGTGGACATCTTAAGCCTCCGGCTGCTCGCGCAGCTGCGACAGGATCTCCGGGGCGAGCAGGGTCACCGTGCCCGCGCCCATGGTGAGTACGAGGTCACCCGGCTTGGTCACCGCGGCGACCGTTCGGGGTGCGGCGGAGAAGTCCGGCTCGAGGCGTACCACGGTGTCCTCGTTGATGCGGTCAGTGATGATGCGCGAAGTCACGCCCTCGACGGGGGTTTCGCGGGCGCCGTAGATGTCGAGGATGACGCAGGCGTCGGCAAGCGAAAGGGCCCGGGCGAACTCCTCGGCAAACGCCTCGGTGCGGGAGAACAGGTGCGGCTGGAAGCACACCACGACGCGGGCACCGTTGCCCTCGGAGACCACCTTGTCGCGGGCGGCGGTGAGCACGGCGGCGACCTCGGTCGGGTGGTGCGCGTAATCGTCGTAGACACGCACGCCGGTGAAGGGGCCGGATTCGACCTGGCCGGTGAACTCGAAGCGGCGGCGTACGCCGGTGAAGTCGCTCAGGCCGTCGGCCAGCTTCGCCGGGTCAGCGCCCACGAGTGCGCCGGCGAGCGTCGCGGCAGCGGAGTTGAGCACCATGTGGCGACCCGGCACGGTGAGACGGTAGTGCACCTCCTGCGGATCTTTGCCGGGCAGGCGCAGCTCGACAGTGGTGTTGACGTACGAGCCGTCCGCCTCTTCGGCGGTGATCACGGCACCGGCGGGGATCTCCGGGTGACGCGCGGCGGCCTCTGCGGTGCCGTAGCCGAGCACGTTTATGCCGCGCTCGATCGCTCGCTCGCCGCAGCGGGCAGCAAACTCATCGTCCAGGCACACCACGAGGTGGCCGCCAGGCTGGATGCGGTCGGCGAAGTCGTCGAAGACCTTGAAGTAGGCCTCGTGGGTGCCGAAGAAGTCCAGGTGATCCGGCTCGATGTTGGTGATCACCGCGACATTCGGCTTGTAGCGCAACAGCGAGGCGTCCGACTCATCGGCCTCCGCCACGAAGACCTTGCCAGCGCCGTGATGAGCGTTCGTGCCCGCGCGGTTGAGCTGGCCGCCGATGGCGAAGGAGGGATCCAGGCCTGCCGCCTGCAGGGCGACAACAGCCATCGAGGTTGTCGACGTCTTGCCGTGAGTGCCCGCGAGCAGCAGCTGCGTGTAGCCTTCCATGAGCTCGCCGAGCAGGTCCGAGCGGCGGATCACGGGGATGCCGGCCTCGGTGGCCGCGACCAGCTCAGGGTTGTCCTTCGGGATCGCAGCGAAGCTGGTCACCACTACGGTGGGCAACTGGCCGGAGAGCTCGAGGTTCTCCTTCGCGTGCCCGATAGCGACCTGGGCGCCCTGCGTGCGCAGCGCGCGCACCGGGCGCGAGTCCTTCACATCCGAGCCGGTGACCACCGCGCCGCGGTCGAGCAGGATGTGGGCGACGCCCGACATGCCGGAGCCGCCGATGCCGATGAGGTGGACACGCGAGAGATCAATAGTCTGCGTCATGATTGTGCTCCTTGCTCCAAGGCGGGGGTGAAACTACTTGTGGTGGCTGTGGGCGGCTGCGGCGACCACGCGGCGGGCCAGTTCCTCGGCGACGTTGCCTGCGCCCGAGGTCGCCAGCGCGTCGCGCATCTTTGCGTAGCGCGCCTCGTCGCCCAAAATGGCGGTGACTTCGGCGGCAAGCGTATCGGGGGTCAGTTGCGCGTCGTCGATGCGCACGGCGGCACCCGTGGCCACGAGGTGGGCGGAGTTTAAGCCCTGCTCCCCGTTGCCGTGCGGCAACGGCACGTAAATGGCGGGCAGGCCTGCCGAGGAATTCTCCGCGACCGTCATCGCGCCCGAACGGCACACCACGAGGTCGGCTACGGCGTAGGCGGCCTCCATATCGTCGATATACGGCACTGCGGTGTAGCCGTCGTGCGGCGCCGGGGCGTCGTTTTTGCGCCCGTATGCGTGCAGGACCTGGAACCCGGCCGCGGTGATCGGCCCGACCGCGCCGGCGAGCGCGGTATTAATGCTCACCGCGCCCTGCGAGCCGCCGGTCACCAGTACCGTCTTTGTGGCCGGGTCGAGGTTCCACATCTTGTAGCCGCGCTCAGCCTTCGCCCCGTCCGGGTCCACGCCCACGCCGGGGCGCACCGGGATGCCGACGACATCGCCGGCCATTCCTGAGTTCGGCACCGCGTTAAGACCCACGCCGCCAAGGCGCACGCCCAACTTGTTCGCCATACCGGCCAGCGCGTTGGTCTCCAGCACGAAGAACGGCAAGCCAAGCTGCTTTGCCGCCAGGTAGGCGGGCGCGGCGACGTAGCCGCCGGTGCCGAAGACCACGTCCGCGTTCGCTTCGCGCATCGCGTCTTTCGCCTGACGCACCGCACGCCGCAAGCGCGTCGGAACTTTCAGCAGCTGCAGCGGCTTCTTTCGCGGAATCGGCACCGGGTCAATCAGCGCAAGCTCGAAGCCGCGGGCCGGGACGATCGTGGTCTCTAGCCCGCGCTCGGTGCCAAGTGCGACGACGTGCGCGCCGTACGTATCGCGCAGCACCTCCCCGACGGCAAGTGCCGGCTCGATGTGCCCGGCGGTGCCTCCGCCAGCGAGAACGACAGACAGCTGCTCGTGTGCCTCACTCATGATCTTTTATGCCTTTCTAGCCCGCGCGGCGGTTGCGCGGTTCATCGTAGCGCGGCCGCTGGCGCGAGCGGGGGGAGCTTGCTTGTCGACGCCCCGCCGTTCGGTCCGGGCGCGCCACCCGCGCATGCCCCGGCGTGCGCCCCATCTGCCGAGTGCGCTCGCCGCGCGCGGTGATCGGGGTGCCGAAGCGTGCTTCACGTTCAGAGGCGTGCACCACCCGGCGTCCGCGCATGACGCGCTGCTTGTGCGGGCGGCGCTCCGGTTGGGGTGCGGCGGCTGCGCGCACCCGGCGTTCCGGCTGCGTGGTCAGGACCGGCTCCGGCTCCGGGATGCGGAAGACGCGGTCGAAGCGCGGGCGGCCGTAGTTCTGCATCGCCGAGACCGCGTCGGGCTCGTGGCGCGCAATCGAGGCGAGCACGCCCATCGCGCCGAAGGTCACCACCGCAGACGAGCCACCGGCAGAGATCATGGGCAGCTGGATGCCGGTCACCGGCAGCAGGCCGACGACGTAGCTGATGTTGATCAGCGCCTGCACCACCACCGCGGCGGTCAGCGAGGCCGCGATCATGCGCTGTTCCTGGGTCGCCGCGCGGCGCGCGGCCCGGAGGCCGAAGTAGCCGAGCGCAGCGAACAGGCCGATAACCAACGCGCCGCCCCACAGGCCGAGTTCCTCGCCGATGATGGCGAAGATGAAGTCATTCTTCGCCTCGGGAAGGTAGAACCACTTGGCGCGGGACTGGCCGAGTCCGACGCCGAAGAGGCCGCCGTCGGCAAGCGATAGGAAGCCCTGATGGGACTGGAAAGCGATGCCGCGGGTGTCGTCGAACTTGCCGAAAAGCGCGTCGAAGTAGACGTGGAAGCGATCCGAGCGGAAGCTGCCGCTGAGGAAGGTGAACAGCAGCATCACCAGGCCGATGAGCCCAAAGCTGAACAGCACGGTGCGCGTCACGCCAGCGAAGAACATGATCAGGCCCATGATCAGCGCAAAGGACAGGGCCATACCCATATCCTTCTGGGCGGCGATCAGGAGGAAGCCCGCGATGCCCACGAGGTAGAAGGCCGCGCCACTGTCCCACTTGAAGCGGATCCCCTTGCGGGCGACCTCTTGCGCGCCCCAGATGGCGAAGGTCAGACGCGCGATCTCCGAGGGCTGCACGCGCAACGGCCCTAGTGCCAGCCAGGACTGCGAACCGACCTCATCCCCGCCCGTGCCGAACGGCAACACCAGGACCAGCAGAACGTAGGAGACGAGCAGCATCACCGCGTTGATACTGCGCAACCACCGCAGCGGCATCTGCAGCGCCGCGAGGAAGGCCGCCAGGCCCATCACTACCATCAGTCCCTGGCGGGCGGCGGTCTTCCACGGTGACGCCGCCTCGAAGTACGACATCGCCATCGACGAGGACAGCACCATCACCAGCCCGAGTCCGGCAAGCACGAAGACGACGCTGCGGATCATCGTGTAGTCGATCAGCGGGCGCGCGTCGAGGAAGTCCTCCACCCGGCGCGAGGCCGCCCCCAGCCGGGACACTGGCCGCTGCGCACGGTCGTTTCGCCGTGCCGTTCGTGCGGCTGGGTGTCCGTCGCGGGTGACCGTCATGGCCTCATCCTTTCGCCAAAGGCTGAACAAAAAGTATCAAGTACCACTTGAGAGTACACGGTGCGTCGCGCCACAAGGCCCGGCCCGCCTCCGTGTCTCCTGTCAATCCGATGGGCACGCGCGCAGCGCCGCCGCGCGGAAGGCCTCACCGCGGGCAGCCATGCCCGGGTACATGTCCAGGCTCGCCGCCGCCGGGGCCAGCAGGACCGTGTCGCCCGGCTGTGCCTGCTCGGCCGCGTAGTCGCAGACCTGCTGCATCGCGTGCTGCGGATCCGTCTCGTCCGTGACGAAGACTGGGAGCTGCGGGGCAAGCCGCGCGCAGGCCTCGCGGATGAGCTCCCGGTCCTGGCCGAGCAGCGCGACGGCGCGCAACTGCCCGGCGTGCTCGCGCACGAGTTCGTCCACGCTGGCGCCCTTGAGCTGGCCGCCGGCGATCCACACGACTGCACCTTCGCTGCCCGCGAGCGCGGAGTGCGCCGCGTGCGGGTTCGTCGCCTTCGAGTTATCCACCCAGCTCACGCCTTGTGCGGCATGCACGAGCGCGCCGCGGTGGTCCGCCACCTGGTACGAGGCAAGTCCCGCCTGAATCTGCGCAGGCGTTGCGCCCTGGGTCAGTGCGACAGCCGTTGCCGCCAGCGCGTCGAGTACGCCCGCCGCACCGGGTGGCTGGATGCCTGTGGCGGAGGCGACGTCGACACGCTCCCCGCCGAGGCGAGCGACGATCCGCTCTTCCTCGACGCCGACCTCGCCCTCGCGAGGTTTCGCCTGGGTAAAACCGATGATGCCTTGATAGGCCGCGGCTAGCTCGCGCACGTGCGCATCGTCGATGCCGGCCACCGCGAATCGTGCGCGAAGCACTTTGCTTTTCGACGCCGCGTAGCCCGCAAACGACCCATGCCAATCAAGGTGATCATCAGCCAGGTTGAGCAGCACACCCGCGTCGGGCACAAGTTGGCTCGACCAATACAGCTGGAAGCTGGACAGCTCCGCGACGAGTACGTCCACGCGCGGTTCGGCGACCAGCGCGTCCGCGACCGCCAGCCCGATGTTGCCGCAGGCCTGCGCCCGCTTCCCCGTGGCTTGGCCTACCTGCGCCATGATCGCGGCGAGCATGCCGGTGGTGGTGGTCTTGCCGTTGGTTCCGGTGACTACCAGCCAGTCGCGCGGGGCACCGAAGATGCCGACGCGGTCGAGGCGGAAACACAGCTCCACGTCGCCGATGACCTCGAGCCCGGCCGCGGCTGCAGCTACGAGCAGCGGGCTGTCCGGCCGCCAGCCCGGCGAAGTCACCACGCTGGCGAACTCGCCGAGGCGCGCGGCGGCCTCAGCGGTAGTGAGCGTGGGAGAGCCGGTCATCTCGTGGAGGTTCGCACGGCCGGTGGCGTTGTCGTCGGCAACTGCGTGCGCGACGCCGAGCTGTGTGAGCAGCTTCGCCGCGCCCAGGCCGGACACGCCCGCGCCGGTGACCAGGACGGGTTCGGCGACCGGAAGGTGCGTGGCCATTAGAGGCTCACCCCGTTTTGCGTGAGCCACTCGCCGTAGAACAGGGCGAGGCCGAGGGCGACCGACATGGCGGCGATGATCCAGAAGCGGACCACCACCGAGGTCTCGGCCCACCCGCCGTTTTCAAAGTGGTGGTGGAAAGGTGCCATGCGGAACACGCGCTTGCCGGTGGCCTTGAAGGAGGCAACCTGGATGACCACGGAGGCGGCCTCGATGACGAAGAGCGCGCCGACAACCACCATGAGCAGCTCGGTGCGCGAGGTCACCGACAGCCCGGCGACCAGGCCGCCGAGCGCGAGCGAGCCGGTGTCGCCCATGAAGATCTTCGCCGGTGCCGCGTTCCACCACAAGAAACCGATGCAGGCACCGAAGCCGGCGGCGGCCAGGATCGCCAGGTCGAGCGGGTCGCGCACCGAGTAGCAGCCCGGGGTGGCCTCCAGCGAGCAGGAGTTGCGGAACTGCCAGAACGTAATGGTGACGTAGGCCGACATGACCAGCGCGGTGGTGCCCGCAGCCAGGCCGTCGAGGCCGTCGGTGAGGTTGACCGCGTTCGACCACGCGGCCAACAGGATGTAGATGAAGACGAGGAAGACAATGGTGCCGATAATGCCCCCGCCAACCGCGATGTCGAGGGTATCGATATCGCGCACAAAGCTCAGCGCGGTCGAGCCGGGAGTCAGCCCGTTATCATCCGGGAACTGCAGCACCAGGATGCCGAAGGCCAGCGCGATCGCCAGCTGCGCGACAAGCTTGGCGGTCTTGTTCAGGCCGAGGTTGCGCTTCATGAAGAGCTTGATGCCGTCGTCGGCAAAGCCAACCAGCCCGAGCGCCAAGGTGAGGCCAAGCACGATCAGGCCCGTGGCCGTGAACGCCTCGTGGCCGGTCACCAGCGCGATCACCGAGCTCGCGATGTAGCTCACCGTAATCGCCACCAAAATGGCAATACCGCCCATCGTGGGCGTACCGCGCTTGCGCGCGTGGGACTGCGGGCCATCCTCGCGAATCTCCTGCCCCATCTCCCGCCGGTGGAAGTACCGGATAAGCACGGGGGTGGTAAAGATTGCGACGAGGAAGCTGATAATCCCTGCGCTGATGACTTGAATCATGACACTGCTTCCTTGCTTAAAGTTCTCAAAGGTATTTCCTCTATGTACGAGGATAATTCCGCGCATCCTCGCGCAGACGATGCCCCGCCAACAGCGACTCCGCCACCGTCCACAGCTTGCCCGCATTCGATGCCTTGACCAGGACGACGTCGCGATCCTCGCGCGCCTCCCAGCCGGTCTCGCCGTGCGGTGCCGACGCCAACAGGTGGCGCACGTGCTCGGCCGCCTCCTGCGCGTCCGCGACGTGGGCGGTATGAATGCCGGCCGCGTGCGCACCGGCCAGCAGCGCGTCCATCGACGGGTTATGCCCGACCGCCACCAAGTGCGTGACCCGGTAGCGGACGAGTTCTTCGGCGAGTGCGGCGTGGGCGTGCGGGGCGTCGTCGCCAAGCTCGCCCATCTCCCCGAGCACGGCGATCGAGCGCACCCCGGGGCGCGCCGCGGCGGTATAGCCCAGTGCCGCGATCGCCGCGCGCATGGACTCCGGATTCGCGTTGTACGCGTCGTTGATCACGGTCACGCCGTCCTCGCGGGTATTGACATCCATGCGGTTGACGGAGACGGAACGCGCAGCGCTGAGCGCCTCGGCCACCTCCGCGCACGAGAGGCCGGCCTCGATCCCGACGGCCGCGGCCGCCAGCGCGTTGCCCACCTGGTGCGCGCCGAATACGCCGAGCGACACCCGCTGCGGTTCGCCTTGCGGGCAGTGCATGGTAAACGTAGCGCGAGCAACCGCGTCCAAGGAGATATCCGTGGCGTAGAAGTCGCCGCCGCGCGGACGCGTGGAAAAGGTGACTACACGGGCTCGTGTGCGCGCGGCCATCGCGGCGACCAAGTCGTCGTCGGCATTGAGAACGGCCACGCCGCCGTCGCTCGCCGCGGGCAGCGCCTCAACCAGCTCGCCTTTCGCCTGGGCGATGTTGGCGCGGGAGCCGAATTCGCCCAGGTGGGCGGAGCCGACGTTGAGCACCACGCCGATGCGCGGCGGGGCGATCTGCGCCAAGTGCGCGATGTGCCCGATGCCGCGCGCCGACATCTCGGCGACAAGGAAATCCGTCGACTCGGTGCACCGCAGCGCGGTATACGGGTGGCCGATCTCGTTGTTAAAGGAGCCGGGTGGGGCGACCGTCTCACCCGCGCGCGCAAGCAGCGTAGCCATCAGATCCTTGGTGGACGTCTTGCCCGCCGAGCCCGTCACCCCGGCGATAGTCAGCCCGTGGTGAGCCGCGAGCTCGCGGGCGACGTGCGCGGCCAACGCGCTCATGCCCGCGACCACGCCCGCGGTCGAGCCGTCCGGGTCGCCCGCGGCCAAGTCGGAATTATCGCCGGGGCGACGCGGCACCTTCGGCACGATGACGGCGGGCACGCCGACCTCGCGCACGGTCAGCGCCGCGACCGCCCCGTCGCGCACGGCGGCGGCCGCGAAGTCGTGGCCGTCCACGCGCGCGCCGCGCAGGGCGACGAACAGGCCGCCTGCGGCGAGCTTGCGGGAATCGAACTCCACGTTGCCGGTCACCACCGCGTCCGGGTCGGCCTCCGGGCTGAGCCGGCCGCCGGTGATCTCGGCAATCTGGGCCAATGTCAGCGGGATCATGCCTTACTCCTTGTCGCTCGTTGCTGTGTAGCCTTGCTCCGCGAGCGCACGGCGCATCTCTTCGCGATCATCGAAGTGGTGGGTCGTCGTGCCGACGATCTGGCCAACCTCGTGGCCCTTGCCCACCACGACGATCGCATCGCCCGGCTTCGCCCAGGCCACCAGCTGGTCGATCGCGCCGGCGCGGCTTGCATCCTCGCGGATCTCTACTCCCTCACCGGCCGCTTCCTCGGCACCGGCGCGCACGGCGGCGCGGATGGCGGCCGGGTCCTCGGTGCGCGGGTTATCGTCCGCCACCACCACGAAATCGGCACTGCGGGCGGCCTCCGCACCCATGATGGCGCGCTTGGAAGCGTCACGGTCGCCGCCTGCACCAACGACGATGCCGACGCGCCCGGCAACCTGCGAGCGCAGCGTAGCCAGCACCGCGGCGATCGCGGCCGGCTTGTGGGCGTAGTCCACCACGGCGACGAAGTCCTGCCCGGCGTCGATGCGCTCCATGCGCCCCGGCACCGCAGCCTGTGACAGGCCGTGTACGAAGGCAGCCACGTCCACGCCCACGCGGTGCGCCAGGCCGGCCGCGAGCGCGGCGTTGGCCACGTTGAACTCGCCCGGCAGCGGCAGCCGGAACGTAAAGCTTTCCCCTCCGAGCTCGAGTGTGATCTCCTGCGCCCCGGAGTCCTCCACCGACAGCTGCGACGCTGCGATATCAACGCCGCCCTGCCCCCGCGTGCCGACCTGAAGCGAGTCTCCGGCCAGCGCCGCCATGCGCTCGCCCCACGCATCGTCCACGCAAATCACGCTCAAACGCGCGGCCAGCGGCGAAGCGGGGTCGAAGAACAGGGCCTTGGCCTGGAAGTAATCCTCCATCGTTGGGTGAAAATCCAGGTGGTCCTGGCTCAGGTTGGTAAAGCCGGCGACGTCGAAGTCCGTGCCGCCGACCCGGCCGAGCATGAGCGCGTGCGAGGAGACCTCCATGACCACGTGGGTCACCCCCTCGTCGCGCATCTGCGCAAAGAGGCGCTGCAGGTCGGGTGCCTCCGGGGTGGTCAGCTTGCTCGGCACATCCTTGCCCGCGATCCGGGTGCCGGTCGTACCGATCAGCCCCACGGTGCAGCCCGCCGCCGCCAGCCCGCGCTCCAGCAGGTAGGTGGTTGTGGTCTTGCCCGAGGTGCCGGTGACCCCGATCAGCGTCATGTCGCGCGAGGGGTGGCCGTAGACCGCGGCGGACACCTCGCCAAGGATGGCGCGCACGTCGTCGACAACCAGCACGGGGCGGGTGTCGCCGGTGGCGGTGATGATGTCCAGGCCGGCGGCGTCGGTAAGCATTGCCCGCGCCTTGCTTTCAGCAGCGAAGGAAGCGCCGTGCACCCGCGTGCCCGGCAGCGCGGCGAACAGCCCGCCCGGGGCAAGCGCCGCGGAATCGAGGCCGATGGAGCGCACGGGCGCGGGTGTGGCCGGCGGGTTGACCACGCGCGCCCCCGCGAGCTCAGCGAGCTGCAACAGTGTGGGTGCCTCGTGGGAAGTCATTGGTTCTCCTTCGTTGTGATTCATTGTCGCTACTGCGCCTGCAGCACAAACGGTTTCGCTTCCGGGCTCGGCGGAATGTTCTCGCGATTGAGCAGCCACGCCGCGATCTCTTTAAACACCGGGGCCGCGGACTGGCCGCCCCCGCCGCCCTCGAGCGGGCCGCGCTGGGGCTCATCCAGCATGATGGCGACGACGAAACGCGGATCGTCCGCAGGCGCCACACCCGCAAACGTAATCCAATACCGGCTCTGCGAGTACGCACCAGTGTCCTCGTCGACCTTCTGCGCCGTGCCCGTCTTGCCGGACAGCTGGTAGCCCTCGATGCTGTTGCCCTGCGCGGTGCCGTTCTGGATCCCGTTCGGGTCCTCCTGGAAGGTCGCGCGGAACATATCGACAGTCGTGCGCGCCGTCTCCGGGCTGACCACCCGGGTCGTCGCCGGCTCCTGCTGGTCGAGCTCCTCGCCGTCCGGGCCGGTGATGCGAGAGATGATGCGCGGTTCGATGCGTTCGCCGTCGTTAGCCAGCGTCTGGAACACGCTCGCCATCTGCAGCGCCGTCCAGCTCATCCCCTGCCCGATCGGCAGGTTGGCGAAGGTGCCGCCCGACCACTGCTCAAGCACCGGCAGGATGCCCGCCGACTCGTTCGGCAGCTCAAGGCCGGTGGTTTTGCCCAGGCCGAAGCGCTGCAGGTAGTCCCAGAAGCGCTCCTCGCCAAGCCGCTGCGCCAGCTGCAGGGTGCCCACGTTCGAGGACTTACCGAAGATGCCGGCCGTGGTGTACGGCAGATCGCCGTGCTCCCAGGCATCGGCGACGGTCACGCCCGCCATGTCGATGGAGCCGGGCACGTTGTGCACCTCCTCCGGGTTCGTCGTCCCCTCCTCGATGGAGGCGGCCGCCGTGATGACCTTGGCCACCGAACCAGGCTCGAAGGGGTGCGAGATGGCGTTGTTTTCAAAGTCGCGGCCTTCCGCGAGCTGCTTCTCGACGTCACCGTTCGGGTCAATCGTGCCCGTATTCGCCATCGCCAGCACTTCCCCGGTGCGTGCGTCGAGCACCACTGCCTCAGCACCCTTGGCCTGCGAATTCGCCTTCGCCTGCTCAATTGTCTGCTGCACGTAGGTCTGCAGGTCCAAATCGATGGTCAGCTCCACTTCCGAGCCGTCGACGGCGGGCACCACGTCGCGCAGCGTCCCGGGGATAGACATGCCCAGGCCGGAGACGTCTTCGGTGGAGCGGCCGTTAATGCCGGTGAGTACTGCGTCGCTCGAGGCCTCCAAGCCGAACTGCCCCTGGCCGTCCATGGAGACCTTGCCCACGATGTTCTCCCCGACCGCACCGTTGGGGTACTTGCGGATGTCCTGGTGATCCGCCGCCAGGCCCTGGAACGTCCGGGCCAGCCCCATCGCCACATCCGGGTCGACGTTGCGCACCAGCACCTCGTAGTTGGTATCCGCGTGCAACTTCTCGTAGATGTCCTTCGAGCTGACCGCGCCGATCCTGCGCTCCTCGTTGTCTTTCGCGTCGGTGACCTTCGCACCGGAGCCGCCGTCGGCGTCGATCTCGGCAAGGGCCCGGTCGAGGACCTCCATGCGGGTCTCGTCCTCACCCGCCTCCGGCAGCACGTAGTCATTGCCGATGATCACGGGGATGGAATTGGCCATCTTGCGCAGGTAGTCCTCCACGCGCGCGTCGAGCTGCGCTTCGATGCTCCCATCGGAAACACCGTCGTTACGCATCTGGCTCGTCACCAGGTCCGCGACCTCGCCGCGCAGCATCTTCGGCGACACAGTCAGCGAGCGCGCCTGCATGGTGTAGGCGAGCTGGTTGCCCTCTCGGTCGACCACCTGGCCGCGGCGGGCCGGATCGACGTAGACGCGCGTGCGCTGGGTCTGTGCCTGCTCGCGCAGCTCCGGCCCCCACACCACCTGGACCCACGCGAGCCGCCCGATGAGTATCACGGCCACCACGATCACCGCGGTCACCACGATGCCCACCCGCGAGTTGGTGATCTGACGCTTGGACCGCGCCTTCTCACGTGGCCCTCGCGACCCCAAATCCACCACGTGTACTCCTTCTATGTGTGCTGTGTCCGCTCCTGCGGATGCAGGTACCTCATCTTAGAAGTTCGAGGCGACATTTGGTTGGTACGGCGCGACATTATCGAGCCGCTGCGCGGGTGCCGGCCGGCGGTCGTTGCCGCCCGGCGTTGCGGTAAGCGAATCGCCGATCTCGTCGGTGGCTTCCCTATCGCTTGACGCGCGTCCGGCGTCAGCCTGCGCGCTGTTGACGTCGATGACCTTCGCGTTGGCCTCCGGGTTGAACTCGCGGCGGATGTGCGTCGCCCCGTTGTCGGTCACGTCCACGATGCCGGGCTGCGAAGCCACGAGCATGCCCTGCTCGGAAGCGCGCTGCGCCAGCTCCGCCGAGGACCGGCGCTGCTCTAAGTCGCGGTTGAGCGTCTCCACCTCGGCCGCTAGCTGCCGCTCCTGCTTCTGCAGGTCCTGGATACTAAACGACTGCGACGTCGCCAGCCCCGACAGCCCCATCGCGGTAAGCACACCGGCGATCAGCAGCGGCACGCCAATCGACGACACCTTAGAAAAGCGGTGCGGTGCATCAGTCACCCGCGCCTCGGCCACGCGCCTCCCGCGGACCGAAACAACCTGGCTCGAGCCGAGCCGCCCGCGCGCCTTCTCGTGCGGCACATGCGGTCGCGCCACCCGCGTGCGCTCAGGGTGCCGGCGGGGGCGGGTGAGCGTGCTTGTCGACGCCACCGCGTTAAAGTCTCGTGCTCCCATAGTTTCTTGCGTCCTTTTCGGCCAGGTGTGTTATGCGGACAGTTTCTTGATTCCCCGCACCCTGACGGGCGCGGCGCGCGGGTTGCGCTCAATTTCTTCTTTCGACGCCTGCTCCGCCCCGTGCGTAATCAGAGCGAACTTCGCTTCGGTACCGGGCAAGTCCATCGGCAGCCCCGGCGGCGTTTTCGAGGTAGTCAGCTCGCGCAGCGCGGACTTGATGATCTTGTCCTCGTGCGACTGGTAGCTCATGAACACCACCCGCCCGCCGACGGCAAGCAGGTCCGTGATCACCGGGACCACGTTCCGGATCGCATCCAACTCGCCGTTGACCTCTACGCGCAGCGCCTGGAACGTACGCTTCGCGGGGTGCCCGCCGGTGCGCCGTGTGGCGGCCGGGATCGTGTCGTAGAGCAGCTCGACCAGGCGCGCGCTCGTCGTAAATGGCTCCCGCTCCCGCTCCTTGATAACCGCTGCAGCAATCTTGCCCGCGAACCGCTCATCCCCGTAAGTCTTGAGCACATGCGCGAGCTCGCCGTGGCTGTAGGTGTTTAACACCTCCGCCGCGGTGATCCCGTGGGTGGGGTCCATCCGCATATCCAGCGGCGCGTCCACGCGGTATGCAAACCCGCGCTCAGCCTGATCCAGCTGCATCGACGACACGCCAAGATCAAACAGCGCCCCGGCCACGCCATTGGCACGGACCAGGTCAAAGGCCTCCCCCTCGGCGGCGGCGATGGCTTCGCCCATCTCGTCGAAGCGCGCCTGCACCGCGGCGAAACGGTCGCCAAACGGCGCGAGCCGCTCGGTCGCCTCCGCGAGCGCATTCGGATCACGGTCGACGCCGATCACCCGTGCGCCAGGGAACGTGGTGAGGAAGTGCTCGGTGTGTCCGCCGGCGCCGAGTGTGGCGTCGATAAGCACAGCATCAGTGCCCACCGCCGGGGCGAGCAACTCGGCCATCCGCTCACGCATCACCGGGACATGCCCATGCACCTGCTGATTCGTCACCCGAGGAACCTCCCTCCGTCACACTTGCCGCTTCCTTCACACTCACACAAGGGGAGCGCATAGAGCCCTGCCCGGGGCGGCTGTTCTGATGTCGGGGAAGTACACCAGAACGCTCCACGCCCCAGACAGAGTCCGTACACGCTCTCCGTCAGTAGTCACGCCCACTGCCGGGGAGTCAGCCCTACAGCAGACCGGAGAGAATGTCGTCATCATCCGCCGCCGAGAAAGCGGCTTCAGTCTCTTCTTGGTACTGAGCCCACGACTCAGCGTCCCAAATCTCGAGAAAATCCACCGACCCAATCACCACGCACTCCTTAGTCAGGGAGGCGTACTCCCGGTGCGCCGGCGACAACGTAATACGGCCGGACCCATCCAACGTTTGCTCATCCGCACTGGCAGCCAGGTTACGAATAAACGCGCGCGCCTTCGGGTTCGTCCGGGACGCCGCCGCAGCCTTTCTGGCCCTAGCGGTGAACTCCTCCCGCGGGTACACCGCGAGCGAATGATCCTGCCCCTTCGTCACCATCAGCCCGTCCGCAAGCCCCTCACGGAACTTTGCGGGCAGCGTCAAGCGACCCTTGTCGTCCAGCTTGGGAGTGTAGGTTCCCAGAAACATCCGGCGACCCACCTTCCCTTCACCTTCGGAATCGGCTCTGAAATTTTCTCTACGACGATTCGCGCCGCACACGTAGTCAAGATGTGCGCCACTGCTCGCCGCTATGCCCCACCTTAACCCACTTTGCCCCACAAACGCCACACTACGGGCAAACTTTCCGCGTTTGATTTGTGTTTGCGCAGGTAAACTGCGTGTTTTTCGGTGGGGAGAAATCCCCGGAACCCGGGCATTGAGCGCGGTTTTCGACGGCACACGGGGCGGGTTCCGGGGCGCGCACACGCCGGATCACACGCCCCAGGGGGCATGAGTGGGTGAAAGTGGGGAATTTCGGGCGGGCACGAAAAAGCGCACCCCCTACGCGGGGATGCGCTGCGATTTACAAGAAAGGCGCTACTGGCGGTCCTCGAAACGGCGCCGGAAGCTCTCCTCCAACGAGGCGCCGCGCTGCGAGCGCTGCTTCGCGCCGCGCTGCGGCTGCACGTGCGCGGTCGGCGTCGACGGAGTGCGCAACGCCATGACGCCACCCGCCATCATCACACCGAAGCCGACGATGCTCAGCGCCACCATCCACACGCTCACCGAGGCGAGCGCCACTCCGCCCAGCAGCAGCACGAGACCGAGCACCATGAGCGCCACGCTGCGGAGCGTGAGCTTGCCCGCTGGGCGCTCGCCGCCAAAGCTCACCTCTTGCGCTACGGAGCTGCCGAACTTCGGATCCTCGGCGAGGAGCGATTGCTCAATCTCGCGGAGTGCGCGCTGTTCCTGTTCAGAAAGAGACAATGGTTCACTCTCCAGCTACCCGACGGACATTGTTACTTATACAACGGTCATCCTACCCAGTTTGTTCCCGCCGCTGAATTCTTTTACGCAAAACCTTTCCCAACCTACGCAACCAGCGGGGCACCGGTGCCGAAATCGGGTCGCGCAAACTCGTAGAAGCGCTCAGTCTCACCCAGCAGTTCCGCGACACGCGCCGCCGGAACCTCGCGCTGGATTCCCGAGACGACGCGCCCCCGCAGCGCCGAATACTGCCGAAACGTTCCCGCCCAGCGCTTGCCGTCCGCACCCGTAATGGCGAGCTTGTCCCACGCACTGGTGGGCAGCCGCTTCCTTTTACGTATCGTCGGAGAAGTCGCGCACACCGCGCCCGCGATCCGCAGCGCGGCGAGGTAGGCCTGCTCTAACGCGACGTCTTCGCGGCCTGCCTCGAGTTCCTCGTGCGCCTGGGCAAGAAATCCGTCGGCGGCGGCGAGGAAGCGGTCCCGCTTGCCTTCCGCCGAGCTGGCGCGGGAGACGGTGGCAGAGACGACGCTGGTGTTGGTGTGCATGGTTGTACTCCTTTTTGTAGTTTGTGTTGCCCCAAACTTTAGGAAGCCGATCGAACATCACCCCGCGCACGTTCGCTCACGTGTTCTAACTTAGTGATTCTCCCCCGCCCCGCGCGCAGCCGTGGTTCCATGGAAAGCGTGACCGTCACTATCCGCCGCCTCAGCGCCGCCGAGTTCAGCCAGCTCGCGCCACAGTTCGTGGACATCTACCTCGACGCCATGGACTACCCGCGCACCATCCGCTCCGAGCGGATCCGTGTGTGGCGCCGCGACGTGACCACCCCGGGCTTCGAAGCCTTCGCGGCGATCGAGGGCACGCGCATCCTCGGCGTCGCCTACGGCTTCCTCGGCCAGCGGGAGCGCTGGTGGGACCGCCAGCTCATCCGCGCGCTGACCGAGAACAACCGCCTCGACGACACCGCTCGCGAGATGCTGCGCAGCTACTTCGAGATCGCCGAGGTCCATGTCTCCCCCGCCGCACAGGCCCGCGGTGTTGGCACGCTACTTCTGCGCTCGCTTCTCGACGCCGCGCCCGCCCACTGGGCGCTCCTGTCCACCCCCGAAGCGCCCGGGGAAGCCAACGGGGCCTTCCGCCTCTACCGCGCCTTCGGCTTTGCAGACCTCGCCCGCAACTTCTACTACTCCGGCGACCCGCGCCCCTTTGCCATCTTGGGACGCCGCCTGCCCTGTGGGTAACCTGGGGCAGAAGATCTACCTCAGCAAAGGAGCCCCACCGTGGCCACAAGGCACACCTCACTCGAGACGATCCCGGCAGCAGTCGAAGCGCAGCTGCGCGAGTTCTTTGCCGCCCAGCGCGACACCGTCGGCCGCATCGGGGCACCCGTGTCCAACTCCGTGGGCTACCTGGAGCGCTTCGTACTCGGCGGCGGCAAGCGCATCCGCCCGCTCTACGGCTGGGCAGGCTTCGTCGGCGGGGGCGGTCTCGAGCGCACCGACGAGGACCCGGACGCCGTGCTGCGCGCCGTCAGTTCGCTCGAGTTCATCCAGGCCTGCGCGCTTATCCACGACGACATCATCGACGCCTCCGATACCCGCCGCGGCAACCCCACCGTCCACCGCGCCGTCGAGGCCGCGCACCGTAAGGCGGGCCGGCGCGGCGACGCCGCCGAGTTCGGCCAAAACGCCGCCATCCTCATCGGCGACCTCGCACTGGTCTGGGCCGAAGACATGTGGCGCTACTCGGGTGTCAGCGCCGCCGCCTTGGAGCGCGCCGCCGAGGCCTGGCGCGGCATGCGCACCGAGGTCATCGGCGGCCAGCTCCTCGACATCATGCTGGAGGGCGAGGGCAGCGAGTCGATCGAACTGGCCGATCGAGTCAACCGCTTCAAGACCGCCGCCTACACAATCGAGCGCCCCCTCCACTTAGGTGCCGCGCTCGCCGACGCACCCCAGGCCACGATCGACGCCTTCCGCGGCTACGGGCGCGACATCGGCATCGCCTACCAGTTGCGTGACGACATCCTCGGTGTCTTCGGCGACTCCGCGATTACCGGCAAGCCCGCCGGCGACGACATCCGCGAGGGCAAGCGGACCGTGCTCTACGCCACCGCGCTCGAACTCCTCGACGACTCCGACCCTGCCGCCGCCGCAGAACTACGCGCCGGCATCGGGACCGCAACCGCACCGCAGGAGCTCACGCGACTGGCGGAGGTGATTGCGGAAAGTGGGGCGCGGGAGGGCGTCGAGAAGCGAATCGAAGCACTGACTGCCTCGGGCCTTGCGCACCTCGAGCAAGCGGACATCGACGCCGAGGTCGCCGACACGCTGCGCCAGCTCGCGATCCGCTCCACCGAACGGCGCGCCTAATGCGGCGAGTACTCGCCCTCGGCACCGCCGCCGCCACCTGCATCGCGCTCGGCTCGTACGGCGCCGGTGCCACCCGCAATCGCAGCGGCATCATGCGCGAGCTCGGCCTCGACCCGCTCATGTACGGCCACGGCCGCGGGCTCATGGAGGCGCTTTTAACGATCGGCATCCTCGGGCTCGTCGCCGCCTGGCTGCTGCTCGGCCGCGCCCGCCCGGACTTGCGCACCACGCGCCTGGCCGCCTGGGCGTGGACCGCGCCGCTCGTGCTCAGTGCGCCCATCCTCTCGCGCGACGTCTACTCCTACCTCATGCAAGGCGCGATGCTTCGCGACGGCTACGACCCCTACACCGAAGGCGCCGCCGTCAACCCCGGGCCGTATCTGTGGGAGGTCAGCCACGACTGGCGCAACACGACCACCCCCTACGGACCCGCGCACCTCGGGCTAGGCAAGGCGATCACCACGGCAGTTGGCGACGACGTCACCGCAGGGCTGATCGTATATAAGCTCGTCTCGCTGTTGGGGTTCGCGATGATCATCTGGGCGGTACCCCGGATTGCCGCAGCGCTCGGTGGCAACCCCGCGTTCGCGCTGTGGATCGGGGCGGCGAACCCGCTCATGCTGCTGCACATGGTCGGCGGCATGCACAACGAATCCATCATGGTCGGCCTCGTCTCCGTCGGGCTGCTCGCCTGTGTGGTGCCGACGCGCCGCTACTTTGCGTGGGCGAGCGGCGGGATCGCGCTCATCGCGCTGGCGGTCTCGCTCAAAGCGACCGCCGCGATCGCGCTGCCGTTCGTTGTGTGGATCATGCACGCGCGCTTTGCGACGGGCAACTGGCCGCGCCGACTCGGCGTATTCGCCGGCTGTGGTGCGTGGGCGCTTGCGTTAACGCTCGCGGTCGTGGACCTGGTCACCGTGGTCTCCGGGGCGTCTTGGGGGTGGGTGGCGGAGATCTCCGGCAACTCCAAAGTGGTCAACCCCCTCGCCGGGCCGACGCTTTTGGCGGAGCTCATCACCCCCGTCGCCCAGCTTGTCAACGAGAACTTCCACTACAACACCGCCCTTGCTGCCACCCGCGCAGCCAGCGGGGTGGTCATGCTCGCGGGCCTGGTTGTGGCGTGGTGGTACTTCCGGCCGAGCCGGGGCGGCTACCCCGCCCGCGCGATCGCCGGGACCTGCGCCGCCTACGTCGTCGCCTTCGTGGCCAACGCGGTCACCCTGCCGTGGTACTACGCCTCGCTGGTGTCCTTGGTGGGCACGTTCCGCGCACCGGCGTGGGTGCAGCGGATCGCCGTGGGGGCCTCGGTCGTGGTCTCGCTCGCGTTTACGGGCAGCGGCAACCACCGGTTTTACGACCCCTGGTTCCTTATCCTCGCTCCCTTCGTCGCGCTTGCCGCCGTGGCGTTCGTGTGGCCGCGCAAGGTTCCTGTTGCGGAGGCCCAGGGCCTGCGCTAGGTTGTGGGCCTATGGGGGATCAACAACAATTACGGGCCTTTTTGGCCTTTAAAGCAGGGGGAATCGCCACACTACGGCTCGTGCATGAGGCAGGCCTGGACGAGGCAGACCTGGCCGGGATGGGCGCGGCCGACGACTACGCGCACACGCTCGTGCGCCTTGCCCGCCGGTTTTTCCGGCCCACGAGCCACTCGCGCTATCAAACCGAAGCACGCGCTGCGGCCGAGGCCAACCGGCACTGCATCGAAACCCTAGAACTCATCGAACGCACCGCCAGGCGCATCACCAACCCCACCAAACGCTGGGAGTACACCACGCAGTTGTGCGCCACCGAGGGGGATACTACCACCATCTCGAAGAAGGCTGCCCGGCTGCGCAAAACCTTCCTGCCGCCGCGCCCGCCACAAGACGGGGTGCGCATCCAACGCAGCGAACAACACGACAAATTCATCATTCGGCTCACCGGACCGACCAACGATCTCCAAGACCTGGTCACCACCTTTGAAACCCCCGGCGAGGATGGAAAACCGATTGATCCGATCGACTGGCTGGTCAACAACCGCAACATCGTCCAAGCACCGGTAGCAATACACGCGATTATCACCGACAAGGACATCGACCACGTCCTTTCCGGCACCGACGATAAACCCGACGAAGAACCGGTCGTGGTGACCAATACCGGGGTGAAAATGACCACCAGCCAGGTGCTGCGCCGGCATATCCTGCCTGATGGCTACATCACGCTTACCGCACCACACTTAGGTCCCATTAACACCCACCGGGCACGCCTTGCCTCGCCGGTGCAGCGCCTGGCGATCGAGGCGGACTCGCCAACCTGTTGCTGGCCGGACTGCACCACCCCGATTAGCAAGTGCCAGGCGCACCACCTGACCGACTACGCCCAAGGTGGCGAGACGCACCCGTCGAATATGTGCTGGCTGTGCCCGCACCACAACGCGGTCAACGGGCAACCAGACCGGGGCCGGATGGCACGCATCGACGGCCGGATCGCCTGGATCGGCCCAAAATACGGCACACCGAGATTTACCGGCCGCGACTACATTGATGCCGAAACCATCATCGGCGGACCCGCCCAAGGCGCACCGGTCTCGCCCGGTTAGAACGCCATCGCCTGCGCGCGCCGAATCACCTCGCGCGCCCCGTGGCCGTGCAGCGCGTCGATCGGACGGCCCGGCAGCGAATCGTCTTCGGTGAAGAGATAGGAAAGGATTTCTTCTTCGGAGAAGCCGCCGTCGAAAAGCACGGTAATGGCCCCCGTAATGAACTTGCTCATCTCGCCATCGGCGAAGAGCAGGGCGGGCACCGCTTTGCGTCCATCCTTGCGGTAGAGCACGAGCTTGCGCGCGTTGACCAGGTCGTGGACTTTCGTTACCGGGACGCCGAGCATTTCGGCGACCGCGGGCAGGGACAGCAGTTCTTCGCCAGCGAGGAGATCATCAAGAGTATTCACGGCCCCGTAGTTTAGCGCCGCGGGGCACATGTGCACCATACTGGTCTGCATGGATGTGGGAGACTACCTGGATCACCGATACGTCATCGACCGGCCGATCGCGCGCGGCGGCATGGCGACGGTCTACCGCTGCGTCGATACCCGGCTCGGGCGCGAGGTCGCCGCCAAGGTCATGCACCAGCAGTACGTCGACGACCCGGTCTTCCTCGAGCGCTTCCGCCGCGAAGCCCGCGCGATGGCGCAACTGTCCCACCCGAACCTGGTCAATGTCTACGATTTCTCCGCCCAGGGCGACGAGATTTTCCTCATCATGGAGCTGATCACCGGCGGCACTCTGCGCGAGCTGCTCGCCGAGCGCGGGCCGATGCCGCCGCACGCCGCCACCGCCGTGATGCGGGGCGTGCTCACCGGCCTTGCGGTGGCGCATGGCAAGGGGCTGGTCCACCGCGACATCAAGCCGGATAACGTGTTAATTAACGGCGACCACCAGGTCAAGCTCGCCGACTTCGGCCTGGTGCGGGCGGCCGCCGACGCCTCGCACTCCACGGACCAGATCGTCGGCACCGTCAGCTACCTCTCGCCCGAGCAGGTAGACGGCTCGGCGATCACCCCGGCCTCCGACGTGTATTCGGCCGGCATCGTCCTTTTCGAGCTGCTCACCGGCAGCACCCCATTTCGCGGCGACACCCCACTCGCCCACGCGTACGCGCGGCTGAACGAGGAGGTGCCGCCGCCATCGCAGTCAATCGACGGGGTGCCCATGCTTTTCGACGAGCTCGTCACCACCGCCACCGCCACCGACCCCACCCAGCGCTTCCACACCGCCGGCGAATTCCTCGACGCGCTTGTCGACGTCGCCCGCGAGCTCGACCTGCCCGACTACACCGTGCCGGTCCCCCGGAATTCGGCGGCAAACCGCGCGGCGGCGCACCCGACGCGCTTCGGTCGAGACAGTCGCGAGACAGAGACAGCAGTGCCGCAGCGAGAGCGGCGCCTCTTCCCCGATCCGCCGGCCGCTGAGCCGCAGACGCGTATTGATGTACCCCCAGTCGTCCCCGCCCCACCGCCCCCCGCTCCCCCGCCGGCCAAGCCCGCGCCGGCCCCGCGCGTGCGGCGCATTTCCAACCGCTCCGGGGCGGCGCTGGCAGCGTATGTGGTCTTCGCCGCGCTGGTTGCCGGCGCGGTCGGCGTCGGCGGGTGGTGGTTCGGCTCCGGCATGTACGGCGAGATCCCGCCGCTGGTCAGCCAGGCCGTATCAGGTGCGTTCTAGTAGCGCAGCATCTCGGCGACCAGGAAGGCCAGCTCGAGGGCCTGCTCGGTGTTCAGGCGCGGGTCGCAGGCGGACTCGTAGCGGCCCGGCAGGTCGACATCCAAAATGTCCTGCGCGCCGCCGAGGCACTCGGTGACATTTTCGCCGGTGAGCTCGATGTGCACGCCGCCGGGATGGGTGCCCAGCTCGCGGTGGACCTCGAAGAAGCCCTGGACCTCGTCGATGATCTTGTCGAAGTGGCGCGTCTTGTAGCCGTTCGATGAGGTGAACGTGTTGCCGTGCATCGGGTCCGACTGCCAGACCACCTTGTGCCCAGATGCCTCGACCGCTTTGACGATTCCCGGCAGCACAGAGCGCACGTTCTCGTGCCCCATGCGGATGACCATCGTCAGTCGGCCCGGCTCGCGGTTCGGGTCGAGCTTGTCGGCGTAGGCCACGGCCTCCTCAGGTGTGACCTTCGGGCCGAGCTTGATGCCGACCGGGTTGTCGATCATCGCGGCGAAGTTGACGTGGAAGTCGTCAATACCGCGGGTGCGCTCGCCGATCCACAGCTGGTGGGCCGACAGGTCGTAGAGACGCTGCTTACCGCGCTCGTCCTCGGCCAGGCGCAGCATGGCGCGCTCGTAGTCCACCAGCAGCGCCTCGTGGGAGGCGAAGATCTCTGAGGTGCGCAGGTTGTAGTCGTTGACCCCGCAGGCATCCATGAACGCGAGCGAGCGGGAGATCTCGCGGGCAAGCGCCTCGTAGCGCGCGCCAGCCGGAGAATTCTTCACGAACTCCCGGTTCCAATCGTTGATGTGGTGCAGGTCCGCAGTCCCGGAGGCAACCAGAGCGCGCACCAGGTTCATCGCGGCCGAGGCGTTCGCGTAGGCGCGGATCATGCGGGCCGGGTCGTGACGGCGGGACTCCTCGGTCGGCTCCACACCGTTGACGATGTCGCCGCGGTAGTTGGGCAGCCCGTTCGCATCCAGATCGGAGGAGCGGGGCTTGGCGTACTGGCCGGCGATGCGGCCGAGCTTGACCACCGGCATCGACGCCCCGTAGGTCAGCACCGCCGCCATCTGCAAAAGCGTGCGCACGTTCGCGCGGATGTGCGGCTCGGTATTCGACTCGAAAGTCTCGGCGCAGTCGCCGCCCTGCAGCAGGAAGGCCTTACCGAGCGCCACGTCCTTCAGGTGGTCCTTGAGCTCCTCGATCTCCGGGGCGAGTACCACCGGCGGCACCGACTCCAGGATCTTGCGCACATATCGTGCCTGGTCCTCATCCCAGCTCGGCTGCTGCTTCGCGTCGCGCTTCAGGACGTCCTGGAACTGCTCGTTCAGGTCCCCCGGCAGCGGCGGGAGATCGGGCAGTACGTCTTTCGGGATATCAATTGTCCAACTCACGCCTTTATTCTTAGCACACCGGCTGTGTGCCCAGGACCGATTCCCGTGTACACCTGTCCGCCGCTAGGTGTTCGGCGCGGTGGCGCGGCCGGTGGCATCCAGCGGCAGTATTTCCGCACATACGCGGTACTTTTTGACGTTGTGGCGGGCGTCGATTAGCGCATCGTGGTTGCCCTGCGGAGCTTTCGGCAGCTTCGGCCGACCCGCCATCTCCCAGTACTGTTTTAATTCATGCGTGAACCGCGGCATCCTCCGCGGCAGGCCCGTCATGTCGCCCCACAGCTGGGCGAACAGCACGTGGTCGTAGCCGCCGACCCACGCCCAGAGCTCAGGGCTTGTCGACGCCGCCGTGAGGAACGCGTACACCTCATCGCGAATCACCCGCCGCGGCTTCCACGCCGGATCGCTCGCCGGCGGCAGCTTGTTTAACACGTTGGCGCGCACCCACTCGCTGGCGTCGCGCGGGTCGAACTCCGTCGACACGGCGTAGTACTCGCGCCCATCCTCCGCCACGATGCCGATGGAGACGAGCTCGATGGTCGAACCGTCCTCGATAAACTCCGTGTCGTAGAAGTACTTCATCCTATTTCTCGCCCTGCTCTCCCAGCTGGATGGGCAGGCGCTTCTCGCGCTCCTCGCGCGGGCGCGGCCAGAACATCACCAGTGCCACGATCGCCACCGCGATCGGCGCGGCGATCGTCGGGTGGAAGCCCACCTCAGAGGCGACGAGGTACAACGCGACGGTGACCACAACGAGGACGACGCGCGTAATGAGATCCTTATCCATGTGCTTACTCCTTGCGCGGCTCGGTGCCTTCCGGGTACTCGCCGGTGGCTTCGAGCGATTCTTTGACTTCACTGGCGTAGACGTCGACATAGTCGTACCCAGTCAGTTCGGCGAGCCGGTGCATGAGGTAGTCGGTGAATGGGCGCGCGACCTCCCGCGAGGCAGGGTCGAAGCCGTGCTCTTTAGCCCAGGCGTGCGGGTCGATCTGCTCGCTGATCTCGATGTGGACCTTCGCCGGCCGCGGGAAGGTCGTGCCGATCGGGTTGGCGTTGCGGGTGCCAACCATGCCGGTGAGCACGACCGGCACCCCCTCGGCCATGGCGATGCGGGCAACACCTGTGCGTCCCTTGTAGATGCGGCCGTCCGGGGAACGGGTGCCCTCTGGGTAGATGCCGAAGAGCTCGCCGTTGTCCAGAACCCGGCTGGCCGCCTGCTGCAGCGCGTCGCCGGCGTCCTTGCTCTGGCGGTCCAGCGGCACCTGGCCGACGGCGGTGAAAAACCACTTCTGGATCGCGCCTTTGATACCCGGGGTGGTGAAGTACTCGCTCTTCGCGGGGAAGGTCAGCTGGCGGCGCACCATCAGCGGCAGGTAGAAGGAGTCCATCACGGCCTGGTGGTTGGACACCATCAGCGCGGGGCCGGTGTCGGGGATATGCTCCGCGCCGTTGATCGTCGGCCGGTTCCACACTATGAGGAACGGGCCGAGGACGGCCTTGAACACCGAATACCACCTGTTTGTCATCGCCGTGCGCTTCCTATTGTTGTTCGTGCACCATCGTGCGGGCCAAATCAGCTACACCGATCATACCGGCCTGGGGGCCGAGCTCCGCGCACTGGATGTCTGCCACCGGCCGGTAGCCGGCACCGACCATGGTGGCGGCCATGGTCTCGCGCGCGGTATCGATGAACATGCTGGCGTCGGCGGCCACTCCCCCGCCCAGCACGATCAGCGCCGGGTCGAGCACGTCGGCGACGATCGCGAGCCCGCGGCCCAGCCAGGTGGCGAAGCTGTCGAGCGCGGCGAGCCCGAGCTCGTCGCCGGCGCGCGCCGCCTCCATCACGTCGCGGCCCGTGGCGTGCTTGCCCACCACCTTGCGGTAGAGCCCGCAGCGCTTGTAGCCGCCGCGCGTCGCGATCTCGACCGCACAATCCACCAGAGAGGAGCCGGAGGCGTAGCGCTCGAGACAGCCCTGTTTGCCGCAGGAGCAGGCGCGCCCGCCGGGCACCACGGTGAGGTGGCCGAACTCGGGAGCGGTGCCGAACGAGCCGCGGTAGATCTCGCCGCGGTGCATGAGCGTTGCCCCGATGCCGGTGCCAACGGCGAAGAGCACCCACGTCTCCGCATCGCGGGCCGCGCCGAAGCGGTATTCGCCCCAGGCGGCGGAGTTGGCGTCGTGTTCGAGGCGGACGGGCAGTCCCAGCTCGTCGGCAAGCTTTTTGCGCAGCGGGTAGTCGTCGCGCCACGGCAGGTGCGGTGCGAAGCGGACGATTTCGCAGTCGGGGTCGAGGAAGCCGGCGACGGCAAGACCGACTGCTGCGATGTCGTGCGAGGCGCGCAGTTGGTGCGCGAGCTCGACGATCGCGGCGGTCATTTCGCTCCCGGTTTGGGGGGTGGAGGTGGACGCGGCGTCGAGAATCTGCCCGTTGGCGTCGACGACGGCGGCGCGCAGGTTGGTGCCGCCGATGTCGAAGCCGATGGTGAGGGGGCCTGGGTGAAGTGACATAGGGGACGATTCTACTGCAAGTGTGCTGCCAGTCTTTCGGTGAGCACGTCCCACGCGAAATGCTTCTCGACGTGCACACGCCCCGCCTGACCCATCGCTCGGGCCCTTTCCGGGTCTCGCAGGATCTCGCAGGCGGCGGCTGCAAGCCCGGTGGTGTCGCGGCCGTCGACGACGATGCCGGTCTCCCGGGTGACGGTTTCCGGCGCGCCGCCAGAGTTGCCCGCGATGACAGGCACGCCGCAGGCCTGGGCCTCGAGGTAGACGATGCCGAGGCCCTCGACGTCTAAGCCTCCCCCGCGGGTGCGGGCGGGCATGGCGAAGAGGTCGGCGGTGGCGATGGCGTCGCGAAGCTGGGTGCGGGAAACCGCGCCGTGGAAGTGCACGCCTTCCGTGTTGCGGGCAAGCCGGCGCAGGCGGCGCTCGTCGGGCCCGGCACCGATGAGGTGCAGCTCGGTGCCCGGCACAGCGGCTCGAATCAGCGGGAGCGCTCGGATGAGCTGATCCTGGCCCTTGCGGGCGACAAGGCGGGAGGCGCAGACGATCGCGGGGTTGGGTGCATCCGGGCGCGGCTGGGGGCGGAAGAAGTCGGTGTCCACACCGGAAGGCAGCGCCAGGAACTCCGGGTGGGGCCCGAAGGCGGATGCGAAGCGCCGGCGGGTGTACTCGGAGACGTAGGTGACCGTATCGGCGCTGTTGCCAATCACGCGGAGCGCCTGGCGAGCACCGGGAAGCATCGACCAGCCGACCTCGTGGCCGTGAGTCGTGGCCACGACTTTGCGCGCGCCCGCCTGCTTCGCCGCGATCCCCATCACGGCGAGCGGGGCGGCCGCGCCGAACCAGACGGTGTGTATGTCGTGGGCGCGGATGAGCTCCTGCATCCGGCGGCGTGCCCCCGGGGCCGGCAGCATGACGCGGGCTGGCCAGCGCACGACGGGAAAGGGCTGGGCGGCGTCCCACTCGCGAGCGGCGTCCGTGTCCTGGGTGGAGGCGAACACGACCAGCGAGTCTGGGCCGTTTCGTGCGGCGAGGTGGGAGGCGAAATCGCGCAGGTAAGACTGAATCCCGCCGACTGTTGGCGGGAAATCATTGGTGACCAGCAGCGTGCGCGACATCAGCCTGCGGGGCTAGTAGCGCACCGCGCCCTGCACCGGCATGGAGTTGACCGGCACAACCTGGACCGGGATGCCGTAGTCGGAGGCGTGGACGACCATGCCGTCGCCGATGTACATGCCGACGTGGGTTACCCCCGGGTAGTAGCCGATGATGTCGCCCGGCTGCAGCTCGCCCATGGACACCGGGGTGCCGCCCGCAAGCTGTGCCTGCGAGGTGCGCGGGATGCCGATGCCGTTCTGGCCGTAGGCCCAGACCATCAGACCGGAGCAGTCAAAGGCGTCCGGGCCGGCAGCGCCCCAGCCGTAGGGCTTGCCGAGCTGCGCCATCGCGGCGGCGACGACGCCGGAGTCGGCGGCGGGCAGGTTCGCGCCAAGGCTGACGGGGCCGTCCTTTTCGATCCAGCGCTGGCGGTCCTCCTCGCTCAAGCCATCGACCTTAGTTTCGATGTCGCGGATCTGGTCGTCGAGCTCGTCGCGCTCGCGGTTGAGCGTGTCGAGCTGAGCAGCGAGCTGGTTGCGGTTGTACTGCGCTTCCGCCTTGGCGATGTTGGCGGTGCGGGCGCGGGAGGCGGCGAGCTCGTTGGCGTCGTTAAGCTCGGCGAGTGTGCGCTCCGCCTTGCGAGAGAGCGAGCCGAGGTAGGCGGCGCGGTCGATCGCGGCTTGCGGGCTGCCGGACTCGAGCGTCGTCAGGAAGACCTCGGAGTCCGTGTTGCGGTACTTGGACTGGGCAAGGTCGTTGACGTTGCGCTGGAAGCCCGTCTTGGCCCCGCGAGCTTTTTCGGCCTCGGCGCGAGCGGTGGCGGCGCGCTGATCGGCGTCAGCAATTTTGCGCTCGGACTCCGCGACCTCGTCCTCGAGGGCCTTGATCTCCTCCGACTTCGCGGTGGCCTGGTGGGAAACCTCCTCGAGCTGCTTGATCAGCGCGTCAACGTCGTCGGCACCCGCGATCGGCGCGCACGTGCCCGCGGCGATGGCGACGATGCCGCTTGCTGCAAGTACCCGGCGAGAAGAAAGAGAGTGTGAACCCACGACAGTTCCCCTTAGAAAGATCCGCAGCCGTGACCAAAGCGTGCTGCGTTGTGTATAAAGCCGTTACTACTATAGCCAGCTCACCCCGCTCACAAAAGCACACCCGCCCGGTTCGATACGAGCTGGTACGGGTGTGAAAGGTGGGGCGTCGAAAAGCTTTTAGAAGCGAACGACGGAGTGCACCGGCATCATGTGCAGCGGGCGCTCGCCAACCGGCACACCACTGTTGAGCGCGTCGATGATGGTGCCGTTGCCAGCGTAGATGCCGACGTGGGACGCGCCACCGTAGTAGACCACGATGTCGCCCGGCTGGATGTTATCCAGGGAGACCGGGGTGCCGGCGGAAGCCTGTGCCTGGGAGGTACGCGGGATGGACTTGCCAGCCTGTGCGTAGACCCAGGAGGTGAAGCCGGAGCAGTCGAAGGCGTTCGGACCGGCAGCGCCGTAGACGTACGGGGAACCAATCTTGGTGCGGGCGATCTCGACGATGCGCTCGCCCTGGGTCTTCTGCGGGGCCGGTGCCGGAGCAGCGACAGGTGCGGAGTACTGCTTGGCGACAGCCTGCGCCGGCTGCTGCGGCAGCACCTGCGCCTCGACGTTAGCGATGAACTGGCTGAAGCCCGGGACGTTGTTGATGCCCGGCAGCGCCTTCACCTGAGCGATGGCCTGCTGGTACTGGCCGCCATCGGCCTTGCCAGCCAGGGACGGGACCCAAGCCTCGATGCCCGGAATGTTGGCGATACCCGGGATGTTCTCAATGCCCGGGATCTGCGCGGAGACCGGGGAGTTCGGGACGCGGACCTCGGCGGCCTGCGCGGTGGTCGGTACCATCAGGGTAGCGCCTGCGACGACGGCGGTTGCGGCAGCCGCGGTGCGGACTGCGGTGTTCGTGGTCTGGCGACGGTGCTTTGCCATTGTAAGTTTCTCCATATCTTCTCTTCGCCTACCGGGTAGCCATACGGGCTGGGCCGTGAGAATCTGCCCTGGCGCGCCTTGCTGCGCGCCATCCGCCCTCAATCAGTCAAGTGCGGTTCCCCGGTTCCACGACACTGAAGTCGTGGTGTGCGGCTCATATGTTCTGTTTTCGTACCTTGCAAGCAACGGCTGTTGTCGCAATGTCTCGAACAGATTACGAAACGGCAACAAGTTTGTCCAACCCTTAGGTTGTTACAAATCCGTTATTGAACTGTTTCCTTGTGTTTGCCAGAATTTTCCAGAAAATTCGCACGGCCCCACGCGCGCACTCCGCTCCAAAATACCCGCTACTACCTGGCGCTTTTCCGGCCATCGGCTGGCTCCGCAAAGTGTTGCCAATGTACCGTGCTTCATAAAAACTGGTTATGTGTTCTCCGTCACACCGGCGAAAAGCGGGCATTCTGCGTCGTTATAAAGCGTGACTTTCTGGCATAGAAAAAGGGCCCATCCCCTTTCGGGACGGGCCCTTCTGCGACCGCTATTTCTTACAGCGTATTAGTGGCTGTTCTCGTGGGTCGCGTCGCGATCGTCGAGGTGCTTGGTCTCCTCGAGCTTGCGCAGCGTCTCCACCTCTTCGTGGTGCTTCTGCGCCTCGGAGTCGCGGACACGCTCGGTGACGCCGAGCTCAGCCGGCTTGAAAGCACCGATGGTCTCGGAGTCTGCGAAGCCAAGCTGGTTGAGCTGCTTCGGCACGCGAGCACCTGCGTACTCGAGCGGGATCGGGTGACCGTTCTCGTCGACCGGGCCGAGCGGCTGGTGGATCTCCACAAAGGCACCGTTCGGCAGCTTCTTGATCACACCGGTCTCGATGCCGTGCTCCAGGACCTCGCGGTCGGAGCGCTGCAGGCCGATGCACAGGCGGTAGGTGATGAAGTACGCCAGCGGCGGCAGCACGATCACGCCGATGCGGCCGAACCAGGTCATCGCGTTCAGCGAGATCTGGAAGAAATGCGCCACGTGGTCGTTACCACCGGAGATGGTCATCAGCATGAAGAACACGATGCCCATAACACCGATGGAGGTACGTACTGGGACGTCGCGCGGACGCTGCAGGAGGTTGTGGTGAGCGTCGTCGCCGGTGATCTTCTTCTCAATGAAGGGGTAGGTCAGCAGCAGGACGACCATCAGGCCACAGAGCAGGGCCACCCAGAACGCGCCCGGGATGGTGTAGTTGCCCAGGTAGAGCTCCCACGCCGGCATGACACGTGCGGCACCATCCGTCCAGAGCATGTACACGTCCGGCTGCGAACCGGCGGAAACCTGCGACGGGTTATAGGGGCCAATGTTCCAAATGCCGTTAATGGTGGTCAGACCAGCCATGGCAGCGAGGACGCCGAAGACGAACATCATGAAGCCGATTGCCTTGACGGCGAACACCGGCATGATGCGGATGCCAACAACGTTGTTCTCGGTGCGGCCCGGGCCCGGGAACTGGGTGTGCTTCTGGAACCAGACGAGCAGCAGGTGCGCGGCGATCAGCGCGAGGATGATGCCCGGCAGGATCAGCACGTGCAGGATGTAGAAGCGGTCCAGCATCAGGTCGGACGGGAAGTCGCCGCCGAAGATGGCCCAGTGCATCCAGGTACCGATGATCGGGATGCCCACCACGATGGCGGACATGATGCGCAGGCCGACGCCGGAGAGCAGGTCGTCCGGGAGGGAGTAGCCCATGAAGCCCTCGATCATGCCGAGCAGGATCAGGGTGACACCGATAATCCAGTTCGCCTCACGCGGGCGACGGAACGCACCGGTGAAGAAGATACGCATCATGTGCGCGAACATGGCCATCATGAACATCAGGGCGGCCCAGTGGTGCATCTGGCGCACGAAGAGTCCGCCGCGGACATCAAAGGAGATGTTCAGTGCGGTGGCGTAGGCGCGGGACATTTCCACGCCATTGAGCGGCAAGTAGCCGCCGTCGTAGATCACTTTGGTGATCGACGGGTCGAAGAACAGCGCCAGGTAGACGCCGGTCAGCAGCAGGATGATGAAGCTGTACAGGGCCATCTCGCCGAGCATGAAGGACCAGTGGCTCGGGAAGACCTTGTTCAGCTGGGGGCGCAGGACCCCCGCGATCGTGTACCGCGAGTCAACGTTGTCCGCGGCTTGTGCAAGTTTTGTACTCATTAGGACTTACGCTCCCAGAATGCCGGGCCGACGGGCTCGATGAAGTTGCCGTTGGCGATGAGGTAACCTTCTTCGTCAACAGTCACAGGAAGCTGCGGCAGCGCACGTGCGGCGGGGCCGAAGATCGGCTTGCCGTAGTGCAGCGCGTCGAACTGCGACTGGTGGCACGGACACAGGATGCGGTTGGTCTGCGCCTCGTACAGCGAGGTCGGGCAACCGATGTGCGTGCAGATCTTGGAGTAGGCGTAGTAGTCGCCGTAGTGGAAGTCCTCCTGGCCCTCACGCTCGATGACGCGCTTGGCGTCTGCGGAGCGCAGGCGGATCAGCATGACAGCGTTACGCGGGCCGTGCAGCGAGTGCATGTGCTGCTCGTACACGTCGCGCTTCGGGTCGTACTCCTTGCCGTCGTTGACGTCCTCTGCGTACAGCGGGAAGACAGTCTCCATGGACGCTGCAGCCAGGTCCTCCGGGCGCATGCGCACCAGGCGGGAAACACCCGCGGTGGTGTAGTGCGAACCGGTCTCGCCCTCGTGCAGCTCGGCGATCGCGCCGGTGTCGCGGCCGAGGTAGACCTTGACGCCCTTCTCCTGGATCGTCCAGCCGTGGGTCCACAGCGTGCCATCGCCCAGGTAGTTGAGCTCGTGGCGCTCGCGCCACGGGTTCTTGATCATGCCGCCGAGCGGGGCAATGACCATAAGGCCGGCGAGGACGCCGGCGCCACCGAGGAGGCCCTGCATCGCCTTACGACGACCAAAGGTGGAGGTCTCCCACGCGTCGTTCAGCAGCGCGGTGGTGGTGCGACGGTCGAGTTCGCTGGAGCGACCGTCGTGGCGGCGCTGCACCGAAATCTCTTCCGGGATGAACTTCTTCACGTACTGGATAATCGCGATACCCAGTGCGACGAAGCCAAGACCGGAGGTCAGGCCGAGTAGCGGGGTGTAGATCGTGTAGATCCACAGGCCTTCGTCGCCGTGGAACTTCGGCTCCCACGGCCAGAACAGGTAGACGCCCAAAAAGGCGATGCCGCAGAGGATGGAGATCAGCAGCCAGATGTTGATGCCAGTGGCTGCGGCCTTCTCACGCGGGTCGCCCTCGACTGGGAAGCGCTCCTTGCGGTAGGCCACCGTGACGTCGTCAAGCTCGGTGCCGAGCGCGGCGAGCTCCGCATTGCTCATGCGGTCCAGCTCTTCTTTGGTGTAATTCTTCTTCACTTCACTCATGAGCGCGATCCAATCCAGATAGCAGCGGCAGCGACCAGGGTCACGCCAATGATCCACATAGCCATACCCTCAGAAACCGGGCCGAGGCCGCCGAGCGACCAGCCACCCGGGCTCGGGGTTTCCTTCGCGGACTTGATGAAGGCGATGATGTCCTTCTTCTCGTCAGCGGTGAGCTGGCGGTCGGAGAACTTCGGCATGTTCTGCGGGCCGGTGAGCATCGCCTGGTAGATCTCCTGCTCGTTGGCGGGATCAAGCACCGGGGCGTACTTACCGGAAGACAGCGCGCCACCACGGCCGGTGAAGCTGTGGCAGGAGGCGCAGTTGAGGCGGAACAGCTCGGAGCCGCGGGCTACGTCGGCGGCTTGAATCTGGCCGTCGTAGTTCTTGCCGCGCAGGGACTCCTTGGCCACTTCGCCGTTGTCGTCGTAGACGAGCTCAGGGCCGCCACCGTTGGCTGCGACGTACGCAGCCAGGGCGAGCGCCTGGGACTCGGTGTAGCGCGGGCGCTTACGCTCAGCCTGCGCGTCGTTCGACATCATCGGCATGCGGCCGGAGTTGACCTGGAAGTACACGGCACCCTCGCCGGTACCAATCAGCGAAGGGCCGCGATCCTCGACGCCCTCCAGGTTCGCGCCGTGGCACGTAATGCAGGCCACGTCGTAGATGTCCTTGCCCTCCTGGACCAGGGCCTGCTCATCGCGCTCGGCGGTGGCAACCTGAGCGTTCGGGGTCAGCGCGGAGGCCAGAAGGCCCGCACCGGTAAGCCCGAGCGTCAGCGCAGCGGCACCAGCGACGGTGCGTTGGGTCTTGCGACCGCGACGCTTCTTCTTAGGTGTGTTTTCCATCTTGCTTCCTTTTAGCGACTATTCAAGCTTTATCTGTTCCCTGGACTACTGCACCAGGTAGAGGGTGATGAACACGCCGATCCACACCACGTCAACGAAGTGCCAGTAGTAGGAGGTCACCATCGCAGCCGTTGCCTGCGCCGGGGTGAACTTCGACTTGGAAACACGAAGCAGCACCACGATGAAGGCAAGAATGCCGGCAGTTACGTGCGCCATGTGGAAGCCGGTGATGATGTAGAACACCGAGCCATACACGCTGGACTGCACACTTACACCGTGCATGACCATCTCGGTCCACTCGTATGCCACGAGACCCAGGAAGATCACGCCGAGCAGCACAGTGACAGCAAACCACTTACGCAGGCCGTATACGTCACCCCTTTCTGCAGCGAACACGCCGAACTGAGAGGTCACAGAGGAAGCAACCAGAACGATGGTGATGATCAAGCCGAACATCACGTTCAGGTGTGCCGTCTGGTTCTCCCAGTCACCGGCAGCCAAGCCGTTTGCACGCGACGTGAAGTACATCGCGAACAAGCCAGCAAAGAACATCAACTCTTGGGCGAGGAACGCGATCGTGCCCACGCTGACCATGTTCGGTCGGTTCAGCGAGGGGACACGATTCTGCGGTGTCGCCATGCCTTGGTTAGAAATTGCGGTCGTCACGCATGTGATTATGGCCTGTTTTCGTCTGAAAGTCATCTCAGATACCCCCGAAATTCTTCTGCCAATTCCGCCCCAACCAGCTATTTTCCCTGCTATGCGATTCTGGAAAAAACTTTTTTGAAAACCCGGGAACTTTTTCAAACGACTATCCGACGCACATCCCCGCAGGTCACGGCAGCGCCAGTTCCACACCCCCGCTTTTCGCAACGTTTCGCCGATCGGTGGGCAAATATTTGCCCGCCGATTCGGCTTGGCACTAAGTTCCCGATTGTGACGCTTCTCATACCCGCTAAGCGTAGAAAGCGGGTGGAAAACCTACTTTCGGTTGACCCCTGTGCGGGTGGGCGTCGACAAGCATAAAGCCCCGACACCACAAGGTGCCGGGGCTTAAGACTTCCCGCGAAGGCGTGCGGGAGATGAAGGCGCTTAGTGCTTCTCGCGCGGGATACCGTACTGCAGGTTGAGCTGCGTGGTGGTCCAGATGAGGAAGACCGCGCCAAAAGCGATCAGCCACAGCTGGTAGAAGGCGATACCCAGGCCGAGGAAGAAGATCGCGCCGGACATTGCGAACGGCCAGATCGAGTGCGGGGAGAAGAAGCCCAGCACGCCAGCGCCGTCTTCGATCTCCGCTTCTTCCCAGTCCTCGGGGAGGACGTCCATGCGGCGCTCGGTGAAGTTGAGGTAGACCGCCATCATGAAGCACAGCGCCGTGGCGAGCACGAGCGCGACACCACCGACCCACTCGAGGCCGAAGAGGTAAGCATCCTCACCGATCCAGCTCGTGGAGACGATGTAGGCCACTGCCATCAGGGCCAAGAAGGTGCCGATTGCGTAGAAAACTTTTGAGCCAGCTCCCATTGTTCTGCACTCCTTCTTTCTTTAAACGGTGGTGGGGACGTTGGCGTTGTTACCGTCGCGGGTACCCAGACGGTCGGTAACAAACGGGTGGGTGGAGGTTGCGTACGGTTCCTCACCAATCGCCTTCAGTGCGTCCGAGTTCGGAGCCTGCGGGTTCTCGATGCGGAAGTCCATGTACTGCTTGAACTTCTCCGGGGAGACCGCGCGAATCTCAAAGTTCATCATGGCGTGGTAGGTACCGCACATCTCGGCACAGCGGCCGACGAACGCGCCTTCCTCATCGATGCGCTCGATCTGGAAGCTGCGCTGCTGCTGGTTGGACTCGGGGTGCGCGTAGACGTCGCGCTTGAACAGGAACTCCGGGACCCAGAACGCGTGGTTGACGTCACCGGAAGCGAGACGGAACTCGATCGCCGTGTCGGTCGGGACCACGAGCACCGGGATCTCCTCGGAGGAGCCGATGGTCTCGATCTGGTTGAAGTTCAGGTACGACTGGTCACCCATGGACATGCCGTGGATGGGGTTCGGGTTGGGCACACCCTCCGGGTCGTACTTCGACTCCTCAGCAGCGGCCTGACGCTCCTCGTCGCGGCCCTCGTACTTCTGGCCGTTCGGGATGAACTCGCCGTCGACCTCTGCGTAGCCGAACTTCCAGTTCCACTGGTAGCCGGTGACGTCAACGGTGACCTTCGGATCCTTGTCCAGTGCAGTGGTCTTCGTCTGTGCCTGGACGGTGAAGAAGAACAGCACCATGACGATCAGAATCGGCACGATGGTCAGTGCCAGCTCAAGCGGCACGTTGTACTGCAGCTGCTTCGGGAACTCGCCCTCGCCCTTCTTCTCCTTGGCCTTGCGGTTCCACTTGAAGATGGCGGTGAGGAACAGGCCCCACATCACGATGCCGATAATCCAGGCAGCGAGCCAAACCCAGACCCAGAAGTTGTACATCTGTACACCCTCCGGAGTGACCGGGTCGGGCCAGCCCATGTCGAGCACCTTGGCCACAGCCTCCGGCGGGGCTACTTCACAGCCCGCGAGCGCGAAGCCGCCGAGCAGGAGCGAACCGGCCACGCCAAGCTTCTTGGCGAAGCTGCGCTTTGTTTCCTTTTCCACGTGTGTCTGCCTTCCTGTCCACACTTCATTTAAAACACTGAACGTCCATAGGTATGCCAGAGCATTCCTACCCATTCCTACCCAGTTAGATTAGTTCATCCCAAGCCCGTCCACGGAATTCTCACTCTCGCCCCCGAAGTGCAGTACTTTCGCTTCCCGACGCCCACCCGCCACCCTTGGCTTTTCCTGCCAGGCCCCAGCAATTGTGGCCTACAGCACACAAAATCCGGAGATTCGGCCAAAATATTCATCCGAAAGTTGGCCCCCTTTCGGGGACGGGCTAAAGGTTGAAGCGCCACACCGGCGGCCGGTTCGCCGATCGAGGCGCGCGAACTCTATCCTTGGAAGGCATACCCGCGCGCACCCGTTGCGCACCATATATATAAGGAGAAGGTTCAACTTACGATGTGTGGCCTGCTTGCACTGCTTACCGCCGGTTCCAACGCCAGCACCTTCGTCCCCGCCATGGACGAGGCGCTGCCCTGCATGTACCACCGCGGCCCCGACGCCGCCGGCACGTGGCACGACGCAGACGCAGTCTTCGGCTTTAACCGCCTGGCCATCATCGACCTGGAGCACTCCCACCAGCCACTGCGCTGGGGCCCGGAGGACAACCCGACCCGCTACGCCATGACCTTCAACGGCGAGATCTACAACTACCTCGAGCTGCGCGAGGAGCTGCAGGCCGCGGGCTACACCTTTAATACTTCCGGCGACGGCGAGCCGATCGTGGTGGGCTACCACCACTGGGGCAAGGACGTGGTCAACCACCTGCGCGGCATGTTCGGCATCGTCATCTGGGACAGCGAGACGAAAACTATGTTTGCCGCCCGCGACCAGTTCGGCATCAAGCCGCTGTTTTACGCCACCACGGAGGCCGGTACCGTGTTCGCCTCCGAGAAGAAATCTATCCTTGCGATGGCGGAACCCCTTGGGCTCGACCTCGGTGGTCAAGACAACGGCCTAGACCGACGCGCGATCGAGCACTATGTCGACCTGCAGTACGTTCCCGAACCGGAGACGCTGCACACCGCTATTCGACGCGTGGAGTCCGGCTGCACCGTCACCCTGAGCCCCGGCGGCAAGGTCGTCAGCGAGCGGTATTTCACCCCGCACTTTAAGTCCCAGCCGGTCCCCAAGGCCAAGGAGCAGGACCTCTACGACCGGATCGCCGCAGCCCTCGAGGATTCGGTGGCCAAGCACATGCGCGCCGACGTGACCGTCGGTTCCTTCCTCTCCGGCGGCATCGATTCCACCGCCATCGCGGCGTTGGCAAAGCGCCACAACCCGGACCTTTTGACCTTCACCACCGGCTTCGAGCGCGAGGGCTACTCCGAGGTCGACGTGGCTGCCGAGTCGGCTGAAGCGATTGGCGTCGAGCACATCGTCAAGATCGTCTCGCCCGAGGAGTATGCGAACGCGATCCCGAAGATCATGTGGTACTTGGACGACCCGGTCGCCGACCCTTCGCTCGTCCCGCTCTTCTTCGTCGCGCAAGAAGCCCGCAAGCACGTCAAGGTCGTGCTCTCCGGCGAGGGTGCCGACGAGCTGTTCGGCGGCTACACCATCTACAAGGAGCCTCTTTCGCTCGCGCCCTTTGAAAAGCTGCCCTCTCCCCTGCTGCGCGGGCTGAACAAGCTCGGCCAGGTCCTTCCCGAGGGCATGAAGGGCAAGAGCCTGCTGCTGCGTGGCACCACCCCGATGGAGGAGCGCTACTACGGCAACGCCCGCTCCTTTAACTTCGAGCAGCTCAACCGGGTGCTGCCCTGGGCCAAGCGCGAGTGGGATCACCGGGAGGTGACGGCACCGATTTACGCGGCGTCGACAAGCATGGACCCGGTCGCGCGCATGCAGAACCTCGACCTGTTCACCTGGATGCGCGGCGACATCCTGGTCAAGGCCGACAAGATGAACATGGCGAACTCGCTCGAGCTGCGCGTCCCCTTCCTGGACAAGGAGGTCTTCGAGGTGGCGCAGACAATTCCTTACGAGCAGAAGATCGCGAACGGGACGACGAAGTACGCGCTGCGCCGCGCGATGGAGCAGATCGTGCCCGCACACGTGCTCAACCGCCGCAAGCTCGGCTTCCCCGTGCCGATGCGCCACTGGCTCGCGGGTGACGAGCTGTACGGCTGGGCGCAGGACACGATCAACGAATCGCAGACCGAGCACATCTTTAACAAGAAGGAGGTGCTCGAGATGCTCAAGGAGCACCGCGACGGCATCTCTGACCACTCCCGCCGCCTGTGGACCGTACTGGCATTTATGGTTTGGCACGGCATCTTCGTCGAGCAGCGCATCGACCCGGAGATCGAGCACAAGGACTACCCGGTCAAGCTGTAAGGGGGCGACCTGGGGAGTTTGCCGCTTCCGTGCTCCGATCGACCTGGCGTTTTGACGCCGGGCTTGTGTCTTTGAGGCTGGTCCAAATGGAGCTAGCTCCGTTTAGCAATCACGGTTCCGCGCGACCTGGGATTTTCCGGCCGGGGTGAGCCCAAATGGAGCTAGCTCTACTTAGGCGTCCAGCACTCCGCACACGCCACAAGGTAGTGCTAGCTCTACCCAAAGACTCCCGCTGCCACCATTGCCGACAACCTCCTCGCACAGCGAAAATTAAAGGCATGAGTACAACAAAGAAAGTCCTTCGTATCCTCGGCGGCGTTGTCGTCGCCCTTCTACTGCTCATCGCGGCCGCCGGCTACGTCTGGGGCCCGACGCTGACCGCGCAGATGACCGGCCAGGCCCGCTTCTTCGGCACGGACACGCCGAAACGTTATGCCAACACCGTGCTGGATCTGTCCGAATCGATGGGCATCTACGGCGACTCGGAGGAGTTCGCAGCAGCCCGCGCCGAGGTCGAGGAGGCGACCGAGTATGCGCGCCACAAGTACGAACTGATCGAGCCGCTCAACGCCGCGGTCCACGCCGCCGGCGGCAAGCATTCCAAGCTCTTCTACGAAGAAGCGAACCAAGACGACGACGCCCCGTCCGCCCAGGTCGGCGTCGAAACGACCGACGGCATCGCGCTTGCCATCGTGCCCGGCATCGGCCGCCACGACGACGTGCAGAGCTACGCCGACACACTCTCCCGCGGGCTGATCGAGGCGCGCGACGCCGGTGCCTGCGGCGCGATCGTCGACCTGCGCGGCAACGACGGCGGCGACATGGGCCCCATGGTCGCGGGCTTAAGCCCACTTCTCCCCGACGGCACCGCGCTCGAGTTCGTCAGCCGCATGAGCACCACGGCGGTCACCGTCGAGGGCAACGCGGTTCGCGGCGGCGGCACCCCGCTGGAAACCGCCGGCGGCAAGTGGGAGGCTCCCACTGCCGTGCTTGTCGACGACACCACCGCTTCCTCTGGCGAAGCCACCATGCTCGCCTTCCGCGGTCTCGATAATTCCCGCTCCTTTGGCACCCCCACGGCCGGTTTCGCCTCGGCGAATACGGTCTATGACTTCCCGGACGGCAGCGTGCTCATGCTTACCATCGCCAAGGACAAGGCCCGCACCGGCGAGGAGTTCGCCGAAGATCCGATCCAGCCCGACTCCCCCACCGCCACCGCTGACGAGGCCCTCGACGAGGCGAGGGCGTGGCTGCGCGAGCAGCACGGCTGCGGTGCGTAGACGAGGTTCAGAAAGTGCGCAACATCACGTCATCCAAGCCACAAGGCATTTCACAGCATGCTGCTATTCTTTAGTTATGAAAAAGTCAATTCTGGCGCTAGGGCTGGCTGGCGCATGCATGTTTTCCCTAACGTCTGTACCGAATGCGCAAGCTAACGAGGTTACCTCGCAAGAGGCTGCTCAAGCAGAAGACAATGAGCTCTCCACAGGCGCAGCCGCCGCCATCACGATTGCCGCCATTCTTGCGGTCGTTGGCTTGGGAGCTGGCGCCACAGTTTGGGCAGTCCAGCAGCGACTTATCCCTAACCCCCTTCCGGGAGTTATTCCTGGGCCCCGCCCCCGAGCAAAAGCACCGGCGCCGAAGCCAGCGCCCCGCCCGAACACAGCACCAGCGAAGGCTCCGCGGCAAGCACCCAAGCCTGCTCCGTCCCCTCGGTCTGTGCCCAAACCAGCTCCAGCACGAGCACCCCAAGCGCGCCCCGCACCTGCTAACCAGAACGGGAAGCGGCCTGCAAACGGCTACTACCGCAATTGTGCTGCAGCCCGCGAGGCCGGTGTAAATCCCATCTACGACTATGAGCCTGGCTACCGCTCCGCCCTGGACCGCGACGGCGATGGCGTCGCCTGCGAATAGCGCAAAAACAATCGGCCTGTGAGAAATGAATCCCGCCCACTACACAGCTTGTCGCCTGTGTGGAGGGCGGGATTCTTTCGCGCGCGAGACCTAGTTGAAGGAGTCGCCGCAAGCGCAGGAGCCGCCAGCGTTCGGGTTGTCGATGGTGAAGCCCTGCTGCTCGATCGTGTCGGCGAAGTCGATGGTGGCACCGGCCAGGTACGGCACGCTCATCTTGTCCACCACGAGACGTACGCCGCCGACCTCGTCGGCCTTGTCGCCGTCCAGGTCACGGTCGTCGAAGTAGAGCTGGTAGCGCAGGCCCGCGCAGCCACCCGGCTGCACGGCGATACGCAGCGACAGGTCGGTGCGACCCTCTTGGTCCAGCAGTGCCTTCGCCTTCGCGGCGGCGGCGTCGGTCAGGTTCACCCCAGTGGCAGAGGTAGGTGCAGTCATGGAAATCTCTCCTTAAATATGTTGCCGGAGTTGGCCCCATCATAGTGCCCACCCGGAAGCGGCGCGCAACCGTCGCCGCCCAGGTGCCGGGCTCTTCATCTGTAACGCACCACCCCGGTGGCGTATTCCTACTTTCCTACGCCTGCTTGTAGCCTAGAGGGCGTGAAATTCCCCTGGCAGAAATCTGAGCAGAACACCGAGCAGCAGGCTGAGGCGGGCGCTGTGGACGACGGAGCGTCGATAAGCGGGGCCCAGCCGGAGCCCACCTACCCCAAGGGCTACACCCCGCCGAAGGGCCGCCCGACGCCCAAGCGGCACGAGCAGGAGATCAAGCGCGGGGTGATCCGCGACCCGGATGCACTGACGCCGGCGCAGCGCTCGCAGCGCAACAAAGATCTGAAAGCCTCCATGACGAAGGAGGAATGGAAGGCGTATAAGAAGGAGCAGCGCGCGGAGAATCGCCGCGCGAACCGCGAGATCCAGGCCCGCATCGACGCTGGCGACGAGCGCTACCTCATGGACCGCGACAAGGGCGAGATCCGCCGCTACGTGCGCGACTGGGTCGACGCCCGCCGCTTCTTCAACAACTACGTCATGCCGGTCGCGCTCGTGCTGCTGCTAGTCATGCTGATCGGCACTTGGATGCCGCGCGTGGCCACGGTGCTGTCCGGGCTGACCATGGTGTTTATCCTGGCGATCTTCATCGAGGCCTTCATCATCGGCATCCGTGCCAACAAGGCGGTACGCGCGAAGTTCCCGGAGACCACCGAAACCGGCTTCGGGCTGGGCATGTACGCGTTCTCCCGCGCCTCCCAGCCGCGCAACTGGCGCTCGCCGAAGCCGCAGGTCGCCATCGGTGCGAAGGTGTAAGCGATGACCGATCCCGCACCACGCTTTCCGGCCGTCGAGCCGCCGGACACGGGCCGCGCCCGCACGGTGTCGCGCCTGCTCGCGCGCAGCGTTCCGGGCCGCGCGCTTGGCCGGCTCGGCGATCTCGGCGCGCAGCTAGCCGGTGTGCAGGCAGGCGCAGACCCGGCTCCCTTTGCTCGTCCCCGCGCCGTGGTGGTGGCCGCGCGCCACGGCATCGCAGCCCGCGGGCTGTCCGCGTGGGACGAAAGTGCGACCGAGCGCCTGCTCGCCCAGCTCGCCGCGGGTGGAGGCCCCGCACATAGCGCGGCGCGCGCGGCGGGAGCGACGGTGCGCGTGGTCGACGAGTTCGACGAGCCCACCGGCGCGATCGATACTTCCCCCGCGATGACTGCCGCCGCCTGCGCGGACGCGATTGCCCGCGGCATGCAGGTCGCCGACGAAGAGGTCGACTCCGGCACGGACCTCATCATCCCCGGCAACGTCGGCGTCGGCGACACCACGATCGCCGCCGCCGTCTACGGCACGCTCACCCGCACCGAGCCGGTGCTCGCAATCGGCCGCGGCTCCGGCATCGACGACGAGGTATGGAAGATCAAGGTCGCCGCGATCCGTGACGCGATGTTCCACGCCCGCGGATTCGCCGACGACGTCGAGCGCGTACTCGCAGAGATCTCCGGGCCGGACATGGCCTTCCTCGTAGGGCTGATCGCCCAGTCCGCGGTGCGCCGCACGCCAGTGCTTCTCGACGGCGCGCTGCCCACCGTCGCCGCCTACGTCGCCGAGCGACTCGCCCCCGGCACCAAGCGTTGGATAATCGCCGCAGGCCTCAGCCCGGAGCCCGCCCACATCGGCTGCTTGCAGGCGCTCGAGCTGACCCCCGTGCTCGCACTCGACATCACTGCTGGCCAGGCCACAGGCGCGCTCGCCGCCCTCCCGCAGCTCAACATGGCTGCGGAGATGGTCGGCGAGGTGCTCGATTTACTGCGCGCAGAGTAGGCGGTCTTAAGCCTCGACGAGCGTGGTGTTCCACCCGTGGGTGTCCTCCACGCTGCCGTCCTGGATGCCACGGAGGCGCTCGCGCAGCGCCATGGTGATCTCGCCGGCCTCGTTGTTGTTGATGGTGAACTCGCCGTCGGCGCTCTTCACGCGCCCGACCGGGGTGAGCACGGCGGCAGTGCCGCAGGCAAGCGTTTCGGTGATCGTGCCGTTTTCCACGCCCTCGCGCCAATCCGCGACGGTGATCTTGCGCTCCTCAACGTCCAGGCCCATATCCTTGGCGACCTGCAGCAGCGACTTGCGGGTAATGCCCGCCAGCAGCGATCCGGACAGCGCCGGGGTGACCAGCTTGGCGTTGTCACCGGAGCCCTCGACGAACATGAGGTTCATGCCGCCCATTTCCTCGATGTACTTGCGCTCGATGGCGTCCAGCCAGACGACCTGGTCGCAGCCCTTCTCCTCCGCCTCGGCCTGGGCGAGCAGGGAGCCTGCGTAGTTGCCGGCGAACTTCGCATCCCCGGTGCCGCCCGGCGCGGCGCGAACGTACTCCTTGGATACCCAGACGGAGACCGGCTTGACCCCGCCGGAGAAGTATGCGCCCGCCGGCGAGGCGATGACGTAGTAGGTAAAGGAGTGCGAGGGCTTCACGCCCAGGGTCTTCTCCGTGCCGATCATAAACGGGCGCAGATAGAGCGCGGCCTCCCCGCCGGCGGCAGGCACCCACGCCTTATCCACGTTGACCAGCTGGCGCAGGGACTCGATAAACAGGTCCTCGGGCAGCTCCGGCATGGCCAGGCGGTGCGCGGAGTGCTGCATTCGGGCCGCGTTCTGCTCGGGGCGGAAGGTGGTGATGCTCCCGTCGGCGTGACGGTAGGCCTTCAGGCCCTCGAAGATGGCCTGCCCGTAGTGGAAGACGTTGGTCGCCGGGTCCAGGGTAATCGGCGCGTACGGGCGCACCTGGGCGTCGTGCCAGCCTTTCTCCTCGGTCCACTCGATGGAGACCATGTGGTCGGTGAACTCCTGGCCGAAGGCCGGATTGGCCAAAATGGCTTCGCGCTCGGCGTCTGTTGCGGGGTGAGGGTTTTGGGCAATAGCGAAATCAAGCGATGTCATGGGCACTACCCTACTCGCGGCCGTGGCCCCGTTTACCCAGGTACGCTGAAATAGCACTGGAATTTATTCAGGCTTGTAAAGAAAGGTGACTTTTTATGGCTTTTGATTGCTCACTCCCCGTCAGTGGCACGGCGGCGTCGGTAACCCTCGCGGAAAACGCGCCTGCTGAGGCCGCGCGCCTCGTCCCGGTCGCGGCCGGCGAGTCCGGCCCTGAGCTGCCGGTGACCTCGCTTGTGACCGACGGCCTGCTCAACGCGCTGAGCAAGGTGGGTGCCAAGGGCAAGGTCGGCGAGTGCCACCGCCTGCTTGTCGACGGCACGTTGTTCATCGCCTTCGGCATCGGCCCGGCCTCGGACATCGACGACGAAGCGGTGCGCGGCGGCGTCGGCACCGCGGCCCGCTCGCTCGCTGGGGTAGAGAAAGCAGCGATCAGCGCCGAGTTCGGCGTGGGCCCGGTCGTGGAGGGCATCGTACTTGGCAGCTACTCCTACCAGGGCTTCAAGGCCGCTGACGCTGCAGAGCCTGCGCAGGTGACGACCGAGGTCGCCGTCGTTGACGCCGACGCGGAGGCCTTCGAGGCAGCGCGCATCATCGCCGAGTCCGTCAACCTGGCGCGCGACCTGGTCAACACCCCGTCGAACTACCTCTACCCCGCCTCCTACGCCAAGATCATGGAAGAAATCGGCGCGCAGGTGGGCCTTAAAGTCGAGGTCTTCGACGAGGACTACCTCGCCGAGCACGGCTTTGGCGGCATCACCGCCGTCGGTGGCGGCTCGCAGCGCCCGCCGCGCCTGGTCCACCTCGCCTTGAACCCGGAAGCCACCGGCACGCACACCGCGCTGGTGGGCAAGGGCATCACCTTCGATACCGGCGGCATCTCGCTGAAGCCGGGCGCGAAGATGGAGGACATGATCAGCGACATGGGTGGGTCTGCCGCCCAGTTCGCCGCGATTGTCGCCGCCGCGCGCCTGGGCATCGACATGCGCATCGACGCCTGGCTGCCGCTGGCCGAAAACATGCCGTCCGGCGCGGCCACCCGCCCGGGCGATGTCATCACCCACTACGGGGGCCTGACGTCGGAAGTCCTGAACACTGATGCCGAGGGCCGCCTCGTGCTTGCCGACGCCATCGCACGCGCCTCCCAAGACAAGCCCGACTTCCTCATCGAGACGGCCACGCTCACCGGCGCGCAGATGGTCGCGCTCGGCGCACGCACTTCTGCGGTAATGGGCTCGGACGACTTCCGCGATGCAATCGCCGAAACCGGCCGCAGCCTCGGCGAGCCCGCCTGGGCCATGCCGCTTCTGGAGGAGCAGGAGGCGCAGCTGAAGTCCCCGATCGCGGACATCCGGAACATTCACAATTCGCGCAACGGCGGCATGCTCTTTGCCGGGCTCTACCTGTCCAAGTTTGTCAGCGAGGGCACCCAGTGGGCCCACATCGACATCGCCGGACCGTCGTTTAACACCGAGTCCCCCTTCGGCTACACCCCGAAGCGCGCCACCGGCGTGCCGGTGCGCACCATCATCGCCACCCTTTCGGCCCTGGCCGAGCGCTAACTATACGGGTTCTCGCCGCGCTCAAACTTGGCGCGGCGTTCCCGTTGCTCGGCCCTTTTGCGCAGGATTCTCTCCTGCTCCATCTTTTTACGCATGCGGTCTGGGTAACCGGTCTCCTCGACGTCGTAAAGCAAAATGCCCAACAGCTTGGCCACCTCATCGATACCCTTAGGCCCGCCGATGCGGCGGCGGGTGTAGTTGCCCTGCTCATCGACTAACACCACCGACATCTCGTTGACCATCGTCTCCGGCTCGATGTAGCCCTCGACGAACTTCCGGCCGGCGACCCACTGCTGTAAGTACTGCGCATCATCGGGGCGGATGGTCTCGCCGGGCGCGCGCGGGGGCTTGAAGGTGGAGGACTGCTTCCGTTTGCCGAAAAGGTTAAACACGCCCAACATCTTAGCGAGCGTACAAATCGCGCCCCCAAACGCGACGAGGCGGACGGAATACAGGTAGCCTGTTGACTGTATAGCTTCCGTTACAACGTTGAACTGCGAGGAGACTTAGAAAACATGGCGCACTCTGTAGAGATGCCCGAGCTGGGCGAGTCTGTCACCGAAGGCACGATTACCACGTGGCTGAAGGAAGTCGGCGATACCGTCGAGGTCGATGAGCCGTTGCTCGAGGTCTCCACCGATAAGGTCGACACCGAGATCCCGTCCCCGGTCGCGGGTGTCCTCATTGAGGTCAAGGCTGAGGAAGACGACACCGTCGAGGTCGGCGAGGTCATCGCCATCATCGGCGAGGAGGGCGAAGAGTCCGCCGGCGATTCCGACAAGGCTTCCGACGACGCTGACGACGCTGACGAGGCCGAGGAGGAGGCACCCGCCGAGGAGAAGAAGGAGTCCAAGTCCGCACCGAAGTCCTCCGGGTCCGCAACGGACGTGGAGATGCCGGAGCTGGGCGAGTCCGTCACCGAGGGCACCATTACTACCTGGCTGAAGGAAGTCGGCGACGAAGTTGAGGTCGACGAGCCGCTGCTCGAGGTCTCCACCGACAAGGTCGACACCGAGATCCCCTCCCCGGTCGCGGGCACCCTGGTTGAGGTGCTGGCTGAGGAGGACGACACCGTCGAGGTCGGCGAGGTCATCGCCCGCATCGGTGACGCTGACGCGGCGGCTTCCTCGGATGACGCTGATGACGCCGACGAGCCCGCCGAAGAGCCGAAGGAAGAGCCCAAGAAGGAAGAGGCTCCGAAGCAGGAGAAGAAGTCTTCCGGTTCCGCTGCTGGCACCAAGGTTGAGATGCCGGAGCTGGGCGAGTCCGTCACCGAGGGCACCATTACCACTTGGCTGAAGGAAGTCGGCGACGAAGTCGAGGTCGACGAGCCACTGCTCGAGGTCTCCACCGACAAGGTCGACACCGAGATCCCGTCGCCTGTCGCAGGCACCCTGGTGAAGATCCTCGCTGAGGAGGACGACACCGTCGAGGTCGGTGAGGCAATCGCCGTCATCGGTGACGCAGATGCTGCGGAGGCAGACGAGGACGAGGCTGAAGAGCCCGCCGAGGAGCCGAAGGAAGAGAAGGCCGAGGAGCCTGCCGAGAAGAAGGAAGAGCCGAAGAAGGAGGCTCCGAAGCAGGAGAAGACGGAGAAGGCCGACGCGTCTGATAAGTCCGCTGCTTCCTCCGAGAAGCTGAACAACCGCGGCGGCGACGTCCCGTACGTCACCCCGCTGGTGCGCAAGCTGGCTGACAAGCACGGTGTGGACCTGAACCAGGTCGAGGGCACCGGTGTCGGCGGCCGTATCCGCAAGCAGGACGTGCTCGCAGCCGCCAAGGGCGAGACTGCTTCCGAGTCCGCTGCGGCTGAGAAGCCCGCTGCGAAGGGCGCACGCGCCAACTGGTCCACCAAGTCCGTGGACCCGGCGAAGCAGGAGCTGATCGGCACCACGCAGAAGGTCAACCGCATCCGCGAGATCACCGCAGCGAAGATGGTCGAGTCCCTGCAGACCACCGCACAGCTCACCCACGTGCAGGAGGTCGACGTCACCCGCGTCGCCGAGCTGCGTAAGAAGTTCAAGCCGGCGTTCGTGGACAAGCACGGCGTCAACGTCACTTACCTGGCGTTCTTTGTCAAGGCGACCGCTGAGGCTCTGGTCTCCCACCCGAACGTCAACGCGTCCTACAACGCTGAGACCAAGGAGATCACCTACCACGAGGACGTCAACATCGGTATTGCTGTTGATACCCCGCAGGGCCTGCTGGTTCCGGTGATCAAGAAGGCGCAGGATCTCAACCTCGCCGAGATCGCGAAGGCGATCGTGGACCTGGCTGACCGCGCACGCAACAAGAAGCTGCGCCCGGACGACCTGTCTGGCGCTACCTTCACGGTGACCAACATCGGTTCCGAGGGCGCGATGCTCGATACCCCGATCCTGACCCCGCCGCAGGCCGGCATCCTGGGTACCGCAACGATCGAGAAGCGTCCTGTCATTGTCACCGAGGACGGCATCGACTCCATCGCGATCCGCCAGATGTGCTACCTGCCTTTCACCTACGACCACCAGTTGGTCGACGGTGCAGACGCTGGTCGCTTCGTCACCACGATCAAGGACCGCATCGAGGTCGGCGACTTCGAGTCTGATCTGGACCTCTAAGCCTCCAGCCGCGTAAGCGCTACGGCCCGCTTCCCCAGCAATCGGGGAGGCGGGCCGTTTCGCGTCTTCGGGGGCACCTGCCCTTTCCGTGCTTAATCGCGTCGCACCTTATACTGGCTAGTGTTTGGCACCACTTCGACCAAGGAGCGCGTTTTGGATTACATCTCCCGTCATATTGGCCCCGACCAGAGCGAACAGCAGCAGATGCTGGACACGCTGGGTTACGATTCGCTCGATGCGCTGATCGATACCGCGGTCCCCTCCGGCATCCTCGCCGACGGCCCGCTGCAGCTGCCGCAGGCGCTGACGGAATACGAGGCGCAGGACCGTCTCCGCGAAATCGCGAGCCAGAACACGGTGCTCAAAGCCTTCTACGGCCAGGGCTACCACTCTACGCTCACTCCGCCGGTGATTCGCCGCGGCGTGATCGAGGACGCCGGTTGGTACACCGCCTACACCCCCTACCAGCCGGAGATTTCCCAGGGCCGCCTCGAGGCGCTGCTCAATTTCCAGACCATGGTGCAGGACCTCACCGGCCTGGATATCGCGAATGCTTCGCTTCTCGACGAAGCCTCCGCCGCCGCCGAGGCCGTCGGGCTTATGTCTCGCGCGGTGCGCAAGGGCCGCCGCGTGCTTCTCGACGCCCGCCTGCACCCCCAGGTCATCACCGTCGCCGCAGAACGCGCCCGGGCCATTGACCTCGAGGTGGAGGTCGTGGACCTCTCCGAGGGCGTTGTTGGCGAAGACCTCGTCGGCGCGGTCGTGGCCTACCCGGGAACCGAGGGCGACATTGTAGATCCGCGTCCCGTCATCGAGGCCATCCACGAACGTGGCGGCCTTGTCACCGTCGACGCGGACATCCTCGCGCTCACCGTCCTGGAGTCGCCTGGCGAGCTCGGTGCCGACATCGCGATCGGTACGACCCAGCGCTTCGGCGTGCCGCTGTTCTACGGCGGCCCGCACGCGGCCTTTATGGCCGTGCCGGAGAAGCTCAAGCGTCAGCTGCCGGGCCGCCTGGTAGGCGTGTCCAAGGACGCGGAAGGCTTCCCCGCCTACCGCCTGGCGCTGCAGACCCGCGAGCAGCACATCCGCCGCGAGCGCGCCACCTCCAACATCTGTACCGCGCAAGCGCTACTGGCGGTTGCAGCCTCCATGTACGCCGTCTACCACGGGCCCGAGGGCCTGACCGAGATCGCGCGCACCATCCACGACTTTGCCGCCCGCTTCGCCGCCGGTATCGAGGCCGCCGGCAAGCGCGTCACACACGCCGAGTTCTTCGACACGGTCGCGGTTGAGGTAGAGGATGCGCAGGCGGTTGTCGAGAAGCTAGCGCAGGCCGGCTACCTCGTGCGCGCCATCGACGACACCACCGTCGGCGTCGCCTTCGGCGAGGACACCTCCGAGGCCGACCTCGCCGCGCTCCTCGACGCCTTTGGTGCCACCGCGCCTGAGAACGCCGAACCCCGCCTGCCGGAGGCACTTGCGCGCCGCACCGAGTTCCTCACCCACGAGACCTTCAACGCGATCCACTCCGAGACCCAGATGATGCGCTACATCCGCACGCTCGGCGACAAGGACCTCGCGCTCGACCGCACGATGATCCCGCTCGGCTCCTGCACGATGAAGCTCAACCCCACGGCAGGCCTCGAGACCATCACCTGGCCCGAGTTCGCCAACGTCCACCCCTTCACCCCGGCCGAATACACCAAGGGCTGGGCCACGCTTATCGACGAGCTGCGCTCCTGGCTTATCGAAATCACCGGCTATGCCGAGGTCTCCTTGCAGCCGAACTCGGGTGCCACCGGCGAGCTCGCAGGCCTGCTTGCGATTCGCCGCTACCACGTGGCTAATGGCGATACCGAGCGCGACATCTGCTTGATTCCGGCGTCGGCGCATGGGACGAACGCGGCGTCGGCAAGCTTGGCCAACCTGCGCGTCGTGGTGATCAAGACCGCCGACGACGGCTCGATCGACCTGGACGACCTGGATGCGCAGCTGGAAAAGCACGGCGAGCACGTCGCAGCCATTATGCTGACCTACCCGTCGACCCACGGCGTCTACGAGTCCGACGTGCGCCTGGTGTGCGACAAGGTGCACGCGGCTGGCGGCCAGGTCTACATCGACGGCGCCAACATGAACGCGCTGACCGGCATTGCGCGCCCCGGCGACTTCGGCGGCGACGTCAGCCACCTCAACCTGCACAAGACCTTCACCATCCCGCACGGTGGCGGCGGGCCGGGCGTGGGCCCGATCGGCGTGGGCGAGCACCTCATCCCCTTCCTGCCGGGCGATGCCAACGTCACGCTGGAAGAGGCGAGCTCGCCGGTGCCGGGAGACAAGGGCGTGCCGGTCTCGGCCAGCTTCTACGGCTCGGCCGGCGTGCTGCAGATCTCTTGGGCATACATCGCGATGAGCGGTGCGGCCGGCTTGAAGTCCGCGACCCAGCACGCGGTGCTCGGCGCGAACTACGTTGCGCACCAGCTCACCGACTACTTCCCGGTGCTCTACACCGGCGACAACGGCATGGTCGGCCACGAGTGCATCCTGGACCTGCGCGAGCTGACCGACAAGTCCGGCGTGACCGCCGCCGATGTGGCCAAGCGCCTGGTGGACTACGGCTTCCACGCCCCCACGCTCGCCTTCCCGGTCGCGGGCACGCTCATGGTCGAGCCGACCGAGTCCGAGGACCTGGCCGAGCTGGACCGCTTCGTCGAGGCGATGCGCTCCATCCACGCCGAGATCCAGGAGATCATCGACGGCCAAGTCGCCTACGAAGACTCCGTCGTGCACCACGCGCCGTTTACCGCCCACTCGGTGGTGCGCGACGAGTGGCCGTACGAGTTCACCCGCGAGCAGGCGGCCTACCCGGTCGACCGGCTCGTGCACGCGAAGTACTTCCCGCCGGTGCGCCGCATCGACGAGGCCTACGGCGACCGCAACCTCGTGTGCGCTTGCCCACCGCCGGAAGCTTTTGACATCAACGACTAAGGAGAAACACATGGCTGAATCCCCCCTCTACGCCGCCCACGAGAAGCTGGGCGCAACCTTTACTGACTTCGGCGGCTGGACCATGCCGCTCAAATACGGCAACGAGCTCGACGAGCACCGCGCTGTCCGCGGTGCCGCCGGCCTGTTCGACCTGTCTCACATGGGCGAAGTCGACGTCACCGGCCCCGAGGCTGGCGTGTTTTTGGACTACGCCTTAATCTCCAACATGTCCATCCTGAAGGTGGGCAAGGCGAAGTACTCGATGCTGGTCGCCGACAATGGCGGCATCATCGACGACCTGATCACCTACCGGCTCGCCGATGACCACTTCATGGTCGTGCCGAACGCCGGCAACACCGCCGCGGTGTGGGAGGCCCTTTCCGCCCGCGCCCGCGACTTCGACGTCGAGCTGAACAACCGCAGTGAGGACATCGCGCTGGTTGCCGTCCAGGGCCCCGACGCGCTCGCGGTGGTGCAGAAGCACGTCGACCAGGACGCAGACGCTCTGAGCTATTACTCCGCCGCGCCCATGCTTTTCGACGGCACCGAGATCCTCCTCGCCCGCACCGGCTACACCGGCGAGGACGGCTTCGAGCTCTACTGCGACTTCGCAGACGCCGCCAAGCTGTGGGACGCGCTCGTGGGCGAAACCACCCCGTGCGGGCTGGCCTCACGCGACTCGCTCCGTCTGGAGGCGTCCATGCCGCTCTACGGCAACGAGCTGTCGACCGAGATCACCCCGGTCGAGGCTGGCATGGGCCGCGCCTTTGCGAAGAAGGAGGCGGACTTCGTGGGTAAGGAGGCGCTTTCCGGCCGCGAACCGTCGGTTGTGATCGCGGGCCTGACCTCCGAGCAGCGCCGCGCCGCCCGCTCCGGCGCCGAGATCTTCCTGCCGGGCTCGCAAGACCGCATTGGTGTGGTGACTTCCGGTCAGCCCTCGCCGACGCTGGGCTACCCTGTTGCCTTGGCGCACCTCGCGCCGGAGCACGCGGAAGTGGGGACGGACGTGGAAATTGACATCCGCGGGCGTCGCTATCCGTTTACTATCGTAGATACCCCGTTTTACTCCCGAAAGGACGCCTAACATGGCACTGCAGAAGGACTTCTACTACTCCGAGGACCACGAGTGGATCAACGTCGCCCCAGACGAGGCCGTGGGCAAGACCGTGCGCGTGGGCATCACCAACGTCGCCGCTGACCGCCTGGGCGAGATCGTCTTCGCCGAGCTGCCGCAGGTCGGCGACACCGTCACCGTCAACGAGCAGTGCGGCGAGGTGGAATCCACCAAGTCCGTCTCCGACCTGTTCTCCCCTGTCACCGGCACCGTCACCGCCGTTAACGAGGACATCGACGGTGCCTACGAGGCCATCAACAACGACCCCTACGGCGCCGGCTGGCTCTTCGAGGTCGAGGTTGAGGCCGTCGGCGAGCTGATGACCGCCGACGAGTACGCCGCGGAAAACGGCGTCGAGGGCTAAGCACCCACAGCTACACGCGGGGCTAGAATGCGAAGGCATGACAGCCCCGCGTGACCCATTTTTCCCCGCCGATAAGTCCATCCGCGCCGACGCCGAGGTTCCGCTCGATGTGCGAGAGCTCGGCGTCGTGCCCTACCAAAAGGCCTGGGATCTACAGGCGGAGCTCGCCGCCAAGCGCGCCGCCGGGGAGATCGGCGACACCGTGCTCGTCCTCGAGCACCCCTCCACGTTTACCGCCGGCAAGCGCACCCAGCCCGAGGACATGCCGGAGGCCGACTACCCCGTCCCCGTCGTCAAGGTGGACCGCGGCGGGCGCATCACCTGGCACGGCGAAGGCCAGCTGGTGGTCTACCCCATCATCAAGCTTGCCGAGCCTGTCGACGTGGTCGACTACGTCCGCCGCCTGGAAGAGGCCATCATCGAGACGGTGCGCGAGGCGGGTGTGACCACCGCGGGCCGCATCGACGGCCGCTCCGGCGTGTGGGTCCCCCACACCACGCCCGCCGCCGACCCCGTCGCGCCGAAGCGCGACCGCAAGATCGCAGCACTCGGCATCCGCATTACCCGCGGAGTGACCATGCACGGCTTAAGCATCAACTGCGATAACACGCTTGCCCACTACGAGCACATCGTCGCCTGCGGCATCGACGACGCAGACGTGACCACGATGAGTTTGGAGCTGGGGAGGGACACGCGGGCGTCGACAATCGCCCCGCGCATTGTGCACCACCTCGACCGCGCCCTGTCCGGCGAGCTCACCGTGGCAGACCACACCTTCGCCACCGCGCCAGATCCCACGAAAGGCCTGAAGAAGCAGGCACGATGATGCATGCTTGACACGTCAGTTAACGTAGGGGGCGTGACTGTAGCACCAGAAGGTAGAAAACTCCTCCGAATCGAAAAGCGCAACGCGCAAACCCCGATCGAGTCCAAACCGCGATGGATCCGCAACCAGGTCAAAACCGGGCCTGAGTACGAGGACATGAAGCAAAAGGTCAAAGGCGCGGGCCTGCACACCGTGTGCCAAGAGGCCGGCTGCCCCAACATCCACGAATGCTGGGAATCCCGCGAGGCGACATTCCTCATCGGCGGGTCCCGCTGCTCCCGCCGCTGCGATTTCTGCGACATCGCCTCCGGCCGCCCCGACCCGCTCGACCGCGACGAGCCGCGCCGCGTGGCGGAAGAGGTTCGCGGGATGAACCTGAACTACTCCACCATCACCGGCGTGACCCGCGACGACCTCGAGGACGAAGGCGCCTGGCTCTACGCCGAGGTCGTGCGCAAGATCCACGAGCTCAACCCGCACACCGGCGTGGAAAACCTCACCCCCGATTTCTCCGGCAAGCCCGACCTGCTGCAGGAAGTCTTCGAGGCCCGCCCTGAGGTCTTCGCGCACAACGTGGAGACGGTCCCGCGCATCTTCAAGCGCATCCGCCCGGCGTTCCGCTACGACCGCTCGCTGGACGTCATCCGCCAAGCGCGCGACTTCGGGCTGATTACTAAGTCCAACCTCATCCTCGGCATGGGCGAGACCCGCGAGGAAATCCTCGAGGCGCTGGGCGATCTTGTCGACGCCGGCTGCGACATCATCACGATCACGCAGTACCTGCGCCCGGGCCCGACCTACCACCCGATCGACCGCTGGGTAAAGCCCGAGGAGTTCATCGAGTACCGTGACGCCGCCTACGACATGGGCTTCGCCGCCGTCATGTCTGGCCCGCTCGTGCGCTCCTCCTACCGCGCCGGCAAGCTCTACGTCCAGGCGATGGAGCATCACGGCCGCGAGCTGCCGGAAAACCTCAAGCACCTGAAGGAAACCTCCGCTGGCGAGACGACGCAGGAGGCATCCACCCTGCTGAAGAAGTACGGCGCTTCCGAGGACCACCCGGTCGTGACCCGCTAAGGGCCCTTTTTGCGGCCTCGCGCGGGCGCATTAACATAAGCGGCATGGCGAAGCAGGATGATAAGGCGGCCGCGAAGGCCGCCAAGAAGCAACAGCGCGAGGCGAAACGCGCCAAGAGCAAGCAGACGCGCAGCCAGGTGTGGCAGGCGTTCAAGATGCAGAAGGAGCGCGACAAGGCGCTCATCCCCATCATGGTCGGTGCCGTCCTCGGTATGGGGCTTCTGTTCTTCCTTATCGGCCTGATCTGGGACGGCCAGTGGTTCATGCTGGTCCTCGGCCTGATCCTCGGCGCAGTGCTGGCGATGTGGCTGTTTTCCCGCCGACTGGAAAAGTCGATGTACGACCAGGTCGGCGACACCCCCGGCGCGGCCGGCTGGACGCTGGAGAACATGCGCAACACCATGGGGATTGTCTGGATCACCAAGACCGGTGCGCAGGCAAATACCCACATGGACACGATCCACCGCGTGGTGGGCAACCCCGGCGTCGTGCTCGTCGGCGAGGGAAACCCGAACCGGCTGAAATCCATGATGTCCAAGGAGCACAAGCGCGTCGACCGCCTGCTGGCGGGCGTGCCGATCCACGAGGTCTACGCCGGCGAAGGCGAGGGCCAGGTGCCGGTGCGCGGCCTGCAGAAGCACCTGCTGAAGATGCCGAAGAACTACAAGAAGGACGAGGTCTACGCGATCAACGCCAAGCTGGAGGCGATGGACGCGCGCAAGGGCCCGGGCCAGGTCTCCGGCTTGCCGGGCGGCCCGATGCCGCGCCAGGCGCAGAACATGGCTGGTATGAACCGCCGCATGCGCCGCATGCAGGAGCGCAAGGGCAAGTAAGTGGATGCCGAGGCGAGCGCGGCGCTGCGTTTAGGCTCGCTGCTATTGACCTCCGGCGCGCCGGCCTACCGGGTCACCCGCGCGGTGAAGCGCTGCGCCCGCGCGCTCGGCTTTGACGACGCCGACGTGATCGTCGGCCTCGACACCCTGACCTGCACCTTCCACCGGGACGGCCGCTTCCGCACCCTGGCGGCCGTGCTGCCGGTACCCGGAGTCAACGCCTCCCGGATCGAGGCGCTGGAAAACTTCAGCCGCCACGATCTGCACCAATACGTCACCGCCGCACAAGTCGAGGCAATGCTCGACGAGATTGAGGCGATCCCCGCGCCGCGCTGGAGCCCGCCGGGCATGGCGCTAGCCGCCGGGATTGCGTGCGGCGGTTTCGCCATTTTGAACCACTTTTCGCTGCTCACCGCGGCACTGGTGGTGATTGCTGCGGGCGCGGGCCAGTTCGTGCGCCACCGCCTCGCCGCACGGCGCCTGCTGCAGCTGGGCGTCGTCACCGTCGCCGGGGCGGTCTCCACGCTGCTCTTCCTGCTGCTCTCGCTCGCGGTCCCGGGCGCGGACACGCAGCTCGCCGCCGGTTTCGTCCCGGCGATTCTCTACCTCATCCCCGGTTTTCCGCTGTTCGTCGCGATGAATGATCTGTCGCGCTTCGACTTCAGCGCCGGCATCCCGCGACTGTTTTTCGCTCTCGAGGTGATCGTGGCGATGATGCTCACCGTCGCCGTCATCGCCATGATCACCGACGCGCCGGAGCCACCGCTTGTCGACGCCACGCCTTCCCCCACTTTCTACGCCGCCGCAGCCATCGCCAGCTTCCTCAGCGTCGGCGGCTTCGCCATTTTATTCAACGCCTCGAAGCGGATGGCGCTGCTCGCCGCCTCGCTCGGCACGGTGGCCAACGTGCTGCGCCTTGTGCTGCTGGATGCCGGGGTGGAGTTCTTCCTCGCCTGCTTCTTGGGCACGCTGACGATCGGGCTGCTCGGCTGGGCGCTCGGCCAGCGCTTCTTCGTGCCGCGTTCCACCGTGACCATCCCGGCGACCGTGGTGATGATCCCCGGCACCACGATCTACGCCGCACTGCAGCAATTCACCTCCGGCGAGGTCACCGGAGGCATTTCCGCGACGACCGAGGTCGTGCTCGCGGTGCTCTTCCTCGCCGGCGGGCTAAGCGTGGCCCGGCTCGTCACGGACCGAAACTGGGCGCTGCAGCGCCACATCGACTTCGAGACGGACTTAAGTTAGCCGCGGATCACCGTCGTGTTGGTGGCGCGGTCGTGCATGCCGCGCCCGTCGGCGTCGACAAGCGCTGCGGGCAGCACAAAGCCGGTAAGGACGGTGCGCAGGGCTGCGCGCCACAGGCCGACGGGTTCCTCGGCGTCGACGCGCGCAACCCCCATGCCGAGCACCGCCATGCCCGGCGTGCGCGCCATGAGCCAGCCGGTGAGGATACCCATCACCATCCACACCAGGTAGGTCGCCGTGGCGGTGTCGCCAAGCGCGTGCGTTTGCGACGTGATCAGCGCCGCGATCCCCCAGGCAATGCCCCAGTCGATGAGTACGCCACACGCGCGTCGCATCACCGACGCCTGCGCACCCGCCCCCTTTTCCGGCAATCCCAACCACTGGCCCGGGTAGTCCGGAACCGCGTCATCGCCAGAGAACTGATTCGGCATCTCGGGCCCGTTGCGCCAATTGCGCTGCTGTGATCCTGCCATGGGCATTAGCCTAGCTGGGGCTCGCGGCGGGCAAAAATGGGCGGGTGCACATTTTGGGGCCGTGGTTCTATTAAACTTGTGGGCGTTCAGATTTTCGCCCTAAAGGAGAGCACACGTGTCTTTCGAAAATATCGAGGACGTCAAAAAATTTATCGCCGACGAGGAAGTCGAATTCGTAGACGTCAGGTTCACCGACGTTCCCGGCCGCGAACACCACTTCTCCATCCCGGCATCCATGTTTGACGAGGAAGTTATGGAAGAAGGCCTCGCCTTCGACGGCTCCTCCATCAAGGGCTTCACCACCATCGAAGAATCCGACATGACGCTCATGCCGGACCTGGCCACCGCGAAGCTGGACCTGTTCCGCGAGGCGAAGACGCTGAACGTGAAGTTCTTCGTCAACGACCCGTTCACCCACGAAGCCTTCTCCCGCGACCCGCGTAACGTGGCGCGCAAGGCGGAGGACTACTTGGCGTCGACAGGCATTGCGGACACCTGCAGCTTCGGTGCCGAGGCCGAGTTCTACCTCTTCGACTCCGTGCGCTACGAAGCCGAAGGCCACCGCGCCTTCTACGAAGTCGACGCCGAGGAAGGCTGGTGGAACCGCGGCAAGGAGCGCGACGCCGACGGCGAGCCCAACCTGGGCTACAAGAACCGCTGGAAGGGCGGCTACTTCCCCGTCGCCCCGCACGACAAGACCGTCGACGTGCGCGACGCGATGGTGCGCAACCTGGATGCTGCCGGCTTCCACATCGAGCGCTTCCACCGCGAAGTCGGCAACGGCGGCCAGCAGGAGATCAACTACCGCTTCAACACCCTGCTGCACGCGGCCGACGACCTGCAAGACTTCAAGTACATCATCAAGAACACGGCAGTCCAGTTCGGCAAGACCGCGACGTTCATGCCGAAGCCACTCGCCGGCGACAACGGCTCCGGCATGCACGCCCACCAGTCCCTGTGGAAGGACGGCGAGCCGCTGTTCTACGACGAATCCGGCTACGGCGGCCTGTCCGACATTGCTCGCTGGTACATCGGCGGCATCCTCGAGCACGCCGGCGCGGTGCTCGCGTTTACTAACCCGACGCTGAACTCCTACCACCGCCTCGTGCCCGGCTTCGAGGCCCCGATCAACCTGGTGTACTCGCAGCGCAACCGCTCCGCCGCGATCCGCATCCCGATCACCGGCACCAACCCGAAGGCCAAGCGCATCGAGTTCCGCGCCCCAGACCCGTCGGGCAACCCCTACTTCGGTTTCGCCGCCATGATGATGGCCGGCCTCGACGGCGTGAAGAACCGCATCGAGCCGCACGCGCCGGTGGACAAGGACCTCTACGAGCTGCCGCCGGAGGAAGCCAAGGAGATCCCGCAGGCGCCAACCTCGCTCGAGGCGTCCATCGCCGCGCTGGAGGCCGACCACGACTTCCTCACCGAGGGCGACGTGTTCACTGACGACCTCATCGAGACCTACATCAAGCTCAAGCGCGAAGAGGAAATCGCACCTTCGCAGCTGCGCCCGACGCCGCTCGAGTTCGAAATGTACTTCGACTGCTAAATCGCGCGCACACGCGCAAACCCCGAGGGTGTTTCCCTCGGGGTTTCCTTATGCCCGGATGCCTAAGTCGAAGTCGTCGACGCCAGAGAGGCTGCGCGGGTCAAGGCGTGTGGTGATGCCGATCCGATTCCAGGCGTTGATCGCCACGATCGCCATGAGCAGGTTTCTCGCGCCCTTCTCGCCGTGCAGGCGCTCAACCCGGTCCCAGAGCTCGTCCGGCACGGACTCCTCCCCGTGGATCCGGGTCACGGCGTCGGTGAGCTCGAGCGCTGCGCACTCTTCGTCGGAGAACTGCTCCTTGTAGTCGGTCCAGCGCTCGGTACTACTGATCTTTTCTTCGCTCCAGCCGTCTTTCTTCGCGTCGCGGCGGTGCATGGCTAGGCAGTACACGCACTGGTTGAGCGCGGAAGCCCGCAGCTGCACCAGGTGCGAATAGCGTTTGTCCACGCGTGCTCGGACGTACGTTTCCAGCCCGAGCATGGGCGCGTAGGCGACTTTCGGTATGGGCTTTCTCGTTGCGGACATATGACAATGCTACGCGGCCCGGACCAAAGTGGCCCGGGCCGCAAGCACATCGTTTCTAGTGCGTCGTGCTTTAGCCTTCCTGCGGCTCGATGGTGGTGGCCTTCGCCTCCACGAACTCGATGCCGTGGCCCTGGCTGCCCAGCGCGATGGTGTCGCGGTCCAGGATGTAGACGTTAGGGTTGGCCTGCAGAATCGTCTTCAGGTCTTCGGCGGCGGCCGTCGCTTCGGGATCGCACAGCGCCTGGGTCTCGGCGAGATCACCGACGTGCAGCTTGCCCTGCTCGTCGAAGTGATAGGTGCCGTTTCCCGAGTTGCACCCGTCGCCGTAGGACAGGGTGCCGTCCGGGCTGAATTGGATGGTCACGTGCTCGTTCGCCTTCGCCTGCAGCGGGCGCTCGACCGAGGGTCCGCGCAGGTGCTCGGGTGCCGGCTGCGCGTGCTCGGGCAGAGCGGTGATCAGGCCGCTCTGCTCGGTCGGAACGCCCGGCTTCTGCGCGCTGGAGCCCGGCAGCTGCGGTGCGCCGCCGATGAGGGTGGAGCTGAGGCCCGCGGCGATCTCGACGATCGCGGGATCGGACGACAGGCCCTGCGGCAGCTCCTGCGCGTGGGCGGTGCCGGTGGCACCACCCATCAGCGCGACGGCAATGGTTGCGGTGGACAGTTTCTTCATGATCTTGGAAACCATGGCCCTCAACCTACCGAGCAAAACCGCCAAATCAACCACCTTGAAGGAACTCGAACGGTCTGCCCAGGACGTTCCTAAATGCGGCCACGGAAGCTGAAAGTCGCATAAACATTGTCGCGAACAGTTGACGCACTGTTGTGTTTATACAACACTTTGAGTCATGTCCCCAAAGAAGAAACCAGTGGAGCCGATCTACAACCGGGTCCGCGTGCTGCGCACCGAAAGGGACATGTCGCGCGCGCAGCTCGCGGAGGCGGTCGGGGTCAATCCGCAATCCATCGGTGCGCTCGAGCGCGGCGACCACTACCCCAGCCTGGACCTCGCCTTCAAAATCTGCGACGTCTTCTCACTGCCGGTGGAAGCAGTGTTTTCGCGTACCGAGTTCACACCAATGTCAACTGAAATCTACAGAAACCGCTGGAAGGACAACTGATGGCAACGCAGAGGAAACCCGTGAGCGTCGTGAAGCGAAATCGGCTCATTCTCACCACCGATATCGGGCTCGCGCTCGCGCTTCTTGCCGCCGTACTCCAATTTTTCAACAGCGATTTGTCTGCGGCGCTATGGATCGGCGGCGGACTACTCGCCGCAGTCGGGCTTGTGTGGTTGCGTCAGTCAATCGGCGGTGCGGACCTGCCGGGTGCCGAACTCGACGAATACGAAACACGCAGGCACGTCGAAGCCCGCGAAGACGGATTGCGCGGGGCGATCATTCTCTCCTCCGCCTTGTTCGCCGTCGCGGGCTGTGTCGCGCTTGCGGCGCGGTTTTCGCCGGAAGTGTCGAGCATCGACGTCGCGCTGTTCTTCGCCAAGCTGCTCTATTGCCAGATGGTCTGGATCCCGTTCGCGGTGGCGCGCTCGCTGGCAGGCAAGATCAACCGCGACGAGCTCATCGCCTAGTTATTCAGCGAGAAACTCGATCGCCTTGCCCTGGCTGCCCAGGGCAAAACCGCCGTCCGCCTGGTAGACGGCTGGTTTGGCGCGCAGCAGCGACTTCAGCTCGTTTGCGTTTTCCATGGTGGCGGAGTCGCACATGACGCGGGTCTCGGAAAGGTCGCCAACGTGCAGCAGGCCTTTGTCGTCGAAGTGATAGGTGCCGTTGCCGGAGTTGCAGCCGTCATCGTAGGTGAGTGTGCCGTCGCCGCGCAGCTCGAGCGTCATCGCCTTGCTCTGCTTCGCGTGCCACAGGCCGACAACAGCCTCCTTCGCCTCAGCTGCCGGCAGCGGCTTAGCGCCTTCCGGCAGGCTGACCGCAATGCCAGACTGGGTCGTGCGCTGCTTCGCCGCATCGACGCTCGCGCCGCCAAGGACGGTCGAGTTGAGCTGGCCGACGCGGTCGACGTCGATGTAGTCGGCCAGCGCAGGACTGGAAGACAGCCCCTGCGCGCCGGCGGTCCCTGCACTACCCGCTGCGAGGGCGACGAGCGCGGCTGCAGTGGTCATTTTCCTTGCGATTCGTAAAGCCATGCGGACCAACGTAGTGGCGTGCCGCGCAGAATCAAGCAAACACATCGAACCTTTATGTACCCCCAAGCACTTTTGCTAGCTTGGGGTGAACACGCAAACCCGAAAGCAAGGAGCCCGACCATGCCTTTCCGATTCCGCCGCAGCAAGAAGATAGGCCCGTTCCGCTTCACCATGTCGGGCTCGGGCCTGTCCGCCTCCGTCGGCTCGGGGCCGTTCCGCTACACGTTCAACTCCAACGGCGGCCGCACCCGCACCATGCGCACCGGCATCCCCGGCCTGCGCTACGAGGAGCGCGACACCCCGAACCAGGTGCGCAGGAAGAAGGCAGCACGCAAGGCCCGCAAGCTGGAGCAAAACACCAGCGCACAGGCGGAGTTCAACGAGATTTCGCGGCAGTACCGCGATTAGCCAACAGCCACCAGATCGCGACGGTGGCGAGCACCGTCATGCTTATCGACGCCACCGTCTCCCCCACCGTCACCTCAGCCAACCCAGCGACGTGCACGTGGAATGGATCCGGCACGAACGCGAACGTGTTCGCCACCGCGTGTACCGCGAGTGATGCCTCCAGCCCACCCGTCGACCACGTGAGGAACGCCCCGCACAGTGCAAAGGTGAGCACGCTCAGCTGCCCCTTCCACCCGTAGTCGTGGAAGGAGACGAACAGGAATGCCGGGACGAGGTACGCCACCCAGGCGGAGCGGGTCCACTGGCCAACGACCTGCACCAGAGAGCCGCGAAATACGAGTTCCTCCGACAGCGCCTGCAACGGAATTAGCACGATCAGGATGCACAGGGCCCCGAAGTTTGCCGCGCCGAAATCCCCCACATCTTGGGCACCTCGCCACATCCAATACGCCAACTGCGCGCCGAACAGGACAAGCGGCGGCACGAGCGCAACGGCGAAGATACGCCACCGAAAGCGGTACTCCACCGACCACAGCGCCGCGAGGCGCCGACCGCGCACTCGCGCGGCGATGAAAGCGGCGGGGATCGTCGCTGTTTCGATCGTGCCGGCCGCAAGCGCCAGCCACGGGGTGTCGACGAACTCGAAATCGCCCATGGCTTTGACGGCTGGGTCGAAGAGGGTGTCGGCGGCGTCGAAAAGCGCAAGCATCGCCGCATAGAGAGCGAAGAAGAGCGCAAGCACGAGGACGAACTCGACGAGCGGACGCCACCAGCCCACGCGCCCGTCGCGACCAAGGAGATGGTAGGTGCCCATACCCTTAGCGTACTCCCGCGGACATAGGGATTACCATTGCGCGAGTGACTAAAAAATTTCGCGAACTCCCGCCACCGGGCCCAGCGTGGGGCGGCAGCCTCATGGGCACCTCGATCGTCGCCCGCATGCTGGTAGAAATGGATATGCACACCGCCGCCGGCGCCTTCGCCGCGATCGGCTGCGTGATCCTCGTCGTGCTCACCTTCGGGTTTGCGCGCTACCGGCAGCCCAGCTTCGCCCGCACCACGATGGCGGAGTGGTCCATGTACTTCATCGGCATCCTCGCGCTCGGCGCCGCGCTCTCCGGATTGACCGACGTCGGCGTCTACCGCCTCATCGGGTTCTGGATCGGCGGGCCGGTCACCGTTGTCACCTGGGCCATCCAGCTCACGCGCTTCGACGGCGCGCCGCGCTTTACGTGGGGGCTGCCGCTGGTCGGCCCGATGATTTCGGCGTCGGTGGCCGGCTGGCTCGCCCGCGACTACGGGCAGGCCTACCACGTCATGGGCACGGTACTGTTCTTCATGTCGCTGCTCACCGCGGTCCCGCTCTTCGCGCGCGTGTACTGGGCCGCCTGGCACGGCCGCGTCGACTTCGAGGGCGCGAAATCGGCGACCGCGTGGGTGCCGCTGGGTGTGGTCGGGCAGTCCACGACCGCGATGCAGATCCTCTTCCCCGGCACGGTGTCGATCTACTACGGCATGGTTGCGCTTGTGCTCGCGATCCCGCTCGCCTGCTACGCCATGGCGATCTTCTACCCCAACGCTGTGCGCTGGGTCGACTACTCGCCGGCATGGTGGTCGTGCACCTTCCCGCCCGGCACCGTGAGCATGGGCGGTCACCAGGTCGCGCTCGTCGCGGGCACCGAGTGGCTCGACGCGGTGGCGCTGACCATCCCGGTGCTGCTCATCGCGCATTGGGCGCTGTGCTCGGCACGCTTTGTCAGCTGGTGCGCACGCTGAGCACGGCCTCGGTGTAGTCAAACAGCGGCGTCGGCACGCCCGCGGTCGCCGCTTTTCGACGGATCGCGCCCACCTGCGCATCCAACTCACTCGGCAACCCGGCGGCGATGTCCCGGTGCATGGAACTGGTCGCGCCCGCGTACTGCCGGTCGGCGAACGCGAGCGTCTGCTCCACCACATCCGCGGGCAGTTCGACGCCGTTGCCGCGGGCGGCGGCCTCGACTTCTTTCATGAGCGCGCGGAGTTGGGGGCGCAGCGCGTCGCGAAGCACGCCCATCGGCGCCTGCGCGACCGCGCCGAGCGCGCCGGTGGTGCTCACAAACATCGCTTTTGCCCACACATCGACGAGGATTTCTTCCGGGCTGAGGTAGTCGCCGCCGATGCCTGCCTCATCGAGCGCCGCGCGAAACGCCAGGGCCACTTCGCTTTCCGACGCCCCCTTCACACGCCCAAAGTTCAACGTCAGCGGCCCCGGATTCAGCTGGATCTCCGCGGGCCCAACGCGGGTGGCGTAGCAGCGCGCAACACCCGCGAACACGCGGTTGGTGCCGAAGAGCGCGGCTGCGGTGTCGTGCACCTCCACCGAGTTCTGCGTAGTCACGATCGGCACGCCAGCAAGCTGGTGGGCGTCTTTCAGGTCCGCGAACGTGGGGTTGTCCGGCAGCGCCTTCGTGGCAACGAGCACGATGTCGGCACCACCCAGCAGGTCGGCAGCGCTACCTGCGCGCTCAGCCGCGTGCACACGGATCGTGCGCGCTGACTCCTCGCCGTTTTTGAGCAGCAGGCCACGCTCGCGCAACGCCTTGAGCGTTTCCCCACGGGCGACAAACGACACCTCATGTCCAGCTTCCGCAAGCGCGCCGCCGAAGTACCCGCCGATCGCGCCCGCACCAATGCACAGCACCTTCATGGTGCTTAAGTCTATCCCCGTTTGTACTTACCCGGGTGCGCCTTGGGCGGGTCCGCCGATGATGGTTTCGGCATCAATGTAGTCGCGGCCGGTAAATCTCGGTGTGCCGTATTTGGGGCCGATCCAGGCGATGCGGCCGCCCACGCGTGCCATCCGGCCCCGGTCTGGTTGTCCGTTAACCGCGTTGTGGTGCGGGCACAGCCAGCACATGTTTGCCGGGTGCGTCTCACCACCTTGGGCGTAGTCGGTCAGGTGGTGGGCCTGACACTTGCTAATCGGGGTGGTGCAGTCCGGCCAGCAGCAAGTTGGCGAGTCCGCCTCCAGCGCAAGGCGCTGCACCGGGGAGGCAAGGCGTGCCCGGTGGGTGTTAATAGGGCCTAAGTGTGGTGCGGTAAGGGTGATGTAGCCATCAGGCAGGATATGCCGGCGCAGCACCTGGCTGGTGGTCATCTTCACCCCGGTGTTGGTCACCACGACCGGTTCCTGGTCTGGCGTATCGTCGGTGCCGGCAAGGACGTGGTCGATGTCCTTGTCGGTGATAATCGCGTGTATTGCCACGGGTGCTTGGACGATGTGGCGGTTGTTGACCAGCCAGTCGATCGGGTCGATCGGTTTTCCATCCTCGCCGGGGGTTTCAAACGTGGTGACCAGGTCCTGCAGGTCGTTGGTCGGTCCGGTGAGCCGGATGATGAACTTGTCGTGCTTCTCGCTGCGCTGGATGCGCACCCCATCCTGTGGTGGGCGCGGCGGCAGGAAGGTTTTGCGCAGCCGGGCGGCCTTTTTACTGATGGTGGTGGTATCCCCCTCGGTGGCGCACAGCTGCGCGGTGTATTCCCAGCGTTTGGTGGGGTTGGTGATGCGCCTGGCGGTGCGTTCGATAAGTTCTAGGGTTTCGATGCAGTGGCGGTTGGCCTCGGCCGCGCTTCGCGCTTCGGCTTGATAGCGCGAGTGGCTCGTGGGCCGAAAGAAGCGGCGGGCAAGGCGCACGAGCGTGTGGGCGTAGTCGTCGGCCGCGCCCATCCCAATGAGCGTATCCGCATCAAGGCCTGCCTCGTAGACAAGCCGGAGTGTGGCGATTCCCCCTGCTTTAAAGGCCAAAAAGGCCCGAAGTTCATGTTGATCCCCCATAAGCCCACAACCTAATGCAGCCCCGGACACCCCGCAACCGCAAGGTTGAGATCCACCGAAATCCCACCGACGCGGCCACGCGAGGTGAACTGCCACAGCTGCGGCCGCGGCATCCCAAGCGGGTGCGGCCACGCACCCAGCTGTGCTGGGTCGGTCACCGTGTTCTCTCCCCACTGCGCAAGCCACAGCGCCCCGAACTCGGCCGGGCTGGCCAGGCGCATGTGGCGGCGCCAGTAACGGGCGGTCGTGTACACACCGGCGACGGGGATGCCGGCGGCGCGGAAGGTGGCGTGGGCGTTGCGGACGTCGGCAAGCGAAAGCCCCGCGGGAGACTCCACATCGAGCCACATCGGCAACCGACGGGACCCGAGTACGTCGAGCGCCGCGTCGACCTGCTCGGTGATCGTGGTGCCCTCGGCGGGGCTGCGCAGAAAGTGGTAGGTGGCAAGCGAGCAACCGGCCGCCGAGGCATCCGCGAGCAGCTGGGAAAAGCACGGGTCCTGGTAGGTGCCGTCGGTGGTGCGCAGGATCGCGAAGTCGAAGCCGGAAAAATCAAGCCCGGCCTGGTACTCGGAGCAGTCGACGCCCAGCCTCACCGCTTAGAAAACCCCATCCGCGGCGTAAACGACGCCGGGTGCCTGCGCTGCGCCGCCGCATCCGCAATCACCAGGCGCCACTTCGGGTCCGTGACCGGCATGCGCGAGATGGGGAACCAGCCGACCTCGACCGACTCGTCGTCGCCCACCACCGGTTCCGCGGCCGGGTCGACTGGATCCAAGCGCAGCTGCACCGACATGTAGCTGGCCTGATCGCCGTTGGCGTGCACGACCGGGCCGTGCGCACCGGCGCCCAAGAGCGCTGCGGGCGTGGCCTCGATGCCGGTCTCCTCGCGCACCTCGCGCACCGCCGCGTCGTGCGGCTGCTCGCCGGGGTCGGCGATGCCGGTGATCGGGGTCCACTCGCCGTTGTCGGCGCGCCGCACGAGCAGCACCTCGGGAACGGCCCAGGCGGACTGGTCGGCGGAGTCGCGCAGGACGATCGCGGCGACCGCCGGCAGCCAGAGCGGGTCGTGTCCGATCTTCTCGCGGATCTGCACGATGAATTCCGGAATTGGCACAGTCAAATCCTTTCGCGTCTGTGTGGGTTTTCAGTCTACGTCGGCTAGGCTAAGCGGCGATGCAGACCCTGAAGCGAGTACCCAAAGCAGCGTTTATCGCCGGCTACGGCGCGCTGCTCATCGCGCTCGTGGTCATGGTCGCGGCACTTGCCAGCTACCGCCAGTCCGCCGACGCCAACGCGCCCGCCGCGCCGGTGAAGGCGTGGAACCCGGCGCCGGCCGATGCCGCGAACGTCGCCGCCAGCATCCGGCCCGGGGTGATCGCCGATGCGCGCGTGGCCACCACTGCCACCGGGGTCGCCGTCCAGGGCACGCTTCACGACGCCGCGTTTACCGACCCCGGCGCCGCAGGCCACATCTCCCGCCTGCTCGAGCAAAACTGCCTCGACACGCTCACACTGCGCACGACCGACAACATGCGCTTCGAGCTGCTCGGTTTCTGCTTTTCCACCGTGCCGCCGAAAACGCTCGACGAGCTCATCCATTTCGGCGCGGATCACGGCGCGAACTCGGTGACCGTGACGAATAACCTGGAGAAATCCGGCGGCAGGCTCGCGACGCTGACGTGGCTCGACGCGGACGCAGAGAACCTGCGCCCCGCCTGGGAGGAGTTCGGTCTGCGCCCCTACCTGGATGGGGCGACGTTTGAGGCCTACACGCCCGAGGAGCTGACCATCATGGAGGCGCGCCCCTCGCGCCCACACACCTTCAAGCATGAACCGACGGGCGCGGCGCTGCGTGAGAAATGGGGCCTGTAGCGCTTACCAGGTCTGGTACTCCCAGACCGCGTCGGGGACGACGTGGTTGATCACCGTCATGAGCTGCTCGACGTTGGAGTAGGACATAAGCTTGGGGTCCTCCATCCCCTCCCAGCAGTCCTCCTCGCTGCGGCCGGCTTCGGTGCCGGAGACCACGCCGATGATCACGGCGCGGCCGTGCACCTCGGTGAAGACGGGCCCGCCGGAGTCGCCGGCGGCGGCACACACGCTGGCGATGTCGCCGAAGGTTTCGCGGTCCTCGTCGGCACCCGCGTTGACGATCTGCACCCGCTGGGTGTCCACGAACTCGCCGCAGGTGTAGCCGGTGGTCGCGCCCGTTTTGCAGACGCGTTCGACGGGCGGGATGTGCTCGGCGACCCCGGTGGGGATCGGGTCGCCGATGACCTCCATGTAGCGCTCTGGGTCGGTGATCTTGATGATGCCGACGTCGATCCCGTCCGCCTCCGACCCGTCGCCGCTGTAGAGCCCGGAGTAGATGAAATGCCCGACCTCGCGGGCGTAGTCGAAGGCGTGCGTGGCATTCGTCGGCCACACGAAGTCACCGACGCGCCCGCAGTGCCCGGCCGTCACGGCGTAGTGCTGGCCGGCGGCGTCGGTAAAGCTCAGCGCCGTCGTACATGACTGGGCGGTGAAGCTCTCCCCCGGCGCGGGCTTGTGGTCGGTGGACTGGATGCGCGTGCCGGGCGCCCACAGGGCAAACGCGGGCACGCGGACCTGGTTTTCCGTCGCTACCGCGTCCTGTTCGCGCGGGGTCTGCACTGACTCGCGGGCATCTTGCTCGGCGCTGCTCGGCGCGGGCGTCTGCGGGGTTTGCAGCCCCAACCACACCACGACGGCAACAAGCAGCGCGGTGGCGATGATACACAGCGCCCACGCGGTGTTGCGGCTGCGCTTCACTGGCTGCACGGGCGTCGGAAAGGCCCACTGCTCGCCGTGGGCGGGCTGGTACTTGCGGGCCTCGTTGCCGCCCGGGGTATAGCCGCCGGCCGGGTAATGCGTCCCGGGTGTTCTCGGGTCAGTCACGCTGCTCCGAGTCGGCGCCCTCCTTGGCTTCTTCGGCCTGGATCTTGATGTCGCGCAGGAACTTCTCCGGGTCGAACTCGGTGAAGTAGTCGGGTCCTGCGAACTGTTCCTGTGCCATTGGGCGCTCCTTTACTTCTCTGCGTCGTCTGCGGCGTTGTCCGCAATGTACTGCTTGACCCGCTCCGCATCGTTGGGCAGGTCGGTGACGTGGCGCGCGCCGTCCATGATGTGGGCGAAGCGCTCCGGCACCTCCGGCTCGCGCCCGGTCGCTTCGACGATGGTGTCGGCGAATTTCACCGGCAGCGCCGTTTCCAGCACGACGATGCGTGTGTCCACCTCGTCGGCCAGGCCGCGGGCGACGTGGATGCCGTCGGCGGTGTGCGGGTCGACCATCACGCCATGCTCCTGGAACGTCTGCTTGATGGTGGCCAGCCGGTCGGCGTGCGTGGACGAGCCGGAGGCAAAACCAAACTCGTTGCGGATGCGCTCGAGCACCTGCGCACCGCCCATCTCGTCTACGCCGAAGCCGCCTTCTTTGACCTTGGTGCCGAAGAGTTCGGCGGTGGTGGCGGCGTCGCGCGAGAGGGCGTCGAAAAGCATGCGCTCAAAGTTGGAGGCCTTGGAGATATCCATCGACGGCGAGGAGGTCGCCTGGGTCTCGGCCGCGGAGCGCGGGCGGTAGTTGCCGGTGCGGAAGAACTCGTCGAGCACGTCGTTTTCGTTGGTGGCCACGATGAGGCGGTCGATGGGCAGGCCCATCTGCTTGACGACGTGACCTGCACACACATCACCGAAGTTGCCCGTCGGCACCGAAAACGAGATGCGCTCGTCGTTCGAGGTGGTCACGCGCAGGTAGGTGGAGATGTAGTAGACGGTCTGCGCGAGCAGGCGCGCCCAGTTGATCGAGTTGACCGCGCCGATTGCGTACTTCGCCTTGAAGGCGGCATCCGAGTTGACCTCCTTGACCACGTCCTGGCAGTCGTCGAAGACGCCGTCGAGGGCGATGTTGAAGATGTTCGGGTCGTCCAGGCCGAACATCTGCGCCTGCTGGAAGGGCGTCATGCGCCCGGCCGGGGTGAGCATGAACACGCGGATGCCCTCGCGGCCGCGCATCGCGTACTCGGCGGACGAGCCGGTATCGCCCGAGGTCGCGCCCAGGATGGTGAGCGTTTCGCCGCGGCGGGCCAGCTCGTACTCGAAGAGCTCGCCGAGCAGCTGCATCGCCATGTCTTTAAACGCCGCGGTCGGGCCCTCGGACAGGTGGGCGATCGAGAGTTTCTCGTCCAGCTCGGTCACCGGCACGATGTCCGGGTGCGCGAACTTCGGGGTGTGGTAGGCCTTGGCGGTGAGTTCTTCGATCGCGGAGGCCGGAATGTCGTCCACGAAAAGCTTGACTACCTCGGCGGCTAGGGCGGCATAGCCCTTGTCGCGCAAGAGGGTGCGCCACTCGTCGAGAAGCGCAGGCGAAAGCTGCGGGTAGGTGGCGGGCATGAACAAGCCGCCGTCGGCGCTTAAGCCCCCGAGCAGGATGTCGGTGAACTTGTGCGGGGCGGCGGTCTGGTCGCGAGTCGAAATGTAATCCACGGCCGTCAAGCTTACGGGACGCACCCCCGTGGCGGGTTGAAAGCGTGAATGTTAGTGTGCGGCGCATGAAAAAAACTACGGTGTCGTATCACCCGCGCGAACAGGTCACACGCACCGCGCTCGCCGTCTGGTGGGGCGCGGTCGCCGTCTATATCGTGGCGATCTTCGGCCGGACCTCCTTCGGCGTGGCCAGCATGGACGCGATGGCGCGCTTCGAGGTCAGCGCCTCTCAGATCGCGGTGTTCACCGCAGTCCAGGTCGGCGTCTACGCCGCCGCCCAGGTGCCCACGGGCCTGGCCATCGACCGCTTCGGCCCCCGGTTCATGCTGGTCTCCGGCGCCGTCGTGATGGCCGCCGGCCAGATCGCGCTGGGGTTGACCACAAGTTACGGCCTCGCGCTCGCCGCCCGCGCGCTGATCGGACTTGGCGACGCCACCGCGTTCCTCTCCGTCATGCGCATCCTCCCCTACTGGTTCCCGCCGAGAAAGACGCCGCTGTATACGCAGCTGACCGGCGCGCTCGGCCAGCTGGGCCAGTTCCTCTCCGCGGTGCCCTTCCTCGCGCTGCTCGGCGCGCGCGGCTGGACGGTGGCGTTCGTCTCGCTGGGCGCGCTCGGACTCATCTTCGCGCTTGTTGCCGCGCTGGTGGTGTCCGACTCCCCAGAGTGGTCGGCGATGACGCGCGAGCAGCGTCGAGAAGTGCACGCGCAGAAGCGGGCGCAGCGCGTACCGCTGGCGTTTACGCTGCGCACCGTGGTGCGCTCCCCTATCGCGTGGGAGGCGTTTTTCATCCACGGCTGGGTCATCTTCTGGATGTTTTCCTTCTCCCTGCTGTGGGGCGTGCCGCTGATGACGCAGGGCATGGGGCTTTCTGAGGCGCAGGCAGGCACCGCTCTGATCCTGTTTAGTGTGGGCAACGTGATTGCCGCGCCGATTATGGGCGTGGTCTCTGCCAGGCTCGGCGTGCGCCGGGATCTTGCCTCGCTGTGGATCGGTGCAATCGTCCCCATCGCCTTCGCGGTGCTCTTCGCTTCCCCCGAGCCGCGCGGTTTCGGCGCGGCACTGGTGGTTACCTCGCTGCTCGGCCTGTGCATGCCCGCAGGCAACTTTGGCTTCGACACCCTGCGCGAGTACTTGCCGGCCGAGATGGTGGCCACCGGCACGGGCTTGGCCAACATGGGCGGATTTCTCGCCTGCATGATCGGCTCGCAGCTGGTGGGTGTGCTGCTCGACTGGTCGGCGGGCGGCGCGGAGTTCACGTGGGCCGATTTCCGTATCGCCTGGCTGGCGTTTTTCGGCACGGCGGCCGTGTGCCTGATTGGTTTGCTCGTCTCGCGTAGGAAGGCAAAGCGGATTACCCGCCACGTGCCGATCGTCAGCCGCACATAAATGCGCATACCGCACAGCCGAGGATTACCATAGGTTGCCATGGCAAATGTTCACCCCCGAGAGCAGCTCACTTCCAAGGCACTTTTCGTGTGGCTCGGCGCAGTCACGGTCTATGCCATCGCGATTTTAGGGCGCACGTCCTTCGGCGTGGCCAGCGTGGCGGCAATTGACAGGTTCGAGGTGGACGCTTCCCGCATCGCGGTGTTTACTGCGGTCCAGGTCGGGGTGTACGCGGCAGCGCAGATCCCGACCGGGTTGCTCATTGACAAGCTCGGTCCCCGCTTCATGCTCGTCGCCGGCGCGGTGATCATGGCGGTCGGACAGATCGTGCTCGGCCTGACCACCAGCTACGGGGTCGCGCTCGCCGCCCGCGTGCTCATCGGCGCAGGCGACGCCACCGCATTTTTGTCCGCAATGCGCATCTTGCCCTACTGGTTCCCGCCAAGGAAGACACCGCTATTTACCCAACTGACCGCGGCACTGGGCCAGCTCGGCCAGTTCCTCTCCGCCGTGCCTTTCCTCGCCCTGCTCGGCGCGCGCGGGTGGACAGTCGCGTTCGTCTCCCTCGGTGTGCTCGGCCTGCTCGTGGCAATCCTCGCCGCGATCGCGGTAGCGGACACGCCCGAGTGGGCGGAGATGACGCCCGGCCAGCGCCGCGAGATCAAGCAGCAGAAGCAGGAGTCCTCCCCCGCCATGCCGCTGTCGCGCATTTTGGGCACCGTGCTGCGCTCACCGGTGGCCTGGGAGGCGTTTTTCATCCACGGCTGGGTCATCTTCTGGATGTTCTCTTTCTCCCTGTTGTGGGGCCTGCCGCTGATGACGCTCGGCATGGGTCTTTCCGAAGCCCAGGCCGGCACGGTGCTGATCGTCTTTACCGCCGTCAACATCGTTGCTGCCCCGGTGATCGGCGCGCTGTCTGCCCGGATGGGTTCGCAGCGCGACCTCGCCGCGCTCGTCTTGGGCGCTGTCACACCGGTGGTGTGGCTGGTGTTTTTCGCCTCCGAGACGCCGCGCGGGTTCGGCGCGATCCTCGCAGTCGCCGTGCTCATGGGCGTGTGCATGCCGACCGCCAACTTCGGCTTCGACGCGGTACGCGAGCAGCTGCCCGCAAGTATCGTCGCCACCGGCACGGGCCTGGGGAACATGGGCGGGTTCGTCTCCTGCATGATCGCCGCGCAAGCCGTGGGTGTGCTGCTGGACCACTCTGCGCACGGCCAGACCTACCAATGGGCCGATTTCCAGCACGCCTGGCTCGCCTTCTACGTCACGGCGGCGGTGCTGCTGGTCGGCCTGCTCGTGTCGCGTCGAAAAGCGAAGCGGATTGATAGCCCGAGCGTGAAGATCGTTAGCGCGGAGGCTCCTGACGCCCGGTAAGGATGTCCACTACCGAGCGGATCGCCGCGTCCCCCAGCTGCGGCAGCTGTGTCTCCGTCCGCGTGGTGGTGGCGCGGCGGGTGTCGGGCTCGACCTCGAGCGTAAGCGTCGTGTCCTCGAGCTCAAGCCGGGCATGCTTATCGACGCCCGCCACACGCGCCCCCTCCACCAGCGCCACCAAGTCCGCAAACGTCGCATCATTTAAATCGATTGAAAAGTGCACAGCCATGTCCCCCACTCTAGGCTCAATCGAACTCGCGGGTGGGCGGCTCTCCCCAGAACACCTCCTCGATGACCTGGTGCGCCCGGCGCGTAATCCGCAGATAGTCCTCTAAGAACTGCTGCTGCTGGTCCGGGTCGTAGCCGGCGGAGCCCGCCACCTGCGCAAGCTGCGGGCCCGGCGCGGGCAGCTGGTCGGTGCGCTTGCCCGAGACCAGCACGAGCGCGCTGCGGGCGCGCGTGGCCGTGAGCCACGCGGTGCGCAGGATCTCCGCCTGTTTCGCGGGCAGGACGGCCGGATCGTCAAGCTCGGCGAGGAAGTCCAGCGCGTCCAGGGTGGAGGTGGTGTGCAGGCCCTCGTGTTTGTGGGCGTGCATCATGGTGAGCAGTTGGACGGTCCACTCGACGTCGGCGAGCGCGCCGCGGCCCAGCTTGGTGTGGGTGGCGCGATCCGCGCCGCGCGGGAGGCGCTCGTTGTCCACGCGGGCCTTGATGCGGCGGATCTCGCGGATATCGGCCCGGCTCGCCCCGCCCGAGGGGTAGCGGAACTGGTCGATCATGCGCAGGAAGGCCTCGCCGGTTGCCACGTTCCCTGCGACAACAGTGGCGCGCTGTAAGGCTTGCTTCTCCCACACTTCGCCCCACTGACTGTAGTAGCGCTCGTAGGAGGCGATCGTGCGCGCCACCGCCCCCGAGCGGCCCTCGGGCCGCAGGCCGAGGTCGACTTCCAGCGGCGGGTCGTCGGAAGGCTTGGCCAAGCGCTTGCGTAGCTGGTCCACGATGCGCGCGGCCCAGGCGGTGGCGTCGGACTCCGAGGTCTCCCCGACCGGCTCGGCCACCACCATCACGTCGGCGTCCGAGCCGTAGCCCAGCTCCGCCCCGCCGAGACGGCCCATGCCAATAAAGGCGATGCGGGCGGGCTGCTCGGCAAGGCCCTGCGCCAACAGGTCCGCGTGGATCTCGGACTCGAGCGCGGCCTGCAGCACCGCCTCCCACACGATGGTCAGCTCGGTGCAGACCTGGCGCACGTCCATCATGCCGAGCAGGTCGGCCGAGGCGATGCGCGCCAGCTCCGCGCGGCGCAGCGAACGCGCCACCGCCACCGCTTTGTCCGGGTTTTCGCGGTGCCGGTTGGCCGAGTTGATGATCGCCTTGTGCACCTGGTCGGGCGCGGGCTCTAACAAGCGCGGGCCGCTGGAGCCGTCGCCGAGCAGCTTGACCACATCGGGCGCGGAGATGATGAGGTCGGAGGTGTACGGCGAGTTGCCGAGGATGTGCATAAGGCGCATGCCGACCACGCCCTCGTCGCGAAGCATGCGCAGAAACCAGCTCCGATCGAGCGCGGCGTCGGAGAGCTTGCGGTAGTTGAGTAGGCCCGCGCCGGGGTCAGCGGTGCCGGCGAGCCAGTGCATGAGGGTGGGCAGCAGGATCGCCTGGAGTTTTGCTTTGCGCGAGGTGCCCTTGACCAGGGCGTTGAGGTGGTCGTAGGCGCGCGCCGGATGGCGGTAGCCGAGCACGGCGAGCTGCGCTTTGACGGCGTCTGCGGAAAAGGTCGCCTCGCCGATGGACAGGTCGACTACGGCTTCGAGCAGCGGGCGGTAGAAGAGGCGCTCGTGCAGGTTGGCCACCACGCGGCGCAGCTGGGTCAAGGCTCGCTGCATTTCCTCGACGGCGGTATGGCGCGCGGTGGCCTGGAAGCCGGCCGTGCGCGCGAGCCAGCGCAGCCGCTTCTCATCGTCGTCGGCGGGCAGCTGGTGGGTGCGCTTGAAGCGCTGCAGCTGGAGGCGGTGCTCGAGCAGGCGGAGGAACTCGTAGGCGCGGATGAGTTTGTCGGTGTCCTCGCGGCCGACGTAGCCGCCGACCATGAGCGAGTTGAGCGCCTTGACCGTGTTCGGCTCGCGCAGGCTCTCGTCGATACGGCCGTGGACGAGCTGCAAGAGTTGGACGGCGAACTCCACATCGCGCAGGCCGCCTTCGCCGAGTTTGAGCTCGCGCTGGCGCAGCGACTCGGGCACGTTGGCGAGCACGCGCCGGCGCATCGCTTGGACGTCTTCGACGAAGGATTCGCGCTGGGAGGCCTCCCACACCAAGGGCGCAAGCTTTTCGACGTAGCGCTTACCCAACGAAACCGCACCGGTCAGCGGCCGGGCCTTGAGCAGCGCCTGGAACTCCCAGGTCTCCGCCCAGCGCTTGTAGTAGGTCACGTGGCTGTCCAGCGTGCGCACAAGCGCGCCGGCCTTGCCCTCGGGGCGCAGGTTCGCGTCGACCTCGAAGAAGCAGGCGGTGCCCAGCTGCATGAACTCGCTGGCGGTGTGGGTGGCCTTCGCGGTGGCTTCTTCAGCGACGAAGATGACGTCCACGTCCGAGATGTAGTTCAGCTCGCGGGCGCCGCACTTGCCCATCGCCACCACCGCGAGCGCGGTGTCCGGGTTGTCGTCGCCGTAGACCTGGCGGATGGCAACGGCGAGGGCGGCAGTTAAGGCGGCGTCGGCAAGCGCGGTGAGCAGCGCGGTCGTGCGCTGGTACCCCACGGGCGTGGTGCCGCCGTGGCCCTTGAGCGGGGTGAACGTGCCCGCGAGGTCGGCGGCGGCAATCCGCATCATGAGCGTGCGGTAGGTCTCGCGCAGCGCATCCTTGGCCGCGTGCTTGTCGGAAAAGCGCGCGCCCGCGCGGTACGTCGACTCCTCGATATGTTCCGCCTCGACGGCGCGCAGCATCGCCTCGCGCATCTCCTCCTCGGTCGGTAGCGGGGCGGCGAGCTCGCGCCACAGGTGCGGATTCGCCACGAGGTGATCCGAGAGCGCCGTCGAGCCGCCGAGTAGCGCGAAGAAGCGGGTGCAGAACGCCGGGTCCTCGGCGAGCGCCGAGCGGACTTCATCCCATTCCGAAGACAGCGCGCCGGCGAAGCGGTGTGCGGTGTTGAGAGCGAGGTCGGGATCGCCGGCGCCGGCAAGGGTCCAGAGCAGTGCGGCGTCGTCAAGCGAAAGCTCCTCAATGTCTTGCGCGGCGCGCGGCGAGGTGAGTCCAAGTTTTGCCGGGGTGGGAAGCGTCATTTACAGGTCCATCCCGCTGTCGAGCTCCCAGGGGGTGACCTGGCTTGTGTAGTCGTGCCACTCGTCCCACTTGGCGCGCAGGAAGTACTCGAAGACCTGCTCGCCGAGTACTTCCGCCATGAACTCGGACTGCTCCAGGTAGCGCAGCGCCTGGTCGAGCGAGTTGGGCAGGTCGCGGTACCCCATGGCGCGGCGCTCGCGGCGGGTGAGCGCAAAAACGTCGTCGCGGGCCGGCTCGTCGAGCTCGTAGCCCTCAGAGATCCCGCGCAGGCCGGCGGCGAGGACTGCGGCATAGGCCAGGTAGGGGTTGGCCGCCGAGTCGAGCGAGCGGACCTCGATGCGGCGCGACTCCGCCTTGTGCAGCCGGTAGGTGGGCACGCGCACCATCGCAGACCGGTTCGACACGCCCCAGGTCGCAGCCGTGGGCGCCTCAGAACCGAACTGGAGGCGTTTGTACGAGTTGACGTACTGGTTAGTCAGCGCGGAAATCTCGTTGGCGTGCTCGATGATGCCGGCGATGAACTGGCGGCCGGTGCGCGACAGGCTGATCTCATCGTCCGGGTCGTGGAAGGCGTTCTCGTCGCCCTCGAACAGTGAAAAGTGCGTGTGCATCGCCGAGCCGTCCTTGTGCGGAAACGGCTTCGGCATAAAGGTGGCGTGCACGCCGTTGGCCTCGGCGACCGTTTTCACGATGTAGCGGAAGGTCAGCACGTTGTCGGCCATGGTCAGCGCATCGGTGTGGCGGAGGTCGATCTCCTGCTGGCCGGCGCTGGCCTCGTGGTGGGAAAACTCGGTGACAATGCCCATGTACTCCAATGCGGCGATCGCCTGGCGGCGCAGCTTCGGTGCCTCGTTGCGTTTGGCCTGGTCGAAGTAGCCGCCCAGGTCGGCGGGCTGGGGGCGCTCGCCGGGTTCGAAGGGCTTGACCACGTAGAACTCAATTTCGGGGCTGGCCATGAACTCGAAGCCCATGTCGCGGGCGTGCTCGATCTGGCGCCGCAGCACCTGGCGCGGGTCGCTGTAGAGCGGCTCGCCGTCGGGCATGGTGATGTCGCAGAACATGCGCCCGGTCTGCAGCCCGGAGTCCTCGTCGAAGGGCAGCGCCTGGTAGGTCGACGGGTCCGGTTTCAGCAGGGTGTCGGATTCGGAGATGCGGGTAAAGCCCTCGATGGAGGAGCCGTCGAAGCCCGCGCCCTCGTCGAAGGCGGATTCCAGCTCGGCGGGCGACATCATCACGGTTTTCAGCGAACCGAAGATGTCAGTGAACCACAGCCTTAAAAACGCGATGTCCTGCTGTTCGACTTTGCGCAGCACGTCTTCCTGTTGAGTGTTCATACTCCCACTGTAGCGGCGCTAGGCTTGGGTTTGAGTCGATGTGAGGAGAGGAATTATGGCGCAGGAAGTTTTGGAAGTTGAGGTCAAGCTCGCCGTGGACGAGGGGGTCAAACCGCCGGGGCCCTCGCTTGTCGACGCCACGTTGTCGATTACCTCCACCACCACCCACAACCTCTCCGCCACCTATTTTGATACCGAGGATTTGCGGCTCACCCGCGCGAAGACCGTCCTGCGTTGCCGCACAGGCGGCACGGACGACGGCTGGCACGTCAAGCTCCCGGGTGAGGGTGGCGCGCGCCGCGAGCTGCAGGTGCCGCTTGCCGACGCCCCCGGCGAGGAAGTTCCCGCCGAACTGCGCGAGGCGGTCGCGGACATCGTCGGCGATGCGCCCCTGGTCCCGATCGCGCGGGTGGACAACCGGCGCGTGGAGTCCGTCCTGGGCCGCGAGGGCACCGCGTACGCCGAGTTCTGCGACGACCACGTCACCTCCGAGTCCTACCTGCCCGGCGGACAGACGCAGTCCTGGCGCGAGTGGGAGCTGGAGCTGACCGAGGCGGTTGCAGGCACCGAGGCCGGAGAAACGCTTCTTCACAACGCCACCGAGGCCATGCTGGCGGCGGGCGCGCGCCCAGCAGACGCGCCGTCGAAACTGGTCAAGGCCTTAGGCGACAGCATGCCGGCCGGGCCGGCCGGGCCGGTTGATGCGGCGCTTCGCGAGACGCGAGACAGGATCGTCGACTACGCCCCGCGCGTGCGCGACGACGAGTACGACTCCGTCCACCAGATGCGCGTGGCCACCCGCACAATGCGCTCTTTGCTGGAGACCTTCGAGGGCGCCTACAGCGGCACCGATGTCGCCCACCTGGAGGCCGAGCTCAAGCACACTGCTGCGGTGCTTGGTAGCGCGCGCGACGCGGAAGTTGTCGAGCAGCGCATCCACGACCTGGTTGCTACCGACGAGACCGGGACCATCGATGCCGCCACCGCAGTACACCTCAACCGCGACATTCGCGAGGTCTACGAGGTAGCGCACGCCGAAATTGTGCAGATGCTGGACTCGGAGCGGTTCGCTGAGTTGCTGGTGGACGTCGATAAGCTGCAGCCGGCCGGCAAGCAAAGCGACGCTGAGCTCTACGCGCAGCTGCGCGGTGCCTACAAAAAGCTGAAGAAGCGCGACGCGAAGATGGAAAAGCACGCCGACGACGCCTCGCTGCCGCTGGCCGAGCGCGAGGCGTACGTGCACGCTGTGCGCAAGGCGGCGAAGAAGCTGCGCTACGCCGCCGTCGCCGCGCAAGACTCCGGGCTGAAAGCGAAGCCGCTGGTCAAGGCGTGCGTGCGCCTGCAGTCGGTGCTCGGGGATTTCCAGGACTCGGTGACTACGCGCGAGCACCTCGTGCGCCTGGCACAGGCCGCGCACTCCCGCGGCGAGGACACCTTTGCCTACGGCGTGCTCTACCAGCGCGAACTCGAGCTCGGCCGGGCCGCGCTCGCGGGCTACCCGAAGGCGATGAAGAAGGTGAAGAAGGCCTTCAAGAAGCTCTAGTCTTCCCAGGCCTCGTCAGCCTCGTCGGCGGCCTTGTTGCGCTGGGCGGCGATCTCGAGGGCGTGCGCGGCCTCCTCGCGCGTGTCATACGGCCCCATGCGGTTATCCCAGGAGGCGACCTTGCCCTGGGTGACCTCGCCGGTGGTCGGGTTGAAGTAGAACTTCTCGTCTGCCATCGTTGTGCTCCTTTGCTTGACGGGGTTTTCGCCCCACCCTACCCGCCGCGCGCGGTTGGTAGTCTGGGGTTTCACGCCGACCGACTGGAGAGGACGCCGTATGTCTTTGTGGACCGACCCGACTGCCCAACACGCCACGCCGGTGGCGGAGCGCGCACGTACAGCCCACGAAAAACGCACCGGGCACGCCCCCGCACACGTGGCGAGCGCCCCGGCGACGTGGATCCTGGCTGGCGAGAACGTCGACCACTTCGGCGGTGCGACGCTCATCGGTCTGTCCAGCCTGCGCGCAGCGGTGGCGTTCAGCCCGCGCGATGACCACCAGCTGGTCTTCGCCGCCTCCGCGCCCGCCTCCGAGGACGTGGTGGCCACCGCGCCGCTTGGCGAGCCCGCCGATGCCGACCACCCGCTGGCCAAGCGCTGGGGCGGGCTGGTCCACCAGCTCATCCAGCGCCAGGTCCTCTCCCGCGACACGGCGGGCCTGGACGTCACGGTGATCTCCGACATCCCGCTCGGTGCCGGTCTCGGCGCACTGTGGGCGGCGGATTCGGCGATGTGCCTCGCGCTTGCAGCCGGCCACGCCGAACTCAACGAGGCGCCCTTCCGCGCCCGCCTGGCCGACATCGCCTCCCAGGCCGTCGACGCGTACTCCTCGCTGACCGGCCTGCGCTCACGGCACACGGCGGCCCTGCGCGCGAGCGGCACCGGCATCGCGGTGATTGATTACGCCGACGGCTCGCTCACCGAGGCGCCGCACCCGGGTCGCGAGGGCGTGCGTTTCTTCTCGGTGGCGGAAAAATTCGGCGAGGCGGATGACGGCGAGGTCGAGCGCATCGCCGCGCACCGCGCGTTTATCGACGCCGCGTGTGCCAACTTCGGCGTTACCTCACTACGCAAGCTTCCCGACGCCATCGACCGCGTCGTCGAGTGGGTCACGGCGCGTCGCACCGTCGGCGACGAAACCGCGCCTACCCCTGAGCAAGCCCGCGCCTGGGTGCACTTCTGCGAGGCAGAGACACTACGCAGCATGGCTGTGGCCAAGGCGCTGCGCTCGCGCCACACCAACGACCTGTTCAGCCTGGTCAACAGCCCCACCGAGGCCCGCGGACTTACGCTGCCGGACGCGCTGGTCGAGCTGTGCAAGACGCGCGGGGCGGTCGCGGCGCGGCCTGCGGCGACCGGTACCTCCAAGGCGGTGCTCGCGCTGGTGTCGGTGCGTACGGCAGACGAGTTCGCCCGCACGATGGCCAAGGATTTCGACATCGTGGAGATCACGCCCGGGCGCACCGCCTGCCTGGAGGATGCGCCCGCGGACTAGTCGGCGGGCCAGGCGAAGGCCACCTCGCGCGCGGCGGCGTCGGCGCGCACGAGCGAGAACTTCGTCTCGGTGCCCTCCCCCGGCGCGCCGTGCGAGGGCGCGAGTACCGGCGGGTCGGCGATGAAGATGCGGGCCTCGTCGGCGTCATTGACCTGCAGTGTGACCCCGTCGAAGTTGTGGCCGACCCAGGGCGCGAGCACGGTCGCCTCGGTGAGGTTGAGGCAGGCGCGGTCCACGGTGTGCGCGAGCTGCGAGGTCCGCCCCATCGTCTTCAACACGCGCGGTGCATCCGCGCGCACCCACTCGGGGATGTCTTGGCCTGCGCAGATCGCCAGGCAGACTTCGGTGGCGTAGCGGTCGATCAGCCTGCGCAGCGGGGCGGTGACGTGGCTGTAGTAGCCGCCGATGCCCGCATGCACCTCGGCGTCTTTCTCTGCGAGGTCGACGTAGCCTGCCCCGCGCAACAGCTTTTGTGCCTCGCGCATCATGGCCATGCCGCGCGGGGTGTCGGCGTCGATGCCCGCGAGAAACTCGCCGATCTCGCCTCGCACCTCGTAGCCCAAGTTCGCGGCTTCGCGCCGGAACTCCGCTTCCGCCTCACGCGTCGCGGGCCCGAGCGTGCGCAGGAAGCCGACGCCGGCCTCCACCATCATCCGGCCGGCAACCATGCCGGTCATCAGCGAGATTTCCGAGTTGTAGTCCATCACCGGATGCCGCGGCTCGATGAACAGCTCAAAGGTGTCCGCATCGCCGCCCACGCGCACGCTCGGCAGCCGCAGGTTGATCGCTTTTCGACGCAACGAACTCCCCTGCCGCAGCCTTCCTACCTCCGGCAACAGCGCAATCGACGGGTGCGGGGTGCCTGTCTCGAAATCGGCGTGAACTCCCTCGTAGTCCAGGCGCGCCACCGAGTGCACCAGGGCGCGCTCGACGTGGGCGTGCTCAACTTCACCGCGCTCGTCGAGTTCGAAGGTCCAGAGCACGGCGGGGCGGTCAACGTCGGGAAGCAATGAGGCGGCGTCTTCGCTTAAGGCTGGCGGGTGCAGCCGCGCCGGCTCATCCGGCAGGTAGATCGTCTGCCCCCGCGTAAGCGATGCGTCTTTGACTGCGCCTGCGGGCTCGACGAAGGCGGCGACATCCGCGATGGCGTAGGTGACGGTGTAGCCGGCACCGCGCTCGGCGATGTGCACAGCCTGGTCCAAATCGCGTGAGCCTGCGGGGTCGATGGTGACAAGGGGGATCGAGCGGGCGTCGATACGCTCGGCGGCAAATTGGTCGGTCAGCTGCGCCGCTTCCTCGAGCACGGGTGTTGCGAAGTCGGTGGGGACGGAAAATTCGCGCGCGATGGCGCGAAAGTTCAGCGGCGCGGCATAAAGTTTCATACCCCGCCATCGTGCCAGACGCACGCGCAGCGCGCTGTATAAAAGGCGAATGAGCCGGCCTATGAGCCGGATTCTGTGCCCCGAAAAAGGGCGGTGACCATCCATCTGGGCCACCCATCGCTGGGTGCCTCAAGCAGCTACCTTCGGACTTGGGCGGGCAGCCTCATCGCGTCCGACGACCCCCGCTTGTAGCAAGCGGGGATTCTTGCCTTGCTCCCGGTGGGGTTTACCTGGCCGCCGATGTCACCACCAGCGCCGGTGCGCTCTTACCGCACCCTTTCACCCTGACCCGGTTGCCCGGGCGGTCTACTTTCTGTTGCACTTTCCCGCGGATCGCTCCGGGTTGCTGTTAGCAACCACCGTGCCCTGTGGAGTCCGGACTTTCCTCGGCCGCCCGCCAGCCCGCATGCGCGGCGGTACGGGCAGCCGCGGTCACCCGGCCAACTCATTCGCAAGGCGTCACTATACCCTACCGGTGGTGCGCAACATCGTTTATGCAGCGCACAACGCCAAAATCGGCCCAAAAATCCACCACGGAAATGCTTGCCAGGTCGAGGAAGGTGTGCGTGAACACCTCCGCGCCGGCGCCGAGCCCCTGCCGGATCACGGACTTGATCGGCATCATGTGGGTCACCACCAGAATCGTCTGGCCCTCGCGCTGCTCCTGCAGTTTCAGGCGCGCACGCGTCACCCGCCGGTGCAGCGCGGTGATCGATTCGCCGTTCGGCGGGGCCTTGGCTATCGACGACTCCCAGGCCCCAAACGCCTCCCCGTCCATCGCATACGCCTCCGCGCGGGTAAGCCCCTCGAAGTCGCCGAAGTTGATCTCGCGGAAACCGTCGACGGTCTCGAAGCGCTCGAAGCCGAGCGCGTCGGCCGCGGCCTGTGCGGTCTGCTGCGCCCGGGCCTGCGGGGAGGCCACAATCGCGTCGATCGGGCCGAAGCTGCGCAGTGTCTCGGCGGCCCGGCGCGCCTGCTCGCGTCCCAGTTCGGTGAGCTCCGGGTTGGAGACGCCGGACAGTCGGTGCTCTGCGGAGTGCGCGGTCTGGCCGTGGCGCAGCAGGATGAAGCGGGTGCGCGGGGTGTCGGTCGCGCCGTGGACGAGCGCGGCGGCGTGCGGGGCGTCTGTTTTCTTCGCGGTCTTCTTTTTCGCGTCTGTTTTCTTCGCGGAGGTTCCCTCCGCGGCGCTCTTCGCTGCGCCGCCCACGATGCGCGGTGTGCCGTCCTTTTCGGCGGCGTCCATCGCAAGATTCGACAGCTCGTCTGCTTTCTTGTTCTTCGCGCGCGGAACCCACGTGTAGGTCACGCGCTCGAAGGAGCCGGCGAGCTTGCGGGCTTGGACGGCGAGTTTCTGCATGTCGGGGTGCTTAATCTTCCAGCGCCCGTTCATCTGCTCGACGACCAGCTTGGAGTCCATAGACACCGCGACCTCGGTCGCCCCTAAGTCGGCCGCGGCCTCGAGTCCGCGCAGCAGGCCGTGGTACTCGGCGACGTTGTTGGAGGATTTCGCCCCCACCACGTAGACGATCTCCGCAAGGGTCTTGCCCGCCTCGTCGTAGACCACGGCGCCGGAACCGGCGACGCCGGGGTTGCCGCGAGAGCCGCCGTCGGTAAAGACTGCGACCTTCATCTACGCCTCCGGGGAGGGTTTGACGCGCACGAGCAGGGTGTCGCAGTTCGGGCAGTGCGGCACAGTATCCGGGTCGGCGCTCATCACCTCGGCGCGCTCGCTGGCCGGCAACTGGATGAAGCAGCCGTTGCAGGTCCGGCCGTTGAAAGCGGCAGCACCGACCGAGTCGTAGGCCTCGAGCACGTCGGCGGGCAGCTTGGCGCGCAGGGCACCGGTGTCCACGTCCTCGCGCACCGGTAGCGCCTCGACGGCACGGCGGGCGGTCTCGACCTTACGGTCGATCTCATCTAAGCGAGCGCCGTGGTTGTCGCGGTTGTTGCGCAGTGCGGCGATCTCGTTGTGGGCTTCCTTCAGCTCGGAAAGCAGGTCAGCGATGCGTGACTTGGCGGCGTAGCGGTCGTGCTCCAGATCCTTGCGGCGCTCCGGGTTGGTCTCGGCGCTGAGCTGGCGCTTGTCATCCAACTCGCGCTTTTTCAGCTTGCGCTCGTCCTCCTGGATGCGCAGGATCTCCAGCTCCATGTCGTCCACGGCCATCTGCGCGGCAGCGGAGGCGGCTTGCAGGTCCTTGCGCTGGCCCAGCAGCTTCTCCAGCTCTTGCTCCTCGGGGCGTGCGGAATCCGGGTGCGCGGCCACGCGGTCGGCCTGCGCCAGCTCCAGCAGGATCGGCTGCTCGGTAGCAGAAAGCTTCACGGTTGCTCCTTGTCCTCTTTCTAGTTCTTTGCCTTCGGGTGTGCAGACACCGTCCACGGGTCGGTGCGGATATCAAGCACCTGGGTTTCAACCCCTAGCGGCTCAACGATACTCGCCGCCTGGCTGGTCCACGGAAACTCGCTCGCCCAGTGCGCCGTATCGATCACCGCAGGCCCGCCCGCGCGCAGGTGCTCATCGACGGGATGGTGGCGCAGATCCGAGGTGACATAGACGTCCACGCCGAGTTTTGCGGCGTCGGCGAGGAAGCTATCGCCAGAGCCGGAAGAGACCGCCACCTTCTTCACCACCTGGTCCGGGTTGCCCGCGGCGCGCACGCCCCACACGGTCTCGGGCAGGGCGTCGGCGACCTGCTGGGTAAACTCGCGCAGCGTCATCGGCTGCTCCAGCTCGCCGACGCGCCCCAGCCCGCACGCGGTCTCGAGATCGCGGGTGCCCGCGGGCTCGGCCATCTGAATGACGTCGAAGGCGGGTTCTTCGTAGGGGTGGGCGGTGCGCAGGGCGTCGATAAGCGAGGCGCGCAGTGCGGTCGGGGCGACGAACTCGATGCGGACCTCGCGGGCCGTGTAGTGCTTGCCCACCTGGCCATCGGTGGGGTCGGCGCCCTCGACGGGGGTGAACTCGCCGGTGCCCTCGTGGCTGAACGCGCACTCGCGGTAGTTGCCGATCTCGCCGGCACCCGCGTGGAAGAGCTCGCGCTTGAGCCCGTCCGCATCCTCCGGCGGGACGTGCACGCCCCACTTGTCGGTGCCATTAAGGAAGATCGGCTTGATCGGGCGTCCCGGGCGCACGCCGATGAGCTCGGCGAGCACGTCAGAAACGCCGGGGCGGGCGGAATCGGCGTTTGTGTGCGCCGCGAACAGCGCGCAGCCGCCGGAAATCAGGGTGTGGACGACCTTGCCCTTCGGCGTGTTCGCCGCCACCGAGGTCACCCCGCGCATGAGCAGCGGGTGGTGCACGACCAGCATCTGCGCGCCAGCAGCAACTGCGGCCTCGGCGACCTCCTGGGTGCAGTCGAGCGCGAAAGCCACCTTTTCCACCTCAGCGTCCGGGTCCCCGCAGATCAACCCCACGGCATCCCAGCTTTCAGCCAGCTGCGGCGGGTAGGCGGTCTCGAGTGCGCGAACAACATCAGATACGACAGTCATGGCAACCAGCCTACAAATTTGCCATGCTGGGGGCCGTGAAGGATACGAAACTTACAGTGCTTCTCGACGTCGACGGCACCATCATCGACTCCTACCCCGGCATCCGCGAAGGCTTTCTGCGCGGCATCGACGCCGTGGGCATCGAGCGCCCCAGCGAGGAGTTCATCCGCCGCATCCCCGGCCCGCCCATGCGCGACTCCATGGCTGCCGCGGGACTTGCCCCCGACCAGGTCGACCGGGCGATGGAGGCGTACTCGGCCTACATGTCCGGCGAGGGCTGGCAGCGCTTCGAAGTCTTCGACGGCATGGCCGAGCTGATCGCTCGGTGGAAGGGGCACGGCGTGGGGGTGTGCACGGCGACGTCGAAAAGCGAGCGCTTCGCGCGACTCGCACTTGAGCGGGCCGGGATTTTAGAACACATCGATTTCCTCGGTGCCGCGAACCACGACGTCGGGCGCAGCACCAAGATTGAGGTGCTGGACTACGTCATGACGCAGCACGCGCCCGCCCGCGCCGTGATGGTGGGCGATCGCACCCACGACTTTGGCGGCGCCGCTGAATTCGGCCTGCCGTCGGTGGCCGTGACCTGGGGCTACGGAACGGAAGAAGAATGGGCGCAAGCCACGCACACCGCGCACACGGCGCGCGAATTGGAGGAGATTATCAATGAGTACCGCTAACCCGATCCACATCGACTTTGTCTGCACCGGCAACATCTGCCGCTCGCCAATGGCCGAGGTGATCATCCGCGACAAGCTTGCCGACGCCGGCCTGGGCAATCGCGTGCGCGTGACCTCTTCGGGCATCGGCGGCTGGCACGTCGGCGGCCCTGCCGACTCGCGGGCACGCGAAGAGCTGGCCGCGCACGGCTACGACGGCTCGCACCACGTCGCCGCCCAATTCGGCGGGGAGCGCTACGATGCCGACCTGATCGTCGCCCTCGATACCAACCACGTCTCCGAACTTGTCGCCCGCGGCGTCGACGACAATCGCGTGCGGCTCATCCGCTCCTTCGACCCGGACGCGCCCGAAGGCGCCGGCGTGGCCGACCCCTACTACGGCGGCAAGGACGGGTTTACCACCACCCGCGAACAGATCGAAGCGGCCGCCGACGGCATTATCGCCTGGGTGAACAACCAGCTAGACTAGGCAGGCGTGAAGGGCAAACAGGGTAAGACAGGCGGCACTAAGCGCGGGTGGAAGGCGTTTCTCAACCCCGGTTGGATCATCGCCGCCATCCTGATCGCCATGTTTTCCTACTACGCCTTTACCTTCCTCGCGCCCTGGCAGCTGGGCAAGAACGAGGCGCTCGAGCAGCGCAACGAGCACATCACCGAGGCCTTCGACCACGACCCGGTCCCGCTTGCCGAAGTACTCGACGGCTTCGGCCCGGACGACGAGTGGTCGCGCGTTATCGCCACCGGCCGCTACGTGGGCGAGGACGTGCTGCTGCGCCTGCGGCCGGTGGACCGCAACCCCGCCTTCCAGGTCCTGCGCCCCTTCGAGCTGGAATCCGGCGAAACCATCCTGGTCAACCGCGGCTGGGTGCCTGCGGAGAACTCCACGAACGTCCCCGAGATCGCACCCGCCCCAGCAGGCGACGTCACCATCACGGCGATGCTGCTCGCCGGCGAACCAGAGCACACCAAGGCGCCGATGCACGACCAGGGCTACGACATGGTCTACTCCATCAACCCCGCCCAAGTCGGCGAACTGACCAGCACCTCACTTGCTGCGCCTTACCTGCAACTCTTATCCGAACAGCCCGGCGTGCTCACCGCGATCCCGCTGCCCATGCTGGAAACCGGCAACCACCTCTCCTACGGGCTGCAGTGGATCGCCTTTGGCATCATGGCCCCGGCCGGGCTGCTCTACTTCATCTTCGCCGAGGCCCGCGAGCGCCGCCGCTTCCGCGAAGAGCAGGAAGAACTCGGTACTACTCCCGCTGTCGAGGAGGCCGCCGCCGCGCCCCCGCGCGAGCGCTACGGGCAAAGCAGGCGCAACCCGTGGCAACGGGCCTACGATAGGCAGGAGGAACGCTAACCTTTTCAGCGAAGGAAGGACCCGTCCGATGCCACCGCAATTAACCGTCACCGACCGCGACATCCTGGCCGCCCACCTCGATCTCTTCGACCGCGCCGGGCTGCGTTTAAGTCCCGGCATCGAGCCGGCCGATGTGGAAGACGGCGTGTGCGATGACCTCGAGTGCTTCCGGCTTGCGCCCGCCACGACGGTGCTCTCGCTTATCGACGCCGACGCGCACCCCTTCTTCACCAACATCACCTTCCCCGACAACACCGGCTTTTACCCCACCGCGCACGCGCAGCTGCCCGCCTACATCCGCGCCGTGTGCGCACCGGCGGGCACGGATCTGCGCGACGTCACGGTGGTGCCCGACCCGGGCTCGCTGGACACCGGTACCGCGCGCCTGCAGTTCGGCGAGTGGGACGTGGTAGACGTCTCCTACGATCTTTCTGCGGGCGGATGGGAGCCGGACCGTGTCAACGGCTCGCACGGGCTGATCCCCGACCTGATCGCCGCGGCGATCCCCAACGGTGGCGAGGCCGGGATCTTCAGCACCGCCGACGGGGAGACCGCGGTGGTCTACCTCAGTGAAATCGATGCCGGTGCGACGCGGACTGCAGTGGTGCACGGCCGCCCCGCCCCGCACACCGCACCGGACGCGAAGAAGCCGGTGACGGCCGCAGCGGCGCGCGCAGCGGCCCGCAACGCCGCGATTGACAACCTGTTTACCGTCCTGTTCGCGGAGGCGGAGAGCTAGCTGCGGCGGAACCAGGCGATAATCGCCACGATCCCCGAGATCACCGTGCTCACACCTGCGCCGAGGAACACCAGCGCGGTGAGAATGGACAGCGGATCCTCGCCCTCCGCATCAAAGGCGCCAACCAGGATCATCATGAACACAAAGGACGCGACCACCGTAATCGCCGACCACTTGCACACCTGCGCCGCGCGGTTCTTCTTCGGCGTTTCCGGTGCTAGGACAGCGAATGGGTCCTCGTATTGGGGCACGGGTGTAGAGAGCGGCTTGTTTGCCTCCTGCATGAGCTCTTCCGGTGTCGGGTAGGCCCAGTCGGTGGTGTCCTTCGGCTTGGTGGGCGCGGGTTCCTCGTAGGGTGAAGCCTTTTGCGGCTCGGGTTCCGGCGCGACTGTCTCAGCTGGCTCGGCGGCACCATCGGCGGCGAGCTCTACCACGAGTTCCACGAGCTTCAGCTGCCGCTTCTCCCCCACCCCGTGGAGTTTGCGCAGGTCGGCGGCGCTGGCCTCAAGCATCTGCGGAAAGTGCTCGCCCCACAGCTCGAGATACTTATCAATCCCGGTCCCCGTCGCCTCTGGCGCATCCCCGGGACGCAGCTGCGGTGCCAGCTCGTGCAGCGGACGGTCCGCGTGCTCGGCGATCCACGCTGCGGCGACGCGTACGGGTGAGGTTTCGGCTGCGGGGGCGTCGATAAGCGAAGCGGAGGTTCCCATGGTCGCGATGAGGTGCGCGAACTGCGTCTCCCCGATGATCGGCACGCCGTACTCGCGGGCCTTGCGCGCCTTGCCGCTCATGGTGTCGGGGTTGGCGGCGACAAGGACGGCGCAGTTCTTGGTCACGCCGCCGACGTCGAGGCCCGCGGCGGTGGCGCGGGCGGTCCACTCCTCGCGCGGCATGGCGAGCGTGCCGGTCAGCGCCACCCGGTCACCCGGCGAGAGCGTGACGTCGGTAGGCAGGGGCCTGATGAGGCGCTTGACCAGCGCTTGGTCCACCCCGAGCGCGTCGGCGATGGCGAGCAGTTCGGCGCGCTCGGCGTCCGTGACCACGCCGTCGGCCCAGGCCTGCACGACGAGCTGGCGGATGAACTCCTCGTTGATCGCCTCGACGTCCTCGTGCGCCAGCCCAGTCGCGGCGGCCTCGAGCTCGTGGGCCTCCTCGCGCGTGATCTGCTTGTCGCGCAGCGCGTTGGCAAGTCGATCGCGGTAGGCGTCCTCGGCGCGCGCCCCGCTCGCCGGCAGTTGGTGCGTCAGCTGGCCAATCCTGGAGTGCCGCCCGTGTGCGCTGTGGAAGTAGCGCAGGAGCTCGGCGGTGGCGGCGGCGTCGCCAAGCGCAGAGTGCGCCCGCTCGTTGCGGATGCCCGCGAACTTACACGCTTCGCTCAGCTTGCCGACGCCCACGTACTCCCGCGCCAACTTCATCGTGTCCACCCAATGCTCCGGCAGCGTGTCGGGCAGGTTGGCCCGGTCGAACTCGGCGGCAAGGAAGCGCTTCTCAAACGGCGCGTTGTGGGCAACCGGCGTGCGACTGCCCACGACCGCGCGGAACTCCTCGGCGATGCGGTCAAACGTCGGTGCCTCCACCAGGTCGATCGCGGTAATACCGTGGATCTCGGAGTTGGGGATGTCGCGCATCGGCTGGACCAGCGTGCGCCACCGGTCCTCCTCATTCAGGTCCGGGTCCAGCAGCACCACGCCAATCTCCACGATCCGGTCGTACTTGCCAAAGCCGGTGGTCTCGAGGTCAATGACCGCATACCCGTTGCGCTGATCCACTGCCGCATTCTCCTAGGTGCCGCGTAAAGCTTGCAGAACCCTGTAGTTTACAGCTAGGTATTTGCGCACCATTAACACAGATGGAGCCAAAACTCTCCCAGCGGAATACAGTTGTGTGTGTAGGGATTTAATTTTGAAGTGAGGTGGAAACATGTCAGCCCCATTGTTCGCATCGAGGACGAGTGCGGAGCTTCGAGCCGAGCGCGACGAAGTTGAGCGCGAGATGTCGCCATACACCGTCGCAATGTTGCGCCGTCTGCGCAAAGCCGGAGAACTGAACTTCCGCGAAGAAGCACTCCTCGACCGCTACGAGTCGCTCTCTTGGCTGATCGACGGCTAAGTCTCGATGGAGCAGCACACGTTCAACGACCTGGTCGAGGCTTTCGCAAGCGAAATTGAAGAGCTGCTCGACTCAACACTCGCTGGGGAGACTCATCTCGAACGTCTCCCGACAAATGCGGAAAAGCGTAGAGCGACGTTCAACGCCTCAAAAGTGCTTCATATCAATCACAGTGGCAGCAAACGCTTGCACCTTCGGTGCGTCTTTCGCCTGTGCACCGATTCGACGGGCGAGTACTTAGCCGTCGAAGGAAGCACGTTCAAAGTTGAGTTCAAAGCGCTAAGTAGGTTCGTGCCTATAGTTCGATTCGAATATGACCGTAGCGCCTGGAATAAACCCGCGAGCCATTTCCAGTTTCACGCCGACTCTGTTGCCCTAGGTCTATTGCTCGCTCGAGCAGGAAAGTATGACACCGCTGCTCAACAACAGGACATTCACTTCCCCATGGGCGGTCATCGCTTTCGCGTTTGTCTTGAAGACGTAATCGAACTTCTGATTCGTGAATTCGGTGCCGAGCCGCTCGCTGGCTGGGAAGAACGGGTTCAATCCGGCAGGGATACTTTTTACAAGGCACAAACTGAAACAGTGATTATGCGCAACCTACCTACTGCGGTCGATTTGTTGAGGCAACAGGGTTTCGAAATTCGCAAACCCTAGTGTGAAAAATTCAACGTCGCGAAGCGTATTCGCCCAAGAGGAGCTAGTTGCGGTGCGGGATTTTTCACGCCCCCCGCGCATGCGCAAGGCCCTTCTCGGTCTCCCGGAAAGGGCCTTGCATCTTGTGCGCCATGACGGGCTCGAACCGCCGACCTACTGGGTGTAAACCAGTTGCTCTTCCAGCTGAGCTAACGGCGCGCTAGCGGTAAACAGTAGCAGAACCACCGCTTCACCGCCTAACCGGCAGGTCAGCGCCGCTTACTGCTTCTTCGTGCCGGCTGCGGTGAGACAGGAGCCCTGCCACTCGCCGAAACGGTCCGCCTTGGTCTGCATCAGGCCCGCGAGCTGGGCGGATTCAGAGATCTCGCCCGGGTGGACACCGCCGGGCTTGGAGGCACCCGGGGTCATCAGCCAGACGCAGCCGTTGTCGCCCAGGTTGCGGATGGCGTCCATGAGTGCGTCGACAAGATCGCCGTCGTCGGAGCGGAACCAGAGCAGTACGACGTCGCAGAGTTCGTCGGTCATCTCGTCTAGGAGCTGCTCACCGATTGCGTCCTCGATGGCTTCCGAGATGGAAGAGTCGGCGTCTTCGTCCCAGCCGATCTCCTGCACAACGTTGTCAGGCTGAATGTTCAGCCGGTCTGCATACGTGTTGACACCTGCGGCGCCCAAAGTTTTGTTTCCTCCATGTAGACGATTCAAAGACAGTGCAATAGAGCTTACATCTGTTGTGTGGATTGTGGCGGGCGAGAGGGTAAATGTGGCGTCGATAAGCAATGGCCCATTAATGACGGAAATCCTGAAACGAAGTAGGGTGGTGGGGAACGATTGCCCCAAAACAAAGGGAGGTTTTCTCGTGGCAGAGAAAGACCAGGCCAAAGAGTCGAACATCGAGCTGATTCGCGACGGTGTAGCTTCCTACCTGCACGACAGCGACCCGGAGGAAACCCAGGAATGGATGGATTCCTTCGACGGGCTGCTCGAAGAGTCTGATCCGGAGCGCGCACGCTACCTCATGCTGCGACTGCTGGAGCGCGCGAATGCGAAGCGCGTGCAGCTGCCAGCGCTGTCCTCCACGGACTTCGTCAACACTATCCCCACCTCCTTGGAGCCGGAATTCCCCGGCGACGAGCAGATTGAGAAGCGCTACCGCCGCTGGATGCGCTGGAACGCCGCCATCATGGTGCACCGCGCGCAGCGCCCGGGTGTGAAGGTCGGCGGCCACATCTCCACCTACGCTTCCGCAGCCGCGCTCTACGAGGTCGGTTTTAACCACTTCTTCCAGGGCAAGGACGCCGAGCACGGCGGCGACCAGGTCTTCTTCCAGGGTCACGCCTCCCCCGGCATGTATGCCCGCGCCTTCCTCGAAGGCCGCCTGAGCGAGGACGACCTCGACGGCTTCCGTCAGGAGCACTCCCGCCCGCAGGGTGGCATCCCGTCGTACCCGCACCCGCACGGCATGCGCGAATTCTGGGAGTTCCCCACCGTATCCATGGGTCTTGGCCCGATGAACGCGATCTACCAGGCCCGCTTTAACAAGTACCTGCAGGACCGCGGCATCAAGGACACCGAGAACCAGCACGTCTGGGCCTTCCTCGGCGACGGCGAGATGGACGAGCCGGAGTCCCGCGGCCTGCTGCAGATGGCTTCGCTCTACGAGCTGGACAACCTCACCTTCGTGATCAACTGCAACCTGCAGCGTCTCGACGGTCCGGTGCGCGGTAACGGCCAGATCATCCAGGAGCTGGAGACCTTCTTCATCGGCGCCGGCTGGAACGTGGTCAAGGTGGTCTGGGGCCGCGAGTGGGACGAGCTGCTTGAGAAGGACGAAGACGGCGCCCTGGTCAACATCATGAACACGACCAAGGACGGCGACTACCAGACCTTCAAGGCCAACGACGGTGCCTACGTCCGCGAGCACTTCTTCGGCCGCGACGAGCGCACCCGGAAGCTGGTCGAGGACATGAGCGACGAGGAGATCTGGGCGCTGCGCCGCGGTGGCCACGACTACCGCAAGGTCTACGCCGCCTACAAGCGCGCGCTGGAGACCAAGGGCAAGCCGACCGTCATCCTCGCGCACACCATTAAGGGCTACGGTCTCGGCCACAACTTCGAGGGCCGCAACGCCACCCACCAGATGAAGAACCTCACCCTGGAGGACCTCAAGCTCTTCCGCGACAAGCAGGAAATCCCGATCTCCGACGAGGAGCTGGAGAAGGATCCCTACCTGCCGCCCTACTACCACCCGGGCGAGGACGCCGAGGAGATCAAGTACCTCAAGGCACGCCGCGAGGAGCTCGGCGGTTACCTGCCGGAGCGTCGCGAAACCTACACCGCACTTGCGCAGCCGGACTTTGAGAAGACCTACAAGGCCCTGTTCAAGGACTCGGGCAAGCAGGAAGTCGCCACCACCATGGCGCTCGTGCGTACCTTCAAGGCCATGATGCGCGACAAGGAACTGGGCAAGCGCGTCGTACCGATCATCCCGGACGAGGCCCGCACCTTCGGCCTGGACTCCTGGTTCCCGGTGCAGAAGATCTACAACCCGAAGGGCCAGAACTACGTCCCGGTCGACCACGACCTGCAGCTGTCCTACCGCGAGGCAACCGACGGCCAGATCCTGCACGAAGGCATCAACGAGGACGGCTCGTCTGCCTCCTTCATCGCCGCCGGTACGTCGTACGCGACCCACGGCGAGCCGATGATCCCGATGTACATCTTCTACTCCATGTTCGGCTTCCAGCGCACCGGCGATAACTTCTGGGCCGCTGGCGACCAGATGGCCCGCGGCTTCATCATCGGCGCGACCGCCGGCCGCACCACGCTCACCGGCGAGGGCCTGCAGCACATGGACGGCCACTCCCCTGTCCTGGCGTCGACCAACCCGGCCGTGATCACCTACGACCCGGCGTTCGCCTACGAGATGCCGTACCTGGTGTCCAAGGGCATCGAGCGCATGTACGGCAGCGGCTCCGGCGAGGACGAGGACGTGATGTACTACATCACCGTCTACAACGAGCCGACCCACCAGCCGGCCCGCCCGGAGAACCTGGACGTCGAGGGCCTGCACAAGGGCATCTACCTTTACGACGAGGGCGAGAAGAAGGAGCACAACGTCTCCCTGCTCGCCTCCGGTATCGGCATGCAGCAGGCGCTGCGCGCCCAGAAGATCCTGCAGGACGAGTACAACGTCGGTGCCGCGATCTACTCGGTGACCTCCTGGGTCGAGCTGGCTCGCGACGGCGCGCGCGTGGCCAACGAGCAGCTGCGCAACCCGGAGAAGGAAGCAGAAGAGCCGTTTGCTACCACACAGCTGAAGCAGACCGAGGGCCCGTACATCGCTACCTCGGACTTTGCTACCAGCCTGCAGGAGCAGATCCGCGCCTACGTGCCGGGCCAGTACATCGTGCTGGGTGCGGACGGCTTTGGCTTCGCCGATACCCGCGAGGCTGCCCGCCGCTACTTCAACATCGATGCGGAGTCCATGGCAGTCGCCGCCCTGCTTGGCCTGGCCAACGAGGGCAAGATCGACCGCGATGTGGTCAGCAAGGCCGCCAAGGACATGCACATCGACGACCCGACGCACCCCAACCCGAACGGCGGCGATGAAGACTAAGCCGTTCGCGTGAGTGAAGCGCCCCCTTCCGGTTTTGTTTGCCGGGAAGGGGGCGTTTTGCGTTTCATGCGGTGCGGGATTGGGCCAGTGAACGTGTGAAAAATTCTGCACCTCGGCGCGCATTCGCCCAGGTCGGGTAAAAACTACTGCGGAATCTCTCACGCGCTGCCGGCTAGACCGGCAAGTTCAGCCCGTCGCCGAAGATCTTGGCCAACTGCGGCAGCAGGAACGCAACGGCACCGCCGATCGCGGCGATCAGGCCGATCACCAGCGCGGCGATCTGGCCGGCGGAAGATCCGGACTGGCCCACAGGCGGCACCCCAGGCGCAGCAGGCTTGTCGGTGGCACCCTTGCCGGTATTCCCCACCGTGAAGCGGGCCTCGTCGGTGGTGCCGTCGGCGTAGAGGACCGCGACGGTAAATTCGGAACCTGCACGGGAGTCACGAGGAACGGTAGTGGTCACTACCCCCTGCTTGTCGATGCTCGTATCCCAGCTCGCGTGCGAGCGGACGGTCCACGAAGCATCCTTAGGCAGCTGCAGTGGGTTGGTGTTGAACTCCCGGTAGTTGCCGTTTTCGGGGCGGATGGTCAGGCGCTGGCCTGGGTTGGCGCGCTGGGATTCGTAGGTGACGTCGTAAAGAAAGCTCTGGCCGGGCACGAGCTGCGGGCGCATCTGGACCAACTCGGTGGAGTCGTCCGGGTAGCAGATGCGTATGTCCAGCTTGTCAGTGGTGTTGGGGCCACGCTGGACGGAGGGGTGAGGCGCCCCCTCTTTGCGCAGGTTGTGCTGGAGGAAGAGCTCGAGCTGCTCGCCGCGGCGCTGCACCTTGATCGGTGCGGTGAGGTTGTCCTGCGTGGCAAGTGCCCAGGTCGCGCCCTTAGGCATGCCTTTGAGGTCGTAGAGCGCGCCCGTGCTGACGTAATAGCCGGGCACGTTGTACACGGTGCGCGGGGTGGTGTCGATGTAGGGCTCGTACTTGTCCTTCATCTGGGTGCCGTCGGAGACTCCGCTGTCGCCCCGCGCGGTACACGGCGTGGCTGCCGCTACTTCACCAGGCACAAGAACGCCCGCAGCCAGACAGGCGGCGACAACGCTCGCGCTCACAATCCGCTTCATGGCTCGACTCCTTCAATCAGCCGCACGATGGCGGTGGTGACGGCACCCGGCGCGTCGAGTGGCGGCATGTGCCCGGAGTCTGGCAGGACCTGCATGTAGGCGCCGGGCCAGATGCTGCGGAGTACCTCCGATTGTGACACGGGGGTGACGTTGTCTCGGTCACCAACCAGAATATATCCAGGAAGCTCAGCAAGTACAGTGCCAGCGTCCAGCTCGGAGTGATCCAGCAGGTCCTGGAAGTAGCCGGCGTAGGTTTCCAGCGGGGTTTCGCGGATCATTGCGGCGTGGAAGTCGACGATGTCGTAAGTCATCGGGCGGAAGTAGAAGCCCAAAGCCAGCACCGGCGCGATGGTGTCGGTGACCACCTCCCGCACGCCTTCGGCGAAGCGCGGGGTAGCACGGGTGACGGTCTCCAGCATGCGCCCGATCGGCCCGGCGAGGATCTGCGGCAGGCCCTGCATGGTGAAAGGCTCGACTGCGCTGGAGATCTGCACGCTGCCAGCCCAGGCGAACTCAGAGGCGTAGCGCCGCATCATCGAAAGCGACACGGGCCCGCCGAGCGAGTGCCCCACCACGATCACGGGGCCGCGCGCGCCGCGGGCACGCAGGACGGCGGCGCAGGCGTCGGCGGCGGCGTCGATGGTCAGCGCTGCCGGGTCAGGCGTCGGGTTTTGCCCGTGCCCGGGCAGGTCCAGCAGGATTTGGCGCACGCCGGGTGCCCGCTTATCGACGTCACGCACCTGCATATAAAACGTCTCCGCCGAAATATTGAAGCCGTGGACGTACACCACTGTGGTCGCGGCCGGATCTTCTGGCCCGGTCTCGTAGAAGTGGACCTCGCTGCCCGCTACATCCACGGTGCCAGTGCGGGTGTAGGCAAGGCCGATGGCGCCGTCGGCGTCGTGAAGCTTGGCGCGGGTGCGGAGCAGATTGCGGCGCGCGGCGGGCGTGAGTGTGCGCGCATAGGCGAGCGGGCGGAGCATGTCATTCACCTTATTATGGGGTGTATGGAACTCTCGCAACGCCTCAACCTCGGTGACTTCAGCAAGCTTCTCGACGCCGACGAGCCCGAAAACAACACCCCCGCCGACACCTTCTCGCGCCTGGCCGCGCTGATCGAGCGCGTCACCGGCGAAGAGGATAGCGTTTCCCCGTCGACGGCGCTCACGGACACGGGCATCAGCTCGCTGGACCGCATCGAGCTGGCTATCCGCATCGAGGATGAGTTCGGCGCACGGGTCACCGAGCATGTCTACGATGAGTGCGAGACAGTCGGCGAACTCGCAGATTACTTGGAGGATGAGCAGTGAGCATCGCGTACTTGACGGACATGGACGGTGTGTTGCACCGCGAGGGCGACATGATCCCGGGCGCGGACGAATTCATCTCGCGGCTGCGCGAGCAGGACATCCCGTTTATGGTGCTCACGAACAACTCGATGCAGACCCCGCGCGATCTGTCTGCCAAGCTCACCCGCATGGGGCTGCACATCGAACCGGAGCGCATCTGGACTTCCGCCACCGCGACGGCGAAGTTCCTCTCGCAGCAGGCGGGCGAGGCCTCCGCGTACGTGATCGGCGAGGCGGGGCTGACCACCGCGCTGCACGAGATGGGCTGGATCCTTACCGAGGCGGACCCGGACTTCGTGGTGCTCGGCGAGACCCGCACCTACTCCTTCGAGGCGCTGACCACGGCGTGCAACCTCATCCGGCGCGGTTCGCGCTTCATCGCCACCAACCCGGACCTGACGGGCCCAGGCCCCAACGGCGTGATCCCCGCGACCGGCTCGGTGGCGGCCATGATCACCGCGGTAACCGGCCGCGACCCCTACTACGTGGGCAAACCCAACCCAGTGATGATGCGCTCGGCGCTGAATAACTTAGGCGTGCACTCGGAGAACACGGTGATGATCGGCGACCGCATGGACACCGACATTAAGGCCGGCATGGAGGCGGGCATGCGCACCGTGCTGGTGCGCACCGGGATTAGCGACGATGCGGAGATCGCCCGCTACCCCTACCGCCCCACCGCGATCGTGGATTCCGTCGCAGATTTGGTTGGGCGCATCGAGGCGCCCTTCGGCGACTAGTCAGCGACGTAGTAGCGCTGCTTGTTCACAAACTCGTCCATGCCGAGCGAGCCCAGCTCGCGGCCGAAGCCGGAGTTCTTCACGCCACCGAACGGCAGCTCGGGCCCGCGCGCCTGCGGGATGTTCACGTGGATCATGCCGGTGACCACGCGGTTGGCCACCTTCTTGGCGCGCTCCTCGTCCTGGGAGAAGACCGCACCACCCAGGCCGTAGTTGCAGTTATTGGCCAGCTCGATGGCTTCGTCGTCGCTTGCGACCTTGTAGATTTCGGCGACGGGCCCGAAGAACTCGGCCTGGTAGGACTCGGAGCCGACGGGGACGTCGGTAAGCACGGCGGGCGTGAAGTAAGCGCCTTCGCCGGTCAGCTCGCCACCGACGTGCAGCGTGGCGCCTTCTTCGACGGCCTTGCGCACCTGGTCGCGCAGGGTTTCTGCCGCACCGCGCGAGGACAGCGGGTAGAAGTGGCCCTTCTGCGGGTTAAAAGGATCGCCCTGGGTGAAGTCCTTCGCGCGGCGAACCATGGCGTCGACGAAGTCGTCGTAGATGTCGTCCATGACGATGATGCGCTTGTTCGACGTACACGCCTGGCCGGTGTTTGCCAGACGCTTGCCCCACGCGGTGTCGGCCGCAGCCTCGACGTCGTCGGTGTCCAGCACGATGTAGGCGTCGGTGCCGCCGAGCTCGAGCAGCGCCTTCTTCAGGTTCTGGCCGGCAGTGGCGGCGACGGCCCGCCCGGCGCGCTCGGAGCCGGTAAGTGAGACACCCTGCACGCGGATGTCGGCGAGCAGGTCAGCCACTTGGTCGTGGGTGGCGCGGATGTTGGTAAAGATGCCGGTGGGCGCGCCGGTTTTCGCGCACGCCTCGTCGACAATCGCCTGGATGGCTTCCGCCGAGCGGGGGCAGATCTCGGCGTGCTTGAGCAGCACGGTATTGCCCGCCATCAGCGTCGGCGCGATGAAGCGCGCGACCTGGTAGTACGGGAAGTTCCACGGCATGACGCCCACGATGACGCCGATGGGCACCTTGCGGATGACGGCCTCGCCGCCGGTGTGCTCGATCGGCTCGTCGGCGCTCAACGCGGCGCCGTGCTCGGCGTAGTAGTTGAAGATGCTCACGACGTCGTCGAGTTCGCCTTCGCCCTGGTCAAGCGGTTTGCCCATCTCTTCGGCGATGATGCGGGTGAGTTCGGGACGCTTGGCGTCGAAAAGCAAGGCGATTTCGCGCAGCAGCTTGGCGCGATCGTCGAAGCTCACCTCGCGCCACTGGGTGAAGGCCTCATCGGCGCGGTCGAGGGCGGAGCTCAGCTCGGCGTCGGTGATGAAGTCGAAGGTCTCGACGACCTCGTTGGTTGCCGGGTTCTGTACACGGTATTGATCAGACATGCGCCCCATCGTACGGCCGCGGCGTGACGCGCGCTACAAAGCCGTGCGTTTTGGCGTATGCGTCCAAGCGCTCGGCGAAAGTGTCCAGGGCCTCGGCGGGCGCGCGCAGCGTTTCGCGGCAGCAGTAGGTGCCGTCGGCCTCGCGCTGCCAGCGGGTAAACCAGATCGCGTCCTCGTCATCCGTGGTGGGCGCGTCGGGCAGCTCGCAGAGCAGCTTCTCGACGCCACGCCGACACCCCCGCCTCATCCCGGACACCACCAACGTCGCGGCGGCAGTGGGCGCGTGTGCGGCTGGCGCGGTTGCGGCGCGCGTGAACGTAGCCGTCGAGGCGTACGGCGCGACCAATGTCGTAGTCATGAGTTGGGGACCTTCCGTATCGTGCTTCGCGGTGCCGCATGCGTGTGACTGCGCGTCGACGTGACTAGTGCCTTGCGCGGTCCCGCATGCGGCGGTGGACACCCCACACCCGGTGACTAGGCGGGTTCCGGCCGCGGTGACTAGGCGCGGCGGCGGAGTGTAAGACGAGAGGTTCGTCTTCCCCAACGGCCTCTTGTATCTCGCGACCAATCTTGCGCCACACAAGTTCACCCCGGCAACCCTCAACCGCAGGTTGATCCCCCTATTTACTCAAGTTGAGGTAGAGGGTGACACACGGATCACGGCCGCCACATTTGGAATTTGTTGTGGCGCACACCTCAGGCGCGCGTGTACTGTGTCGCCCAACACCCCTAACTGATGGAAAGGCACTCCCATGACCGAGACCACCGCACAACAATGGCTCAACGACCTCGAGGCCGCGACTGCGCAGGCCGATCCCACGGCCGCCGGCGAGGCTGCCGCCGCACTGTTCGAACCGGAGGGATTCTGGCGCGACCTCACCGCCATGACGTGGAACCTGTACACCGCTGAGGGCCGCGAGGAAATCGCACGCATGGTCACCGCCACCCACCCGGACAGCATGATCACCAACACGGAGCTGGCCGAGGTCGTCGACGAGGGCGATGGGGTCACGAGGATCCAGTTCACCTGCGAGACCGGCAATTTTTTCTGCCGCGGCATCGCCAGGCTTCGAGCTGGCAAAGCGTGGACGCTGCTGACTTCCGGCCGCGAGCTGAAGGACTTCCCGGAAAAGCGCGGACGCAACCGCGAGCTCGGCGCGCAGCACGGGCCACAGCAGGACCCGGAGAACTGGGCTGATCGCCGCGAGAAGCGCCGCGCCACCTTGGGCATCTCCGAGCAGCCCTACGTGCTGATCATCGGCGGCGGCCAGGGCGGCATTGCGCTGGGTGCGAGGTTGAAGCGTCAGGGGGTGCCGGCGTTGATCGTCGATAAGGCGGACCGCCCGGGCGATCAGTGGCGCGGCCGCTACCACTCCCTGTGCCTGCATGACCCGGTGTGGTACGACCACATGCCCTACCTGCCCTTCCCAGACGACTGGCCGGTGTTCACACCGAAAGACAAGATGGGCGACTGGCTCGAGCACTACGTCGGCATCATGGACCTTGATTACTGGACCAACGCGGAGGTCACCCACGCCGAGTTCGACGATGAGCAAAAGCGCTGGAACGTCACCCTGAAACGCGACGGCGAGGAACTTACGCTGCACCCGACCCAGTTGGTCTTTGCCACCGGCATGTCGGGCGTGCCGAACCGCCCGCAGCTCAAGGGCCAAGAAGACTTCCAAGGCGAGATCCGACACTCCTCCGAGCACCCCGGCGGCGAGGGTGATAAGGACAAGGACGTGGTGATCCTGGGCGCGAACAACTCCGCCCACGACATCGCCGCGGACCTGGTGCACAACGGTGCGCGTCCGGTGATGATCCAGCGCTCGTCCACGCACGTGTCGCAGTCGGACTCGTTGATGAAGCACGTTTTCGGCCCGCTGTACTCGGAAGACGCGGTGGAGGCCGGGATCGATACCGACACGGCCGACCTGCTGTTCGCCTCCTGGCCGTACAAGGTGCTCCCCGATGCGCAGCGGCCCGCGTTTGATCAGATCCGCGAGGAGGATGCGGAGTTCTACCAGGCGCTCGCCGACCGCGGCTTTATGGTGGACTTCGGCGACGATGACTCCGGGCTCTTCCTGAAGTACCTGCGCCGCGGCTCCGGCTACTACATCAACGTCGGCGCTTCGGAGCTGGTTGCCGACGGCTCGATCCCCGTCCACTCCCCCACCTCGATCGCCGAGGTCAAGGAGCGCTCGGTTGTGCTTGACGACGGCACCGAGCTCCCCGCCGACGTCATCGTGCTCGCCACCGGCTACGGCTCAATGAACGGCTGGGTCGAGCACCTCATCGACAAGGAGACCGCCGATAAGGTCGGCCGCGTGTGGGGCTTGGGCTCAGACACCACGAAGGACCCGGGCCCTTGGGAGCGCGAGCTGCGCAACATGTGGAAGCCGACTCAGGTGGACCAGCTGTGGTTCCACGGCGGCAACCTGCACCAGTCGCGCCACTACTCGCGCTATCTCTCCCTGCAGCTCAAGGCGCGCTACGAGGGGATGGACACGCCGGTCTACGAGCTGGCCGAGGTCCACCACACCTCCTAGAGCAGCCGCACCGCCAACACGCCCGCGAGGATCAACACGAGCCCGGCCGCGCGGGTCGCGTTGATCTTGCGTTTGGCGGCGCCGAAAGCGCCGACTGATTCCATCACCTGGCCGCCCGCGATGGTGCCCGCGTTAAACGCGATCACGGTCGTGGCCGTGCCGAGGATGGGTACGAGTGTCGCGCCACCGATGACGAAAGTCGCGCCGACGACACCGCCCAGCCACATCCACCACGGCCCCGCCGTGGGTGTACGGGTGAGCTGGCGCGGGCTGGTCACCAGCACCGCGATGAGAAGCAGCAGCGCGCCGACCGCCAGGTTAATCTCGGCGGCGTGCAGCGAGGAGCCCGCGATCGTGCCCAGGTATCCGTTGACCGCCGCCTGGATTGCCGAGCCCATGCCGACGGCGACGCCGAGCAGGCGGTAGAGCCACAGCCCGGCCCCGTCGGCGTCGCCGCTTGCGGCATTGCGCCGCACGCCGAGCACCACCGCGATGCCGAGAAGCACTACTGCTGCGCCGAGGACGCGCAGCAGGCTCACCGACTGCTGCGGCGAGTGGAACAGGCCGAAGTAGTCGATGGTAAGCCCCATGATGACCTGTCCCAGGATCGGGAGCACCACGGTCTGTACCGCGCCGAGTTTGGGGAAGAGCAGGATGTTGCCCAGCACGAAGACTGCGCCCATGAACCCGCCGAGCCAGATCCACCAGGGCGCGTGGGTCCCCGGCGCGAACTGCGGCACGGGGTTGCCCACCAGCACGGCGGTAGCCAGGATGGACAGCAGCAGCGCGATGCTAAAGGAAAGCATTGCGGAGACCACCGGCTGGTTGCCTACGCTTAGGCGCAGGCGGGAGTTCGCGGCGGTCTGGATGGGGATCAGCGCGCCGATGGCAAGTGCGATGGGGAGGTGCAACATAGCTAGGAATGCTAACGCCTCACCCGGCGTACCCCCTACCCCAGGCGCTGAGCGGCATCGACCACCATGTCCCAGAACTTGTCCACGTCCAGCTCGGTGGCCGCAAACGTGGTGCAATCGGCAGGCGCGGGCGCGCGGAAATCCGCAACCGTGCGGCCGGTGGTCAATGCGCCGGAGAGTTCGACGTCGATGGGTACGGGCACGGTCTTTACCACTGACGGGTCGATGAGGTAGGCCACGCAGCAGGGGTCGTGCACCGGCGGGTTGTCGAAGCCCTGGTTGTCCTTGTAGTTGGAACGGAAGGCGTCGAAAAGCCCGACGACCAGATCGCCCACGTTGCTGCCGAGTGCGGCGAAGCGCTGCTCCACCTCGGGCGTGGCCAGGGCCTGGTGGGTCAGATCCAGCCCGACCATGACCACCGGCCAGGACTCGTTGAAGACGATGTGGGCGGCCTCCGGGTCGACGACGATGTTGAACTCGGCCGAGGCCGTCCAGTTGCCGGTGGCATAGGCGCCGCCCATGAGCACTACCTCGCGGACGCGCTCGACGATGCGCGGCTCCAGGCGCGCCGCGAGCGCGATGTTGGTCAAAGGCCCGGTGGGCACGAGCGTGACGGTGCCAGGTTCCTCGGCCATGATGGTGTCGATGATCGCGCGCACCGCGTGGGTTTCGCTGACCTCGACGTCCGGTTCCGGCAGCTCGAAGCCGTGGATTTCCATGCCGGTGTCGCCGTGGACGGCCTCAGCGGTTTCCACCTCGCGCACCAGCGGGCGGTGCGCGCCGCGGTAGATGGGCACGTCGGTGCGTCCGGCGACGGTAAGCACCTGGGCCGCGTTGCGTGTGACTTTGTCGATGGTGTGGTTGCCGCCCACCGTCGTTAAGCAAAGCAGCTCAATCGACGGGTCGCCGAGCGCGAGCAGAATAGCGACTGCATCATCATGGCCCGGGTCACAGTCAAGAATAATTTTACGCACGGTTGGCCTCCTCAGCGGCGATGGTGTCGGGCAGATCCTGCGGGCGCGGGATCAGGAAGGAAGTGCAGAACGCGGCAATCAGCAGCACCAGGCCCGCGATCATGCCGGCGCGGTAGCCGCCGCCCTGGTCCGCGAACGAGGTGACCACCGCGAAGATGACGGTGAACGAGATGCCGGCGCCGAGGTTGAACGCGCCCGCGTTCAGGCCCGGCAGGTAGCCCTGGTTGTACTTCGGCGCGAGCGTGACGTGCAGCGAGCCAAGCATGATGTTGGCGATGCCCGCGTACGTGATACCCGCGGCGATGGAAAGCAGCAGCAGAAGCACCGGCGTCGGGTTGCCCACGATGAAAATCCCCATGAGCACCGACAGTGCCGCCCCACCGATGCCGATCTTCAGCACCAGGTTGTAGCCCAGTCGGCCGGCGAGGAAACCGGCCAACGGCCCGACGACAAGCCCGGCGATGGCGTATGGCGTAAGCGTCCAGAAGGAGACGGTGCCGGCCGACAGGCCGGGGCCGTGCACCTGGTCCTGGGCCAGGTTGGGCACCAGGCCGTTCATCACGGCGAAGATACCGGTCATGGTGAGCGTGGTGGTGGTCAACAGCGCCCAGGTACGACGCTGCTTGATTAGGTCGGGCTGCACCAGCGGGTGGTGGGTGGAGTGCTCGGCGCGCCAGAAGACCACGAGCGCGGCCGCGCCGATGGCCAGCAGGATGATCACCATGAACCAGTTGGCCTCGGCGAGCGCGCCGGCCTCGTTGAAGGCGGTAAGGATCGTGCCGATCGCCACGACGAGCCAGGCCACCCCCTTCCAGTCCATCGGCTGCAGCTCGTTGGACTTCGTCTCCGCCACCCCGTAGCGGATGGTAAAGACCGCGGCGAGTGCGAACGCGCCGATCACCCAGAACAGGGAGCGGAACCCGAAGGCGGCGGTGAGCCAGCCGCCGAGGATGGCGTCCACGCCCGCGATGCCGCCGTTAATGGAGGTCAAAATGCCCACCAGGAACGCGAACTGCTTCTCATCGCGCACCGCCTGCCGCAGCATCACCGAGGTCAGCGCCACCGTCGGCCCGGAGACACCCTGCACCACGCGCCCGATAAACAGCATGGTCACGTTCACCGATAGCGCGGCGATGATCGAGCCGACAACGGTGACGGCCATCATGCCCACGAGCACCTTCCGGCGGCCAATCAGGTCACCCCACCGCGGCATAAACAGCGAGAACAGCGCCGCCGCGGTGAAGAACGCCGTCTGCGTCATGCCGATCTGGCTCGCGGTAGCGTCCAGCTCCACCTGCATCGTAGCCAGCGCGGGCGCGAGCATGGAGGCGTTGAGCTGGAACGCGAAAACGGCGGTGAGCAGGGCCAACATGAGTGGCCACACTTGTGAGGACGGGAGTTTCTGCCCGGGCGCGGGGACCTGGGCGTTATCGATGCCACTTGTCATGCGCCACAGTTTATTGCAAAAACGGCCGCATCACACGGGTAGAAAATGGATTTTTAGGTGTTCCGCAACGACACCGGGGAAACCTGGTGTTCCGGGTCGTACCAAAGAATCCTGAAGAGCGCCCCCGATCGGAAGCCCCACAATCTGGTTTCACCAGAGAGTCGAAAGCGAAACAGTCGTTCTTCTACGGCAGGTAGTTCGCTGAGCCTCTTTTGTGCTTCCTTGGAAAGAGATTCGATGGCTTGGTCATGGTTCCGTGCCCGTTTCTTTCTCCCTGACATGACCGTCTCAGCGAGGCAATCCTTCCACTTCTTACTGGTTACCTCGTCGAGAAACTTCAGTAGTTCCACTGATTCAGAGGCGGAGAGGTCCCAGCGTCTTCCATCGTTCCCCGGGATCGCGTCAATTTCTCTCGCGGTCCAGCGGACGAACTCTTCCCGGTACCCTTCGGATGCTAAGGCTTCACCCGGGACGCGCTTTTCTGCGTCACCGGCATCCGGGAATGGAGTTTGCTTGATCTTGGCGTTGTTCCGTTGCTTCGCAAGCTTCTTGCGAGCGCGCTTGCCACCCATTTTCTACGCCGTAGATGCGGACTGGACGGCACTGTAGAAGTCTTGCATGACTTCTTCATTGATCGTGCTCGTGGAGGGCTCGCCGTCAGCGATGCCCTCTCGTGCTTCTCGCCAAGGCCGCTCGCTGTGCGCGAGGTCGCTCAACTGCTGGCCGCTGAGGTGCCCGTACGCCTCTAGGACCACATCGATGGTTTCTTTCTCAGCGTCAGTGAGGTTGCCGGAGTCACCGGGGAACATCGCAAGCTCTGCGGTGAATTTCCCGCGGTGCTGATCGTAAAGTTCCCGCACGATTGGCCCATTGGCCCAAGCTTCTATGCGCGCGTGGAATAGCGGTTTTTCATCCCACACCAAGTTCCACGCTTGAGCGTAGTAGATCAGCTTCTGCAACTTCATAGTGCTGACGCTCCCCGATTGCCGTTCGAGGATGTAGCGCGCCACGTCATTTACTTGGGCCATAACATCTCCTCCCGCATACCCCCTGGATGTAAAAACACTCTACCCCATCAGCGCCTCCCACACAGCCGTGTTTGTCTCCTGCCACAGCGGCTTCGCCCAGTCGCCGAACTCACGGTCCGTCAGCGCCACCATCGCCTGCCCGTCGGCCACCCACAGATACGTACCCGCCATACCGAAGTGCCCGACCGTGTCCGCGGGCATCCCGTCGCCCGTCCAGTGCGGTGCCTTCTCCCCCTTAATCTCAAAGCCAAGGCCCCACGGGCAGGGCTTCTGCATGCCGTAGCCTGGCACAACACCGCGCAGGTCCCCGAATTGGTTCGAAAACGCCTCGCGCAGCGTCCCCTCTGCTAGAAGCTTCGGCTCCAGCAGCTCCTGCGCGAACAGCGCCAGGTCGCTTATCGACGCCCGCCCGCCATGGCCCGCCGACCCATACACTTCCGCCGTACGCATCCCCAGCGGCTCGAAGACCCCCTCACGCAAGTAGTCGCCGAAGCCGATCCCGGTTTCCTCCTCCAAAAAGTCCGCCAGAATCTCGTAGCCGGCGGAGGAATAGATGCGCCGCTCGCCCACTGGCTTTTGCAACTCGCGCGTATCAAAGCCCACACCACCGGCGTGCGCGAGCAGGTGCCGCACGGTCGCCCCCTCGGGCCCGCAGGGTGTGTCCAGCTCGAAGGCCCCCTCCTCCACCGCGAGCAGGATGCCGTAGGCCGAGAGCAACTTGGTCACGCTGGCCAGCTCGTAGACGCCCTCGGCATCGCCGTACGTGCCGGTGCGCGTGCCAATCAGCGCGGCGCTGACGTTGTCGGCGGGCCAGGAATCCAGAAACGGGGCTAAATCGACGTGCATGAGCTTCAAGCCTACCAATGTGTACACGACACCTGGTTTGTGTAAGCTGGCTTACACCTGAGCGCCGGAAGGGGTAAGGGTCACCGGCCGAACGGCCTTCATAACTGCACGCAGCCTGCACTTTTTTTAAAAAAGCGCGGGCCCCAACGAGCACGAGAGGGAGAATCGATGACCGGTTCCTCTAAAGTCCCGCCCGGAGACACGGGCACGAACGAAAAGGCCAAGGGCCGCGAAGACAGCCACGAGCACGAAGACGGCGAGGGCGCAGGCTTCCTCGGCTTCATCGAAAGGGTCGGCAACAAGCTGCCGGATCCTTTCTGGCTCTTCGTCATCCTCGCCGGCGTTGTTGCCGTGACCTCCTGGATCGGCCACAAAATCGGCATGAGCGCCGTCGACCCCGGCACGGGTGAGACCATCGAGGTGGAATCGCTGCTCACCGGCGAGAACATCTCGCGCATGGTCACCGACGCGGTGGAGAACTTCATCGCCTTCCCGCCGCTCGGCGTGGTGCTTTCGGTGATGCTGGGCGTGGCCGTAGCAGAGCAGACTGGCTTCCTCGGCGCCCTGGTGCGCGCGATGGTGGCCAAGGTTGGCCCGCGCATGCTCACGTTCATGGTGGCGCTGGCCGGTGTGACCGGTTCCGTGGCTTCCGACGCGATCTACGTGATCATCATCCCGCTGGGCGCGCTCGCCTTCCACGCGGTGGGGCGCTCGCCGATCGTGGGTGCGATGGTGGCGTTCGCGGCGTCGTCGGCAGGCTTTAATGCCTCGCTGATCCTCAACATCACCGACCTGCTGCTCGCCGGCATTTCTACCTCGGCGGCCAACATTGTCGACGAGGCCTACGAGGTCTCCCCGTTGGCCAACATCTACTTCGTCATCCCGTCCGCGGTGGTGCTCGCGCTGGTGATCACTGCGGTGACTGAGTTCTTCGTGGACAAGAAGGCGCAGGCGCTGGTCAACCACGATCACATCGAGACCAAGGAACTCGCTTTTGACAAGATCGAAAGCCGCGAGCACGCCAAGGCCCTCAAAGAGGCCGACTCCGGCGACCCGCTGGTAGAGGAGGCCGCTGGCAAACCTAAGGAGACTCCAGAGCCGGAATACGAGCGCCAAGAGGGCGAGCTGACCGAGGAGCAGCTCAAACTCTCCCCCATCGAGTGGAAGGGCATGCTGTGGTCCACCGTGGCGCTCGTGCTGTTCCTTATCGCCTACTTCGTTCTGCTCTTCGTCCCGGCCTCGCCGTTCGCGCGCCCGGAGGAGGGCTTCATGGAGTCCCCGCTGATCCGCGCGATTGCCGTGCCGATCGCCCTGGCGTTCTTCCTTCTGGGCCTGGTCTACGGCCTGATCGTCGGCACGATCACCTCAGCCGCGGATATCCCGGCGTTCATGGCGCGCGGCCTGCAGTCGCTGCTGCCGATGCTGGTGCTCTTCTTCGCCGTCTCCCAGTTCCTGGCCTGGTTCACCTGGTCCAACCTGGGTTCTTGGACCGCGATTAACGGCGCGGAACTGCTCCAGCGCTGGAACCTGCCAAACGTCCTGCTCTTCCTCGGCTTTGTGATCATGGTGGCGCTGGTCAACCTGTTCATCACCTCGGGCTCCGCGCAGTGGGCACTCATGGCCCCGGTGGTAGTCCCGATGATGATGTACGTGGGCATCGCGCCGGAGGTCACCCAGATGCTCTATCGCATCGGCGACTCCCCGTCGAACATCATCACCCCGATGTCGCCCTACTTCGCGCTCGCACTGACCTTCCTGCAGCGCTATTACAAGAAGGCCGGCGTGGGCACGCTCATGTCCCTGGCGCTGCCGTACACCATCGCGATGATGGCGGGCTGGTTCATCTTCTTCCTCATCTGGTACTACGTGGGCATCCCGCTCGGCCCGGGCTCGCCGATGGACTACCAGGTGGGCTAGCCCCCGCTTCTCGACGCCCCCTTCACCCCGGCCCCGCCTCCTACCCCAAGGAGCGCGGGGCCGGGGTTGTTTCAGGGCATCACACGCGAAGTACGGAAAGAGCCTCTCGCCTTGAGGCGGCAAAATACCTTTTATTCCTCGCAGGAGTTCTATTCCCGAGCCTGTCACGCAACCTGGAAACGCCGCCCCTTTCCCTGCCAAAAAGCTTGTACTAACCAGTACATTTACCCAGCAGGGGCTGGAATTTCGTGGTTAGATGTATATGTCATTATTTCCACCCTCATTCTCTTGAAAGGAATACTTCCCGTGCCAAGTGCTCGTGAACTTACCCGGATGATGAAAGACATCCAGGAACTCGTCCCCGCAGTCGTCGCTGCGATCGTTGCCATCGCTACCGCTCTCGGCGTGCTCATTCCGAGCCTGGAAGATGGCTCCAGCAGCAACGCACTCGGCGGCACCGCCGATACGAACAATAGTCGCCCAACCGACTCGAAGGGTGGGTTCTCGAAGCCGGAGGCCACCGTGAGCAACTACCTGGTCGACCAAAAGAAGTTTGACCCGCGTGCGCTCAAATCGAACGTGTCCGTGACGGTGGACGGCAAGGACTATGCGAAATCTCTGATCTCGACCGATAATAATGCACACTTGAGCAACCAGCAGTTCATCGTGCCAGCAGGATACGAAAGCCTGAATTTCACCGCTGCATGGTCAGACACTGTTCCTAATTCCGGCGGTGTAGGAATCGTCACAGTCACACTCGACGGCGGCGAACGTGGCAAGGTTTACGTCAAGCAGGGTGAGTCAAAGCCCCAAAAGATCGACGTCCGCGGCGGCGGCCGAGTTCATATCTACTTCAAAGCTGTGAACAATCTCAACGAGAACAAGCGCGCAGAGGCCAACGGCCTCGCAGCGCTTTCCCCAGTGCTGAAGTAATTCGCTCTATCTTTGTGCTTCAGGGAGCGGCCCGAGCTTTTATTCTCGGACCGCTCTTTCATATGTCAGAGCAATCTACTCGTAATCTTCCTCGACCCCATCAACCGGGCCTTCGACAGGTGCGTCAGCCTCCTGCTCCGCGATCATCGCCTCTTGTGCCGGCCACATCTGCGACGCACACTGCTGCGTCCATCCACTCGTGCCATCGGTGAAGAACGTCGTCCCCGTTTCGTGAATACTCGGATCCCCACACGACGCGATCTGCTTGTCCATCACCTGCGGCGCTTCCTGGCCGGGCGCCCCAGTAAAGCCGATCACGGGCTCCGCCTCCTCCGTCGGCGCCTCCGGAATGGTTTGCTCCGTCACCACACTCGGCTGCGTTGCCGGCGCGGCAACGGAAGTTTCCGCGGCACCCACCTTCGCCAGGTCGAACTTCGCGTCCGCAATTCCCAGCATCACTGCCGCTTCCGGGACTACAAACGCCCCGTACACGCGCACCTTCTCTCCCGCCGACGCACCAGTTGGCCACGGCTCGTACCCCGAAGGTCGCTCACACGCATCCGCAGGTTTGCCCGTGTTCTTGAAGCTTTCTTTATCCCACACCACCGGGGTATCCAGGTAGACCTCCCCGTCAGAAGCGCTCAGCACGCCGCGGACCTGCACGAGCGTCTCGCCTTCAGCCACGTCAGCCTCCCCGCCGGCCGCGCATTGCCCGCCGAGCAAGACCTCTTCAACCTCGAGGCTGCCCTCGCACTCCCCGCCGTCACACACCACGGGCACGGTATCCCCCACCGCTGCGAACTCCGGCACCGCGGTTATCGACGTCACCGTCGTCGACTCTGCCTCACCAGATCCAGTCCCAGCACCCGAACACCCCGCAAGCGCCAGCACGCACGCCGCGCCGAGCGCTACCACCACACGATTCACTTTGCACACCTCTACACAGCAAGAAACAATGACACGCTTCTCACTCTAGTGAGCTGCCTCCGCTACCCGAGTTCCTGCTCTTCCTCGGCCTGCCCTGCACCTGTGCGTTGAGGAAAGAGTCCCTTCGCCGCAACCACCACGATGCCCACGATTTGCACCACGGTAGACGACATCCACGCAATCATGACCGGCGGCTCCGGGTTGAATCCGTTTTGCCCCATATACACAAAGAAGGCGAAGTTCGTCAGACCCATTTGGATGCCAACAGCCCACATAGCAGCGTCCGCAACGCGCTTCTGTAGTTTTAAGTTCTGTCGCTTGTTGTCCAGATACGTCAATTGCCGACGAAGCTTCAACGCGTCAAGACTGGACTGAGTCCCCGCTTCGTCTTCAAGATTGTCCTCCGCGGCGTCCCGACTCGTACTCGCCAAAGCACTTGACGACGATTCACCGCGCGCATTCCGCTCCCGTGTAGCACCTTCTTCAGCTTGTTCCCTAAGCTTCCGTGCTTCAGCGGTTTCGTCATGCGCACTCATGCTGGATGACTCCTTTAGATAAATCCGAAGTGCTTCAACCTGTTGAGCATCGCCGCCTTTGACACGTCAAAGCGACGGCGCATGTCCTCAAATTTCCAGCCCTCGGCCCAGTAGCATTTCACTAGTGCCTCTGGCATCAGAAGCTCCGCAGCGAATGCGTTACAGCGACGCTCCAAGGGGTCGGTGCCTGAAGAAGCCATTTCATCACGATTATCCACGTACGCGATCTCGGCATCTTCGCGGTGCGCGATGTAGTGCCCGAGTTCATGAGCAACGGTGAACCGCTGCCATTGTGGGCCATCCTCCTCGTTGAGGTAGATAGTTGGCGTCTCTTCATCCGCTTCTTTGATAATGAACCCGGCAACGTTCTGCGGAAGTGGCGTCGACTCAACGCGAATGCCCAAGCGCTCCGCAATCTCAAAAACGTCTATAGGCAAACGCATCTTCCCATTGACGTTGTACACGTCGCGACGCAGCTGCCGCGCGTCATCCCTCGGCGATGTCACTGTCACTCCCATGGTCTCGCCACCTCCTTTCCATTAACGTCAGTCACGGGTCAGATATTTGCAATCCTATCGCGTCTCCCGAACACCGCAGTGGATCAACGATTCTCCCCCTATAAACCTCCCCCTGCGTGGGGTAATTCCCACTCACCGCTCCGGAAACAGCGCAATCCCCCACACGCCCGCCACAACGGCAACCGCCACAAGCACCCACCACGCCACCCCGCGCGGCCGTACAAACCAAATATCTGCCACCAGCCACACCAGACTGGGCACGCCGAGCGCCAGCCCCAGAAACGTCAGCGCCCGCCAGTCCGGCAGTTGCCCGGCGCTGAGCAGCATCACGATACCCAGCCCGAGCAGTCCCCCGGCGAGTGCGCGCGGGCGGGGCCATCCAACCGGAATAATCATGCGCCCGATGCTACCGGCTCCGCCGCACACGATACGCTGATACATCATGACCGGCAGCTACTTGGACACCTACGACGCCGCCTGCGACCGCGCAGCCGCGCAGGTCATGGCGCACTACTCCACCAGCTTCTCACTGGCCACCAAGTTGCTGCCGCAGCCGATGCGCACCGACATCCGCAACCTGTACGCGGTCGTGCGCATCGCCGACGAGATTGTCGACGGTGCCACCGCCCAAGCCAACGAGTGCCCCACTACCGCTCTCAACACCTACGAGGAGGCCGTCCTCCACGCACCCGCACACCGCTTCCACACCGACCCGGTCCTCCACGCCTACGCCGCCACCGCCCGCGCTTGCCAATTCCCCGACGAGGAGGTCCGCGCCTTCTTCGCCTCCATGCGCTCAGACCTTCCCGACCAGCCAGACCTGCCGCTCGACGACTACATCTACGGCTCCGCCGAGGTCATCGGCCTGCTCTGCCTGCGCGTCTTCTTCCGCGGCAACGACGCCGCGCTCACCCCGCAACTGATCAGCGGTGCCCGCGCACTCGGCTCCGCCTTCCAAAAGATCAACTTCCTACGCGACCAAGCCGAGGACTCCGCCCTCGGTCGCCACTACACCGAGCACGCTCTCAAAAGCTCCCCCGTCCACCCCTTCATCCCCGAAATCCGCACCGAACTCGCCCAGGCCAAGCAACAAATCCCCAACCTGCCACCACGAGTTCGCCCCGCGGTGCGGGCCGCGACCGCGATCTTCGAAGACCTCACCGACCGCATCGAGGCCACCCCGCCAGACGCGCTTCGCAGCACCCGCATCCGCGTGCCCAATCACCGCAAACTCGCCCTTGCCGCCCGGGCCCTGCGCTAGCAGGTCTGCAGCTTGTCGGTGAACTGCTTCGGCGCGCCCTGCCCCCGCAGCGTTGCCGTGTTGTAGCACTTGAACCCGGTGTTCGTCTCCCCATCCGGCTTCACCGCAACCCACTTCTCACCATTTGCTCGGAACGCGACGATCCAGTCGGACTGCTTCGCGCCGGCCACAGCCCACTTGCCATCGCAGTACTGCACGGCCGTTCCCGTCGGCGCAGGCCAACCCGGCACGATCGCGTCAAAGGCACCCGGCTGGCACGATGCCTTCTTCTCCTGCTTGCCCGCGCTCAGCGCCGGGATCGCCAGCCCCGCAGCACCGGCAAGCGCACCAAGCTCGCCCAGCCCCGGCACCTGCGGCAGCTCGAGCCCAGGCACGTCAATCAGGCCCTGGGACACCGCGAAGTAGCTGCCGGCACCAACCAGCGCCAGCACGCCGAGGCTAATGCCCACAATCGCGCCAGTGCTTAGCGACGACCCCGCGTCCCCCTCCTGGCTTTCATCCCCAGCCGAGCTACCAGAGCCGGATTCCTGCTCAGCGACAGGGGCATCCGGCGCCTCCTGGGCGTAGGCGGGCGTAACGGTGGTACAGGCGACGGCAGCGGCGACGCCCAGCGGCAGCAGTGTCTTCTTCATGCCCACTACCCTACCCCCGGTTTTCGCTCTACGCGTCCGCTGCGGCGGCGATCGCTTCGGCAGTGGCAAGATCCTGCCACGGCATGCCGACGGTCTTGCACACCAAACGACGATCGCGTGCGAGCTCCACCTCGCCGCGCACGACCTGCGCCATGGTGACCAGGTCCTCGCGTGCAACGGTGCCTTCCTCGGTAGCAAGCACGACGTCACCGGCCTCCCGGTAGGCCACCGTGGGGTCCTCGACTATCACCTGCGCGCCCTCGAACACATCCGCCGCAAGCTCGCGGGTATCGGCCGTGTGCGCGCCCACCGCCAGCACGATCGCTCGCTCACCAAGATCTGCAGCATGCAGGATCGGCTCGGGGGCTGTCGTCGCGGTAATGACGAGCTCAGCGTTCTTGATCGCGTCCTTGGCTGCATCCGTGCCGGACTCTACCCAGTCGTAAGAGAAGTCCGCCGGCTCAGTAAGCGAGACAAAAGTAATGCGCAGCTCACGAACGCCATCAAGCACGCTTTCCAGCGTGGCAGCATGACCGAGTCCCTGTGCGCCGGTGCCAAAGATAGCGACGTCGAGCGGTTCCTCGGAGGCGGTCAGCAACTCAACCACCGGCGCGATGGAGGCGGCCGGAGTGCGCAGCGCGGTCAGCGACGTGGCATCAATAAGCGTGTGCGGCGTGAGCGTCTTCGCCCCCATCAGCAGGTACGAGCCTTGCACGAGCGGAACGTCTTCGGTGGAGTCGGAAGGCTGGATGCCGAGGATCTTCACTCCAACCGCGCTGTCTGTAGCCGAAGGCATGAGGTGCATCTCGCCGTGTGGGAGCTGCACCTTCTCCCGCAGGGGGTCCGTTGCGGGATCAAACCCTTCGGCAAGCGTGTCGCGCAAAGCGGCGACCGCCGCAGCCGGGGTAAGTGTGGCAAAAACCTGGTCGTGGCTAATAAAACGCATAGGCCCCACCCTACGTGGCGTAAGACGAGGCCGAGTGGAAGGAAGAAATCTTGCGTTTACCTGCGGTGCTGCTGAGCAGTCGAGGGAATAACGCCGGGCAGCGGGTTCGGGATCATGCCCTGAAGCACCATGTAGTACCAGGTGGAGCCGACGGCGAAGGAGCTCAAGAGGACGGTCATGATGATGTCGAAACGGCTAGCGTGCTTGACCACTTCAGTGAAGCTGCCTGCGGCAACTGCGTCGTCGAAGCTGGAGCCGGCGGCGCGCTCGTAGCTGTTCTTGACAGAGCTCATGTCGTTCACCACGACAGTCGCGTCGCGTTGGAACGCTTCAACGTTGGAATATGGACTTGCGGCGTGTGCGCTAACTGGAGAAAAAGCGGCGCTGGCCACGGCTAATGCGGTGGCGGCGGCGAGGGTACGATTCTGCATGCCACACACAGTAACACTTTTTTGTATCGTTTGCCCTATTTGGTCTACCTGACCTGCCGATTTGTTTCTTTTTAGAAGATAAGACAGAATAAGTACTCGTTGCACAGAGCGCAGCGGGAACGCAGCAGGACGGCAACAAAGTGAATATTCCTCCATAGCTCAGTTGGCAGAGCATTCGACTGTTAATCGAAGGGTCACTGGTTCGAGCCCAGTTGGAGGAGCTGTACTTGTAAGGCCCCGCGCCCGACTGAAATGACCAGTCGGACGCGGGGTTTCGCGTTTGAGTACAAGCAAGCTTTCGCGAGTTCCATTCCTTCCTGAACCCTTAACTTAAACCAGCACCCCGCGGTTCACTAAGTCCTCACCCATTACTCCCAAGCCATAGGCAGACAGTTTTGCCGGAAAACAAGTTGCGGCGCTCCCTCGCACCCTATAGCCTTCTAGATGTAAGCCAGGCGTTGAGCTTTTGCAAGAATACCCCGGGCAACAACTCCGAGGACCTCGCCATCGCGAGGTCCTCGCGTCATTTACTCTATCGACCCGGGGGCAGCATGCTACTGGCATATATCGACGAAATTGGCTCGCCTGGGGCTTTTGTTCACCCCTCGCACTCTCGATTCGCCGACAGTCCCGCTTTCGGGTATGGAGGTTTCATTCTTCCCGAGGATAATGCTCGACAATTTGGGGCTCACTTCGCGCATAAAAAGAGGCAGTTCTTCCAGAACGATATTCCGGATGGTCGAGACCCCGGCAGGTGGGAGCGAAAAGGCGCAGATTTGCTTTTTGCTCGAGCTGCGGAGGATCGACCTCAGAACCTTAGGCTTCTGGGAAGCCTAATATCAAAGCTCCGCAGTCTCGATGGGCAACTCTTTTATTATGCGGAAGAAAAGCCAATCGGTACCCCAAGAGAAACCAACTGCTCTTCTCGTGAGTTCCTGGAACGCGAACAAACCTCAATGCGAGAAACGCTTAACCGCATCGCCCGCCACGCAGACTCTCTAGACCAATCAGTGCTTGTCATGATGGACCAAATTAACGAAAAGTCCCGCAAGCAACGGCTGCCGCAAATGTACGCGCATATTTTTGGACGGGCATCTGACTTTCCGGAAATGCGCAGAATTGTCGAGCCACCAATGCATATCGATAGTGAACTATCTTCGAATATCCAATTCGCCGACTGGTTATGTGCCCTCTACAAGCGGGCGATCGAATACCAACTTGTGCATGACTCACGCTACTCCTGGGTCCCCAGAGCAAAGCAATTTTGCGCAGCGCGTGGGGCTTTTACCCATGACTCAAAGCTGCATCTTTTCCAAAGGGCGCTAGAAGATCTTCACCACTCTGAAATTATCTACCCGAAAAGGCCCGTGATTGACAGCAACAAAACCTCGAGGATGAATCAGCTGAGACTCGAGGCGATCCGAAAAGCGACCTTCAAGGAGTGAATCATGCGGCCGACCGTTGAGTGGCGGTGTCGAGACTACCCGGTAGCGCTTCAGTGAGTGCCTGGTAGCCGCGAGGAAACCGCGGGGAATTTCCAGATTACAGTTCCCCATGTCCGTTACCGAGCGTTTGGTCAATACGCCCAGGACCCCAGATTCCCTAGCCGAGATTCTAAAGGTCCCGCCCTACCATTTTCTCAATGATGGCAACGAGCTGCGCCTCGTCCCAGTTCTCCCTCCACCGCCGCAAGAACTGGACATCAGAAGAAGAAGGCAAGTCCTCGACCGCGTTCACACGGACAAGCGTTGGGACTGCCACTGCGTCGCCGATCACTAAAGCCTCTCGCTGTGCCAGGTGCGATAATGAATCAGTGACAGCGGAGACATCATCGGGCAAAAGACGACGGACATAATTCTGGTCGATTGGGTTCGTCAATCTCATCGCGACAAAATTACTACACTGAGAGAAAATTGTTTCCGATATCTCGGACGGCCGCTGACTCACCACCATGAGTGAAAGCCCATATTTGCGCCCCTCCTTCGCAACTCGCTCTATAGACTTTCGGACTGACTTATATTTCGCGTCCTCGGTTCTTGATATGTAATTATGAGCCTCTTCGAGGACAAGCAGGAAGGGAAGATCCTGCAGACCGCGCAGGTTGCGCTGTAGTCGTTTTCTGTGCATACAAAAGGTGAATAAAAGCCTCGACACCAGCGAGATAAGGTTGCTGAGGACTTCAAAAGGCACGCCGCTCAAATCGAATATTGTGACATTTACGCCGTCGCCGTCGTAACCAAGGAGTTGCCTCAAAATGACTTCGAGATCTTCAGTCCCAGGAGACGAACCGTCCTTCAGCTTGGGATTTAATACAAAATCCAGCCGAGAATCCTCCATCTTTGTCTTAAGGCGCATAAGGAACCGGTCGAACTCGCCATTAAAGGGCCCCTTGGCGGCTTTCTGGCCTTTCGCGTTGCTGCCAGGCGCAAAATCAACTACTTCTTTAAAATAGCTCTGGAAACGATCCTTAACCGGAGACCCATCAGCGCGCTTGGGCTGATCAAAATGCTCCCCCTCCTTGAACACTACCTCCCTATTTAAGTTATCCAAGTAACTCAGAATTTCCGAAATCGAGAAATACACCGGGTCATCGTAGGAAACCGTGGCCATTTCTGGATTGTGCAGGTGCTTATTCGCAACCACGGCCGCTCTGAATTGCGAAACCTGGTTATGAGAATTCCGCTCATTGCTCTCTATAAACAACTCTTCGAGCTCTTCCGAATTCATTAGCCAATAAGGCAAGAGAATACTGTCCGCATCCAGCACGGCGGCAGCTGGAAACGCATTCGGGTATTCACCATGAAGATCGAAGATTAATATATGGGAATTATTCTTGAGTCCCGCACTGCGCTGGTCGGACGATCTCTTGATACCTTCCTGGAGAATAGCTGCTACAGTCGACGACTTGCCAGATCCTGTCGAGCCAACAACGCCGATGTGCCTACCAAAAAATCGATCTCCGTCGAGGTTGACAGACACCGATCCTTCCTGTGCAAGTTTACCGAACGCCAGCGGCGAGGTCAGGTTGTCATCGCCGTAGATAGTCTCGAGAATGTCACCAGGCGCAACTCTTATATATTTCGGCGGGATCGAGATCTCATTCGCGCCGCGGGTAAACTCCCCTTCTTTTATCGTTCCAACTGGTTGCATCCCTATGACAAACTGAGGTTCCTCAACTGCGAGCCCGGCTGAATCGTTCACAATATCAACCGTCGCATCCCGTATAACCGAGTCTTTAACCCGGAACCCCCGAACCACAGCAACAAGGGCATTCTCCCCGTCATAGTTGTTAGAGACCTGGATATAGTCCCCAACCTTTAATGGACTCGTTAACTGCCTGTATGCTTTGGTGTCAAATACCTCGAGCTCGATAAGCTGTGGCGTTACAGACACAACCTTCGATATCTCAGTCAAATCCGTCATTTCGGCAAAACCTTTCTAAAAGCGTTAGCTAGAGATTCAATGGTGCATCCAGCAACTAAAACTTGGTTGCCTGGACATGACGAATCGGAGGGTGCCTGCAGATCATACCAACATGAATACTTACCTAGCTCGGCACGGTCTTCGACCGAAAGCTTGAGGAAACTCTCAATCGAAACGATCCTAATCGAAAACGATAGATTTTGTATTAGATTCGACCTCTTTTTGGTAACGCGGATTGGGGGCTCCATGAACCGAAGCGGTGAAAAACAAATGCTCTCGTATCCGTCATTAAACATTATCGAACTCCTCATTAGGAGCTTTTTCTTTAGCTGAAAGAACGTATCCGGACTTTCGCCTTTAACTACAATTGTCCAAGGGTTGTGGCTCGTCAGAGCATATCCGTTTTCGAAATGTTTAGAGAGGTGGGTCAATAAATCCGCAGCAACGTCTATTTCGCTATCGGTGACTCTTAGTCCTAATATTCGGAGCTTTTCATGGTCTCCAAATTGCTTCTTCTTAAGTTGTTGTGCAAGCTGCTTTTCAAATTGCTCTTGAGTAAGATATTGGGCGTGCCATTTGCCGTAGTAATATTGCCGCCTGTCTATCTCAGCGATTAATGCTCGCTTACTGACAATTCGTTGGCTTTCATTCTCATTGCAGGCCAGCGCGTTTAGGTAATGAACAGCTTTTGGGACATAAAGCTCCAATGCCTCATCATTGTCACACTTCAAATTCGTCGCGATAGCTTCCGCCAGCTTTTCACGCTGGTCATCAATGCTCAGCCCTGGTTCGATACTAATCGTCTCCGCGAACTCGCTAAGCAGCTCTTCCGACACTGGAGTCATGACTGACCGAACGGAAGCGGATTCGAACGCGTTCTCTACATCTTGGCGAGTTAGTCGTGTCGGGATCGACTTGTCAGAGCCAAAGTACACATAAAGTCTAAATCTGAGAGATCGATCGGTGAGAAAGCTCTGAAACATGTCGTACAATGGTTCCGCGATTGCCTTATTTGAATATCGCGCAGTAGACTCCCAATATTTTATCTGGACTGCTGTCTGTTTTCCGCCCTCAAGGAGATCGAGGTCCTCCACCCCTTCCAACCGTGCGACATCGTCTTCACCGGCGCCTAGAATCTCGAGAGCCGATTTTTCAAACTGATATAAATAGCCCCTAATAGCTCCGTGCGCGCTTCTTCTTTTATGGCTGTCGGTCAATGGTGAGAAGGCTGTCACTTTTCCTCCTTGAGCGTTACATAGTTGAGTCCAGGCCGTAGTAGCCAGTGTTCGGACGGGACATCGCCAAGGCCTTCTCAACTAGCTCGAACATTGAATCTAATGCCCCTGATCCCATCGAGGCAGCAATTGGATTTTTACATACCCTTGTCGACCACAAGAACCTCTAATCTCGACTCACACTGTCAGCACTTATCTCGAAGCTTAGCTAAGAATTCCGAGAGAGGGTAGATCGTCATTCGGTTCCGGAACCACCCAGGCACGAAATGATTTCATCGTTCACTGGCTCTCTTTTGCGCAGGAAAGACTGTTGAAATTTCAGAATCCCACCGCAACTACACTGACCTCGTACAACTCTCTCCCCTACCCCGTGGAGCGCCCATGCCAGATGCACACAATCTCGAGGCCCGCGTGCAGCTGCTCGAACGCGCGCTCGCCAAGCTGCTCGGCACCGACGACTTTGAGGCCTTCCTCGCGCAACCAGCGCTCACAGCTGCCAGCCGCAGCACAGCTACCACCAGCAGCAAATCCCGCAGCATCAGCACCACACCACCCGACCCCACAAAGATCTCCAACGCCTCCTCCCCCGACGCGAAGCTCCGCCTGTTCGCCGAGTACTTCCGCGGCCGCGACGACGTCTACGCCACCGCCTGGCGCAACGGCGAGAAGAAAGGCTGGTCACCTGCCTCCTACGGCCGCTACGACCGGAACAACCCAAATCTCAAACCGCTCACCTCTCAGGTCCTCGAGCAGCACCTGCGCCGCGACATCAACCTCCACGTCGGCCTCTACCCGCTCTGCAAGGGCGACACATGCTTCCTCCTGGCGTGCGATTTCGACGACGCCGACTTCCGCACCGCCGCCCGCACCTACGCGAACACCTGCCGCGAGTTTGGTCTCGACCCGCTCATCGAGCTCTCCCGCTCCAGCACCGGCGCGCACGTCTGGCTCTTCTTCAACGAGCCCGTCCCGGCATCCCTCGCCCGCACCGTAGGCATCGGCTTGCTCGCCAAGGCCAGCCCAAAGCAGTACTTCGCCAAGTTCGATCGCTTCTTCCCTTCCCAGGACACGCTACCGGGCAAGCGCCGCGGATTCGGCAACTTGATCGCGCTCCCGCTCGCCGGTCAGCATCGCGCCGAGCAGCGCACCATCTTCGTCAACCACGACTTCGAGCCCGCCGACGACCAGTTCGCCGCCCTCGCCACTACAACCAAGGCCTCCAAACAACAGCTCAAACAAATCGCCGCAGCCCTCCAACCGGACCCGGAGACCCAACTACCCCAGCCGCCAACAAGGGCAGAACTCAAAGCCCTCAAACGCTCCGGCACGGTCCGAGTCACGCACAATTCCCGCGTCCACATCGACCTCGAGGGCGTCGACGCCACCACCGCCACCGCCCTTCGCCACCTCGGCGCGATCCCCAACCCGCAGTTCTACATCCGCCAGGCCCAGCGCCTGTCCACCTACCAGACTCCTCGCCTAATTATCCGCTTCGACGAGCGCGACGGCACGCTCACCCTCGACCGCGGGACCCTCGACGAAGCCATCAGCATCCTCAAAACCGCCGGCTACACCGTCACCCGCCGCAGCAAAACCCCAAAGCCGCGCACCATGCCCGCTGAGTTCACCGGCGAGCTCTACTCCGCCCAGCGCAAGGCCGTCAACGCAATGCGCAAGCACCGCACCGGGGTCCTCGTCGCCCCACCCGGCGCTGGCAAGACCGTCATGGCCTGCGCACTGATCGCGCACCGCCAAGTCTCCACCGCCATCATCGTCCCCAACGTGGAGCTCGCCGCCCAGTGGCGCGAAGCTCTCACCGCCTTCCTGAACGAGCCCACCATCGGCCAACACGGCGGCAAGTCCAAGAAACTCAGCGGCAACATCGACATCATCACCGCCCAGTCGATCAGCCGCACCGACTCCCGCACGCAGTTCCTCGCTGACTACGGCTACGTCATCATCGACGAGTGCCACCGCGTCGGCGCCGCCGGCCTCACCCGCGTACTCTCAGACCTCAACGTCCGCTTCGTCACCGGACTGACCGCCACCCCGTTCCGCTCCGACGGCCTCGATGCACTCCTCCCGCTTATATGTGGACCGATCCGCCACACCATGGAGATCGAGCGCCCCGGCCCGAAACACTACATCGTGCAGACCACCGAGTTCACATACAACGAGCCCCACCTCTACTGGCCCGACCTCGACAACGCGCTCGCCGCCGATCCTGCCCGCAACGCCCTGATCACCGAGACCATCACCCGCGCCGCCACCAGCGGCATGAACGTCCTCGTCCTGGTCAAGCGCCGCGAGCACATCACCACACTCGAATCACTCCTCGCCCGCAACCACCCCGACCTCCCGGTCCCCGTCCTCACCCTCCACGGCGCGCAGCACGCGAAAGACCGCAGCGCCACCCGCAAGGCGCTCACCACCGCGCCCCGCTTCGTCCTTATCGCCATGACGCAGATCGTCGGCGAAGGCGTGGACCTCCCGGCCCTCGACGCGCTCGTGCTTGCCGCCCCAGTCGCGTTCAAAGGCAACGTCATCCAACAGATCGGCCGCGTCACCCGCGGCACCACGACCTCCGCCACGGTTTTCGACTTCCACGACCACCTCGTCCCCGCCCTCACCGCCGCATTCCGCAAGCGCCGCACCGTCATCCACACCCAAGGCTTCACCCAGCAACCTGGCCCTTCGCTTCTCGACGCTTGCCAGATCCCCCACCCACCACTACCCTAATTGACACGTGCCATACATCATCTACCCATCCCCAGGAGCTCACCATGAAGACACGTGCGACCGCCGCGCTCTCCGGCGCCATCATCATCCTTGCAGCCCTCACGCTTAGCGCCCCCGCAGCGCATGCCGCCACGTACACCTACTCCAACCAAAACGGCGACGTGCGCTGCGAGATCTACAACACCCCACAGGGCCATACCACCCTCTGTGTTTCCGACAAGGCCCGAAAAGCTCACCCCGAGTGCAACCCGCCGGAGCACCTCATCCCCGCAGTCAAGGTCGAAGACAATTGGGCAGGCACCCTGTGCTGGAACCAGGGCTTCACCCAGCCCCCACAAAAACTCAGCCCCATGTCGGTGCGCTCCGGCGGCGGAGCCACCGTCTTCGCCGCACCGGGCGGCGACCTCTTCGTCCTCGACACCGTCAAGATGGCGCTCATCCAAGCCGGCAACGCGACCAAGGTCCTGTTCCCAGGTTTCTAGGCTGAGACAAGAGATACGAAACCGCTGCACCGAGAACTATCGTTCCCGTGCAGCGGTTTTCTGTGGGGCCAGCGGGGCTCGAACCCGCGACCAGCGGATTATGAGTCCGCGGCTCTAACCGACTGAGCTATAGCCCCATCCTTACGCCAAAGCGCTGTAAGAACTATACCCCGTGTGTCGGCCTCTTCATATTTCAGTCCCGCGCCTTGCGACGCCAAATTGCTTATCGACGACTGCGCCCCCTATACTGACTGAGCACAATCCTCCATAGCTCAGTTGGCAGAGCATTCGACTGTTAATCGAAGGGTCACTGGTTCGAGCCCAGTTGGAGGAGCCAAAGCCCGGGGCCTCCGCATCCCCGGGCTTTGCCCTGTTCACAACCTTGGTCTCAGATTCGGGTTTCTAGTACCGGTGTTCCGAAGACCCGGTACTGCCGCATTCCGAGTAGTTGGTACCTCCCGGGGCACGGCTGACTGTAGCGCCCCGGCTGTATGCTTCATTAGTCTGTTCAGAAGACTGAAATGGTAGCGGTGTGGTGAGTATCTGGTAGCGCCTAAGTGGGTATCCGGTAGCGGAGGCTCACCCGAGCTCGGCACCGGGGGCGAGCGGTCAAGGATGGCCGTGTTGCCAGGGGCGGTTTTGATACCAGCGCTCCGAAGGCTCGATATTGCCGCGTTCCTAGTAGTTGGTACCTGTACGGCCGAGCCGGGCCGACTGCACGGCCCCGGCTGCATCCATCAGTCGTGCGAGCAGCCTACTGAGGCGGTGCCTTTGCGCATGGAGAAGACTCCTATGCGGATTCGGTGGCCGCTATGTTGCAACCGGCTCTCTGTCAGCGATATTCGCAACTGCCCGCAACGGTTCAGTGAGTCTTCGGTTGCTGAGAACGCTCGGGCTCCGGGCTCCCCAGAATGTCCCACCACCACTGTTGTCGGCCTGGTATCGAGACAGCGGAGCCTCGCAGTACCGAGTACGCGGAGCACGGGTACCAACTACGCGGAATCGCAGAACCAACTACCCCGAATCGACAACAGCTTCATCATTTGGCCCAGCAATCTGGGCCGTGGTCGTGAGCTGCTCTGCTTGCAGCACTTTACGAACTTTTTGCACCGTGGAATGCGAGCATCCCATCGACGCTGTGATCTGGCGAACGGACCAGCCTTTGAGCACAAGGTCCATCACCGCCCTGTAGTCAGTCACAATCGGACTCCTTTGGCAATGCGCCGTGCCCTACAGTCACGCGGTCACCAAAGAGTTTCCCCGAAAACTGTAGTGTTACTCGATACTCACCACGGTGTTACTAAAAGCACGCGCGCAACACCGAGGTTGGCCAGATCTGCGCACACCGATGCCTAGGATGCGGCGCCTTCATTTTCAGCGATCCACAATCCCAGGATGTGCTTGATGCTGTCCATGTCGACACCAACCGCCATGTAGCAAGCCTGTTGACCACGCGGTGGCCGTCACGGATCATCAGGCGTAGGGCGTCGAGGAAGATCACCGGGTAAAACCGGCGAGCTGGCGGTTTTACCAGATCATGACCTCTTCTAAGACCGCATCGGTAATGGTGCTGATCGTATCCGGGCTCATATCCATCCCAAGAGTGGTCGCGAGATGATGGCAAATATCGCGCACTGTCATCCCGCCGGCGTAGAGCGAGACGATCATGTCGTCGAGCTCTGTGAGCCTGCGTGCGCCCTTGGGCACCATGCGGGGAGTAGACGTGCCGGCACGATCCCCGTACCAGCCGCCCCCGAGTGGAGCGGTTACCGGAAGTATCCTTCTGAGCGCTGTGAGCTGCTACCGGATATTCACTGAAGCGCTACCGGAAAGTCACGACGCTGCTACCAAATAGCCGGTCGCAACAATTAGTCGCTCGACTCTACCGGAACGGTGGACCTACGCATGGTGAGGTTCTCCTAAGCGGACGGTGTCGGCCGGGTGGCAACCGGCAATTCAACAGCAGTGTTCGTTATCGTCCGGCAACGGTTTTATGAGACTCCTGGCAGCTTAGAAGGTTGTCGGCCCCCGCACGGCCCTCATAACGTTGCAAGCCCGGTGTCCCGACAGCGCTGCGGCATCTCGCGAGCAGGTCTCCAGACCGTTACTTCAAAGCAAGAGTTGGCGCACATACAGGCGCTACCGCTCTACGGCACTTCTGCCGTCAGCCTTGAGAGAATCCTCCTGCAGTACCTTACGCGCGGAACACCCCAATCAACTACGCGGAATCGCGGTACCAACTAACCCGAATCAACCCTTGGTAGGGGTATCGGTCAGAGTCTTTGTGGCTTAAGTCGCAACCACATTGTTCCCAATTAAAGTTGAGTCGGTGGCACTTGTTGCCACTTGTCCTTCTATCGGTGTAATAGTAATGAGTTTTAGTACCGCTCATGCAGAATCCCCGGAGGATATTAACCACCGGGGATTCCCCCACATATAACGACGCAGCGATTTATGAAACTTACGGGGGATACCTACCGCTTCGATGTAGGTTAGGCCCTCCAGACGCCTTTAGTATCAATGACCCTCTTTCCTTCAAGGGTTCTTTGGTCAACTTGCTTGAACTCGTCGTGATCCACAAGCAAAACAACCACATCTGCAGTCTCCAGCGCTGCTTCCAGCTCAGACAAGGTCACATTTTTAAGGTCAGACAGCCGACCGGGAAGTTCGCCGATGTTCGGCTCTACCGCCAGAACTTCATTATTAGCAAACTCACGCGCAATGTCTTCAGCAATTTCAAGCGACGGCGACTCCCGAAGGTCATCGATATTCGCCTTGAAAGCAAGCCCCAGTACTGCCACAGAGACATCGCTACTGCCGCCGATCGCCTCCCGTACCTTATCCACAACCCAGCGCGGTTTGCCGTCGTTAACGTCACGGGCAAGCTTTATCAGCTTCGCGTTTTCTGGATCAGCTGAAACGATAAACCAAGGGTCCACTGCAATACAGTGGCCGCCCACCCCTGGACCCGGCTGCAGGATATTCACACGCGGGTGATGGTTGGCCAACTCGATTAGCTCCCAAACGTCGATCCCTAGATTATCGGCGATCAAAGAGAGTTCATTGGCGAAGGCAATGTTCACGTCTCGGAATGAATTTTCCGTGAGTTTCGCCAGCTCTGCCGTCTTAGCGTCGGATTGCAGAAGCTCCCCCTTGCAAAATGACGCGTAGATTTCAGTGGCACGCCTAGTTGCTTCGGGGCTCATACCGCCGATAATCCGGTCGTTGGTACGGAGCTCCTCCATAGCCTGTCCGGGGAGAATTCTTTCAGGACAGTGTGCAAAGTAGATAGTGGGCTTCTCATCCGAATTATCGTCTCCGTCAGCTGCAAGGTCGGGCCGGATATCCAGAATCTTTGCTGCCATCTTTTCGGTAGTCAATGGTGGAGAAGTAGATTCAAGGATAATAATCTCATCACCCTGAAGCTTGGGAGCAATGGCTTCTGCAGCAGAGTATATAAACTTCATATCTACCGAGTGGTCCGACCGGAAAGGAGTCGGTACAGCGATGATGTAGGCGTCTGCATGCGGCTGATCAGTGGTTGCAACGAACCGATCGCTTTCCAACGCTTGCTTCAGTTCTTCTTCCAGGCCAGGTTCGACAATAGTAACCTCGCCGCGGTTGATCCGCTCCACATTCGCGGCGTTCACATCAACACCAGTTACTTTGACACCGCTATTTGCCAAAACAATAGCCGTCGGTAAACCGATGTACCCTAATCCTACAAAAGCGACGTGCATCCGCATCTCCCACTAGTCAAATCCTTCAGCCCATTTGGAAACTAATGAGCCACGAAAAGGAGTTTAGCAGAAGCACATTACCGTCTTTCGAACGGCGTGGACCGAAGAGACCGCAGGTCCTCAGCCGAATTCCACATGTACAGGCGTATATTTGCGCTTTGTGTATTCAAGGATCGCACTGGCCTCTTGATCTTTACCAGCGGAGACAGCTCTACTCCATCGCCGATAAAGCGTTACTACCCAGCTTGGCTTACCATCGGTGATGAGGTCCCCTTGGTGCAACCAAATCGCACGGTCACAGTTTTTCTCAATAGTTGACGCTGCATGTGAGACCAGGAATACAGTTCCAGATGCCTCTAAAAACTCGTCCATCCGACGTTGCGCCTTGGCAGCGAAGGTACTGTCCCCTGTGGAGAGGGCTTCATCCACTAACAGAATCTCTGCCCTAACCGCTGTCGCAATGGCGAATTTCAGGCGGGCGTTCATGCCCGACGAAAACGTCCTCATTGGACGGTCGATGGCATCGGACAAATCCGCCCAGTCGATAATCTCTTGTTCTAATTCTCGTACCTGATCCGGGCCTAACCCCATCGCGAGTAGACCAAGCCGAATATTCTGCCGGCCAGATAGTTTCTGCTGTAAGGCTGCCGAAACCCCCAAAAGTGTAGGTTGAGCCGATACGAGTACCCGCCCCGTAGTTGGCTGCTCAGTACCAGCAATCAGCCGCAACAAGGTTGATTTTCCTGACCCATTCTTTCCAAGCACACCAATCGACTCACCTGAATATGCGACAAAGCTTAGCGGTTTTACCGCCTGAACCGTCCGGGTTTGCCGTTGGACCAAAATTTTATCTGAGCCCTGCGAGTTGAGCCTATAATCCTTAGACAGGCTCTGAGCAACGACCGTTGGCTTAGCTGACTGTGGCATATCTTTCTTCCGCCTTCCAAAAGAAGATGAGCCCCACGAAAAAGAGTGAGATCGTCCATCCCAGCAAGCTGCAGACGACAGACATCGATGGGACAGTACCGTAAATCGAAACGTCTCTAGCAACCGTCAAGAATTGGTATACAGGGTTAGCCTGCATAATTGATGCCATAACAGGATGTCCATCAAAGCGCTCTAGCGCGAAGAAAACCCCTGAGGTGAAAAAAAGTGCCCGATTCAGCAATCCAATAAGTGGCTTTACGTCGGGAACAAAGGCGGTGATTCTAGCAATGATTAAAGCGAGCCCGAGAATAAAGAAGTGAATTAGGAAGTAAAGTGGTATTAGAAGGATTAAAGTCCAAGTTGGCCCTTCAGGAAATTGATAAGCGAAGGCTAAGACCAAAGCCACCACCAAAGGAATCAGATTATCCATAAACTGACGGATAACAGCCGAGAATACGATAGCCGCGCGCGGAAACGTGAAAGATGCTATTAAAGAACGCGAGGCCTGAACCATCCCTCCCCCGGACGCAATTCCTTTCGATATATAGCGAAAGAAAACGACTCCAACCATTAGGTATCCTATATAGTTATCAATACCTCTTGACACGTGCAGAATCATGCCAAAAATTACGGCATATACGGATACATCAAAAAGGGGCTGAAGCACTAGCCAAGCACGCCCCAAAAACATATCTCGGCCGGATCTAAGTGCCTTACTTTTAGCATCGGCGAAAATGAAATGTCTCCAGCGATGAAGGTCACGAATGTATTGCACGAATGACGGTTTACTATTCAGCTCCCGAAGGCCTTCAGGATCAACGCGCAGCACTTGAGGCGCTCTGGCTGCTTTCGTCTCGTTCATTTCAGACACTTGTTCCTCCACACTTTCTCGAGGTATGCTTCTTTTTCGGAAGAGTTCGCCCACAGCAATATCCTCCCGCGCAACGGCAGTAGATTTCTATTTATTGCTTTTGCGCGCACAGCAAGATGAGCCTATTGCGTCACACTCATCACTCGTTGACTTTCGCGGGGAGACCTGAATTTATGTTTTCTCAGCGAACTAAATCCATCTTCCCCTGACAAACCCTCCGTTTAGTCATAGAGCGAATTTGGGGATATGAATGAGATTCCGCTCATCAGAATTCCAGACCTCAAAATGCGTGTCACAGTCAGCCATGCGCGTGGATGATTGACTCCCGAGATGGATCAAAAGGCTCTTATCTACCGAAGTTCCTCGTTTACTGGTATACACGAGATGCTTGGTTTTCGTAACACGGTTTGTAGCCGTTGAAATTACGGCTTTGACCGACGTACGTCCAATTGCTCCATTTTCAACCGTTAACGTGGGAGGCTCGGACCCTATCCATTCCAGGACTACCTCGGAATCCCCACTTTTCAGCCTAACTCGCCGAGAGTCCAACTCGCTTACCTCAACCTCGGGAGCCAGAACGAACCGGTGCACCCAATCCTCTTGAGAAGCAGCATCGCCTAAATCATGGATGACAATCGCGGAGTGATTGGGCAATAGATAAACTGACCTCCGAAGGTTGGCGTTTTCATAGCCGTAATTGTGCCCTGAAGCGAGCTTAAACTCTGGGGCGTTGAGATAATGATCCGTGGCGATCTTCCTCGTGTACCGGTTGTCCTCCTCCCGCACATACGGTCGGTTAGGGGTAAAGGAAGAGTGGGCTCGGTAGGACGCGACAAAACGGCGAAACTTGTTTTTACCGTAATTATATTTACCCGAATCGACGAAAAAGTCACGTCCACCGTAGTTCAACAGGATACTCAGATCATCAGCATGTTTGTGTGCTTTAGCCGAATACCCACAAATGAATGCAAGATAGGCGTCATTGTCCCGACTCTTCAATACCGAAAATCCACTCATGGAATCGTGGAAACTTTCCCAGCTAAATGACCCAAGCTTTCGCTGACTGCCTGAGTCGCCAATGGCAGGAACCTTTCCGTCCGGTTTAGCAATACGCTCAATATGTTGGCTGGCGAACTCAAGTTTTTTCAGGACGTCGGGCCCAAGTGTCATTTCGTTTCGCCTCAAAAAAGACTCGAGCTCCCGATACATTCTTAGAACCATGTTGTGGTATTCGGGTGAGTTCTCTTGATGCATTCCGGTTTCGCTAAAGGTCTGCCAGAAGATACTCTCCGCTCGGCCACGTCCGTGGTACACATACTCCATACGTTCAAGGCCTAACCCCATCGATATCAGTGCCATATCCATCATGAGGCCATGATTATTCATACGATGAAGGCTATCGTCCATCAAAAGGCTTGCATGACGTTCCAACAAATCGCGAAAACGCGGCTCGTCATACTCCCGCCCCGCCTCTTCCATACAGCTCAAGAACTGCATCAACACCCTTGACCGTGCACCGACCGCATGATCATACCAGGTCATTTCAGTGGAGTTTCCTGCCTCCACGTATTCTAGCCAGCTGAGTACGATTTCTTCGGACTTGTCAAGGTACGCAGTATTGTCCGAACGAGAATATTCCGCCAGGAGAGTGCCGACCACCCTTAAGTTCTGTAGATAGAGCTGGTACGAGGTCTCAATACCTGGCTCCCTATGCTCCCAGTCGAAGTTAGGCCCAAAGTGGATGTCAGCATAGTTTGGAAAAGGTTCAATAACATTATCAAGCGCCTTGTCCGCAATTCTCTTTTGGATCGGCGATGCTTTACTTCCCTGCCCGCCAATAAGTGGCATCACGCAGTTGTGGTTAAACATTCTCCTCTGTCCTGTCTACTAAAGCGTCACAGTTCGCATCGGCAACTTCCTGAAACGCGCGGTGTACCGGGAGTTTAGTCAAACGAGCAGAAGGCATTGCAATCTCGTCAAGGTACTCACTGGCTAGTTTCGTCTGAGTCGTCGGATCTTTCACCAACTCTAGCAACTTACCTGCTCGTATAAACTGAATCCGTAAGATAGCATCTTCCAAAGAGAGACGCTCGGACAGAGCGTGCGATATGGATCGGTCTCCGGCACGGCATCCGTTACCTAGGAATACTAACTTTCCGTCCTCTTTGAGGAACCAGTAAGCATTTTCGGGTTTCCGTCGGTCGACTTCAAACGCTTTAGTGATCTGATCGGTTCCTCCTAGCGCAACAATGTTTACAGGCCACAGGGCAGACGAGGCAAAGACCTCGTCGCACAAACGGTCAAATAGTCCCCCGCTACTGGAATCTAAGTCAAAAACGAGTGTCTCATTGCTGAATTTCAAGGCCTTCGGAGCGAAGATCGCCAATAACTGTGCAAGCAGGTCTTCTCCCTCGAGCGGATACTCGTCAACGCTGCCGTCGGAAAGCCTGACCCGTAAACAATCTGATGCCCCAGAAACAATGTACGTCGAAGGCTCTTCGTACGTGCCCGATGGCCTTACGGCCTTCTCAACGACCCGGAGGCGGCGCTCTTGCCAAGTCGCTCCCGAATCGGTTATACCGTGCTCGGCAAAGGGCAGCGCAGCCCATTCACAACCCTGCTGGCACAGTACGTCTGTAACGAAACGACTTCGCAACCTGGTACCGTCCAACAAGGCGTGCTGCATAAGCATCCGCTTGGCGAGGTCGGACTCCGCTTTTTCGTATAACTCCTTTGCGGTCTTTGACGAAGCCCTAATTTCTCCTGCTGCCAACCGAGAGTGGTCCCCAAAGTGTCTTGCTACTTCTGCCAAATATCGGTAATCACTCACAATTGCCCCTTCCAGGGTTAGCCAAACTAAGCTGGACCGAGAGCTCCTTTAAAGTTTGATCCTTCGGCAGCGGCAGATGCCCCGCCTTGCGATCGATGTAGTACTTCACGCTAATATCCATGCCAACGTGTGGTTGTTCCGTAGCCCGATTTGCCATAAAACGCGAAAGAACAGGAAGCTGCTTTTTCATATCCGCTGCACTGGCTACATTTAACATGTAGCACCCCGATATCGGCAGCTGTAGCGCCAAATAGCGTGAAAGCACATTACATTTCTCCGGAAACGCCGTCCGAATATTTTCAACGTCAAGCCCACCGTAAGAGTGTTCAGCAATATCTCTCACGTAAGACGGGTAGTAAAGCGTCCAATCAAACTGCGCATTGTTTACTAGGAATCGAGACCCGGGAAACCACGCATGTAAGGCTACTGCCTGAAAACCGCCAGCTGAGCTTCCGTAAAAGATGACCTGATCTTGTCTAAGTCCCAACAGGTTGCGAAAATACTCCACGCACTCCGCCATTGCGCAAAGAAGTGCATCTGTACCATTACCCTGTGCCCAGCCAATCTGAAGATCATTATCTGGATGTAGCGTGGCATCTGAGATCATCAGTACATTAGCATTCAGTGAATCTATCCAGGTACGCCTTTGGAAGATTTCGCGCGGATCTTTGCTCTCGCTCCTGTCTACAGCACCGTTGAGCGTCACTAAGAGGCGGTCGGAGAACTCCTCGCTACGTACAAAATGGCAAGGAACCACGTATCCGTTGGCCAAAAATTTGAATCGATTATTTGGACCGGCGATAGCAGCCCCGTCAGATTTACGGTGCAGACTGGGCCATTCCTGAAAACTACATGTCACCTGTTTCAGCACCTTCCAATAACGCATTGACCTCTGGATCATTCATCACTCGTTCACCATAGAAGGATGCAATCTGCCGAATGATAGAGAGACACTCTTTCCGGTCTTCCGGTGCGACACGCTTCAACTTATCGAGGTACCAGCCTTTGAGAAAGATAGTGAAGCGGGTTGCTCCATAGTCATCGTAAAGGTCTACAGACTTCAGCCACTCACTTCTTGCCTCTTCAAGGGCGATGTATTTCCGGTAGAAGCCGGGTGACACAGAATTTACAGTGGAGTTGGTAACAGCAGCGTAATAAGCGTGAATTGGCTTCATCGTGATCCAGATCGACCGGGCATAGAAGATCATCTGCTGGAAAAAGTACGAGTCTTGACCCACAGCACCTACCGGCTGCTCCAGACCAAGTCCTTTTAACCAATCAGTGCGAGCGACGAGAGCCTGAATGCTCATCGGTTGGAAATTCATCTTCTTAACAAATTCCCGGTTATAACCGGTAAGGGGGCCGCACTTAGCTTCGGTAGCCCGCAGGACTTTCGAATTATTAACCGTCGCTACATCGGTTCTAAATCGCAGCATATTGCCAATGGCAAAATCGACGTTATTCTCATCACAAGCCTCGAGTAGCCCCAAGTACGCGTCGTTCACTTGCTCGTTATCAGGGTCCAGATAGGTAACGAATGGTGTCGACGTTAGCTCTAGCCCCTTGTTCCTTGGGCGTGAAGCACTACCGGAACCACCCTCTGGGAAACGGTATACTTCAACGTTGGTAAACCGCTGCTCGAGCATGTCCACGCAGGCCTGCGTTTTCAAATCCGATGACCCATCGTCAACTATAAGTATCTTGGACTTTTCGAATGCACTTCCCCGATAAAGCGAGTTGAAACACTTGTGAACTAGATGTTTACCATTGTTATAGGTTGGAACAATGACTGTTAAGTCATACGACCTATCACGGTTAGCAGCTATATAGGTCGAGCAACTGGTCATAATGGTCAGAACCGAAGACACAGTTTTTGAAGCTGCTCTTTCCCCCGGTGCAAGCCAAAACACTTCGGCTTCTTGCGCAGCGCCTTCTTTATACTCGAGCTCATAAGCTATCTCGCCCGAATCGAAGGGCACTATCCTTAGCGAATCCGCATTGGAGTATCTGTACGCCGCAACCACATCGCTAATGATGTCTGGAGCCTGGAGGTTTAGGTGGTCCAGCATTATCACCACGTCACCACCGCTACCTCCGACCAACGTTTCCCAGTCTGCAGAATCAACGTAGGTAAGGGTCTGCTCAGTCTGCTGGCTATCACGGAAGGCCTCAAACTGCGATTGTGAATCGGCTACCACAATAAGTCGATGCTGCTCAGACGGATGTTTCATGCCTACCGCATCAAGAATCTGGTCAATCCGGTCGAATGCAGTGTCGTTGTTGAACACCTCGCGGATTCCTTCAACCTGGCAATAACGAAGGTAATCAGGCGTTAATGTATCGATGAAATTCTTTGTATCCAGTTCGGAATGTAAAAGGGCAACAGATGGATACAGCGAATTAATTCCGGCGCTGTAGTTGGAAAGCACCAGAGTTCCCATCGCGAGTAGTTCTACTACTCGGTTGGCGAACATAGTTTGACTGCCTACTACAGAGTTTAAATTAATCGCTAGTGGCAAAAGCTTTTGAAGTCGAAGAAGCTCATCGTGGTTAAGCGGCCCATGAAGATATGGCAAGAAATCCTCTGGGTACAGATACTTTTCTGGATTCGAGAACTTCTTCGCATCCAAAGCTAGGTTGCGATCAACGATGGTGAGGCTCGCCGTGGAGTCATTGACTCCGTCGAAGATTCTTTGTCCGTCCCTAGTACGCTCCTTATATTTATGGGCCATCCAAGACCCAGCAAAGACTACCTCGCGACCGTCATGGCGCATGCAACCAAGCGGGTTGTGCTTCTTAAAATTGACGCCGAAACGTATCGGAAAAACAGGCGTTGATCCTTCAAGATCTTCTCGGTAAGCTTCGATTTTCTCGATACATGAAGTAAAAACGACGTCCGCACACTTGGCCGTACTAAGAAATAGCTTGTAGTTTGGCGGGTCCTCCTTTGAGTAAAACACAACTGGAATGCCCTTCTCCCGTGCAAGAGGCATGATGGTTTGCTCGAGAAGCTTTCGCTTTGAAGAAGACTTCTGCGAAAGACCGTGCCATTCTCCCGCCAATCCTCGCCAAGTTGAAACTACCAATAGGAGATCAATTTCTTCGATCGTCTCTCGGTAATTTGTTGGAGTAACAGGAAAAAAGTTTGCAGCAGGCTCTATAGACTCGTATAAAAACTGGTCAGAGATGATTCCAATATTCACATCGCGTCTTTGATCCCACCGTTGCACCTCCGCATACGGCAAGTCGTTTGCTTCATCTAGTAGAGATGAAATCCGCTGCTCCACCAGCGGGCGGTAGTGTTCCCACCTTTGCAGGTACTCTTCCCTTCCAATAGAGGGTCGAAAGTACTCATGCTGTCCATCAACAGCGTCCCGAAACATTAAATTCGAGGTGTACCGCTTTAACTTTCTGAGGTCTTTCTTCGCTCGCTGGACTGTGACGCGTAACGCTTCGATTCGCTTCAGCTGGTTCGCAATTGCAGACTGTTTCATTTGTCTCTAGATCACTTTCTCTTGGCTTTTCGTAGACGCCAGTACAGCGTTTGCAACTTATAGCCTTTGGTATTCTTCAGCTTTTGGACCTCGGCTTCGAGCTGCATCCCTGTGGATTCAAGGCTAGAAATTTTGCGCTTAAGCCGCTCTATCTCCCGTTCGCGTTTAGCAATGCCTTTGAGCAGCTTCTCATCTCGATTTGCCTCAAAGAGCAATTGTTCATAGGTTCCATCGAGTTCATCGATAAGTTCTTGAACAAAAAGTGTGATACCCGCATAGTCAGAGTGTAGGGTTCCGTCCCGCGCTTCTCCCACTCTCAGCTGTAGGTCGTCATCCATCTTTCGCCTCTCTAAACTGGAACTAATCGAGCACTTAGTATCTGCTCCGGAAATTCCTCTTGCTCCAAGACCCATTCAACTATTTTCAATAGTACGTGATTGATTATTTTAATCCTCTGGAAACCTTACGTCAGATCTTCGAAGATTGCCGAGTAGTCAGCGGCGTTGCGACCCCAAGTATGTTTTTTCGCCCAAGCTATCAGAGATAGCGGATCCGGTGGACATGCCAGCATCGAATCCAGCTTCTGTAGATAGAGAGACGGTTTTCGTTCTTCTACGTATACACCCAAATTCCCGGTTATGTATTTAAGCGCGGGTAAGTCTGATGCCAAAATCGGGATTCCCAAGGCCATAGCGTTTAGAGGCTTCAAAGGAGGTACAGTACGACAAACTTCCCAATCTTCTCGTGGAACTACAAAGACATCTAAGCATGCGTACCACATGGAAATCTCGTGGACAGGCCTTCTTCCAACAAAATATACTCGTCCAGCGACGCCGAGTGTCTCCGAAAGCCTTTTTAACCGAGAAAGGTCTTCACCATCGCCAACTATCAGCACATTAAGGCAGGCATCTAGTTCTGCCATATGCAATAAGATTTCCAAACCCTCATATCTCACGACAGATCCGACGTAGCCAATAAACGGTTCATCCGGCAATCCACACTTTCGCCTTGCTTCATGCTTACTGATCGGGTTTTCGAATATTTTGTCATCTATTGCATTTGGGATTTCACTGATTTTACGGCCGTCTACGCCTCTCAGTTTTACTGCTTCTGTAAGGGGACTACCTATAGTGACCACCGCATCGGCATCATTCGCAAACTTGGTCTCTTGCTTTCGTACCCATTCATATTTATCTGAATGCTTGGCATCCAATCGCATTGGTTTAGGCCTCTTGCTCAGCCAAGTCTTTTCTTGCTCACCACGTATCTCGTACACCCACGGCACTCCAATTGCGGCCGCAACTCGTTGTGCAACTATCGCATTGTGAAAATCAGTAGTAGTTACGACAAGATCTGCTCTAAGGCTTTCCGCTATTTCGGCAGTCCGTTCAACTGTATAAACCAATTGTTCTTCTACCCGGAAGTGAAACCTCGGCGGAACTACGTGCCAGTATCGAATTCCATCGACAAGCCTCCCCTGCCGCGAAGGTTTATCTCCAATTACTAACGGATACCCATACCTCGTCACAACCTGTACAGTCACCCCACGCTGGGTTAATGCTTTTGCCGTCTCATGGGTTCGAATCGTATATCCAGACTGTGTATACGGTAATGCGTTCGTAGCAACGAATAGCACGCGGGGTTTCCCTTTGTTGTCCCGCCTAGCTGGCCTGGTCCGCCCCACTGGGTCTACCGTTGAGTAGAAGATCTCGCGCCGGACAAAACATAGGTTGCCAAAATTTCGCAACTTCTGCAGCGGCGAGAGTACCGTATACCAATCCAGAAACTCGGTGTAGTGGCCATTCGAGATCAAAGCATTTTCTCTACAGAATTTAGAAAGGAAACTTAAGAAACTCCGAAGCCTTCGCTTTCCGTTCCTCCTACACCACTCGCTAGCTTTGCTCAACAAGTTTGATGGGTTCATCACAAGTTGGGAAAGCAAAAAACCGATCAAGAACCGTACATTTCGCAACTCTCTGGCCTATCTCTTGATGCCGAGTACTTCCGCGAGAAACTTCTTTATTCGGCCAGGAACAACTACTTCGCGTTCGTTCTGGACCCATTCCGTCGCTTTTCTATCTAGCACCAGCAAAGAACGGTCTTGGGAAATTGATACCCACAAGTCTGCCAGTGCGGACGGGTCTTCAGGTTTCGCGACGTGTCCTGCTCCCAGCTCGCGGATAAGGTCGGCAGCCTCCCCCTCAACCACTCCGCTAATATGTTTGCCGACTTCCATGAGCTCATATGTTTTTGAAGGCACGGCGCGTCGAAGCGGCTCCCAATCGGTCAGATGCACTAGCGCGGTATCTGCCCAATCATAAAAATTTGAGAGTTCATCGGACGGATGCTGTGATACAAATTCAGCAGCGATTTCGCCATTTGCTGCATCATCAATCAGCGACTTTTTTGCGGAACCTGCACCAACGAAACGAAGGGATACCGAAAGGCCACGACTGCGCGCGATTTTAGCAGCTTCGATTGCATTTTGTAGATGCTGTGCGCGACCAAGTGTGCCAGCATAGAGAACTCTAAGCTCGTTTCCTGATCTATGCGCATTAACTTCTCTGGTAGCTGCGGAGTTCGATGGAAAGACGTTTCGGATCGTAACGATAGGCTTCTTCTTAGACGGCCCGAACTTTTTGTTTAGCTGGTTCTGTAAATACCCAGACGTTACTATGATCCCGTCGGCGTTTGCTAGAACCATGTCAAGTATCCGCCGTACGCTAAACTGCAGGACTTGGAGGGGGCCCTTACTGAAAAACAATTCCTTTACTGACTTTCTCCCTAAACCACGATTCCATTCGCTGGATTGGTCCAAGAGATCAGGCCACGCATCACGGAGATCTATCACGTAAGGCTTCCCATAGAGTTTCGAAGCGAGAAATGCCACAAGCGCAGTTGGGATCGCAGGCACAGTGCCGATGATTAAGTCTGGCCCAAACTGCGAAATCGTTTTACGAGATCGCATCATTTCCGCAACCATGCCGAATGCCACTGACGCCTGATTAAGTATCTTTTCCGTTACTGAATTTCCTGCAGGCATAAATCCGCTGCGGAGGATCTGCTCGCCCTTTGCCCCATTCTCGAGACTAGCTAATCGGCGAACTTTCCTACCCTTAGCCCAATCACGCAGCGAGATTTTGCGCAGATAATGCGGTGGCGGGGCAACTACCATCAGTTCATGACCTTCGCGAACCAGTAGTTCGGATAACCATTGCCAACGCCTTTGCGGTACCCCATTTTCAGGTGCCCAATATTGAGAAAACACAAGGATTTTCAAATCGAGCTCCTTCATTTCGTCGACTCGCTAGAAAAGTGTCCAAAATATTTGTTTCGATTCTACAGGGAGAGTGGACAACCTTTAACGTGAGTCCCTTACATAGGTTTCCCGTCAACCTACCGCGTTCGGTCTCTTTGATGCCTCGGCCCTTGTCAGCAGAATAAAGCAAGACCGAAGAGTTGCACGCTAAAAACGCGGAGAGGCTGCGAGGAAAACCAATGCAGTGATCTCACCATTCTACTTAAGTCTGACGCCGAAAAGATTTACGAAGGTGCTTGAGACCTTCTCCCATAATTGAAGCTAACGGTTTTTGGCCCCACAAATCAGAGAATGAGCACCAAGAAGCGAAAAGCACCAACTATTTCTGAAGATCGACTGGCATAAACTCTGGCAGCCGATCGCCTACGCCAACAAGCTCAGCTACTGCGGCAACCGACCTTTGAGCTGCTTGCCCATCACCGTACGGATTCACAGCATTCGCCATCGCCTCGTACGCAGCGTCTTGATCGAGCAGATTCTTCGCTTCCGCAACGATCCGGTTGCGGTCAGTGCCGACGAGCTTGACTGTCCCAGCAACAACCGCTTCAGGACGTTCTGTGTTTTCACGCATGACCAAAACAGGTTTGCCCAGGGAAGGTGCTTCTTCCTGCACGCCACCGGAGTCGGTGAGCACGAGGTAAGCACGGTTCAAGAGCGCAGTGAATTGGTCGTAAGGCAGAGGATCAGTGATGATGACATTCGGTAGGCTCTCCACCTCCGGCAGCACCGCATCGCGAACCTTCGGGTTCAGGTGAAGCGGTAGCGCGAACACAAAATCGGGATATGCCTTTGCAAGATCTTGTACGGCTCCGCCAATTTCCGCCATTGCATCGAGGTTCTCGCGACGGTGAGTCGTGACCAAGACTACCTTTTGGTCGCTATGCTGCAGCAACTGCAGTCGCTCATCATCAAAGGTGACCTCCCATTCCTTGGCGGTCAGAAGGGCGTCGATCACCGTGTTTCCCGTGACCACGATGTCCTTGCTTCGGAAGTTTTCCCGCCTGAGATTCTCCTTTGATTGCTCGGTCGGCGCGAGGTGCAGGCTTGCGAGCTGCCCGATAATCTTGCGGTTCGCCTCTTCAGGGAACGGAGAGAAGATATTGCCAGTACGCAGGCCAGCCTCCAGGTGAACGATTTTCACACCACGATGGAAACCTGCGAGCGCAGCGACCATTGCGGTAGACGTATCGCCCTGTGAGATGATCACATCCGGCTGTGCTTCCTCGATGATGGGGTCTAAGCCCTGGATGGCACGGGATACCAGCTCATTCAGGCCCTGCCCTGGTTTCATCAGCCCCATATCATGATCGGGCTCGATGCCAAAGCGCTTGTTTACCTGTTCCAACATCTCACGGTGCTGGCCGGTGGACACTACGACAGATTCAAATCTGTCGTCCCCCTCCAGTGCTTTGATGACGGGTGCGACCTTGATCGCCTCTGGGCGGGTGCCGTAGACGGTCATTACTTTGGGTTTTTGAGAAGACACGATTCCTCGCAGCCGGGTCAGATTCTAGGTACTTCTATTTAAAGTACCGCATCGACCGTGATGGCGTTGTCTCAGCATGCCTCATCAGTATTGTGGTAGCCATGTACCAATTCGTTGTCGGAGCAGCCGCCGGGTACGTGTTCGGCACGAAGGCCGGCCGCAAGCGCTACCACCAGATCGTTAACGCCACCCAGGCGGCGATGAACTCGCCGGTGACCAAGCAGGTGGTGGAGTCCACCCGCAAGGCCATTGCAAATAAAATCGACCCGGAGCCGCGCATGCGCGAGGTGAAGGACTTGCGCAAGGGGCGCAAGCTGCGGGACAGGAAGAACGCGGAGATCGAAGACCAAATCCTCGAGCCCGACGAGGACTAGTCCTCGAGCAGACTGGCGACAATCCCGTCGAGGATGTCTTTCTCACTAATGATGAAGGCGGATGCGCCGGCTTCTCTCTCGAAGGCGTCCATCATTTCCTCCACGACTGTCGAGCCGGAGCCGATTACGTCTGCTCGCCCGGGGTGCATCGGCCCGTATTCGAGGCGCTGCTTTGCGGTGCGGGAGCGCAGATCCGCCGTGACCTCTCGCATGCGGTTGAAGGGGACTTCCGACATATGGATGTGCTCCGGGTCGTAGGAGTCGAGGCCCTGGGCAAGCGCGGAGAGCGTCGTAAAGGTCCCCGCACAGCCCACGAAGGTGCGCGCCTGGTCAAAGGGGACGGCCTCAGCGGCTTCTGCGATGCGCTCGCGGATGTAGCTGCGGGCTGCTGCCGTTTCCTCCTCGGTCGGCGGGTCGGTGGGCATGAAACGCTCCGTGACGCGCACGCAGCCCATCTGGGTGGAACGTGCCCCCTGCTCCATAACGAACTCGGTGGAGCCGCCGCCTAGGTCAATAACACAGAAGGGGCCACGTGCGGGGTCGATGTCCGCGGTGGCTCCCCGGAACGACAGGTGCGCCTCTTCGTCGCCGGAGATGACCTCAGCCTGCGCGCCCTCCTGAATCTGGCCGAGGAGCTCGCGGGTCATGGCGAAGAAGTCTTCGCGGTTTTCCGCATCGCGGGTTGCTGAGGTGGCGACCATGCGTACGCGCTCCACGCCTTCGGCGCGCATTCGTTCGGTGTAGGCGGCAAGCGCCTGACGGGTGCGCTCGATCGCCTCCGGGTTGAAGCGGCCGGTTTCGTCGACGCCTTGGCCGAGACGGACGATGGTGTTCTCGCGGGTGAGCTCGGTGAGCGTGCCGTCGGCTTCTCGGCGGGTAATGAGCAGGCGGATGGAATTGGTGCCGCAGTCGACAGCAGCGACGGTCAGCGGGAGACTCATGCAAGCCCCTCCCCCGCCTCGTCGAGGGTAATGCCGAGGTCCTCGAGCGTGGGCCAGTCCGCAGGAATCGCGGCACCACGCAGGTTGCCGTGCTCGGCGGCGAGGGCGACGGCTTCGTCGCCGAAGCGGACGCGGCCGGGGCCTTCGGCGAGAGCGTAGGCGATAAGCACGTGGAGGCACTTCACACGTTCTGGCATACCGCCGCCGGAGAAGTCGGTACCCAGGTCTTCGATGGCGTTACGCTTAGCGAGGTAGTGCTCGTGCGCGGCGAGGTAGTCCTTGCGCAGGGCTTCGCCGCTGTCGGAGTCCTCGTTAAGCCGGGACTCCATCCACTTCATTACCTGGGCGACTTCGAGGCGGGACGCTTCGGCGGTGAGACGTGGGTCTGTGAGGTAGTAGAGGGTGGGGAACGGCGTGCCGTCGTCAAGCTTTGGGGCGGTCTTGAGCACGGCGGGCTGGCCGTCGGGCGTGCGGTAGGCGATCGCGAGCACGCCGCGGGGTACGCGGCCGAGCTGGTCGGCGACTGTGGCGAGATCCTCCGGGGTGGGTGATTCATGTTGCATGAGCCATATTGTGGCACAGGGCGGGGTGGGTGCTCGGACAGGAATCGGATTAGGCTTCTTGAGAGAGCAACGGAGAATGCCATGAATCACTAGGCTCTTCTCTTATGAGCGACGAAAAGGTGCACCAAGCGAGCGGCGACCATGTTGCGAAACGTTTGCTCGACAAGAGCAAGGAGGCCTTCGCACTAGCTGTCGAACTTTATAACCGCCCAACGCTGCGATACCACGCAGAAGCTTGCTCAATTTTTCTTTGTAACGCATGGGAGCTCATGCTCAAAGCGCACCTGATTGCAGAAGAGGGCCTGGAGGCAATTTACTACCCCGACAATCCCGATCGAACAATCTCGCTCGAAGACTGCCTCAAAAGGATTTTCTCCAACGACAAATCACCGCTGCGGGTGAACATGCGCGAGCTCATCAGGTTTCGAAATACGAACACTCATTTCATTACTGATGAGTACGAACTCTTCTATGGTCCTTTTCTGCAAGCAGCGGTGACAAACTACGCGGAGCAGCTGGAAAACCTCCACGGCGATTCGGTGAGCGACATCATGCCAGAAAACCATCTCACACTGGCCGTGCGAAGAGGGTCGATCGAACCCGAAGTGATCCGGGCTAAATACGACCCTGCCGTTGCCAAAAAGCTTCTCGAGAACCAGAGGGACTTGGCCGGCGTTGTGGGAGACGAAGGAAATAGTTCTGTCGCCGCCGTATATGAAACTTCTCTTCGCTTAGTGAAACGCCAGCAAGACGCTGACCTGATGTCTTTGTCACCAAAGACGCCCGCGAGGGGGTAAGCATTGTGAAAGATATTCGCGATGCCAGTAGTTATTACCCATTTCGAACTAGCGCGTGCATCGAAAAGGTTAATGCGCGCTTAAAAGGTCGAGGCGTGAAGATATTCTTCGGCGGAGAGGAGATCCCGCGATTTAACAAATTTCATTTCAACCTCTTTGTGAAGGGCCATAACTTCAAGGGCGATAGCAGGTTCAGTTACAACCGAAATAGCGCAGATGAAAACCCCTATTACGTCTATAGCCAACGAGCAATCGAGTTCATCGTGGAACGCCTCTCTAAGGAGCCGGATACGTACCTAGACAAACTAAAACACCATTCAACCAGCGCAAAGTAAAGCACACATTTTGTCGCTTACCCAAGTAAAAGACACCAACCCCCGGAGCAAAGGAATTCTCGGCCTAAAGCCTTACTCCCATTCGGGAACCCAGCTTTATCCTTCTCGGGTTGGTGCCTACGCCCAAGGCTACTGTGCCGACGCATCTCTGGCAAGAGCAAATCAGTTCATTATCGCTATTCCTCGGTGTCCTCGGTAAATCCCGCAACTTCCTCTGGAACAACTGAGGTGAGATCGGTCTCGGACACATCTGCCGGTTGCTCGGTTTGTTCCGCGGGCTCAGGAGCCGGTTTCTCCGCCTCCGGAAGCTCACGGAGTGAATCCCACATGACTTCGCTCCAGGAGCGCTCGTCGGGAACCTCGTCGGTGGTGATGGACGGACTGTGGGACATGCGCGGGTCGATGATGCGCCACGCGGACTCCCCTTCCGCCATCACGCCGAGGCGGCGGCGCGCCTCCTGCTCCACGTAGGCGGGGTCCTCGTACTTGGCGATGTCCTCTTCTAGCTCCGCCTTGCGGCGCTCGAGTTGTTCGATGGAGGACTGTGCACGCGCGATCTCGGCGCGGCCTTCGTAGTAGTTGCGCAGCGGGACGGCGATGGCAATCAGTACCGCGATCACCAGGGCGATCAGGATAGCGGTGCTGGTGATGTCCTGTTGGAACATTGCCGGGAGGCGGCGCTTCTTCGCCGTTGCCTTGGCTGCGCGTTGGTCCTTGCCGCGCTCGCGGGAGGCCACCGGAACGGTGCGGGGCGTTTTGCCTCGCCCGCGTTTCCGGTTCGGGGACTGCGATGCGCGTGGGGACATAGTGGTTGTTGAGTCTAGCCCGTCGGGTTGCCCGGGTGCGAAGGCGCGCGGGCAGGCGTACGAGTTCAGCTGGCACGCTGCGCTAAGCGATCGTGATGCCCAGCTGTGGTGCAAGCGCGATGCCGGCCGCGAGGATTGCCAGCAGCGCCACGATGACGACAACTGCGGTGCCTGCGGTGCTGCTCCCCTCTTCGGTCGCTACTTTCGTCGGAGGTGCCGGCTTTTCGCTTTGTACGCGCTTGAGCTCCGCGTTGACTTGGTCAAGCGCTGCTTGCGCGTCCACTCGCGCTGACTGGCGTGCAGCCAGTTCTTCCTCCTGACGCTCCACAGTGGCAGTGGATTCCCTGACCGCGGCGTTGGCATCAGCGACAGCCTGCTCGAAAGGCTCGCGTGGGGTGGCCTTCGCGTTTTCGAGTGCCGCGGTGGCGTCGTCGAGTGCAGTCCGCTCGCTACTCAATACTCCCTCGGCGCGACCGGCCGTGTCCTGTGCGTCTCGCAGGCGTGCGGCGGTGTCGGTTGCGTGTTGGTTGGCGGATGTGGCGACGTCGATAAGCTGCTCGAGCGTTGCCTGACGCTCAGGCAGCAGTTCGTTGATCTTTTCCGTGTAGGCATCCACCAGTGCAATGTACGCGTTGAGTGCCTTGATCTCTTCGTCATAATCAACGGGCGTGACGCGCGAGTCCAGTGCGGTGGACTTGCCCCGCGACTTGTCCAGGCCAGAAGTATTCACCAGAGCGTAGGAAGGCTTTTCGCCGGGGTTGTACTCCGGGTTAGTCAGCCGCTTGGCCCGCATCACCTCGATCGCGCCGTGAGGCAGGTAAAACGGTTCGCCACTTGCCTTCGCTTTGGTGGTCATGCCGTCTTCGGAGTAGAACGCACCATTTTTCAGGCGCGTGTCCTCGATGAAGAACATGGTGGTGGCGTAAACGCGGCCGTCGTGAGCAACCTCGATGCCAACCGCCATGCCCTGGGAGGTCGGCGAGAGCATGTTCTTGTTGTGCCCAGAGGACTCGCGCCAGCCATCGAAGAGTTTGTAAGGCATGTTGTGCCACGAATTGCGGTCCCAGGTTGCGGGGTCGGACTGCCAGTCGTCGACAAAGTTGTACATGATGTTTTCGCCCGAATGCCCCCAGGTCTCGCCATCAGAGTGGCGGAACGACTCTTTGCTGCCTGTGGTGTCATAATCCCACACCATCTGACGCGACCACGCCTCCGCCTGCGCCCGGTATACCGGGTGCGTAACAAGCTCGTGCAGACCGTGCGCACGACGGTATTGGTTAATCATCTCTTCAACTGCCTGGGCAGTGAGTCGTTTCCAGTCGTCTTGGGAGTAGTCCGCCCCAGTCTCGTCGCGACGCTTGGTCTCTGCGAGCGCATTCGTGGCGTTCTCGCGCTCCTGTGCAAACTTGCGCAGGGCATCTTCGGTGTCGTCCACGAGTTGCTGCTGCTCGTCGCGCTTGGCAACCGCCTCAGCGAGCTCGGAGTCTGCAGCATCTTGAGCGGCGCGTGCGTCGCTGACGGACTGGTTAGCTTCGCGCAGGGTGCGCTCCGCTTCCGCGACAGCGTTCTTCGCGTCCTGCTGCGCCGCCTCAAGTGCAGCTATGTCAAGCTTGGCGAGTTCGGCCTTCGCCTGCGCGTGCTGTGTTTTAGCCGCTTCGAGGTTCTCTAATGCGGTATCCACTTGCTCGCGTTGGGAGTCCTCTGCGGACTGTGCCTCTACCAGCTTCGCTTCTGCCTCGGCGACAGTCTGTTCCGCGGCCGCCAGGCGCTCTTGCCACACGGCGAGCTCATCCTCGTAGGACTGCGGGGATGTCTCCGCAGGCTCAGTGTCAGTGTTGATGCTGGCGGTGGCGGTCGCTGTTACCGGCTCTTGGGCGAGCGCCTGCGGGGCCGGGGTAAGCGCGAGGGTAAGCGACGTTGCCGTAGCAATAGCGACAAGGGTGCGGGAGTACACGGTGGTGGGCCTTTCTGGGCACGAGGAATGACACGGGAAGCGTCATACACAAGTGTATCGGACCGCACACAGAAAGCCCCAAGGGTTACCCAAGAATTCTGCAAGAAAGTGCAGGCATGCGAACGCCCCCTCCGGCCGCGGCACGGGGCCGGGCGAAGGGGGCGTCGATTAGCGAGGGCTTACTTGAAGCGTGGGAAGGCGGAGCGGCCTGCGTACACGGCAGCGTCATCCAGCTCCTGCTCGATGCGCAGCAGCTGGTTGTACTTTGCCACGCGCTCGGAGCGAGCCGGGGCACCGGTCTTGATCTGGCCGCAGCCAAGTGCCACGGCGAGGTCGGCGATGGTGGTGTCCTCAGTCTCGCCGGAACGGTGCGACATCATGGTGCGGTAGCCGTTGCGGTGCGCGAGGTCGACCGCGTCGAAGGTCTCGGTGAGCGTACCGATCTGGTTGACCTTGACCAGCAGGGCATTCGCAGCCTTCTCCTCGATGCCGCGGGCGAGGCGCTCCGGGTTGGTGACGAAGAAGTCGTCGCCGACAATCTGGACCTTGTCGCCGATGGCGGCGGTGAGCTTGGTGTAGCCCTCCCAGTCGTCCTCCTGCAGCGGGTCCTCGATGGAGACGATCGGGTACTCGTTGATCAGCTCCTCGTAGACCTTGGCCATGTCCTCGGCGGAGTGCTCGCCGCCCTCGAACTTGTACACGCCGTCCTCGAAGAACTCAGAGGATGCGACGTCGAGCGCCAGGGCGATGTCCTCGCCCGGCTTCAGGCCGGCCTTCTCGATGGCCTCGACGATGAGGTCGAGCGCAGCCTTGGTGGACTCGACGGACGGAGCAAAGCCGCCCTCGTCACCCAGGCCGGTGGACAGACCCTTGTCCTTGATGACTGCCTTGAGTGCGTGGTAGACCTCGGTGCCCTGGCGCAGCGCCTCGGAGAAGGTCTTGGCACCGATCGGGGCGATCATGAACTCCTGGACGTCCACGCCGGAGTCCGCGTGGGAGCCGCCGTTGAGGATGTTCATCATCGGCACCGGCAGAATATGGGCGTTCGGGCCGCCGATGTAGCGGTACAGCGGCAGGCCTGCGGACTCGGCGGCAGCCTTCGCCGCAGCGATGGACACGCCCAGGATGGCGTTGGCGCCCAGGCGGGACTTGTTGTCGGTGCCGTCCAGCTCAATCATGGCCTGGTCGATCAGACGCTGGTCGTCCGCCTCGATGCCGGCGATGGCGTCAGCGATCTCCTCGTTGACGTTCTCCACTGCCTTCTGCACGCCCTTGCCCAGGTAGCGGTCGCCGCCGTCGCGCAGCTCGTGCGCCTCGTGCACACCGGTCGACGCGCCAGACGGGACGCCTGCAATACCGTTGGACATGTCGTCCAGCAGCACCTCGGCCTCGACGGTGGGGTTACCGCGGGAATCAAGGATCTCGCGAGCGAAGGCGTGGATAATCATAGCCATTTTTGGACACAACTCCTTAGAAGAGTGAATGGAAGTTTCCAGCCCCCAATTGTTCCAGAACTTCGCCGAAAATGCTTGTGCGTGGTGTGATCTTTTCCGTTAGCGGCGGGCGGGCTGGTTCAGCGCGTAGTTTGCTGCGGCGTCGCGGACCTTGGCTACGTAGTCGTTGGAGTTGTTGTAGCCGAACACAGCGGCGCGCCAGCCCTGTTCGGTGGCGAGGTCGCCGCCCTTTGCGCACAGGAGGTTGGCGGCGGCGAGTGCGGCGTCGTCGATCTGCTGGGGGTTCGGGTAGCCGTCGCCATCCGCGTCGCGACCGTAGTGGTGCCAGGACTCCGGGATGAACTGCATGGGGCCCAAAGCGCGGTCGTATACGGTGTCGCCGTCGAGTGCCCCGCCGTCGGTGTCGTGGACGGTGGCGAAGTTGCCCGAGCCGTCGAGTGCGGGGCCGATGATGTGGGGATCGGCGATACCCGCGTCGTTGAGCCGGCCCGGGTCGAAGGCGTGGCCGGTATAGGTGCCGTGGCGGGTTTCAACCCAGCCGATGCCCGCGAGCGTGTTCCACGTGATGTTGCAGGTGGGCCAGGCTTCGGCGGCGATAAGCGCGGCGTTGCCATAGGCGCGCACAGCCTGGGGGTCGATGCCGGTGGCGTCTGCGATCGGGCCGGCCCATTCGGCGAGCTGGTCGGCGGTGCGGCCGGGGCCGTGGACGTCAATAAGCGGCGGCGCTTGCGCAGCGGCCGGGGGGATCGTGGTGGGGACCGGCTCGCGGGTTTGGCCGGGCAATGGTTTACCAAGGAAGGACAGGACCCACGCCACCAGGGAGATCGCCAAGATGATGGCAAGCATGACTACGAGGAGCCCGGCGCAGCCGCAGCCCCTCGCGATGCGGCGGGGGTGAGTCATGAGGACACAGCTTACCCACGCCAGATTGAGCGCTGGCAGTGGGCGGGAATCGCCTGGCGGACAGTCACATTGGTCACTCAATTCACACCTGTCACTTCAGTTACGTGTAAAGTGTTGCGCGGACGGTCACGCTTCGTGGCCGACGCTTCCCCAGAACCCATTCGAAAGGATCCAAAACCATGAAGCGCATCACCACCGCCCTCGTCGCTGGCGCACTCGCATTCGGCGCGCTCGCCGCACCTGCAAACGCGCAGACCAACTACGCCGAGCTCGTGCGCGTGCTCAACGGCAATGTGAAGACCATGGACTGCAACGCCCTGCGCACCGTTGTGCGCGGCGCTGGTCTGGCCAACGAGAACACCACCCGCTCCGAGTTCGTGGGCAACGTAAATAAGGCCGTCGGCGAGGACGCCGCGCTGCGCCTCGTTGCTGCACCGACCGTGAACACGCTGGGCGACCGCGCGCTGGAATGCGGCATCGTCAAGCCGGACGAAGTCACCCCGCTCAACCAGGCCATCGCCATGAGCTCCCAGATGTCCTCCCAGGCGGGTCTGCCGGAGATCCGCAACCTAATCCCGGCGCTGCCGACGCGCTAGTCGGGGGTTACTCGGCCTGCTCGCGGGCCTTGCCCTCTGCCCAGAGACGCTCCTGCGTCTCTACGTCTACGAGCCCCGTCGAACCATCGAAGAAATACGGGGCGCGTACACGCATCTTTTCCACGAACGCCGCCGCGACATCCGCGAAGTCGAAAGCTTCGCGCTCGGCGGCGATTTCGGCGTGGAAGAGGACTTGCAGGAGGACGTCGGAAAGCTCTTTTTTGAGCTCCTCATCGCTGGCCCCCGACTCGATGGCCTCGGCGAGCTCCGCTGTCTCCTCGCGCAGGTAGGGCACGAGCTTTTCGTGCGACATCGTGCGCTCCCACTCGCCGCGGCGGCGAGCTTGCCCCATGACGCGGACTGCCTCGGCCACCGGGTCTTGCAGCGAGGGAACGGAAAGGATCTCCTCGCCAGCTTTCTCACGCTCGCGCACCTGGGGGTCGTCGGGGTCGGTCGTGACAAGCCACGGGGTACCCACCGTGGAGGCAGGGTTGAGCGACCAGCGCACCGAAATGGGCACCTCCGCCGTAAACTCCAGCGGACCCACGAGCCTTTGCGCAACGTCCACCGGCACCATCTGCGGCCACCGAGCATCAAGCACCAACACAGTCATACACCGCATTGTAAACGCGGGGCGTTGCCACCAACGCGTGCGGACATGCAAGGATAGACGCATGACTATCGCAGAAGCGCTTGCCGCCCAGAAACCGACCGCCGAGGACGTCGCCGCAGCGTCGTCGACCTTCTCCCCCATCCGCTGGAAAACCGGCTGGCCACACCACCTGCGCCGCGTCCCGCCCTTCCGCGACGACGCGACCGCGTCGCTGACCCGCCGCGACGTCTTCCTCTTCGCACAGGACGTGGTGGACTCCGGCTACAACCGCGACCAGATCATCGACTTCCTCGGTGCCGCGTTTGCCTATGCCGCAGGCCAGAGCAACCAGGTCCTGCAGTTGCAGCAGTTCCTGCGCAACAAGCACAACGCGAACCAGCTGCTCCAGGCAATCCGTGGGATTGCAGGCAAGGACGCCGTTTCTGCCTACGGCGCGTTGGTGGCGACCGGGCTTGCGCCGAAGTTCGCCTCGCACCTGGCGTACTTCCTTGCCGGGCCGCAGGAGGCATCTGATGAGAAGCCGGTGATCATCTGCTCCAAGCGCGCGGCCGCGGCCGGGCTGGCAAAAACCGCTGACTGGACGGCAGAGGACTACGCCGAATACCTCGCCGCGTTGAAGAAGGCGCGCGATGAGTACGATGCGTCGCTGCCGCTGGATGCGGTGGAGTACGCGATCCGCAAGAACGCGGAGAACTAGCTGCTTAGGCCGCCGCCCACGGTGCCGAGGTTGTTGAACTTGTAGCCAAGCGCCAGGAAGAAGCCGATGACCGGCGCGAACGGGGCGATCTTGGAATCCGTGGTGATCGTTCTGGGGTAGCCGGAGAACTCCGTGATCTTCTGATCCTTGACGTAGCACTCCTGCTGCCCGCCCTTGTTGGCTACGCAGAGGATGCGATCGGAGGGGTAATTGCCCACCACGCGCACGCCTTGGGTGCCGTAGTCGAAGAACTTCGGGTCCCCGAACTTGATCACCTTGTAGCTGCGCCAGTAAGAGGCGTAGCCGGGATCGTAGGGGTAGTCCTTTTCGGGGACGTAGTAGCCGCCGGTCCAGTCGGGGCCATCGAAAGAGTCCGCAAGCGCGGTACCGGTGCCGACGACGGAGGTGGCGGAAAGTGCAAGAGCTGCTGAGAGGGCGGCGATACGGGCCGCGTGTGTGTTCTTGGTCATACTCTATACATCTACGCCTGTCCGACTGGCGTTACGGGCGTTGTGATTGTTTTGGTACGAAAAACTGACGCGAACGTGACGGACGCTCATGCTCGCGAGGCGCGGTCGTTGAGCTCCCGACGCGCCTGCTCGAGCGCGACCAGGTCGGAGAAGAGCGCGTTGTAGGCCTCCGGTTCCTCCGAGGGTCGCATGCGCTCGAGCTGGGATTTCAGCTGGGCGATCTGGTCGCCCACGCGAGTTTCCTGCAGGCGGGAAAGGACGGAGTCGACGTAGCGGTCGATATCGTCGGCGTGGATCGGCTCGACGGCAAGCTCGGAGACGAAATTGCGTCCGGCAAGGTCGCGCATTTCACCGGCGACGGCGGCGAGGAAGTTCGGCCCGTGCTCGGCTGCGGCGGCGAGCCCGCCGGCGTTGCCGATGGCTTCGCGGACTTGGCGGTAGGCGTCGTTGGTAAACGCGTCCGGGTTGATGCCCTCGAAGTAGGAGCCGGCCTTGTCCGGGTACTGCAGCGCGACCTTAAGCGCTTCGCGCTGTGGCCACAGGATTGGGTCCTGCGGGTTCGGCGGTTGCAGGGCGGGCGGCTGGCCCGGCGCTGCGGATTCTGCTTCACGCTTTATCGCGACGCGGCGCTGGTCCTTCTTCGGGCGTTTTGCCTCGGCGCGGACCTGGTCGAGGACCTCGTCCGGGTTGGGCCAGCCCACCCAACCGGCCAGCCTGCGTGCGTACTCCTTTTGCAGGACTTGATCTTCGATGGCGGCGACGACGGGCACGGTGCGTCGTAAAGCTTGCACTCGGCCTTCCGCCGAATCGAGTGAGTAGTCCTTGAGCAGCGACTCGATGACGAACTCGAACATGGGCACGCGGCGGGCGACGAGGTCGCGCAGCGCCGCATCGCCCTGGGCCAGGCGCAAATCGCAGGGGTCCATGCCCTCGGGCGCGACGGCGACGAAGGACTGGCCGGTGAACTGCTGGTCGCCCTCGAAGGCGCGCATCGCGGCCTTCTGGCCGGCCTCGTCGCCGTCGAAGGTGTAGATGAGCTCGCCGCGGAAGTAACTGTCATCCAACATGTGGCGGCGGATGGCGGCGAGGTGCTCCGCACCGAAGGCGGTGCCGCAGGAGGCGACCGCGGTGGTCACGCCCGCGGCGTGCATCGCCATCACGTCCGTGTAGCCCTCGACGATGACAGTCTGGTGACGCTCGGAAATGTTGCGCTTGGCCAAGTCCAGGCCGAAGAGCACCTTGGACTTGTGGTACAGCAAGGTGTCCTGGGTGTTCATGTACTTGCCCATGGGGTCGTCGTCGAAAAGCTTGCGGGCGCCGAAGCCGATCGTGTTGCCGGCGGCGTCCTTGATCGGCCAGATCAGGCGGCGGCGGAACTTGTCGATGGGGCCGCGGCGGCCCATGGAGGAAATGCCGGCGGCGATAAGCTCCTGCACCTCGAAGCCGCGGCGCAGCAGGTGCTTGGTCAGTGTGTCCCAGCCGTCGGGCGCGTAGCCGCACTCGAAGCGGTAGATGAGCTCCTTGTCGAAGCCGCGCTCCAGCAGGAAATTGCGGCCAGGCTCGGCCTCGGGAGTTTCGAGCTGCTCGCGGTAGAACTCGTGAGCTGCCTTGTTCGCCGCCAGCAGGCGCTTGCGGGTACCGGGCTTGACGTCGCGCGCGCCCGTGGAACCGCCCTGATAGTTGATGTGGTAGCCGATCGTGTCGGCGACCGCCTCGACCGCCTCCGGGAAGGTCAGCTGCTCCAACTCCATGAGGAAGTTGAAGACATCGCCGCCCTTGCCGGTAGAAAAGCAGTGGTAGTAGCCGCGGGCGGGACGAACGTGGAAACTCGGCGTCTTCTCATCCTTGAAAGGGCTTAAGCCCTTCATCGAATCGTGCCCGGCCGGCTTGAGCTGGACGTATTCGCCGACGATCTCTTCGATCGCCGCGCGCTCGCGGATCGCCTCAATATCGCTTTCCGGAATCCTGCCCCTTGCCATGCGCCCAATCGTAGTGTGCAACAATGCGTGGCGTGAAAAAGCTCGTCGTCGCCCTCGCCGGCCTCTGCAGCGCGTGCGCGTTTGTTGACGCGCCTGTTGATGCAACTGCTATTCCTGCCTGTGGGAACCTGCCCACGGAAGCGCGGGACACGATCGGGCTTGTGGAACACGGCGGGCCGTACCCCTACCCCGACAACGACGACGCCCGCTTCGGCAACTACGAGGGTGTGCTGCCCGAAGAGGAGCTCGGCTACTACCGCGAGTACACCGTGGACACGCCCGGGGTGTCACACCGCGGCGCGCGGCGTATCGTCACTGGCGGCGAGGGCGACCCAGAGGTGTGGTACTACACCGACGACCACTACGAATCCTTCTGTGAGGTGACCGATGTATAGGACAGGACACGGCCGAAGCCGAAACCCAGTACTGCTCACCGCGCCGGTGGGCAGCGTCGCTGACGTCTGCGCCGCGCTTTCCGTGGCCGTGTTTGGGCCGAAGCGGCCGGCACCGAAAAACCTCGACGGGCTCGCGGACCTGCTGCGCGAGGCGCACCCGGCGCGCGTTGTCGCCTGCGACTGGCAGCTGCCGGCGGACGAGACGCGGAAAGTCGTGGCCGTGTTCCGGGACAACCGCGTGGAGCTGGTGCGGTAGCGAGTTGCGACGTATTTAGCGCGGGTCCCGCTCGCACCCGATTCCGTCGCCGTCGCGATCCAGATGGCTGTCGTAGCCCGGCTGGCCAGCATAGATCGGACTGCCGATCGCGTTCCAGACTGCGGTGCAGTTCTTGTAGTACGCGGCCGCCGGTGCTGGCTCGGGTGCGCGGGCGGGAGCGACGAACTGGTGCTGCTGTTCCTGTTCGAGACGCTGCTGCTCTGCGATGCGCGCGCGTTCAGCTTCCTCGGCCTCGCGCTGCAGCCGTGCTGCTTCTTCGGCGCGGGCGCGCTCGGCGGCTTCACGCTCGGCTGCCTCGCGTTCCGCGGCTTCCCGCGCGGCGGCTTCGGCGCTGCGGGACGCGGCGGCTGCGCTGGCGCGCGAGGCCTCCGCTTCCGTGTTTTGAGTGGTGGACAGTGCGGCGGATGAGCGCGTGGTGCTCGTCGCGGACGAGCTGGTCGTGGTGCTTGCCACCGGCTCAGTCGGCGCGGGTGTTTCCTCTACCGGCATGAGGATGACGCTCGCTATAAATAGCACGGCGCTCAACGCGATCACGCCCGGCCAGTGGCGCGGGGTCTTGCGCGGCGGGTGGGGCGTGCCCATCCCCTGGATCACTACCTGGTCGGCCTCGGTGAGGAACTGCGAGAGGTACGCATTGGTGCGCACCGTGTCCTCGTAGTGCTGCACAGCTTTCTTATCTTTGGACGCGCAGCGCAGCCACCACAGCGAGGGGATGAGGAAGGCGAGTCCGACCAGCACCATGGCGGCCATTCCCGCGGGTTCCTGGTCGTCGAACACGCCCGCGAGAACGCACAGCACGCCCCAGGCGACGGCGAGCCACGCAACAGACTGCCCGAAGAGCCCGGGAGCGCGGGCAAGATCTTTCGGGTTGGGGGCCGCGGCCTGAAGCGACGTACTCACGTTGGCAAACCTCCTGGGCAGAGCTACTTTCTCCCCTTTAATCTAGCCAACGGGCCGCGGAAAACGTATTCGCGTATCCGGCCTAGAGCTGGAGGTTCGCCAGGTTCGAAAGATCCGGCAGCTCCGGGAGTGCAAGCCCGAACTGCGGGCCGACCGTGGCGAGCAGCGCGAGTGAAACGCCAAGCGCCGCGAGCAGGGAGAACACCACGACACCAGCTGTTGCGCCGGCCGAGGAGGCGCGCCCCTGCTCGGGCTGCGAGCTGCCCGGCGCGGGATCCTGCTGCGGCGGGGTGCTCGTGGGCAGGTCGATGTGGGCGAGTTTGGCATCGCTTGCCATAAGGTCGCGGCAGTCCCACGCGGCCTGCGCCAACACGTGCTCGTAGGCCAGGCGGGTGTTGAAGTACTCGCCGGTGCGGTCGTTTTGGATCACCGCCGCGAGCGACTCTGCCTCCTTTGTCTTCAGGCCCGGGAAGTGGCGCTGCAACGCGCTGGTCAGCGACTGCGCGTGGGCCCGGTCGCGCGCACTGGCCTGCGGGTCGGCGTAGGTGGGGCGGCTCTCCCCTTCCGCGACCGCGATGTGTGTAAGTTCCGCGATCTCGTCCCCGGTTGGCCCGAAGGGAATGTCCGCGCTCGATGCGGAATCGCGCACGTCCAAGTAGTGCTGCGCGAGGGATTCCGGCATGAGCTTTGCCAGAAGCTCCACATCCGTGTAAGTCTCCGCGCCTGGGTAGACGCGCTCGATTGCGCTCACCCATTTGCCCACCAGGAGTTTGCCGCCGAGGTCTTTCTCCTCGTCCGCGTAGGTCTTGGCAAATTCGCGCTCGGCGGCGGTGGTCACCACCGAGCAGGTCTTCTCATCCTTCGGCGCGAGGTCGGCCGCGGAAGCGGAAGTGGCGGGGACGACGAGGCCTGTCGCGACGATGACCGGTACCAAGAAACGACGCATGGCGAATTCCTTTCTGTGAAATGCATAAAACCTTTCTACTCCCTTGATCGTACAGAGCTGGGAAAACGTAACGGGGCGTCGAGAAGCAAGCTGCCCAACGTTGGGAACGGTCTGTGAGTTGTGGCATACTTTTGCCCACTGTGACACGAAACACCGACAGAAAGGTGAGCGCATGAACTCGCTCTTCCTGGTATTCATCGGCCTGGCCATGCTGAGCTCGGGATACCTCTTGTACTCCAAGTTCCTCGGCCGGCGCGTCTACCAGCTCTCGGACAGCTACGAGACGCCCGCGCACACCATGGAAGACGGCGTGGACTACGTGCCCACCAACAAGTACGTGCTGTGGGGCCACCACTTCACCTCGGTGGCGGGTGCCGCGCCGATCATCGGCCCGGCCGTCGCCGTGATCTGGGGCTGGCTGCCCGCCTTTCTGTGGGTCACGCTCGGCACGGTCTTCTTTGCCGGGCTGCATGACTTGGGGGCGCTGTGGGCGTCGCAAAGGCACAAGGGCCAGTCGATTGGTACGCTGTCCGGCCGCTACATCGGCGCGCGCGGGCGCAACCTCTTCCTCGTGGTCATCTTCCTGCTGCTGCTCATGGTCAACACTGCGTTCGCCGTGGTGATCTCCAACCTGCTCATCTCCACCCCGTCGGCCGTGATCCCGACGTGGGGCGCGATCCTCGTTGCCTTGCTCATCGGCCAGGCCATTTACCGCCTGAAGTGGAACCTGCCGCTCGTCTCGGTCGTGGGCGTGGTCGCGCTCTACGCGCTGATGGTGCTCGGCGACCGCGTGCCGGTCACGCTGCCGGAGACCGTCCTGGGCATCCCGGACCGCGGCATCTGGATTCTCCTGCTGTTCACCTACGCCTTCATCGCCTCGATGCTGCCCGTGTGGGTGCTGCTGCAGCCGCGCGACTACATCAACGGCCTCCAGCTGTTTGTCGGCCTGATCATCCTCTACGCCTCCTTCCTGGTCGTCCGCCCCGAGATCGTCGCGCCGACGCTCAATAGCGCCGTGCCGGAGGGCACCCCGAGCATCTTCCCGCTGCTATTTGTCACCATCGCCTGCGGCGCGATCTCCGGGTTCCACGGCATCGTCGCCTCCGGCACCTCGGCGAAGCAGCTGGATAAGGAAACCGACGCCCGCTTCGTTGGCTACTTCGGCGCGGTCGGTGAAGGCCTGCTCTCGCTCGGCACGATTATCGCCACCACCGCCGGCTACAAGACGCTCACCGACTGGGAGAACGTGTACAACGAGTGGAACGCCGGCGGCGTCAACGCGTTCGTCGAGGGCGGCGGCGCGCTGATGAACCAGGGCCTCGGCATCCCGACCTCCCTGTCCGCAACCATCCTGGCCACCATGGCCGTCCTGTTCGCCGCCACCACCATGGACTCCGGCATACGCCTGCAGCGCATGGTCGTCGGCGAAATCGCCGAGATCATGGGCGTGAAGCTCTCCGGCCTGGTCGCCACCATCATTGCTGTCGGCGCCGCGCTCGGCCTGACGTTCTCCACCGGCCTCGACGGCTCGGGCGGCATGATCATCTGGCCGCTGTTCGGCACCACCAACCAGCTCATGGCAGGCCTTACCCTGTCCATCCTGGTGGTCATCCTGACCAAGCTGCGCCGCCCCACCCTGCCGCTGCTCATCCCGCTGACCTTTGTCACGCTCATGTCGCTGTGGGCTGCGATTTTGCAGCTGGGCACGCTGTTTGCGGCCGGCAACTGGCTGCTGCTTGCCATCGACGTGGTCATCATCATCTGCGCGATCTGGGTCATCGTCGAAGCGATCACCGCGATCAGCAAGGCGCGCCGCGAGCCGGCGATGGAGTGGGAGGACTCGCCGGTCCATGAGCCTGCGCACTAAGCTGGCCGCGTTCGGCGCGGGGCTCAACGAGTTCTACCAAGCGCCCTACCGGCGCGAATTCGCCCGCGCCGCGCGCGAAGAGGACGACCTGTTCACCCTGCTCGTCGCCTCCGAGATGCTCGGTATCCCCAACCCCGCCAGCTCCTACACGCTCGAACTTTTGCCCCTGCTTTACGACGACTTCCACGCCTGGCACACCCGCATGGGCATGGAACGCTCACCACTCGACGGGATCTCATGCTGCTAGACGCCCCAGTCATGTTCTTCGGCGGCAAAGGTGGCGTCGGCAAGACGACCGTCTCCGCCGCCTCCGCCGTCCGCCTCGCCGCCCGAGGCCGCAGGGTTCTGCTCGTCTCGACCGACCCCGCGCACAACCTCGGCCACATCTGGAGCCAATCGCTTCTCGACGCCCCGCTCACCCTCGAGGACCACCTCGACGCCATCGAACTCGACCCCGCCGCGATCACGGCGCAGCACTTGCGCGCCGTCGGCGACTCGATGCGCGCCATGATGCCGGAGCGCCTCCACAAAGAGGTGGACAAGCACCTAGAGATGTCGCGCCACTCCCCCGGCATGCACGAGGCGGCGCTGCTCGAACGCATCGCGGATTTGGTTGGCGCTTCCGACTACGACCACCTGATCTTCGACACCGCGCCCTCCGGCCACACCTCCCGGCTGATGGCGCTGCCCGAGCTCATGGCGGCCTACACCGACGGTCTGCTGGCCCGCCGCGACAAGTCGGACAAGTTCAGCGAGCTCGTCCGCGGCATGGGCGGCGATTCTGGCGGCGGGTCGCCCGTCGACCGCCGCAACCAGCAGATCCGCTCCACCCTGCTCAAGCGGCGGAAGAAGTTCGAGCACCTACGCTCTGTCCTTACCGACCCCGCCCAGTGCGTCTTTCACATCGTGCTCACCGCCGAACGCCTGCCCGTCATGGAGTCGATGGAGTTCTACGAAGAACTCTCATCCCACGGCGTGCACGTCGGCGGCGCGGTGGTCAACCGACGCACGCCGGATGAGGCGGGCGAGTTTTTGGCGCAACGTCGCCGCGTCGAGGACGACGCGCTCGCGCTGTTGGACCTGCCGGTCCCGGTGCACGAGCTGCCGTGGCTGCCCGGCGAAATTGGTACGCGCGCCGCCCTCGAGCAGATCGCCGCGCTGCTGTAGGGCGGCTAGAAGAACCCGTCGAACGCGGCGGCCTTCTTCGCCAGCCGCTCCAGCCGCGACTCCGTCATCGACGCGATCTGGTCCACAATTACCCGCTCGCGCTCCGTATCCGTTTCCGCTGCCTCGAACCAGGTGCGGAAGATGGTGTCCAGCGTGCCCGGCGCGCCGGCGCGCAGGTACTCGTGGACGCGGAAGATCCGCTCGCGCTGCCTGTCCTGCCGCGCCAGGTGCGCGGGGATGTCCATCACGTAGAGCACGGCGACCGTCTTGAGCAGGCGGACCTCTGCTTCCACATCCGGCGGGATCACCAGGTCCCCGTGCTGGCGGCCAAGCCCGGTGGAAAGCGCCTGGTTCGCCTCGTCTGCAAGCGTTGCCTGCGTAACCCCGCCGACGTAGCGGCCCACCAACTGCGAGGTCAACGCCTTGAGCCCCGTCCAGGACTGCAGCGTGAAGTCGAAGTCCGCGGCGGCGGCGATCGCGGGCAAGGAACGCAGCCGATCGGCGGCGTCGATGAGCGAGTCCGCAGTACCGCCGAACGCCGCCGCGCCCTTTTCCGCGAGCGCCGCCAGTTCCACGAAGTCCCACAGCACCTTCAGCGACACACGCCCCGAGACGATGCCGTCTTCCACGTCGTGGACGGAATAGGCGATGTCGTCGGCGAAATCCATCACCTGCGCCTCCATCGGCGGCCGACTATCTGTGTGCCCGGCGCGCGCCCAGGCGAGCACGTCGGCGTCCTCGTCGTAGGCCGAGTACTTGCGGTTGACCGTGCCGTCAGCGTTCGTGCGGGTCCGCGGGTATTTCACGGCGGCGTCGAGGCTGGCGCGGGTGAGGTTGAGGCCGTATGAGGTGGCGTCGATAAGCACTTTGGGCTCAAGGCGGGTGAGGATGCGCAGCGTCTGCGCGTTGCCCTCAAACCCGCAGGGCGCGCACGCGTTGAGCGCGTTTTCGCCGTTATGGCCGTATGGCGGGTGGCCGATGTCGTGGGTCAGGCCGGCCATTTCGCACAGGTCGGGGTGCAGGCCGAGCCCGGCGCCGATACCGCGGGCGATCTGCGCGACCTCGAGCGAATGCGTCAGGCGCGTGCGCGGCGTGTCCCCGTCGCGGGGGCCGACGACCTGCGTTTTGTCGGCAAGCCGACGCAGCGCCGCAGAGTGCAACACGCGCGCACGGTCACGCTCGAAGGCGTCGCGCGTCTCGTGGGCGGGCGAAAGCTGCGCCTGCTTCGCGGCCTCGGGAACGCGGCGCGCCACGTCGTCGGAGTTGTAGGTGTACACGACATCTAGCGTAACGGTTACGCTGGTGGGCATGTATTCGCGCTACCTTCGCATCCTTACCGCCGCATCGCTGATCGCCGCCCCGCTGCTTCTCGACGCCCCCGCGCACGCCCAACCGGCCGCCCCCGCCGCAAGCGCGCCCGCCTTGCTCACCGCACCCGTGACCGACGACGCCGGCGTGCTCACCGACGCCGAACGCGCCGAACTCGAGCAGGCCGTGGCCAACGTGTCGAAGGAGAAGCACCTGTCGCTGCGGATCGTCTACGTGTCCTCGCTCAGCGGGATGAAAGGGCAGCAGTGGGCGGAGCAGGCCGTCGCCGCGAACGGCGCGAACACGGCCGTGGTCGTGGTCTCGCCGTCGGAGCGCGGTTACGGCGTGTTCGGCGGGGACGAGTGGCAGCAAAGCGAGATTGACGCGATGGACAGGGCCGCCTACGACAAGCTTGTCGACGACGACTGGGCCGGCGCCGGCCTCGCCGCCGCAGACGCCGCAGTTTCCGGCGGCGGCGGTTCTGGTGCTGGCTGGGCCGCAGGCGGCGTCGGCGTGCTCGCCCTTGCCGGCGGCGGCGCGTGGGCGGCCAGCCGCCGTAATTCCAAGAAGCGCGGCGCAGCCCAGCTCGAGTCCGCGAAACAGCTCGCCCCGGGTGACACGGATTCGCTCGGCCGCCTGCCCACGAGCACGCTCGAGGAGCTGGCGCGCGAACGCCTCGTCGCCGCCGACGAGTCCATCACGCAGGGCAAAAGCGAGCTGAAGCTGGCCTCCGACGAGTTCGGTGCCGACCGCGTGCGCCCCTTTACCGCCGCGATGAACAAGGCAACCTCGACGCTGCAGCGCGCCTTCCACACCCACCAGAAGCTCTACGACGCGATCCCGGAAACCGAGCCGGAAAAGCGCGCCATGCTCATCGACATCATCTCCTCTTGCGGCGAGGCCGAACAGGCCCTGCAGGCGAAGACCGAGGAGTTCAACCAGATGCGCGGCACCCTCATGCGCGCGGGCGAGGAAGTGGACAAGGTGCGCGCCCGCACGATCGACATCCGCGCCCGCCTCGAGCCCGCCGCCACGCTTCTCACGGAGCTACGCGAGCGCCACACCGAGGACATGCTGGCCTCGCTCGCCGACAACGTCGACGTCGCGCGCGAGTCACTCGACGAGGCGGAGACGCAGCTCGAACAGGCCTCGCAACTCGCCGCCAAGCCCGCCGGCCAGCAGGGCCCGCTTATCGACGTCCTCGCAACCGCCACCAACGCCATCGACGTCGCCGACCACAACCTCGCCGCCATCGAGCACGCCGAGGACAACCTCCGCAACGCGCAGACGAACCTGCCCGCCCTCATCCAGGAAATCCGCGACGAGCTCACCGAGATCGAGCAGGTCAAGGGCTCCGCCCAGCAGGGTGCCCGCATCGACGCTGACGCCCTCGACCGCGTCGCCGCCACCGCCCGCGCCGCGCTGGAGGCGATGGGCAACCGCGCCGAAACCGACCCGCTCGCGCTCTACACGGAGCTCAGCGACGTCGACGCGCGCATCGACGCCGAACTCGACCGCGCCAAAGGCACCGCCCACGACCAATCGCGCGCACTGCAACTCTTCGACCAGCAGATGCGGGTGGCCACCAGCCAAATCCAATCCTCCGAGGACCTCATCCGCTCCCGCGGCCGCATCATCGGCTCGCATGCGCGCTCGCTGCTCGCAGAGTCGCAGCGCCAGTACGCCGAAGCGCACCGGCGGCGCGTCGACGATACGCGCAACGCCATCGACTACGCCCGTGCCGCCACCGACACCGCCCGCCGCGCCTACCAGGCAGCCAAGGACGACGTGGACAACTACCGGGCGCAACGCAACCGGCAAACCGCCAGCGACGTCGCGCGCGCTGCTATGTGGGCGGCGATCTTCTCCGGCGGCGGTGGCGGCGGCCACCGCGGTGGTGGCGGCTTCGGCGGCGGAGGGTTCTCCGGCGGCGGTGGCGGTGGCAACGTGAGCCGCGGCGGCACGTTCTAGTTGCCTGTATGAAACGTTGCCGACGCTGCGGAATGGTCGTAATCTGAAACAGTAAGACCGGATTAACAGGGAGGAGGCGAAGCAATGCGCTCGTTACTAAGCCACAAGCTCACTGGTACCGAAATCAGCGAGCTCGAATCGCTCGCCCGCTGCTCCGCCTCCCCCACCATCCGCGACCTGCTGCGCGAGATCGCCCGCGCCGCGCGCCAGGGCGAAGACGTCGTCGCCGCGGATCGGCGCGGCAACTAGTAGTAGGTGCGCCGCACCGCCGCATCCACGTAGGTCAGCGCCCACGTAATGAAGACCAGATCCAGCGTGAGCGCCGCGTGCAGTTCCACCTCGAGCGAGCCGTCGTGCTTCGGCGTCGTCACGGCGCACAGTTGCCCTGCCGCGTCGCGAATTTCCCTGCACCCGCGCACACCGACCCGGGACAACGTGTAGTCGCGGTCCGCGCAGTGCGCGGTGTAGCGCGACACCGTCAGCGAACGCTTCCGCAGCACAAACTCTTCACCGCCGGCGGATACGGCGCGCAGGCGCGCCGGGTTCATGCTGCGAAAACGCAGCTCGTGGCACCCGTAGCGCAGCACGTCGCCGCCGTCGGCGACGGCGACGTCCGCGAGCGCTTCCTGCCCTCGGTACAGCGTGTGCGCGCGCCAGATCACAGGACGAAAACCAGCACGGCGACGAGCGAGAACAGCAGCAGCGTCGCAATCAGCACGTTGGAGGACACGAGCTTGCGCGCTTCGAGGATTTCTCGGGAGATCCAGGCCAGCGACGCGACGTCGATAAGCGGCAGGCTCGTCTCGCCCTCGAACTCCAAGATGGCCTTGCGCACGCCATTGTGATCGGACGTGAACTGCGCGACCTTGGTGCCGTTGGCGTCGTCGACGATCCAGTTTTGCGACGTCTCGCCCACAAACTCGTAGCGACGGCCCTCAACCTCGACGGCGATCTGGCGCGAACGCTTCAGCGAGTCATGCGCGCGCACGATCTCGACGCCGTCGCGGGTGGCCACCGCGCCGGACTCCGGCGAAACGACCAAGTCCCACTGCTCGCCGCCGACGTTCGCCCGCTCGTGCGTAAACACGCCGAGCACCTCGGGGCCTGCCTCGGCGAGCAGCTTTAGGTTGTCGCGATCCGTGCGATCCCAGCTGACGTAGTGCATTAGCAGCCGATCAGACGGGCGGCCAGGTACGCCTCGAGCTCGTCGATCTTCACGCGCTCCTGCTCCATCGTGTCGCGCTCGCGCACGGTGACCGCGCCGTCCTCGAGCGAGTCGAAGTCGTAGGTCACGCAGAACGGGGTACCGGTCTCGTCCTGGCGGCGGTAGCGGCGGCCGATCGCGCCGGAGGTGTCAAAGTCGACGTTCCAGTGCTGGCGCAGCTTGGTTGCGAGCTCTTGCGCGGGCTCGGCGAGCTCCGGCTTCTTCGACAGCGGCAGCACGGCGACCTTCACCGGCGCGAGGCGGCGGTCCAGTTTGAGCACGACGCGGGTGTCGGTGCCGCCCTTCGCGTTCGGTGCCTCCTCCTCGTGGTAGGCGTCGATGAGGAACGCCATCATGGCGCGGCCAAGACCGGCGGCGGGCTCGATGCAGTACGGGATCCAACGCTCCTCGTTCTGCTGGTCGTAGTAGGACAGGTCCTCGCCGGAGGCCTCGGCGTGCGTCTTCAGGTCGTAGTCGGTGCGGTTGGCCACGCCCTCAAGCTCGCCCCACTTGGAGCCAGCGAACTCGTAGGCGTACTCGATGTCGACGGTGCGCTTGGAGTAGTGCGACAGCTTCTCCTGCGGGTGCTCGTAAAGGCGCAGGTTATCCGGGTTAATACCGAGGTCGACGTACCAGTCGTAGCGGTTGTCGATCCAGTACTGGTGCCACTTCTCGTCCTCGCCCGGCTTAACGAAGAACTCCATCTCCATCTGCTCGAACTCACGGGTGCGGAAGATGAAGTTACCCGGGGTGATCTCGTTGCGGAAGGACTTACCAATGTTGGCGATGCCGAACGGCGGCTTCAGGCGCGCCGATGTCATCACGTTCTTGAAGTTGACGAAGATGCCCTGCGCCGTCTCCGGGCGCATGTAGTGCAGGCCTTCCTTGTCGTCGACGGGGCCGAGGTAAGTCTTCATCAGGCCGGAGAATTCCTTCGGCTCGGTCCAGTTGCCCGGCTGGCCGGTCTCCGGGTCGTTGATGTCGGCGAGCCCGTTGGCCGGCGGGTGGCCGTGCTTCTCCTCGTAGGCCTCGAGCAGGTGGTCGGCACGGTAACGCTTGTTGGTGTGCAGCGACTCGACGAGCGGGTCAGTAAACACCTCGACGTGGCCGGAGGCTTCCCACACCTGGCGCGGCAGGATGATCGAAGTATCGACGCCAACGGTGTCGGGGCGGGAGGTGACCATGTGGCGCCACCACTGGCGCTTGATGTTCTCCTTCAGCTCAACACCGAGCGGGCCGTAGTCCCAGGCAGAGCGGGTACCGCCGTAGATCTCACCGGCGGGAAACACCAGTCCGCGGCGTTTGCAAAGGTTGACGACGGTATCGATCTTGCTGGCTGCCATGCCTAGCCTCCTGTACTCGGGTTACACGTAACGCTGACAGTCTAGCCTGTCAGCGCATTTGCTTATCGACGCCCCACGCACCACCTCCCTCCCGCTCACCCAGCACAATCCCAAATCTCTGTCTACACTGAGAAAACCATGAGCGACGTCGTGTGACCGCGCACTTCCAGGCCCGTTCGGCAACTTCGGACAGCCCCGGTGGCCTGAAGCTCGGCACGGGTACCGGCTGGAGTTCACAATGCCCATTCGCAGCGAAGAGAAAGGCCCAGGCCATGTACTCGCCCGACCACCCAGCCCCGAACCTTGACCTGACCGCCGGTCTCATCAGCGCCCTCGATTCCCGAACGCGCATCGAAATCCTGCTCCTGCTGGCGGAACGCAACCATGTGGTCCGCGAAATCGTGGAGAAGCTTGGCCGGTCGCAGCCGTCGATCTCCCAACACCTGAAGGTGCTCAAAAGCCTGCGGCTCGTTGCCGCATTCCGCCGCGGCCGCGAGATCATCTATTCCCTGCCCCGGATGGAAATCATCGACGTTATCTATGCGCTCGGCAAAGTCGCAGAAGACACGCTGCCGGACCCGTCTGAAGAGCGGAAGCGGGCAAAGAAGTCGCGAAAACCCAAGAAACCGCAGCGGACCCAGAAGGCGCAGCAGACCCGAACCTCGCAGCAGCCGCACGATGAGCGCAAGCACGAACCGCCGACCAACGCGCCGCCGCGGCCGGTGTACATCAGCTCCGCAATCCCAATTGAGGAATTTGAGAAACTCCACCGTCGGAATAACGACCACGGGGCCCGCGCCTTCGACAGTAGGGCTACGGTAGACAGGTATGGCACAGCAGCGACGCACCAACAACCCCAAAGAACCGATCCCCAAACTCGGTCCGCGGATGACGCGCCAGCGGACGGCGATTGTTGAGACGCTGCGCGACGTCGACAAGTTCGCCACCGCGAAAGACATCCATGAAGAACTCCAACTGCGCGGCGAAAAGGCCGGGCTGACCACCGTCTACCGCACCTTGCAGTCGCTGGCGGAGATTAACGCCGTCGACGTGCTACAAAACTCCGAGGGCGAAACGCTCTACCGGCACTGCCTCACCGAGCACCATCACCACCACCTCGTCTGCACCAAGTGTGGGCGCAGCGAGGAAATCGACGGCGGCCCAATCGAGTCGTGGGCGAAAGACACCGCGGATGCGTTTGGCTACAAGCTCCTCGCCCACGACGCCGAGATCTACGGCGTCTGCGCGCCGTGCACGGAGAAGGGCGGCGAGTAGCGCTACTTGTCGGCGAACTTGTCTACCGCGCCGCCGAAGCGGCGATCGCGCTTCGCGTACTCGTAGACCGCGTCGAACAGGTCGTCCTTTGTGAAGTCCGGAAAGAGTTTGTCCTGGTAGACCATCTCCGCGTAGGCGGACTGCCAGAGCAGGAAGTTCGACGTGCGCTTCTCCCCGCTCGGGCGCAGAAACAGGTCCACGTCCGGCATGTCGGGGCGGTAGAGGTACTGGGAGAAAGACTTCTCGGTAATATCCTGCGGGCGGATCTTCCCCTCGCGGGCGTCGGCAGCGAGCTTGCGCACCCCGTCGATAATCTCTGCGCGGCCACCGTAGTTAATGCACATGGCCAAGGTCAGGCCGGTGTTGTCCTGCGTGAGTTCCTCCGCGGCTTCGAGTTCGCGCAGCACAGAGCGCCACAGCCGCGGCCTGCGCCCCGCCCACACAATACGGACGTTCTTCTCGTGCAGCTCGTCGCGCTGGCGGTGCAGGACGTCGCGGGAAAAGCCGAGGATGAAGCGAACCTCAGAGGCCGCGCGCCGCCAGTTCTCGGTGGAAAACGCATACGCCGACAGCCACTTGACCGTGCCTAGCTCAATGCACGCATCCACGCAGTCCATCAGCACCGCCTCGCCCTGCTTGTGGCCTTCCGTGCGTTTGAGGCCACGCTGCTGCGCCCAACGGCCGTTGCCGTCCATGACGAGCGCGATGTGGCGGGGGATGAATTCAGGGTCGATCTGGCGCGAAGTCATTCCCCTATTATGCCTGTTCCATCATCCGCAAGCTTTTCAACCCGGCCTCCAGGTGGTACTGCAGGTGCGCGGTGGTGGCGCGGTGGACTTGGGCAAGCACAGTCGCGCTCGCACCTGCGTTGAGTGCTGCAGGCGCGTAGGCGTAGCCGTTGGCGAGCAGCCACATCGCGTGCAGCGTCTCCGGGTCGACCTCGAGCGAGCCTGGCGGGCGGCAGTTGGTACATACCGCCCCTCCCACCGCCGCGTGAAACGCGCGGTGCGGGCCCAGCCGTTCGCAGTTGGCGCAGTTGTAGAGGCTAAGCCCCCAGCCGGCGTGTTCGGTGGCGCGCAGGATGAACGCGTCAAGGACCTGCGTCGGGTCGTTCGCCGTTTGCAGCTGCGCAATCGAGTTTTTGACCAAGTCGAACAGTACGGTGTCGCCTTCTTCGTAGGTGAGCTTCTCCGCCGTTTCCAGCACCGCGCAAGCCGCCGCGTAACGTTCGAAGTCCTCGATGATGTGCGCGCCGTGGTAAGCAACGGTATCGGCGGCGGTAATCGTGGACAAGCCGCGGCCCGGATACACCTGCACGTCGAGGTCGACGAAAGGCTGCAGCCGCGAACCGAACCGGGAGCGCGATTTCCGCACGCCCTTCGCCACGCCGCGGACAAGGCCGTGCGTGCGGGTGAGCAGCACGATGACGCGGTCGGCCTCACCGAAATCGTAGGTTCGCACCACGAACGCCCGGTCGCGCCACGACGGGCGCGAACCCCCTCGACGCTTAGAAGCCAAGACGCCCCAACGCCTTCGGGTCCTGCTGCCAGTTCTTCAGCACCTTGATCCGCAAATCCAGGTACACGTTGCGGCCAAGAAGTTCAATGATCTGCTTGCGCGCGCGGTGTGTAATGCCCGACAGGCGACGGCCGCCGGGACCATCGAGGATGCGCTGCTGGCCAGGCCGCTCCAGGTAGATCACCGCGTAGATCATGGTCCGTTCCGGGTTGCCGGGGTCGGGCACCATCTCATCGACTTGGACGGCGACCGAGTGTGGCAGCTCGTCGCGAAGCCCCTGCAGTGCCTCCTCGCGGATCAGTTCCGCAATGCGTGCCTCGATCCCCTCGTCGGTAACGTCGCCGACGGGATAGAACCGAGGGCCCTCGGGCAGCTGGCTAACCAGCACGTCGAGCAGCACGTCCGTTTGCACTCCGCCGGTCGCGGACACGGGCACGACCTCGCTGTCCGGGCCGAGCAGCTCGTGCAGCTCTAGCAGACGCTCCCCCACTGTGTCACGCGACGCCTTATCCAGTTTGGTCACAATGCCCACCACTGGCGTGTTTGGCTTGATACGGCGGATTTGGTCGAGGATGTAGCGGTCGCCGGGGCCGATTTTCTCGTCGGCGGGGACGGTGAAGCCGATGACGTCGACGTCGGCAAATGTGTCCTTCACCACGTCGTTGAGCCGTTCGCCGAGCAAGGTGCGGGGGCGGTGCATCCCCGGCGTGTCGACGAGGATGACCTGCGCGTCGTCGCGGTTCACGATGCCGCGAATCGGCCGCCGAGTCGTCTCCGGCTGATCCGCCATGATCGCTACCTTCTCCCCCACGAGAGCGTTCGTCAGCGTCGACTTTCCCGTATTAGGACGGCCGACGAAACTGACAAAACCCGAGCGGAACCCTTCCGGTGTGTTGGTAAACCCGGCGGCACCGGCGTTCGCGTCGTCGGGCAGGTCGGCTTCATCAGGGAAGAAAGTGCTCATAGGCCGCAATCTTACCCGGCGCTCCCCACAAACTGTGTGACGCTAGTGCGCGCCTTCTGGTTGCACCGCGTGCAGGTGTCGGGCTTTCGTCCGTTTGCGTGCAGCCTCGGCTTCGCGGTACTTGGCCAGGTCGGCGCGACGCTCGCGCCGTTCGTCCTCCACGAAGCGAGCCTTCCCAGTCGCGTCTGAGACCCACGCGAGCCTGCCGTTAATGCGCTCCATGCGCCCGAAGCCCTTCTGCCCGTTGACACCGTTGTGGTACGGGCACAGCCAACACAGGTTTTCCGGTTTGGTTTCGCCGCCACGGACGTGCTCGGTGAGGTGGTGCGCTTCGCACTCTTCGGACGGGCAGTTGCAGCCGGGCCAGCAACAGGTCTGCGATTCCGCGTCGCACGCTCGGCGTTGCTTGTAGGTGGCTATCCGTCCGTCGTAGGTGTTAATCGGCCCGAGCGTGGGGCCCGTCAGCGTGATCAGGCACTGTTCGCGCAGTTCGCGTTCGACGACTTCGGCACCGGTGAGAATGGTGCCGTCGGTAAGCTCGACGAGCACGTCGTCGCCTTCACCGTGGATGACGCGGGCGATGTCGTGCACGCTGAGCACGGCGTGCGTGGTGATATCGGTTTGCACGATCGGACGGTGCGTTCGCATCCATTCGATCGGATCAAGCGGGCGACCTTCCTCGTCCTTCGCGTTTTTCAGCGTGGTCACGAGCGGCTGGACGTCTTTCGACGGCCCGGTAATCGACATGGTGATTTTGTCGCCGACGCGGCGTGTGCGCAGGCCGTCGACAAGCGGCTTCTTCTGCTGGTACTTACCCTTGATGCGGCGCGCAGCCCGCCGCACCACTTGCGTATCCCCAGCTATCCGGCACAGCTCCTCCCGGAATCGCCAACGCGCGTTTGCATCTTTGATGTTGCGTGAGGCTTGCTTAACGACGGCCAACGTCTCCACACAGAAGCGCAACCGCCGCGCCGACTCCCGACATCGTTTTTGATATCTCGAATGTGAGACCGGGCCGTAGAAGAGTTCGGCGAGTTCTATGAGGTCAGTTGCGTAGTCGTCGGGCATGTCGAGGGCGATCAGGTCGTCGTAGGTTTTCCCCTCCTCCGCGACCCAGGCGACGAGTGCCATGCCGTCGTTGCGAAGCGAGAAGTAATTTGCGATCGTTTCGTTATTAATCATGCGAGCGACGCTAATGCATGTCGTTTGTTTCGTCAAGAGATGAACAGAAATTTCTTTTACTTCGCAGGTCATCACAGCTTGAAGGTTTTATTCGACGCGCAAGTTTCGGAAACGATTCACCGCAGCCAGTATCTCGAAACGACGCGGCAGCGTGAGGTGCCCCGGGTGCGCGCGTCCCGGCGCGAGCGTTTCGACGCCCGCGGCGAGCTCTTCACACAGGGCGTCGGCAACGTCGGCAAGCAGGGCCCCACCGTCGGCCAGCGCGTCGAACCGCCTGAGCGCGAGCGCGATCGCGGACACCTGCGCTGCCCCGGCGAGCTGCGAGAGACTCCGCAGGTCAATAGCGCTTTTCCCAACGGTGATCACCTCCTCTCCGCGCGCCTTCGGCGGCTTCGGACCGCTCGCGAATTGCGGGCCGGCCAGGCGGCGCACATCGGGCCCGAACATTTCGGCCGACACCGGCAACTGCTCCGGCGCGTGGCCCCGACCAATCTCGTGCGCACGAACGGTCACGTTGGCAGGCACATACGCATCCATCGCGATGACCGTATCCGCAAGACCCAAAAACGCACCGGAGCCACCGGCGACGAGCACCGTCGACACGCCGCGCCGAACGTAAAACCCCCGTACGCGAGCGCCCAGCGGCGTAATCGGCTCCCGGTCGTCCGCAATGAGCTGGCTCATCACGGAGTCTCTGAGCATGAAGTTGGTGGCGGAGGTGTCCTCGTCGATAAGCAACGCGCTCGCACCTGCCTGCAACGCCTCGATAACGTTCGCCGCCTGCGAGGTCGAACCTGACGCGTTTGTGGTGGAGAAACGGGTGGTATCCGCGCCGCTCGGCAGGTTGGTGATGAACGGGGAGATGTCCTGCGCCGTTACCGGCCTGCCATCCTCGGCGCGGACGGCGGTGGCGTCGGCGCGGGTGAGGGCGAACTCACGGCCGTCGCCAAGCGTGTGCGCGTAGACACCACGCTCAAGCGCGCGCAACAGCGTTGATTTGCCGTGGTAGCCACCCCCGACGATCACTGTCACCCCTTCCGGCACCCCCATGCCTTTGATGCGGCGGCCGCTGGGCAGGACGAACTTCTCGCGCAAACTTTTCGGACTGCGGAACGGCACCCCGTCCGGCAGCGGGAGATCGCTCGCCCCGGACCGCCGCGCAAGCATCGCCCCATCAGCCACAAATGCCACTAGACTGCGCTCCGGCAACGCAGCGCGCAACGCCTCCTGGTCACGCAGCAGCCACACCGCCCGCTCGAGCGCAGCGCCTTCGGTACGCATCCCCGCGGCGACGGCGGCCACCACCTTGTCCACGAGCAACGTCGCCGCCTGCCGACCCAACACCCTACGCCCACGCGCGGGCAGACCAACAAGCAGGCGAAACTCAATGCGGTCGCGTGCGACCAGGACGTTAGTCCGCTCGATAACCTCCTGACCAAGCTCGCCGATACTAATCGTGTTCGACTTTCCACTGCCTGCGCCCGCCCGATAAGTGCCAGCAAGGTAGGCGGCAACCTCGCGCGCCAACGAGTCCGACACCGCAACACGGTCGAGCCGGGATGCAGTGAACTCCGACGCCAGGTCAAGCTCCGCGCGCGGCACAATAACCCGCACCTTTGACGGCGCCGCGAAAGGGTCCGCCTGCACGTGATCCACTGCGATCTGCCACTGTCCGCCCTCGTCACGATACGAGCCAACAAGCTGCTTGTACGCGCCGTATCCTGCACCATCAAGCTCCTGGCACCGCGCGGCCAACTGCGCCCACGTGCCGCCAGTTCTCCGCTGCGCCCTCCGACGTTTCCTTCGCTGTTGTGCCATACCGCTACCGTAACGGCCGATGACCGCAGCGGCCGACGTCGCCACCCCCAGGCGAGTGCAGTCACTCCAGACTTTTATTGCAGTTCGCGTTACACTGGCACCACTTCTGTGATCGAATTAACGACCTGAAAGCGAGCGCCATGCCGTTCTACGAATTCCGCTGCCACACCGGCCACACCACGGAACGACTCCTGCCCATGTCCTCAGATACCCGCACTACCGAGTGCCAGACCTGCGGCGACGAGGCGAACCGGGTGATCAGCGCGCCGGCGGTGGCGGGCGTCGACAAGCGCAAGGCGCGCCTCGTCGAGGCAACACAGAAGAGTGCGTACGAACCCGCAGTGGTCAACTCGGTACCGAGTTCGGGTAACCGCCGCGCCACTCCGGTGTCGCACAACCCACAACACGCAAAACTGCCCAAACCTTAGGAGGAACCATGCCTCAGAATCTCTTCCCGCTCGATTCAACGAAGACGTTCCCCGAACAGGAGCACGTCGGCCACAACCGCTGGCACCCCGACATCCCACCCGTTCACACGGTGCAGCCAGGCGATTCATTCCGCATCGACTGCCGCGAATGGTTCGACGGCGACATCCACAACGACGACAGCGCCGACGACATCCGCGACGCACCGCTCAACAAGGTCCATGCACTGTCAGGCCCGTTCCGCATCGAGGGCGCAAAACCAGGCGACCTGCTCATCGTCGACATCCTCGATGTCGGCCCGATCCCGCAAGAAGAGGGACCGCTCGCAGGCCAAGGCTGGGGCTACACAGGTATCTTCGCCAAGAAGAACGGCGGCAGCTTCCTCACCGACCAATTCCCCGACGCTTACAAGGCCGTGTGGGACTTCAAGGGCCAGACTGCCACCTCCCGGCACATCCCGGGCGTGAGCTTCACCGGGATTATCCACCCCGGTCTCATGGGCACCGCGCCCTCCCACGAGCTGCTGAACACCTGGAACCAGCGCGAAGCAGCACTGATCGCCACCGACCCCGAGCGCGTCCCGCCGCTCGCGCTGCCGCCAGAGCCCGACCATGCCATCCTCGGAACGCTCACCGGTGCCGACTTCGACCGTGTCGCCAGCGAAGGTGCGCGCACCGCCCCGCCGCGCGAAAACGGCGGCAACCAGGACATCAAGAACCTGTCCAAGGGCACGCGCGTGTTCTACCCCGTCTTCGTCGACGGCGCGAACTTCTCCGTCGGCGACCTGCACTTCTCCCAAGGCGACGGCGAAATTACCTTCTGCGGTGGTATCGAGATGGGCGGCTTCATTGACGTCCACGTCGACATCATTAAAGACGGCATGGCGAAGTACGGCGTGAGCGAAAACGCCATCTTCATGCCCGGCAACGTCGAACCGAACTACAGCCAGTGGCTCGCGTTCTCCGGCACCTCCGTCACGCTCGAAGGCGAGCAGCGCTACCTGGACTCCCAACTCGCCTACCAGCGCGCATGCTTGCACGCCATCGACTACCTCACCACCTTCGGATGGTCGCCTGAGCAGGCATATCTCCTGCTGGGTGCCGCGCCTATTGAGGGGCGCTTCTCCGGCGTCGTAGACATTCCGAACGCGTGCGCCACGGTGTACCTGCCGACGGAAATCTTCGACATCGACATCCGCCCCGGTGCCGGCGAACCGCCGCGCATCGATCCGGGCATCGGCGCGCCGCGCTCGTCGTTCGCCTAAGCCCTGCGCGCAGGGTTGACGATGCAGTCCTGCAGTTCGATCAGCGGCAGCTCGTCGAGCCCGCGCTCGCGCACCGCGCGCACCATCGCCCCCATCGTCCCAGCGATGTGGGCGAGGCGCGCTTGCGGTGCGTCATCCATCAGCGCTGCGTAGAGTGCCGTTGCCAAGTCGCCGGCACCGACGACGTTTCCGCCAAGACGCGGCGCGTCGACGCGACACACATCGGTTGGCGTCACATCTACCATCCCAATCGTTGCCGGATCCCCAGTCTCCACCGACGTGACCAGCGCGTTTTCGCACAGGGAGCCCGCCGCGTCGGCGAGCGTGTCAGTGTAGGCGGTGTCAGCCGGGTCGAGGCGCTGACCTGTGAGTAGTTCGAGTTCCCACTGATTGGGCGTAATGGCGTCGGCAAGCGGGATGAGCGTATCCGTGTAGACGTCCGGGATGTCGTCGCTGACAAAGGAGCCGACCTCCGCGTTGCCGATGACCGGATCACACACGTAGCGCGCCTGCGGGTTGGTCTGTTTGATGGCCATGACCACGTCGTGGACCACCTCCGCCATTTCCGCGGTGCCCAGGTAGCCGCTAACAAACAGGTCCACCTGCGGGAACGCGAACTCCATGCCGCGCAAGATCTCGCGCACATTCTCCGCGCCGAGTACCGGGCCGCGCCACGTGGGGTACTCGGTGTGGTTGGAAAAGTTGACGGTGTGCACCGGCCACACCTCGTGGCCCAGCCGCTGCATCGGGAACACCGCGGCTGAGTTGCCGACGTGCCCATAGGCGACGGCCGACTGCAGCGAGATGATGTTCATCAGAGTTTTTCCACGCTGAACTGCAACTGCGGATTGGCGTAGTAGTCCTGCGCCTCGACCAGCTTCAGCTCCGGCGAGTCGGCCTCGAAGGTCATCCGCAGCATGTCGAAGACGGAACTGGCGGTGCGCGCGAGCGCGTCGGCCGCGTCCGCGCCGCGCAGGTAGTGGCCGGTGAACAGGGCCGCAGTCACGTCGCCGGAACCGTTGCGCTTGAACGGCAGGCGTGGGGTGCGCACGATCCACGCGCCCTTGTCGTCGACAGCGAGCATCTCGATGGTGTCTGCCGGCGCATCAGGGCGCTCGACGGAGGTGACCAGCACTGTCGACGGGCCCATGTCGCGGGCGGCGTCGACGGCGGCGAGCGTGGAATCGAGATCGCGCACGTCGCGCTCGGTGAGGTAGCCCAGTTCGAACTGGTTTGGCGTGATCAGATCTGCGACCGGCACGACCTTGTCGCGCAGCAGCGGCGGAATGTTGTCGGAGACGTGGCAGCCGGATTTCGCGTTGCCCATCACGGGGTCGCAGGCGTAGATCGCGTTCGGGTTCTTCGCCTTGACCTGGGCGACTGCGTCGATGATGACGTCAGCGATGTCGTCGCCGCCCTGGTAGCCGGACAGGACGGCGTCGACGCGCGCGAGTGCGCCACGCTCGTCCATACCGGTAATGATCTCGGCGACGTCTGAGGCCGGGATCATCGGCCCAGTCCAGTGGCCGTAGCCGGTGTGGTTGGAAAAATTGACGGTGTAGACGGGCCACACCTCGTGGCCGATGCGCTGCATGGGAAAAACGGCGGCCGAGTTGCCCACGTGCCCGTAGGCCACGGCCGACTGGATGGAGAGGATGTTGCTCATGGCACCTATTGTGCACCGCCGCTTCGCGACGCCCGCGTTAAGGGCTGACAACGTTTAGGCTTCCGCGTCGAGGGGTTCAGCGGGTGGGGCGGGGACGTCGATAAGCACGGTCCTGGTCTTGATCCGGCCGCGGCGGTCGAAGCCGCCCTCGGCGGTGTAGCGCACGCCGTCGATGACCGTTGATGAGCCCGGCAGCGGGACGCGGCCCAGCTGGTAGGACAACAGGCCGGCGACGGTGTCGACGGAGTCGGTGAGCTCGTCGTCGAACTCCACCTTGTAGTCGAAGTGGTCCTCAAGGTAGTCCACCAGATCGTCCAGCGGCAGGCGGGATTGCGCGCGGAAGCGGCGCTCGCCGACCTGCTCGATCGGGGCATCTTCGTCCTCGTCATACTCGTCGGTGATCTCGCCGACGATTTCCTCCAGCAGGTCCTCCATCGTGAGCAGGCCTGCGACGTTGCCGAACTCGTCGATGACGATCGCGATGTGCATGTTCTGCTGCTGCATCTGCCGCAACAGCTCGTCCAGCGGCTTCGACTCCGGTACGAACAGCGGCTCGCGCATGAACTCCGTGAGCACCGTAGATGCGGCGACCGGCGCGCCATTCGGACCGAACATGTCCTTCAGGTAGGCCACGCCGACGATCTCGTCGACGTTTTCGCCGATCAGCGGCACGCGCGAGTGCCCGGAGCGCACCATCAGACTGGTCGCCTGGCGCGCCGTCTTCTCGCCTTCGATCCAGATCATCTCCGGCCGCGGCACCATCACTTGGCGGGCAGGCGTCGACGCGAGGTCGAAAATGTTCTGGATCATCCGCCCCTCAGTCGTCTCCACCACGCCCTTTTCCTGCGCGATGTCAACGGCTTCCCGCAGTTCCACCTCTGTGGCGTAGGGGCCGTCGCGGAAGTCCTCGCCTGGGTGGAAGACGTTGCCCAGCTTGATCAGGCCGCGCGCGACCGGGCCGAGCACGGCGTTAAAGAGCACCAGCCACTGCGCCGCCTTCAGAGAAATCGTGTACGGGTTGCGCTTGCCCGCGGTGCGGGCGAAGACCCCGATGATGCTGAACTGCAGCAGCGCCACCGCCACCACAGCCGCCGTGATCGCCCACGCGTCTTGCTCGATGAGGTCCATCGCCGTCATCGCTGCGAACACGGCCGCGGTGATGTCCAGCACGGTGTGCAGCATGACCAGCATGTTGATGTGGTTTGCGCGCGAGTTGACCACGCGCAGCAGCGCGGGCGCGCCCGGCACCTCGTCTTTCACCATGGTTTCTACGCGGGCGCGGGACACTGGGGTGAGGGCGGATTCAACGGAGCCGAACAGGCCGGAAAGCAGCATCGCCGCAATCGCGACAACGCCATAGATGATGGTGTGATGCATAAAAGCCTAGTTTTCTTCCCGTTCGCGCATCCGGCGGTCGAGTTCTTCGCGGTCGGCGGCGGACGGGAACGCGTGCGGGCCTGTGGGCTTAGGTTGGTATTCCACGTCGCGGGCCGCCAGCGAGTCGTACCAGTCCGCGAGGATCTCGTTCTGCAGCGCGAACATCTCACGCTCGTCGGCGGGCTGGATGTGGTCGTAGCCCAGCAGGTGCAACACGCCGTGGACGGTGAGCAGCGCAAGCTCGTGGGCCAGGTCGTGGCCCGCCATCTCGGCCTGCTTGCGGTCGAAGGCCGGGCACAGGATGATGTCGCCGAGCATCGCCGCGCCCAGCGGGTTCGCGTCGGGGCGCCCGCCGCCCGGGGTCAGCTCGTCCATAGGGAAGCTCATCACATCCGTGGGGCCTTCCAGGTCCATCCAGCGCACGTGGAGATCCGCCATCGTCGCCTCGTCGACGAGCGTAATGGTCGCCTCGGTGTCGGGGTGAACGTCCATGGCTTGGAGGGCGAACGAGCAGACGTCGATAAGCATTTGCTCATTGACTTCCGCCTCGCCGGACTCGTTGAGAACCTCAATGCTCACTGCTTTGCCTCCTGTTCGCGCTCGCGCTCAAGCTCGCGCTGGCGCTTCTCGTAGCGCATGGAATTCTGGGCATCGTGCCGGTCGTAGGCGGCGACGATGCGGGAAATCAGGTGGTGGCGTACGACGTCCTCGCCGCGCATCTCCTGAAACGCGATGTCCTCAATGTTGGCGAGGATACGGCGCGCCACGCGCAGGCCAGAGACCGTGCCGCGCGGCAGATCCACCTGGGAAATATCGCCCGTGACCACCATCTTCGAGCCGAAGCCCAGGCGCGTAAGGAACATCTTCATCTGTGCGCCGGTTGTATTTTGCGCCTCGTCGAGGATCACAAACGCGTCCGAGAGCGTGCGGCCGCGCATGTACGCGAGCGGGGCGACCTCGATGATGCCGGCGTCTACCAGCTTCGGGATCGTCTCGGGGTCGATCATGTCGCGCAACGCGTCGTACAGCGGGCGCAGGTAGGGGTCGATCTTGTCGCTGAGCGTGCCGGGCAAAAAGCCCAGCTTCTCGCCCGCTTCCACTGCGGGGCGGGTCAAAATGATGCGCTTGACCTCCTTGGCCTGCAGCGCCTGCACCGCTTTCGCCACCGCGAGGTAGGTCTTGCCGGAGCCTGCCGGGCCGATGCCGAAGGTAATGGTGTGCTCGTCGATCGCGTCAACGTAGGCGCGCTGGCCCGTCGTTTTCGGGCGGATCACTTTGCCGCGCCGAGCGACGATCTCCGCGCCGAGGACGTCTGCGGCTGACTCCGGCGCCTCCGCCTCCGTGATGCGCACGGCTTGGACGACGGTGTCTTGGTCGACCGGCACGCCGCGGCGGGCCATGGACTCCAGCTCGTCGACCACGCGCGCAGCTGAGAGCACCTCGGCCTCCGTGCCGCGCACCGTCAAGGTTGTGCCACGCGCGTGTAGGTTCGCCGCGAGCTGCCGGTTAAGCACCCGCAGGTTCGCGTCGTTGACGCCGAGGACCGCCTGCGCGTAGGCCGAATCGAGGTCAAGCTTGCGGGTCACCTTCGCCGAATCGCCTGCGGTAAGTGAAGAATTCACGTCATTGTGATTGTGCATTGTGCTCCCAACGCTACCAGCGAGATGTCAACGCGCCGATGGCGCACAGTGCCGCAAACCCGGCGCTCGCTGTGCGCAGGACCTGCGGCCCCAGCCGCACGGGCTGGGCCCCGAGCAAATCTAACTCATCCTGGCCGATCCCGCCCTCTGGGCCGACCAGGACATACAGCGTTTCGTCGGTGGGGAATTCGACGTCGGTAATCGGCGTGGTCGCGTCCTCGTGCAACACGATCGCGTGCGCGCCGCGCAGGCGCTCGGCGAGCTGGTTCGTGGTGACGGTGGCGTGCACTTCCGGCCAGAACGCGCGGCGCGCCTGCTTCGCCGACGCCACCGCCTGGTTGCGCCACTTCTGCACTTGCTTGTCCTGCTTGTCCGCGCTCCAACGGGCGATGGTGCGGTGCGAGATCCACGGGATGATGCCGTCGATGCCGCCTTGGACAGCGAGGTCGACCGCCAGCTCCGCGCGCTCTGACTTCGGCACCGCCTGCACGAGTACCACCTGCGGCTGCGGCGGCTTTTCGGTGTGGCTGGCGACGACGTCGCCGGAAACGCGCTCGCGGGTGCATTCGCGGACGGTGACTTCGGCGGTGTGGCCGGCGCCGTCGACAAGCATGATGCGATCGCCGGGGTTGATGCGCTTAACGTGCGCATGTTTCGCTTCCGCGCCGGTAAGCACGCCGTCGGCGGGCCGCGACGCGTAGAAGTACGGCAGGCTCATTAGCGACGGAACCTGTCACGCATACGCGAGAAGAAGCCCTCGCCGCCGCCGTCTTCGCCGGTGTGCACGCGCGCCGTGTCCGCGTGACCCTCGCGTAGCTTCTCCAGGCTGTCGCGCTCCTCCTTCGACAGCTCGGTCGGCACGACAACCTGCACGTGCGCGACCATGTCGCCGGCGCCTTCGGCGCGCAGCTTCGGCATCCCCTCGCCGGCAAGCACGATCTGCTCGCCCGGCTGCACGCCCGCGGGCACGTCGATCGTGGTGGTCTCGCCCGCCAGGTTGTCCACGTGCAGCGCGGTGCCGAGCGCCGCGTCGTACATGGGCAGACGCAGCTCGAGGTGCAAGTCGTTGCCCTCGCGTGCGAAGACCTTGTGCGGGGTGGTGTGGACCTCGACGTACAGGTCGCCGGCCGGGCCGCCACCGTGGCCAACCTCGCCCTGATCCGCCATGCGGATGCGCATGCCGGAGGCGATGCCTGCCGGGATCTTCACCGTCAGGTCGCGGGTGGCGCGCACGCGGCCGTCGCCGGCGCACTGGCGGCAGGGATCGGTGATGATTTCGCCGTAGCCGTGACACTTCGGGCACTCGTGCGTGGTCATCACGTTGCCCAGGAAGGACTGCTGCATCTCCTGGACCGCGCCGTGGCCCTTGCAGTAATCACAGGTCTCCGGCTTCGCGCCCGACTCGGAGCCGGAGCCGTGGCACTTGTCGCACAGCACTGCGGTGTCCACGGTGACTTCCTTACGCACGCCGGAAAACGCCTCTTCCAGGGTGATCTGGGTGCGCAGCAGCGCGTCGTTGCCCGGCTGGACGCGGGAGCGCGGCTCGCGTCCACCGGTGCCGCCGCCGAAGAACGCCTCGAAGATGTCGCCGACGCCGCCAAATCCGCCGAAGCCGCCTGCACCGCCGGGTGCGCCGCCGCCCTGCTCCATCGGGTCGCCGCCGCGGTCGACGATGCTGCGTTTCTTCGGATCCAGCAGCACCTCCTGGGCGAGCGAGAGCTCCGCGAACTTCTCCGCCGCCTCCTCGGACGGGTTCACGTCCGGGTGGTATTTTCGGGCGAGCTTGCGGTACGCCTTCTTAATCTCCTGCTCGGTGGCTTCCCGGTCCACGCCGAGGATGCCGTAATAGTCACGTGCCAAAATTCATACCTTTCACAGTGTTAGACGTTCATATGCGGCGCATGCCGCGTTATTCGCCCTGCAGGATGCGGCTGATGTAGCGGGCGACGGTGGCAACCTTCTGCATGGTACCGGGGTAGTCCATGTAGGTCGGCCCCACCACCCCGAGCCCGCCGAGCGCCTCATCGCCGGATCCATACGCAGTTGTAACAATTGCTGCCTGGGAAAATTCCTCGTTCTCGTTTTCGCGCCCGATGCGTACCGAGACCCGCTCCAGATCTTGCGCGGTGGCGAGCAGCTTCAGCACCACGACTTGTTGCTCGAGCGCGTCGATGACGCTGTGCAGGTCGGCGAGTCGGTGCACGGTGAGGTTGCCTGCCCCCGCAATGAGTAGCCGGTCCGCGGTGGTGTCGACGAGCGTGTCTACCAGCACCGCGGTGCAACGCGAGACCGCGTCGGCGAGTTCGCGCGGGGCGCGCGCGTGCAGGGTGGACAGCCCGGCGGTGGCCTCGCGCATGGTGCGGCCGACGAGGATGTCGTTGAGCAGGTCGCGCAGCACCGGCACGTGCGCGTCCGCGAGCGGGCTCGCCAGCTCCACGTTGCGCTGGTCCACGCGACCGGAATCCGTGATCACGACCAGCAGCAGGCGCGTCGGCGTGAGCGCGACGACCTCGCAGTGCTTGACCCGCGAGATCTCCAGGTTGGGCAGCTGCACGACGGCGGCCTGGTTGGTCAGCTGCGCGAGCAGCTGCACGCTGCGGCGCAGCACGTCCTCGAGGTCGACGCCGTGCTCAAGGAAGTCGAGGATGGCGTGGCGTTCGGCCACCGACAGCGGCTTGACGTCGTCGTGCAGCGCGTCAACGAATGCGCGGTAGCCGGCCTGCGTGGGGATGCGCCCTGACGAGGTGTGGGTTTGGCTGATGTAGCCCTGTTGTTCCAGCACGCTCATGTCGTTGCGGATGGTCGCCGAGCTCACGCCCAGCTTGTGGCGCTCCACCAGCGCCTTGGATCCGACGGGTTCTTGCTGCGCGATGTAGTCGGCAACGATTGCGCGCAGCACCGCGCGGCGGCGGTCATCAGCAGCACTCATTAGCACTCCCTCTCATCGACTGCCAGCTATCCTACTCGGCGGCCAAAATATCGGTCACGATGCCGTCGGCAAGCAGTCGGCCCGCATCCGTGACCGCGATCCGCTCGCCGGAAGTGAGCAGCCCGCCGCGTGCATGCTTCTCGACGACCCCCCGCGCCCCCTTACCTACCCATCCGGCAGGAATACCCTCCTTGAGCCGCAGGCCGAGCATCACCTGCTCGTCGTGGCGCTCGGTGTCGGTGAGCGTTTCGGAGAAGTCCACCGGCAGCTCGCCGTCGCGCAGCAGCGCCGCGTAGCGCTCGGGGCGCTTGACGTTGGCGAAGCGTTCGCAGCCGATAAACGAGTGCGCGCCCGGGCCCGCGCCCCACCACTGGCCGCCGCGCCAGTAGAGCAGGTTGTGACGGCACTCCCCTCCTGCTTTGGCCCAGTTCGAGACCTCGTACCAGTCAAAGCCGGCGGACTCGAGCACCTCGGCGATGAGCTCGTAGCGACGGGCGTAGACCTCCTCCTGCGGCGCGGGCAGCTCACCGCGGCGGACTTTGCGCGCCATCGCCGTGCCGTCCTCCACGATCAGCGAGTAGGCGGAGACGTGGTCCACGTCTGCCGACAGGATGGCGTCGAGGGTTTTGCGCACGTCGTCGTCGGTTTCCGTCGGCGTGCCGTAGATCATGTCGAGATTGACGTGCTCAAACCCGGCGGCGCGGGCCTCCTTCGCCGCCGCGACGGCGCGGCCCGGCGTGTGCGCGCGGTCCAGCACCTTGAGCACCGGCGCGGACGCCGACTGCATGCCGAGTGAGACGCGAGTAAAGCCCGCCTCGAGAAGGCCCGCGAAGTACTCGGGGCTGGTGGACTCCGGGTTCGACTCCGTGGTCACCTCCGCCCCGTCCGCGAGTCCGAAGGTGCCGCGCACCGCGTCCAGCACCCGAGAAAGCCCCGCGGCACCGAGTAGCGAGGGCGTGCCGCCGCCGATAAACACCGTGTCGGCGCCGCCGCGCACGTCCACTCGCGCCGCAGCGAGCGTGAGCTCCCGCTCGAGCGCGTCGAAGTACTCCGCGTGGGAGGACTCGACCTCGTTGGGTGTGTACGTGTTGAAGTCGCAGTAGCCGCAGCGGGTCGCACAGAAAGGCACGTGGATGTAGACGCCGAACGCGTCTCGACCTGTCTCGGATTCAGCCATGCGGCCAGTCTAGGCACCGCGACGCGAACGCTTGGCGGCAACCTTCTCCACGATCCGGTTGATCCGGGCGCGCTCTTGAAGGAACTCGGGCGGGTTCGTCCCGCGCATCGTGCGCGCGAACGCGGGGTGGTCGACGCAGACGGTTTCCACCCAGCCGTCGGTGGCCGCCTCGACGAGCTCGGAAACGGTGGCGAACAGGTGCGGCAGGCTTACCGCGCCGAGCTCGCGGGCAACCATGTCGGTCTGCTCCAGGGTGTAGGAGACGATCTCGGTGAGGTGCTGCACCGTAAGATCGGTACGCCCGGTGAGCGCGTCCTCCATTGTCTGCACAGAGAAGGGGGCGGCGAGCGGGAAGAGGTCGGCCAAGCCCGCGGCGTCGAGAAGCTCGGGCTCCGGCACCTTCTCCTCGGGGCAGGCGGACGCCGAGAGCACGCCGGCGCGCATCCCGGAGGTCAACGCCTGGCGCAGCCCGATCAGCTCGCCGACGACCCGGCGCGCGTCCACGCGCGCGTCGTCGGCGATCTCGACGAACTCGGCGAGGCAGTCGTCGGTGAGCTCCCCGTCGTAGTCTGCGACCGCTTCGGCGATGTGCTCGATGTACTCGGCGACCTCGTCGCCGATGTTGTAAATCTCCTGCGTGAGCTCACGGTGCCGCAGCATGGCCGCTGTCTTGCGCACGGATAAGCCCCCTTCGGTTCGCTTGGATTACAACTAAAGATTTGCTGGGAGCCATGCTAAGCCACAGCAGCGGTGCGGCGGGGAAGGCGCGCCGCTACCGCTCGTAGAGCTTGTCGATGTCCTCGCTGAAGCGCTCGAAGACGACGTTGCGCTTGACCTTCATCGTCGGCGTCATCTCGTTTTCCTGCTCAGACAGGTCGCGGTCCAAAATGCGGAACTTCTTGATCGCCTCGGCGTGCGAGACGGTGGCGTTGGCCATGTTGATCGCATCCTGGACCTCGGCGCGCAGGCTCGCGTCCTGGGCGAGGTCGGTGAGCTTGCGATGCTCGGGGATGTTGCGGTTGGCCTTCCAGCGCGCGAGCTCGTCTTCGTCGAGTGTGACGAGCACGCCGATGAACGGCTTGCCGTCGCCGACGATCAGCGCGTTGGAGATCAGCGGGTCCTGGCGGATGATCTCCTCCATCGGGCCGGGCGAGACGTTCTTGCCGCCGGCGGTGACGATGAGGTCCTTCTTGCGGCCGGTGATGCGCACAAACCCCTCGTCGTCAACTTCGCCCAAGTCGCCGGTGTTGAACCATTCGCCGTCGAAGGCTTCTGCGGTGGCCTCGGGGTTGTTCCAGTACTGCTTGATCACGCCCGGCCCGGCGAATTCGATCTCGCCGTCGTCGTTGATGCGCACCGAGTAGCCGTTGACCGGCGGGCCAACGGTACCGATCTTCTGGCGCACCTTGTTGTTCACGCACGCGGCGGCACACGTTTCGGTCAGCCCGTAGCCCTCGTAGACGGGGATGCCCATGCCGCGGTAGAAGTGCGAGAGCTCGGGGCTCATCGCGGAACCGCCGGTAATCCCGTAGGACACCGCCCCGCCCATGGCCTCCTTAAGCTTGGAGTAGACAAGTTTTTCAAAGACCTTGCGCTTTGCCTTCTGCACGCGCGTCGGGCCCTCGGGCGTTTCCAGCGCCTTGGAGTACTCGATCGCGGCGCGCTCGGCTTCCAAGAAGACGCGCTTGCCCACGGCCGACCCGTCGGCGGCCTTGTTGTAGGCGGCGTTGCGCACCTTTTCAAATACGCGCGGCACACCCAGCACCATGTTCGGTCGGGCGCGCTGCAGCTCGACGGTCAGCGTGGAGGTATCCGACCAGTGCGACTGGGTCGCGCCCGCCATCGCGAGTGCGATTGCCACGGCGCGCTGCAGCACGTGTGCGAGCGGCAAGAACGTCACGACGCGCTTGCCTGGCACGGCGACTTCACCGATCTCGTTGAAGATCAGCGCGCGGGTTTGGTGGATCCAGTTGCCGTGGGTCAACTCCACGCCTTTGGGCCGTCCGGTCGTGCCCGAGGTGTAGACCAGCGAGCCGATGTGGTCGTGGGTGATGGCGGCCACGCGGGCGTCGATAAGCGACTGCTCTACGTCCCGACCCTCGAACTTGAGGGTCTCCACGCCCGAGGCGTTGAACTCGTAGATTTTTTGCAGCTTGGAGGTCGAGCCCGCGAGCCTGGGCGTGCCGTCGTCTTGCAGCAAGAACGAGCTGATCAGCTGCGTGTGCTCGCGCGTTTCCGTCAGCGCTAGCTTCGCGCCGGAGTCCTCGAGGATCCACTGGATCTGCGACATCGAGCTCGACGGGTAAATCGGCACGGAGATCGCGCCCGCGGCCCAGATGGCGAAGTCCATCAGCGCCCACTCGTAGCGTGTCGCCGATAAAATCGCCACGCGGTCGCCCGCCTCCACGCCGGAGGCGACCAGGCCTTTCGCCGCCTCGTATACTTCCTCGAGGAATTCGCCGGCCGTCACGTTGACCCAGTCGTAGTTGCGCGGCCGCGAAAACAGCACGATGTGCGGCTGTGTCGTACACAGCTCAATGAGCTGGCTGAGGCAGTTCTCTTCCGGCGGCACAGTAAAACCGAGTTCCGTGGTGTAAGCATTCTGCGACATAAGCCCTCACCCTACCGCCTGCGGCCTCACCTAGCTCCGGTCACGCGCGTTTGGCACAATATTAACTGTGATGAACGAGGAACTTTTGCTGTCCCTGGCCCAGTCCTACGGCTTTGGCACCACCTACCGAGCCTCCGACGGGCAGCTAACCACCCCACCCAACCAGTCCTTCCTCAAATTGCTGCGCGCCATCGGCGTCGACGTGCCCGACTCCCCCACCGACGACACGCTCCGCTCGCTTCTCGACGCCCGCGTGACCGAGCTCGCGACCCGCCCTCTTCCACCCACCGTGGTGGCGACCGCAGGCGAGGAGCAGCACTTCAACGTGCACGTCCATGACGGGCACTACGCGCACTGCTGGATCCGCCTCGAGGACGGCTCCTCCCGCGATGCCTACCAGGACGAAAACTGGGCGCCACCGACCACCGCCGCCGACGGCACCGTGTGGGGCGAGGCAACCTTCCACGTCCCCGGCGACCTGCCCGAGGGCTGGCACGAGCTGCACTTGGAATCCGACAACCTGCACGAGGTCTGCACGCTGATCGTCGTCCCCGCGCGCCTGCAGTCCAACGAGGCCTGCGTGCAGCGCCCCAACTTTGGTGTGATGGCGCAGCTCTACTCGGTGCGCTCGACCCAGTCCTGGGGCATTGGCGACTTCGAGGACCTCGCTCGACTGGCCGAAACCGTTGCCGCCGAAGGCGCCGACTACCTGCTGATCAACCCGGTGCACGCCGCGCAGCCGGTGCCGCCGGTGGAGGACTCACCGTACCTGCCGACCTCGCGCCGCTTTGTCAACCCCATCTACATCTCGGTCGAGGCCGTGCCCGAGTACGCGAGCCTGGACGCGGACACCCGCGCCGAGATCGACGAGCTCGCCGCGCCGGTCAAAGCCCTGAACCGCACCGCCGATCCGCTCGAGCGCGACCGTATCTTCGGCACCAAGCTCGCCGTTCTGCGCGAACTGTTCTACCTCTCCCAGCAGGATGAGGGCCGCTCCCACGACTTCGAGCTCTACACGCTCGACGAGGGCGCGGGGCTGCGCGAGTTTGCGCAGTGGTGCGCCGCACGCGCCGCGGCCGTAGACCGCGGACAGCACGCCGCAGCCGAGGCCGCCGAAGAGACGGTGCTGTTCTACATGTGGCTGCAGTTCATCGCCGACGAGCAGCGCCGCGTCGCCCAGGACCGCGCGCTTGCCGCCGGGATGCGCATCGGCATCATGACCGACCTGGCCGTGGGCATCCACCCGGACGGTGCTGACGCGCACACGCTCGCCGACGTGCTCGTGCCCGCCGCCTCCGTCGGCGCGCCGCCGGACCAGTACTCCCAGCAGGGCCAGGACTGGTCGCAGCCGCCGTGGAACCCGGAGGCGCTCGCGAACGCCGGCTACGCGCCGTGGCGCGACCTGCTGCGTACCGTACTGCGCCACTCTGGCGGCATCCGCGTCGACCACATCCTGGGCCTGTTCCGCCTGTTCTGGCTACCGCGCGAGGACACGCCGGCCGACGGGCTGTACATGAACTACGACCACCGCGCCATGCTGGGCATCCTGCTTTTGGAGGCGCAGCGCGCAGGCGCCGTCGTCGTCGGCGAGGACCTCGGCACCTTTGAGCCGTGGGTCCAGGACGTGCTGCGCGACACCGGCGTCTTCGGCACCTCCGTGCTGTGGTTTGAGTCCATCCCGCCGGCGGGCGCACCGCGGCCTGCGGACCAGTACCGCCACCTCGCGCTGTCTGCGGTCGGCACGCACGACCTGCCGCCGACGGCCGGCTACCTCGAGGGCGCGCACAACGAGCTGCGCGCCACACTGGGGCTGGTCAACCAGTCGCTAGACGAGCTCAACGCCAACGACGGCGTGTGGATCGGGCGCGTGCTCAACCAGGCCCGCGCCGAGGGCGCGTTCGCGGGTACCCCGTTCGCGGAGACGGACTTCAGCCAGTACGACTTAGGTGAGTTCGACGCTGCGGGCTCGCTCGACGACCTGCTGGTGGGGCTCACCCGCTTCATCGCCTCCACCCCGTCTGCGATGACGGTGACGAATCTGGTGGACATGGTCGGCGATCGTCGCATCCAGAATCAGCCCGGCACGAACTCGGAGCAGTACTCCAACTGGTGCATCCCGCTGACCGACGCGGCCGGCACCCCCGTGCTTATCGACGATCTCGCCGACAACCCGCTGTTCCACCGCGTCGCCGAGGCCTCTCGCCGGCCGGACGCGGTCTAGACCAGGCTGCCGACCAGCGCGGCGATGACGACGAGCGCGAGCATGACGTAGAGCGCTTGCGTCACGCGCGACTGCGGGTACTTGCGCTGCGGTTTCGGCAGCTGCTGATCCTGCTTACGCAGTTCTTCCGGGTTGGCCATGGCGCTTAGTCTACTTCGCGCGTCGGCTCGGGCGGCAACTGCCGTACGCAGGCCTGGTTGCGCTGGTACGCCAGCCAGTCTGTGACCCGCAGCATCGCCCACGCCGCAACCGACGAAAGCGGCAGCGCGACGACAAGCACGATGGGCAGCTGCAGCCAGGGGCTCAAGGCGAACATGCGCTACACCGCCGTCCCCTCGAGCCCGCGCCGCACAAGCAGCGGGCGGGTGTCCTTGTCGCGGCCGCGGAACGCGCGGTAGGCCTCGGCGTAGTCGCGGGAAGCGCCGCGCGAGAGGATCGCCTCGCGAAACTTCTCGCCGGTGTCGCGGTTAATCCCCTGCTCGCGGATGAGCTCGAAGCCGTCGGCGTCGAGCGCCTCGGCCCACAGGTAGGAGTAGTAGCCCGCCGAGTAGCCGCCGGCGAAGATGTGGTTGAACCAGGTCGAGCGGTAGCGCGGCGTGAGCCCCGGCACGTCAAGGTGGTAACGGCGCAAAACGTCGGCCTCGAAGGCGTCGATGTCCTGCGGCGGGGTGCCGTCGAGTGAGTGCCACTCCAGGTCGATCGCCGCGGCCGCGAGGTATTCCGCAGTGGCGAAGCCCTGGCCGAAGGCGCGCGAGGCACGCACGGCGTTCAACATGGCGGGCGGAAGTGGCGCGCCGGTATCGACGTGGCGGGCGTAGTTGCGCACGATCTCGGGCGCGAACGCGTAGTTCTCGTTGATCTGCGAGGGGAACTCGACCCAGTCGCGCGGGACGTTGGTGCCAGATAGCGACGGGTAGCGCACGTCCGAGAGCAGGCCGTGCAGGGCGTGGCCGAACTCGTGGAAGACGGTAGTGACCTCGTCGATGGTGAGCAGCTCGCTGTTCACGCTCATCACGTTGACCACCACCGGCTTGGTGTCGGCCAGGTGCGACTGGTCGACGAAGCTGCTCATCCAGGCACCGCCACGTTTGCTCTCGCGCGCGGCGTAGTCGGTAAGCAAAAGGCCGAGGCCCGTGCCGTCGTGGTCTTTGACCTCCCACACCTGCACGTCCTCGCGGTAGGCACGCAGGTCCTCGCGGCGGGTCACGGTGATGCCGTAGAGCAGGTTTGCCGCATAGAAGACGCCGTCCTCGAGCACCTGCCACAGCGGGAAGTACTTGCGCAGCTCCGCCTCATCGACGTCGAGCTCCTCGGCGCGGCGCTGCGCGGACCAGTACGGCCAGTCGGCACCGTCGAGGCCGTCCTCGCCGAGGTCGGCCCCGCGGGAGGCCGCGAGCTCGCCGTCGAGTTTGCGCTCGGCTGCCGCGTTCGCCGCCGCGGCCGGCGCGAGGTCCGCGAGCAGCGCCCGCGCTGCATCTGCGGTGCCCGCGGTTTCCTCGGCAATGACGTAGTCGGCGTGTGTGGCAAAGCCGAGCAGCTTCGCGCGCTCCTGGCGCAGTGTGACAGCCTCGCGCACAAGTGGGGCGTTGGATTCGGCGCCGCGTGACAAGGAGGCGTCGAAAAGCGCGCGGCGGGCGGCGGGGTCGGTAAGGTCGGCCTGGAGCGACTGGGTCGAGGGCAGTTCGATGGGGATGAGGTAGCTGTCGCCGTCGGCAAACGCGGCGAGCTGGTCCTCGCTTGCCCCCGCGAGCTCCTCGCGGGTGAAGCGGACCGCGAGGCGCTTGGTGTCGGCGAGCAGGTTGCGGCCGAAGTGCTCAGAGAGCTCGGCGAGCCGCTCGTTGAGCTCGCGCAGCCGCGCTTGACCGACGGCGTCGAGATCCGCGCCGCGGCGGCTAAAGCGGCGCAACAGCAGGTCGTGGAGGCGCTGCGACTCCTCGTCGGCGGGCACCTCGACGGCGCGCAGCCGACGGTAGAGCCCGGCATTTTGGTAGATCGCGTCCGTGTGGGCGGTAAGCCGCGGCACGATGCGATCGGCCACGGCGTCGAACTCGGCGGTGGCGTCGGTGCCCTGCAGGTTGAAAAACCAGGCAGCCACGCGATCCAGGTCAGCGCCTGCCAGTTCGAAGGCCTCGACGGTGTTTTCCCACGTGGGGGTTGCTTCCGCGCAGATTGCCGCGATTTCCGCCTCGTGGCGGGAAAGCGCCGTAGCAAACGCCTGCTCGACGTGAGCCAGCTCGATGGCGTCGAAATCGGGCAGTTGGTACGGCAGCGTCGATGGTGCAAGCAGTGGATTGGTCATGGCGGCCATCTTAGGCGTTTAAGATTGCGGCATGTCTACGCGCGAAACCCAAGTCACGTGTCCCGCTGGGGCGATCGTCGGCACCAGCGACGGCGAGGTCCGCACCTTCCACTCCATCCCCTACGCACACCTCCCGGCCCCCTTCAATCCGCCCGAGCCCGCGCCGACGGGCTTGCTTATCGACGCCACCGCCCCGGAACACGGTGGCAACCGTCTTTCCATCGCCACCCCCGAGGGCGCGCGCAGAAACGACGACCTGCCGGTGCTCGTCTACATCCACGGCGGGCGCTTCGAGGAAGGCAGCCACACCGATACCTACAGCAACGCCGAAGGCTTTGCGCGCGAGGGTTTCGTGCACGTGCGCGTGGGCTACCGGCTGAAGTTCCCCGGCATGCTGCCGTTTGCCGACGACGCGCCACACGAATACCGGGCGGTGCAGGACTGCGCCACGGCGCTCACGTGGATCCAGCGCAACATCGAGGCCTTCGGCGGGGATCCCACCAACGTGACGCTCGTCGGCCATAGCGCCGGCGCGGACATCACGCTCTGGCTTGCACGCCGCGACCACTTCAAAGGCGAATTCCGGCGCGCGGTGGCAGCCTCCCCGGTCTTCCCGCGCCGCAGTTTCGAATCTCGCAGGTGGGCTGCACGCGGCGCGCTCGGCACGCCCCTTTTGCGCGGCGAGCTCAACGCGTTGGCCGCGCGCAACCCGCAGCGCCTCGCGCGCGCCTACGGGCGCTTCCGCACCCAGTACATCACCGACATCGCGCTCGGCCCCTTCCCGTTTGACGCGGCCGCGCTTGCCGACGTCCCACTCATAGTCACCTCCACACGCGACGAATTCATGCCCACCGGCAGGCCTTTCGACCGCGCCGGGATCGGCAAACCCGCAGCCAGGGTCATGGCGCGGCACATGGGTGTGGCGAAGGGCAAAGCACGCGGCTACTTCGCACACGCGGCCGCGATGGATCCGCGTGCCGTCGGCGGCCGGCTCATCTCGGATGCGATGTGCAGGCGCTGGGTCGACGACATCGCCGAGGGCGCGCCCGGCGCGCTGTGGCAGGCCGAGCTCTACCCCACCGACACCCGGCCGGCGTACCACTCAAAGGAGCTCAGGCCAGCGTTCACGATCGGCTCAGGACTCAACGCGTGGCTTACCCACTTCGCGCGTACCGGCGAGGCCGGGTGGCGTCGATACACGGATGCCAAAACCGTCATACGCGTGCGCCTCGACGGCACGGGCGCAGCGGAAGTCACTGACCCGCTCGGCTACCTGCGCGGCGTTTTCGGGCCGGTCAGTTAGAGCGCGTCGCGCAGGCGCTCGTCAGCAAGCTCCTCGACCAGCCACGGCGAGAACGCGAACGGCGTCGCCTCCGCGGCGCGGATGAGCTGCAGCGGTTCCACCCACGCCCAGGAGTCCACCTCGTCCGGGTTGGGGTCGAGCTCCACGCCCGGGGCCATCCGCGCGCTAAAGACCGGGCAGACCTCGTTTTCCACCACGCCGGAGGAATCCACCGCGCGGTAGCGGAAGTCGGGCAGCACCTCGGTGATCGCGTCGATCGCCGGCATGCCGAGCTCCTCGGCGGCGCGGCGGCGCACCGCGTCCACCGTCGCCTCGCCGGGAGCAGGATGGCCGCAGAAGGAATTGGTCCACACGCCGGGCCAGGTCAGCTTGCCCAGCGCGCGGCGCGTGAGCAGCAGGCGGCCGTCCGCGTCCAGCAGCCAGCAGGAAAACGCCAGGTGCAGCGGCGTGGAATCGGTGTGCACTTCGGCTTTGTCGGCGGCACCGATGGGGGTCCCCGTGGCGTCGATAAGCACTACTTGCTCTCGCATTAGTTATTCAGATTCCCTTTAAACGTCACGTTACCAATGGTGAACTCGGCGTCCCACAGGTTGCCGGTGGACACGTCGAAGGCATACTTCGCGTTCGTGGTCGCGCCGGGGCCGAGCGGCAGGTCCACGCCGATGATGTCCACGTCCGCGTTTTCCGCGCTCTTCGGATCCGCCGTCTGCATCGAGGTGCCGCCCGCGTTGTAGCGCAGCTGCGGGGTGAGCGTGTCGGCCGGCATCGGCACGTCGCTCTCGTTGGTCACCGCGACCACCACGACCGTGCCGCCGTTGGGCTCGTAGCTTGTCCCCTGCCATTTGTACGACAGATCCATCGCCGGGTCCTCGACGCGGTCGCCGTTGAGCTTGTCAGTGACGACCGGGTCGACCTCATCCGCCTTGAACTCCGGGGCGGGCGCGCCGGTCGGCGTGGTGATCTCAATCTCCTCTTCCTGGGCCTCTTCGCTCTCCTTACCGCTGACGCAGCCGGACAGCGCGAAAACGGAGGTGGCGGCCAAAAATACGGCGATGAACTGCGAACGGTGTGACATACACGCCTCTTTTAACTCGTTGTAGCAGTGGACGTTTCGATTCTTCCCTACTGTACAGCGCGGGTACCCTAGCCAAACTATGCAGTCTTTGTTGCGTGTGCTCCGCAGCGCCTCTGCGCTGTGGCCGTACTACTTGGCCGTGGTCCTCATCTCCTCCGGCGTTGCGGCGCTGGGGCTGGTCTCGCCTTTCCTCATTCGGGAGGCCACCGACACCATCGTCGACTACGTCGGCTCCCCGGAAGGCCCCGCGCCCACCCGCACTGTGATCTGGCTGGCGCTGGCGCTCTTTGCCGCAGAATCCGCCGCAGCGCTGTTGCGCAACGTGTCCGGCTACCTGGGTGATGTGATGGTGGCGCGGATCCGGCAGATCCTGTCCACGCGCTACTTTGCCAAGCTGTTGTCGCTGCCGCAGCGCTACTTCGATACGCAGATCACCGGCACGATCATCGCGCGGCTGGATCGCTCGATCGCGAACGTCACGCAGTTCATCCAGTCCTTCGCCAACAATTTCCTGCCGATGCTGCTGCAAGTCGCGGCAATTCTCGCGATCACGGCCTACTATTACTGGCCGCTGACAATACTGCTCGCGCTGCTCTTCCCGCTCTACATGTGGCTGACCGCGCTGACCTCGAAGCGGTGGCAGCGCTACGAGCAGGACAAAAACGCGAACGTGGACGAGGCCAACGGCCGTTTCGCTGAGGTAGTCGGCCAGGTCAAGGTGACCAAGTCTTTCGTCGCCGAGGTGCGTGAGCTAAATAAGTTCGGCCACCACTACCAGGAGACGGTCGCGCTGACACGCCCGCAGTCGCGCTGGTGGCACAGCATGGACACAGTGCGCGGGGTTGCCATGACCGCGATCTTTTTAGGCATTTACCTCATCCTGTTCCTGCGCACGCTGCACGGCCACTTCACAATCGGCGAGATGGTCATGCTCATCCAGATGGTCACCATGGCCCGCCAGCCGGCGCAGATGATGAGCTGGATCGTGGATGCCGCGCAGCGCGCCATCGCCGGCTCGCGCGACTACTTCAAGGTCATGGACGAAGAACACGAGCCGACCGCCAACGCCCAGCTCGTCGCCGCCACCGAATCCACCGACGTGCCCGCGCTTCGCGACACGCAGCATCACCCCCTGCCCGTCAACGAGCCGGTCCTGGCCTTCGACGACGTCTCCTTTGCCTACACCCCCGGCGAGCCGGTCCTTTCTGGCCTCACCTTCTCGGCGCGCGAGGGCGAAAAGATCGCGCTCGTTGGCGAGTCCGGGGGCGGCAAGTCCACCATCGTCAATCTGCTCTTGGGGCTCTATCCGCTTGTCGACGGCACGCTCACCATCTGCGGCCGCAACCTCAAAGACTTAAGCGTAGAAGAGCTGCGGGCGTCCACCGGCGTCGTCTTCCAGGAGCCGGCCCTGTTTTCCGGCACCGTGCACGAGAACATCGCCTACGGCTTGCCGACCGCCACCCGCGAGGAGGTCATTGACGTGGCCAAGCGCGCCAGCGCCCACGACTTCATCATGCGTTTCAAGGACGGCTACGACACCGTCATCGGCGAGCGCGGCCTGCGGCTTTCCGGTGGGCAGCGCCAACGTGTGGCCGTGGCCCGCGCCATGCTGAAAGACGCGCCCATCTTGGTCCTCGACGAGGCGACCTCCGCGCTGGACACGAAGGCGGAGCGCGCCGTGCAGGCCGGCCTCGACGAGCTGATGAAGGACCGCACCACCATCATGATCGCCCACCGCCTGTCCACGATCGCGGATGTGGACACGATCATCACCTTGGATCACGGCCGCATCGACGAGATCGGCTCGCCCGCCGAGCTCGCGGTCTCGGGCGGTATTTATTCAGAGCTGCTCGCGCTGACCGCGTCCTCTTCGGCTGCGGACCGCGCACGCCTGAAGTCCTTCGGTTTCCAGCTTGATGGCGCAGACGACGAAGACGAGGACGACGCGCGGGCGTGAATGTAGCGCTGGGGTGGAAAGCGGGGCGTCGATAAGCTTGGGCCCTATGGATTTCCCTGAACTTTCAACGCTCCGCGCACGCGGAACCCGCAAATGGACCCAGTACGACGACGATGTGCTGCCGCTGTTCGTGGCGGAAAGCGACTTTCACACCGCCGAGCCGGTGCGCGCCGCCATCGCAGACGCGGTCGAGCGCGAAATGTTCGGCTACACACCCGCCCCGCAAGCGCAGCAGCTGCCGGAACTGACCGCGGACTTTTACGACGTGCGCTACGGCTGGCGGCCCGACCCGGCGCGCATCTTCCCCATCCCGGACGTGGTGCGCGGCGTACTGTTAGCCATCCAGCACTTCACGCAAGGCCCGGTGATCGTGCCGGTGCCGGCCTACCACCCGTTCTTGGAGGTCGCCGAGACCGCCGGGCGCGAGCGCATCAACGTGGCCGCGGTGCCGGGGCTGGACTTAGATGAGCTGGAGGCAGCCTTTGCGCGCGGCGCGGGCTCGCTGATCTTAACCAACCCGTATAACCCCGGCGGCTGGACATTCGACGCCGAGCGCCTCGACGAGATCTGCGCGCTGGCCCGACGCCACGGCGCGCGCGTGATCGTGGACGAGATCCACGCCCCGCTCGTCTTCGACGGCGTCCACACGTGCGCGGCCGCGAACAACCCGGACGTGTGCATCACCATTACCGCGGCCTCCAAGGCCTGGAACGTGGCGGGGCTCAAGTGCGCGCAGCTGATCTTCTCCAACGACGAGGACGTGCGCACCTGGCAGGGCTTGAGCGGTGTGGCCAAAGACGGCACCGGCACGCTCGGCATTGTTGTGGCCGAGGCCTGCTACCGCGACGGGCGCGACTTCCTCGATGAGGAGGTCGCCCAGCTGCGCAACAACCGCGATTGGTTGGCTGAGGTGCTGCCGGAGAAGATCCCCGGCATCGAGGTCAACGTCCCGGAAGCGACGTACCTGATGTTTTTGGATTTCCGCAACACCAAGCTCACCACCGACAAGCCGGCCACGTGGCTGCGCACGCACGCGAAGGTGGCTATGAACGAGGGCCTAAGCTTCGGGCCCGGTGGCGAGCACAAGGCGCGGCTGAACTTCGCCACGAGCCCGGAGATCCTGAGGGAGGCCGTCGACCGCATAGCGGAGGCGATTCGCCTACTGTAGGAGGACATGGAGCAGACACCACAGGCCTCAGATTTCTTGCCCCCCGCGCCCCCGGAGCAGCCCTGGGAGCGGCCCGAGCCCGAGTGGTACAAGGACGCGGTGTTTTACGAAGTCCTCGTCCGCGCCTTCTACGATCCGGACGACACCGGCTCGGGCACGCTGAAAGGCCTGGAGGAAAAGCTCGACTACCTGCAATGGTTGGGCGTGGATTGCCTGTGGCTGCCGCCGTTTTATGATTCGCCGCTGCGCGACGGCGGCTACGACATCCGCGACTTCCGCAAGGTGCTGCCGGAGTTCGGCACGGTGGAGGACTTCATCTCCCTGATCGACTCCGCGCACAAGCGCGGCATCCGCATCATCACCGATTTCCCCATCAACCACACCTCGGACACGCACGCCTGGTTCCAGGCCTCCCGGCAGGACCCGGACGGCGCTTACGGCGACTACTACGTGTGGAGCGACGACGACACGAAGTACGACGGCACCCGCATCATCTTCATCGACACCGAGGAGTCCAACTGGACGTGGGACCCGGTGCGCAAGCAGTACTACTGGCACCGCTTCTTCTCGCATCAGCCGGATCTGAACTACGACAACCCGGCGGTGCAGGAAGAAATCCTGGACATCATCCGCTTCTGGCTGGACCTGGGCATGGACGGCATCCGCCTCGACGCCATCCCCTACCTCTTCGAGCGCGAGGGCACCAGCTCCGAGAACCTGCAAGAAACCCACGGCTTCATCAAGCGCGTGCGCACACTTTTCGACGAGGAGTACCCCGGCCGCTTCCTGCTCGCCGAAGCCAACCAGATGCCCGATGAGGTCGTGGCCTACTTCGGCGACGGCGGCCCCGACGGGGTCGGCGACGAGTGCCAGATGGCGTTCCACTTCCCCGTCATGCCGCGCATCTTCATGGGGATTCACCAGGAATCCGCCCAGCCGATCATCGACATCTTGCGCGAGACCCCGGCGATCCCCGCGACCGCCCAGTGGGGCATCTTCCTGCGCAACCACGACGAGCTCACCTTGGAGATGGTCTCGGAGGAAGAGCGCGACTACATGTACAAGCACTACGCCTACGACCCGCGCATGCGCGCCAATGTGGGCATCCGCCGCCGGCTCGCGCCGCTGCTGGGCGGCCACCGCGACCGCTTGGAGCTCGCCCACGCCCTGCTGTTGAGCCTGCCGGGTTCGCCGTTTTTGTACTACGGCGACGAGATCGGCATGGGCGACAACATCTGGCTGCCCGACCGCGACGGCGTGCGCACCCCGATGCAGTGGTCCAACGACCGCAACGGCGGCTTTTCCAAGGCGGAGCCGGAGCGCCTCTACCTGCCGCCGGTGCGCAACGACCAGTACGGCTTCCACATCATCAACGTGGAATCGCAAATGAACCGCGAGAACTCGCTGCTGCAGTGGGTGCGCAAGCAGGTGCACATCCGCAAGCAGTACAAGGCGTTCGGCCGCGGCTCCTACATTGAGGTCGAGCACGGCAACGAGCAGGTGCTGGCGTTCATCCGCGAGTACGACGCGGGCGCGGGAGGCGTCGAGCGCATCCTGTGCGTGCACAACATGAGCTCGCGCCCGCAGGCCGTGGAGATGCAGCTCGGCCACTACGCGGGCATTACCCCGCGCGAGCTGTCCGGCGGCCTCGAATTCCCGACCATCGGCGAGCTGCCGTGGCTGGTCACCCTGGCCCCGCACGGCTTCTTCTGGTTCGACATCTCTTAGGAGCACCATGTTTGATATTGCCTCGCAGCGCTTTTACGGCGCGAAGTCCGAACCCGTCGACGCCATCAAAGTCGTCGCCTCCCGCCCCGTCGAAGACGCGCAGTGGCAGCTTCTCGACGTCACGCATGGCACCACGACCGACACCTACCAAGTGTTGCTCAACGCTGACTTGAGCACCGACGTGCTGCACACCGACGCCGGCGCTACCGCCTACCTCGCGGCGCTGCCGCAGCTAGGCGAGGTCCACGGCGAGCTGTATTGCGGCCCCACCACCGCCTTGGGCGCGGAGCAGTCCAACACCTCGCTCGTGGTCGGCGACACCATCGTGAAGGTCTTCCGCCGGCTCGAGGACGGACTCAACCCGGACGTCGAATTGCTGAGCCGGATCGGCGCGTGCCCGAATGTCGCCGCCGTCAACGCGTACGTCACCCGCGGCGAGCAAACGCTGGCGATGCAGCAGGAGCTGATTTCTGGCGGCGTGGACGGCTTCGACCTGGCCACCGGCGGCGGGCTCGGCGCTGACGCGACGCGCGCGCTCGGCGAAGCGATGCGCACCGTCCACGACGCGCTGGCCGATGAGTTCGGCGTTGCGGACGTCGAGGCTGCAGGGATTGCGCAGCGCCTTGCCGCCAACCTGGAGGACTACGTGCGCCGCGCGCCGGTGCTCGCGGACCTCGCGCCGCGCATCCGCAAGCTCTACGCGGCGCTCGACGCTCCCGGTCTGACGCCAGTGCAGCGCGTCCACGGCGACCTACACCTCGGCCAGACGCTGAAAACGCCCGAGCGCTGGTACCTCATCGACTTCGAGGGCGAGCCCGCGCGCCCGCTCGCGCAGCGCCGCCGCCCCGACCACCGGCTGCGCGACGTCGCCGGCATGGTCCGCTCGCTCGGCTACGCGCGTGCGGTCGGCGGCTTCGACGCTGACTGGGAAGAGGCGCGCACCGCGGAGTTGCTCGCCGGCTACGGCACGGACGACGACGCGCTCCTCGCGGCCTACATCGTAGACAAGGCCGCCTACGAGGTGGTCTACGAGGCGAACAACCGGCCCGACTGGGTCGATATCCCACTGCGTGCGATCAGGCAGCTGGTCTAGAGCGGGGGTAGGCGTTCCGCGCGCGGGTACTGTGCGCGCGGACTGGGTGTGAGCTGGGGGTTTGTGGGGGTGGGGAGCGTGGCGTCGAGAAGCGAAAGCCCGAAAGTTTCCCACTAGGCGGGAAACGTTTCCAAAAAATGGAATCTTCAGGGTACGCTTAAGCAACCTGATACTTACAAGGAGGTTTCAATGAGCTCCACAGCAACGCCCACCGCCAGCGGCGGGCACACCAAAACAATCGTCATCACGGCGCTCGCCCTGTTTTCCATGTTCTTCGGCGCGGGCAACCTGATTTTCCCGCCGATGCTCGCGGTGCAAGCCGGCGATAACTTCTGGCCCGCCATCCTGGGCTTTTTGGGCACCGGCGCGCTTTTGCCGGTCCTCGCCGTGATCGCGATTGCGCTGTCCGGCGCAAACGTCCGCGACCTTGCGCAGCGCGCCGGCTCCGTCTTCGGCGTGGTCTTCCCCGTGCTGGCATACCTCTCCATCGGTGCCTTTTACGCCCTGCCGCGTACCGGCGCAGTCTCGATGGAAACCGCGATTACCCCGCTGTTCGGCTGGGAGGGCCTGTTCGCCTCCGGTGCGTTTAACGTCGTCTTCTTCGGCGTGGCGCTCGCGCTGGCGTGGAACCCCACGCAGATTATGGAGACGCTGGGCAAGTTCCTCGTGCCCGCCCTGGTCATCCTGCTGATCATCATGATCACCGTGGCCGCCTTCCAGTGGACCGCCGCGCCTTCCGCCCCTGCCGAGGCCTACGCCGACGGCCCGTTCACCGCGGGCCTGCTCGAGGGCTACCTGACAATGGACTCGATCGCGGCACTCGCGTTTTCCATCGTGGTGATCTCCACCCTGCAGTTCAAGGGCTTTAGCGAAGGCAAGCAGACCGTCCGCGGCACCATCTGGGCCGGCGTCGGCGCAGGTATCATGCTCGGCGCAATCTACCTCGGCCTGGGCACGATTGGCCGCGTCATCCCGAACCCGGGCCAGTACGACAACGGTGCCGCGCTGCTTGCCGACGCCTCCAACCTGACCATGGGCACCGCAGGCCAAATCATCTTCGCCCTGATCGTGCTGCTCGCCTGCCTGACCACCGCCGTCGGCCTGATCACCGCGACCGCGGAGTACTTCTCTTCCCAGTTCCCGGGTTCCTACGCCACCTGGGCCATCATCTTCACCATCACCTCCGCACTGATTGCGACCCAGGGCCTCGAGTTCGTCATGTCGATTGCCGCACCGGTGATCGGCTTCCTCTACCCGCCGGCCATCGCGCTGATCTTCGTCACCCTGATCGAGCCCGCCTTTGCCAAGCGCACCCGCTTTACCTGGGCGTTCTTCCTGCCGATCTGGGTCGCCGTGATCTACTCCGCCATCGAGACCTTCATCGGCCTGGGCTGGGCTGCCGACGCGCTGTCGCCGCTGATCACCTGGCTGCCGCTGCAGGCCGACGGGCTGGGCTGGGTCGTCCCCGTCGCCGTAACCTTCGTCATCGGCATCGCCATCGACTTGGCTAACCCCAAGACCCCGATGGCGATCGGCACCCACGAAACAATCGACGGAGAGGTCGTCACCGCGTAGTGTGGGGGCATGCATACCCCGCTGTCGCTCATTGATTTTTGTACCCGATACCCCGACGAAACCGTTAGCGAATCACTCCAACGTTCCGTGGAGTTTGCGCAGAAGGCGGAATCGTTGGGGTATTCGCGTATCTGGTACGCAGAGCACCACAACATGAGCTCCATCGTCTCCTCCTCCCCAGCCGTGCTCATCGCGCACATCGGTGCGAAGACGAATACGATTCGCCTCGGCTCCGGCGGCGTGATGCTACCCAACCACGCACCCTACGTCGTCGCAGAGCAGTTCGGCATGCTTGAAGAGCTCTACCCCGGACGCATCGATCTCGGCCTGGGGCGTGCCCCCGGCACCGACCAGCAGACCCTCGGCCGCGCGCTGCGCCGTGACCCACGCGCCGCAGAAAACTTCCCGCAGGACGTATTGGAACTCCAAGCATGGCTGTCCAACGAGTCGCCACTGCCCGGCGTCACCGCAATGCCCGGCTTTAACACCAACGTGCCGCTGATCATCCTCGGCTCGTCGATGTTCGGTGCCTCCCTCGCCGCCAAGCTCGGCATGCCCTACGCCTTCGCGTCGCACTTCGCCCCGCAGCACTTAGAGCAGGCCACCGCGTACTACCGCGAAAACTACGAGCCTTCCGAGCGCTACCCCGAGCCCTACTGCGTCGCAGCCGTCAACGTCACCGCCGCGGAAACGGAAGAGGACGCCGAGCGTCAAACTGCGCTGGTGCACCGCAATCGCGTACGCGCCATGCTGGGCAGGAGGGGCCAGGTGCTCAATGACGAACAACTTGACGCCGTGGTCGACTCCTTCCAGGGCCGCCAGATTATTGACATGCTCCGCTACACCGCCAAGGGCACCGGCGAGCAGGTCCGCGAATACCTCGAGTGGTTCCAAGGCCACGCCGGCGCCGACGAGCTGATGATCTCGCTACAAGCCCCCAGCCACGAGGAGGTCCTGGCTTCCATGGACATCCTGTCCGAGCACTGGGACGCCTAGGCGCGCCGGTGCACCCACTTCGGCCGCCGCAACAGCACGAGGAGATTGCGGCGTACCTGCGTGATGAAATCTTCGCCGGGCGCATCCCCGCCGGCGAGCCGTTGCCCTCGGAGGCGGACCTGTGTAAGCAGTTCAACTCCTCCCGCGGGCCGGTACGCCAAGCCTTGTCGACGCTGCGCGCCGAGGGGCTGATCTCCGCAGGGCGGGGGCGACGCTCCCTCGTACTGTCAAACACGCGCACCGAGTCCTTCGAGGAGATCCTGTCGAACACGGCCTGGATCACCAACATGGGCAAAGCTCCCGGCCAGGTGCTCGAGTTTTTCGGCCGCGCCCCGCTGCCGGAACCCGCCGCGGATGCGCTGCGCGTCGCCCGTGATACGCAGGCGGTACTCGTCCGCCGCACCCGCACCGCGGACGGGGCGCCGCTCCTGTGCGAGTCGCTCTACTTCCATCCCAGCCTCGAGGAGGAGCTTGCCACGCTCGACCCGGCGCGGGATTCCATTCACCGCCACCTGAGCACCTGCGGCATCAGCTGCAACAACTTGTCCCGCCGCCTCAACGTTCGCGCCGCTACCGCGGCGCAGGCCGAAGCGCTTCGCATCGCCGCAGGTACACCGGTCATTCAGGTGCAGATGACGGTGTTTGACCACGCGGGCCAGCCCGTGGAATTCGCGGTGCAGACCTACCGCGCCGACACGCTGACCATCGGGCTGCACAACGTGCGGGGGCACGCGTCCCCCCTCTGGTTCGAAATCGATTCGTAACCCCAGCTAAGCGACAATTACACTGTGCATCCATGGCGAAACCCATGGACACTCGGCGGCGCATCGCGAGCACGGTGCTCGCCGCCTCCGGCGCGCTGTTCGGCGCGAGCGCGTGCGCGACCGATGACGGCGTACCCGCGCGCGACAGCGTGGTGGTGGCGACCCAGGCCGCGCCGGCGAGCCTAGATTTTACTTCCACTGGCGGCGCCGCGGTGCCGCAGGCGATGATGAGCAACGTCTACGAGACGCTCGTGCGCATCGACGACACCGGCACGCCGCAACCCTTCCTGGCAGAAAGCTGGGAGGAGAGCGCTGACGGCACTACCTACACCTTCCACCTGCGCGAGGACGTCACGTTTTCCGACGGCACCCCGTTTACCGCCGGCACGGCCGCGTTTTCCATCGACTACGTCAAGAATCATTGGACGAACGGGCTGAAGAAGCAGATGGACGCGGTCGAAGAGGCGCACGCGCTCGATTCGCACACGCTGGTGGTTACGCTTGCGGCACCCGACCCGGATTGGCTGTGGTCCATGGGCACGCTCACCGGCGCCATGATGGCCCCGGCGAGCATCGACCGGCTTGCCACCGACCCGCTCGGCACCGGCCCCTACCGCGTGTCCAGCTTCCGCGTCGGCGAGTCCATCGCCTTTCACGCCCGCCCCGACTACTGGGGTGGGCCCGTGAAAAGCGATGCAGCGATCCGCTATTTCGACGACTCCACCGCCGCCGTGAACGCGTTGCGCACCGGCGACGCCGACGTCGTCTGGGCGATGCAGGCCCCGCAGCTCCTCGATGCGTTGCCGGAAGACATCACCGTCGACATTGGTACCACCAACGGCGAGGTCTTGTTCTCCATGAACAACAACCGCGCCCCCTTCGACGATCCCGACGTGCGCCGCGCCGCCGCCTACGCCATCGACCGCGACGCGATCAACGCGGTCGTCTACAACGGACTGGCCACCGACACCGGCGGCGCGCCCGTCCCGCCGACCGACCCCTGGTACACCGGCGAGAACTTCTACCCCTTCGACCCCGACCGCGCACGCGCCCTGCTTGCCGGCCGCACTCCGGAAGTCACCATCACCGTGCCGAACCTCGCCTACGCGCAGACCGCCAGCGAGCTGATCTACTCCCAGCTTGCCGACGTCGGCTTCCGCGTCCGGCTTGAAACCGTCGAATTCCCCGCAGTCTGGCTCAACGACGTCCTCAACGGGCACGACTACCAGGCCTCGCTCGTCGCCCACGTGGAGCCGCGCGACTTGGGCATGCTCTTTGGCAACCCCGACTACTACTTGGGCTACGACTCCGCCGCCGTGCGCGCCGCGCTTGCCGACGGCGACCGCGAAGCCGCCGTGAAAACCATCATGGCTGATGCCGGCGCACTCACCCTGGCGAATGCGCCTAACGTGGTGCTCTACGCACCCGGCGTGGGTGGGCTGAACCCGAACGTGGTCACCGACGCACTCGAACTACGCAGGGTGGAGAAGTAGCCATGCCAACCACTTTTGCCGCGCGCGTCGGCCGCGCCCTTGCCCGCTTTGCGCTCCTGCTCGCCGCCGCCAGCCTCATCATCTTCCTGCTGCTGCGCGCGGTGCCCGGCGACCCAGCGCGCGTCGCGCTCGGCGTTGCCGCCACCGAGGACGACGTGGCCGAGCTCGCCCGCCAGCTTGGCACCGACCGCCCGCTTGTCACCCAATACTTCAGCTGGGTCACCGGAATGCTCACCGGCGACTTCGGGCTCTCCATGGCCAGCGGCACCCCGCTTGGGCCCCAACTCGCGGAGCGCGCGGGCGTCTCGCTTACGCTCACGCTTACCGCGATGGCCGTCTCCGTGTGCATCGCGGTCCCGCTGGGCGTGTACTTGGCGCGCCGCCGCGGCCACGCCGACGCCGCAATCGTCGACGGGCTGACCCAGGTCGGCATCGTCGTTCCCTCGTTTTTAGTCGGTATCCTTGCCGTCGCGCTGTTTTCGGTGCGGCTCGGTTGGCTGCCCGCCAACGGCTGGGGCACGCCCGCGCACGCAGTGCTGCCGGTGGTGGCGCTCACGTTGGTGCAGGCGTCGATTCTCACCCGGTACGTGCGCGCCGCGATTGCCGAGGAGTTGGAGAAAGACTATGTGCGTACGGCGAGGGCGAGCGGAGCGTCGATAAGCACTGCCCTTGCGCGCCACGCGCTGCGCAACGCCGCCTTACCCGTGCTTACCGTGACCGGCGTGCAGCTTTCCGCGCTGATCGTGGGGGCGGTGGTCATCGAGCGGGTTTTTGCGATTCCCGGGCTCGGGAGCATGCTTCTCGACGCCGTCGGCAACCGCGACCTCACCCAAGTCCAATCCGTCATGATGTGCATCGTCGCGTTCACCCTTCTGGTGAACCTGGCGGTGGATGTCAGCTACGCCGCGATCGACCCGCGGACTCGGAGGCGCGCATGACACGCACCAACACCTCGCGAACGCTCGGCTGGGTGCTCATCGGCACCGCAGCGTTCGCCGCGCTGCTTTCACTTGTTTGGACCCCCTACGACCCACTGCACGCCGACCCCGCCGCGCACCTGGCGGGCCCGAGCTGGCAGCACTGGATGGGCACCGACGCGCTGGGGCGCGACATCACCTCGCGCATCATGCACGGCGCACGCTTCACGCTGTCTGTCGCCTGCGCCGCGGTTGCTTGCTCCGCGCTCATCGGCGTCCCGCTCGGCGTGCTCGCAGGCATGCGGCGTGGCACCGGGCACGCCGTGATGGCGGGCGCGGACCTGTTGCTCGCCTTCCCGGCGCTGTTGCTTGCGATCGTGTTCACGGCGGTGTTCGGCGCGTCGACGTGGGTGGTCATTGCCGCCGTCGGCATCGCCGGCATCCCCGGGTTCGTGCGCGTCGCGCGAGTCGGCACCATGCAGATCATGCATCAGGACTACATCCTCGCGGCGCGGATCAGCGGCGTACCCGCTTGGCGGATCGCCACGCGCCACGTGCTGCCCAACATCGCCCCTATTATTACAGTGCAAATTTCGACTGCGCTCGCACTGGCCATCCTCGCCGAAGCTGGCCTGTCCTTCCTCGGCCTGGGCACGCCCGCTCCGTACGCATCCTGGGGGCGGATGCTGCAAGCCTCCCAGCCGTACCTGGCCACCTCCCCGCACCTGGCGCTGTGGCCTGGCTGCGCCATCGCCCTGACTGTACTGGGCTTCAACCTTCTCGGCGATCGGAGGACACCGTGACCGCACCCGTCATTACGGTAGATTCGTTAACCGTCCCCGGCATTCTCCACGACGTCTCCTTCACCGTCGCACGCGGCGAACGCGTCGGCATCATCGGCGAATCCGGCTCCGGCAAATCCGTCACCGCCTTAAGCATCATGGGGCTCGCCGACGGACCCGGGCTGCCCGCTGCGCGCGGCTCGATCACCGTCGACGGCGTCCAGATGGTTGGCACGCGCGACCGCGTGCGCCGCTCCGTGCGCGGTAGCCGCGTCGCCATGGTCTTCCAGGAGCCGATGACCGCGCTCGACCCCCTGACCAAGGTTGGCCGCCTCGTGCCGCGCGACCTGCTGCGCCAGGTGGGCGTCGACAGGCCAGACGCATACCCGCACCAGCTCTCCGGCGGACAGCGCCAACGCGTGCTCATCGCGCTCGCGCTGTCGCAAGACCCCGACGTGCTCATCTGCGACGAACCCACCACCGCCTTAGATGTGACCACGCAGGCGCAGATCCTCGACCTGCTCGACCGGCTAGTCACCGAGCGCGGCATGGGACTGCTGTTTATCTCCCACGACCTCGCCGTGGTCCGCCGCATGACCGACCGCACGCTCGTCTTCCACCAAGGCCGCATCGTCGACGGCGACAGCGAGTACGCCCGCCAGCTCGAGGCCGCCGCGCGCCCAGGCCCGCCCGCGCCGGTGCCGCGCTCCACCGCCGCTGCGGCCTCAGTTGAATTGGCCGGCGTGTGCGTCGATCGCGGCGGCACGCGCGTGCTTTCCGACATCAACCTCACCGTCCACGAAGGCGAACGCCTCGCCATCGTCGGCGGCTCGGGTTCCGGCAAAACCACCCTGCTGCACGTCATCGCGGGACTTATCGCCCCGTCGGCGGGCGAAGTGCGCGCCGAGAAACAGCTGCAGATGGTGTTCCAGGACCCGTACTCCTCGCTCGACCCGCGGATGCGGGTGCGCGACTCCATCCGCGAAACCGGTGTCACCGCCGACGGCGCCGACGCGGTCCTCGACGCCGTCGGACTCGCCGGCGCCGGCGATCGCCTCCCCCGCGCGTTTTCTGGCGGGCAGCGCCAGCGCATCTCGATCGCGCGCGCCGCCGCCCCGCGCCCGCGCCTTTTGCTTGCCGACGAGCCCGTCTCCGCCCTCGACGCCACGATCCAGCACCAGGTGCTCGAGCTACTACGCGAGACCGTCGGCACGCATACGCTCATCTTTGTCACCCACGACCTGCAAGTCGCGCGCGAGCTGTGCCCGCGGTTGGCGGTGATGGAGCGCGGCCGCATCGTCGAGCACGGTGCTACCGAGGAGATCTGGGCCAACCCGCAGCACGAATACACGCAGGCGCTGCTGGAGGCGATCATTCCGTACGATGAGTAGGCATGAGCCACTCATCTGCAGACATCGTCGTTGTCGGCTCCATTAACGCCGACCTCACCGTCACCGTGCCGCGCCACCCCAACCCCGGCGAAACCCTCCTCGGCAACGGCGGCGGGCTCACCGCAGGCGGGAAGGGTGCCAACCAGGCTTGCGCGGCGGCGAAGCTGGGTGCCAGCATCGCGCTTGTCGGCGCGGTCGGCGACGACGCGAACGCGGGCCCCGCGACCTCCGTGCTGCGCGCGTCGGGCGTCGACTTAAGCAACGTCGAAGAAATCGAAGAAGTCACCGGTCTTGCCGTGATCACGGTGGCGGCCGACGGGGAGAACACGGTGCTCGTCGTGCCCGGCGCGAACGCGTGTGTTGACGCCGCCTTCGTCCGCGCCCACAGCACTCCCGTCGAGGCCGCGCAGCTCGTCCTTCTGCAAGGCGAGATCCCGGCCGACGGCTTCGCCGAAGCGGTCGCGCTCGCGGCTGGCCGCGTCGTGGTCAACCTCGCCCCCGTCGTCGACGTCCCGCGCGAAGCCCTGCTGCAGGCCGACCCGCTGCTGGCCAACGAGCACGAGGCCGGGCTGATCCTCGCCCAGCTCGGTGCCGACGACACCGGCGAGCCGGAGACGCTCGCGCAGCGCCTGCTGGACGTGGGTTTCCCGTCCGTGGTGCTCACCCTCGGCGCGGCCGGCGCCCTGGTCGCCGACGCCAACGGTCTGCGCCCCATCCCCACCCCGCGCGTGAACGCGGTCGACACCGTCGGCGCGGGCGACGCGTTCGCGGGCGCGCTGTGCCACCGGCTGGTCGAAGGCGACTCTTTGGACGAGGCCGCAGCCTTCGCCGCGCGCGTCGGCGCGTTCGCAGTGCAGCGCCCCGGCGCGCAGCCGTCTTATCCTTCGGCGGCGGACGAACTGCCTAGTTGTAAATCTGCGGAATAAGCGCCCAGCTGAGCACGTGTTCCTCGACGCGCTCGAAACCGCTGGTTAACAGTTCAAACTCGGCGGACTCGGCCTCGCTGAGTTGCGCTTCTTCGCGGGGAAACGGTCGTTGCATGCCCTGATCATAGCCCGCTTTCGCTACTGTGCGCCCGCCGCGCGCTCCAGCAGCTGACCCAGCACCGCGGCGCCGTGTTTGCGCAGGCCGTCGTGCTGGTAGCGCGCTGTCTCCCATGCGTCGACGCCGAGTGCGCGCGCCGTTTCCAGCGAGAGTTCGCGCGGCACATAGATGTCGTCGGTGTAGACAGCGGCAACGCGCTTCCCGCCGGCGGCGTCGTGCGCGGCCACCCCGTCGACAATGCCCGCGTACTGGTTGGGCCAGTCGTCTTTCAGCGCGAGCGCGTGCGCGGCGTCCTTGAACGGCCGCAGCGCGGGGTCTTCATCGAATTGGAAGCCGAAGATGTGCTCGCCGGTGAGGTAGAACTCGTCGTCGTCAGGCGTGGCGTCGGGGCCGAAACCGGCGATCGCGCGCGAGACCCGCTCGGCGGACCAATCGGTCGCGCCCGCCACCGTGCCGCCGTAGATGGATTCGTGGATGGCGGCGTAGAGCGGGTTGGCCGCGAAGCTGACGCGCTGGCCGACAGCGGCGAGAAAATCGGTGCGCAACCGACCGTTTGGGTGGAAGGGCGCTTCCAGCAGGTTCGCGAGCGAGGCGAAACCGCCTTCCTGCCCGAGTGCGATGCCGATGGTGCGGAAGCGGCGCGGGCTGAGCCGCTCGCCGGTGGGCAACGTCTCCTCGGTCGCGGCAAGGTGGCGGCAGACCTCGCGGATCATCCGCTCCGCCTCCGGGAAAGCCAAGTTGAACGCGCGGTGGCGGGTGCGCAGTTTGTCAAAGGTCGCCTCGTAGACCGCATCGGGGCCTTCGCTTATCGACGCCAACCCGCCCGTAAACACCGCCACCCCGATCCGCTCCGGCGCGACCGCAAGGTAGTGCAGCAGGCAGAAACCGCCGAAGGATTGGCCCAACACGTCCCAACGGGTGATGCCGAGTTCTTCGCGGATCGCTTCGGCGTCCTTGATGATCTCGGGCGCGCGCAGCTGCGCCAGCGTGTCGGCGGTGATGAGCTCCGGGGTTGCGGCGTCGATGCGCGTCGAGCGGCCGGTGCCACGCTGATCGAGCAGCACGACGCGGTAGCCGCGGCGCAGCGCCTCCTGTATCCACTCGAAGCGCTCGCGCGGCGCGGGCGATCCCGGTCCGCCCTGGAGGAACAGGAGCGCTGGCGCGTCCGGCTGCCCCAGCACGCGCGCGAAGATTTTCCACTGGTTTCTGGTGATTTCGACGGTTGACTCCATATGCCCGATCGTAGACACTATCCGGGTGATCACCGCCTACCATCGTCTCGCTCGCCTTGAACGCACCCGCCCGTACCGCTGGTGGCGCCCGGCCGTCGAGCTTGCAGTTGCCGGTCTGCTCTTCGTCGTGCTGCAGGCGGTGTGGGTGGTGCCTTTCTTACTGATCAACGGCGCAGAACAACCGGGCGGCATCGCCGAGGGCAACCCCACCTCCATGCTCTTCGGCTACGGGGCGATCGCGCTGACGATCCCGGCCGCGTTTGTCGCCGCTTGGGCGTCGGGACGCGACGTGCGCGCACTCTGGTCGATCGAGCGCAGGTTCCGGTGGCGCTTCTTCCTCCCCGCGCTCGCCGCGTTCGCCGCACCGAGTGTGCTCGCGCTCGCGGTAGGTGTGCTCGCATTCGGTGCCCCACCCGCACGCCTCGATGCGGTCTTTTTCTCCTGTGTTGCCATCACTGTGTTGTTGCTACCGCTGCAGTGCTTGGCCGAAGAACTCCTCTTCCGCGGCACTCTGGTGCAAAGCGTTGGCGCATGGGCGTCGTCCCCGTGGGTTGCGTATCTCGCGCCGGTGCCACTGTTCGTCTTCGGGCACACCGGCGGTGGTGGGCAGCTCGTCACCGTCTCTATCTTCGCGCTGTTGGCCGCGCTCCTCGTGCACCGCACCGGCGGGCTCGAGCTGGCACTGGCGCTGCACATTGTCAACAACGCGAACGTCTCCTACGCCAACTTCTCCGGCATCGCTGATCTGGATTCGCTGCGCGCGTTCCTCCCGGTCGCGGGTCTGCTCGGTGCTTTCGTGCTCGCTGTGCTCGCCAACGTCGTAGTGGGCACTAAGGTGGCCCCCATGCCCACGTACGACGCCCACCTGCGCCACCTACCCCACCCGACCGGAGACTTGCTGTTCCAATCAGCCGCCAGTCCCGCCCACGGGGGTGTGCCCGTCGTTGCGCCCTGGTTCGCGCAAACCCTCGGTCCGCAGATGCACGGCTGGGCCAACCAGCTGCCCTGGGTGCGCACCGCGCAGGGCAGCGGCACCACCACGGCCCAGCTGACCAACGACCACCTGCGCCTGACCTACACCGTGCGCACCGAACCCGAAATCTCGTTCGGCCTGCGCGTCGACAACCTCGACGACGTCCCGCGCCGCATTCAGCTTGCGCTGCACCCCTACTGGGCGGTCGACGCTGCCCACGCCCGCGTCACGGGGCTTGAGGGCGCGCCCTACCTTGACAAGGTCGCCGGCGTCACGCGCACGCTCGAGGCCCCCATCGTTTTCGGCGAGGAAGTCGACCGCGTGGTGCGAACTACCGCGCAGTGCTCGCTCAGCGACGCCCACCGCACCCTCACCTTCACCCCCCACGGCACCGACCACGTCGTAGTCTGGAACCCCGGCCCCGAAGTGTGCGCCCAGGACGAAAACCTCGGTGCCGACGACTGGGCGGGGTTCGTCTGCGTCGAACCGGCGCTGCTCGGCGAAAGCCGGGACGGCGTGGTGCTCGCGCCGGGTGAATCTGCGGAAATCGGTCTCGACGTACACGTCACCGCGCCGACGCAGCCATGACGCAGTTCCACAGCGCTGCCCCCGCCTCTGTGGCCGCGCGCGCTGGCGAGCTCGTATTACTCGTCATCTTCGCGACCATCTTTGGCGTGGCTGCCGCGTTCGGTCTCCAAGAGGCAGGAGCAGTTGAACCACGGTTCGAGCCGCTATGCATCCTCGCCGCGACCCTGCCCGCGGCCCCACTCGCGCGCGCATGCACCGGGAGGCACCCCGCCACACTCATCTCCGCTGAAAAGCGCATCCGCTGGGCGTGTGTTGGCCGCGCGCTCGCGGTGACGGTGTGTGTCTACGCCGTCGCGACCGTTGCCTCCCTTGAATCACCCATGCTCGGCTGGGGCGCGTTCGTCGCGCTCTGCGGCATCGTTGCGCTGCAGACTGCTGCAGAGGAACTCGTCTTCCGGGCTGCGCTGCCGCAAATCCTCGACGGCCTGTGCGCGCCGCTCGCCTACGGCCTCCCGGCGCTGGGCTTTGTCGCCCTGCACACTGGCGGCGCGGGCACGCTTGCCGACGTCGCCGTCTTCGCCGCCTGCGCCGCCTGGCTGACCTGGCGCACTCGCGGTATCGAGGCCGCGTGGGTGTTGCACCTGGTAGGCAACGTGTGGGTGCTCGCGGCGTCGATAAGCGAAGGGCCCTGGGGCACGGTGGCGACGGTTGTGGCGACCGCCTTGATCGGGGTGTTTAGCCCTCGTCGGTAGACAGCGCCGCGACGAACGCCTCCTGCGGCACGGTGACCGAACCGATCGCCTTCATGCGCTTCTTACCCGCTTTCTGCTTCTCCAGCAGCTTGCGCTTACGCGAAATGTCACCGCCGTAGCACTTCGACAGCACGTCCTTGCGCATCGCGCGGATGTTCTCGCGCGCAATAATCTTCGAGCCAATCGCTGCCTGCACCGGCACCTCGAACTGCTGACGCGGGATGAGCTCTTTCAGCTTCTTCGTCATCTTGTTGCCGTACCACTGCGCAGAATCCCGGTGCACAATCGCCGAGAACGCATCCACCGGATCGCCCTGCAGCAGAATATCCACCTTGACCAGGTTCGACTCCTGCCACCCAGCGTCCTCGTAGTTGAGCGAGGCATACCCCTTCGTGCGCGACTTGAGCATGTCGAAGAAGTCGAAGATGATCTCGCCAAGCGGAATGAGGTAGCGCAGCTCCACGCGGTCCTCGGACAGGTATTCCATGTTCTTCATCTGGCCGCGCTTGGACTGGCACAACTCCATCGTCGAGCCGACAAATTCCTGCGGCACGATGATCGTCATGTTCACCACCGGCTCAAACACCTGCTGCAGCTTGCCACCCGGCCAGTCAGACGGGTTGTGCACCATGTGCTCGGTGCCGTCCTCGGCGATCACGCGGTAGGTCACCGACGGCGCGGTCGAAATCAAGTCCAGGTCAAACTCGCGCTCGAGGCGGTCGCGGGTGATCTCCATGTGCAAAAGGCCCAAGAAACCGCAGCGGAAACCAAAGCCAAGCGCCACCGACGTCTCCGGCTCCCACGTCAGCGACGCGTCGTTGAGCTGCAACTTCTCCAAGCTCTCGCGCAACGCCGGGAAGTCCTCCTGGCTCACCGGGAACAAGCCCGAGTACACCATGGGCTTGACCTCTTCGAAACCGTCCAGCGGGTCATCGGCGCCCTTCTGCGCCCACGTCACGGTATCGCCCACGCGGGTCTCGCGCACGTCTTTGACGCCGGTGATCAGGTAGCCGACCTCGCCCGGGCCCAGGCCCTTCGCCTTCTTCATCGTCGGCGAGACCACGCCGATCTCCAAGATCTCGTGCTGCACGCCGGTGTTCATCATCTGCACGCGCTGGTTCGGCTCCAACTTGCCGTCCATCATGCGGATGTACGTGACCACGCCACGGTAGGTGTCGTAGACCGAGTCAAAAATCAGCGCACGCGCCGGTGCGTCCGCACCGTGCTCCGACGTCGGCGCCGGAATCAGCTCGACGACCTTGTCCAGCAGCTCCGGCACACCCTCGCCTGTCTTGCCGGAAACGCGCAGCACCTCCTCGGGCTCGCAGCCGATGATGTGGGCGATTTCGTTCGCGTACTTCTCCGGATCGGCCGCCGGCAAATCAATCTTGTTCAGCACCGGGACGATCTCCAGGTCGTTTTCCATGGCCATGTACAGATTGGCAAGGGTCTGTGCCTCGATCCCCTGCGCCGCGTCGACAAGCAAAATTGCCCCCTCGCAGGCGTCGAGCGAACGCGAGACCTCGTAGGAGAAGTCGACGTGACCCGGGGTGTCAATCATCTGCAGGACGATGTCCTGGCCGGCGAACTCGCCCGACGTCGGCGTCCACGGCAAGCGCACGTTCTGCGCCTTAATGGTGATGCCGCGCTCACGCTCGATATCCATATTGTCCAGGTACTGGTCGCGCATCTCACGCGCGGCGACCACGTTGGACAGCTGCAAAATGCGATCCGCGAGCGTGGATTTACCGTGGTCAATATGAGCGATAATGCAGAAGTTTCGAATCCGCGAGGGATCAGTAAACGTCTGTTCCGCAAAATTCTTCGTCGTGGCAGCCATAGTTCCACCATCCTACCGGGGCCAACCCACCCCCAACCACTTGTCCCACCCGCACCAAGCGCCTAAAGTGGCGAGCAACACGAACGGGAGGTTCGCCAACGTGGAATCACACCGAGAAGCCGGCACCCGCGGCGATGGCCCGCGCCTGGTCAAGCGGCAAGGTAGCTTCGCGCCGCTCAACAAGCTTAAAGCGAAAACCTCCCACCTTTTCAAGCGACGCAGCCACCGAGAGCGGCGCACCGCGTCCCTCGACCAAGGACTCGCGCTGCTCAACGAACGCCTCGGCACGCGCAACCCCGCGCACGAACCGCGCACCGCCACCTACGTCACCGTCAAACCGACCGCGCTGTTGCCACGCAATATTTATTACGCTCCCGATATGGACGGGAACGCCGAACCCGGCGAAGTCGTGTGGGTCACCATGCCCTCGCACCCGCCGCGGCAACGCAGCATGCTCGTCGTCGGCCGCGAGCGCAACGAGGTGCTCGGCCTGCTCATCTCCCCCGAATCCGAGCACGCAAACGACGAGCGCTGGCTCGGCATCGGCGCAGGCGAATGGCACGAATCCGGCAAACCCTGCTGGGTGCGCCTGGACAAAACGCTCATCGTCCCCGAAAGTGACCTGCACCGCTCCGGCACGATTATCCCGCCGCGTCGCTTTGAGCGCGTCGCCAACCGGCTCCGGGACCGCTTCGACTGGGGCTAAGCAGTTTGGAGCTTGCGCCCACATCCTGCTAATTTGGAGAAGTTGTTCTCGCCCGGAAATCCACAGGGCTGTTTGACGACGCGGGCAGGACCTTGGGTCCGCGTAAACCGCGCGCCGGTTGCCACAGTCAAACGCTTACGCCCTTTCCGGTGAAGATCGACATGACCGATCCGAATACGAAAGACCAAGAGGTACATCATGGCAAACATCAAGCAGCAGAAGAAGCGCGTCCTCACCAACGAGAAGCGTCGTCAGCGCAACAAGTCCGTCCGCTCCGCCACCCGCACGGAGATCCGCAAGTTCCGCGAGGCCGTGGAGTCCGGCGACAAGGCTGCCGCTGAGGCACAGCTGCGTGTTGCGTCCCGCAAGCTGGACAAGGCCGTGACCAAGGGCGTCTTCCACCGCAACAACGCGGCAAACAAGAAGTCCAACATGGCACAGGCGCTGAACAAGATGGCGTAACGTCCGCCTTCGCGCCGACGGCGCGAGCGCGTGTCACCCCCGCCCTAGCCCTTCATGGCTAGTGGCGGGTTTTTATCTTTTTCTCTGCTTACCCCCGGGGTGTAATCAGTTCGCGGCTAGATTACGATACTCGTCCGTGAAGAAACCTCGTCGCTACCAGCGCGCTTTGTGCGCCGCTGCCATTGCAACCAGCCTGGCGCTCGGCTCCACCGCCGTTGTAGACGCCCCTTTGACCGAAGAAGCGCACGCTGCTTCGCTTTCCGACTTCATCCCGGAGATCCCCGGTGTTGACCCCGTCATCGCGCAACGTATTGGCACGCTGCTCGCGCTGCTAGTCATCCTCGGCATCGCACTTCCCGTTGTGGGCACCGAAGGGTCCTCTTATGCACCCGACGACGGCACGGGCGGCGCGGCCGACGGTGGCTACCGCGGCGGCCGGGACGCAGGGTTCGCCCCAGACGGCACGATGCGTCGCACCATCAACGTCGGTGGCCGCACCCGCTCCTACAACATGGTCCTGCCGGCCGGGCACGCAGACGGCAACTCCTACCCCATCATCTTCGGCTTCGGCGGCTGGCAGCACTCCGCGGAGCGGGCCCACGAATACCTGCGCCTGGAAGACGCCGCCACGGACACGATCATCGTCTACGGCCAGGGCGTCGACAACGCGTGGGCCGGTGCCCCGTACGCGAAGACCAGCATAAACCAGGACATCGCCTACGTGCGCGCGGTAATTGCTGATCTCGCCGAGAACTTCGGCGGCGACCGCAACCGCGTCGCCGCAATCGGTCTTTCGAACGGCGGCGGCATGGCCGCAGTGCTTGGCTGCCATGCCTCCGACACGGTCAAGGCCATCGCTTCCGCGGCTGGCGCGTACTACGACCCGACGGTCAGCAACTGCGACTTCGGCCGCGTAGCCACCTTGTTGATGCACGGCACGCGTGACGATGTCATCAACTACAACGGCGGCACCCGCCACGGCGGTGGCTACCAGCCGGTCACACGCGTGCTCGACACGTTCGGGCAGAAAAACGGCTGCTCGAGCCGCACCTTTGAATTTGGTGGTCTTTTCAGCACCACCTCCATCGAGCCAATCGGGTGCATCACACCGACGCGCCTGGTGCGGGTCAACGGCGGCGGTCACACGTGGTTTACCCGCCCCGACGCGACGAGGGACTCCGTGGACTTCGTCATGCAGCAGCTCTAGCTGCTTCTCCGCTGCGCGCGGGGGCTACGCCAACGCAAGCGCCCCACGCATGCACAGCACCGCGCCCACCACGATAAAAAAGAGGCCCGCCGCGATGTCGATAAACGGACCCGCCCCGAGCAAGCGGCGGCGCACCTTCTCCGTCGAAATCACCTGCGTGTAGACGGCGAAGAGCGCGAAGGAACTCAGCCACAGCGCAGCGATGACCACCACCGCCGTAGCCGCCGACGGATGTGCCGGAAGCAGCGGCGCAATCATCGCGGACAAGGCGAGCACGATTTTCGGATTGGCCAGATTCGTCGTCAGCCCGCGCCAATAGCTCGCACGAGGGCTGCCAAGCCGTTTCGCCGCCTCCACTGTGTTCGGCGGTGGCTTGCGGCGATCCGCCCACCCGCCACGCACGTTGCCGACGCCCATCCAGATCAAAAATGCCCCGCCGACGAGCTGCACTGCCTCGAGCGCCCAGGGAAAAGCATTTAGCAGCGCGGTCGCGCCGATGACGGTCAGCGTGCACCAGAACAACACGCCAGTCTGCACGCCGAGGGTGGTCGCCCACGCGTGCTTGCGTGAACGGGTGCCCGTGCGGGTCAGCAAAATGACATCGGGGCCGGGCGATGCCGCACCCAATACGTTGAGCCCGACAATGACGGCGAGGTCGCCGAACCCGATCATGCCTCGCGCCTCGGCGGCAGCAGCTCGATGAGCGAGACGCGTCCGAACATGGTGGCGGTCTCGCGGGCGGTGGGGTGGCCGGCGTCGGGGTCGGCGTTGGCGTCGATAAGCATGCGCACGATCGCCTCATCACCTTGAAACACCGCACCTGCCACGATGCTCTGGCCGCGCTCGTTGAGTTTGTTCACGTCAGCGCCGCGCTCGAGCAACCCCCGCACGAGCTCGGGGTGGTCGGCATAGGCGGCGAGCATCAAGAAACTATTGCCGTCCTGGTTAGTCAAATCTACGTCGACCCCACGGTCAACGTACTCCAGCAGCTGCAGCTGCCCCGATCTGGCCAGGGAAAACAGCGCAGTGGCGAACTCCTGCACGTCCTCCGGAATCTCATCGCTCATAACGAAAAAGTATCACGCGAGCTGTGCAATACGGCGCACCGCGTTCTCCACCGCGAACTCGGGCACGCCCCCGTTGCCTTTCACCTCCGCGTCCAAGTCCGCGACGATGATGACCGCTTCCGATACTGCGGCTGGCGACCAGCGGCGCGCAATCTGCATCGTCTTCTTCACGCCCCACGGTGCCATACCCAGGTCGCGGGCAAGCGCGTTCGGATTCCCTCGCATGCCCTGCAGCTTCGCGACGTCGCCAACCTTGTAAGCAAGCGCCGCCGCGATCGCGACCGGATCAGTTCCAAGTTGCAGCGCCCGGCGCGTCGACGCGAGCGCACGATCCGCGCGCCCCTGCACCGCAAGCTCGGCAATGTCGAACCCGGCGACCTCGGCCACTCCCGTGTAGTAGTCGCGCACCGCCTGGACGGTCACCTGCCCGCCCGTGTCCGCGACAAGCTGCGAGACGGCGGAGGCCAGCTCGCGCAAGTCTGAACCAACGGACTCGAGCACCGCTGCCACCACGTCCTGGTGCGGACGCACCCCGTGGCGGCGGAACTCCGCGGTCAGCCACGCCGGGCGGTCTCGCGCACTGACCGGGTCCACCGTGTGCACCTCCGCCAGCTTCTTGAACTTCGTCACCGCCGCCTTCTGGTGGCCTTTTCCGGTGTGCTCGATAACGATGGTCATACCCGGGGCAGGGTTCTTGCACGCCTCCAAAAGCACCTGCGTCGGCTCTTTGCGAGCCATCTCCGTCTTCTTCACCACCACGACGCGCTCCTCGGCAAACAGCGACGGGCTCGTCGCCATCGCAATTTCGCCCTCGGTGACGTCACCCGCACGCAGCGTCGTCACCTCGACTGCCGGGCCGAGGCTGTCGATGATTTCCTTGGTGACGCGCTCGGCGAGAAACGTCTCCTCGCCAAGCACAAGGTGAACCGGGTTGAGCATGCCCTCAAGCTTACGGGCCGAGCAGGCGCTGCGTCCCGTCGGCGTAGAGCACCACGCGCCCATCTCGGTTTGGAAACAGCACCGGAATGCCGGAGGTGGTTACCACCGGGAAGCGGTGCGGGCGGCCGCCTTCCAATACGACGACGAGTTCGGTGCCGGCGGGGATCGGCTCGACGTCTTCTTTTGTTTCGACCACGTGCGCGCGTAGCGTCGTCGGGTCGATCGGTCGTGCCGCATGAAACGACACGTTGGTACCGAGAAGCAACGCCGCCACCACCGCAAACGTGACCCGCGGCCGGTGGAGCAGAAAACCGGCAACGATCCACCCGTAGCAGACCAGCACTACCGGCGGGGACGCGTTCACCGTTGCCGAAGGAAGGTTCGCGCCGTACGCAGCCACAGCCTGCACCCACCAAGCAAGGGGCTCAACAATCCATAGCACGAGCGCCTCGAAACCGCCGGGAAGGAGTGAAAGCACACACGCGAGAAGCCCCAGCACTGTAATCAGCGGTACCACAGGGGCGACGAGCACGTTGGCGACTACTGAGACGAGCGAGACCTGCCCGGCCATGAGCGCGATAATTGGCATCGTCGCAATATCGGCGGCGATCGCCACGGCCAGTGCGCGCACCACGATGTCCGGCCACTGGGTGAATGCAAGCGCGCGATACAGCAGCGGCGAGAGTGCGACGATCCCCGCCGTTGCGGCGACCGAAAGCGCAAACCCGTAGTGCACTGCCAAGTCGGGGTCAACCAAAACGAGGCCGATGATGGAGAAGCACAGCGCGTGGATCGGCTCCGCGCGGGTCGAAGCCATGACGGCGGTCAGCCCCACCAAACCGGTGACAGACGCCCGCAGCACGCTTGGGTCCGGCCCCACCAAGCCGGCGAACAGCAGCAACGCAGCCGTGGCCGCAGCGAGCCGATAGCGAAGCCCAAGCCTCAACAGGGTCGTAGCGATTACTGCCGCGCTCGTCACGATAGCGACATTGGATCCGGACACCGCAGACAGGTGCGAAAGGCCCGTATCGATGTACATCTGCTGCTCCGCGTCGCTCTGGGAACTGGTGTCTCCGAGCACCATCCCCGGAATCAGCCCGCGGGTTGCCTCGCCGACTTGCGCTTGTACCGCCTGGTCAAAAGTCGTTCGCACATAGTCAGCAAGCCGAGCCATCCCCTGCGGCCCGGCGTGCACTGCGATGTCCCCATTGATCGTCACGGTACCGACGCCCGGCACCGTGGACTCCCCGACCCTGCCGATGGCCTCAACGTGCGCGCCGGGAACCGCGTGCGGCGGTAGGTCCTCCATAAACACCGGCATGGCCGCGGGGTAGCCGTCGACATTCATCCGGATCAAGTAACCACCGCTCGCAAGCTCGCGCGGTTGTCCGCTGATGGTTCCCACCACGCTCCCCTGTGCATGCCCGGTCTGCTCCCAACGGCTCGCGAGCACGCAGCGCAGCTGCGTCCCCAGCGTGGATGCAGCTCCCAGACCCGCGACCAGAATCGCTTGGCCGTACTCCTTGTACAGCACGCACGCGCCAGCCCCGACTGCGAGTGCTCCCCCAGCCCATACCGGGCCCCACAGCAGACAGCACAGCGCTCCCACCCAGACGCCCACTGCAGCAGGCACGAGTCGTAGTTCCTGCATCGTTACAGCCCAACGAGGTCCTTGAGCGCTTCGAACTTTGCAGGCCCGATGCCTTTCACGTCCATCAGATCCTCCGGCTTTGCAAACGGGCCGTTCGTTTCGCGGTGTTGGACGATCGCCTGCGCGGTTGCTTCGCCGACGCCCGGCAACGCAGTGAGTTCGGACGCGGTCGCCGTATTGAGCGACAGCACTCCCCCGCCGGCGTCTGCCGACGCATCGGCGTCTTGTGCGCCAGCCTCCCCACCAGCGTGCACAGAAGGCACGACCAACTGCTGCCCGTCGACTAAGAGTTGCGCTTGGTTCAGTGCGTAGATGTCTGCGTCTGGCCGGGCGGATGCGGCGTTGAGGGCATCCGCAACGCGCGCACCGTCTGGGAGCGTTACCAGTCCGGGGCGCTCCACTTCACCGACGACAGACACCACGATTTCCCCGCTTGGCGCGCTTTCCGTTTCGGTCGCCGCAGAGTCCCAGGTGGTCGGGGTCTCCGGCGGCGGCGAGGCACGGAGAAACGCCCACGCACCGAACGCTAGCAGTACAAATGCGACGGCGATGCAGGCATGTTTAGGCGACACGCTAAGTCGCGGTTTCGGGTATTCCACGTTAAGAAGGTCTTCTTCCCCAGTTGGGCGAGTGAGTTCTTTAATTCGGTCAAGAGTATCCATGCCCGCATAATACGAAACGCAAATCGAAAATGGAAGACCCTAGTGAAATCTATCAAAAACATCCAGTACAAATGAAACGGATGAGATAGAGGGGGCTACTGAGATTCCGCCCTCGCCGCGGACTACCCCTCGCGCTGCGAGGAGAACACCACCGAAAGCCCGATCGCCCCCTGACCGGTATGCACCGAAATCACATCCACCAGCGGCTCGATCAAAATCCGCGAGCCATCCGGTAACACCGCCTCCAGCGTATCCGCAAGCTGATTTGCGGCCTCAACCGCATCAGTGTGCTGGATCGCCGCGAAGACTGGCTTGTCGCCTGCTCGCTCCATCACCAGCTCCGCAAGCTTTGCAAAGGCTTTCGTCTGCGTCCGCGTTTTACCGGCGAGCTCAAGTTTGCCAGCGTTGAGCCGCAGGATCGGTTTGGTAGCGAGCAATGCGGCGGAAAGGACTGCAGTGCCCGTCGATAAGCGACCGCTCTTGCGCAAATCATCAAGCTGGCTGAGGTAAAGCCACGTCTCGGAGCGCTCGATGGTCGAGCGCGCCATCGCCTCGCACTCGTCCAAGTCAGCCCCCTCGCGCGCGAGCGTCGCCGCCGCCATCGCCGCAGCACCAATACTCATCCCCGCAGTGTCCGTCTCCACGACCCGCACGGTATCCGGGAACACCCCCGCAGCTTGGACTGCGGCCGACCACGTCGAGGAAAAGTGCTTCGACAAGTGCAACGCGACCACGCCATCGTCCCCGCCGCGCTCCAATTGCCGCGCGTAGCACGCCGCAAGCTCAATCGCGCTCAGCCCGCTTGTCGACGCCCCCTCGTCCCCCTCCATCACATGCAGCGCAGCCTCGGTGATATCAAGCTCCTGCAGCAATTCCTCAGACAAACCTGCGGCGGAATCAACCACAATGCGTACCGTCATGGGGCAACCAACCCCTGATTCCACGCCTCCAGGTACCACTGCACCTCGTCGTCGCCTCCCGAGTCCCCGGCGCGGTACGCAGGTAGCGCGTACAAGCGCGCGGTATTCGTGTTACCCAGACTCTTAAAGAGCGGGTACTGCGCGACATCGAAGCCGAGCAGACTGGCAGTCAGCGCAGAGATCGTCCCTCCGTGCGCTACTAAAAGCACCGCCGAATCGCCCCACTGCGCATAGTCCGCGAGCAGCTCGTCCACCACCGGGCGGGCCCGCTGCGCCACCTGCACGCGGCTCTCACCTTCCGGGGGTGCCCATGTCGCGTCGTTGCGCCAATGCGCACGCGCCCCCGGGTGAGCTCCGTCGACTTCCTCGTGCGACTTGCCCTGCCACGCCCCCAAGTGGGTCTCCCGCAGGCGCGGGTCCGTAGTCACAGGCACGCCGACTGCGTCAGCAATAATCTCCGCGGTGTCGGCCGCGCGCGAAAGATCGGAGGCGACAATTTTCGACACACCGAGCTGCGCCACCATGCTCGCCGCAGCGCGCGCCTGAGCAATCCCGGTCTCCGACAACTGGGTGTCCAGGTGCCCCTGCATCCTCCGGGTCGCGTTGTACACGGTTTGCCCATGCCTCAGCATGATGAGTCGGCGCTGCATCGGCGATCCTCCTTACGTAAGTGGGCGGAACTTCGGGCGACGGAAACCACACAAGCGTGGCTCGCGTTTAGTCCTCGTCTTCGGGTGCCTCGCCAGCAAGCGGCAGATCCTCGAGATCCTCAACCCCGCGGACTTCCGTGAAATCCTCCGGACGCTGATACGGCTCGATCCCTTCCACGGTGATAGCCGGGCAATCCGCGTACAGGCGGTCAAGCCCGTAGAACTCGCGCTCCTGCTCACGCTGCACGTGCACCACGAAGTCCCCGTAGTCCAGCAGCACCCAGCGGAACTCGCGGTTGCCTTCGCGACGCTTCGGCTCCAGGCCCGCCTCGGTCAGCTCAGCCTCCACCTCATCAACAATCGCGGCGACCTGACGCTCATTGTTTGCCGATACGACGACAAAAATATCCGTAATGCCCATCACCTGGGACACATCAAGCACGGCAATATTGGTGCCGAGTTTCTCATCAGCAGCCTTCGCCGCAATGGTGGCCTGTTCAATGGAGATCTGCGCTGCGCTCAAGAAGCAATTCCTTTTCAAGTACCAAGATAAAATGTAACGCCCTCATTGTCCCATGACAGGCGCGCAAAGTGCCACTTACTGATAGAGCCGATTCTTCGCGATGTACTGCACCACCCCATCCGGCACTAAGTACCACACCGGACGGCCCTCCTGCGCGCGCTTGCGACAATCCGTGGAAGAAATCGCCATCGCCGGGATCTCGATCAGGTGCACACGGCGCTGAATCTCCTCCGGAAACATCTCCTCCGTCAGCTCATAGCCTGGCCTGGTGACCCCGACGAACTCGGCGAGCTCAAACATCTCTTCCCAATGCCGCCAAGACATAATCGAACTCAGCGCGTCCGCGCCCGTAATGAAAAACAGCTTCGCGTCGGGGAACTGTTCCCGAAGATCCCGCAAAGTATCCAACGTGTACGTGGGGCCACCCCGGTCAATATCGACCCTTGAGACCGAAAAACGCGGATTAGAAGCAGTGGCCACCACGCTCATCAAATACCGATCCTCGGCCGCGGTAATCTCCCGATCCGCCTTCTGCCACGGGTTACCCGTCGGCACGAAGAGGACCTCGTCTAAGTCAAACCTGTCGGCGACCTCGCTCGCCGCCACGAGGTGGCCGTGGTGGATCGGATCAAACGTACCGCCCATGATGCCGATGCGGGAGGCACCGGCGAGCGAATCAGCAAACTCTTCCATGGTCACCAGGCTACGCGGAGCGGGTCGCGACGAAGCCTTCCCGCCCCTGCTTAGCGGTACCGGACCTGGTCCACAAACCTGCCGAAGGTGTCCGAAACCTGGTTATCCCAGCGCGAAGGCCAAATGTAGTAGCGCCCGTGGTTGCCACCGTTGCCCTGGGAGGCGCGCAACGTCTGGATCGACAGGTCGCACACACCATCCAGTGGCAAACAGTAGTTCACACGGTTGCGCGTCCCGGCAGCAGTCTTCATATTGAACGGCAAGAAGCCCAATATGCCTCCGGCGCCACCGCCTGCAACACCAACCGTAGCCGGATCCCAAGGGGCGGTGTTCGGGCTACCGAAGTAGACCACGCCCGCAAGCTGTCCACGCCGCGCCAGCTCCCGCTCATGCTCCAGCATGATCATCGTGCCCTGCGAATAGCCGGACAAAATGTACTTCGGACGGCACCCAGTGGACCGCTCATAGTTGTTGATCATGGCCATCACGCCAGTGCGGCCAATCTGCACGGAATCACGGAACTCATTGCCGGCCCGCACGGCCATGCGCAGCACCGGCATGCTGTACTGCACCGCCAGGCCGAGCGCCTGCATCACAGTCGACGGTGCAATGACATTCGGTACTTCGTACTCCGGGTAGACGGCCGGGTAGTAGCGCGGCTCAAGGCCGAGCACCTCCACGTCCTTCATCAGTGAATTGCCGCCGTGCGTCGCCCGGTAGCGACCTTCGGCGTGGTGCAAGAAGGCACGAATGGTCTGCCCCTCCCATCCGTTGGACACCCACGGTGCCTGGGAGGAGTAGCGGGTGCGGTAAATCTGGTCGTTCTGACCGGAGCCGCGGGCCGCGACAAACGCGACCGCCGGGCAGCGGTGCTGCGCTTCAGCCTGTGGGACAGGGGCAATCGGGGTAAGCACCGCAGTAACCGCGGCGACAAAGGCAATGACGAGGGCGCTCACGCGAAGGCGCCAGGAGGCATGGGATTTCAACACGCCAATGAGCATAGAGCCAGATTGCCCCAATGTCTCATTAAGGTTACGGCCTGGTGTGCCCAGCCCCCTCAACGATCCACTTTGTGCTGGTCAGCTCGGGCAGCCCCATCGGGCCACGCGCGTGCAGCTTCTGGGTAGAAATCCCAATCTCGGCACCCATGCCGTACTGCTCGCCGTCTGTGAATGCTGTGGAAGCGTTCAGCACCACTGCTGCCGCGTCAACACCATCAGCAAAACGCTGCAGTGCCCGCGCGCTATCCGAGGCGATAGCTTCTGTGTGCCCGGTGCTGTACTTCGCAATGTGCGCGATCGCGCCCTCCACACCGTCAACCTCCGCGCACGCGATATCGAACGACAGGTACTCATCTGCCCAGTCTTCCGCCGTGGCAGCCACGATGTCGCGGGCACCGCACGCCGAAAGCGTCTCCACGTCGCCATGGACGGTGACCGAGGCCTCCTGGAGCGCCTCGATGACGCGGAGCTTGTCGGCGTCGGACAACGCAGCGTCGAGAAGCACTGTCTCCGTCGCATTACACACCGAGCAGCGACGTGTCTTGCCGTTGAGCAGCATGTCAATCGCCGAATCCAGCGGGGCATCTTTGTCGATGTAGAAGTGGCAGTTGCCCGTGCCCGTCTCAATCGCTGGCACTGTCGCGTGTTGCACCACCGCGTGAATCAATGAGGCACTCCCGCGCGGGATGACCACGTCGACCAGGCCGCGAGCCGTAATCAACTCCTGCACCGTCGCGTGGCTCTCGCACGGCAGGAGCTGTACCGCCTCACGCGGAAGCTCAGCCTCAGCGAGTACGTCCTGCAGCACCGCGACCAGCGCCGCGTTCGAACGCACTGCAGATTTCGAGCCGCGCAAAAGTGCAACGTTGCCCGATTTCAGGGCGAGCCCGAAGGCATCCACCGTGACGTTCGGACGGGCCTCGTAGACCATCCCCATCACGCCCAGCGGCACGCGCACTTGCCGCAGTTTCAGCCCATTCGGCAGCGTACGACCCTGCACAACGTCACCGACCGGATCCGGCAGCCCCGCAACCTGGAGCAGACCGTCAGCGATGCCCGCGACACGATCGGTGTCAAGGGCCAGGCGGTCGATGAGCGACCCATCCATCCCGTTCTCACGTCCGGCCGCGATGTCGGCGCGGTTCGCCTCAAGGATCTCCTCTGTGCGCGCGACGAGTGCTTCAGCAGCCGTGCGAAGCACCGTGTTCTTGGCTTCGGTCGAGAGCTCTGCAAGCTGCGGCGCAACGCGCTTCGCGGCTCGCGCGAGCTGGTGGACGCTCCCAGCCGTACTCTCTGCGTGATCGTGCATGTTAGTACCCCGCGTCCACGTCGACTTCGGTGTGCATTTGCTCACCGCTGGCAAACTTCTCCCAGTTCTTCACCGCGAGCGCGCCCACGCGTCGCTCCATGAACCGCGGAATGTTGGCAGTGTGCGGCGTAATCACGACCGTGTCCATGTCCCACAGCGGGTGATCGGCAGGCAGCGGCTCGGGCTCTGTCACGTCCAAGCCCGCCCCCGCAATGGTGCCATGACGCAGCGCGTCCGTCAGCGCCTCGGTGTCGATGAGGCCGCCGCGCCCGACGTTCACGATCACCGCGTTCGACGGCATCGCCGCAAGTACCTCAGCGTTCACGAGGTGCTTCGTGTCCGGTGTCAGCGGCGCGAGCAGGACAAAGTACTCGTTGTTGGCCCACACCTGCGCCATCGCTTCAGCATCGGACATCGCGACAGTTTGCACCGCGCCCTTTACCTCGCGCCCAGAACGGTTCACCGCAGTGACCTCAACCCCGAACGGGGCGAGGAACTCGATCAGCTTCTTGCCAATGCCGCCAGCACCGATCAGTGCCAGCTTTTTATTGTCGAAGAGGAACTCAGTCTCATCGAAGAGCTGGCTTTGGTTCCATTCGCGTCGCACCGCTTTGTGCCGGTGCGACACCGCGAGCAACAGACCAAGCGTCGACTCGGCCACGGTGTCGTCGTAGATTCCTGCTGCGTTAGCAAAGCGGACTCCACGCGCCGCATGCTTGGCCAGAATCCCGGCGTCCAGGAGCATCTCAATACCGGCGTAGCCGATCTGCACGACCTTCACGCTCTCCGGCAGTGTGTCCGGAAAATCTTTCGGGCCGCCACGGAACACAAGCATGTCCGGGTTCTGCTCAAGGTCAACCATTTCGTGGCCTGCCGCTTGAAGATCAGCGACCGAGGCCTCCCACGGGGAAGGAAGAAAAGCAAACTTCATGCCCCCACCGTAGTCGTTACAATCGGCTCGCGTAATGAGATAGGTAATCCGCGTGCACAACCGGGCGCCGTTTATCTTCCGCAAGCTCTGATGTGTGCTTGCCACACATATCGGCAAGCTCAGTCGCGTCGTAGGCGACCTCACCTCGGCCAATCACTTCAGAGTCCGGGCCGAGAATCTCCACGATGTCGCCGGCATGAAATTCGCCTTCGACGCTGGTAATCCCCACCGCGAGCAGACTCGTCCCGCCGCGAGTCACCGCCTCAACAGCTCCCGCGTCCAGCCGCAGGACCCCCTCCGCATCCGCGGCGTAGAGCGCCCAAAACTTCCAGGCACGAAGCTGCGACGCCGGTCGCGTGTGAAACACGGTGCCACAGTCGGCGCTGCCCAGCGCTTGGGCAATATTGCTTGCCGACGTCAACAGCACCGGTACCCCACCACGCGTCGCCAACCGCGCCGCCGACACTTTAGCCGCCATCCCGCCGGTGCCGAACACGCCACCATCGCCGGCTGCGACCCCTTCGAGGTCGTGTCCACTGCGCACCTCGGTGAGCATGCGTGCTGTCGGGTCTGCAGGATTTCGGTCGTACAACCCGTCCACATCCGAGAGCAGCACGAGCGCATCGGCAGCAGTCAGCGTTGCCACGATTGCCGACAGTCGGTCGTTGTCCCCGAAACGCATTTCCGAAGTAGCAACCGTATCGTTCTCGTTCACAATCGGCACAGCTCCCAACTGGCGCAGCCTGTCAATCGTGCGCTGTGCGTTCCGGGCCCGTTCACGCACACCAGCATCGGCCTGTGTCAGAAGCACCTGCCCAGCCGTCCGGTCATAGCGAGCAAACGACGCACCCCACGCTTGCGCAAGGTGAACTTGGCCAGTTGCGGAAGCCGCCTGCTTCGTTGCCAAATCTCGCGGACGCTGCGACAACCCCAGCGGTGCCATACCGGCAGCGATTGAACCAGATGAGACAACGATGATGTCGGTGCCTGCGCTCATCCGTGCATGCATGGCGTCGACAAGCGCATCAATCTTTTCAGGGCTGACGGACGAGTCCGCATTGACCAGCGAGCTCGACCCGATCTTGACCACAATCCTTCGCGCGCTCGCAATGTGCGCGCGAAGCTGGGATTCGGAAAGGTCAGGCGTTAAGGCAGCAGGCATAAGGATTCAGTCTAGCCCTCCCAGCGCTTGCGCTCCGCTTCTTCTCCGTCGCCGTAATCAAACTCATCGATGAGGCCACGCCGCGCCTGCGAGGCACGCTTGCGTTCCGCGGCAGAGATTCGGTTTGTGTCGTACAGGCGGGCGTCCGCGCCGCGGCCTGCAAGCGTCGGGTCCCCGCCACGCATCGGCTCCCAATCGAAGGAAATGTCTCCGATGGTGACGGTATCGCCCTCTTGCGCGCCGATCCGCCTGAGTTCGTCCTCGACGCCGGCCCTTTCCAGACGATCCGAGAGATATCCGACCGCTTCATCGTTTTCGAAGTCGGTCTGGCGGATCCAGCGCTCTGCTTTCTCGCCAGTGACGATCCAGCCTTCGGGATACATCGGGTCGCGCTCGACCACAATGCCGCTGTCTGCCTTACCTTTACGACCCTTGCGCGACACACCGCGCGGGCGAATGATCTCTTGCTGCTCGACAGTTGCAGCGGACTTCTTCGCCTTCCGCTGCGACTTGCGGGTTTGCTCGACGACATTCCACATCGCCCATTTGAGCTCTTCCAAGCCCGCACGGGTCGCCGTCGAAATCTGGAAAACGGGCCACCCGAATCGCTCCTTAATGTCTTCGAGGAGAAACTCGGCGAGCTCTGCCGCTTCCGGGATATCCATTTTGTTCAGCACAATGATGCGCGGCCGCTCACGCAGATCCCCGAGGCCCGAGTCGTGGTCGAGTGCATCCGCGTAACTATCCAGCTCCGCTTCCAACGCCTCCACGTCAGAGATCGGGTCTCGGCCGGGTTCAATCGACGCCACATCAACAACATGGACAAGCACAGCGGTGCGCTCAATGTGCCGCAAGAAGTCGAGCCCCAGGCCCTTGCCTTGGCTTGCCCCCGGAATCAACCCGGGGACATCGGCAACCGTAAACGTGTCGTCGCCCACGTCCACAACGCCCAGGTTCGGAGCAAGCGTAGTAAATGGGTAATCCGCAATCTTCGGTTTCGCTGCAGACAGGACCGAGATGAGCGAGGACTTACCTGCCGACGGGAAACCGACGAGCCCCACGTCAGCCATAGACTTCAGCTCCAGGATGAGGTCGTGCGCCTCACCTGGCTCGCCCTTGAGCGCAAAGCCCGGGGCCTTGCGCTTTGCGGTAGCGAGCGCCGCGTTGCCCAGCCCGCCGTACCCGCCTTCGGCAGCCATAAACCTCGTACCAGGCACCGTCAGGTCCGCCAGAATCTCGCCGTCCTCATTGCGTACCACGGTGCCCACTGGCACCTCCAAGATGAGGTCCTCACCACGAGCCCCGTTGCGGTGATCACCCTCGCCGTTGCCGCCACGACCGGCCTTGACGTGCGGTCGGTACTGAAAATCGAGAAGCGTGTGCACCTGTGTCGACACTTCCAAAACAATGTCGCCGCCGTGCCCACCGTTGCCCCCGTCTGGGCCGCCGAGTGGCTTGAACTTTTCGCGGTGCACGGACACGCACCCGTGCCCACCGTCACCTGCTTGCAAATGCAGCACCGCGCGATCAACAAACTGCGCCATGGTCTTGCCCGCCTCCCTCTCGTAAATGATCCGCCTGCTCGTGCGCGTCCCACGCGTTACAACGTGTGCGGCACCTCCAACAAGGTTTCTTACATGCAGGGTACCGGGTGAACCGCAAAGCAAGTAACGGCTCCGATTTAGTCCACCGAGAGCGCGTGTTCTTCCCCGACTATACGAACCGTTTCCTCCGTAATCGTGCGCAGCGCTTCACCGCTTGGATCGGTTTGCGCGATCCAGAGCTTATGACGATGTTCCAACCGGTCTGCAAAGTTGCGCGCCCACCGTCCGTTGCTGCGCTCAGCAGACGGTAGCGCTTCGTACACCGTTACGACGGTCGCTTCCAGCAGTGCCGCATCGACGCTCCAGCCCCTTGCTCTCAAGCTTTCTGCGACAATGCGCGCAACCTCTTGCGGGGTGTAGTCGGGAAACTCGATCGCGTTTGGAATCCGGGAGCGCAATCCAGGGTTCGCGTCCATGAATGCTTCCATCTCGTTGGTGTATCCGGCGAGAATTGCGATGAATTTACCCCGGTCATTCTCCAGCCTGGGCAGAAGCGTCTCAACGGCCTGCAGGCCAAAATCGTTTGCGCTGCCAGCGCTGGTGAGTTGATACGCCTCGTCGATAAACAGCACTCCACCCATCGCCTCGTCGAGTGCCCGGGTGGTCTGTTTTTCAGTCGCGCCGATGACAGAGCCAACGAGGTCTGCTCGCGTGACCTCCTTGACGGTGGGCGACTCCAGAATCCCCAATGCGTGGAAAATTTCCGCAACGATGCGCGCAACGGTTGTCTTGCCCGTGCCGGGATTGCCAGAAAACACCATGTGGTACGTCGGCGTGGAGGCCTGTAGACCCTGCGCTTCGAGCCGCTGGTTCGCCTCCGCGACCTGCACCAGATCCGCAGCCCACTGCTTGACCTCTTCCAAGCCGATAAGGTTTTCCAGCTCATCCAAGAGGGACTCAACACGCTCAGCACTGGCCGCCCCACCCGTGACTGTGCGGATATCTGCGGCGGTCACGCTCGTGATCTCCTCGTTTGTCACTTGGGACAAGTCGCCGGCGTGAGTAAGGGCCAGTCGGGTACTGATCGCCCCGATGAGTGCATCCTCAAAATTACGCACCCACCTGCCGTTCGAACCATCGCCAGAGCGCCGGTACTGTCGACGAATCGCTGCTTGCAACGCAGTCTCGTCAAAGGTATAGCCCTTCTTCGACAGGCTCGCCGCGCCGATTGCCGCAAGTTCGTCCGCAGAATAGTCCTCAAAGTCGAAGCGGTTGGGGATACGCGACTTCAATCCCGGGTTCATCGCGAGGAAATCCTGCATCAAGTCGGGATAACCTGCGAAAATGATGACGATGTCGTCTCGGTGGTTCTCCATGAACGTCAGGATCGCAGTCACCGCTTCTTTGCCGAAGTCCTGCCCGCTTTCCGAGTGCAGGTCATAGGCCTCATCGATAAACAGCACACCGCCGCGTGCCTGCTCAAGCACCTCGTTGGTCTTTTGCGCCGTTTTCCCAATGTACTCGGAGACGAGGTCAGCCCTTCCAACCTCGACAAACGTGTCCGTTCGTACTGCGCCGGCGCTATAGAGCGCCTGCCCAAGCAAGCGCGCCACGGTAGTCTTCCCCGTCCCAGGATTACCGAGGAACATCGAATGCATCACCAGCGGCTCAGGTGCCAGCCCAAGCTCAGCCCGCCGTTGATTAAACTTCACACGGTTCATGAACGCATTGATTTGGCGCTTTACCGAGTCAAGGCCGATGAGTTCGTGAATCTGCGACATTGGATCACCGGGCGCACTTTGCGACGGTGCCGGCGCTGCCGCTTTCTCGACGCCCACGGCACCGGGAGACAGCGCAGCGTCCACAGGTTCACGCACGCATTGCCATTGCCCATCGACTTGTTCAAAGAACGACGCAGCAGGGAACTGTACTTCTCCCTGATCTACATAGACTGCTGCGCTTGCTGTCTGCACCAGCCAAGATTCACCCACAGTCAGGGAGGCGTGATCGACAAAGAACTCCGCATAGCTCGTAAGAAGCGTGAGCTGGGAGAATTCGCAACGGCTCCCACGCTGAATCACCAGCTGTCGCTGGTTTGTAAGTGAGGGATGAATGGCGAGCGAGCCAGACACCCGTGACGCCTCTGCATGCACAGCGTATGCAGACGATGCGTCGACGTCGACGACTGTCCCATCAACAAACTGTGCCCAACCGAGGAAGGATGTACTTGTGGAAACTTCTCCACCGAAAACCGCGACCGTAGGGTCTGACACCCCCGCAGGAGACTCAACAATGGTCTGATCTAGGTAGAGACGGCCACTGCGAACAAATAACGCCGGAATCTTGCCGAAGCGTTGCGCGCTAACCACCCTTGTACGCAGGAGATACGCCTCAGAGCCTTCAAAAACATTACAAGCGTTATGACCATCTGCTTGTAACAACGTCATGTCTTCGACGATGAGCCTGCCGCCATTGTCTGCATTCAGCGAGCCGGAAATCGCCAGCACTGTGGCGTCGCGCTTCGCTCCCCGAAGGGTCAAATCGCGGACGTGTTTCGGCACTGACTCAATTGAATAATTTCCCTCTTCCAGTATCACTGTTGCACCGGATGTAAGCATCGGCGCAACCACACGCTCGAAGTCTTCACTATCCGCGGTTCGCCATCGCACTTCAGATGTGATCTCGCCTTCACGGTGCACCACACACGAGCGGGGATCAACATCACAGTGAGCCTCCCCCTCTGCCTTCACCACTACGGTGGCGACGTTGTCGCTCACCACCTGCGACAAACGCAGGTTGGCGTTTCGCACAAGTATCTCAGGCTTGCCTGTTTTCACCAGCACACCTGACGAATCCAGCGTTGCGCCATCCACGACGAGCGCTAACCGAGTTAGGGTGGGCGTCTCAATGGTCACATCGTTCAAGAGGTGCATCCTTGCGCCAGTGGACACAAAAAGCGTGCCTACCACCGTCGCCTGGACGTTCCCCTCCGACCCTGACTCCAAATCCAGCCTGTCCAGCGTACTGCGCTCGATCACGCATCGCGCATGCTCGATTCCGAGCACCGCCTTCTTGTCTTTCCCGCCTCTGACTACGCTGTCCCACACTTTGAGCTGTGCACCTTTGACACCAATCGATGGAAATTCAGTCTCATCAGGCACTTCAACATGACAGTTACGCACCAGTGCATGACCGTCGTTGCAAATGATGGCGTTGCCACCACGCGGGCCGAACACCGCCACCCCGACAAGCGACGCCCCTCGAGCGAGCACAATGCGACCATAAATTCGCACCTCTGAATTCTCGGCCTGCAAAGTACGGGATTCGACCAGCAACGTTTCCACCCGATAGTCGCCCGGCGCAAGCAAAAGCGCTTCTCCCGGCGGAACCGACGCAAGCATCTGGGCGAGGTCATCGTTCGGGGTTGCGCGCATAGTGAGACTCTCCTTTTAGGGCTTCGACACGGGACCACTCTACGCGTCGCCGCCGCGTCGACCATTGCCGCCACCACAATCTAGAAATTTCGTATTTTTCTCTTGACGCGACAGTAGAATTTACGTATCTTTCGTTTTATGGACTTTACAACGCAATTGAAACAGTACTTTTCCCTACGAGACCGCGGCATGGACATTATTGCCTGGGCCGCACGTACACAGCAGAATCACGATGGACTTACTGCGCTCGGCATGCCCAACGATTACGCAACAAATGTACTCCGATTGGTCGAATTATTCTTCCACGAAGAGACACATTCGCGTTACCAAGCACGAAGCAAAAGAAAAGCAGAAGAGAACAACCACAGCGTGGAGACGCTCGCCGCGATCTGGCAGGCTTCCCGCAACATCGAAGACCCCACGAAGCGCTGGCAATTTAGGGAAGCACTCTGCGGCACGACAGGCGATACACAAAATGTCCAGCGGACAGCGCGCCGGATTAAGAAACACTACGTCCCGAAAAAGGTGCCTAAGGATGGGGTGCGAACCCGCCGCGTTGGTGACAAGATGACTGTTTCCATCACCGGATCCTCCGACTCGATGCAGCATCTTGTAGATGCTTTCAATGAAGCCCCAGCTGCAGGCGGTTCCCATACCGACCCAGTTGATTGGGTGCTCCACCACCGTCCCTCTGGTGCCGGTGACCTTACCGCACACGCAGTGATGACCATCGACGACGTCGAACACGTCTTGAGGGGTGACAGCGTCGAAGACGACGTTCTCGTCCAACTCACGGACGGCACGATACTTACCGGCATGGAAGTCGCCCGGCTCTCCCTACGAGATCGTGGGTTCATCACGCTTCTTTCTCCAGGAGCCGGGCCGATTAATGTCTACGAGGCCGCCTTCGAGCCCGCAGACGTGAAAAAGCGCCGCGGCCCCAAAGATATGGGGCACGCGGCGTAGAAGACACGCGGTGTGCGCTTCCGGCTAGGCGGTAGCTTCGTCCTCGACGACGCCTGCTGCCTCTGCCTGCTCAAGCACCTCGGAGGAAACGCCCTCACCATCAGCCGGGATAATGTTGACGATGCGACGCTTCCGCTTGATGCCGAACTGGACCGAGCCCGGCTTCAGCGCGAACAGCGTATCGTCGCCGCCGCGGCCGACGTTGTCGCCCGGGTGGAACTTGGTGCCACGCTGACGAACGAGGATTTCACCGGCCTTGACCTGCTGACCACCGAAGCGCTTCACACCGAGGCGCTTCGACTCAGAGTCACGACCGTTCGAGGAGCTGGATGCACCCTTCTTAGTTGCCATGTTTCTTTCTCCTTAGAAGTTGGTCTTACTTGATGCCAGTGATCTTGACGGTGGTCAGCTGCTGACGGTGGCCCTGGCGGACCTTGTAGCCGGTCTTGTTCTTGTACTTAAGAATGTCGACCTTCTTGCCCTTGCCGTGCTCGACGATCTCGGCCTCAACGCTTACCTTGGCCAGTGCATCTGCGCCAGCGGTCACGTCAGCGCCATCTACGAGAAGGATCGGGGTGAGTGCAACCTTGTCGCCTGCTTCACCCTCCAGCTTCTCGACCTTTACGAGGTCGCCTTCGGCAACCTTGTACTGCTTGCCGCCGGTCTTGACGATCGCGTACATAGAGGGTTACCCCTTATCTCTACTCGCACGTCCTCCGGCATGCTTCGGTGGACGTATGGAACATTAACTTTCTGCGTTTCGGGGCCCGAAAGACCCGCCGTGCCCGCATGCGTAGGCAACGAGGCGGCACGCCCCAAAACAGCGACTGCCAAAGACTACACCGAAGTGGGGCGATTCTCCAAACTGCGATGGCTTTTAAAGAATCGCCTCACCATCCATCCCCCTCCAGAGACGTCTGACCGTCCTTGGCGAGGGATACGAGGCTCGGTGCTATGCGCCGCCGCCCTTGCGAGAAGCGCGGCGCCGGCCTCGACGCCCACCACCAGCGCGCTGCTTATTGCTGGCAACCGCTGCGGTCTTTTGCGCCTTCCTCCGAGCGGCTGCACTGCCATTCCCATTCTTCTTCTCGGTGTCACTCTTTTCAGTCGATGCCTGCGCCTCTGGCTGTGGCGTCGTGGAGCGCCGCACTGCGCGACGACGACGTCGACGCGCAGACGTGCCAGAACCACCCTTACCGCGGCTACTCCGGCGCTGCTGCTTGCTTACACCACTTTCGCTGCCCGCAGCGTCACCGTCAGTCGACGTGCCTGAGTGCTTGTCGCCATTCGGGGTTTCCTTGCGACGATCATCTGTCGTTGCCAGTTTCTCCTCGACGACAAAGTCTTCTCGCTGCGGACGACGATCCGAGCGCGAATTTCCGCGCGTTGGTCGCTTCCTACGGGGAGAGTCCTCGAACTCCTTGACCGCCTGCTCGTAGTCCTGCGTCGCGTCGCGCTCGTGGCGCGCTTCTATCCCAGCGCCCTTTTCGACGTCCTCCGTCTGCGGGGCCGAGTTCGAGCGAACAGCACGTCGCGCCCTGCCACCGCGCGTGCCGCGGGCTCTCCGTTTGTTGGGAGTCGTGCGGTCACCGGCGTTCTCCTGATCGCGACCACCGGTGTCAGCGCTGTCACCGCTCGTTGCGTTTTCAGAAGCATTCCCATCGTGCTTATCGCGCGATGAGTCCTCTTCGGTCTGCGCGTTTGATGGTGCGTCTTGCGCGGAGTCAGCAGCGTGTGCGTTGGCCCCATCACGTCCGCGTCCACGTCCTCGTCCGCCACCGCGACGGCCACGTCGCCGTGACGAGCTGGGCTTTTCAGATTGCTTCGTGCGCTGCGTGTCCTCCTGTGTATCCGCGTCGTCGTCCTCGATGACGACGGACCCAGCGAGTTCTTCAATATCTTCATCAGCCATCGGTGTGCTGTGGCTGTGGCTGTGCATCGCCTTTGCAGCGGGGTGCTCGCCGACAGGACGGCGCCTCCTAGGCTTGGCGTTTTGCGGCCTAGAGCCTTGCTCGTGCACCGGCATTTGCTCAACGGGGTCGTCAAGGAGGATGAGTCCTCTGCCTTCGCAACACTCGCAGGGCTCCGAGAAGGTCTCCAAGAGACCGGTCCCCAAGCGCTTCCGCGTCATTTGGACAAGCCCCAGTGACGTCACTTCCGACACCTGGTGGCGGGTTCGATCTCGCCCAAGTGCTTCCTTAAGGCGACGCAAGACCAGGTCCTGGTTTTCCGGCAGAATCATATCGATGAAGTCGATGACAATCATGCCGCCAATATCGCGCAGGCGAATCTGACGCACGATTTCTTCGGCTGCCTCAAGGTTATTCCGCGTCACCGTTTCTTCCAGTGATCCACCCGAGCCGGTGTACTTGCCGGTATTGACGTCAATGACTGTCAACGCCTCAGTGTGCTCGATGATCAACGTGCCGCCCGAGGGCAACCAGACCTTCTGCGAGAGTGCCTTGCGCAGCTGCTCGTCTACCCGATACAGCCCAAATGCATCTGCTGCCTTGTGCTTCTCCGTGCTGAACTTTTCAACCCTGTCCAGCAGATCTGGTGCGACCGACTCCACGTACGCGTGCACCATGTTGTACGGGCGCTTGCCGTCGATAATCAGCGAGGTGAAGTCCTCATTAAAGAGGTCCCGCACAACCTTCACGAGGAGATTCGGCTCTTCATAGAGCGTGACGGGCTGTGCACCCTTCGACTCGATTTCGCGCTCGGCGTGCTCCTGAATTGCTTCCCACTGCGTGTGGAGACGGCGCACATCTGCGGCGATGGCCTCCTCACTGGCCCCCTCAGCAGCAGTGCGAATGATCGCTCCTCCCGTACCCGGGACCACATTGTGCAGGATCTCCTTGAGGCGCTTGCGCTCAGGAGCTGGGAGCTTGCGAGAAATACCTGCGCTGCGCCCGCCGGGGACGTACACCAAGTATCGGCCGGCAAGCGAGATCTGGGTGGTCAAGCGAGCACCCTTGTGCCCGACTGGGTCTTTTGTTACCTGCACGACTACCTGGTCGCCGGACTTCAACGCGTGCTCGATGCGGCGTGAGCGCCCACCAAGCCCTGCGGATTTCCAGTCAATTTCACCGGCATAGATCACGCCGTTGCGTCCCTGCCCAATGTCGATAAAGGCAGCTTCCATGCTCGGTAGGACGTTTTGCACCCGGCCAAGGTAGATGTTGCCGATCAGTGTTGTCTGTTCATCGGAAGTGACAAAGTGCTCGACAAGCAGGCCATCTTCAAGCACACCGACCTGGGTGATGCGCCCGTGGCCATCGTGGCGCTCACGTTCGCGCACCACCATGGTGCGTTCCACCGATTCCCTGCGTGCCAAGAATTCAGCTTGGCTGACGATGCGGGAGCGCTTTCTGGCCTCTGCGCTCTTCTCGCTGCGCCGACGCCGCTTCGCCTCAAGACGTGCTGAGCCCTTGATCGCTTTCGGTTCTTCGATGAGTTCAGTGGCCTCCGAGTCACCAGCGTGCTCCGTGTGCCCAGCGTCCTGCGTTTGGGCGTCATGCGCAGCTCCCCGGCTTCGGTTGTTGCGTGTCCGCTGAGCAGATCCCCCACGACGGGATTGCGGGCGGGCTTGGCGCTCCTCGGTACTCGGCGAGGATTCTTCGTCACTGCGCTCTTCGTCTGCACGAGTTGCGGTATCGCTCGTCTGGGGACGGCTTGCACGACGGCGTTGACGGGATCGGGACGGTGCCTTAAAGATCGGTGCGTAGCCTGTCGCCGGCTCATCCTCAGGGACCGGGGTGACCTCGGGCTCGATGTTGGTCAGTGGACGTGCATCATCTGGTGCCGGTGTCGCAGATGGGTCAGCGGCCTCTTCGCCCTTGCCAGAGTCGTCTTCCCGCTGTGCTTCGGCACTGTCCTCGCTAGCCGGGGGAACTTGTGCAGCGTCGTCCTCTTTGCGCTCTTGCGCATCATCGTCGGCAGGCTTGCTGCGATCGCTCGCTTCGAGTTCGGCGTCTACTTTGTCCTCGATCTGGTGAATTTCGTTTTCCACGTCCTTGCGCACGCGGTGGCGAATCTTCTCATCAGCATCTGCCGCGGCTTCCTTCTTCGTGGCAGCCCGGCTTGCTTCACCCTGCGTACCATCGGCAGTAGAGGCTGCCAACGCGTCGAGGAGCTGCTCACTTTCAGCCTTAGTGAGCGAAGACTGTGCAACCTTGACAACCCCCATCTCAGAAAGCGCTACCACCAAATCCTTCGACGGTACGTCCAGCAACTTCGCAAGCTGGAAGACGCGCTGTTTCTCTTTCAGCTGTGAGCGGTCGAACGCGGCGTAGGGATTCTGCGGCTTCGATTTCGCCGCCCGCGCGCTTGTGCTTTTGCCTGATTTCCGTGTTGACTTCTTCGTGGTCTTTTTGGTTGTCCGGCGTTGCTTCTTCGGTGTGGTTTCCTCGTTCTGAGCCACGGGCCAATTCTCCTGTTATGCGTGATCCCGCGTGGTGGCACCGGGCGCTGGCACGATTGGTGCCGCCGCCGCACAGTTCCACGCTTTCCCGCGGGCAATGTATGAAAGCTTGACAGCGTCCGTGCCTAGTTAGCCACGACGCCTGCTCTCCATTGTGGCACAGCGGAGGATTTAATCGCGCGATGGTGACGCGTTGCGCTCTGCGAGCTCAATAAACTGGACGAGACCGTCGACTGCGGTTTCAACGACCGGCTTGTCCCAACTCGTCCCGACGAGCGCCGCACCTACGAGCGCACCAAGTGCCTGTCGGCCGTTTACCTGCGTGACTCCGGAGTATTCAAGCATCTGGTCAATGCACCGCACGGCTTCTTCGACTTGCCGCCGCACCATCCTCTGCAAGACTGCCCCTTCGCGACCAGCGTCAATGGTGACGGCGATAATGCTGCGCACTTGCTCCGGGTAACCGTTGGCGGTCAGGTTCAAGATGGCAAACGCGAGCGCTTCACGGTCCTCGCGGACCTTTGGATCAGCAAGCGCATCTTCAAGGATCTGGTTTTGCCGCGCGTGCACCCGCTCGAAGCAGGTCATGATGAGTTTTTCGCGGCTGTCAAAGTAGTAGCCGATTGACCCCACTGGCACGTCCGCTATCGCAGCGACCTGCCGGTGCGTGACTGCACGCATCCCCTCGGCGAGAAGAAGACGGACTGTTGCCTCATGAATTGCGTCGCGCTTCGTTCTCGCCCGCTGCTGCTGCACCTTCCGCTCGCTCACCAGTATTGTCCTTCCCTTGCAGCTCTTTAAACCGTTTTTCCTGTTTTTAGTTTAACAAGCTAAACCAAAGCAACTGTGTGCCATCACACAAATTTTTGGGTAGCACGAAAAACGCCACCCTCGCTGTTTGCACAGCGGGGTGGCGTGAAGCCTGACGAATCGGTTACTTGTTGGGGAACCAGATCGCGATCTCGCGCTCAGCGGATTCCGGGGAGTCGGAGCCGTGGACGACGTTTTCGCCAACGGTCAGTGCGAAATCACCGCGGATGGTACCCGGGGTGGCCTTTTCGACCGGGTGGGTGCCGCCGGCCAGCTGGCGCCATGCGGCAATGGCAGACTCGCCCTCAACGATGCCTGCGACCAGCGGTGCGGACGTGATGAAATCGACGAGCTCACCGAAGAACGGCTTGTCCTTGTGCTCTGCGTAGTGCTTCTCAGCGGTTTCACGGTCAGCGGTGCGCAGGTCCATCTCAACCAGCTTGAGGCCCTTGCGCTCGATGCGGGAAATGATTTCGCCGACGTGGCCGTTGGCAACACCGTCGGGCTTGATCAGAATCAGAGTGCGTTCAGTCATGGCCCAAACTTTACCTAAAGGTCGTCCACGATGCGCATTGCGTCAGCGCGTGTGGCATCTCGTTTCCACAGCTGCACCTGCCGCACCGCAGTTTCCGTATTTCCTTCTCGTTTCATGTTCGCGATGGTCTCGCGCTGGTCGCCGCTAAGCACAAGATCAGGTGCCGCGCGCAGCCGGTATTGCAGGACAAGCCACGTCACAAGCGCAAGTGACGCGCCAACGATGGCAAGCGGGCCAACCCAGGCAGGTAGGGAAAGCATCGCCGCACCCACGGCGAGTATGGACAGCACGGCGGCAATGACGAGGAGGACGTGGCGCATGTGTTTGAAGCTACTAAGCTTTTCGTCGATGTTCCAGCATGTGCCAATTCACCAGCTCGCTTTAGGCCATGGCCGCCCCGACGCGCCCGCTTTGACAGACCTCACCGCCGGTACGACCGTGACGTATGGCCAGTTGAGTGAGCTCGCAGCGAACGTTGCACATGTGTTGGCCCGCACTCCGCTGCCCGATCGATCCGTGCTCGCCGTCCAGTTGCCCAACTCTGTAGAGTTTGCCTCCGTTATTCTGGGGATTTCTCAGGCGGGAGCCACAACAAGTCTTATCGGGCCGCTGCTGCGCGACCACGAAGCGCAACACCTCGCAGAGCTTGCCGACGCGAACGTTGAGGTAGGGATCATCCGGATGGCTCAGGCACGCGCGCTGATTCAGGGCAAGGCACCGGAGGGTTGGCCGCCGCTGTCTTCTGCGGCACGCGTCGACGATGCAGCCACCGATCGCGGCGACGCTCTCGCGTTTATCCCCTTCTCGTCAGGCACGACGGGGCTGCAGAAGGCAGTCGGGTTGCCGGGGGCGTCGGTAAGCGCGAATATGGCGCAATTCGCGGCGGCGATCGCAAAAAGTGGCGTGGGCGAGCACACGCCAACAATGTCGCCCTTGCCGTTTTCCCACATCTACGGCCTGACCGCGCTGCTGCTCACGCCACTGATGCTCGGCCACCACATCGTTACGATGCAGCGCTTCGAACCCGCGCTGTTCTCACGCGCGCACCGGGACTATGACGTAAAGCTGACGTTCATCGCTCCCCCGCTTGCGCGCGTGCTCGCGACAGCACCACCGGAGGATTTCGCTGCGCTCGAGTTGATCATCAGCGGTGCCGACCGCCTGGATCCGGCGGTAGCCCGCGCTGTAGAGCAGCGCCTGGGTGCGAGTGTAATTCAGGGCTACGGGATGACGGAGACGTCGCCCGTGACGTTCGTTGGAGTGCGCGGTGAAACACCGCCCGACTCTGTCGGTTTCCCGCTGCCGGGCACGCGCTTTCGCCTTGGGACGCATGGCGAGCTTTCGGTTGCCGGCCCGCAGCTGATGCGCGGCTACCTTGGGCACGCCCCCATTGGCGAGTGGTTTGATACCGGCGACCTCGCACGGGTTGGCGAGCACGGCGAGCTCTACCTCGTCGGGCGCGCGAAAGACACCATCAAGTACAAGGGCTACCAGGTCGCCCCCGCGGAGCTCGAGGCGGTACTCACCCAGCATGAGGCGATTGCCGACGCCGCCGTGACCGAGTTCGACCTCAATGGCACGGAGGTCCCGCGCGCGTTCGTGGTCCGAACCCCGGGTGCCGCGCTGGACGAATCCGACGTCATCGACTTCGTTGCAGCCCACGTTGCGCCGTACAAGAAAGTGCGCGTAGTCGATTTCGTCGACGAGATCCCCCGCAGCGCCGCCGGAAAGATCCTGCGCACCACGCTGCGTGACTTGCCGCGTGCGTCTACCTTTCCGGGTCCTCCGCAGTGCCCAGATGCTGAGTGACCAGGTAGCCGGCCCGCATCCGCTGCAGCATTTCGGAGCGCAGCTTAATGATGAAGAACCATACGATGCCGAAGGTAATGCCCACCACGGTGACCGACCAGTGGATGAAGAATCCGAAGATGAGCGGCACCTGGAGCGCTAAGTCCACCCAGAGCATTCCCGGACGTTTTTGGAAGAACGCAGCGATGATGTGCGCAACCCCAATCACGGTCACGTAGACCCAATTGAAGGTGGTCCACAGCGCGCCTTCTTCAACCTTGAGGATTACGGTGAGGATGAGCAGGATGGTGATCGCTTCCATGATCAGCGTGCCTGCGAGCACGCCAGTCAACCCCTCCATCGGGTCTTTGACTGGCGTTTTCCCGGGGCCAAGCGGCCCCATTTCCGGTTCGCGGCGGAAGCGTGCGCGTCGGGGGGTGTTCTGGTCAGCCATGAGACTCATCGTATCCGTGTTGCGGGTTCGGCCATAACTGCTGCGAGCAGCTCGGCGACGTGACCGGCAACGTCGACGCCGGTGACTTCCGTGAGCGAGGCAAATTGTGCGTTCGAGTTCACCTCACCCACAAGCGGCGTTGCGGCATCCAGGAAGTCGACCGAACCGACCTCCAAGCCGAGGGCGTCCATCGCTGCGCGCGCCGTGTCCACGTACTCCGTCGGTGGGGTCCACGGCTCAGCACGCCCTCCACCGGTGATGTTGGCGCGGAAGTCTCCTCCCGTGCCGTAGCGGCGCATCGCGACGACGGGCTCGCGCCCCACCATGTAGATGCGCGCGTCACGGCCGTGGGAGGCGGCGATGTATTCCTCCACGATGACGGGCGCCGGGTACGCTGCGCGCAGAAACGCAATGAGTTCTGCGCGGTCTCGCACCAGCTCCACGCCCTGGCCCCACGATCCGACGGCGCGCTTGGCCACCGCAGGGTAGCCGAGTGATTCTTCAACGGCGCCCGAAAACGCACTTGCTGCCCACTCTTCGGGCTCGAGGTTTCGGTAGACGAGTGGCGCGGTGCAGGTCCGCGGGTGCGCGATGCCTGCCGCGCTGAGCACGGCGTGCGTGTAGGCCTTGTTGTCACAGGCCGCAATCGCGGCCGCGGAGTTGATCGCGCGCACGCCCGCGGCTTCGAGTTGGGCGACGGCCGCCACGTCCTTGTCCATAATCAGCGCCGCCCGCGGCAGACTTACGTCGCGCCCTGCGAGTTGCGCCAGCGCCTCGTCGGTACTGATGCGCTGCAAGTCCACCCCCAACGCGGACGCAGCGCGTATCAGCTCCGTGAACTGCCACTCGAACTTGTCCCAGTGCAGCCAACGGTTGGTGACCAGCCACGCGTGCTTAGCCATTGCCGCCTTGCGCGTCGGCGGTGAGGAAGGCGCGCGCGTCGCCGGCGGTGGCGACGGATCCGGTGATCATCACGCCCATGCCGTCCTCGTCGGCCTCCTCCGCGATCTCGCGGGCGAGTTCGATCGCCGCGGGCAAATGCGCTTCAACACGGACCCGGTCGTCGCCGAAGATTGCGTACGCGAGCTCGGCGAGTTCGTAAGCGTCCATGGCGCGCGGCGAGGAGTTCTGCGTGATCACGACTTCGCGCAGCTCCGGCTCGAGCGCCGTGAGCATGGCGGAGGCGTCCTTGTCGGCGAAGATCGACACCACGCCGACGAGACCCGCGTAGTTGAAGTCGCGGCGGAGTGCGGCGGCGAGGGTGCGTACGCCGTGGGGATTGTGCGCGGCGTCGACAAGCAGCACGGGCGCGGTGCCGAAGCGCTCGATGCGGCCCGGGACCCGCACGCGGTCGAAGCCTTCGCGGACGGCGTCGAGGTCGAGCGGGTGCTCGCGGGTGACCCCGAAGAAGGCCTCGACCGCGGCGAGCGCAAGTGACGCGTTGGCCGCCTGGTGCGCGCCGGCGAGCGGGAGGAAGATGTCGTTGTAGTCGCCGCCCAAGCCGCGCAGGTCAAGCTGCTGCCCGCCGACGGCCACCGTGGAGGCACCGACGCTGAACTCGCTACCCGCGCGCGCGACGATGGCGTCGACCTCCACCGCGCGCTCGAGTACCGCGCGCATCGCTTCCGGCTCCTGCTCGGCGACGACGGCGATGTTTTCCGCTGGCCCGAGTCCGTCAGCACCGCGAGCTTTGATGATCCCTGCCTTCTGGGCGGCGATCTCGGTCAGCGTGTCCCCGAGGAAGCCCTGGTGGTCGAGCCCGATCGGGGTAATTGCTGCGACGTCAGCGTCGGCGACGTTGGTCGCATCCCACGTCCCGCCCATGCCGACCTCAACCACGGCGACGTCGACAGGTGCGTCGGCAAACGCGACGTACGCCATCGCCACGAGCACCTCGAAGCGGCTCAGCGGGGTGGCGAATTTCGCGTCGACCAGCTGGAGATAGGGCGCGAGCTCGTCGTAAATCTCGGCGAGCCGCCCCGGTGCGATCTCAGTGCCGTCGATCTCGATCGTCTCGGTCACACGCGTCAGCTCGGGGCTCGTGAATAGGCCAACGCGGTGGCCGAGCGCGCGCAGCAGCGACGCGGTCATGCGCGCGGTCGACGTTTTCCCGTTCGTGCCCGCGACCTGGATCACCTTCAGTGTGCGCTCGGGTGAGCCAAGCAGGTCCAGCAGCATGGCGATCCGGTCCAGGCTCGGGTTCGGGTCGGTTGCCCCGGCGCGCGCGTCGAGCTCCGCGTTGAGCCGCTCGAGCGCGGCGTGGTCGAAGGGCTCCTCGCTGACGCTTGCTTCATCGCCCGCGAGCTCGCCAACGCGCACGCCGACGAGGTCCGCGAGATGCTTCAGCTCGCCGTCCTCCGGCTCCGGCTCGATGCGCTCCTGCTCGGTCCCGCCGAGGTTGAGCGTGATGCCGCTGTCGGTCATGGAGAGGCGGCCGAACTCAGTGTCGCGCTCCGGGTGCAGCTCGCCGTACGGTCCGCGTTCGCGGGGAGTGTCCTCGTCGTGCTCAGTCATACCCGCAGTCTACTTCTGCGGCAGCGCGTCGAGACGTGCGGTGACGCGCTCGAACTCTTCCTGCGCGACCTTCTGGCGCACCTTGATCTTCTCCACCACCTGCTCCGGCGCGTTCGCCAGGAACTGCTCGTTCGCCAGCTTGGCACCAGTGGTATCCAGCTCCTTTTGGGCTGCGGCGAGTTCCTTTTCCAGGCGCTTGCGCTCGGCGGCGACGTCGACGGTGCCGGAGGTGTCCAGCGCGACATCAAGGTTCGCCTTGCTCAGTCGCATTTCAATGCTTGCCGACGCCGCGAAGTCCTCCGCCGGTGCCTCAACCCGCGCAATCTGGCGCACCATGTCTTCCTGCGCGCCGAGGTCAGCGTAGGCGAAGTCCAGCTTCGCCGGCACTTTCTGCGAGGGCTTGACCCCCTGGTCGGCGCGGAAGCGGCGCAGCTCGGTGATCAGCTTGATGGAATCCTCGATGCGGCGGCGCGCCTCCAGGTCGGCCTCTGCCCCACCGTTGGTGTCGTCGGCGGTCGGCCACGCGGCGATCGTGACCGTCTCCTCGCCGGTGAGCGCCGTCCACAGCACCTCGGTGAGAAACGGCATGGTCGGGTGCAGCAGGCGCAGCAGGACGTCGAGGACGCGCCCCAGCACGATCTGTGTGGTGCGGCCGCGCTCCTTTTCTTCCGCTGACGCGTCAGCAGCAGCGCGCGGGATCTGCGTCTTCGCGATCTCGAGGTACCAGTCGCACAGTTCGTCCCACGCGAAGTGGTAGATGGCCTCGTTGGCCTTGGCGAACTGGTAGTCGTCCAGGTAAGCGTCCACGCGGGCGCGGAGTTCTTCGGCGCGGTCGAGGATCCAGCGGTCGGCGTCGGTGAGCGTGCCGCGCTCCGGCAGCTCGCCCACGGCCGCACCGTTCATCAGGGCGAACTTCGTCGCGTTGTACAGCTTGGTGGCGAAGTTGCGGGCGGCGACGGCGTGATCGTCGCCGATCGGCAGGTCCACGCCCGGGTTCGCGCCGCGGGCGAGGGCGAAGCGCAGTGCGTCCGCGCCGAAGCGCTCGACCCAGTCCATGGGGTCGATGCCGTTGCCCAAAGACTTCGACATCTTGCGACCCTTTTCGTCGCGCACCAGGCCGTGCAGGTACAGGTCCGTGAACGGGACCTGCGGGCGGCCGTCGGTACCTTCGCCGAGCACCTCGGGCGTGGTCTCGCCAGCAAAGGTGCCGAACATCATCATGCGCGCCACCCAGAAGAACAGGATGTCGTAGGCGGTCACCAGCACCGAAGTCGGGTAGAACTTCGCCAACTCCGGGGTCTTCTCCGGCCAGCCCATGGTGGAAAACGGCCACAGGGCGGAGGAGAACCAGGTGTCCAGCACGTCCGGGTCCTGCTCGTAGCCTGCCGGCGGCTCCTCGTCAGGTCCGACGCAAACCACGTCGCGCTCGCCCTTTTCGTCTTCCGGCCCGTACCAGATCGGGATGCGGTGGCCCCACCACAGCTGCCGCGAGATGGTCCAGTCGTGCATGTTGTCCACCCAGTCGAAGTAGCGCTTCTCCATCGACTCGGGGTGGATCTTCGTATCGCCGTTACGCACCGCGTCGCCCGACATCTGGGCGAGCTTGTCCACCTTGACAAACCACTGCAGGCTCAGGCGCGGCTCGATCGGTTCCCCGGAGCGCTCCGAGTGACCCACCGAGTGCACATACGGGCGCACTTCCTTAACGATGCGGCCCTGCTCGGCCAGCGCTTCACGCACGGCGACGCGTGCCTCTTCCCGCGGCATGCCGTCGAAGCGGGTGCCGGTGTTGGCGATGCGGCCCTGCTCGTCCATGATGATGGGCATGTCCAGGTCGTGGCGCAGGCCCATCTCGTAGTCGTTCGGGTCGTGCGCAGGCGTGATCTTCACCGCGCCGGTGCCGAGTTCCATGTCGACGTAGTCGTCGGCGATGACCTTCAGCTTCAGGTCGTCGCGCAGCGGGTGTGCGAACTCCTGGCCGATCAGGTGTGCGTAGCGCTCGTCGTCCGGGTGGACCGCGATGGCGACGTCGCCCAGCATCGTCTCGACGCGGGTGGTGGCGACGACGAGGTGCGGCTCGGCGTCGTCAAGCGAGCCGTAGCGGATAGAGACGAACTCACCCTCGACGTCCTTGTACACGACCTCAATGTCGGACACCGCGGTCTCAAGCACCGGCGACCAGTTCACCAGGCGGTAGTCGCGGTAAACCATGCCCGCGTCGTACAGCTGCTTGAAGATGGTCTGCACAGCCTTCGACAGGCCCTCATCCAAGGTGAAACGCTCTCGCGACCAGTCGACGGAGTCACCGATGGCTCGCATCTGCGTGGTAATCGTGCCGCCGTACTGCTCTTTCCACTCCCAGACGCGGTCGATAAACTCCTCGCGGCCGTAGTCGTAGCGGTCCTTGCCCTCCTCGGCCTTCAGTTTCGTCTCGACTTTGGTCTGGGTAGCGATGCCGGCGTGATCCATGCCCGGCAACCACAGCACCTCGTATCCCTGCATGCGCTTGCGGCGCACCAGGGAATCCATCAGCGTGTGGTCGAGGGCGTGGCCCATGTGCAGCTGACCGGTCACGTTCGGCGGCGGCAGCATGATGGAGTAGGCGGGCTTGTCCGAGCTGGGATCCGCCTCAAAGTACCCCTTGTCCACCCATCGCTGATAGATGGTCGACTCGTGGTCGCCGGGCTCCCAGCTCTTGGGCAGAGCGTCCGCGCGGTTGTTGCCTACTTGATCATTCCTCGCATCAGTCACGCTTGCCCATCATAGTCCCCGCTTAAAAGAGGCCGTCGGCCACTGCGGCTTCCTCGCGCAGGGCGGTGACGTTCGCGTCGATGCGCTGACGCTGGGCGTCGCTGATCTCGAGGCCGTCGACGAGCTCCCACTCGCCGCCCGCACCGGTCACCGGCACGCCAAAGACCAGGCCGGCGTCGATGCCGTATTCGCCTGTCGACGGCCGCGCCACCGTCGTCCAACGCCCCTCCGTGCCCTGCACCCAGTCCCGCATGTGATCCACCGCAGCGGATGCCGCGGACGCCGCGGAGGACTTGCCGCGGACCTCGATGATCTCGCCGCCGCGCTTGGCCACGCGCGGGATGAACTCGCCGGTGTACCAGTCCTGGTCCACCTTGTCAGCCAGCGGCTCGCCACCCACGGTGGCGTAGGTGATGTCCGGGAACTGCGTGTCGGAGTGGTTGCCCCACACCACCAGGCGCTCGAACGCCGTGGACGGAACCTCAAGCTTCTGCGACAGCATCGACGCCGCGCGGTTGTGGTCCAGGCGCATCAGCGCGTTGAAGCGATCCGCAGGCAGGTCCGGTGCCGCCTTGGCAGCGATGTAGGCGTTCGTATTGGCGGGGTTGCCCACCACGAGCACGCGGACGTCGTCAGCCGCGCCGTCGTTCAGCGCGCGACCCTGCTCGATGAAAATCTTGCCGTTGGCCGCGAGCATGTCAGCACGCGACTCGCCCTTGCCGCGCGGCTTCGCGCCGACCAGGAAGGCCGCATTCGCGCCCTCGAAAGCCTTGCGCTGATCGTCGGTCACGGTGATGTCGTTGACCAGCGGCATCGCGGAATCGTTGAGCTCCATCGCGGTGCCCTCGGCAGCACGGGCAGCGGCCGGGATTTCCAGCAGCGTGAGGTTGACCGGCTGCTCCTTACCAAAAACGTCACCTGCGGCGATGCGCCACAGCAGGGAGTATGCGATGTTGCCGGCAGCGCCGGTGACCACAACGTTGACAGGACTGGACATGATGGCTCCTTGCAAGTGTTCTTCTAGGCGCGCCGACGTTTCGCCGCCAGCGCTTCGATGGCACGGCCCCAAGTATAGGAACCATCAAGCATGAGCCGGTGGGTTCGCTCCCCCCGTTTGGGCGCTTTTCCGCAGGAAAATGTGGGCTTTTTCTTCAGGCTGGGACATTGGGGGTGCCAGTAGGGCACGATGGAGGCGTATGGCCGCAACGCGGCGACCGGCGTTTGCGCCAACCGGTTGGAGAGACAAGGAGACACTGTGACGCCGCTGCCTGAAAAGCACACCGCAGACGCTTCGACCCCGCCGCTCGACGCCCCCGCTGACGCCACAGTTGATGAGGTCGTGGCCACCGCGCTGCGCATGTTCGCGGACGCGGGCTTCCACGCCACGAAGCTGGAGGACATCGCGAAGGCGTCCGGCATGTCCAAGCGGAAAATCCACTACAACTTCGGCGACAAGAAAGGCCTGTATGCTCGCGCCGTGCTGCGCGCGCTGGAGCAGCTGCGCCCGCCGGAGTCCGTCCTCAACCGCTCCTACGCGGTGCCCGTCGAGGGCATGCGCCGCTTTATCGACGCCCTGTATATGGCCATCAAGGACCACCCGGACGCGGTCGTGATCCTGCTGCGCGAGCAGCTCGACCCGGCCCTCGAGGACGCAGACTCGCTCTTTTCCCAGCGGCCTGAGGACGTCGCCCTGCACTTGGAGCGCCTGCTGCTCATCGGCCAGGATTCGGGCGCGTTCCGTCCCGGCATCTCCGCCGACGACGTACTTTTGCTGCTGATTTCGCTTTGCTTCTTCCCCGCCGGGGTGGGCGATGTCGCCCAGGGCCTGCGGGGCGTGGACTTCCGCTCGGAGCGCAACGTCACGGGGATGCGCCGCATGGTTATCGACACCGTGATCGCGTTTCTGACCACGAGCATTTCGCCCTCCGGCTACGACAGCTACCTGGAGGCTACCCCGCCGACGCCTGCTGAGGACTCCTCGGACAACCACGACTACCTCAGCGAGCCCGAGGGCGGGATCTACTAGCCAGAGACTACGCCGAGCGCTTCTCGTCGGCGCTCAAGTACTCGGGCTCGGCCTCGCCACGCACCACCGCGCCGTCGATGATGACCTGGGAGACGCCCTCCCGGTCAGGCAGTTCGTACATGACCGGCACGAGCAGCTCCTCCATGATGCCGCGCAGACCACGGGCACCGGTTTTGCGCTCTGCGGCTTTGTCGGCGATGAGTCCCAGCGCGTCGTCGCTAAGCACGAGCTCCGCGCCGTCCATGGCGAACAGGCGCTCGTACTGCTTGACCAGGGAGTTCTTCGGCTCGGTGAGCACGCGCACCATCGCTTCGCGGTCGAGGTCTTCGACAGTGGCGATCACGGGCAGGCGGCCGATGAACTCGGGGATCAGGCCGAACTTGACCAGGTCGCCGGGCTGCACGCTGGCCAGCAGGTTCGCCTCGTCGCGCTCATCCTTGGAGTCAATCTCGGCGCCGAAGCCGATGCCCTTCTTGCCCACGCGCTCCGCGATGACCTTGTCCAGGCCCGCGAACGCGCCGGCGACGATGAACAGGATGTTCGTCGTGTCCAGCTGGATGAACTCCTGGTTTGGGTGCTTGCGACCGCCCTGCGGGGGCACGGAGGCGACGGTCCCCTCCAGGATCTTCAGCAGCGCCTGCTGCACGCCTTCGCCGGAGACGTCGCGAGTAATCGAGGGGTTTTCCGACTTCCGCGAAATCTTGTCCACCTCGTCGACGTAGATGATGCCGGTCTGGGCCCGATTGACGTCAAAATCGGCGGCCTGCAGCAGCTTCAGCAGGATGTTCTCCACGTCCTCGCCCACGTAGCCGGCCTCCGTCAGGCTGGTCGCGTCCGCGATGGCGAAAGGCACGTTCAGCATTCGCGCCAGCGTCTGCGCCAGGTAGGTCTTGCCGGAACCGGTCGGGCCGAGCAGCAAGATGTTGGACTTGGAGATCTCCACGTCGTCTTCGCGGCGGCGCGCAGGCGAGACCAGTGTGTCCGCCTTGATGCGCTTGTAGTGGTTGTACACCGCGACCGCCAGCGTGCGCTTGGCCTGATCCTGGCCGATCACGTACTGGTCCAAAAACGCGGTGATCTCGGACGGGCGCGGCAGCCGCTCGGACTCGCCCGCCTGGTTCTGCTGCGAGCCTGCGAGCTCCTCCTCGATGATCTCGTTGCACAGCTCGATGCACTCGTCGCAGATGTACACTCCGCCGCCCGCGATGAGCTTGCGCACCTGCTTCTGGCTCTTGCCACAAAATGAGCACTTGAGCAGATCCGAGCTGTCGTGTGTTCCTGCCATGTGAGCTGTCTTCTCCTGAGTTCCTACGATGCACAGTCCGTGGCTGCCTGGCGGCACGCACCCCGGGCCACGGACGGGGTTGAAAGGATGAACCCCAAGTGTAGTTGCTGCGTCAAACCGGCGACGTACAGGCGCGCATGGAAGCGCCCGCTCCCCACCACGCTCTATTTTCACGCACAATGGGGCCTGAGGAGATCACCCCAACATCGAAGGAGCCGCAATGACCAACCTGCACGTCACCGAGCACGGCAACAGCAGCGCCCCCGCCGTCGTGCTGCTCAGTTCCATCGGCACCACGCACGAGGCGTGGGCTAAGCAGATCCCTGCCCTCGCGGAGCACTTCCGCGTGGTCACGGTGGATCACCGCGGCCACGGGCGCTCAGAAGCGGCGCGCGTCGCCCCGGGGACGACCACGATGGATACGCTTGCCGCCGATATCCTCCAGGCCCTAGACCAGGTCGGCGTCAACCGCTTCCGCGTCGTCGGCCTGTCGCTCGGCGGGGCGCTTGCCCAGTACCTCGCCGCGAAAAGCGGGCGGGTGGAAAAGGCCGTGTTCGCCTGCACCGCGACCTACCTCGGGGGTGAGGAGAAGTGGCGCGAGCGCTCTGCAATCGCCCGCGAGCAGGGCATGGGTGCCTTGGCGGACGGGATGATGGAGAACTGGTTCACCGAGGGCTTCCGCGCACAACACCCCGATGAGGTGCGCCGCTTGCGCGACATGGTCGCTGGCATCGACGGCGAGGCCTATGCACAAAACGGCGACGCGCTCGCCGGCTGGGATTTCGCCGGGGAACTGGCCGCAATCACGTGCCCGGTACTCACCATTGCAGGCGCTCAGGACCCGTCGACCACGCCCGCTGAACTCGCGCGCATTGCCGAGGGCGTGACGGGGCCGGTGCAGCAGGTCGTGATCGATCCCGGCTCTCACCAAGTGGCCATCGAGCGACCGGAGGAATTCAACCGGGCCTTGACACAGTTCCTCTAAGCCCGATCGGCTACGCTAGTAGCGTTATCCACTCGTGAGGGAGCCCGAAAGGAACAGCGAAGTGAAACGCAACCGCACCCAGTCCCTTCTCGTCGCCGTTATCGCCACGGTGGCGCTCGCGGGCTGCGCTGCGTCCGCCGAGGAAGAGGCGCGGTTGGCCGAGCCGGTGATTGACTTCCCGGCGACCAGCACGACGGCTACCCCCACGACGGAAAGCTCGCCGACAACTACCGCGAGCGACGACGAGGACGAAGACGAGACAGAAACCTCCTCATCGAAGACATCGTCTTCGTCGAAGAAGACGTCCACGGAGACGTCGACAAGCAAGTCCACTTCGACGCGGAAGACCAGCACCCGCAGGTCCCCGCGCGAGGAGGTGCGCGAGCAGGTCATCACAGAGACGATCGCGGTGGACGATGGCTCCAACGGCTGTGCCTGGCCCGAACAGGGCGCAGGCAGCGGCAACCAGGAGTACAGCACCTTCTGCGACGGCGCGTGGGCACGGACCGTCATGCCGGATACCGGGCAGGAGTACTTCTGGGCGTCGAAGGACGGCGGCTGGGTCAGTGTCGACCCGCACGGCACGAACGAGAACGGCGCGTGCTGGGCGCGCGAGGACTTCGCACAGGCACCTGCCGCGGTGAAGAACGCGGTACCGTTCTGTAACTAGGTCTGGAACCCGGCCCCGCAAGACACGCAAAAAGCGCCGCTCCCGCGAAACGCAGGGGCGGCGCTTTTCGCGCTCCGCTATTTAGGCGTTGAGCTTGCGGTAATCAAAGACCTGGTCGATGATCCCGTACTCGACGGCTTCTGCCGCAGTGAGGATCTTGTCGCGGTCGGTATCCTCGCGGACCTGCTCAGAGGTGCGGCCGGTGTGGTGGGACAGGGTGTCCTCCATCAGGCGGCGCATGCGCTCGATCTCGTTTGCCTGGATCTCCAGGTCAGAGACCTGCCCCTGGGTACCCTGGGTGGCAGGCTGGTGGATGAGCACGCGCGAGTTCGGCAGCGCGGCGCGCTTGCCCGGGGCACCAGCGGCGAGGATGACGGCCGCGGCGGACGCGGCCTGGCCGAGGCAGACCGTCTGCACGTCCGGGCGGACGTACTGCATGGTGTCGTAGATCGCCATGAGCGCAGTGAAAGAGCCGCCGGGCGAGTTGATGTACATGGTGATGTCGCGGTCCGGGTCCTGCGACTCCAGCACAAGCAGCTGCGCCATGATGTCGTTGGCGGAGGTGTCATCGACCTGGGTGCCGAGGAAGACGATGCGCTCCTCGAAGAGCTTGCCGTAAGGGTCGATCTGCTTGGTGCCGAAGGAGGTCTCCTCCAAGAACTGCGGCAGGACGTAGCGAGAGTTCGGCATCTGGAAAGTCATGTATTAAGTCCTTTGCGTATGTAGGTGTTCCGGGTTAGTTGCCTACTGGGCCGTCGGTCTGCGCGACGTGCTCGATGACGTGGTCAACGATGCCGTATTCCTTTGCCTGCTGGGCGGTGAACCAACGGTCGCGGTCCGAGTCCTTGGTGATCTGCTCAAAGGTCTGGCCGGTGTGTTCGGCGATCAGCTCGGCCATCTCGCGCTTGGTCTGCGCAAACTGCTCGGCTTGGATCGCGATATCAGCTGCGGTGCCGCCAACGCCTGCAGACGGCTGGTGCATCATGATGCGGGCGTGTGGCAGCGCGTAGCGCTTGCCCTTCGTGCCACCAGAGAGCAGGAACTGGCCCATGGAAGCGGCCAGGCCCATGCCGTAGGTGGCCACGTCGCACGGGGAGTACTTCATCGTGTCGTAGATCGCCATGCCCGCGGTCACCGAGCCGCCGGGCGAGTTGATGTAGAGGGAGATGTCGCGGTTCGGATCCTCCGCGGACAGAAGCAGGATCTGCGCGCAGAGCTTGTTCGCAATCTCGTCGTCGACCTGCTGGCCGAGGAAGATGATGCGTTCGCGCAGCAGACGCTCGTAGACGGAGTCCCCGAGGTTCATGCCGTTGGTTGGCGATGTCATATGACGCTCCTTGAAGTCTAATTTCGTGTTGTAATGCCCCTACCCTACTCGGGGCAGGTCCATTTGTGGCCCCTGTTCGCTACCGGCGTACACGCTTCCAAGCATGCAAAAAGCCACCGCCTATGCAAAGGCAGTGGCTTTTGGCTTTTGCTTATCGACGCCTACCGCACCGGCCTACTTCTCTTCAGCCTCGGCCTCGGTGTTCGCCTCAGCCTCGACAGCCTCGACCTCTTCGTCCTCTTCGATCTCGCCGAAGTAGTCGTTCGGGTCAACGGAGTTGCCCTTGTCGTCGGTCACGGTGGTCAGGCAGATCGCGCCAGCGAGTGCCTTGCCGCGGCGCACGTCTGCGAACAGGTTGCCGATCTGGCCGGACTGCTGCAGCTGGGCCACGAACTGGTTCGGGTCCATGCCGTAGGACTGTGCGGTGAACAGGATGTGGTCGGTCAGCTCCTGCTGGGAGACCTCAGGCTGCTCCTGCTCCGCAACCGCGTCGAGGAAGAGCTGGGTGCGCACAGACTCCTCGGCCTGCTCGCGGGACTTCTTGTCGAACTCCTCGCGGGTCGTGCCCTGCGCCTCGAGCAGCTGCGCCAGTGCAGCCTCGTCGTGCGCCATCTGGCCGAGCAGCTGGTGCAGCTGGTTGTGCACCTGCTCTTCCACAACGGACTCCGGCAGCTCGAACTTCACCTCTGCGAGCGCGGCCTTGAGCACCTCGTCGCGGATGTTCGCGGCCTGCTCCGCCTTGGTGTTCTCCTCCAGTTCGGACTTGGTTGCCTCGCGCAGCTCCTCGACCGTGTCGTACGCGGATGCTTCCTGCACGAAGTCGTCGTCGAGATCCGGCAGCTTGCGCTCCTTGGACTGCTGGACGTGGACCTTGAAGGTGGCCTCCTTGTCCTTGTGCTCGCCCTGCTGGATGGTGGAGGTGAACTCGTTGTCCTCGCCGGTCTTCATGCCGCGAAGCGCGGTGTCCAGGCCCTTGATCAGGTCGTCGCCGCCGATCTGGTAGGTCAGGCCCTCGGTAGAAGCCTCCTCGACCTTCTCGCCGTCAACGATTGCCTCGATGTCGATGATGGCGAAGTCGTCGGTCTTCATCTTGCGCTTGGTGTCCTTGAGCTCACCGAAGCGGGAGCGCAGGTTGTCCAGCTCAGCGTCGACTGCCTCGTCGTCGATCTCGATGGCCGGAACAGTGACAGCAATCTTGGAGAAGTCCGGGACCTCAATCTCCGGGCGCACGTCGACCTCAGCCACGAACTCGACGACGTCGTTGTCCTCGATCTTGGTGATCTCGATCTCAGGCTGCGCGAGCGGAGTCAGCTCATTCTCGTTGATGGCCTGCTCGTAACGCTGCGGCACCATGTCGTTGACAACCTGCTCCAGGATCGGGCCGCGGCCGAAGCGTGCGTCGATAAGCTGGCGCGGAGCCTTGCCGCGACGGAAGCCCGGGATGTTGACCTGCTGGGCGATGGACTTGTACGCCTGGTCAATCTCCTTCCCGAGCTCGTCGAAGGGGACGCTCACATTGAGCTTCACGCGGGTCTCGCTGAGCTTCTCGACGGAAGTCTTCACGGATAACTCCTGTACTAGTTGATTGCAAAATATGTCTATGTGCAGCAAGCCCGCTCACGAGGAGCGGGCTTGCCTTTGTCGGGGCGACAGGATTTGAACCTGCGACCCCCTGCTCCCAAAGCAGGTGCGCTACCAAGCTGCGCCACGCCCCGCAATTTCACGACGTGAGCTGCGATAAAGCGAAGTGTTGGGGCACTCCACAAACTCACGCCAAGCAATTGTAGCGTGCAGCACGGATAATACAGAATTCAGCCCCACGAAACGGCCCCGGCGGAGCGCGCACTTTTCGCTGATGACTGTTTTATGGAGCAGCCTGGAGGCGGGTTTGCCGGCTTCGAGCCTGTCCTTGAGGGGATCGGGTTTCGCGCCGGCGCGGACGCGTCTGCCGCCGCGGTTGGTGCCGTCCTTGGCCACGTGCCCACCTCCTTCCTGGGTTTGATAGGTCAATCCGGGTTTTGATTCGGGATTTTTGCGCGCGGAGAGCCTAGCCCGCCAGTCCATAGCCTAGGCGCTAAGGATTTCATGCCCCCCTACGGCGCCTGTAAGCCGCGCAGGGCGTCGAACGGAAAAACGACTCAAACCGCCACCGAGAATCTAAGGCGCTCAGAATCGCTTACAGCGCGTTTTATGCTGCGGAAATGATGAGAAGCATCAACTCTAAGCAGTGCTAAAACACTCATTGAACGGCTACTTGAGTTTTGTAAGCGAGGTGATCGGAGTAACCAATCTGCTGCACTTGACAGGAGTGGGCTGTTATTCCTTGTGTTACGAAGATATGGTCGATGGGTGATCTTAAGAGGTTGGGCGCACCAGCTGGCCACGTACCAATGGGGGTGGTTGAACAGAGCTCTTGCGAATCAATAAGCCTGCCACTAGTGGCAAGAGGACCGTGGCGAAGAGTGGCGTTAAAGTCGCCCGCGATTATAAGCGGTTTTTGTATCGAGTTACCAAACTCAACGACACGATTGATGTCATCCCGCCACTGATTCATAAGTCTAGGCAACGGTGGTGCTGTATGTAGCCCTAGAATCACAGGAAGCCGAGCATCGTCAAACTCGATGGCAACTGTTCCGAATGATGTTACCGGGCCTCGTGTAAAGTGCGCTGCTCCAAGCCTTTTATGCACTACGACTGACGTGGGGGCGATTTGCCCTGTATAAGTGTTCGGAAGGCCATCATTACGAGTTTCAAAGAGCTGGCCGTCATAGTTTGACGTTTCTATCGCCTCACGAAGCTCATAGCCGGACGTTTCGGGCAAAACAATGATGTCGGGATTCCATGTACTGACAAGTTGTTGGAAATCGCTGGTGGTCAGCATTGATCCCGTATTAAACGTAACGACCGTCAGGCTCCCCTCTGCAACGGTGGAATGTTGTTGGCCGCTGACCTGATGTGGGATGCCATTCGGTGCGAACAAAAATCCTGCTCCCGCGACAATCCACACCAAACAAGAAGTTAGGGCAAGTCTTGACCATCGCCTCCACCAACCGACACCGGTAGCACACCCGCCAAGGAGTAGTATCACCAGCCCCAGTGCTTGCGGGAAGGCTAACACCTGAGCGAAGGGAAGGTAGACGCTCAACGATCTGGCAACCCCAAACTGTGGGAATAGCCCCACAATACAGGAAAGGCAACCCAACACAGTCCCGCAAACAAGCAGAGCCTTACGCCAGAGTAATCCCTTAGAACCACTCTGGTGCAAGGCTTCCCGATTATCACGACTCATGGGACTCTGGTCAGCTACCGTAACGTCACCAACCAGTTGTTGCGTGCAAGCCATTCACAACGGTTGGAGGCGCTATCATAGGTGCGATAGCTTTGACCAACTGATCGACCAGTTGCGCTGTTAGCGAGATCCATCTCCTTATCACGGCCAGAAGATCCAGCTTCATGGCGATCACCGAACCCCTGAGCTTCTCCCGCGCCCATGTCGATGGTCATTCTGGCACTCCAATAGCAGTGGCGGTAAGCGTCACCTTTACCCTGATTCGGAGAATCCCTGTCGAACTTGGCCTGGGATCTTGCAAGTGCATTATCTGCTGCCGATTTAGCGGATGCGCATTTACCCCAGTTCCCGGGTTGCGCGCAGAACCTAGCTTCTGCACCGTTCAGCCCACCAGGGTAGTATCCGTAAGTTTTGAACTCATCCGGTCGGACGGGTTGCGACTCGCCGACGTCAAGAGCGTCAAGACTGAACCCCTGAAGCTGGTCTGTGGTCAAGTAGTGACTTACTGAAGTGAGCTGTGTGTTGGCATCTTGTGTTTCTTCAGTCCATGCTGGTGTTGTGCCGAGGCCGAACGTGAGGGCCAAGGCGGTGATGACAATTGAAGCTCGGAGTGTGCGTTTCAAGGTAGGCCCCTTTGCTTGAGATTGCACGATGACAAAACATTAATACAGTGTCTGTCAGATCACAACCCTATTGACAATATGTGGCGAGCCACACTTTGCTAATACGTGTAGACGCGTGGGGCTTGCCGCCACCGGTCACCCCGAACCGGCAAAACCCCGCCAGAACAGCGAAAACGCCACCCCAGATACGTCCCGGCCGGGCCAGGATTCTTTGTATCCAGAGTGACGTTCTTATGGAGGGAATGACGGGAATCGAACCCGCGTCTTCAGCTTGGAAGGCTGAGGTATTAGCCACTATACGACATTCCCAGTCGCGCAAAACGCTACCGGAAAAGTGTAGCTTAAGCGTGACACGCATTCCAAACTCGCCCCAAGCGGAACTTTTACTGCCCTTAATACGTTGGTCTGGGTAAGCAACGAAAGATAGCTAATCAAGAACGTGGGGTTCATGTTGTCGCTGATTCTTGTCCTCGCCGTGGTCGGTGTGGGCGCATATTTACTGAGCAGTAGTGGGAGTAACCGCAAGCAGCTTGACCAGCAGCAGCTGGATGATGCTGTGGCGGACGCGAAACGGTGGACAGACCGTTTGGGCTCACAGGTGCTGAGCCTAAGTGGCAGTGACGCAGCGTCGTCGCAGGCGTTAGCCGATGCTTCTGAGCGCTTCAATGCGGCAAACTCCGCGCTGGGAACTGCGCAGACGGTCAAGCAGGCGCAGCTGGCGCGCGAGTCGGCGCTGGAGGGCCTGTATTACGTCAACGCCGCCCGCGAGCTAATGGGCATGCCCGCGGGCCCTGCGCTGCCTGAGCTGGAGGGCCAACGCGGTGCGGGACGCGTGACCGAGGAGCGCACGGTCCGTCAGGAAGACGGCACGACGGTCACGGCCTCGCCTCACGCAACACCGGCCACGCCGCACTACTACCCCGGCGGCGCAGTGGCGGGCCGGCCGGTGCCGGCTGGCTGGTACTCGTCCGCATGGTGGGGCCCGGCAATGATGACTGGCGTGTGGGCGGCAAGCTCCATGATGTTTTATTCAGCCATGTTCGCGGGCATGGCGGGCACCCCCTCGGCGGATACATTTGCGGCCGGAGACTTCTCCGGCGGGGACGTCGGAGACGCTGGTGGGGACTTCGCCGCTGGTGACATGGGCGACGCGGCTGGTGGGGATGCCGGTGGCGGCCTGTTCGACGGCGGTGGCTTTGACTTTGGGGATTTTGGCGGCTTTGACCTGTGACGGGGCGTCGATAAGCACAGGCGAGAGCGCGCGCGATAGACTGCATGGCGTTCAATTGCCCCATATATAAGGAGCCGCAGTGCGCATTGCAGTGTTGCTGAAAGAAGTCCCGGACACCTACAGCGACCGCGACATGAACCTGGAGACTGGTCTGACGGACCGCACAGGTGAGGTCGCCGCCGATGAGGTCGGCGAGCGTGCGGTCGAGGCGGCACTGCTCATCGCGGAGAAGCTGGGCAAGGACGACGTGCACGTTGAGGTGCTCTCGGTCGGGCCCGAACAAGCGGCGGAGTCGGTGCGCCGCGGGATCGCGATGGGGGCGAACGACGCGACGATGGTCACGGACGACCGCCTCATTGGCGCGGACGCGACGATGACGGCGACAGTGCTCGCGGAGGTCATCCGCCGCGGCAACTACGACCTGGTGATTGCGGGCACGATGTCCTCAGATGGCGGCACTGGCGTGATCGCGCCGATGCTGGGCGAGCTGCTGAACTGGCCCACGCTGACGAATCTCACGGAGCTTGAGGTCGTGGGCAAGCAGGTCACGGCGACCCAGATGGGCGACCACGTCACTTCCAAGCTTCGCGCAGAGCTGCCTGCGGTCGTGGCGGTGTCGGACGAGTTCGCGGACGCGCGCTTCCCCAACTTCAAGGGGCTGATGGCGGCGAAGAAGAAGGAGCTGACCACGCTGAACTTGGACGATCTGGGCATTGACGCGGAGGATTACACGCCGGCACGCGCGATCATGGTGAGCATTGACCGCCGCCCGCCGCGTGAGCAGGGTGAGATCATTGACGAGTCCTCCACCTCCGCTGCACAGCTCGTCGACTTCCTCGAGTCCAAGAACCTTATCTAGTTAGGAGCCCCAATGACCAGCACAGATCCGGTTCTCGTCCTGCTCGCCGATACTCTTGATGGCTCGCCCGACCCGGCGGCCGCGGAACTCATCGGCGCCGCCAGCACGCTCGGCACGCCCGTGGTGCTCGCCACCAGCGCCGCACACGCCGAGGCGCTCGGTGCGCTCGGCGCGGCCAAGGTCGCAGTCTCCGAGCTTTCGCTTATCGACGCCGCGTTGGCCGCCGCCGAGACCTTCAACCCCGCAGCCATCCTCACCTCCCACGACGTACGTGGCCGCGACCTGGCTGCGCGCGTAGCCGTGCGCTTGGGCCGTGCCGTACTCACGGATGCCGTCGGGGTCCGCCGCGACGAGCAGGGTATTGTCACCGACCACTCCAACTACGGCGGCGCCTTTACTGCCGTGGCTGCGGCGACGCACTCCGCGCCGGTGATCACGCTGCGTTTGGGCAGCGTCGAGGCGCGCGCGGAGGCGGCAGCCGGTGAGGTCGTGGAAGTCTCCGGGGAAGCGCACGAGCGCCGCCTCGCGGAAGTACTCGAAAGCGTGAAGGACGAGCGCACCTCGACCCGCCCGGAGCTGACCACGGCTGACACGGTTGTTGCCGGTGGCGTCGCACTTGGCGATGCCGACATGTTCGAAGAACTCGTCGGCGGTCTTGCCGACGCCCTCGGTGCCGCGGTGGGCGCGACCCGTTCCGCGGTGGACGAGGATCAGGTGCCTTATGAGGCGCAGATCGGCCAGACGGGTGTGTTGGTTTCGCCGAAGCTCTACATCGGTATCGGTATTTCCGGTGCGGGCCAGCACCTGGTCGGCATGCAGACCGCGGACACCATCGTGGCGATTAACAACGACGAGGACGCCCCCATTTTTGAGGTCGCCGACTTCGGCATCATCGGCGACCTCTTCGATGTGGTGCCCGACATTATCGACGAGCTCGAGTCCAGGAAGTAGGCGCTTTATGCAGGTACCCGTACGTCAGGGCCTGCCGCGTGTGCCCGGCGGGGCACCGTGGCCCCCGGTCACCACTGCCGAGGTAGCGCAAGCACCCCGCGCAGCAGCCGCCGACGCCGAGACGGCCGACACCCAGGCAGCAGCACTGATCACCGTGCCGCTGCGCCGCGGCCTGCCGCGCACCCCGGGCGGCGCCGCCTGGCCGGAGGCCGAAACCGCACAGGTCCCCGCACCGAAACATGCGCCCGAGGAGTCCGCGGCCGCGGACTCGACACCGGAGCCAGTCACCGAGCTGGTGACCGTGCCGCTGCGCCGCGGACTGCCGCGCATACCGGGCGGTGCCGCCTGGCCGGAGACCGAGACCGCACAGATCCCCGCGCCGAAGCACGCGCCGGAGGAGTCCGCGGCCGCAGAAGCCGCGCCGGAGCCAACCGCACCAGCACCGGAACCGACGCAGCCAAAGCCGGCACCGCAGAAACCAGCACAGCAGAACCCCGCGCCGCAGAAGCGGCAGGCGGCGGGCAAGGCGGCACCGAAGGCCAAGCCAAGCAAGGCCCCGTGGCTGTGGGGCGCGGCGCTGGTCGTACTGGCTGTGATCGGCGTGCTGGCCGCGCGCTGGTTTGTCGGCACGGAGACGGGCGCGGACTTCATCACCCGCTACGACGGTCGTCAGCCGCTGCCGGACTCCGCGCCGGTCGGGCTGCCTTCGTGGCTGGCGTGGTCGCACTTCTTCAACATGTTCCTGATGGCCATGCTGGTCAAGACGGGGTTGACGCAGCGTCGAGAAGCGAAGCCCGCGGCGTATTGGGCACCGCGCACGAGGCCGCGGGAGAAGATCTCCGTGAACCTGTGGCTCCACCTGGTGCTTGACCTGGCATGGGTCGTGCTCGGCGTGATCTTCTACGTGCTGCTCTTTGCCACCGGCCAGTGGATGCGCATCGTGCCCACGAGCTGGGAGGTCTTCCCGCACGCACTCTCGGCGGGCATCCAGTACCTGAGCCTGGACTGGCCGAACGAAAACCCGTGGGTCTACTACAACGCGCTGCAGGAACTGTCGTACTTCCTCGTCGTGTTCGTCGCCTCCCCGCTGGCGATCATCTCGGGCGCGCGGATGAGCCCGGTGTGGCCGAAGCGCTGGACTTTCCCGTCCATGCGCACCGCCCGCGCGCTGCACTTCCCCACCATGATCTTCTTCGTGGTGTTCTTGCTCATCCACATCGTGCTCGTGGCGACCACGGGGCTGCGCGGCAACCTCAACGCCATGTTCGCCGCGACCGACGACCCGACTGGCTGGACCGGCACCGTCCTCTTTGTCGTCGCGGCGGCGATCATCGCCGGCGGCTGGGCGCTCGCCCGCCCCGTGCTCGTCGCGCCGCTCGCTGCAAAGACGGGCAACGTCACGCAGCGCTAACCCCACTTAAGGAACCTCATGACCTCAGCAATCCCGCGCCTGCAGCTTAACGACGCCACGTCGATCCCCCAGCTCGGCTACGGCCTCCACCGCGTGGACCCTGCGCGCGCCGAAGAACTCACGCTGGCGGCGCTCGAGGCGGGCTACCGGCACCTCGACACCGCGTACATCTACGGCAACGAAGAGGGCGTGGGCCGTGCGATCGCCGCTTCCAACATCCCACGCGACGAGCTGTATGTGACGACGAAGCTGTGGAACGACCAGCACCGCGACGCCGACGCAGCGCTTGGCGAGTCGCTCGAACGTCTTGGCTTGGACCACGTGGATATGTACCTGATCCACTGGCCGGTGCCCTCGCAGGGCGCGTACGTGGACGCGTGGAAGTCCATGATCCAGCTGCGCGATGCGGGCTTGACAACCTCGATCGGGGTGTCGAACTTCCTGCCCGCCCACATCGACGATTTGGAAATGGCCACCGACGTCACGCCCGCGGTCAACCAGGTGGAGCTGCACCCGCTGTTCCAGCGCTGGAAGGAGCTCGACGCAATGCGGGTGCACGGCGTGGCGATCGAAGGCTGGGCACCACTCGGCGGCGGCGAGCTGGACCTTGAGGACTACCCGGAGATCACCGACGCTGCTGAGGCGCACGGCAAGACGCCCGCGCAGGTCGTGCTGCGCTGGCACATTCAGAACAAGGTCATCGTCTTCCCCAAGACAACCTCACCCGCGCGGATAGCAGAGAACCTGGACGTCTTCGACTTCGAGCTGACGCAGGACGAGATGGCGGCGTTGATTTCGCTCGATGAGGAGGAGTTCGGCCGCATCGGCCCCCACCCCGCCGACTACGCAGACATCTAGAGTCCCAAGCGCTCGAGCTCTTCGCACAGCGCGTCGATCTGCGCGGGCGCGTGCGTGGCCATGTGTGTGACGCGCAGGATCGCTTCGCCCCGCGGCACCGTGGGCCAGCGGATTGCTGGCACGATGAAGCCGCGCTCGGATAGCTGCGCGGCGGCCTCCACTGCGGCCGCCTCGTCCCCGACGTGCACGGGTACGATCGGCCCGGCACCGGCGGGATCGTGCACCTCAGTGCCGCGGCGCACATGCCACCTGGCGATGTTCGCGTGCAACCGCTGCACCGGACCCGGGTCACACTCCAGGATCTCCACCGCCGCCGTGATCGCCGCGCACGTGCCGGGCGCAGGCGAGGTGGAGAAGACGAACGAACGCGCCTGCTGGCGCAACAACTCGGCGACCGGCGCGCTGGTCGCCACGGCCGCGCCCTCCGCCCCGAGCGCCTTGCTGGCGGTGATGAGCTGGATGTCTGGGCGCACGCCGAAGTGCTCCGGCAGGCCGCGGCCGGTTGCGCCGATGGTGCCGATGGCGTGGGCGTCGTCAAGCATGCTCCATGCGCCGTGGCGCTGGCAGGCGTCGATCAGTTCTGGCAGCGGCGCGCACACGCCGTCCATGGAAAACAGCCCGTCGGTGACCATGAGCGCGTGCTCGGTTGTGCGTTCGGCGAGCGCGCGATCGATCGCCGCGATGTCGCGGTGCTCCACGACGCGCACCTCGGCCCCGCTGGCTTTGGCGAGGCGGCAGCCGTCGATGATGCTGGCGTGGTTCTTCGCGTCCGAGACGATCGTCAGCCCCGGCCCCCGGCAGGCAGCGGCGAGCGCCTGGAGGGTGGACACGTTGGCCTGGTAGCCGGTGGCAAAGAGCACGGCGTCCGCGTACCCGGTGAAGCGGGCGACGGCGGACTCGGCGCGAAGGTGCAGGTCACTGGTGCCGGTGGTCAGGCGCGACCCGCCGGAGCCTGCACCGAATTCCTCGGTGGCGGCGACCGCGGCGGCCACCACGCGCGGGTCCTCGGCCAGCCCCAGGTAGTTCGAGGAGCTGAACAGGACCGCCTCGCGTGCGTCTGCCGCAGCGCTTGCACGCAGGCGGGCAGTGGGCTCCTGCCCGCTAGCGAAGACGGCGGGGCTGCGCCACAGGCCGCGCTCGCGCCACGCATCCAGGTTCGCGGCGGCGACGCGTGCTAGCGAAGACGCATCGTTCATGCCTGCGCCTCAGTCCGGATGAGCACCGGCTGACGCTCCAGGTAGTCGATCAACGCCGGGATGTCGGCACCCTCACGGACAAGGAAGGCGCGCGCCCCAGCTCGCGAGCCGGCAGGTTTGATGTGCGGGATGCGCGTGTACGTGCCTGCGTGGGCGACATACCCGGTGGTGTATTCGGGGTCGTCCGAGATACACAGCTCGGCGATCACGTCCGGGTGCGCGGCAACTTTGCTGGCCAACACGAGCGCTTCACGCGCGGCGTCCTTGCCGGTGGCCTGTGTGTACTCGAGCGTGTCCATGTGACTGACCCGCACGCCGCGCTCGCAGTCCGGCTCCAGACGCGCGCCGGTGCCTGCACACACGAGCATCGCGCCGCGCATGTCGCGGGCGGCAAACGTCTCACGGATCAGTGCGTCCACGTGCGGGGTCAGCGGCGCAAGCAGCCCGTGGATCACAGCGCGCGCGGCGTCCGGGTCCGCGCACTCAGCGACGTCGACGCGCAGGGCATCGGCGTGCGTAATCGCAGCCACGTCGAGCGCCTCCACGGTCAGGTGCGTCTGCGCTGCCTCGCCCTTCGGGTGGTCGAGCGCGCGTTGTGCGAGCTGCGCGCAGGTTTCAGCGACGTGTGCAGCATCCACGATGCGCTCGGCGCCAGAGATGTGCCGACCCTGGGTGTTGGCGCGCATGCGCACCGAAAAGTAGGTCATGTGACTCAACCTACACTCCCAGTTGTACGGTGTTCAATAAGGTTCCCTACCGCCACCAATAGCAACGAAAGGCCCCCATGACGCCCGAGACACTCGCGGCCATCGACACCGCGCACATCTGGCACCCCTACGCCGCGCCAGGCTCCGGCAACCTGCCCGTCGCCGCCACCCACGGCGTGTATCTCGAACTCGCCGATGGCCGCCTGCTTATCGACGCCATGTCGTCCTGGTGGGCCGCAGCCCATGGCCACGGACACCCCCGGCTGATCCGCGCCGCCCACGAACAGATCGATGCGATGTCCCACGTCATGTTCGGCGGACTCACCCACGAACCCGCCGCGCGGCTGACCCAAAACCTGTTAGAACTGACCAGCGGCGAGGCGGGGCCGAACTACAGCCGCGTCTTCTTGGCTGACTCCGGTTCCGTCTCAGTCGAGGTGGCCATCAAGATGACGCTGCAGTATGCCCGCGGCACCGGGCACCCCGAGCGCAACCGGCTGCTGACCTGGCGCTCCGGCTACCACGGCGACACCTTCGCTGCGATGAGCGTGTGCGACCCCGACGGCGGGATGCACTCGATGTGGCAAGGCGTGCTCGCCGAGCAGTACTTCGCCCCTGCACCGCCGGTGCGCGGCGCGAGCGATAAGGAGCGCGCGGCCTACCTCGCCGAGTTCGAAAAACTGATCACCGACGACGTCGCCGCGGTGATCATCGAGCCGGTCGTCCAGGGCGCTGGCGGCATGCGCTTCCACGACGCCGAACTCGTCCGCGGCGTGCGCGAACTGTGCACCACACACGGCGTCCTCTTGCTTGCCGACGAGATCGCCACCGGCTTCGGCCGCACCGGCCAGCTGTTTACCACCCTGGACAACGGTGTGGTCCCCGACATCCTGTGCGTGGGCAAGGCGATCACCGGCGGGTTCATGACGCTCGCCGCCGTGCTCACCACCGACGAAGTCGCCGCCGGCATGGAGCCGGCCGCGATCATGCACGGGCCCACCTTCATGGGCAATCCGCTGGCCTGCGCTGTGGCAGCCGAGGCTACCGCCATGATCAAAGAGGGCGACTGGCGCGAGCAAACCCGCAATATCGAGGGCTGGCTTACCGAGGAGCTCGCGCCCGCCCGCGAGATCCAGGGCGTTGCCGACGTCCGCATCCTCGGCGCTATCGGCGTGGTGGAAATGGCCTTCGACGTGGACATGGCCGCCACCACGCAGGCAGCGGTAGACCAAGGCGTGTGGATCAGGCCGTTCGGGCGCAACATCTACACCATGCCGCCGTTTATCTGCACCGAAGACCAGACTCGCCAAATCGGCCGCGCCGTCGTCGCCGCGGCGCAGGCAGCAAGCAAGGAGCAGTACCAATGATCGTTGTAGTCACCGGCACGAACACGGATGTGGGCAAGACCATCGCCACCGCAGCCTTTGCCGCTGCCTGGCAGGACGCGGGTTTGAGCGTCCGCGTGGCCAAGCCGCTGCAGACCGGCGAGCCTGAAGGCTCAGGCGACGCCAACACCGTCGCGCGACTGACCGGGGTGCGCACGCACGAGCTCGCCCGCTTCCCCGAGCCGCTCGCGCCGAACTTATCCGCCCGGCGCGCCGACATGCAGGTGCCGTCGCTTCAAGCAGTCTGCGAGTGGATCCTTAATCTCGACGCCTCACACGACGGCGTGACTCTCGTCGAGGGTGCGGGCGGGCTGCTCGTGCGCCTTGCCGACGAATACACAATCGCCGAGATCGCCGCGGAGCTGCGCGCGCCGCTTGTCGTCGTTACCTCGCTGGGGCTCGGTAGCCTCAACGCTGCGGAGCTCACGGTCCGCGAGGCGCAGCGCCGTGACGTGCGCGTCGCCGGGCTGATCGGCGGGTCACTGCCAGCAGAGCCGGACCTAGCCACGCGGCTCAACCTGGAGGAGCTACCCGTCGTCACCGGCGTTGACCTGTGGGCGAACATCCCCGCCGGGGCCGGCTCCTTAGGCCCGGCTGAGTTCACGGAGATGGCGCGCACGCTGGGCATCCCCGCCCCGCCGTGCTGACGCGGCGGGACCGTCTCGGCCTCAGAGCAAGGCAGCGCGGGCAAGGAAGTCGAACGCATTGCGCTGTTCGACATGTCCCGTATCTAAGTCGAGCCGGTCACCGGTAAGCAGGACGCAGCGCGCACCTGCCGGAAGCCCTTCAAAAGAAGAGAGCTCACGCGCCCGAACCTGCAAGTCTAAGGCTGTGAGTGCAACCTGGATATAGAACGTGTCGTCAGCCCGGCGCGCAAGAAAATCAATTTCACCGCCGCGTCCGACGCCTGTGCACACTTCGAATCGCTGGCGTCGCAGCTCGAGGTATACCTGGTTTTCCAAGTCGTGCCCGGCGTTGGAGTCGCGTCTGCCAGTGAGTGCGTCGCGCAGCCCCGCGTCAACCCAGTAGTACTTCGGGTTGGATTTGAGCCACCCGCGGCCGCGGGTGTCGTAGCGGTGGCAAGGATAAATGAGGTGTGCGTCCTCCATCAGCTGTAGGTACTTATCCACCGTGTCCGCACTGATTTTCGCGCCATTGGACTTCAGGGTGTTTGCGATCTTGTTGGCAGAAAGGGGCGAGCCGGAATTATCAAGGACGAACGCAGCGACGCGGAGAAACACCGCAGTATCGCGGACTTGTCCGCGAAGCGCGATGTCCCTGGTGAAGATTGAGTCGAAGAGATCCCTGTTGAGCTGGCGGGTAAGTTCCGGACCGGATGCAAGCACGCTGCGTGCGAACCCACCGGTGGTCATCCACCGCTGATATGACGCTTCCGTCGGCTCCTGCTCCGGGGTAGCGGTAAAGAGTCGGAACTCGGCCAAAGAGAGCGGGAAAACCTCGACGGTGACGTATCTGCCCGCCAGATAGGTGAGTCCCTCGCCGGAGAACATCGAGGCGTTCGAGCCGGTCGCGCAGATCTCAACCTCGCCCGACGCACGCAACGAATTGATCACGCGTGCCCACTGCTCAAGCTCTTGCACTTCGTCAACGTGAAGGTGGGAGACCCCATTGCTGATCGCTTCGCGCACGTAGTCGTGAAACACGGTCGCATCGCGAAGGTGGTCGTTTGCCATGTCTTCGAAGTTGATGGTGAGAATGTGCGACGGATCGACTCCACCGGCAACCAGCTGTTCGCGGTACAGCTGCAACAACGTGGATTTCCCGCTGCGCCGCACACCTGTGACTAGGCGGACGAGGTCATTGCCGGTGATCGCATTGAGCTCCGCCAAATATTGTGGACGAGGAAAGGTCTTCACGTTTTCCGATCATAATCGGAAAACTCCCCGTCTTGTAGAAGTTTTCCGACTATAGTCGGAAAACTTTCCAATTCAGCGCAGTTTTCCGACCATACTCGAAACTTTTAGGCGCGAAAAAGCCCGGAGACACACTCCGGGCTCGATCACGAAAACGCGAAGGCCTTCCCTAGTTCCCTGGAACCTCCGGGGCCACGCCGGTCTCCTCGTACTTGGACAGGATGTCAATGCGGCGCTGGTGGCGCTCCTCCTCGCTCCACGGCTGGGAGACAAAGGCGTCGACGATTGCGAGTGCCTCTTCCTCGGTGTGCATACGGCCACCGATGCCGATGAGCTGGGCGTTGTTGTGCTCGCGCGCCAGCTTCGCGGTCTCTACCGACCACGCAAGGGCACAGCGCGCGCCCTTGACCTTGTTCGCGGCGATCTGTTCGCCATTGCCGGACCCGCCCAGCACGATGCCGAGCGAGCCGGGGTTTGCCACCACTGCCTCGGCGGCGGCGATACAAAACGCCGGGTAGTCATCCGCGGCGTCGTACTCGTGGGCGCCGCAGTCGATCACCTCGTGGCCCGCCTTTTCCAGGTGGGCCTTGATCTGGTTCTTCCGCTCGAAACCGGCGTGGTCTGCTCCTAGATAAATACGCATGCGACTGAGCCTACCCGAGCCTATCCGCGCACCTGGGGATCTTCGGTGCGGGAGCGCTTCAGTTCGAAGAAGTAGGGGTAGGAAGCAAGGGACACGGAGGCGTCAAAAAGCTTGCCTGCCTCCTCGCCGGTGGGGACCCGAGTGATCACGGGGCCGAAGTACGCGGTGTCCCCGAGCTTGACCACGGGCGTGCCGACCTCGTCGCCGACATTATCCATCGCCTGCTGGTGGTAGGCGCGCAGCTGCTCATCCACCGCCTCGGAGTTGGCCACATCCGCGAACTGAGGCGGCAGGTCGCACGCGTCGAGCGCGGCACCGATGATCTCGTCGTAGGCACCGTAGCCCTCCTTACCGTCCTCTCCCTCGGTGTGGATCATCGTGCCCATCATGGTGTAGAGGGCGTCGAGCTTCTCCGGGGCTTCCTCCGTAACCTTAGTAAACACGCGGGCAGGCCCCCAGTTGGCCTCCATCTTGCGCGCGTAGGCCTCCGGCAGGTCGCGGCCCTGGTTCAGCACGCTCAGCGACATGGGCACCCACTCAACCTCAATATCACGGACCTTTTCTACTTCCTTGATCCAGCGAGAAGTCAGCCAGCAAAACGGGCAGGACACGTCGAACCAAAACGTCACGGACTGGGCCATAGTGTTCTCCTTCACTCCTTTAAAGCAGTTGCCCCCACAGTAGCGATTCTTGCGCGGCGAGTATGTTGGGGCCATGAAAACTAATCTCACTCGCGCCGACGCGCGCCACCGCGTCGGCCTGATTTCCAACGTCCACTACGACATCAACCTCGACGTCACCGAGGCCGAGCAGTTCCGCTCGCAGACCACGATCACCTTCGATTCCACCGCGGGCGAGACCTTCTTCGACCTGGTGGCTGACTCCTTTTCCGCCACACTCGACGGCGCGCCAATCGAGGGCGCGAAGCTCGACTTGAGCGACGGCGCGCACACCGTCGTCGTCGACGCCACGATCACCTACAACCGCACTGGTGAGGGCCTGCACAAATTCACCGACCCGGTCGATAACAAGGACTACCTGTACACCCAGTTCGAACCCGCGATGGCGATGAAGGTCTTTGCCTGCTTTGACCAGCCGGATATCAAGGCCACCTACGACATCCACGTCACCGCCCCGGAGCACTACACCGTAGTGCTCAACGAGGCCGCCACCCGCGAGGGCAACACCTGGTCGGCGAAGGTGGATTACCCGCTGTCCACCTACCTCATCGCCGTCATCGCTGGCGAGTACGAACACGTCACTGACACCTATTCCGATGCCCACGGCGAGATCCCGCTCGGCCTCTACGCCCGCGCCTCGCTCATGGAGCACCTGGACGCCGAGCGCCTGTTCCGCCAGACCAAGGACGGGTTTGCGTACTACCACGAAAACTTCGGCGTGGCCTACCCCTTCGGCAAGTACGACCAGATCTTCTGCCCCGAGTACAACATGGGCGCGATGGAAAACGCGGGCGCGGTGACCTTCCGAGACGAGTACGTCTTTACCTCCGAGCCGACCCCGTACCGTCTCGAGCGCCGCAATGACACCATCCTGCACGAGATGGCGCACATGTGGTTCGGCGACCTGGTCACCATGGAGTGGTGGGACGACCTGTGGCTCAACGAGTCCTTCGCCACCTGGTCCGCAGCGATCGCGCAGACGGAGATCGGCGAGTACCCAAATGCCTGGACCACCTTCGCCGCCGTGGAGAAGGCCTGGGCCTACCAGCAGGATCAGCTACCCACTACCCACCCGATCGCCGCGGACGCGCCGGATATTGAGACCGCGGAGCAGAACTTCGACGGCATCACCTACGCCAAGGGTGCCTCCGTTCTCAAGCAGCTGCAGGCATATGTGGGCCGCGACGAGTTCTTCGCGGGCGTGCAGCAGCACTTCCGCAACCACGCGCACGCGAATGCCACCTTCGCCGACCTGCTCTCCGCGCTTGAAAAGTCCTCCGGCCGCGACCTGTCGAGCTGGTCTGAGCAGTGGCTGCGCACCACCGGCGTATCTATCCTGCGCCCAGAAATCACTGCGGACAGCTTCGCGGTGGTGCAGGAATCCGAGGTCATGCGCACCCACCGCGTCACCGTGGGCCTCTATTCGCTTGTCGACGGCCACGTGCAACGCACCCACCACGTCACCCTCGACGTTGACGGTGCCCGCACCGAGGTGCCCGAGCTCGCTGGCGTCGACCACGACCTCGCGCTGGTCAACGACGAGGACCTCACCTACTGCAAGATGGGGCTCACCCCCGAACACCAGCGCTTCGCACTCGAGCACCTGGGCCAAATCACCAACCCGCTGGCTCGCACCCTGGTGTGGTCCTCGCTGTGGGAGTCGGTGCGCGACGGGGCCCTCCCGGCCCGCGAGTTCGTCCGCCTGGTGGCCAAGCACGGCGCCGCAGAAGACCAGCCGAGCGTGCAGGAGCGCCTGCTTGCCCAGGCCACGCTTGCGGTCAAGCAGTACGTCGACCCGTCCTGGCAGGCAGAGGGCTTCGCGCTGCTGAACGACGCCTTCCGCGGCGCCGAGCCCGCAGCGATTTTCGACCGTGCGCTGGCACGGCTGACCCCGAACGATGCAACGGTCGCCTACCTGAAGCAGCTGCTTGAGACTTCGGAGAACCAGGAGGTGCGCTGGCTGGCGCTGACCAGCCTGATTGCCGCGGACGAGGTGCCGCTTTCGGCCGCAGACGAGGAAAAGGACACCTCCTCGGAGGGTGTGATCTCCCGCCTGCGCTGCCGCGCGACAGTGGAGAAACAGTGGGCCTGGGACACGCTGGTTAACGAGGATCTAACCAACCTTGAGGCGCGCTGCATCATGGACGGGCTCACCTTCAACCCGCAGGGCACCGACGTCGACCTGGACTCGTTCACCGACGAGTACTTCCGCATCGCGCCCGCCCTGTGGGACCGCCTGACCAACGAGATGGCGCAGCGCACCCTCGAGGGCATGTACCCCACCTGGGCCGTGACCGAGGAAGCGGTGCGCAAGGCCGACGCCCTGCTTCACGACGCCTCCGTGCCCGCAGGTCTCAAGCGCATCCTCGCGGAGGGACAGGACCGGGTCGCGCGCGCGGTGCGCAACCGCGCCTGCGACGCCGCAGCGAACTAGAGCGCGGCGATCGCCTGCTCGAGATCGGCGATGAGGTCCTCGGCGTCTTCGATGCCCACCGAGATCCGCACGAGCTCGCGAGGGACCTCCAGCTCCGAGCCGTTGACGGCCAGGTGGGTCATCGTCGCCGGGTGCTCGAGCAGGCTTTCCACCCCACCGAGCGACTCCGCCAGACAGAACAGCTTCGTGGAAAGACAGAACTTCTGCGCCTGCTCCTCGGTCTGGAATTCAACAGAGACCATGCCGCCGAAACGCTTCATCTGTCGCTTCGCCACCTCGTGGCTGGGGTGGGTCTCAAGGCCCGGATAGTGAACCTTGGCCACACACTCCTGGCCTTCGAGGTACTCGGCGACCGCCTCCGCATTGTCGCAGTGGCGATCCATGCGCACGGCAAGCGTCTTCAAACCGCGGCCGGTGAGATAAGTGTCGAAGGGCGAGGGAATCGCGCCGACCCAGCCGAAGAAGAAGCGCAGGTCTTCCTCCAGCTGCGCGTCCCGGCCACAGACAATGCCGCCGACCACGTCGGAGTGGCCGCCAATGTACTTGGTGGTCGAGTGCAGCACGACATCCGCGCCCAGCTCGAAGGGCTTCTGCAGGTAGGGGGAGGCAAAGGTGTTGTCCACCACCAGCGTTGCCCCGCCCTTGACCTTGGAGATCGCGGTGATGTCGGCGATGTCCAGCAGCGGGTTCGTCGGCGTTTCCACCCACACCACCTTGGTGTTCGGCTGAATCGCCGCGGCAACCTCATCGGTATTGGTGATATCGACCACCGTATTCTCCACGCCCCACAGGCTAAAGACCTGCTGGATCAGGCGGTAGGTGCCGCCGTAGGCGTCGTTGCCAATAACAATGTGGTCCCCCGGTTTGAGCAGGATACGCAGCAGCGAGTCGATCGCAGCCATGCCCGAGGCGAACGCCACGCCGTAGTCCGCGCCCTCGAGTGCCGCGACTGTTTTCTCCAGCGCGGTCACGGTTGGGTTGCCCACGCGCGTGTACTCGTAGCCGCCGCGCAGCTTGGCCAGCCCGTCCTGGGCGAAGGTGGTCGAGGCATAAATCGGGGTGTTAATCGGTCCGTACAGACTGTCCGGTTCATAGCCGGCATGGATGGAATCTGTGGAAAAACCAGAGGTCATCGCGTTGCCTTTCGTTGCTTCGTAGTGGGGGTATCGCCCTCAGTAGAAGGAGCTTTCCCCGCAGTGTAGACCAAGCGGTTCAGTTAGTCTGGTTCCCGCGGTATTTATATGCACGCGCCTCCGACCCTCTGCGGTCACACCTCGCGCACAGCTCGGATGTCTACACTCGCTCTCGATGCATTTTTCAACGATTTCCCCCACGTACATCCTGTCCGCCGCGCCAGAGAGCACCGAAGAACGTGTGACCGAAGCGGTCTCCGGCCTCAGCGCATGGTGGAATGACCCAGAAACCCAACAAAATTTTGTTACACGCCCGTTCTGGATCCTGGTCATCATCCTGGTGGCTCTGCTCGCCCACTGGGCTTCCAGTCGCCTGATCAACCGCGCGACGAAGAAGGCCATTGACAAGCCCACCGGCAACGGCCGCTTCCGCCGCGGCGCGGCACCCGCCGACTCCCCACAGGCGCGCTCCCAGGAGCAACGCCGCATCGCCCGTTTCAAAACACTGTCGAACGTTGGCCGCTCGTTTGCCGCCATCGTTATCTGGGTGTGGGCCATCATGGCCATCCTGGATCAGATGGGTATCAACGTCGCTCCCCTGGTCGCCTCCGCCGGTATCGTCGGCGTCGCCCTCGGCTTTGGCGCGCAGTCACTAGTGAAGGACTTCCTGTCCGGCATGTTCATCCTGCTGGAGAACCAGTACGGCGTCGGCGATGTCATCGCCGTTAACGACGTCGAGGGCACCGTCGAGGACATGACAATGCGCATCACTACGCTGCGCGACATCGACGGCACCCTCTGGTACATCCGCAACGGCGACATCGAGCAGGTGGGCAACAACTCGGACCGCTATTCTGTCGCTCGCATGGAGGTGCCCGTCTCGCTGTTCGCTGACCCTTCCAAGGCCGCCGACGTGATCATCAGCGCCGCGCGCACCGCCGCGCAGGACGAGCACGTCCGCCGCGACATCATCGGCGAACCGGAGCTGCTCGGCGTGTCCAACTTCAGCACCGACCACCTCACCTACCGTGTCACAGTGGACACGATGCCGGGCGCGCAATGGGGCGTGAGCCGCTTCATGTACGAGCAAATCCTCGAAGCCATGCAGGAAGCCGACGTCCGCCTGCCGGGCTCCGAGCCAATGCTGCTGCGCAATGACCCGCGCGAAAAGATCACCGAAAGGGGCCCTTCCCATGACAAATAATCCCGCCGAGCAGGAGCACTCGCTTTACGACGCCCTGGGGCAGGACTTCTTCGACCGCCTCGTCGAAGGCTTCTACACCCAGGTCAAAAACGATGACCTGATCGGGCCGATGTACCCGGACGACGACTGGGAGGGAGCCCAGGACCGACTCCGCTGGTTCCTCGTCCAGTACTGGGGCGGCCCACGCACCTACCAGCAGGAACGCGGCAATCCCATGCTGCGCCGACGCCACTTCCCCTTCGCCATCGGCGAGCCGGAAGCAGATCGCTGGCTCAGCCTCATGGAGCACTCACTCGACCAGTTCAGCGCCGAGGAGCTGCCGGAGGCCTACCGGTTCGCACTGTGGAACCACATGCAGCGCGTCGCCTACATGATGATCAACCAGGGGCCACGCTCGTACTAGGTGCCCACTACACAAACAGGCCGAGGCCGGTTGAATGGTACACCGAGCCGAAGGGGGCGTCCATGCGCACCCACCGCCCGGCGGTGGCGATCCGCAGATGGCGCGGGACGTCGATAGGCGCGGCGAAGCCCGGAATCAGCCCGAGCGCAGTGCAGGTAAAAATCATGCGCATCGGTACCTCAACAGACTGGTCTGATTCGGCGTCCACGGTGAGCACCGTCGATTCCAGCAATGACTTCGGCGGGCCGAGTGGTCCGGAAAATTGTCGGGCGAGCTCGCGCCCCTTGTCGGCGAGCTGGCGCGCGACCGATACCGGCACCTCGTCGCGGGCGATGAAGCCATCCTTCGGCGGCAGCGCCCCCGGCCAGTTGGCATCACGCGCGGTACCGACCTCTTCGCGGCCCGCCTGCAGCGCCGCAAGTAGATCACTTGCCGCTACCACTGCACCGTCGCGCGAGGCCTCGCCCGCCACGCGGCGCGCAGCGAGGCAATCGAAGGGGGTCGTCACGAACACGTCAACGGCCGGATCATTCCCGCCCCCAGGTTGCAACACCTGAAAGCGCGCAGACGCCGTGGCATCCAACCCGGTGGCCCGCCCGACAAGGGCGGTCAGGCCCGGCGCGCCGTCAGTCACTCGAAGCGACTCCATCAATTTTCCCGTTACTCCCCGTCCGCTTCCTCGATGCTGGAGGCCACGCGGGTAAGGATGCCGATCTCTTTCTGCGTGATCTCACGCGGCGCAGTCGTCGTCGTATCGACGGTGACCTGCACGGTTTCCACAACACAGCAGATCTTGCCCTGCGCGTCCTTGATCTCCTGGCGAGTGGTAAACGAGGTGTTGCCCAGGCGGACGACCTCGGTTTCCACCCGCAGCTCGGTAGTATTCGGCAGCACCGGGCGGATGTAGTCCGCGTCCACGCGGCGAACGAAGACGACAAACTCGTGACCCTGTGCCTCGAAGAACTTCTGCGCAAACGCCAGGCGCGCTTCCTGCGCGATCTCGATGTAGGCCGAGTTGGTCACGTGCCCGTAGCGGTCAAAGTCGCCCCAGCGCAGCGGGACGGTATGGACGTGCGGGGCCTGCCCAGCGCCTTCTGCTTGGGATTGCGCCTTGCGCTCTTCTTGTTCAGCCATGGTCTCCGCTCCTTGCTCAGTGATTCGCAGTAGTTTGCACCTGCACCCGGGTCTTCCGGGTGCCATACTGCCGACATGCTACCGCAGAACCAACGCCCCGCTACGGGCCCGGCACTTGATCCAAGTGCGGTGGGGCCGGCAGCGGGGCGTCGACAAGCGGGCGAGGCTTAGCGGGTGAGCTTGCGGTGAGTGACGCGCGAGGGCTTCGCGGCCTCCTCGCCGAGGCGCTCGACCTTGTTCTTCTCGTAGTCGCCGAAGTTGCCCTCGAACCAGTACCACTTACCTTCCTCAACGTTGCCTTCCCAGGCCAGGATGTGGGTACAAGTGCGGTCCAGGAACCAGCGGTCGTGCGAAATGACCACAGCGCAGCCCGGGAACGCCTGCAGCGCGTTTTCCAGCGAGCCGAGGGTCTCCACGTCCAGGTCGTTGGTCGGCTCATCGAGCAGGATCAGGTTGCCGCCCTGCTTCAGCGTCAGCGCAAGGTTGAGGCGGTTGCGCTCACCACCGGAGAGCACCTTCGACGGCTTCTGCTGATCAGCGCCCTTGAAACCAAAGGCGGACAGGTAGGCGCGCGAGGGCATCTCGTTCTGGCCAACGTGGATGTAATCCAGCCCGTCAGAAACGACCTCCCACACGGTCTTCTCCGGGTCGATGTTTTCGCGGCCCTGGTCAACGTAGGACAGCTTCACGGTGTCGCCGACCACGACGGAACCGGCGTCCGGCTCCTCCAGACCCACGATGGTCTTGAACAGGGTGGACTTACCCACACCGTTCGGGCCAATCACGCCCACGATGCCGTTGCGCGGCAGAGTAAACGACAGATCCTTAATCAGGATGCGCTCGTCGAAGCCCTTGTCCAGGTGCTCGACCTCGACGACCTTGTTGCCCAGGCGCGGCGGGGTCGGGATCTGGATCTCCTCGAAGTCCAGCTTCTTGTACTTCTCCGCCTCTGCGGCCATCTCCTCATAGCGCTCGAGACGCGCCTTGTTCTTCGCCTGACGCGCCTTTGGCGAGGAGCGGACCCAGTCCAGTTCCTTCTTCAGGCGCTTCTGCAGCTTCTGGTCCTTCTTGCCAGCAACCTCGAGGCGCTCCGCCTTCTTCTCCAGGTAGGTGGAGTAGTTACCCTCATACGGGTAAAGCTGACCGCGGTCGACCTCGCAGATCCACTCAGCGACGTTGTCCAGGAAGTAGCGGTCGTGGGTAATAGCCAGCACGGCACCCGGGTAGTTCTGCAGGTGCTTCTCCAGCCAGAGGACACTCTCGGCGTCGAGGTGGTTCGTCGGCTCGTCGAGCAGCAGCAGATCCGGCTCGGACAGCAGCAGCTTCGCCAACGCAACGCGGCGACGCTCACCACCAGAGAGGTTGGTGACCGGCGAATCCGACGGCGGGCAGCGCAGCGCCTCCATCGCCTGCTCGATCTTGGAGTCTACCTCCCAGGCATCGGCGGCGTCGAGCTCCTCCTGGAGCTTGCCCATTTCCTCCATGAGCTCATCGGAGTAGTTGGTGGCCATCTCCTCGGCGATCTGCTCGAAGCGAGCCTTCTTCTCAAAGATGTCGCCGAGGCCCTCCTCGACGTTCTCACGCACCGTCTTCTCCTCATTCAGCGGCGGCTCCTGCAGCAGGATGCCCACCGAAGCACCGGGCTGGAGGAAAGCCTCGCCGTTGTTCGGCTGGTCAATGCCAGCCATGATCTTGAGCAACGACGACTTACCCGCGCCGTTGGGCCCCACGACACCGATCTTGGCGCCGGGGTAGAAGGCCATGGTGACATTGTCCAGAATGACCTTGTCACCGATGGCCCTGCGTACGTTTTTCATCGTGTAGATGAACTCAGCCACGTGAAGTCCCCTCTTGTGAAATTGACTGTGAGATATGCGCAAATGCTTTCCACAGACTACATCATTTCGGCGACTGCATATGGCCCGCCGTAGGTACTAAAAGGGCGGCGTGTCCGCCTCCCCCTTCCCAGCCGCCACCTTTTCACCGCCGGCGGCCGCGCCCACCTTCTCTCGCTCCTTCGCTTTATTCACTTGCTCGAGGGCATCTTCCGCGCTGACCCGGTGCTCATCCCCTCCCCCGCTAACCAGGTCCCACTTCGACTTCGGTTCCAACGGCTTCTGCCCTTGCAGTGTGTTGCCGGTCGGCACGGAGCGCACGCTGCTGACCTGGTAGTGCGAAAGATCAAAGGAGACCTGGTGCGCCTTCAGCACGATCTTGGAGCGCATCTCCTTGCCCTTCTCCGGGTCAGCAGAGTCGACCTCCCACGTCTCGGTAACGAGCTTGCCACAGACGGAAACCGGGAAACCCTTCTTCAGTGAGGCGGCGACGTTGACGGCGAGCTGGCCCCAGCACTCGACGTCGATATACAGCTGGTCTGTGTCCTCCCAGACCTGGTTGGCATTCGCGCCCGGCGCGCCGTCGGTATCGCTCTTTTGAGTGACGAGCCTGCGGCGCGAGGCAGCAAGCCGGAATTTGGTAAGTGAAGCATCCGAGTTCTCAAAGGTGCGGAACACCGGATCTTCAATAAGGTTGCCGTGCAGGTGAGTGTGCAGGTGGCTCATGGTTCAAAGTCCTTTTCTTCATGCAGATTCTGTCGTGTGTTATTGCGGGACGGCAACGAACTAAACAAAACTACCGCCCGGGACACAGATTACACGAATCTAAAGAAAAGGGAAGGGGTAGCGCGAAATATTCGTATTCCCGCAGCTACCTGTCGTTGTACTGCGCCAGCATTTCGTTATACCTGCGCCATTCCTCGTCATCCGTTTCTTCTTCACGCCTGTCAGATTCGACTGCTTCGCGCCTATCCTCCGACAGCCAAGCTCGGAACAGCTCCGCAAAGACAATCACGAGCGGGAAGGAACCGGATGCCCAACCGATGCCGCCACCGACCTTCTGGTCGTGCAGCAGGTCCGGCTCCCACGGCAACAGCAGCGAACGATAGAAATCCTCCGCCAACACGAAGTTCAGCTGCATGAGGTAGACACCCATGAACAGGTGGACCGGCATGGACACCCACAGCCAGGCCAGGCGCACCTTCGCCGAGGCGCGCCCCGGGATCTCGTCGATGCCAATCAGCTCCCAGAAGTAGAAGTACCCCGAGACCAAAAACACCACATTCATCAGGACGTGGCCCGCGTGCTCTGAAATCATCAGCGCGTATAGCGAGGGGAAGACGTACATGACGTAGAACAGCACCAGAAACTGCACCACCGATACCGGCGGGTAGGTCACAATCTGCAGGAACCTCGAGCGCTGGAAGCTCTCCGCCCACAGACGCGGATTGAACTCGCCGGCCGGGTAGGCCTCGCGCACCAGCGTTAAAGGCGCTCCCAGCACCAAAAAGACGGGCACACCCATTGACAGGATCATGTGGACGGTCATGTGCGTCGAGTAAGCGGCTGGCATGTACATCCCCAGCCCCGAGCTCATGGTCACCGCAAGCATGGCGCAGCCCGCCAGCCACCACGCCGTCCGGACGTTGTTCCACCCGTCGACGCGGCGCAGCAGGTGCAGGTAATACGCGGCAAGCCAGATGGCGATCACGCTGTAGAGCAACTCCGGACGCCAAAAGGTCAGCCAATTCGTCCAGGTCAGCGGCTCGTACAGGTTGTAGCCCAGCTTGATCTGCATCGGCGTGAGGTTCGGGTCCAGCGGCGGCGGGGGCGGCGTACGCCCCAGCGTGACGGAAATACCCGCGATCGCTGCCATCACGGCGACCTCGACCGCGGCAAACCGGGTAAACGCACCCGGACGCTTTTCCAGCTGCGGCAGCGTGATCTGGCGGTGTGCCAACCCCATCAGACCGAGCACGAGGATGCCGCCGAATTTGATCAGGATCACCCAACCATAGGCGTAGTCCAGCATGTCCGACAGGCGCACGCGGATCAGCGCATTGACCACGCCGGACACGAGCATGACCACGAGCGCGGCAAAAGCGATCATGGAGTAGCGGCGCGCGGCCATCTCCAGGTTGGGGCCAAGCCTGCGCCCGTGCGCGACCAACGCCATCAGCCCGCCGATCCACAGCAGCATGAACACCAGGTGCCAAATCAACGAGTTCGTTCCGAAGTCGTGGCTACCACCAGAGGCGGAGTGCCCGGTCAGCGCCAGCGGCATAATCGTGCAGATCGCACCAAAAAATAAAGCAACCTGCGAGAACCAGCTGCGGGCGAAAAGCGCTCCCCCACCGACCACCGCCGAAAGCGCTGCGGTAATCAGCCAGACCTTCGCCTCGGCCACTTGCTCCAGCGCGACCGACCACGCGCTGAGTTGGAAGAAGACGTCTGCGAGTGGTTGGCCGGAGACGTCGGAAAGCACCAGCGGGATCATCACCAGCGAAATCAGCGCCATCGCCAGCTGCGCCCAGCCGCCGGTACGCGACGCGATCACGCCATCGACGGTCAAACGCGCCCCGTTGAGATCCGCGTTTTCACCCTCGGGCATTCTCGGCGGGATCAACCACGCCGACAGCATGAACGAGCCAGTGGACAACGCCGCAAGCAGCCAGACCACCCCGCGCAACGCAGGCAGCCCGGCGGTCGTGAGCGCGCCTGGATCCGGGATACCCAGCGCGGCAAGGGACGCGCCCGAGAAGGACTGCGCCACCGCCCCGGCGATCAACGCGGCGAGAAGAAATGCCACGACATACACGGGCCAGGACGACCGGACGGCTCGCTTGCGAACTCCCACTTCAGACATGCCCCCTACCCTACTTTCGATTGATTGGGGTGCCTAACTGGCCATGCGCTACAATGAGCGGGCCGCAAAGCACATACACGGCTGACGCGGCATGCCCCCATAGCTCAGTGGATTAGAGCATCCGGTTTCTACCCGGCTGGTCGCGGGTTCGAATCCTGCTGGGGGCGCTTATTTCACTTAAGGCCGCCTAAGAACTGTTTCTCCGCTTTCGCCGCAACATGTCGATTGCCACGGCAGACCCCAGAATCGCGGCGTGCTGGCGCTCGTCGAGCCCGGGCGCAAAAGAGATGCGGTACGTAGTCTTGCCCATCATCATCCGGCCCATCCCTGAGTACTCGGCGGTGATGCGGGCGATTTCGCGGCCCATGCTGGTCAGCGTGAAGTCGAAGGCCATGATCTTGCCATCGACTTCCACCTCGGGAAAGCCCGCAATCTCCAAGTTAAGCTTGGTGCGGAGCCAGGCGAAACGGGTGCGCAGGGTGGCCAGCAGCATGCCAGGATTGGCAAGCCGGACCTCGTAGGAATCGTGGATCAGGTTCACCGGGTCAGTCACCCCGAGTACGAGGTTGCCTTCGACATCGCGCACCTCGGTACCGCGAGAGCTAGAGAAGAGGTCACTGAGTTTGAGGGTTTGCCGCGCGGTGCCGACAAGCGTGCCTGCAGCGTCAGTGATCTCAAACTCGTCCGTACCTAGCGCCTTGGTTTGGCTGAAGATGAGTTCGTCGCGGTCAAGCATGGCTCAATACTACCGCGACAACACCGTCCCCGCGGTCTATACTTTCCACTATGGAAAACATGGATACTGCCGAGGCCCGGGAGGCACTCGCCGCTGTACGCGCAACCGAGGCCCGCGCGACAGCTAGCGCGCAGCGCGTGCCGTGGCTGCACATCACTGCCACCAGCGTCTGCTTCGGCGCAGGCATGACGCTCACGCTGCTCGGACACGCGTGGGGGCTACTCGTCCTTCTCGTCGGCATTGTCGGCATCGTATGGATTGAGTTCTCCGCGAAACGCGGAGTACGCACCGCAATGAAGCAGGAGGTGCGCGAGGACCCGAAGCTCAATTGGAAGGCCGCCATCGCCCCGCTGCTCGCCTACCCAGTGATGATGCTCGCTCAGACCGCCGGCACCACCGCCGTCATCACCCTCGGCGTTCTCTTCACGGTCGGCTTTATCGCCGCGTACGGCCTGACCTGGAGCAAGTACCATGACTAACCCCATCATTCACCCCATCAACCGGCTCAAAATCTGCGCAGCGCTCAACGCCGCCGGCGCCTACGAGGGCGAGGTGCGCTACGAGATGCGCTTCGGCACGCTTCGCGACGCCACGCAGCTTTCCGACGCCACGCTGTCCAAACAACTCACCGCCCTGGAAGAAGCGGGCTATATCACCCGCTTCCGCGAGTACGGGTCCACGAGGCAAAAGGACACGGTGTGGGTCACGCTTACCAGGGAGGGGCGCGCCGCGTTCCTGGCTCATATGGATGCGCTGGAGGCGCTTGCGAGGGGTGAGGCGGGCGTCGAGAAGCAATAGCCCAGGTACCCTGTAAACCATGACTTTTCCAGCCCCCGAAATCGATTCTTATGCCCTGGTGACCGGCGCGTCGCAGGGGATCGGCGAGGCAATGGCACGCGACCTTGCCGCCGCAGGCTACAACCTCATCCTTGTCGCCCGGCGCGAGAACCTGCTCATGGAGCTCGCTCGCAAGCTGAGCGACGCGCACGGCATCAACGTGGAAGTGTTCGCGGCAGACCTGGCCAAGCAGCGCGACGTTGATGCGCTCATCGCGCACATTGCCACGCGCAAGGTCACGCTGTGCATCAATTCCGCGGGCATCGCCAGCTTCGGTCCGTTCATGCGGCAGGACTGGGAGTACGAGACGAACCAGTTCAACCTCAACGCCACCGCGGTCTTCCGCATCACGAAGGCCGTGCTGGACCAGATGGTGCCGCGTGGCGAGGGTGCGCTGTGCAACGTTGGCTCCGCCGCGGGCAACATCCCCATCCCCAACAACGCGACCTACGTCTTCACCAAGGCCGGGGTCAACGCCTTTACCGAGGCGCTGCACTACGAGCTCAAGGACACCGGCGTACACTGCACGCTGCTCGCCCCGGGTCCGGTGCGCGAAGCCTACGTGCCCGAGGAGGAACAATCCATCGTGGATAAGGTCGTGCCGGACTTTTTGTGGACGACGTACGAGTCCTGCTCGCGCGATACGCTGCGCGCGATGCGCACCAACAAGCGCCGCGTCGTACCTGGCCCGCTGTCCAAGGCGATGGATGTGGTGTCCACCTACGGCCCGCGCGGTGTCATTGCCCCGCTGGTGGGCAGCTTTTACGCAAAGATGGGAGAAGAATAACCGTGGAAATTCAGGCCAAAGACAACCGCATCGTCTGGATTGATCTGGAGATGACGGGCCTGGACCCAAAACGTCACGTGATTGTGGAGGTCGCAGCACTCGTCACCGACGCAGAGCTGAACATTCTCGATGAAGGCCTGGACATCGTCGTCGGCGCAAGCGCGGCGGAGCTTGCCGAGATGGACGACTTTGTCACCAAGATGCACACCGACAACGGGCTACTTGATGAGATCAAGGCCTCGACGGTTTCCGTGCGGGAGGCCGAGGACGCGGTGCTTGAACTGCTGGAAAAACACTGCGATCCGGCACACCCGGCTCCTTTGGCGGGCAACTCCATTGCCACCGACCGCGCTTTCATCCGCGAGCACATGCCCCGCCTGGACGCGGCACTACACTACCGCATGATCGACGTCTCCACCGTCAAGGAGCTCACGCGCCGCTGGTTCCCCCGCGCCTACTTCAACCAGCCCGATAAGGGCATGGCACACCGCGCGCTGGCGGACATCGTGGAGTCGATCCGGGAGCTGGATTACTACCGACGCGCCGTGTTCGTGGACACCCCGGGACCGGAAACTGCGGCAGCGGAGCAGGCGAAGCACGACGCTACCGACGCCTACCAGCAGTTTTTGTAAAACATCGTTCGCGTACTAAGGTAGATCCCGCTGCTGAAAACGCAGCGATGGTGGCTGTAGTTCAGCTGGTAGAGCACCAGGTTGTGATCCTGGGTGTCGCGGGTTCGAGTCCCGTCAGCCACCCCGAATAGTACCCCGTAACCTGCACAAACAGGTTACGGGGTACATTGCCTTTCCTGAAAACTTAAACCCCCTTCAGCATTATTGTGTTAGGCTTGCCTAACCGCAGATCCGTGAGTCTCCGCCAGTACGCGGCATACGAGAAGTGTTGAAGGACAGTGATAGCCATGGCTGCCCAACCTCAAGCAGCAGCGCCGAAGCGCAAGCCCCGTAAAGCGCATGAGGCAACCGTGACCGGTCGCCGGCAGATTTCTCCCGATCTGGTCCGATTGAGCATGCACTCCCCAGCATTGGTTGGCAAGGAACTCGAGTTCACCGACCACTACATCAAGTTATTGTTCGCACCAGAAGGTGCCGATTACGCCTGGCCGTTTGATGTCGCGCGGATTCGCGAGCAACAGCCGCGCGAGAAACACCCCATCACCCGCACCTACACCCTGATCAACCTGGATCCGGAAACCGGGGACTTCGACGTCGACTTCGTCACCCACGGCGATGCCGGATTGGCCGCCCCTTGGGCACGCGCCGCCGAGGTCGGAGAGAAGCTCGGTTTCCTCGGCCCGGGCGGCGCGTGGAGGCCTGCGGCAGACTATGAGCATTTCGTGCTGGCTGGTGATGAGTCTGCGGCACCAGCCATTAGCGCCGGCTTGAAGCACCTCCCAGCAGGTGCGACGGCGACCGCTTATATCGAGATCGAGGCCGATGATCGTACGTTCGACCTCCCTACCCGCGAGGGCGTGGAGGTCAACTGGGTGGTCCGCAACGGCGCAACCCACGGCACCGAGTTGTCTCGTGCAGTGCGCGAGGCAGGCACCCCGGAGGGAAAGAAAACCAGCTGGTTCATCCACGGTGTCGCAGAAATGATCAAGGAGATGCGCCGCTTCCTCTTCGTTGAATCTGAGGTTCCCCGAGAAGACGTTTCCATCTCCGGCTACTGGCGCCTCGGTATGACTGAAGACCAGTGGCAATCCTCCAAGCGCGAGTTCAACGCTGAGATTGAGGCCGAAGAAGCACGGGCCAAGGTCTAGAGCGCCTCCTCGTCTCGCTCGCCGGTTCGCACTCGGATGACTTCTTCGATGGGGCTGACCCAGATCTTCCCGTCGCCGACGTTCCCCGTCGATGCGGCCTGCAAGATCGCGTCCACGATCTGGTTTACTTGCCACTCGCCCGCCACGACCTCGATCTTGACCTTAGGCACAAACTCCGCCGAGAATTCGGTGCCGCGGTAGATTTCGGTGCGCCCGCGCTGCTGGCCGTAGCCCTGAGCTTCCGTCACGGTCATCCCGCGCACGCCCTCGCGCTCGAGGTTTTCACGAATCGCAGGTAGAGCGTAGACCTGCACCACTGCGGTAATGAGCTTCATCATGATTTACTCCTTTGTTGCCGCTGCCTGCGGCTGCGCTTGCGGGAAACTGGTTGTGCGGGATCTGGCTGCTGAGAACCTGATTGCTGGATACCGGGGGGCGGCCAAGAGTGCCTCCGGCAGCGGGCGCATAAGCGGCTGTGTCTTACCGCCGGCCTCGCTGATGTCGTAGGCGGACTCGCGGTGCTGGGCGAGGTCGATGCCGTCGTGTTCTTCGGCCTCGCTGACTCGCCAGCCGATCGTGGCACCGATCAGTACTGCGAGCAGCAGCGTCACAAGGCCCGAGACGAGCAGCGCCACCAGCGCGATACACACTTGCACTACCAGCAGCTTCAGTCCCTCACCGGCGTAACCGTTGAGAATCCCGCGGCCATCTGCGAACAGCGCCAGACCGACGGTACCCCACAACCCGGCGCACAGGTGCACGCCAACGACATCGAGCGAGTCGTCAAAACCGAAGCGGTACTTCAGCCCGATGGCCAAGCAAGCGATGACACCGCCGAGCGCGCCAAGCGGGATGGAGGTCACCGGCGTAAGCGTCCCGGCCGCCGGCGTGATCGTGACCAAGCCAGCGACCGCGCCGGATGCAGCGCCGAGCGAGGTTGCCGCCTTGTCGCGCACGGCTTCGACAGCCATCCAGCCCAGCATTGCGGCAGCGGTAGCCACGGTGGTGTTCATCCACGCCAGGCCTGCCATGCCATCAGCCGCAAACGCGGAACCGCCGTTGAACCCGTACCAGCCGAACCACAGCAGTGCGGTACCCAGCATCACCATCGGCAGGTTGTGCGGTTTGTCCACTTTCGTCGGGAAGCCTTTGCGCGCACCGACGTAGAGCGCGAGCACAAGCGCAGCAGCGCCAGCGGAGATGTGCACAACGGTGCCGCCCGCGAAGTCCACGGGTGCGACGCTCGCTTCCTCGCCGGTGGTACCGAAGAGCCACGCGGCAATCGAGTTTTCAGATTCAGAAAGCAGCCCGCCGTCCCACACCATGTGCGCGATGGGAAAGTACGCGAGGGTGACCCAGCCGGCGACAAAGGCCAGCCAAGCCCCGAACTTCACGCGCCCGGCCAGCGCACCGGAGATGATCGCCACTGCGATGATGGCGAAGGTGACCTGGAACCCGATATCCACAATCCGCGGGTAGCCACTATCCCCTGCGATGAAGTCGCCATTAGAGTCCATGATCTCGCCGCGCAGCCCGAAGGTCTGCAGCGGGTTACCAACGATGCCGCCGAGATCGTCTCCCCCGTAGGAGGCCGACCAACCCCACAGGACGTAGATGACGGGGACAACCGCCATCGCGCCAAAAGACATCATCATCATGTTCAGCGCACTTCGACGACCCGACATGCCGCCGTAGAACAGCGCGAGCCCCGGCGTCATCAGCAGTACGAGCGAGGCGCTGATGAGCATCCACCCGGCGTTACCCGAGGCAACTAGTAGTTGATCGTGTGTCATTTACCTACCCTTTTCTATAGCCCGATAGCTACAGGCAGGATTCTATCTATCGGCCTATAGCTTTAAAGAAGGGAGAAAAACGGTCCGGTCATCCGGGCCAAATTTGTGAATAAAAAAAGACCCCAAGCACCATCAGTGCCTGGAGCCTTTTGCTTCTCGACGCCCCCTTACGCGTTCGGGTCAGCACTCCCACCCGAGCGAGTCTCCCAATCCATATTCCAGTACCCGAGACCATCGGAACCGTTAAGCGTGCCGCCACCGGCGTTTGTCACCGTGACTACATCGCCACGCTTCACGTTTTGCTGGAACCACTGCGCATCCGCGATGGTGGCATTAATGCACCCGTGCGACTGGTTCGTATTGCCCAGCGCCCAGACAGCCCACGGCGCCCCATGCAAGTAAATGCCGGAGTAGGACAGCTGCGTCGCATACGAGACTGGCGTGACGTAGCCACCCTGCCCCAAGCCAAGGCCGAAGGTGCGCGAGTCCATCACGAGCGACTCGTGCATGTCCCCCACCACGTAGGTGCCGTTTGGCGTGTCGAAGGAGCCGTCCGTGCCCAGCGAGATCGGGAACTCCCTCTCCAGTGCGTCATTGCGGTAGAAGCGCAGCATCTTGTCGTTGTTGTCCACCACGGCTTCAACCTTGTCACCGACAGTGAAGCTGTGTTGCACGTCCTCTACACCGTAGATGCCGCCGCCCATGTCCTTGCCGTAAACATTCGCAGATACGGTCACCTCAGTGCCCGGCTCCCACATCTCCTTCGGACGCCAGCGCAGCTCCGTGGCATCGAGCCAGAAGAAGCCGCCCTCCGTATCGTTCGAAGTCTCGACATCAATGAGCTCCTCGACGGCCTTCGTATCCTGAATCGGCACATCAAACTGGAAGGTAATCGCCTGACCGACGCCAACCGTCGCACCGTCAAGCGGACCCATGTACACATTGGTCTGCGCAGCCGGCACCACGGTAGTAAACGTCTTGGTCTTCTCCTGCCCCGCCGTATCGGTTGCTACCACCGTGTAGATACGCCCATAACCAAGCGGTTCAGTCGTGTGCCACTCGGTTTTCTCATCGTTCATAGCGGCCTTGATGGTCTTCCCCTCTTCGTTGGTCATCACCACCGACTTCAGACCCGCCTCCGAACTGACAGTCACAGGGTCGCCGGGCGCAACGTCCTCGTCACCGTCAGTGAATGAAAACTCCGGAGGCTCCGGCAGCTTTTCAGTCTCTTGCTCCTCGGTGTGCGCAGCACTTTCCAGCGCCTCGCCACCATCCGTGTCCCCGATCGTGCAGGACGCCAACCCCGCCGCCAACGCGCCCACCGTCAACGCACTGGCGATTCGCCGCATCACTGCAGTTTTACGCATGAGCAAATCCTTGCCTCCACAATCCTTGCGCGCCTCCCTGCGCATTTCCGTCCTACACACCCTATCGGCACCGGGGAAGAAAATGCTACTTCAACAAGGCCAAGAAAGATCACAATTTGGACACTAAGAAAACCGTGGATGACCAGGCGATTTCACAGTTGCCACGAGATGGTGTTATTGTTTTCAACGTTGCCGAGAGCAACAGAGAAAAAACAAAATACGCGCCATTAGCTCAATTGGCAGAGCAACTGACTCTTAATCAGTGGGTTCGGGGTTCGATTCCCTGATGGCGCACAGAAAGGCCAGGCCAGAGAGTTTATCAGACTCTCTGGCCTGGCTTCTTTTCGTGAAACCCCACCCTTTACCCCACTAATTGGGCCTGCGGACCCAAATGGAGCTAGCTCCGTTTAGAACACGTTTAGAACCACACACGCAGACACCTTTCACCCAACCCCCAGTCACACCACCTTCACACCCCGGCCGCCAGATTTTATACTGCCTACACCGGGTTTTCTCTCCGTCTACCCCCTTAGATTCCTGAGAACACACAGCACCATCACCACAACCATGACCTGCACAATCGTTCAACAATCCGAATTGTTCAACACTTCCTAAGAATCCCAACCCAACTATTTGCACCGTTATTGAGCTTTTATTAAGGTTATAGACATGAAAACTGCACTCCTGCTCGTCGACGTGCAAAATGACTTCTGCCCCGGCGGGCCGCTTGCGACCGCCCGCGGGGATGAGGCCGCGTCGAAAATTGCCCAGTTCCTCGCCTCCGAGGACAACCGCACCCGTGAGTACGCCTACGTCCTGGCTAGCCAGGACTGGCACATCGACCCGGGCGAGCACTTCTCCGAGACCCCCGATTTCCGCGACACGTGGCCGCCGCACTGCGTTGCTGACACCTTCGGTGCGGAGATTCGAGGCCCCATCGACACCTCTGCCATTGATGTCTTCTTTCGCAAGGGCCAGTACTCGGCCTCCTACTCCGCCTTCGAGGGTGCTGATGCCAACGGCACCTCGCTGGCCGCCTGGCTGCGCGCCCACGAGATTGCGGCGCTAGACGTGTGCGGCATCGCCACAGACCATTGCGTCCGCGCTACCGTCCTCGACGCGCTGAAGCAGGGCTGGACGGTGCGCGTGCTGCGGTCCATGGTCGCCCCAGTCGACGACGCCACCGGCGCCCAAGCGCTGCAGGAGATGCTCGACGCCGGTGCGGAACTGGTCTAGGCGCTCGCCAAAATAAAAGAGAAGGCCGTCCACCCGATCATCAGATCCAGGTGGACGGCCTTTACTGTGCGTGCTTAGTCGCGCGAGAGCAGCTTCTGCAGCTCCTTGAGCTCCTTCTTGCGCTTGCGGCCGTTGAGCACCTTGATGCCCACGAGCGCGACGACGGCAGCGCCGATACCGGCGAGCACCTTCTGCACCGTCTCGTCCTGCAGCCACTCAGCGGCGCTCGACTTGGCACCATCCACCAAGGTTGCCGGGCTGGTGCGGTCGGCGAGCTCGTCGAGGGTAGCGGCCAGCTGGCTGCGGGTGCGGGAGATGTCGCGCTCAATATCGTGAATGTCTCGTGCCACGTTGTACTCCTACGTTTTCGTTGTTCAGCGGTTCTTTCAACAACAGTAGTGTAAAACGGGGAGGTATGACCGATCAGATCAGACTAGAAAAGGGCGACACTGCCCCCGCTTTTACCCTGCCCAACGATAAGGGCGAGCAGGTCTCGCTCGCAGACTTCGCCGACCAACGCGTCATCGTCTACTTCTACCCGCGCGCAAACACCCCCGGCTGCACCACCGAGGCGTGCGACTTCACCGAGAAGCTCGACGAGTTTTCCAACGCCAAGGTCACCGTAATCGGCATTAGCCCCGATCCGACCGAGAAGCTGGCTGACTTCCGTGCCAAGCACGACCTTGGCGTCGAGCTCCTCGGCGACGAGTCGAAGGAGACGCTCACCGCCTACGGTGCGTTCGGCGAAAAGAAGATGTACGGCAAGGTCACCCAGGGCGTCATTCGCTCGACCTTCCTGGTGGACGTGGATGCCGACGGCGTCGGCACGATCGCCCAGTGCCAGTACAATGTGCGCGCTTCCGGCCACGTCGGCCGCATCCTGCGCGACTGGGATCTCTAGGGCCCTTTTGCTTATCGACGGCACGCCGCCCCATAATGGTCATATCAGTGAACCGAGGGCGGTGCTCGCCGCCGAGACGAAGAAGCAAGTGAGGCCACATGACTTCCCCGAACGATCCAACCCCGAACCCCACTACGCCCGATAACGCGACGCATCCCTACGAGCCGCAGCCGCAGGTTGAAAACGAGCGTCCCCGCTCCACAGCAGCGCAGTGGGTCACCGTCGGCTTGCTGGCAGCCTTCGGCTTTGGGTTCCTCGGATGGCTGCTGCTCAGCAGCAACGACAGCAATGACGCCGCGCCGGAGACCCCGCAAGCGGCACAGACCACGCAGGTCACCGAAACCGTGGAGACATCCGAGCACCACGCGGCCGAGGACGGGGTAGTTGGCCTGCCCGACACGGAAAACAGCGCGCCAGAAGCCGAAGAGACGCTCCCCGCCGAGTCGCGCGACGCACTGCAGGCAGCCGAGGAGTACCTGGCCGCCCAGCCACTGTCTAAGTCCAACCTGTACAACCAGCTGCGGGACGAGGAGGGCTTCTCCACCGACGCTGCCTCCTACGCCGTCGATACGGTTGAGGCAGATTGGAATGCGCTCGCGCTCCAGGTGGCGCGGCAGATGCACGCGGATGGCACGCCGGAAGAAGAACTACTCGACGCGCTGACCAAAGGCCCGGAGCACTTTACTCGTGCCCAGGCCGAGCACGCGCTCGAAAACCTCTAGCGCGAAGCTTGAGAAGTGGTGCGCCCGGAGAGACTTGAACTCTCACGTCCGAAGACACTGGAACCTAAATCCAGCGCGTCTGCCAATTCCGCCACGGGCGCGCAATGGGAGACATCCTACATGCCAATGGGCCACAATTTGAAACCGACTCCAACTTTAGTTTGGCCACGGGGGCCACATTGGTAGACTGTTCAGGTGTGAACGAGCACCGCGACCCCCAGACCCCCGCACCGGAGAAACGCTCCCGTGTGAAGGTTCGTGCTTGGCACATTCTCTTACTCATCGCCGCGGTGATCACCACGTGCCTGCTGGCGTGGTGGCAGTGGACCCGCTACCAGTCGGGCACCGGCACGTTCCAAAACTTGGGCTACGCCTTGCAGTGGCCCTTCTTCGGCGCATTCTTCGTCTACGCGTACCGGGCCGGTATCCGGATGGAGAACGAGAAGATTGACGCCCTCAACGCCGGTGAGCAAATGGAGCACCTCTACGAGGCGGACCTGGCACGCTACGGCAACGATCCCAGCACACCGACGCAGATCGACGAGGACTTCCTTCCCACCCGCCCGCAGATGGACGTCGAGGAATACAACGATCTGTTGACCCCGCGCAGGCGAGGCGCAGGCAGCGAACACACCCCAGAGGAGAAGGACGGTCAATGACCCAGCCCCAACCCCAGCCAACCGAGCCGCAGGCACCGAACCGCATTCACCCGGAGCGCCAGCGTCGCGTCAAGCAGGCGCTGAGCCTGTTTTCCATCGCCGCCTGGGTGACCGGCGTGCTCCTTTTGCTGCTGGTGCTGCGGATGATCCTGGAGTACGGCTTCCACATGGACGTGGCCTACCTGGCCTGGGTGGCCAGGGTCCACGGGATCGCCTACATGGTCTTCCTTGTCACTTCTTTGAACCTGGGCCTCAAAGCTCGCTGGCCCGCGAGCACCTGGGTGGTCACGGCGATCTCCGGCGTGGTGCCGTTCCTCTCCTTTGTAGTGGAGGCAAAGCGCCGCAAGGAAGTCACCGCGACGTTCCAGCTGTAGCGATTAGTTTTCCTCGTCGGTGGTGCGGGTCAGCACCATCACGCCAATCTTTTCCGCCCGGTCATTATCCGGCGTCATGGTCAGCGTATCGCCGTTGATCTGGCCCTTGTACTCCAGATCCCGGCCGCTGAGCGGGTCGGCGAGCTTAAATTCCTCGTCGTCCTGCTCGCAGCGCGCGTCGTTGGTTTCCCCGGTCGGCTCCGTCAGCTCCCAGGAGCAGTCGCCCCCGTCAATGGTAAGCGTGGCCGCCCCGTGAGGCTGGCCCGACTCAGTCGGCGTCACGTCCCCGGACCAGGCACCGTCCCACTCGGAGGAGGAACCGCACCCGACGAGGGTGGCGCTAGCGAACAGGGCACTTGTGCAAAGGGCAATCGTCTTTTTCATGCCCCCACCCTAACCCAACAGCCGTGTGATGTCCGGGGCCAGCGCACGCAGCGCCTGTCCACGGTGCGAGCGCGCGTTCTTTTCCTCCGGGGAAAGCTCAGCCGAGGAAATCGCGGCACCGTTGGCTCGCTGCGGGGCATCGTCCGGGGCAAACAGCGGGTCGTAACCAAACCCGCCCTCGCCCTGTGGCGCGTGCAAAAGCTGCCCGGTCCAGCGGCCTTCGGCGGTGAACTCGTCGCCCGCCGGGGTCACGAGCGCGCAGCAGGAGACGAAGGCGCAGTCCCGCAGTGCGATGTGTCGCATCTGTGCAAGCAGCAGGCGGTTGTTCGCCTCGTCCACGTCCGGGGCATCATGATCCCCCGACCAGCGCGCCGACAGCACGCCCGGCATGCCATTTAAGGCAACGACGGCAAGCCCGGAGTCATCCGCCACGCACGGCAGGCCGGTGTGGGCGGCCCCGGCGCGCGCCTTGATCAGCGCGTTGTCCTCGAAGGTCAGCCCGTCCTCCTGCGGTTCCGGGTAGGGCTCGACGTCGCGCAAGGAGACGAGCTCGATGCCCTCGATGGAAAGCTCGCGCAGCACTTGCTCGAGCTCGCGGAGCTTGCCGGGGTTGTTCGAGGCGACGAGGACTCTTACCATCCCAGGGCCGCCTTCTGGGCGTCGATAAGCGAGTTGAGCCCCAGCTCAGCCACGTCGAGCATCTCGTTGAGTTCCTTGCGGCCGAAGAGGCCCTGCTCGCCGGTGCCCTGGATCTCCACGAAGTTGCCGCCTTCTTGCATCACCACGTTCAGGTCGACCTCGGCGCGCGAGTCCTCCTCGTACGGCAGGTCCAGGCTCACTCGGCCGTCGACGATGCCGACGGAAACCGCCGCGACCGGCTTGAGCAGCGGCTCGCCCGGCACGACGCCGCGCTCCTTGAGCACCTCAATCGCGTCCGCGAGCGCCACGTATGCGCCGGTAATCGACGCCGTGCGGGTCCCACCGTCGGCCTGCAGCACGTCGCAATCCAGCTGGATCGTGTTCTCCCCGAGCTCGGAAAGATCGACCGCGGCGCGCAGGGAACGGCCAACCAGGCGCGAAATCTCATGCGTGCGGCCCTTGACCTTGCCGCGCATCGACTCGCGCGGCATGCGATCATGCGTGGCCGAGGGCAGCATCGCGTACTCGGCGGTAAGCCACCCCTCACCCGAATCCTTCTTGAAGCGCGGCACGCCCTCCTCCACGGAGGCCGTGCACATGACGCGCGTGTTGCCGAACTCGACGAGCACGCTGCCAGCAGGGTTGGAGGTAAAACCGCGGGTGATGCGCACCGGGCGCATCTGCGTCAAACCGCGGCCATCTGCACGTGTGAAATCAGTCATGGGCACCAGCGTACCCGCACGCTAGAGCTCGAAGACATCGCCTGCTGCGCCGATGACGATCTCCCCAGAAAACTCGGTGCGGGCCGCGGCCAGCGTGTCCTGCACGCTCGACCAGGGCTGGATGTGCACGATCACTAGTGTGCGCACGCCCGCCTCGCGGGCAATACGGCCCGCCTCCCGGCCCGACATGTGCATCCCCTCCGGGTTGCCCTCCGCTGAGGCACCCCAGGCTGCCTCGCACAGGAAAAGGTCCGCGCCGCGGGCCGCATCCACGAGCGAGGGGGTATACGCGCTGTCGCCCGAATACGTCAGCACCTTGCCGTCATGCTCCAGGCGCAGCGCATGCGACTCGGCCGCGGGGTGGACGACGTCGAAGGGGGTAAGCGCCACGTCGCCAAGCGTCTCGGTGTGCCCGGCGCGCAGCGGGGAGAAGTCAAAGGTGTCGGCGATGTCGTCGACCTGGCCGGGGCCGTCGGCGCTCATTCTGCCCACGTGCTCCGGGGTGTAGCTCGGCCCCAGCATGCGGTGGCGTGTGCTCGCTGGCTTGGTGGGGTGGTAGCGGCGCCACACCAACAGCGAGGCGATGTCGGAGCAATGGTCGGCGTGCAGGTGGCTGAAGCACACGTGCGCATCGGCCGGGTCGAAGTGCTCCTGCATCGCGGCCAGTGCGCCTGGGCCGAAGTCCAGGACGATGTCGCTGTTGCCGGCAACGCTGACAACGTAGGAGGAACCAGGATTTCCGGGGGCGGCGAGGCTCCCGGAACAGCCGAGGATGGTCAACTTCATGGAATCACTGTGCCACGAATTGAGGGGGAATTCTAAACTTCCGGGTATTTTGTCTCATCTGGGTGCCTTTGCTCCAACCGCGTGCACCTGCGGTCCGAGGAAACGTTCCGCAAGCCGATCGAAGACCGCCGGGTCACCAGTAGAGGCGAACACGCGCTCCGGTGCACGGCCACCTTCCTGCGGCGCGGGCGCGAGCATGTCGCGCTCTGTGAGCACCCGCAGCACGTCCTTCGAGGTCTCCTCCGCGGAGGACACCAGCGTGACGTGCTCGCCAATCGCGAGCTGGATCACGCCCGACAGCAGCGGATAGTGGGTACACCCGAGCACCAGGGTGTCCACCCCAGCCGCCTGGAGCGGCTCCAAGTATCCCTGCGCCACCCCGAGGATTTGGCGCCCGGAGGTGATGCCGCGCTCGACGAACTCCACGAACGCGGGGCACGCCGCGGCGCTGACCTCCAGGTCGGACTTGAGCGAAAAGAGGTCCTGGTACGCGCCCGAGGTGATCGTGCCCTGGGTGCCGATCACGCCGACCTTGTTGTTGCGAGTCGCCGAGATCGCGCGGCGCACCGCCGGCTGAATGACTTCGAGCACCGGGATGTCGTAGCGCTCGCGCGCGTCGTGCAAGAAGGCTGCGGTTGCGGTGTTGCAGGCAATCACGAGCATCTTGCAGCCCTGCTCGACCAGCTCGTCGCCGATGCGCTGGGCGTGGCTGCGGACGTCGGCAATCGACTGCGGGCCGTAGGGGGCATTGGCAGTGTCACCGATGTAGCTGATCGACTCGTGCGGCAGCTGATCCATCACCGCGCGCGCCACCGTCAGCCCGCCCACGCCGGAGTCAAAAATCCCAATCGGGGCCGAATTATCCGGACGCATACGTCTTTCTACCTCCCTGCTTGCTTTCGCGCCTGCTTCGCCTCTCGTTTAGCCACCAGCTCAGGCGGGTCGTCGGAGGTAATGAACATGCCCGCGAGCAGCCCGCCAATCGCGCCGCACAGGTGGGCCTGCCAGCTCACCCCAGGAGTACCAGGCAGTACGCCCCAAATCAGACTGGAGTAGAAAAACGCCAGGACAAGTCCCAGGAGGATCTGCGGCAAGGAACGGTTAAAGATGCCGCGCAGCAGCAGGTACGTCAGCCACCCGTAAATCACACCGGAGGCACCAATGTGGTTCGTGCCGATTCCGCCGATCAACCACGTACCCAAGCCGCTGACCAGCATGGCGAAGGTAGTGACCTCCCAGAAGACGCGCTTGCCCGAGTACCCGATGAGGAAGGCGAAGATCGCGCCCGGAATCGAGTTACCCACGATGTGCTCCAGGTTCGCGTGCAGGAGTGGGGAGGTAAAGATGTGCCAGATTGTCGAAAGGTCGAGAGGCTGGATGCCGAAAACCCACAGCGTGCCGTCGAACACCAGGGCGTTTAAGGCGTACACAACCCAGATCACTGCCAGATACGTCAACGCGAAACGCCACCCTGTGCGCCGCTGCTGCTTCCGCTTCGTGCTCTTGTCCAGTGGCTGCTGGTGGTAAGAGAAGGCCGGTGGCTGGTTCTCCGGGTGAGAGAACGGGCGATTGAACGGCTTGCCGTAGCCGGGCTGGCCGGTTTGCCCGTAACCCCAGCCATCGGGGTGGTAAGGACTAGATCCGTAAGGGTTGTGAGTCATCGTTGACCCAGTGTAGCGGCGCACGCGAACCGCGGTCGCGATCAGTCACGTGCGAGATCGCGCCACGCGGTCAGACCGAAACCGCTTCCGGCCGAGCGCACCGCGTTCACAATCGCCGCCTCCACGGCGTCCGCCGCCGCGGCACTCAACTCCGCGAGCGCCTCCGGGCTACACGGTGCTACTTCCCGCGCGGGATCCTGCGGGGCAGACACCGCGAAGAGCGTGTCCCCGTCCAGCGGCGAGTGCGCCGGGCGGATCGCACGGGCCAAACCGTCGTGACCGGCAATGGCGAGCCGCTTGAGCTGGGACGGGGGCAGCGCCGCGTCGGTGGCCAGCACGCCGATGGTGGTGTTCAGCTGCGGGGCGGGGCGCTTGAGCTGGGCGAAGCGCTGCGTATCCACCGCGGGAGCGCTCGGGTCGCCGAAGAGCAGGCCGGTGCGCGTGTCCACCACCGCGCCCACAGGGTTGGCTACCACTGCCGCGGTGACCGTGCCTGCGGCCGCGGTGCGTGAGGCGGTGCCGAAACCACCGCGCAACACGCCCGCGGTTGCACCACAGCCCGCACCGACGCTGCCGGATGCCAGCTGCGCCGGGCTTTTCACCGCACCATCACACGCGGCAGCGACCGCTGCGGCGCCGTCCTCGGCGCTTGGTCGGTGCGCGGGGTCGCCGACCGCCAGATCAAAAATGACGGCCGCGGGCACGATCGGTACGCGCGGGCCCGGCGAATCCTCGCCGAAAACCGGGAAGCCCACCCCGCGGGACTCCAGCTCGCGCATCGCCCCGTCGGCTGCCGCCAGCCCGAAGGCAGAGCCGCCGCACAGCAGGATGGCGTGCACGCGCTCGACCGTATTGTGTAGGTCTAACAGGTCGGTTTCGCGGGTGCCTGGCCCGCCGCCGCGCACATCCACAGCCGCCAGCATCCCCCGCGGGTCGGCGGAGACAAACGCCGTAACACCAGTATCGCCGAGGGAGAGGTGGGCGCAGGGGAGGTGCACCGCATCGTCGACAAGCAATGGCTCACTCGCTTAAGACATCGAGCAACGAGTCCTGGCAGAAAGCGAGCCACTCCATCAGGCGCTCACGGTCCTGGGCATGGCCCTCGCCACCGCGATCATCGGCGGAAATGTAGAGGCGCATGTCATTGAGCGCGGCGACGAACTGGTGCGCCTCCTCCTCGTCGATCGTGACCTCCACACCACCATCGGGGCCAAGTGCGTCGTTGACCACGCGGATGTTCATCAGCTTCGCGCGGATGATGTCATTTTCGTGCAGGCTGCGCAACAGCCCGTTGTCGCCGTCGAACTCCTCATCGCCCTCCCGCTCAAAATCAGGCAACAGGCGCGCCAACTTCGGATCCTGCGGGGCCTCCGTATGCCCGGTGGACAGACCCATCATCTCGGCGAACTCGTCCTTCGGCGCGGACTGGGCACGCGCGATCAGCGCCTCGGACACCGTCGCGGTGAGGTCCCCAATCACCTCCCGCTCCAGCGGATCAAACTTGGTGGTGAACTTGGCACCCGAACGCATCAGGGCCTTCTTTCGCCTCCACGGCTGCATGCTCTTCTTCCCCTTCTACCCTGCCTGCTGCATGGTCGCCCACAAACCGGCGGTGTGCAGCTTCTTCACATCACCCTCGACCTTGTCCTTCTCGCCCGAGGAGACCACGGCCTTGCCCTCGGTGTGCACCTGCATCATCAGCTCGTTCGCGCGCTTGCGGTCGTAGCCCAGGACAGTCTGGAACACGTAGGTGACATAGCTCATCAGGTTGACCGGGTCGTCCCACACAATGCACATCCATGGCAGGTTCTCGCCGGTGGCAACCTCAAACTTCAGGTCTTCTTCCAGGTCCGGCGTTGCCATCGGCGAGCTCAGCTGCGGGACCTGGCTCGTGGATTCGCAATTCATGCGCCCCAGCCTACCGGTTGGCAGCCAGGCACGTTGCGCGGCCACTTGCTAGGCTGCAATGCATCCTTGCAAGTCCTTGCAAGTCCCCTCCCTTACGACGGAAAGGCGCGCGCCCCATGCAGAAACTCCCGATGAGCAACGAGCAGTTGCTGCGCACCATCCTCGGAGTGCTTGGCCTCATCGCCGCCGTCGCGGTGACCGTCAACGCCGCGCAACACCAGCCCGCGGGCGGCTCCTCCAACCCGACGGTAGATGATCGCCGGGCAGGTTACGTCGCGCCCGATTTTGAAACCGGCCAGAAGCTCGAAGAGATCCGCCAGGACTTCTTCACCGCGGTGCGCCAGCTGCGTAGCGACGACGCGTTGCCGCCCGTCAGCCTCGACCCCGAACTGCAGCGTCTCGCCCAGCAGCACGCAGAGGGCAACGCGGTGACAAAGACGCAGCCGAACTTGGAGCCAGACGATGGCCGAGACATCGGCCAGGTTTCTGCGAGCATGCCGCTGGAGAACGCGAGCGGGCACGCCTTTTTGGAGCTGATCATCCACTCGCAGAAGCACATGGACGTGCTTTTGAACCCGGAGCACCGCTACATGGGCGTCGGCGTGGCCTACGGCCATGGCGAGGTGTGGGTGGTCGTGGCCTTCTCGCACTAGCAGGGCGTAGTCTGTATCACTATGACTGACTCCGCGTATTCCACCGCATTCCTCACCGACATGTACGAGCTGACAATGCTCGACGCCGCGTTGCAGGACGGTACCGCGCACCGCGAGTGCGCTTTTGAGGTCTTTACCCGCCGGCTGCCCAGCGAGCGCCGCTATGGCGTGGTCGCCGGCACCGCGCGCGTGCTCGACGCGATCGCCAAGTTCCGCTTTACCGAGGACCAGCTCGCCGCGGCCGATTTCCTGTCCGATGAAGCGAAGCGCTACCTGGCCGACTACCGCTTCTCCGGGCAGATCGACGGCTACCGGGAGGGCGATATTTACTTCCCCTACTCCCCCATCATGACGGTGCGCGGCACCTTTGCCGAGTGCGTCATCTTGGAGACCGTGATCCTGTCCATCCTGAATGCCGACTCCGCCGTGGCCTCGGCCGCCTCACGCATGGTCTCGGCCGCGGACGGGCGCCCGATCATCGAGATGGGGTCGCGCCGCACCCACGAGCAGGCCGCCGTCAGCGCCGCCCGCGCCACCTACATCGCGGGCTTCGATGCCACCTCCAACATGGAGGCCGCACTACGCCACGGCATCCCGCCCTCAGGCACCGCCGCGCACTCCTGGACCCTGCTGCACGTGGGCGAAGACGGCGTGCCGGACGAAAAGGCAGCCTTTCAGGCACAGATCGATCGCCTGGGTGTGGATACGACCCTGCTGGTGGACACCTTCGACATCACCAAGGGCGTGGCGCACGCACTCGAGGTCGCCGGCACCGACCTGGGCGCGGTCCGCATCGACTCCGGTGACCTGGGCATCGTCTCGCGTCGCGTGCGCCAACAGCTGGACCAGGCCGGGGCCTTTAACACCCGCATCATCGTCTCCTCCGATCTGGACGAGTTCACCATCGCCGGGCTGCGCGGCGACCCGGTCGACGGCTTCGGCGTCGGCACCTCGGTGGTCACCGGCTCCGGCGCGCCCACCGCCGGGCTGGTGTACAAGCTCGTCGAGGTCGACGGCCACCCCGTGGCGAAGCGCTCCTCGGGCAAGCGCACCTACGGCGGGGCGAAGACGGCGCTGCGCGGCTACCGCGCCTCCGGCGTCGCCGTTGCCGAGATCATCTGCCCGCTGGACGGCGAGATCACCCGCAAGCCCAACCTGGATTACCAGGAGCTGGTCGTGCCGATGATGCGCGACGGCGAGCTCGTCGCCGACTACGAAGCACAGCACGGTGGCCTCGAAAAGGCCCGCGCACTGCACTCCACCGCGCGCGAGACGCTCCCCTGGGAGGGCCTGGCGCTCTCGCGCGGCGATGCGGCGATCCCAACGCGTTTCGTCGGCTTCCCCGACCCCGGCGAGTAATCCCCTCCCCCGCTTGCCGCTACACTTGCACGATGTGAGCGAACGCGACCTTGCCCCCTCCAGCACCCCCACGAGCGCCAGCGGCACCAGCGGAGACGTCCCCTTAAGCCGGGCAACCACTGAGCTATTGGACGCCGCGGTTGAAGCCCTTGGCGGCGCGCGCCGCGAGGGCCAGCACCGCATGGCGGAGGCAGTAGCGAAGGCGCTGGATTCGCAGCGCCACCTCGCCGTCCAAGCCGGCACCGGCACGGGCAAGTCGCTCGCCTACCTCGTGCCCGCGGTGCGCTACGCGCAGGCCAACGACACGACGGTGGTCGTCTCCACGGCCACGCTCGCGCTCCAGCGCCAGCTGGTGCAGCGCGACCTGCCGCGGCTGGCGGATGCGCTGGAGCCGCATCTTCCGCAGCGCCCCACGTTCGCAATCCAGAAGGGCCGCAACAACTACCTGTGCTTAAACAAGCTCGCCCATGATGAGGGCGAGGACTCGCTTATCGACGATGCCGAGCTCTCCTGGACCGGCCGCCACGTCAAGCGCGTCGCCGAGTGGGCCCAGGAGACAGAAACCGGCGACCGCGACGACCTCACGCCCGGCGTCCCGGACCTGGCGTGGCGGCAGGTCTCGGTGACCTCCAACGAATGTCTGGGGGCAGCGCGCTGTCCGCACGGCGAGGAGTGCTTCGCCGAGCTCGCGCGCGAGAAGACCCGCGACGTGGACATCGTGGTGACCAACCACGCGCTGCTGGCTATCGACGCGCTGTCGGACACCAACGTACTGCCCGAGCACGACGCCGTGATTATCGACGAGGCCCACGAGCTGGACCAGCGCATCACCTCGGTGGCCACCAACGAGATCTCTGCCCGCGCGCTCACGCTTGCCGCGCGCCGCGCCACCAAAATCGGCGGCGATGGCGAAGAGCTCGAGAACGTCAAGGACGACCTCGCAGCGGTGTTGGATCTTGAGCAGCCCGGCCGCTGGGAACGCATCTCGGAGCCGGCTCGCGGCGCTTTCGCCGCGCTGCGCGACGCGCTGTGGAAAACGCGCCTGAGCATCGCGGATAGCCCCGAGGGCGAGTCCGAGAATAACCCGGAGAAGTTCGCCGAGCGCACCAACTTGAAGAACCACCTCGGCGACCTCCACGACGCCATCGTGCGCATCCTCGGCGTGTTCGACGAGGACGACCCGGCCAAGCACACCGACGTGGTGTGGCTCACCCGCAGCGAACGCTTCGGGGATTCCGTTGCCGTGGCTCCCCTGTCCGTGGCCGCCCTTTTGCGTGACAACCTCTTCGGCGAGCAGACGGTCGTGCTCACCTCTGCCACGCTGTCCGTCGGCGGCAACTTCGACGCGATGGCCGCCGCCTGGGGCCTTCCCAACGGCTCCTGGGACAGCCTGGACGCCGGCACCCCCTTCGACCCTGCGAAGGCCGGCATCTTGTATACCGCCCGCCACCTGCCCGCACCCGGCCGCGACGGCTTAAGCACGGAAACCTTGGACGAGATCGCCACGCTGATTACCGCCGCGGGCGGGCGCACCCTCGGGCTGTTTTCCTCCCGCCGCGCTGCCGAGCAGGCCGCCGAGGCCATGCGGGCGCGCCTGCCCTTTGACATCCTCCTCCAGGGCGAGGACTCCACCGGCGCGCTGGTCACGGAGTTCAGCAACGCGGAAAACTCCTGCCTCTTCGGCACCCTTTCGCTGTGGCAGGGCGTCGACGTGCCCGGCAGCGCGCTCTCGCTCGTGCTCATCGACCGTATCCCCTTCCCTCGCCCCGACGACCCGCTGCTCCAGGCCCGCGCAAACGCCGCCGACGCTGTCGGCCGCTCCGGGTTCATGGAGGTCTCCGCCACTCACGCCGCGCTGCTCATGGCTCAAGGCGTCGGCCGCCTGCTGCGTTCCGTGGACGACCGCGGCGTCGTCGCAGTGCTGGACAACCGCCTGGTGACCAAGCGCTACGGCGCGTTCCTGCGGCGCTCCCTGCCCCCGTTTTGGCAGACCGACCGCCTGGATGTGGTCACCGGCGCGCTCGAGCGCCTGGTCAAACGGGGCTAGCCGCGCGACGAGTCGCGCGCAGCGAATACGCCCGGCGGCAGCGTGAGCACCGTCGTGGAGCCAGGCGCGACTTCGGTAAAGCCCGCGTCTCGCACCGGCACCGCGCGCGGGTCAGCCGCACACGCCGCGAACACGTCCGCGTCCACATCGCGCACGTTCAGCGGGCAGCCTGTAGCCACCCACTCGCGCACTTCTTCCTCCGGCCGTGCTGCCGCGTACAGCATCGAGGCGTGCCCTACCTGGGCGGCGGCCTTTCCTGCTGTCATCTCGAGGGAGGCGTCAACGACGATGGTGGGCGCGGTGTCGTCGAGAAGCGGCGGGTGCGTATCCGCTGGCAGGTCGGTGCCGCGGATCTGCAGCTTCGCCACCTCGTGCGGCACCTCGGACACGGCGCACGGCACAAACGCGCGCACGCACCCCACGGTGATCCCTGGCAGCGCCTGCACGTCCTCCCATGCCTTATTGCGGGCGCGCCGCGCGACCTTCCGGATGCGGCGCGAGTACCAGGCTTCGAGCCGCTCGCGCCAAAAGCCCTCGCGGCCTGCCCGCTCGTCGAGGCACACCAGGGCCACGGCCTGCGCCGCGCACACCAACATGGTGTTGCGCGCAGGAGGGTCCTGCTTCGGCAGGTTGATCACCATCTGCATGGCCTGCACCGCTGCGGGGTCGTCAGGGTCGCCCGAGCCCTTGCTTATCGACGCGGCGAGCAACCCATGTGCCGAACTCGTCACAGCGGACGTCGGTCGTCGATGCCAGCGGCCTCGTCGGAAGAGTCGATCTCTTCGCGCGGGATGCCCAGGATGTAAAGCACCTCGTCCAAAAACGGGAAGTTCACCGAGGCGTCCGCGATCTCCTTGAGCGCCGGCTTGGCGTTGAAGGCAATGCCCAGGCCAGCGCGCGAAAGCATGTCGATGTCATTGGCGCCATCGCCCACGGCCACCGTCTGCGACATGGCCAGCCCGGAGTCCGCGGCGAACTCGGCAAGGAAGTCCGCCTTCGCCTTGCGGTCAACCACCTTGCCGATGACGCGGCCGGTGAGCTTGCCGTCCTCGATCTCCAGCGTGTTCGCGCGCACGTAGTCGAGCTCCAGGTCCTCTGCAAGATCCTCGAGCACCTGGATGAACCCGCCCGAGACCACCGCGGTGCGGTACCCCAGGGAGTTCAGCGTGCGGATAGTCGTGCGCGCGCCCGGGGTGAGCTGGATGTCCGCGGCGACTTGCTGGATCACTGAGGCGTCCAACCCGGCAAGGGCCTTGACACGCTCGCGCAGCGACTCCTCGAAGTCCAGCTCGCCCCGCATCGCGCGCTCGGTCACCTCGGCGACCTCCGCCTCGCGGCCAGCGTGCGCGGCCAGCATCTCGATGACCTCGCCGGTAATCAGCGTGGAATCGCAGTCGAAGCACACCAGGCGCTTGGCGCGGCGGTGCAGGCCCGCGTGCTCCATCGCCAGGTCGATCCCCAGCTCCGCCGAGAGCTCTGCCAGGCGCTTTCGCAGTTCCTGGCCGTCGCCCGGGGTGTAGTCCGGCATCGTGATACGGAACTCAAGGCCCGTCACCGGGTACTGGGTGATCCCGCGAATGGCGTCAATGTTCGCGCCCACCTTCGCCATCTCGGTACCCACCTTCGAGATCGCCTCGGCGTTGACCGGGTTACCCAGCGCGACAAGGACGTGGGTAGAGCGTGGACGGGACACGGCGCGCGCGGCGGCGTCGGTTTCGATGTTGACGCGCTGACCGTACTCCCACAGGCCCGCGCGCAGCTCGCGCTCAATGTCGGTGAGTTCGAGCGGGTCCATGCCGACGAGCGCGGCGAGCATCATGCGCCCCCGGAAGTCGGTCTGGGTCACGTCGAGGACCTGCACGCCATGGCGCGCGAGCACGGTAAAGAATTCGGCGGACACACCGGGGCGGTCCGGGCCGGAGGTGGAGATGACTGCGGCCTTCAAACCGGGCTGCAGTTCTACTTCAAACGCTGGCTGATCAGTCACAACAGCTGACCATAGCACAGCAAAACCCCTCACCAGCCGGTGAGGGGTTCGCTGTCAGGGGGTTAGCACCTATCGCGTTACACGGCGACTACTTGGTCGCGGCTGTGGAACCGGCGGTCTCGCCCTTCCACGTTGCGGGGCCCTCTGCGCTGTGGCCGGTGTGGGCCTCGCGGCGCAGGGTCTCCACCATGTGCGGGTAGTGCAGCTCGAACGCCGGGCGTTCGGAGCGGATACGCGGCAGGGAGGTGAAGTTGTGGCGCGGCGGCGGGCAGGAGGTGGCCCACTCGAGCGAGTTGCCGTAGCCCCACGGGTCGTCCACGGTAACGACCTCGCCGTAACGCCAGGACTTGAAGACGTTCCAGATGAACGGCAGCATACCGATACCCAGGATCAGGGAGCCGACGGTGGAAACCTGGTTCAGGAAGGTGAAACCGTCGGTGTCCAGGTAGTCAGCGTAACGACGCGGCATGCCCATGTTGCCCAGCCAGTGCTGAACCAGGAAGGTCATGTTGAAGCCGATGAAGACCAGCCAGAAGGACCACTTAGCCAGACGCTCATCCAGCATGCGACCCGTCATCTTGGGGAACCAGAAGTGGACGCCAGCGATTGCGGAGAACACCACGGTACCGAACAGGGTGTAGTGGAAGTGCGCGACCACGAAGTAGGAGTCGTGCAGGTGGAAGTCCAGCGGCGGGGAGGCCAGCATAATACCGGTCAGGCCACCGAAGAGGAAGGTGAACAGGAAGCCCATCGCCCACAGCATCGGCGACTCGAAAGTGATGTGACCGTTCCACATGGTGCCGACCCAGTTGAAGAACTTCACACCGGTCGGCACGGCGATCAGGAAGGTCATGAAGGAGAAGAACGGAAGCAACACCGCGCCGGTGGCGAACATGTGGTGCGCCCACACAGCCATGGACAGACCAGCAATAGCCAGCGTTGCAAAGACCAGGCCAATATAGCCGAAGATCGGCTTGCGGGAGAAGACCGGGATGATCTCCGAGATGATGCCGAAGAACGGCAGAGCCAGGACGTACACCTCAGGGTGGCCGAAGAACCAGAACAGGTGCTGCCACAGGATGGTGCCGCCGTTCGCGGTGTCGTAGATGTGCGCGCCGAGCAGACGGTCGTACAGGACGCCGAGCGCAGCAGCGAGCAGCAGCGGGAAGATCATCAGTGCGATGATCGAGGTCACGAAGATGGTCCAGGTGAACACCGGGAGGCGGAACATGGTCATGCCCGGTGCGCGCATGGTGAGCACGGTGGTGAGCATGTTAATCGCCGAGGCGACGGTACCGATACCGGTTGCGCCCACACCGATGATCCACAGGTTTGCGGACACGGACGGGGTGTGGACCGCGTCAGCCAGCGGCATGTACATGGTCCAGCCGAAGTCGGCCGCACCGCCCGGAGTAAGGAAGCCAGCGAGCATGGCGACAACACCAACGCTGGTGAGCCAGAAACCAAAGGCGTTCAGACGCGGGAAGGCCACGTCCGGTGCGCCGATCTGCAGCGGCAGCACGTAGTTGGCAAAGCCCCACACGATCGGGGTACCAAAGGCCAGCAGCATCACCGTGCCGTGCATGGTGAACAGCTGGTTGAACTGCTCGTTGGACAGGAACTGCATGCCGGGGCTGAAAAGCTCCGCACGGATAAGCAGCGCCATGAGTCCGCCCAGGAAGAACCACAGGAAGGACATGATGATGTACATGATGCCCAGTTCTTTATGGTCGGTCGTGGTTAGCTGCATGTAAAACTTGGAGCCACGACGAGCGTTACCCGTCGGCTCCGGACGTGTCGGCGGGACGTGATTGTCCAGCCTTGGCGCCACAGCGGTCATTCGATCCTCCTGACTACGGCTCGCCCCGGTATGGAGCGAGACCTTTGCGATACCGGTTCATCATAGGTGATCGCCTTATGAAATTGCCAGCCCTCCCAGGCCAGCTACAGGTTTAACAATAGGCCCTTGTGCCCCGCTGCGCGCGCGATTGACAGTGGCGAGCAACACACAAACGCCAAGGTCGTCCACGAAGAATCCCGCGCACCCTCACGCGGCCTGCCATCGCCGCTGCAGACGCGGCATATCGGCCCCGGCTTAGGAAGAGGTGCGCGGGATTGACCCCAAACGTGGTCAACCACTACAAACGACGCCCGCAGGTACCCCGTTGGGGATCAAACTTTAGGATGATCGCGTGTCGGGGACTGCGCGGCGTCGATAAGCATGCTCTAGAAGTCCCAATCCTCATCGGCGGTATCTTCCGCCTTACCAATGACATAGGACGAGCCCGAACCCGAGAAGAAGTCGTGGTTCTCATCCGCATTCGGGGAGAGGGAAGCGAGGATGGCCGGCGATACCTTCGTCTCATCGGCCGGGAAGAGACCCTCGTAGCCGAGGTTGTTCAGCGCCTTATTGGCGTTGTAGCGCAGGAAGCGTTTCACGTCCTCGGTCCAGCCCAGCGGATCGTAAATGTCCTCGGTGTACTGCTGCTCGTTCTCGTAGAGGTCGTAGAGCAGGTCGAAGGCGTACTCCTTGAGCTCCTCCTGGCGCTGCGGCGACTCGTCACGAATGCCCACCTGGTACTTGTAGCCAATGTAGTAGCCGTGCACCGCCTCATCGCGAATGATCAGGCGGATAATGTCGGCGGTGTTGGTCAGCTTGGAGTGCACCGACCAGTTCAGCGGCAGGTAGAAGCCCGAGTAGAAGAGGAAGGACTCCAGCATCACCGAAGCGATCTTCTTCTTCAGCGGGTCGTCGCCGCGGTAGAAGGACTTAATGATCTTCGCCTTGCGCTGCACCTGGACGTTCTCCTCGGTCCAACGGAAGGCGTCGTTGATCTGCGGCGTGGACGCCAGCGTCATGTAAATATTGCTGTACGACTTCGCGTGCACCGACTCCATAAAGGCGATGTTGGTGTACACGGCCTCCTCGTGCATCGTGCGCGCATCCGGAATCAGCGACACCGCGCCGACCGTGCCCTGGATCGTGTCCAGCAGCGTCAAGTTGGCAAACACTCGCATCGTTGCGAGCTGCTCTGCGTCATTGAGGGTGTTCCAGCTCGGGATGTCGTTGGACACGGGGATCTTCTCCGGCAGCCAGAAGTTGCCGGTCAGCCGATCCCACACCTCCTGATCCTTCTCGTCCGGGATCTCGTTCCAGTTGATGGCCTTAATCGGGTTGGGGTGGCTATCCAGATACTCCTGATATTCCTCACTCATGGCTCACATCCTAGCCAATCCGGCGTGAGGTAAGCCAGGCACCCAACGGCCGTGGGCCGAGGTTTGGATTACGCCCGTCCTGGATTAAGATAATGGTAATTCTAATTCCCTTTTACCCACCATATGAGGTCGAATCGCCATGGCGGCACCCCACGAACCTTCAGCAGAGCCACTACTCACATCCATCCTCGACACCCTGGGCGAGCAAATCGTCTCCGGCGCGCTTGAGCCCGGCCACACGTTCACGCTCCAGGACCTGTCCAACCGCTTTGGCATCTCGCGGACCGTGGCGCGCGAGGTCATGCGCGCGCTCGAGCAGCTCGGCCTCGTCTCCTCCTCCCGCCGCGTCGGTATTAAGGTGTTGCCCGCAGAGCACTGGGCCGTGTTTGACCGGTCCGTGATCAACTGGCGCCTGTCGTGCGCCGAGCAGCGGCCTGCGCAGATCACCTCGCTCAACGAGCTGCGCACCGCCGTCGAGCCGATCGCGGCCTCACTCGCCGCAACCCACGCCACCCCGGCGCAGTCGCAGCGCCTGCTGGAGCTCGCCCACCTTTTGGTCGAGCTCTCCGAGGCCGGCGTCGGCAACTCGGACGAATTCCTCGACGCGGATAAGGAATTCCACACGCTGATCCTGCACGCCTCCGGCAACGAAATGTTCTCCACGCTCGCCGACCCGATCATGCACGTGCTGGAAGGCCGCACCCGCTACGGCATCATGCCGGACGAGCCGTCGGTGCCCGCGATGCGGATCCACATCGACTTGGCCCAGGCGATTATCGACGGCAACGCCGCCGACTCCGAACGCGCCTCCCGCAACCTGCTCACCGGCATCAAGGAGTTCCTGGCGATCTAACTGCATCGCTTGAGCCGCCGCAAAAGCCCCGCACACCAGAAACGGTGCGCGGGGCTTCACTGCTGCTAGGGCTGCTAGGACCTCAAGCTGCGGCCTAGAGCATGCAGGACACGCAGCCCTCGACCTCGGTGCCTTCCAGCGCCATCTGACGCAGGCGGATGTAGTACAGGGACTTAATGCCCTTGGTCCACGCGTAGATCTGGGCGCGGTTCAGGTCACGGGTGGTCACGGTGTCCTTGAAGAACATGGTCAGCGACAGCCCCTGGTCCACGTAGCGGGTGGCTACTGCGTAGGTGTCCACGATCGCCTTGTAGCCGATCTCGTAGGCGTCCTCGAAGTACTCGAGGTTCTCGTTGTCCATGTGCGGCGCCGGGTAGTAGACGCGGCCGATCTTGCCCTCCTTGCGGATCTCAATCTTGGAGGCGATCGGGTGGATCGACGAGGTGGAGTTGTTGATGTACGAGATCGAGCCGGTCGGCGGCACGGCCTGCAGGTAGCGGTTGTAGATGCCGTCGCGGGCGACGTCCTGCTTCAGCTGCTCCCACTCTTCGGCGGTGGGGGCGGCGATGTTGGAGGCGTCGAAAAGCGCCTTGACCTTGTCGGTCTTCGGCTGGAAGTCGGCCGGATCGTAGCGGTCGAAGAATTCGCCGCTGGCGTACTCGGACTTGTCAAAGTCGGCGAAGTGCTCCCCTTTCTCCACCGCGATTGTGTGCGAGGCACGGATGGCCTGGTACATCACGGCCGCGAAGTAGGCGTTGGTGAAGTCGAGGGCCTCCTCGGAGCCGTAGTGGATGTGCTCGCGGCCGAGGTAGCCGTGCAGGTTCATCTGGCCCAGGCCGATCGCGTGCGAGGCGTCGTTGCCCTCACGCACGGACGGCACGGAGTGGATGGCCGTTTTGTCCGCTACCGCGGTCAGGCCTCGGATGGCGGTCTCCACGGTGCGGGCGAAGTTGTCCGAGTCCATCGTCATGGCGATGTTGAGCGAGCCCAGGTTGCAGGAAATGTCGTGGCCAACCTCGGCGTAGGTGAGGTCCTCGTTCAGCTCGGACGGCGAGTTGACCTGGAGGATCTCGGAGCAGAGGTTGGACATGTTGATCCGGCCGGTCTTGACCGGGTTCGCGCGGTTCGCGGTGTCCTCGAACATGATGTACGGGTAGCCGGACTCGAACTGGATCTCCGCGATGGTCTGGAAGAACTGGCGGGCGTTGATCTTGGACTTGCGGATGCGCGGGTCCTCGACCATCTCCTCGTACTTCTCCGTCACCGAGATGTCGGCGAACGGCTTGCCGTAGACGCGCTCGACGTCATACGGGCTGAACAGGTACATGTCGTCGTTGCGCTTGGCCAGCTCGAAGGTGATGTCCGGGATGACCACACCGAGCGAGAGCGTCTTGATGCGGATCTTCTCGTCCGCGTTCTCGCGCTTGGTATCCAGGAACTTCATGATGTCCGGGTGGTGCGCGTTCAGGTACACCGCGCCAGCACCCTGTCGGGCACCAAGCTGGTTGGCATACGAGAAGGAGTCCTCCAGAAGCTTCATCACGGGGATCACACCAGAGGACTGGTTCTCGATATGCTTGATCGGCGCGCCGGACTCACGAATGTTGGAGAGCAGGAGCGCCACGCCGCCGCCGCGCTTGGACAGCTGCAGCGAGGAGTTGATCGCGCGGCCGATGGACTCCATGTTGTCCTCGATGCGCAGCAGGAAGCAGGACACAAGCTCGCCGCGCTGCGCCTTGCCCGCATTCAGGAAGGTCGGAGTGGCGGGCTGGAAGCGCCCGGTCATAATCTCGTCCACCAGCGCGGAGGCGAGCTCCTCGTTGCCGTCGGCGAGGAACAGCGCCGTCATGGCCACGCGGTCTTCGAAGCGCTCGAGGTAGCGACGCCCGTCGAAGGTCTTCAGCGTGTACGAGGTGTAGTACTTGTACGCGCCGAGGAAGGACTTAAAGCGGAACTTAAAAGCGTAGGCGCGCTTGAAGGTGTCCTTGACAAACTCCCAGTCGTAAGCCTCGATCACCTCGGGCTCGTAGTACTTGTTGTCCACCAGATACTTCATCTTCTCTTCCAGGTCGTGGAAGTACACGGTGTTCTGGTTGACGTGCTGGAGGAAGAACTGGTTGGCGGCCTCGCGGTCCTTGTCGAACTGGATCTTGCCGTTCTCGTCGTACAGGTTCAGCAGCGCGTTGAGAGCGTGGTAATCCAGCTGGTCAGCGGCGTTGACCGGCTCGGGGACGACTTTTCCGTGCATTTCAGAGGTAGACACAGCGGGGCCTTTCATGTTCCAAGTATGTCGGTTGTCTAGGTTACAAGTTTGTGGTTTGCCGCGTCAGGCGGTGCGGTATTTGCCCTGGTATTTGGCGCGCAGTGCAGCCAGCCGGTCGCTATTGTCTGCCGGCAGCGGGGCAAGCGCCTCGCGCGCCTTACCGCTTAAGGGGGTCAGGCCGAGGGTGTGCGCGCCGTCGAGAAGCGAGGTGCGCACACGCGCAACATCCTCTGCGGTGCCCATCAACTCGACCCGGTAGAGGTAAGGCACGCCGCACTTTTCGGAGATGATGTCGCCGGCGATGCAGTAGTCCGGCCCGAAGTTCGAGTTGCCCGCGGCAATCACCCCGCGGATCAGCCCGCGGTTGCGCGGGTTGTTCAAAAAGCGGATGACCTGCGGTGGCACGGGGCGAGAGTAGCCATTGCTTATCGACGCCCCGCCCCCGTACGTCGGGCACACCAGCACATAGGGCTCGTCCACCTCGAGCGGGGCGTCGCCGCGCCGCAGCGGGATCCGCGCGCTGGGCAACCCCACCTTGTCAACGAAGCGCTTCGTATTTTCGGTAGTGGAGGAAAAGTACACGACGAGCATGAGTGCCTACTTATTTCATTCTTGTCAAGAGCGGGTGCAGACAAACGTGAAGCCGCCAACCACAGGAATTGACGGCTCTGGGTGAAGCGTGCTGCTTTTTAAGCTGCGGACTGGATGCCGCGGATGCGGTCCGGGCGGAAGCCGGACCAGTGCTCCCCGTCGACCTCCACGATCGGGGCCTGCAGGTAGCCAAGGGCCATCACGTAGTCACGTGCCTCTTCATCCACGGAAATGTCCACGAGGGAGTACTCCAGGCCAGCCTTGTCGAGGGCCTTGGTGGTCGCCTTGCACTGCATGCAAGCGGGCTTGGTGTACACGGTGATAGAAGACATAACCTGTGGGCTCTTTCTGTAGCGTTTGCGGGAAACTGAACCAAAAATCTTGGGCGCCGACGTCCTCGGCGCGACACCAACAAACACTATACCTTGGGGGAATATATGGCAACCGCTACTACATGTAGTAGTTACAGGCATGATATTCCCAGGATGACGCCCCCTGCTTACCTACATGTAGTTCGCTATAACCACTTCCATGTAAGTACCGGGGCGAAAACCGGCTCACAACGGTGGTATTTAACCCCTTTTTGACCCTTAACCCAAAAATAACCCCGCAGGTTTCCCTGCGGGGTGTTGTCATTAGAACGGTACTTCTTCGCCCTCGGACCGCGACGCTGCGGCTGGCGAGTGAGCGGACCAGGGTCAGACCGAGGAGAGCGCCCTTGCCTTGATCTGGTCGAACTCCTGCTGGGTAATCGCTCCCGAGTCGAGAAGGGCCTTCGCCGAGGCGATCTCATCGGTCGGGCTCGATCCGGCGGAGCCGCCGGCGACGGACTTGATGTACTCCTCCTGCCGCTGCTGGAGCTCCTGGTGCGCCTCGGCCGCGCGGTCGGTCATCCCCCGACCTCGAACAAGCAGGTACGCGAGCATTCCGATGAACGGCAGCGCGACGATGAACACCACCCACAGCGCCTTCGCGAAGCCGCCGAGGTCCTTGCTGCGGAAGAGATCTCCGAAGATCCACCACAGGGACATGAACCATGCGAAGAAGATGAAGAACTCGAACATGGCGAGTAGGAATGAGCCGTTGTCGTCGAACATCTGCTGACTGCCTCCTGACTGGATGGACGCTGGCCGAGCGGTCCACGCGGACCCCAGCGCACGACGGTTAGGAACAAGGACGTGCCCGGGCCGTCGCCGAACCACGTTAGCAGATCTTCCTCACCAAGCGTGGTAGCCGGGTTGCGACGCGCTGACCGGGTTGGGCTGGTGAAGACGGACCTGGGACTCCACGATTCGTAGCGACCAAGCAACGGATCGAGAGGAGTCCCAGGTGAGTGTTGAGGCTACCGTCCTGCCCGCTGCGATGCTCGGCATCTCGGGGTTGGTGGTGCTTGCCGCCGGTGAGTACGGCGGTGAGCTGGAGCTGTTGGTGGAGACCTCCGAGTCGGTGACCGGGTGCCCGCGGTGCGGGGTGGTCGCGGTGGCCCGCGGCCGGCGTGAGCATCTGGTGCGTGACATCCCCTCGGCGGGGCGGCCGGTGCTGCTGGTGTGGCGCAAGCGGCTGTGGCGGTGCGCCGAACCGGCGTGCCCGCAACGTACCCGGTCAGTACACCTAATAAAGCGACGTCAGTACGTTCGCTAATGCTCGAGCTGATCTTTCATCGCTCGTACCTCTCGGCTGCCAGCGTGGTCACTTATTCGCAACCGCCCACCGTGCGTTCTCTACACCCCTCACCGTTGCACCCGCGTGAGACTCTTAGACGGACCTGACGATCCACTCACGATCGCCAGGCAGTGCAATTTCGGACAAGACCAACTCGCCAAAGTCAACGATCTTGCCGAAGAAGACCACAACAAAGCCGACCAAGAAACAGGACGACCAGCCTTCTACGACAACGCTATCCCAACCGAATACAACCACTCGATACGAATCAGAAAAGGCCCCATGAAATAGCACAAAAAGTGTCCGACCGACGACACGCCGACCGGACACACATTTTGCTACTTAACCCCCAGACGCCGTGAAACGGCTGCTGCCCCGCCACCGCCCGGGGTATCACGGGGCGGTGGCGGGGCAGCAAAACGGCGCACGGTATCGCACCCCTGAAGGTGCGACGCCGTGCGCCGAGTAAGGGAACTAGCCCTGGCGAGCCTTGAAGCGCGGCTCCTTCTTGTTGATCACGTAGACCTTGCCGCGGCGACGCACAACCTGGGCGCCCGGCTTGTTCTTCAGCGACCGAAGCGACTTGCGGACCTTCATCGGGCGCTCCTTTCTTCTCGAAGTTGCATTGCTCTGACGACCTGCGGACTGACCACCCCACACTCGCAGCACGTTGTGTGAGTGTTGGGCGTGCCGGGTCGCGACACGTCGGTTAAGGTTACACGCTCTTCGCCTGGTTACCAAACCCGGGATCAAAGCGCTCGCGCATCTCATCTGCCACCTCGTCCAGACTGCGCCCCATCGTCTCAGGTACCTGGCGGCGCACAAAGAGCGCGGCCACCACACCGAAGACGGCGAACAGCAGGAAGGTGAAGGTGGCGGAGGTGACGTCGACAAGCGGGAGGAAGAACTGGGCCACGATCCAGTTCATCACCCACAGCGCCAGGCCCGCCAGACCCATGCCCACGCCGCGAACCTGCGGCGGCACGAGCTCGGAGATGAGCAACCACGTCGTCGGCGAGACCGCCGCCTGCTGGGAGGCGATAAAACCGGCCATGCACGCCAGCGCCACCAGCGCCAGGCCCGCGTTATTCTCAGCTGCTCGGTACATCACAGCGAGCGCCACCAGGAAGATCACGTTGCCGGTCAGGCCGATGAGCAGGAGGCGACGCCGCCCAATCTTGTCCACCACCTGCAGACCAACCCAGCAGGCCACGACGGAGACAAGGCCGATCACGATCGAGGTGTACACCGCGTTCTCGGTGGACAGCCCCACCGTGTTCATCATCGTCGGCGCAAAGTAGACGATCGCGTTGACGCCCGTGACCTGCTGGGTAATGCCCAACAGCGCGGCGACAATCACGGTGGAGCGCAGCCACTTGGTTTTGCGCAGCGTGCGCCATTCGCCGCGGGAGGCGGCCTGGCGCGTGCGGGCGTCGTTAAGCAAAAGCTCCTCGAGCTCCGCGGCACTCATACCGATGCGTGCCGCGGTGGCCTCCGCCTTCGCGCGAGCACCGCGGCGGGCTTGCCACAGCGGCGTCTCCGGCAGAAGGAACATGCCGATAGCTAGCGCCGCGCCCGGCACGGCGGCCAGGCCGAGCATCCACTCCCAGCTGCCCGTGCGCGCGAGCAGCGAGTTGACCAGGTACGCGAGCAGCTGACCCACCACGATCATCAGCGTGTTCAGCGAGACCAGCTTGCCGCGGACCTTCGCAGGAGACATCTCCGCGATATACATCGGGGTGACGATGGACACGCCACCCACGCCCACGCCGAGGAAGGTACGCGCCGCAGCGAGCGCGCCGACCCCGTCGGCCATCGCGCACCAAATCGAACCGAGGATAAACAGCACGCCGCCGACGATGAGCGTGCGACGCCTGCCGAGCGCGTCGGCGACCGCGCCGCCGACGAGTGCGCCGACGGCCGCGCCAACGAGCAGCATGGAGGTGACCAGGCCCTCCTGGCTGGGCGTCATGCCGAACTCGGGCGTGATGTAGAGCAGCGCACCACTCATCACGCCGGTGTCGTAACCAAATAGCAGGCCGCCAAGAGCGGCGATCGCGGCGACAGTGCGCACGTAACGCTGCGTGTCGCCGGCACGGGAACGTGTGTTTTGAACCATGAAAACTCATCTTGGCGGCCGCTACGATGAATGTCATGTCTACTCATCCCGAAAACCTGCAGTCAGAGATCATAAAAGCCCTGGGTACCCGCCCCTTGATCGATACAGATGCGGAGGTGCGCACCCGCGTGGGCTTCCTTGTCGATTACCTCGAGGCCACGGGAGCGAAAGGCTTCGTGCTGGGCATTTCCGGCGGGCAGGACTCCACGCTCGCGGGCAGGCTCGCCCAGCTCGCGGTCGAACAGCGCCGAGCCGACGGCGCGGAGGCGACGTTTACCGCCGTGCGTCTGCCGTACGGGGTGCAGGCGGATGAGGACGACGCGCAGCTCGCTCTCGAATTCATCCAACCGGACAAAACGGTCACCGTGGATATCAAGCCCGCCACGGACGCGCTGGGGGCGCAAGTGGCGGACGCGCTCGAGGTGCCTGGCCTCGGCGACTTCAACAAGGGCAACGTAAAGGCCCGCGTGCGGATGGTCGCCCAGTACGCAATCGCCGGCGAGCGCGGATGCCTGGTGATTGGCACCGACCACGCGGCGGAAAACGTCACCGGGTTCTTTACCAAGTTCGGTGACGGCGCGGCCGACCTCCTACCGCTTGCCGGCCTGAACAAGCGCCAGGGTACCGCCCTCCTGCAGCACCTGGGTGCAACCCCACGGCTGTGGGAGAAGGTGCCCACCGCAGACCTGGAGGAGGATCGCCCGGCGCTGCCCGACGAGGAGGCGCTCGGCGTGAGCTATCCGCTTATCGACGACTACCTGGAAGGCAAGCCCGTCCCCGCAGAGGCCGAGGCGCGCCTAGCGCACCTGTGGCGCGTCGGCCAACACAAGCGCCACCTGCCTCCGGGCCCGCAAGAAACCTGGTGGCGCAACACCACCGACTAGAGGTTGTCGAAGGGGTGAATGACGCGCGCGCCGATGCCCTGTGCCGCCGCGGCGAGGCGCCGGTCCGCTGTGACGAAATCGCAGTCAAGCCCGAACGCGCGCGCCTGCACCCACGTGCCGAGATGGATGGCGTCGAGTGATTTCAGCCGACCGGAAACGACTTTCGCAGCTTGAATAACACCGTCGCTCACCGCAAGCGTTGTGAGGTTTGCGGATATCTCTTCGACCTTGGCATCATCCACGTCCACACGATGAGCAAAGCGAGCAAGCTCCACTTCAGTTATCGCAGAACTTATTAATGACTGCCCCGACAGCCGCCCCGTCGCCCATCCCGTATACGTTTCATTACGCGCAACTGGCACCAACACAGACGTGTCGACGTACAGCGACGGACTCATAGCTCAACGTCCTCCCGCTCCTCCTTCAGTAACTGCTCAAGCGTCAGCCCATTGTTGGGCGCAAGCTCCCACGTGATCTTGAAAGGTCCGCCGCGGCGCACGACCAAGCCGGCTTCTTCCATCAGGTCGATGGGGCTGCGCTCGCCCACCGGCCGGATCTCCGCCACAGGTTCGCCCCTATCAGTCACCGTCAAGGTCTCGCCGCCATTGCGTACCCGCGCAATCACGTCCCTGGTTTTCTGATTCAGCTCTCGCATAGACACGGTCGCTCCCGCCTTCCGCTTTTCTTGCAGAAGTTGCTCAAGACGCTTTTCTACCTCGCTCATCACCAACAACCTCCTGCACCTGCATTGATGTATTACATGTAATACATGAGAGTAATACAGGTATTACATTGCGTCAAGAGTGTCGTGCGCGGCGCGGACCAGCGCGGATGCGTAGCTGGGCCCGTGAGTGGTGGCGTGCACTGCCAGCGGGTGGAGCTGGTGGATCGGGATGCGGGCCCGCCAGGCGTCTGCGATCTCAGCACTGCCGAGCACCCCACCGGCGCGCACGTAGCCGTCCACGATCGCGTCAAAGTAGGGCGCGCCAAACAGCTCCAGCATCGCGATATCGGTGAGCGGGTGCCCGCCATGCGCAGCAGGATCAATAAAGCGTGGACCTTCCGGGCTAAACAGGAGGTTGCCGGCCCAAAGATCGCCGTGGATGCGCGCAAGCGGGGCATCCTCGTCCTCTTCTAGCAGCGCGTCGCAGGCACGGGTGACTACCTCCAACCCGCGCGCGTCCAGATTGCCAACCTCGTGCGCTGAGCGCGCGAAGGGCATCACCCGCTGATGCACGTAGAAGTCCGCCCAACGCGTCGTGGGTGCGCACGCCTGCTCGAGTCGACCAATGAAGTTTGGGCCTTCCCATCCGGTCGGCGGGGCACCGAAGGCGGAAGCACCTGCCGCGTGGATTCCTGCCAGCTCGCGTCCGGCCTGAGCCGCGGACTCAGCGGTGGGGCGTGCGGAGTTGACGATCTCGATGGTGAGGGTATTCGCGGCGTCGTCAAGCGAAAGCACCTCGACCACCGCCGACGACCCCTCGCGCAGCCAGCGAAGACCCGCGGCCTCGGCGGCGGCTGAGCCCGGCGCGCTGCCTCGCTTGAGAAAACCATCAGACATTGTTGCCCTCCAGATTCAATAGAAAACGTTTTGCCTGCTTACCGCTACGATAACCGCCGAGCGAGCCGTCGGTGCGCAGCACGCGGTGGCAGGGCACGAGCAGGGGCAGCGGGTTGCGTGCGCACGCACTGCCCACCGCTCGCACCGCCTTGGGGTTGCCGACCCGCTCCGCGAGCGCCTTATACGTCGTGGTGGCGCCGTAGGGCACCCGGGCGAGCTCCTCAAGGACCTGGCGGTGGAAATCGGTGGCGAAGCGGAAGTCAAGCGGCACCGTAAACTGCTGCCGCCTGCCCGTGAAATACTCTGTCAGCTGGTGCGCAGCGAGCGGCACCTCGGCCTGTTCTCCGATGCGGGCGCGCTGCGCTTCAATATCGTCGGCCTCAAGCAGGACCTTGGCCACTCCCCTGCTCGATATCACCAGGCCAAGGCGACCGATCGGGGAATCAATGTCGTGGAACTGCAAACCGTCCATGCGCCCCACCGTAGTGGGCAAATGACAAGCTTGCTGGGGAGGCATTGAGTAAACTCCATGCTATGTCCAAGAGAACTACAAGCTTCGCCCTTGCCGTTACCACCGCCGCTTTGGCCCTCGTCGGGTGCGGGGACTCATCCTCCGACACGATCCCTGGCACCAGCCCCGCGATTGCGGCAGCCGTGTGCGACGGGGACGCGGGCTGCGAATCCGACATGCGCACCCTGAGCCACAAGTTGGATTCCTCCGACGACGCCGACGGCAACGGTCTCATCGACCAGGAAGAACTCAACGCAGCCCTCGACCGGCTTGACCGCGAGGAAAAGGAAGCCGAAGAAGCAGCAGCGTCCTCGGCGGCCGCCGCATCCTCTTCCGCGGCCGCGGAACGTTCCTCCGAGGCAGCGGCGAAGAAGCGAGAGGCCGAAGCCTCCTCGCGCCGCGCCGCAGAGAGGGAAGCCGCTGACCGCGAACAGGCCGAGCGCGAAGCCGCCCAGCGCGAGCAGGCGGCGAGGGAGCAGGCCGCAGCCGAGCAGGCAGCGGCGGAGCAGGCGGCGGCGGAGCAGGCTGCCGCCGAACAAGCTGCCGCCGAACAGCAGCAGCAACAGCAGCAGGCAGGCCCGCAGATGGAATACGCGACCATGGGCCCCTACGGCTCACTCTTCACCTGTGAACAGGCCCGTGACAGCTGGCCGGTACAGTCCAGCCCCTGCTACACCGGCAGCGACGGCAACGCCTACTTCGAAGGCATGCGCCAGGCAATGCGCTAGCGCCCAAGCCACAGCAACGAAAAAACTGCCCAGCCTTTCTCTGGCCGGGCAGTTTTCTTGCGAAGTGGAGCTAACGGGATTCGAACCCGTGACCCCCACACTGCCAGTGTGGTGCGCTACCAACTGCGCCATAGCCCCGTAGAAACGGTATGAAGTTATACAAGTGGAGCTAACGGGATTCGAACCCGTGACCCCCACACTGCCAGTGTGGTGCGCTACCAACTGCGCCATAGCCCCAATTTGGCCCTTCTTACACCGGCATAACCGGCGTGAAGCACTTTGCTAAATATACACGCGCGCCCGCGGGCGAACCAAATCGCCTGCGGGCGCGCACGTGGCCGAAAGTGGACTAGCTGTTCTTCAGGGTCTCGACCCACTGGCCAAGGTCGCCGTCGATGTCCTCGTCGCCGACCATGACGCGCGGGGTCCAGCCCTCACCGGCGCGTTCCTCCTGGAGCTTCAGGTTCGCATCCGACATCTCCTTAGCGGCCTCCGCATACTTCTCGTCGCGGATGTCCTGCAGCGCCTCTTCCGATGCGCCGTAGCCCTCTGCCAGTTCAGCCAGGTCAGCAGCCTCGAGCTTCTTATACACGTCCTCCTGGTTTTCAAAGAGGTAGTAGCGCAGGTTCAGCGCTGGCGCAGTCTCACCGTGTGCGAACAGGGCGAGCATTGCCGAAGCCGAAGCCGTGGAGTGGCCTGGGGTGTACGCCTGCTGCTGCCCGTCCAAGAACACCATCGGGCGCAAGTCAACCGCGATCTCCCCGGCCTTCAGCGCCTCCAGCATCGGCTCACCGGTTTTAACCTCGAGTTCCGCACAGTAGGAGCAGGAGAAGTCCTCGAAGAGGTCCGCCTTCGGCACCCCCTCAGCCCCCTCGCCGGTCAGGGCGATGAAGTCATCGCCCTCGTTCCAGGTGGCGCTGATCCCCTCGGTGTCAATCATGCCCTCGGCAATCGCATCTTTGCGGTCATTCTTACCGTTGTAGACGATGATGCCGATTACCAGCACCGCAATTGCGATGACGGCTACGATGGCCCAGATAAAGCCAGCGCCGCCCTTCGAGTTCGGGTTTTGGACCTTACGGGTGGTCAATGTGGATTCTCCTCAATCTTGGTACGGGTGATGCGCAAAGCGCGCCCGCGCGCACAAAAGTACGCAGCGAATTATACGGCACGCGTCAACATCAGGGGTAGACGGCAAAGCGGTTGAATGGGCGGTAGATCATGAACGCGGTAATGGCGATAAACACTACGTCGCGCGCGACAACGAGCAGCAGGTTCGTGTCCACAACTGCACCCGCGCTCGGATCGAAGCAGCCGCAGTCAATTTCAAGCCCACGCTGCCACGCCGACAACAGGCCAATAATAAAGAGGACGAGCACGCCGATGGAAACCCAGCCAGCCGGCCGCAGCTTGATCCCCAGCAGGAGTAGCAGCCCACCAGCCAGCTCGAGCGGCCCGATGAGCTGCGCGAGAATGTAGGACCACTCCTGGGTGAAGATTTCGTAGGCGGCAATGGACTGCGTCATCTCCATCACATTGCCAATCTTGGGAACCGCAGCCCTGATCCAGACGTAAGCCATGAAGAAGCGCGCGGCGGCCGAGAGCGCGTCGAGAACCAGCGCGCGCGTGCTGCGCGCCTGGTTGTTCTCGGGCGCAGCGGCGGAAGTTTGTGTCGTCACAATAAGCAGCGTAGCGCAGCGGGTGGCCATCGACCCTACAGTTTCCGCAAGATATGATGTGATCTATGACCACCTGGAAAGACCTCACCACCGCCGACCCCGCCCACTCCGAGCGATACGCCCAGCGCTGGAAGACGTTCATCGCGCAAGGCAAGGACATCGACGGCGAGGCCAGGCTTATCGACGCCGCGTCGCCCCGCCACGCCCGCATCCTCGACGCCGGCTGCGGCACCGGGCGGGTCGGCGGCTACCTCGCTCAGCGCGGACACCAGGTGTTCGGTACCGATATAGATCCGGTGCTCATCGGCCACGCCAAGGAGGACTTCCCCGACGCCACCTGGGTCGTCGGCGACCTCTCCACTGACGAGATCCCGGCGCGCGACATCGACGTCGCCGTCTGCGCGGGAAACGTCATGGGCTTTCTCGACCCGGCGGGCCGTGAACCGGCGCTCGCGAACATCTTCCGCACGCTACGCCCCGGCGGCCGCCTCTTTGTCGGTTTCGGCGCGGGCCGCGGCTGGACGTTCGACGACTTCCTCGCTTCGGCCGAAAAGGTGGGCTTCAACGTCCAGAACTGCTACGAGAGCTGGGAACTCTTACCATTTCACCCTGGCTCCGACTTTCTCGTCGCCCAGCTCGCGCGCCCGGCCAACGCGCCGCGATAGCTCCCCGGCGCAAAGACTCCACCTCTGGGCAGGCCACCAAAAGCACTAAGACCGGCTATCCCGCCTGTAAAGGTAGGAAGTCCTCCCCTGGAGGGCTTTTCGCCGGTTTCACTCTTATTGTATCCGCCCCCAGACCGAACACCGATTTGCTCTCTGCCCGGCCTTGAGACTCGATACGATTGTCGAGGTAGAGAAGCAGCGTGTAAGCCTGGTCCTGGCGGTGATGACTACCACGACGGCCCATAAGGACCATCAACTGTCAATAAACGATTGCAAGGACCCCGGCCCTAATGAAGAACTCAAGCACACCCATCACGACGCATACAGACTCCACAGGCGAGTTCGTCATCTACAACACGGAGGACGGGCAGACCGAAGTTCACCTACGCCTCATCGATGGCTCAGTCTGGATGACCCAGGCCGAAATGGCAGAACTTTTCGACGTCACGCGCGCCAACATTAGCTCGCACCTCACAAACATTTACGTGGAAAACGAGCTGACCAGGGATCGAACTATTAAGAGATTCTTGACAGTTCGGACTGAAGGAGACCGAGACGTCAAGCGTTCCACTGACCACTACAACCTGGATGCCATCATGGCCGTAGGTTTCCGCGTACGCGGCCCACGCGGCAACCAGTTCCGCACTTGGGCGACCACCGTACTCAAGGAATATCTCGTTAAAGGCTTCGCTCTTAACGACGAAAAGTTGAAAGACCCCCGCGGCGCGGACTACTTTGACGAGCTCCTCGCACGAATCCGAGATATCCGCTCCAGCGAAAAGCGGCTCTACCTCGAGCTGCGCAACATCATTGCCCTCGCCGATGATTACGATGCCAGCAGCAAGCGCACTCACTTTCTCTTCGCGAAGATCCAGGACAAACTTCACTACGCTATCACAGGCAATACGGCCGCCGAGATCATCGCCACCCGCTGCAACCCATCGGCCGACAACCTCGGTCTAACTAACTGGAAGGGCAAAATCGTACGCAAAGGTGACGTCACTACAGCGAAGAACTATCTCACCGATGATGAACTTCGACGGCTCAATTTCCTCGTATCTGGCTTCCTCAACTACGCCCAAGACCAAGCCGACCGCCGGAAAGTGATCCACATGTCCGACTGGCTAACCAAAGCAGACCATTTCATTGAGTTCAACGACTACGAGCCGCTCGACGATCACGGCCGCATAACGCGCAAGGACGCCAACACGCTCGCTGAGGACCGCTACGGCCTGTACGACCAGGGACGTAAAGAAGTCGAGTACCGCGAAGCCGAGAGTGACCTCATCGAGGCACTTAAAGAAGCGGATCGGAAACTGATCTCCCAAAGAAAAACGTCTCCAACCTCGGAGAAAATCTGACTAAAAGATAGCGAAGGGAAGCCTCGCGCTCCCAGCTGCTGGGGTGTGAGGGATTCCGCCCCTACTGCTAGGAGCGGAATCTGCGTAGCCCTTACTCTCCAAGCACGTCGGCCACCACGGCCTTCGCCGCCTCCTGCACTTCCTTGAGGTGCGCCTCGCCCTTGAAGGACTCCGCGTAGATCTTGTACTTGTCCTCGGTGCCGGAGGGGCGTGCGGCAAACCAGGCGTTTTCGGTGGTCACCTTCAGCCCGCCAATGGCGGCACCGTTGCCAGGGGCTTCGGTGAGCTTCGCGGTGATCGGCTCGCCGGCGAGCTCGGTGGCGGTGACCTGCTCCGGGGACAGCGCCTTCAGCGTCGCCTTTTGCTCACGGTTAGCCGGGGCGTCAATGCGCGCGTAGGCGGGCGCGCCGAACTGCTCGGCCAGTTCCGCGTAGCGCTGCGACGGCGTCTTGCCGGTCACGGCTGTGATCTCTGCTGCCAGCAGATCCATGATCAGCCCGTCCTTGTCTGTCGACCAGACAGTGCCATCCTTGCGCAGGAAGGAAGCACCCGCGGATTCTTCGCCACCGAAGCCGATCTGCCCGTCGATAAGCCCTGGCACGAACCACTTGAAGCCCACCGGGACCTCAACGAGTGTGCGGCCGAGCGAGGCGACGACGCGGTCGATCATGGAAGAAGACACGAGCGTCTTGCCCACAGCGGTCCCCTCTGCCCAACCCTCGCGGTGGCTGAACAGGTACTCGATGGCCACCGCCAGGTAGTGGTTCGGGTTCATCAGGCCCGCATCCGGGGTGACGATCCCGTGGCGGTCCGCGTCCGCGTCGTTACCGGTAGCGATGCCGTACTTGTCGCGGTTATGCACGAGCGACGCCATGGAGTTCGGGCTGGAGCAGTCCATGCGAATCTTGCCGTCGGTATCCAGCGTCATGAACCGCCACGTGGCGTCCACGTTCGGGTTCACCACCTCCATGTTCAGCCCGTGACGCTCGGCGATCGCGCCCCAGTAGTCCACGGATGCCCCGCCCATCGGGTCCGCGCCAATGCTCAGGCCGGAGGTGCGAATCGCGTCGATGTCCACCACGTTCGGCAGATCATCAACGTACGTGCCGAGGAAGTCGAAGCGCTCGGCCCGCTCATCAAGCACACCGGTCACGCTTACGCGACGCACGCCCTCCAGCCCACGGGCCAGGTAGTCATTGGCCTGGTTGGCAATCCAATCGGTCGCATCCGCACCAGCCGGTCCACCACTGGGCGGGTTGTACTTAAAGCCACCGTCGCGCGGCGGGTTGTGCGAAGGCGTAATCACAATGCCGTCGGCGCGCTGCGGGTCCGTGCCGGTCACGCCGCCGGAAAGCTTCGCGTTGTGTGACAGGATCGCATGGGAGACTGCGGGCGTTGGGGTGTAGCGCCCCGCCGCGTCGACAAGCACTGGCACCTCGTTGGCAATGAGCACCTCGAGTGCGGTCACCATCGCCGGCTCGGAAAGCGCGTGCGTGTCGCGGCCGATGTAGACGGGTCCGCCGATGCTGTTCGCGCGACGGTAGTCCACGATAGCCTGCGTGGTCGCCAGAATGTGCTGCTCGTTGAACGCGTTGTCCAGCGCGGAGCCGCGGTGCCCGGAAGTACCGAAGCTGACCTGCTGATCCGGGTCCTGCGCGTCAATCTCGCGCGTGTAGTAGGCCGTGACCAGCTCCGCAATGTCGATCAGGTCGGCGGGTTGGGCGAGTTGACCGGCGCGTTCGTGTGCCATGGGGTGCTCCTTTATGTTCGGACTGCAAGGCGCGCCGCTTCTCGACGCCCCCTTCACGCCCCATCTTCCCCGCTAACCACACTTTCTGCCACGCCAAGGCCCGCGCTGACCCACCTAATTGTGGGGAACCTTGGGGAAAGTTCAAAAACCTTCGCCAAACACATGACTTTTGATAGTGCGACAGGCTACTATTACCACCAACTTCTGTGGCACCAGTCACATACGGTGCTGCGAAAGGAAGTGTTGTCCCCTAACCCGAGCATGAAATGTGGAGTTATGTCCTCATCGCTGAATGATTTTCTCGGCGGGATTGCCAGCGTCGTCTGGGGCCCGTTCGTCCTCATCCCGCTGCTCCTTGGCACCGGCTTGTTCCTGACCGTCCGCCTCGGCGGCATCCAGTTCCGCACGCTTGGTCGCGCAATGCGACACGCTTTCGTCGATAAGAACAGCGACGGAGCTGGCGATATTTCCAACTACCAGGCGCTCACCACGGCCCTGGCTGCCACCGTCGGTACCGGTAACATCGTCGGCGTCGCGACCGCACTGTCGATCGGCGGTCCGGGTGCGTTGTTCTGGATTTGGATGACCGGCCTTGTCGGTATGGCCACCAAGTACACCGAGTCCTACCTCGGTGTACGCTTCCGCACCACCGATGCGCAGGGCAAGCAACAGGGCGGACCGCACACCTACCTCCGCCGCGGCATCCCCGGCGGGCTGGGTAAGGTGCTGGCGCTGGCCTTCACGCTGTTTACCATCTTTGCTTCCTTCGGCATCGGTAACCTCACCCAGGGCAACTCCATTGCCGCAGGTATGGAGGACGCTTTCGGCCTAGACCCGCTGGTTACCGGCATCATCATCTTCTTCGGCGTTGGCGCTGCGGTCCTCGGCGGCATTGAGGGCATCGGTAAGATCACCGCTGCCTTCGTCCCGCTGATGATCATCATCTACGTCGTCGGCGGCATCGTCGTCCTCATCTTGATGGCAGACCAGGTCCCGGCCGCCTTTGCCCTCATCTTCACCGACGCATTCACCGGCACCGCTGCAACCGGCGGCTTCGTCGGCTCCGGCATCATGCTGGCGATCCAATTCGGTGTTGCCCGCGGCATCTTCTCCAACGAGTCCGGCCTCGGTTCCGCAGCAATCGCCGCGGCGGCCGCGAAGACGGAGCACCCGGTCCGCCAGGGTCTGGTCTCCATGACCCAGACGTTCATCGACACCATCATCGTCGTCACCATCACCGGCCTGGTCATCGTCACGTCCGGCACCTGGGAAATGGGCCGCGAGGAAGCAGCCGTGATGACCGCAGCCGGCTTCGCCGAGGGTCTCCCGGGCCACTGGGGTGGCACCATCGTCTCGGTCTCGCTGATCTTCTTCGCCTTCTCCACGATCCTCGGTTGGTCCTACTACGGCGAGCGCTCGATCGTGTCGCTGGTCGGCCAGTGGGCCAGCGTGCCCTACCGCATGCTCTTCACCGTCGTCGCTTTCCTGGGCGCGACCACCGAGCTCGAGCTGGTCTGGACCTTCTCCGACCTGGCAAACGGCCTCATGGCACTGCCGAACCTGGTGGGTCTGCTCATCCTCTCCGGCCTGGTTGCCCGCGAAACCAGCGAGTACCTCAAGTTCGACCCCAAGCTGAAGAAGGACCCGGACGAGGTCGCCCGATTCGTCCAGCAGCAAGGGATGAACTGGCAGTAATCCACCCTGCTACCCTGTAGAGCATGCAGGGCAACACCTTCCGCGAAGCGCTCCTCGTCGGCCTCGGCGCCGCACTAGGAGCGCTTTTGCGTGCCGCGTTGCTCGCCGTCGCCCCCGGCCCAGCCGCCGTTGCGACGCTCGCCGTGAACGGAGTGGGCGCGTTCGCCATGGGCTACTTCAAACCGGGACCGTTGTTCGGCACTGGCTTCCTCGGCGGGTTCACCACCTTCTCCGCCATGGCAGTTGCCGCCATACACTCGAGCGCCATCTGGGCCTTCGGTTTGGTTGTGGCGAGCTTTGTCGTATGCGTCGGGGCCTGGCTGCTTGCCGACGCCACCTCACCCCACCCCTACCGCCAAACCACAAAGAGCTAGCCATGGATCTTCTTGTTGTCACCGGCATCTTCATCGGCGGATTCCTGGGAGGTATCGCCCGCTGGGCGCTCGCCCGCATCCCCGCACCGCGCGTGGGCACGTGGGCCGCCAACATGGTGGCCTGCTCCGTCCTCGGCTTCGTCTACGGACAGGGCGTGCTCGTCGCTATGGCGGTGGGCACGGGATTCGCGGGGGCGCTATCCACCTGGTCGACGTTAGCGAAAGAACTCGGCCAGCTCATCAAGGACAAGGACTACTCGGAGGCGCTGCGCTACGCGTTGGCGAGCGCGCTGTTAGGTCTTGTTGCTGCTGGTTTCGGCATGCGATGGGGTGCCCGGGCATTCGGGGCGTGATGCTGCTCGAGGTTACGGCGTGTTGTTGGGGTTGGACTTGCCACTCTTAGGCGTTTCGACTCGCCTGTGAATCTTTTTACGTGATGTTTTGGCGACCTGGGGCAACAAGGGTGTGGTGTCGGGGTCGATGCGGGATCTTTCACGGTTGGCGACAGTGCGCTGCCGCGGTGTGGGACGCATCCGTGTGGGATTGCTACCACAACGCGTAGATGGAGCTCGCTCCGTTTGTCACCGAGGCAGTCATATACACCCAGGTCGAGTCTGAACAGCGTTTTGTATGGTGCTAGCTCCGTTTGGCGCCTGACCACTGGTATTTCCCCTGGTCGCTGGAAACTAGCGGTCCTATTTGGAGCTAGCTCCATGTGGCCTCACCCCGCCTGTAAAACGCCTGGTCGATCCCGACCGGTTGTTCTAAATGGAGCTAGCTCCATTTGGCACCGGGCCAGTGGTAAATCCCCTGGTCACGCGTGATCGCAACGTCTAGATGGAGCTAGCTCCGTTTGAGTCCTGCTGCTCCGGTGTACTCATGCCCCCGAGGCGTGGGCCGCGCAGGCTACGTTTTCGCCTGGTGCTCGGTGTGTGGTGCGGGAGTGTGGCGGTGTCGGCGCGGCACGCGGGGTACGGGTTTGGTGGTGGTGTGGTGGAATGATGTTGTAATCGAATTCCCGCCACCAGGGCAAACACCCCTGAACCGCGCGCTTATTACAAACTCATTCCACCCCGAGGAGTGCCGGCCCACGGCCACGCACCTCGGGGGATGACAAAAAGCACCCCGCACACCTTTGTGGTGTGCGGGGTGCTGTGTTTGAAGTTGTTGGGTCGGCGGTAACCTACTCTCCCACACCCTCCCGAGTGCAGTACCATCGGCGCGGGCGGGCTTAGCTTCCGGGTTCGGAATGGGACCGGGCGTTTCCCCGCCGCCATCAACCACCGACACACCTTTGGGGGCATGCCAGTCAACCAGTGTTGTTGGTTGTTGGTGACACAATATTCATTTTGAATCAGTGTTGACACGTTGGTGTGTTGTGTCAGTGACTGCATAGTGGACGCGAATGCTTTTGTTGTTTCACACGGTTTGATGTGTTTACCAAGACCAGTGTTTCATGGTTGGTTTGTTGTTTGATATTTGGTGGATTAGTACCAGTCACCTCCACACATTACTGTGCTTCCAGTTCCGGCCTATCAACCCAGTCGTCTACTGGGCACCTCAAATGAAACCTCATCTTAAAACAGGCTTCCCGCTTAGATGCTTTCAGCGGTTATCCCTCCCGTACGTAGCCAACCAGCAATGCTCCTGGCGGAACAACTGGCACACCAGAGGTACGTCCGTCCCGGTCCTCTCGTACTAGGGACAGCCTTCTTCAAGTTTCAACGCGCGCGGCGGATAGAGACCGAACTGTCTCACGACGTTCTGAACCCAGCTCGCGTGCCGCTTTAATGGGCGAACAGCCCAACCCTTGGGACCTACTCCAGCCCCAGGATGCGACGAGCCGACATCGAGGTGCCAAACCATCCCGTCGATATGGACTCTTGGGGAAGATCAGCCTGTTATCCCCGGGGTACCTTTTATCCGTTGAGCGACACCACATCCACAAGTAGGTGCCGGATCACTAGTCCCGACTTTCGTCCCTGCTCGACTTGTAAGTCTCGCAGTCAAGCTCCCTTGTGCACTTACACTCACCACCTGATTGCCAACCAGGCTGAGGGAACCTTTGGGCGCCTCCGTTACATTTTGGGAGGCAACCGCCCCAGTTAAACTACCCACCAGGCACTGTCCCCAACCCAGATCATGGGCCAAGGTTAGATATCCACTACGGTCAGAGTGGTATTTCAACAACGACTCCACAACCACTAGCGTRGCCGCWTCAWMGTCTCCCACCTATCCTACACAAACCGCACCGAATGCCAATACCAAGCTATAGTGAAGGTCCCGGGGTCTTTTCGTCCTGCCGCGCGAAACGAGCATCTTTACTCGTACTGCAATTTCACCGGGCCTGTGGTTGAGACAGCAGGGGAGTCGTTACGCCATTCGTGCAGGTCGGAACTTACCCGACAAGGAATTTCGCTACCTTAGGATGGTTATAGTTACCACCGCCGTTTACTGGGGCTTAAATTCTCCGCTTCGACCACAAAGGCCTAACAGGTCCTCTTAACCTTCCAGCACCGGGCAGGCGTCAGTCCGTATACATCAACTTAACCGTCTTCGCACGGACCTGTGTTTTTGATAAACAGTCGCTCCCCTCTCTTCTCTGCGACCCACACCAGCAACCACACGCAAAACATGGCAACCAGCATGGGTCCCCCTTCTCCCGAAGTTACGGGGGCATTTTGCCGAATTCCTTAACCACAGTTCACCCGACCGCTTCAGTATTTTCTACCTGACTACCTGTGTCGGTTTCGGGTACGGGCCGTATACACACATCGCTAGAGGCTTTTCTCGGCAGCATAGGATCACCAACATCACCCAAMMATGGGCTACGCATCACGCCTCACACATTTGACAGCGGCATTTCACACACTGTCGTGCCACACGCTTACACCACACACCAACCGGTGGCTTGGCTACCTTCCTGCGTCACCCCATCACTTGACTACCACGGATCAGGCCCCACGCATCACACCAACCCAGGGCAACAAAGTCACCCAATGGCCAGTGTTCAGGGTGGTTAGTCTCACCGCTTCATCACTTGGCGCGCATACACGGGTACGGGAATATCAACCCGTTMACCATCGACTACGCCTGTCGGCCTCGCCTTAGGACCCGACTCACCCTGGGAAGACGAACTTGACCCAGGAACCCTTAGTCATCCAGCGGTAAGGATTCTCACCTTACACTCGTTACTCATGCCTGCATTCTCACTCGCACACAGTCCACAACTCCTCACGGTACTGCTTCACACCATGCACGACGCTCCCCTACCCAACAATCACAAGGATTATTGCCGCGGCTTCGGCGGTGTACTTGAGCCCCACTACATTGTCGGCGCAGAACCACTCGACCAGTGAGCTATTACGCACTCTTTCAAGGATGGCTGCTTCTAAGCCAACCTCCTGGCTGTCTTCGCGATCCCACATCCTTTTCCACTTAGTACACCCTTAGGGGCCTTAACCGGCGATCTGGGCTGTTTCCCTCTCGACTATGAAGCTTATCCCCCACAGTCTCACTGCTATACACACTTACACCGGCATTCGGAGTTTGGCTGATGTTGCTAAGATGATAGTCCCGCTCAACCAACCAGTMGCTCTACCTCCGGCAAGCTAAACATATAACGCTGCACCTAAATGCATTTCGGGGAGAACCAGCTATCACGGAGTTTGATTGGCCTTTCACCCCTACCCACAACTCATCCCCGCAGTTTTCAACCTACGTGGGTTCGCGCCTCCACAACCTCTTACAGCTGCTTCACACTGGCCATGGGTAGATCACCCCGCTTCGGGTCCAGGACATGCCACTAAAMACACCCAACTAGGATTCGCTTTCGCTACGACTACCCCWYCAYWCGGGTTAACCTCGCGACATGCCGCTGACTCGCAGGCTCATTCTTCAAAAGGCACGCCATCACACACAACAAYGGTGCTCTGACGGATTGTAAGCGCACGGTTTCAGGAACTCTTTCACTCCCCTCCCGGGGTACTTTTCACCATTCCCTCACGGTACTMTTCACTATCGGTCACACTTAGTATTTAGGCTTACCGGGTGGTCCCGGCAGATTCACAGCAGATTCCACGAGCCCGCTGCTACTCGGGGMTAACAACAACGCAYATKCRACRMATATTCGCGTACGGGACTCTCACCCACTCCGGTACACCATCCCAARYRACTTCCGCTTACACGCACACACACGCACCCAGATGGCAGCCTRGRTCCATTGCACCCCACAACCCCACACACGCAACCCCTGCCAGGTCTCACACGCACATGGTTTAGCCTCATCCACGTTCGCTCGCCGCTACTAGCAGAATCACAATTGTTTTCTTCTCCTACGGGTACTGAGATGTTTCACTTCCCCGCGTCAACCCCCACACAGACTATGCATTCATCTGCGGGTAACACCACACAACCGGTGCTGGGTTTCCCCATTCGGACATCCTCGGATCAACGCTTTGTTGACAACTCCCCGAGGCATAACGCAGCCTCACACGTCCTTCATCGGCTAAGCATGCCAAGGCATCCACCGTACGCCCTGAATAACCAAACAAATTACCCAACACGATACAAACACACACCACCTCRCCACMMAAMAGCRGCAGACAGCATGCGCAGATACACAAAACACTTACAAACGATCTTGCAAACACAAAACATTGCAAAACACAAAAATAAATCAACCCACACCCCACMMAAACAATGCGGAGCATGGAAAGAAGAAAGATGCTCGCGTCCACTATACAGTTCTCACACAACACACCCACACCACAACAACCACACACCAACCAGGGCGCATGATCATTCACGTGCAGGCCAACAAGACAACCACAACCACACCAACCGGCGTAGCTCATTGTGTGCTGCCCCAGACACCCAACAGCATGCCAACATACCCAAAACAATGTTTGTGAAGCTTGGTTACCACCCAGGTCTGCTACGCAGKSMMTCYRTGYMCTGCGGRTRYGCATCCACCCGGAWTTYMAAAYAMTWWTYGGTGGCAGTCACACACTCGGCGACTCAACCACCACACGTCCCACAACCGTGGGCACATTAAAAAAGCTCCTTAGAAAGGAGGTGATCCAGCCGCACCTTCCGGTACGGCTACCTTGTTACGACTTCGTCCCAATCGCCGATCCCACCTTCGACCACTCCCTAACAMGTTTGGGCCATGGGCTTCGGGTGTTACCAACTTTCATGACGTGACGGGCGGTGTGTACAAGGCCCGGGAACGTATTCACCGCAGCGTTGCTGATCTGCGATTACTAGCGACTCCGACTTCATGGGGTCGAGTTGCAGACCCCAATCCGAACTACGACCGGCTTTCAGCGATTAGCCCACCCTCACGAGCTCGCAAACGCGTTGTACCGACCATTGTAGCATGTGTGAAGCCCTGGACATAAGGGGCATGATGATTTGACGTCATCCCCACCTTCCTCCGAGTTAACCCCGGCAGTCTCTCATGAGTCCCCAACCAAATGCTGGCAACATAAGACAAGGGTTGCGCTCGTTGCGGGACTTAACCCAACATCTCACGACACGAGCTGACGACAACCATGCACCACCTGTACACCAGCCACAAAGGGAAGCTACATCTCTGCAGCGATCCGGTGTATGTCAAGCCCAGGTAAGGTTCTTCGCGTTGCATCGAATTAATCCACATGCTCCGCCGCTTGTGCGGGCCCCCGTCAATTCCTTTGAGTTTTAGCCTTGCGGCCGTACTCCCCAGGCGGGGCGCTTAATGCGTTAGCTACGGCACGAACCCCGTGGAAGGGACTCACACCTAGCGCCCACCGTTTACGGCATGGACTACCAGGGTATCTAATCCTGTTCGCTCCCCATGCTTTCGCTCCTCAGCGTCAGTTACTGCCCAGAGACCTGCCTTCGCCATCGGTGTTCCTCCTGATATCTGCGCATTCCACCGCTACACCAGGAATTCCAGTCTCCCCTACAGCACTCAAGTTATGCCCGTATCGCCTGCAACCCCGCAGTTAAGCTGCGGTATTCCACAAACGACGCGACAAACCACCTACGAGCTCTTTACGCCCAGTAATTCCGGACAACGCTCGCACCCTACGTATTACCGCGGCTGCTGGCACGTAGTTAGCCGGTGCTTCTTCTCAACCTACCGTCACAAAAGCTTCGTCGGTTGCGAAAGGAGTTTACAACCCGAAGGCCGTCATCCCCCACGCGGCGTCGCTGCATCAGGCTTGCGCCCATTGTGCAATATTCCCCACTGCTGCCTCCCGTAGGAGTCTGGGCCGTATCTCAGTCCCAATGTGGCCGTACACCCTCTCAGGCCGGCTACCCGTCGACGCCTTGGTAGGCCATTACCCCACCAACAAGCTGATAGGCCGCGAGCTCATCCCATACCGCAAAAGCTTTCCACAACCCCATCCAAGAGATCGTCATATCCGGTATTAGACCCAGTTTCCCAAGCTTATCCCGAAGTACAGGGCAGATCACCCACGTGTTACTCACCCGTTCGCCACTCGAGTACCGAAGCAAGCTTCGGCCTTTCCGTTCGACTTGCATGTGTTAAGCACGCCGCCAGCGTTCATCCTGAGCCAGGATCAAACTCTCCACAAAAACAAATGTTTCAGCAAGAAACAAGGCCGTGAAAAGCCTGAAAACCTAACCAAAAACAAACCAACCCACACCACAAAAACTGCAATGCAGGACTGGCAAATCCTCAAATTACTGTTACAAACCGATCCTCACCCGACGAGGGAAAACAAGGACCGGCAAAACAAAAAATAGTTACAAAATAACGCGAATCAAATCACGCACCAAGCAACCAGCAAGACACCACCCAAAATTAGAGATTCAAGGGCAGCACCACCGGCACACACCAACCACACCCACACAGGGCACAGCCAGCACAACCAGGCACGCAACCAATCCACAAACAAAAGTACATTGGCACACTATCGAGTTCTCAAACAACACACGCACAATCACACACCACTAGGCGATCACCCAGCAGCTGTAAAAAGCGACTTTGTCGACACTACACACACCACAACCACAAAGTCAAAACCCTGCAAACTGTGAAGCATATTTTCTTGTGTCGGCCAGCGATCGTTTTCCTGACCGCCATCTCACCAGCCACTCTCCTTGGAGTCTGTCCGGCGGGGCGTTGTCGGTCTCGCTGACTCACATAAAGTTACACACACCCACACACCAACACAAATCCCCAGCACAACAGGCATATTCAAGCATGCTCAAAGCCCGTTATGTGCCCCCATAAGCGCGGCTATGCAAGCACACGCTCGATGCGCCCGCCGAGCTCGTTGATCTGCTCGACAAACTTCGGGTAGCCCCGATCGATGTGGTGCACCTCGTGCACGGTCGTCTCCCCGTCGGCAACCAGCCCCGCGAGCACCAGGCCCGCACCGGCGCGGATGTCGCTGGACCACACGTCGGTGGAAGATAGGTGGTCAACGCCGCGGATGACCACGTGGTGGCCGTCGACGTTGGCGTCGGCACCCAGGCGCAGCATCTCGTCGACAAAGCGGAAGCGTGCCTCGAAGACGTTCTCGGTGATCACGGTGACGCCTTCGGCGACGGCGCTGATCGCGATGGCCATCGGCTGCAGGTCCGTCGGGAAGCCGGGGAACGGCAGAGTCTGGTAATCCACCGCCTTGGGACGCTGGTCCATGCGCACGCGGAAGCCGTTGTCGTAGGTCTCTACGTTCGCGCCGGCAAGCTTGAGCTTGGATAGCGCAAGATGGAGGTGGCGCGGCGCGATGCCGGTGACGGTGATGTCGCCCTGTGTGATCGCCGCGGCGTACGCCCAGGTTCCAGCGACAATTCGGTCGCCAACCACATGGTGTTCGGTGGGGTGCAGCTCATCAACACCGTCGATAGTGATGGTCGACGTGCCTGCGCCACTGATGCGCGCGCCCATGGAGTTGAGCATGTCGCACAGGTCCACGATTTCGGGTTCGCGGGCGGCATTGTCCAGGACCGTCTGCCCGTCGGCAAGCACTGCGGCGGTGAGAATGTTCTCGGTGGCACCGACGGAAGGGAAATCCAGGTTGATCTTCGCCCCGGTGAGCTTGTCGGCCTTGGCCACCACGGCTCCGTGTTCGATGTGGGTGGTTGCGCCCAACTTCTCCAGCCCAGACTGGTGCATGTCGAGCGGGCGCGAGCCGATCGCGTCGCCGCCCGGGAGCGCAACGTAGGCCTCCGCGCAGCGCGCGACCAGCGGCCCCAGCACGGCGACGGAGGCGCGGAACTGCCTGACTGCCTCGAAGTCAGCGCGCGGCGAGACCCTCGCCGGGGTGGTAATACGCACGGTCGGCCCGTCGATCTCCACGTCACAACCAAGGCCGACGAGCACATCGCGCATCAGCGGAACGTCGAGAATCTCTGGGCAGTTGTGCAGGGTGGTCGTCCCCTCGGTAAGCAGCGCAGCGGCCATGAGTTTGAGCACGCTATTCTTCGCGCCATCAACCTTGACCACGCCTTCGAGTCGGTTACCGCCAGTTACAAGGAATCGCTCTTTCACGCGCCCCACTGTACTCAACTCCGCGCCCGCGGCGTCGGCAGTCTTGACCCCCTAGGGCAGCGCGCCGATGCGGCGGGCAGCGTTGACCGCTTCGTAGCGGGTGTGCGCACCCAATTTGCGCATCACGCTGCGCAGGTAGGACTTGACGGTTTCCGCACCGATGCCCATTTCCTCGGCAGCCTCCACGTTGGTGTGGCCGAGGGCAACGCAAGAGAGCACGTCGAGCTCGCGGGCAGACAGCTTGGTCGTCTGTTTAATGCGTACCGGCGAGACCATCTGGTCGCAGAGCTGCTCGAGCTCCTTGCGTAGTGCGTCATCGTCGACCCGGTTGGCCAGCATGCGCAGCTTCGAGTGCGTCGCGCGGATCTGCTCCCACTCCGCGCCGTTCATCACGCGGCCGGTCTTTGGGTTCGCCTTGCCGTCTCCTGCGTTCCGCAGCGCCGAGTTCACCGCAAGCTCTTGTTCCAGCGTGCGCGCGGTCATGGCGACTTCCTCAATCACCTTGTCGCCGAGGCGCACCGGCGAGTGCACACCGACATAGAGCACGCCGCGAATCTCGCGCAGCACGATAACCGGCACGGCAACCACGGAGTGCAGGCCTTCGTCCTGAATGTGCTTGTCGTACTCGTGGGAAATCACGTTGGCGCGCGTGTAATCGGACACGCCGACCGCGCGACGCGTGCTCACCACTCGACCACCCACGCCGGCACCCTGCTCGAGCACCAGGTCCTGCAGCGCCGGGGTGCGCAAGCCGATCCACTGCGTAATCTGCAGCCTGCCGTCTGGCAGCAGGGTCCCGTACATGGCCACGGGGATGCCGGTGGCCGTTTTCAGCGCGGTCAGTGCGGCGCGGATTGCATCATCATCGTCTTTAATCCGCTGTGCATCCATGGTCATTGCTGCGTGCCTTCCACCCATCCGTGTGCCCCCATTGGGGGCATTGGATCGAACTTGACGTTGAAACACCCACATCATAACGCGCAATCGGGGGTAGTGAAAGTTCAGCCCCACACCCGGAGCCTTTGCTTATCGACGCCACGCCACCCCCGCCTGGCCTCCAAACCAAGCAGTTCGCTTGCACTGTACTAGACGGTCTACTTTTTGCGTGTATAGTGAGCAACACGACGCGAAAGCATTGATGAAACATAAGGAGCTGATCTCCCATGGCAAAGATTGCCAACAACGTTCTGGACCTCATCGGCGGCACCCCGCTGGTCGAGCTGCAAGGCATTACCAAGGACTCCAAGGCTCGCGTGCTGGCCAAGCTCGAGTTCTACAACCCGGCAAACTCGGTCAAGGACCGCATTGGTAAGGCCATCATCGAGGCCGCTGAGAAGTCCGGCGACCTGAAGCCGGGCGGCACCATCGTCGAGGCAACCTCCGGCAACACCGGTATCGCACTCGCACTCGCCGGTGCGGCCAAGGGCTACAAGGTCATCCTCACCATGCCGGAGACCATGTCCACGGAGCGCCGCGTGGTACTGCGCGCATTCGGCGCAGAGATCGTGCTGACCCCGGGTGCTGCTGGCATGAAGGGCGCTGTGGAGAAGGCCGACGAGATCGTGGCCAACGACCCGGGCGCCATCCTGGCCCGCCAGTTTGAGAACGAGGCCAACCCGGCAATCCACTACGCCACCACCGGCCCGGAGATCTGGGAGGATACCGATGGTGAGGTAGACATCCTCGTCGCAGGCGTGGGCACCGGCGGCACCATCTCCGGTGCCGGCAAGTACCTCAAGGAGCAGAAGGCTGAGGTGAAGAACATTGCCGTCGAGCCGGCTGCTTCCCCGCTGCTGTCCACGGGCGAGGCCGGCCCGCACAAGATCCAGGGCCTGGGCGCCAACTTCATCCCGGGCACCTTCGACCGCAACGTGGTCGACGAGATCATCACCGTCTCCAACGAGGACGCCGTCGCTACCTCCCGCGAGCTGGCTCGCGAGGACGCAGTCCTGGCCGGTATCTCCGCTGGTGCAAACGTGAAGGCTGCGCTCGAGGTGGCTGCTCGCCCGGAGAACGAGGGCAAGACCATCGTCGTCATCATCCCGGACTTCGGTGAGCGCTACGTCTCCACCATCCTCTACGAGGACATCCGCGACTAGTCTGTCCAGCCCGTACTACTCGGTACGCGCATACAAGTGAGCACCGCCATTCCGGTGGTGCTCATTTTTTATTCCTGCTCCCCGCCGCGCTGACCTGCCGACTTTGAGACCGTCTGCGCGATACACCCTGGACCGTCTCACCGGGCAGGTAACGAAAGGTAAACTCTCCCGCATGCTCAGCATCTTTTCGCGCATTAAAGAGGACTTGGACAACGCGAGGGCCCATGACCCCGCCGCTCGCGGCGACGTGGAAAACGCCATCGTGTATTCCGGCCTCCACGCGATCTGGGTTCACCGCATCTGCCACTGGATGTGGCAGCGCGACATCAAGGGCCTCGCACGCATCCTCGCGCAGGCGAACAGGTTCTTCACCGGTATTGAGATTCACCCTGGTGCCACCATCGGCCGCCGCTTCTTTATCGACCACGGCATGGGCATCGTCATCGGAGAAACCGCGGAGATCGGCGATGGCGTCATGCTCTACCACGGGGTCACACTCGGCGGCCAGGTACTCACGCAGACCAAGCGCCACCCCACCATTGGCGACAATGTCACCATCGGCGCAGGCGCAAAGATCTTAGGCCCAGTCACCATCGGGTCCAATTCTGCTGTTGGTGCCAACGCCGTGGTCACCAAGGACATCCCGGAAAACTCCATCGCGGTGGGCATCCCCGCGAAGGCGCGCGAGCGCAAGGAGACCGAGGTCCGCAAGCTCGTGGACCCGGACTGCTACTTCGACAACGGGCACTACGTGATTTAGCCCGTTAGAGACGCTGGTTTACTCGACCAGATCCTTGTACTCCGGGTTCTGCACGATGTAGCGCGCCACCGCCGGGCAGGAGGGGATGACGGTGCGGCCGTCCACGCGAGCATCGTCAAGCGCGAACTTGATCAGCGGCTTCGACAGGCCCTGGCCCCGAAACTTGGGGTCGACGACCGTGTGGGGCAGCTCGCGTGTGCCCCCATTGTCGGTGTAGGTGGCGAAACCGGCGAGCTCTCCGCCCACGTGGATCTCGTACTGGCCCTTTTCCTCGTTCTTGGAAAGCTCCGGGTTCGTTTCTGCAGTCTCCGACATGATCGCTCCTTTTGAGAATTCCGTTAGGGTTCATTGGCTCAATTGGTGGCCCAGCCTACCGAATACTCCATGGCGGCTCGTGTGCACAACACGAAGCCCCTCCACAAAGTGGAGGGGCTGGGGTGTGGCCAGAGCCAGGATCGAACTGGCGACCCCACACTTTTCAGGCGTGTGCTCTACCAACTGAGCTATCTGGCCGGAACTACACGAGGCAGTTCTGCGACCCTGACGGGACTTGAACCCGCGACCTCCGCCGTGACAGGGCGGCGCGCTAACCAACTGCGCCACAGGGCCTTATTTATTTCTTGTGCTCTCTCGGGCACGGATTGTTACTTTACATGGCACCGGTAATAGCAACAAATCCGCACCTCAGGTGGGTTTTTCATACCCCAGAGGAGAACGAGAGCATCCTCTACCCGTAGACTTTCTTCCCCGCTACCCAGGTCTGCCACGTAATCGGCATACCGGGCCGGTATGCAAGGTTGATCGCGTTTTCTGCATCGAGGATATGCAAGTCTGCGGCGGCCCCCGGCACGAGTGTCCCCTTAGCAGGGCGTCCTTGGGGATCTTTGCCGTCGCCGACGTCATGACGGCGCAAGGCTTTTGCCCCACCCGTTGTCGCTGCCTCAATAGCTTCGTCGAGCGTGAGGTACTGCTGCAGGACCGCAGTGGTCACGCAGAAGTTCATCGAGGACGTAAACGACGTGCCCGGGTTGAGGTTCGATGCGATGGCGACGGTGGCTCCGGCGTCGATAAGTTTGCGGCCCGGCGCGAGGTCCTCGCGCGTAGACAGGTCGCAGGCGGGCAGTAGCGTGGCCACAGTGTCCGACCCTGCCAGCAGCTCGAAGTCCTCGTCCGAGAGATAGTTAACGTGGTCCACGCTGGCCGCGCCCATCTCTACTGCAAGCTTCACACCCGGGCCTTCGCCGAGTTGGTTGCCGTGCACGCGCACGCCCAGGCCCACCTTCTTGCCGGCCTCGAGCACACGGCGGGACTGCTCCTCGTTGAAAGCCCCGCGCTCGCAGAACACGTCGATCCACTGCACGTGGTCCTTCACGGCATCCAGCATCGGGCCGACGACCTCTTCGATGTATTCGTCAGCGTCCGCTCCTGGCGGTACAAGGTGTGCGCCTAGGAACGTCACCTCATCCACGTGCTGGGAGGCAACCCTCGCGGCTTCCGCCTCGGATTCGATATTCAGTCCGTAGCCAGTCTTGGTCTCAAACGTGGTGGTGCCACCCGCATGGCCTGCGGCGACGCGCTCCTCCACCAACTTGTCCAGGCGCTCCTCGCCGGCGGAGCGGGTCGCCTCCATGGTCACAGCGATGCCGCCGGCGGCGTAAGACTCGCCTGCCATGCGGGCCTCGAACTCCTCGGCGCGGTTACCGTCGAAGACCATGTGGGAATGGGAATCCACCCAACCAGGCAGGATCGCGCGCCCGCCGATGTCGACGGTTTCAGCAGCATTTGTCGCCGCCGCGGGGGCTTCTTCGGCGGGGCCGACCCAGGCGATCACGCCGTCGTCGATAAGCAATGCTGCGTTCTTAATGGTGCCCAGCTCGGAGACCGTGCGCAGCTCGGAAATGCCAGTAATAAAAGTGCTCATGGGTGCCTTTCTAGGAGGATATGCAGAGTCCAGGTTAATGAAATAGGTCAACGCTGACGCCCCGGAAAAGGTGCGTCAGCGTTGGGAGGTGCAACTAGTCGCGTGCCTGGAACTTCATTGGGATACGCACGCCGCGCTCCTTCGCCACCTCATCGGCGCGGGAGTAGCCAGCATCCACGTGGCGGATGACACCCATGCCCGGGTCATTAGTAAGCACAGCCTTGAGCTTCGCCTCAGCAAGCTCGGTGCCGTCAGCAACGGTGACCTGACCGGTGTGGATCGAACGGCCCATGCCTACACCACCACCGTGGTGAATAGACACCCAGGTGGCCCCTCCGGACACTGCGGTCATGGCATTGAGCAGCGGCCAGTCAGCCACCGCGTCGGTGCCATCGAGCATCGACTCAGTCTCGCGGTAAGGCGACGCCACGGAACCGGAGTCCAGGTGGTCACGCCCGATGACGATAGGTGCTTTGACCTTGCCTTCCTTGACGAGGTTATTAAAGATTACGCCAGCCTTGGCACGCTCGCCGTAGCCGAGCCAGCAAATACGCGCAGGCAGACCCTCGAATTCCACGTACTCCTCGGCGGCATCGAGCCAGCGGTGCAGGTGCTCGTTGTCCGGGAAGGCTTCCTTGATGGCCTGATCGGTGACCTTGATGTCCTCCGGGTCGCCGGAAAGTGCAACCCAGCGGAAGGGGCCAAGGCCCTCACAGAAGAGCGGGCGGATGTAGGCCGGGACGAAGCCCGGGAACTCAAACGCGCGGGAGTAGCCTGCCTTGCGGGCCTCGTCGCGGATGGAGTTGCCGTAGTCGAACACCTCGGCACCCTCGTCCTGGAACTCGACCATTGCCTGGACCTGCGCGGCCATGGCCTCACGGGCTTTCTTGGTAAAAGTGGTCGGGTCCTCAGCAGCTTCCGTGTGCCACGTCTCGAAAGGCACCTCGGTTGGCAGGTAGGACAGTGGATCGTGTGCGGAAGTCTGGTCGGTGACGATGTCCACGGTGAGCTCGCCCGCACGGTGGCGCCGCAACATCTCCGGGAACACCTCGGAAGCATTGCCGACGAGACCGACGGAAAGCGCGCGCTTCTCGTTCTTCGCGTCGGTGACCAGTTTGATTGCTTCCTCGAGGTCGGTGGTGACCTCGTCGAGGTAGCGCTTGCCCTGGCGACGCTTCAGACGGCCCTCGTCCACGTCGACGATGAGGCAGGCACCGCCGTTGAGGGTGACGGACAGCGGCTGCGCGCCACCCATGCCACCACAACCGCCGGTCAGCGTCAGCGTACCTGCGAGGGTGCCGTCGAAACGCTTCTTCGCCACAGCAGCAAAAGTTTCGTAGGTGCCCTGCAGGATGCCTTGGGTCGCGATGTAAATCCAGGAACCGGCCGTCATCTGGCCGTACATCATCAGGCCCTCGTCCTCGAGCTTGCGGAAGTGCTCCCAATCCGCCCAGTCGCCCACCAGGTTGGAGTTAGCGATGAGCACGCGCGGAGCCCACTCGTTGGTCTTCCACACGCCGACCGGCTTGCCCGACTGGACCAGCAGCGTCTCATCGGACTCGAGGTCCTTCAGCGTATCGACGATCGCGTCAAAGGCCTCCCAGCTACGTGCCGCACGGCCGGTGCCGCCGTAGACGACGAGGTCATCAGGGCGCTCCGCAACCTCGGGGTCAAGGTTGTTCTGCAGCATGCGCAGCGGAGCCTCAGTCTGCCAGGACTTTGCAGTGATCTCAGTGCCTCGCGGAGAGCGAACCTCGCGTGCACCTTCGGACCAGTTCTTTGCCATGTGAAAAATCCTTTCTTGTTGCCTCATCGATCTGATGACCCGATAGTAACGGCCATCACAATCGGTTTGAAGCGGGTATTACAGTGGTATGTCTCGCATACGAGACTCATTCCGGGGTTAGAAGATCAGGTACGCCAGGGGCAGGGTCAGGATGATGGAGAGCACCACACGCTGGAACCAAATGATCACCATGTGGCTAATCTTCAACGGAATCTCTGTCGCTAGTACTGCCGGAATCATGGAAGAGAAGAAAAACACTTGACTGATAGACACCACGCCTACGGTGAAGCGCAAGACATCAGATTCGCTGTCGGCTACCAGCGTCGCGGGGAGGAAAAGCTCTGAGAGCCCAATAGCGAAAGCTTCGGATGCAAGCCACGGATCAGGCAACTGCCCCGCCCATGCGAGCGGGTAGAACAGCACACCGAGGATTCGAAACACTGGGGTATAAAACGCCAGCGCGAGACCGATGATGCCGACGGACATAATGCCTGGGATGACCTGGATGGTCATAAGCACGCCATCTTTGAAGTTGCGCCAGATCGTTTTTGGCAGCGACTCCGCCTGCGCCAAGAACGCCTTTGCTTCACGCCATGCTGCAGAGACAAGTTTTCCTTCGACTTTCTCCTCTGGCTGCGGAGTAGCACCCGGATAGTATTCATCGGGGATTGTGCTCAATGGAGGGATACGCACGACAACGGCTGTCACCAAGAAACACACGATCAGCGTTACTGCGAAATACACGCCCCAAATGTGCATAAGGTCAAGGGTGCGTGCCACCACCACCATGAAAGTGGCCGATGCCGTAGAGAATCCCGCTGCAATAATGGACGCTTCCCTCGCTGTGTACCCACCGGTCCGATACACACGGTTGGTAATCAGCAGCCCCAAAGAATACGACCCTAAGAACGAGGCGACGGCGTCCACCGCAGACTTACCCGGAGTGCGATACACCGGCCGCATAAAGCGCTGCACCATCACGCCGATGAACTCCATGAGGCCAAAGCCAACGAGTAGTCCAAGAAAGACCGCGCCTACCGGGATGAGTAGGCCTACGGGAATTACGAGTTTGTTGAGGATAAACGGACCGAGGCGTTCATCGAAGAGGAAGGCCGGCCCGAAGCCAAAGACGAGCATCGCGCACAGCAGCACGGCAAACGCAGAGAGGAACGCAAAAACCATCCTTGCGACATCCTCACGCCACTTACCTGAGGCGAATTGGTAGATCGCCCCTGCCGTGATCATGACGAAAGTGATGTACGGCAGTGCACCGCTGAGCGAGCCTTGCAACCACGTGACAATGTGGTCTAGCAGGATCGTATTATTTTCGCCGACTGTAAATGGAACAAAGAAGGCGAACGACCCAATTGCGCTATAGAGGAAAAACCTCCATTTATTCTTTGGTTCAGTGCCACCCGTTTCTCGCTCAGGCGGAAGGGAAGGAACTGCGATTACTTTTGCGCCAACGATGCGACGTGTACTCCCGCCTCGGTGCTGCTCCTGAGAATTATTCATGATGCTACTCCTTTACGGGACCTGTCCAGTGCGCAGCTCTTCGCTCAGCCAGCCCTCAATACAGTCATTGTGCTGTCCAAGCGTCGGTGCTGGATTCGGCGCTTCCATCCCGTCCAGCTTGAGCGGCGTAGCAAGGGTGCGAAACCCGTCTGTCTCTTCTGCGATCACACCGCGCTCCTTGGCGAAGGGGCTGCGCAATGCCTCATCCAGTTCGTAGACCCGCGCGGTAGGTACTCCATACTCCTCGAACAATGCGATGGTTTCTGATCGGGTTTTTGTACTCAGGGCTTCTTCAATCAGCTCGCGCAACGCAACCCTGTTTTCGGAACGAGCAACTGGTTCGGCAAAGCGGTGGTCAGTGGCCAGCTCCGGCATCCCTAAAGCTGTAGCGAGCCGTTCAAACAGTCGATTCGTCGTAATCGCAATGACTACGTCGCCGTCTTTGGTGGCGTAGGTCGAGAAGGGGGCAGAAAGGCCGTGATCGTTGCCGATGCGGGTGGGCGGCGACTCGTCGTAAAGCGCGCGCATGCCCACAGATTCCATGACGGAGATCAGCGAGTCATACATGGCGAGGTCAAGATGCTGCCCCTTTCCAGAGGACTCTCGCTGGTAAAGCGCAGAAATTGTGCCGAGGGCAGCGTAGAGGCCCGGGATGATGTCACCGAGGGAGACCCCTACTCGCGTGGGCTTGCTGTTCGGCCACCCGGTGATAGACATCAGTCCACTCATCGCCTGCGCAACTAGGTCATACGCCGGTTCCTTTGCAAGCGAACCCGTTTGCCCGAAGCCGGAAATACTGGTGATCACGAGGCGCGGATTAACTTTGAGCAACTCCGCCGGTGCGAGGCCGAGCTTTTCCAGCACACCGGGACGAAAATTCTCGACGACGACATCAGCGCGCCGTACGAGATCCCGGAGGACTTCCTTATCGTCTTCATTCTTGAAGTCCAACGTAATACCCAATTTGGAGCGATTAAATAGGCGGTAGTACGCAGACTTGCCCTCAACAAACGGTCCGAATTGACGTGAATCATCACCCCACGGGGACTCAACCTTGATGACTTCCGCACCAAGATCAGCCAAGATCATCGAGCAGAATGGCCCTGCGAGCACCCGAGAAAGATCAAGAACACGGATACCAGAAAGTGGTGCGTTCATGTTTTACACTCCCCTAAACAAATGCGGATTCACCGGTGATCGAGCGGCCAACGATGAGCTGGTTGATGTCGTAGGTTCCCTCATAGGAGTAGATAGCCTCGGCATCGTTGAAGATCTTCGCCATGCGATAGTCGGAGATAAGACCGTTGCCGCCCATAATTTCGCGGCCAAGCGCCACAGTCTCGCGCATCAGCTTGGACGTGAATGCTTTCGCTAGCGCGGACTGTTCGTTGTTTGCCGACCCTCGCTCTTCCATGCGCGCCAGCTGGGCCATCATGGACTCGCTCGCGACCAAGTTGCCCTGCATCGTGGCAAGCTTGTCCTGGTTGAGCTGGAATGAAGAGATCTTCCTGCCAAACTGCATACGCTCGTCCGCGTAGCCAAGAGCGACATCGAGCGCGCCCATTTGCGTACCGACGGCCTGCCATCCCACCGTAGAGCGTGCGCTCTTAAACACTTTGTTGATGTCCTTGAAGGAATTTGCCCCCTCCAGCTTGTCGCTATCTGGCACGAACACGTTGTCAAGGGTGATGTCGGCGTTCTGCACTGCACGAATAGCAATGCGGTTTTCCATCAAGGTCGCCTTGTAGCCTTCAGCCGAGGTATCCACGATGAAGCCCTTCACCTGCTCATCCTCAGGGTCGCGGGCATATACCGCGACGTAGTCGGAGAAGGTAGCGTTCCCAATCCAACGTTTTGCGCCGTTCAGGATCCACCCGCCATCAACCTTCTTGGCAGTGGTTCGCATGCCTTGAGCGACATCGGAGCCTGCCTCCGGCTCGGTGATTGCCAGCACACCCGTCTTGCGCACGGCATACAAGTCGTCGAGCCAGCGTTCTTTCTGCTCCTCGGAGCCTAGGAGCTCAATGCTTCCCGTGAACAGTCCATCTTGCCCCGAGAAAAATGTGCCGACCGAACCGTCGGCGCGATGAATCTCCGCTGCTACTAGACCAGCGAGCAGCCGGGAGCGACCTTGGCCACGCACCAGGCTGATGATGTTGAGCTCCCCAATCGACGGGAGCAACTCATGGGGAAATTCTGAGCGGTTCCAGTAGTCCACTGCAATCGGGAGCACTTTCTCCTGCGTCCACTCGCGGACGCGGTAGAGAATCTCCTTCTCTTCTGCAGGGAGTTCGCTTTCGAAGTCGTAGAAGTCACCATTCGGGTAACGGCCAGCCATTGTGAGCCTCCAATCACATTCCTTGCTGAACTATGGTGTAGGTAACAGCCTAAGAAGTATTGCGTGGCTCACAATGGCGGAAATCAGCTATATGTCTGGGATACGAGACAGAGCTTTCCCTTGCTGATATAGCCAGCCCACGTCAGCGACTTCGCCCGAAGTGCCGTGCCCACTACCGCAGTTCACCCACTGCGGCCTCCACCGCAGCAACAATGTCTCCGCCTTTAACCAGCTCAACGGAAGAAGCAATCTCCGGGGCGAGGAAGCGATCAGTCGCCGGGCCATCAACGCGCTGACGAAGCGCGCCTAGCGCGGCAGCCGTTCCACTGGCGGGCGCTCCGGTACGCATGTCGATGGCGCGGGCAGCAGTGAGCATCTCAATCGCAAGCACCCGCTGCAGCCCATCCACACTGCGACGCAGCTTTCGACCAGCCGCCCACCCCATGGACACATGGTCCTCCTGCATTGCAGACGATGGGATCGAATCAGCAGACGCGGGTGCCGCGTTTCGCTTCAGCTCGCTGACGATGCCAGCCTGCGTGTACTGGGCAATCATATGCCCAGAATCCACCCCCGGATCGCTCGCCAAAAACGCGTTGAGCCCCCGGTTACGGGCGGGGTCAAGAAAGCGATCAGAGCGGCGTTCGCTTATCGACGCCAGGTCCGCGACCACAATGGCCAAAAAATCAAGCGCATAGGCCACCGGCGCCCCATGGAAATTTCCATTGGACGATACTCGACCATCCTTCGCCACCACCGGATTGTCAATCGCGGAAGCAAGTTCACGCTCGGCCACAGTGGTGACATGCTCAAGCGTATCGCGCAAACCGCCTGCCACCTGCGGGCTACAGCGGACTGAGTACGCATCCTGCACGCGCGTGGATTTGAACTCCTCGTGCGCGGATTCGAGAATCTGCGAGCCTGCGGCAACGGTGCGAATGTTGTATGCAGCGTCAGCTTGCCCCGGGTGAGGACGGAGCTCTTGGAGGTCCTCATCAAACACAGCGAGTGTTCCGGCGAGTCCTTCTACCGCCATGGCGGTGGCGATGTCTGATACTTTGGCAGCCTCGCGCAAATCCGTGATCGCCAAACAGAGCATGCCAAGCATCCCGTCCGTTCCGTTAATGAGTGCCAGGCCTTCCTTCTCCCGCAGGCGGAGCGGCTCGATCCCGGCAGCAGCGAGTGCTTCGCTCGCCTCGATCGCCTCACCTCCGCGGACCCGTACTTCCCCCTCGCCCAGTAGAGCAAGCGCACAGTGTGCCAGAGGTGCCAAGTCGCCTGAGCAACCGAGCGATCCGTATTCACGCACGACCGGCGTAATCCCTGCATTGAGCGCAGCCGCATAGGTTTCCGCAACAACCGGTCGCACCCCGGTGCGTCCTGTACACAGAGTAGACAGACGCAACAGCATCATCGCGCGGACGACTTCTTCTTCAACTTCGGGGCCAGAGCCAGCGGCATGAGAGCGAACAAGGGAAACTTGCAGTTGTTCGCGTCGGTCTTCGGGGATATGACGCGTCGCCAAGGCACCAAAACCAGTGGACACACCATAAACCGGGGTCGGGTCAGCAGCGAGCTCCTCAATCCTGGTCCGCGTTCTGCCTATCTCCTCCACTGCATCCGCATCAATAACGACCTCTGCACCGTAACGTGCTACGGCGACCACCTCCTCAATAGAAAGGGGGCCGATTCCAACTGAAACTTTTTGCACTGAAGTCATGTGCGCAATACTAGATCAGCGTTGTGGTCCATGTCATAACTCGCCGAAAAAGTGTGCTTGTAGGCGCGCAGCCGCATGCCGTAGTTCTAACGCAAGCTGCTCTGCATTCGCAGTACCTACAGAAAATGTGACCGCAAGCGCTGCGGCCGGTCGCTCCAGGTGATCAAGTACCGCCACCGCAACAGACTCCTGCCCTCGGGATACTTCTTCACGCTCGCTAGCCCACCCTTGGCGTCGATAAGCAGCAAGTTCTTCTTTGTAGTCTCGAAAGCGGAGTCGCTCACCCGAAGAATTGAAGACAGCTCGTAGCTCTGTCTCTGGCAAATGCGCCAACATGATTCGGCCCGAGGCGGTAGACAGCGCGGACAAGCGGACCCCTACTTCAGTCACCAGGGATACGGCGCCCGGCGAACGAACTTCGTGCAAATACACGATTTCCGAGCCAGCAAGACGCGACAAGTGAGACGAGCCACCAGCGATCGCCGCGATCCGTTCGAGCGGACTCGTCGCGAGCCGCACCAATGGCTGCTGTGTGGTGTACGCCTGCGCCATACGGTAAGACGCCAACCCCAGCCCGTACGTACCAGCCGATTCTAAGCGCACGACAAAACCAGAATCCTCCAACTCACGCAACAAGTGGTAGGTGGTCGAACGCGGCAGGTCAAGCTCCCGCTGGATGCGTGACGCGGAGATTGGAATATCAGTAGCAGACAGCAAAGCGAGAATGCGCAGAACGTTATGCGCAGCTGGGACTTGTCGTTTTTTCATCATGCCCAGTATGCATCGACGCTAGGCTTGGGACGCATGAACACTGTAACCGCTCCTCTGTTCTCCCCTGCCCCCGCTTGGACCGGACGCGACGACGGTCCTGGACCCGAGCACGCACGATGGCATAGCGTCGTTGAGACCTCTACACAGCCTTCGGCTGGCGCCGTGCACCTCATCGGGTTCGCCTCCGATGAGGGCGTTGAGCGGAATGGGGGCCGTCAAGGCGCAGCCGAAGGCCCCGCGGCCCTTCGAAGCGCACTCGGATCTCTCGCCGTCCACCAACAGTGCCAACTCATCGACGTCGGCACCGTCACCACTCAGCAAAACGACCTCGAAGTCGCCCAACGCGAACTCTCGGACCACGTACGCGAGCTGGTTAGCGCGCAAGGCGACGCAGGCATGACGGTGGTACTTGGCGGCGGACACGAAACATCGTTCGCCACGCACCGCGGCGCTTATGAAGCGATCGGGCCGATGCAGGTACTCAATTTCGACGCACACTTTGATCTCCGCGCCGCGGATCGGCCAACCTCTGGCACTCCATTCCGGCAAATCGCGGACCTCGTAGGAAGCGATTTTGACTACTCAGTGTTCGGTATCTCCCGCCCGAACAACACGTCGACGCTTTTTGATACCGCTGACCAGCTTGGGGTCAACACCGTGTTAGACACTGAGCTCGCGGAACTGAGCATCCGCGAAGCCATCGAACGCGCGCTCACGGCCGTGAGCGGGAACCGCCCGATTCATTTATCCATTGACTTGGATGTTTTACCCGCCGCAGTCGCTCCAGGTGTTTCTGCCCCCGCATCCTTTGGGGTGGAGTTCGCCGCACTTCGCGCTATGGTCTCTGCTGTCGCCGCTACCGGCCGGGTGGCACTTTTGGATGTAGTCGAGCTCAACCCTGCTTTCGATGTGGATAACCGCACCGCTAAAGCCGCAGCGCGGCTTATTAACGATGCGGTTATGGCGGCTAAAACGTCCCGCTAAAGTCCCCTCGAGTGCAAAGTCGGTGCCTAGAAAAGCAGGAGTGCTACAGGCACCGTAATGAGCACAGTGAGTACGACGCGGATGAACCAGATGATGACCATCTTCACAATGTTGAGGGGAATATCGGTAGCGAGAACCGCAGGCACCATCGCCGAGAAGAAGAAAATCTGACTCACGGAAACTACTGCGATGGTGAACTTCAACACCATATCCCCGGAACCCGCTACTAGCGTTGCGGGGAGGAACATCTCCGCAAGACCAGTTGCCAAGGCCCCGGAAGTTGCCCACGGGTCCGGTAGCTGAAGAAGCCACACGACTGGGTAGAACACAATACCCAGCGCTTTAAACACCGGAGTATAGGTAGCGAGCAAAAGCCCGATCACGCCTACAGACATGATTCCCGGCGTTACCTGTACAGCCATCGTCAGGCCGTCACGGAAGTTCGCCCACAAGACTTTGACCAAGGAATCCGCGCGCTCGAGTTCCAGCTTCGCTTCACGCCACGCGGCCTTCATACGGTTGCCAGTAATCTCCTTTTCCGGGTGAGGCTCGGCCCCCGGGTAATAGTCCTCCGGAATGCGACTGATTGGAGGGATGCGCACGATGATCGCCGTGACGATAAAAGTAATGATGAATGCGACAAGGAAATAGATGTTCCAGTACTCCATCATGTCCAGCGTTTTCGCCAGAATCACCATAAACGTGGCAGATACAGTGGAGAATCCCGATACAACAATCGCAGCTTCACGGCCGTTGTAGCTACCGTTCTTGTACATGCGGTCCGTGATCAGCAGACCGAGTGAATACGACCCAAGAAATGAAGCCACCGCGTCGACTGCGGATTTACCCGGGGTTCGGAATACCGGTCGCATAAAGGGTTGAACCATCAGGCCGATGAATTCCATCAGACCGAAGCCCACAAGTAAGCCGAGAAAAACAGCTCCAACGGGGATAAGCATCCCGACGGAAATGACGAGTTTATCCAAAACAAACGGCCCAATATCGGGATTAAGTAGCCAGGCCGGCCCCACACCAAATGTGACCATCGCGCACAACACAATTGCTACCACCGAAAGGAAAGCAAAAACCATGCGTGCATAGTCTTCTTTCCATCGTCCCGAAACGAACTGGTACACCGTGCCCACGACAATGGCGAGGAGTGCCAGATACCGAGTGCCCTGGCCGAGAGTTTCCGTGATCCAGGTGACAATGTGGTCGAGAAGAATCGTTGAGCTAGAGCCGTTGATAGAAAACGGCACGAAGAATGCAAAAAGGCCAATCGCACTGTAGAGAAAGAAGCGCCACACTGCTCTCGGCTGCGGCTCGGCTCCTCGCAGAGCACTTGCATCGTCGTCCTGCTCGGATTCGCCACCAAGCGGATACGCCGCCACCGGCAAGTCCTTCACCGGCCACGCAGATGAGAATTTACGTCGCGAATGCGGTTGTTCAGAGGCCCTATCCATCGATATCCTTTCAGCTCTTCCTCTAACTGCCTTATGCCTCAATTCCACAATTGGCCAAGCTCACTTTCCGCTCGACCTGTGTCAAATAATTATCATTTCATAAATCGTGAGACAAAACACAGGATTCAACTGCGGAATCTTGACCAAAGGAGACGTCGACCTCTGAGCCTCCCGCGTACCTGGCCCCCATCGGGATGGCCAGGTAAGCAGTAGAGCACACACCCGCTACTGCCAGCTGTCGCTCGACTTGCGGCGCAGCACCAGTGCCACCACAGCTGCAATCAGCAGAAGCACCACTGCCCCGCCGAGCAGCATCGGCACCAATCCGAAGCCGCCAGATTCGTCGTCCTTGCCCTGGGCTTCGGTGTAGACCTCATCGGCAGCCGTACTCTCCGCGGTGCTTTCGGTTTCGCTCTCGGACGCCGCGTCAAACTTGATCGGCTCGTCCGCCGGCTCCGGCCCCGGATCGCTGGTGGGCACCCAGTCCGGCCCACCTTCGGCCGGCTCGCCGTCGAGGGCGACCGCAAACTCGTAGGGTTGCTCCACGCCGGTAGGTGCTGTGTTACCGTAGACCCAATCCTGGCTGAACCAGATGTAGTAGTCGCCCTGGTAGGGTGCCTCGATCCCAGGCCAGACGCGCGCTGGCGGGGCGATCGGCCCCTCTTGGTTTTCTTCGCCGTGGAGCCCCAGCGAGGACTGGGCACGATCGTGGCGCAGTGGATCCATCACCCCGAACTTGATATTCCCAGCGGCACCCGTAAGCGATTTTCCTGACTTCACAGTCACAACGGGGCGCTGCCCGTTGGATACGGGGATCTTGTAATAGCGGTACTCACCAGGCACGATCACGCCGGAGTAGGAGCCCTCCGTGATCTCTACGGCATCGTTAAAGCTTGTGCCGCCGTTGAGCGGCTGCGGGTTTTCCACCTTCAGCTCGCCCGAATACTCGCTGGGCTGGGCGAGCGGGTTTGCTTCCCACTCCTTTTCCTGCGCCTCATCCGCGACCGGCTCGTAAAACACCTGCACCTCGACGTCTACACCTTCCGGTGCTGCATCGTCCACACCGGAAAGCTGTGTGGTCACAAGGATGTCGCTCATATCGCAATCGAGGCTCGTTCCGTGGTCCCGTTTCATTGCGAAGCCACCGGGGTGCGTCCTTCCGTGCATCTGCCTCGCGGTGACGGGTGCGGAGAGGAACCCGCAGTTTTCCTCGCCTTCATTTGTCACGTCCCCAATTTCGACCTTCGCGGCGGACCAGTCCCAGTCGCCATCTGTTTGCCACATCGGCGTCACCACAACGTGACCATGGTGGCGTGGCGGGATGGAGAGACGGAAGTATTGATTCTGCTCAGAGTTTGCATCGGCCGGGATCTTCGTCCGGTATTGCCCTTCGCCCAGCCACTTCGCGTCTTCCGGGCTGTCCGCAAACTCGAAGGGCGTTCCGTCAGCCTTATAAGTGTCCACCCCGCGCTGGGCGAGGAACTTCAGCGATTCGGCCAGGCTCCCGGCGTCAGCGGCCTCGAGGAACTGCCCGCCGCCAGCCTCGGCGATGCACTCCAGCTCCGCACGAGCCTTCTCGTCCGCCTTGAACCCAACGGTGTGGATAGCAAGGTCCACACCCTGCCCTGCCAGCTCCTTGGCCACATCGCAGACCTCCGGCGGCGCACAGGAGTCAATCCCGTCAGAGACCAGGATGATCGAGCGCTCCCCCTCATTGCCCAGCTCCTCCGCGGCCTTGCGCAGCGCGTTGCCCATCGGCGTGTAGCCCTTCGGCGTCAGCCCGTCGATAGCCGAACCGAATTCCTGCCTGTCCAGCGAGCCCACCGGCACGAGCGTCTGAATGTCCCGGCAGCCCTTTTCACGATTGTCCGGCGCGTTCGACTCCTGCGCCCCATAAGTGAGCAGGCCAATGTTGGCGGTATCCGGCAGAGAGTCGATCAGCTCGTGCGTCGCCTTCTTCGCCGCGTCGATACGCGGCCCGTCGGCGTCCTCCTCAACCATGGAGAAGGAGGCGTCGAGAATTAGCGCCGCTTTCGCGTCGACGGAGCCTTCGCTTGCCGACGCCCGCGTCGTCGCCCCCGGAACCGTCTTCGTTTCCGTACTGATCGCCGTACTCGACGTCGCCGGCGAGGTGGCCGTTTCCGTCGCGATTGCGGGTGCTACCCACATCAGCATGCACGCGACAGCAAGCACGAGCGCTGCTACGGCGTGACTCCCCCTCCGCGTGTGCGACATTGTTCAACTCCTGTCTGCATTGTTACTAGGCTCACAAGCCACACTAAAAGTGGATCCACGCTTGTGCAACAGCTGTCTTGTTCTCCCCTATACAAAACCAGCTATCAGTTACCACGCTGCTTGCGCACGGCGAAGAAGACCACGGCCGCGGCGATCAGCAGCAACACGAGCACGCCACCGAGCAGCGTCGGGACGAGACCGAAGCCGCCGTCCTGCTCGTGATTTGCGGCGTTGACCTCTTCGTCACCGTCGCTCTCTTCCCGCGAAGCGGACGTCTCGGCAGTGCCATCCGCCGCATCAAACTTGATCGGCTCGTCCGAGGGCTCCGGCCCGTCCTCATGCGTCGGCGTCCAATCCGGGCCGCCGTTGGCTGGCTCGCCGTCCATGACCACCTCGAACTCGAAGGGCTGCTCCACACCAGCGATGTCGTAGCCCTCGTTCACCCAGCCCATACCGAACCAGACGTAGTACTCGCCCTGGTAAGGGGTATGGGTGCCGTGCCACACGTACTGGCCGAGGGTTTCCGGGCCTGACTCCGCATCGTCCTGGAAGAAGTTCAGCCTGAAGCCTGCCACCTCGTTACGCAGCGGGTCATAGATGCCGTAGCCCAAGCTATCGGCGTTGTGGGCAACCGACGCCGGCGTCTTCACGTTCATTACCGGCCGCTGCCCGTAGTCCACAGGAATCTTGAAGAACCGGAACTCGCCGGGAACGATGTTGTCGGAGTACGTGCCCTCGGTAATCTCTACGGCGTTGTTGAAGCTAGTGCCACCGGAAATCGGCTGCGGATCCTTAATCGGCATCTCCCCCAGGTACTCGCCCGCACTTGTGACGCGGCCATCTACCCACTCGCTCTCCTGCTCCTCGCTGGTGACCGGTTCGTAGAACACACTGACTTCGAGCGCGATGTCCTCGGTCACCTTTTCTGCGACATCAGAGACCTGGACCTTGACCAGGATGTCGCTCATGTCGCACTCCAAGTCGTCTTTGTCGTGGCGCTCTACCGAAGCGTCCGCAGAGTCGACTCCATAGTCCGGACCAGCAGAGACAAACTCGGCGTGAGTCACCGGAAACCAGCCACACTCCTCGTCGCCCTCGTTGGTCACCTCCACCGGATCAATCTTTAGGTGGCCGTCTTCCCACATACCGTCGGTCTGCCACACCGGTGTGAAGATCATGCGCGCGTGATGGCGAGGGGGCACAGAGGTCCGGAAGTATAGGTCGGTCAAAGCACCACTGTCCGGCGTCACCGTCGTCTGATACTGCCCCTCGCCCAGCCACTTCGCGCCCTCCGGTGTTTCCGAGAACTCAAACTCTGTGCCGCCGGTCTCGTACTTCTCCACACCTCGCTGGGCCAGAAACTTCAGCGACTCCGCAAGGCTCGCCGAGTCGGCAGCCTCGAGGAACTGCCCGCCGCCAGCTTCCGCGATGCACTCTAGCTCCGCACGAGCCTCCTCGTCGGCCTTAAACCCAACCGTGTGGATCGCAAGGTCAACACCATCACCCGCCAGCTCCTTGGCCACGTCGCACACCTCCGGCGGCGCACACGTATCAATGCCGTCGGAGACCAGGATGATGGAGCGCTCCCCCTCATTGCCCAGCTCTTCTGCAGCCTCGCGCAGCGCGTTGCCCATCGGCGTGTAGCCCTTCGGCGTGAGGCCGTCGATAGCCGAACCGAACTCTTGCTTATCCACCTCGCCGATAGGAACAAGGCGCTGGATATCCCGGCAGCCCTTTTCCCTATTGTCAGGTGCGTTGGACTCCTGCGCACCGTAGGCAAACAGGCCCATCTGCGCCGTATCTGGCAGGGAATCGATCAGCTCGTGTGTCGCCTTCTTCGCCGCGTCGATACGCGGGCCATCGGCATCCTCCTCGAGCATCGAGAATGACGCATCCAGGATCAGCGCCGCCTTCGCGTCCGCGGAGCCTTCGCTTGCCGACGCCCGCACAGTCGAACTCGACAGCGTTGTCGTCTCCGTGCTCACCGCGGTGCTTGATTCCACGGGCCGATTAGTCGACGTTGCCGTCTCAGTCGCAAAAGCCGGTGCGCCCCATATCAGCATGCACGCGGCGGCAAGTACGAACACAGCCACGGCACGGCTTCTCTCCCTCACATGCGACATTGCTCATTTCCCTTTCCGGTATTCGTCCGTCGGTGTCCGGGTTTGACCGCAGGCAACCTACTGCCAGTTACCTCGCTGCTTGCGCACGATGAAGAAGACCACAGCCGCGGCGATCAGCAGCAGCACCAACAGCCCGCCGAGCAGCGTTGGCACCAGCCCGAAGCCGCCGTCCTGCTCGTCGCTCGAAGCGTTGACCTCCTGGTCATCGCCGCTCTCATCTTCTGAGGCCGACGTCGTTTCGGCGCTGTCCGCCGCATCAAACTTGATCGGCTCATCCGAAGGCTCGGGACCGTTCTCATGCGTCGGTGTCCAATCCGGGCCGCCGTTGGCAGGCTCGCCATCCAGGAGCACCTCGAACTCGAAGGGCTGATCCACGCCCGCGATGTCATAGCCTTCCGTTGCCCAGTCCATGCCAAACCAGACGTAGTAGTCACCCTGGTAGGGGGTGTCGCTGCCGTACCACACGTACTGGTTCGGGGCCTCCGGATCGGACTCTTTCGGATCATCAAAAAAGCTCATCCTTTGACTTGCTGCCTTGACGCGCAGCGGGTCGTAGATCCCCATAGCGATGGTGTCAGCGTTGCTTGCAACCGAAGGCGGCGTCTTTGCCCGTACCACCGGGCGCTGCCCATAGGTCACCGGAATCTTGAAGAACTTGAACTCACCGGGAACGATATGGTCGGAGTATGCGCCCTCGGTGATCTCCACCGCGTCGTTGAAGCCCGTACCGCCGCTGATCGGCTGCGAGTTCTCAATCGGCATCTCGCCCTGGAACTCGCCGGCACTGTACACGCGGCGATCTTCCCAGTCGTCGGCCTGCTCTTTACCGGGGATCGGCTCATAGAAGACGCCGACTTCGATGGGGACATCCTCGGCTACCTCGTCGCCCGCGTTGGAGATCTGGATCTTGACCAGGATGTCGCTCATGTCGCACTCCAAGTGGTCTTCTTCTACCCGATTCATCGCAGCGAACGCCGAGTCAATACCAAAACCTGGTCCACCCGAAGCGATCTCGTCTTTCCCACGGAACTCGCCGCAGGCCGGATCGCCCTCATTGATGCCCTCCGCCGGATCCACCTTGACCTCTGTGTGTTGCCACATGGCATCCCCCTGCAGGACCGGGGTGAACACCATCCGCGCGTTGTGACGCGGCGGCACAGAAGTGCGGAAATACCGGTCCGTAATGCCAGAGCGGTCCGGTGTCACCGTGGTCAGGTACTGGCCCTCGCCCAGCCACTTGGCATCCTCCGGGGAATCCGAGAATTCAAAAGGCGTGCCTGCCGTCTGGTACTTCACCACGCCGCGCTGGGCGAGGAACTTCAGCGACTCCGCTAGGCTGCTCGCATCAGCAGCCTCGAGGAACTGCCCGCCGCCAGCTTCCGCGATGCACTCCAGCTCCGCACGAGCCTCCTCGTCGGCCTTAAACCCAACCGTGTGGATCGCAAGGTCGACACCATCACCCGCCAGTTCCTTGGCCACGTCGCACACCTCCGGCGGCGCACACGTATCAATGCCGTCGGAGACCAGGATGATGGAGCGCTCCCCCTCATTGCCCAGCTCCTCCGCGGCCTTACGCAGGGCGTTGCCCATCGGCGTGTAGCCCTTCGGCGTGAGCCCGTCGATAGCCGAACCGAACTCCTGCTTATCCACCTCGCCGATAGGAACAAGCCGCTGAATATCCCTGCACCCCGCTTCCCTATTATCCGGCGCGTTCGACTCCTGCGCACCGTAAGCGAAAAAGCCCATCTGCGCCGTATCCGCCAGAGAATCGATCAGCTCGTGGGTCGCCTTCTTCGCCGCGTCAATACGCGGGCCATCCGCATCCTCCTCAAGCATCGAAAACGACGCATCCAAAATCAGCGCCGCCTTTGCGTCAGCAGAGCCCTGGCTTGAACGCTCTTCGGATGCCCCCGAGGTTGTCGTCGTCGAACTCGACAGCGTCTTCGTCTCAGTACTTATCGCGGTACTCGAGCTCGCAGGCTTACTCGTCTCGGTAGCAAATGCGGGCACCACCCACATCAACATGCACGCAACTGCGAGTACAAACGCAGCCACGGCACGGCTTCTCTCCCTCACGTGCGACATTGCTCAAGTCCCTTTCACCATATGGCCAAGATCACAGCCCACAGTAAAAAGCTGAACAGTTGCCCGCAACAGATGTCCGGGAAATTTAACCAAAAATTTACGGCCCGGCGAACACGCAAAAAGCCAGCCTCCGGGGTAGCGGAGACTGGCTCTGAAACTGGCGACCCTGACGGGACTTGAACCCGCGACCTCCGCCGTGACAGGGCGGCGCGCTAACCAACTGCGCCACAGGGCCATCGCACTGCAACTCCCACCGAAAGGGGGAATCACTGGTACCCCCAACGGGATTCGAACCCGTGTTGCCGCCGTGAAAGGGCGGAGTCCTAGGCCTCTAGACGATGGGGGCTAGCGACTTGACCTAATCTAATGCATCGCCTGTGAGAATAGCAAAACGCCTGTTCATTTCATCTTTCTTAGCCGTGGAACTGGTCGGTTAAGATGTCTGCATGCACGACGACGATTGTCACCACGGATACTTTGCGGAGAAGTCCCGCTACCTTGCTCGCCTCAAGCGCATCGAGGGGCAGGTGCGGGGGATTCACCGGATGGTGGATGAGGACAAGTACTGTATCGACATCCTCACACAGATTGCCGCGATTGATTCCGCGCTGGAAAACCTTGGCCTGGCGCTTCTTGAGGACCACCTCCACCACTGCGTTTCCGGCGCGCTCGCAGCGGGCGATGCGCAGGCAGATGACAAGGTGACAGAAGCAATGCAGGCGATCCGGCGGATGGTGAAGTCCTAAGGCCCACCCAGCAACGCGAAAACCTCCGGCTCCCTTTTTGAAGGAACCGGAGGTTTTCCACGGTGGGCCCTGCGGGGATCGAACCCGCGACCTGCGGATTAAAAGTCCGTAGCTCTACCAACTGAGCTAAAGGCCCATGCGCAACATAGTAGCGGGCCGCGTACGTAACGCGGTAATCACCCCACCGACGCGCGGCTACGCCCGCGCCACCTGCGCAAATATCGCGGCAGGCCACGCGGGCGCGCGCCTTACATTGAGGGGATTAGCCCTCCTTCTGCATCGTGCCCGTCTCCTGGATGCGGGTGTGGAAGTCGAAGGCGTGGCGCAGGTCGTGCGGGGTCGCCTGGTACTTGCTCTTCGACGCCAGCTCGACGTACTCCTCCAGCAGCGGACGGTAGGAGGGGTGAGCGATCGAGATCATCTTCTGAACACGATCACGCGGTGCCAGGCCGCGCAGGTCTGCCACGCCGTACTCGGTAATGAAGACCATCGCGTCGTGCTCCGTGTGATCCACGTGCGAGACCATCGGGACAATCGCGGAAATTGCGCCGTCCTTGGCCACCGACGGGGAGATGAAGGAGGAGATGTACGCGTTGCGGGTGAAGTCACCGGAGCCACCCAGCGCGTTCATCAGGCGGGAGCCGTTGATGTGCGTGGAGTTGGCGTTACCGTAGATGTCCGCCTCGATCATGCCGTTGGAGGCGATCAGGCCGGTGCGGCGGATAACCTCCGGGTGGTTGGAGATGGACTGCGGGCGCAGGATGATGGACTCGCGGTAGCGCGCAGCCTCATCGTTCATCTTCTCTGCGTACTCCGGGGACAGGGAGAAGGAGGTCGCGGAAGCGACGGTCATCTTGCCCGCGTCAATCAGGTCGACCATGCCGTCCTGAATAACCTCGGTGTAGGCCTGGATGTTCTCAAACTTGGAGTCCATCAGGCCCGCCATCACTGCGTTCGGGACGTTGCCCACGCCGGACTGCATGACGTAGCCGTCGTAGGTGAGACGGCCGGCCTTGACCTCGTTCTCCAGGAAGTCGAGGAAGTTGCCAGCGATCTGCTCCGACACCTCGTCCGGGGCCTTGAACGGTGCGTTGCGGTCCGGGGCATTGGTCTCGACGACAGCGACGACCTTCTCCGGGTCAATCTCAATGTAGGTGGTACCGATGCGGTCGCCGGACTTGGTGATCGGGATCGGGATACGGTTCGGCAGCGCCGGCACGGTCCAGATGTCGTGCATGCCTTCCAGGTCCTCGGACTGCCACTCGTTGACCTCGATGATGATCTTCTTGGCGGCGTTGAGGAACTCGACAGAGTTGCCCACGGAGGAGGACGGGACAATGTTGCCCTCCTCAGTAATGCGGACTGCCTCCACGATGGCCAGGTCAACGTCACCGAAGAAGCCCTGCTCCACCATCATGCCCGAGTGGGACAGGTGGATGTCCTGGAACTTCATCTCGCCAGCGTTGATCTTGTTACGCATCTGCGGGTCGGACTGGTACGGCATGCGGTAGCGCAGCGCGTTGGCCTCTGCGAGCACACCGTCGCACTCCGGCGCGGTGGATGCACCCGTGTAGAGGTCGATGCTGAAGTCCTGGCCCTTGGCGTGCGCAGCCTTGGCCTTTTCTGCGATGACGCCCGGCAGGGCCTTGGGGTACCCAGCCCCGGTAAAGCCGGACACGCCCACCTTGTCGCCATGGTTGACAAACTGGACCGCTTCTTCAGCGGACATGACCTTGTCACGCAGTTTTGCATTGGCGATACGGTTACCCATATTCATCCCTCACTTGGATTCGTCGGTAGGTGATAACAACACCACTGTATTGTGACCTATCTTGCATTGCCACGTCTACGAGATCCGTCCTTTCACCCCCGCCAGAGCACGCAAATGATGTGACTATCTGCAGCTTTGCAGGTAGCTGGGGGTGCGGCATCGAATTGCGCGCCCGATTGCCGGGAAACACACGTCCGGACCTCCCCAGTTTTCACCCCCACTTGGGTGTACTTGTTCGCTGGCTACCTCGCAGCAACACAAATTGCACTTTCCCGCCACAACCGGGAACAATGGGGCATTATGACAGCCCCAACTACCACTCAGCACAGTACGCCCGGCGCGCCAGACGCGCCCGCGCTGCGCATCGGCAATATGGAGCTGAACTCCCCTGTCATCCTCGCGCCGATGGCCGGGGTGACTAACATGCCTTTTCGCGTGCTGTGCCGCGAGATTGAGCAGGAACTCACCGGGACGAGCTCCGGGCTCTACGTCTGCGAGATGATCACCGCGCGCGCGATGGTGGCACGGAATCAGAAGACGCTGCACATGACCAGCTTCGCACCGCAGGAGACACCACGCTCCATGCAGCTTTACACCGTGGACCCGAAGTTCACGTACGAGGCAGTGCGCATGATCGTCGAGGAAGACATCGCCGACCACGTCGACATGAACTTTGGCTGCCCGGTACCAAAGGTCACGCGCAAGGGCGGCGGATCTGCGATCCCCTACAAGCGCCGCTTGTTTGGCAACATCGTGGGTGCTGCCGTACGCGCCGCCGAGGGCTCCGGTATCCCCATTACGGTGAAGTTCCGCATCGGTATCGACGACGAGCACCACACCCACCTCGACGCAGGCCGGATCGCCGCCGAGGAGGGCGCAGCGGCCGTGGCGCTCCACGCGCGCACTGCCGCAGAGCGCTACTCGGGCGCGGCCCACTGGGACGAGATCGCCCGGCTCGTCGAGCACATGGACGGCACCGATGTGCCGGTGATCGGCAACGGCGACATCTTCGCTGCCGAGGACGCGCAGCGGATGATGGATAAGACCGCTTGCCACGGCGTGGAGGTCGGGCGCGGCTGCCTTGGGCGCCCCTGGCTGTTCGCCCAGCTTGGTGCCCAGCTGCGCGGGGAGCCCATCCCCGCAGAGCCGACGCTGGGGGAAGTCTCGCGCATTATTTACCGTCACGCGGAACTGCTCGCCGCGCACGATGGCGAGGACCACGCGTGCCGTGACATCCGCAAGCACACCGGCTGGTACTTGCGCGGTTTCCCGGTCGGCGGCGAGTTCCGCAAGGAGCTTGCGCAAGTGACCTCGCTCGCCCAGCTGCGCGAGCGGCTGGCCCCAATCGCAGATTCTCAGCAGCTGGCGGAAGAAGCAGACAGCGCGCGCGGCCGCCAGGGAAGCTCCGCGAAAGTCGCGCTGCCGGAAGGATGGTTAGATGATCCCGAAGATGAATCGGTCCCGCAGGGCGCAGAGATCGAAAACAATGGCGGATAACCCAAGCGCCGAAACCGCTGAGCCCGCTGAGTCTGGGGACGAGGCAGGCGAGGACGACGGGGCGTCGACAAGCAACAAGGCCCCGGGCGTGCGCTTGCGCACCGTCTACCGCGAGCACCTCGAGGCCTTCAATGCTGACTTGCTCGAGCTTTGCGAGCGGGTGCAGGCGGCGATGCGGTTGGCGTCGGAAAGCTTGCTGACCCAGTCCCTGAGCAAGGCCGAGGAGGCCCTGACCGCGGTCGATGGCATGCGCGAGATCAGCACGCGCTGCGAAGAGCGCAGCGTGAGCCTCCTTGCACTCGAAAGCCCCGTGGCCTCCGACCTGCGCCAAGTGCTCTCCTCGATTTACATCGTGGAGAATCTCTCGCGCATGGCGGCGCTGTCCATGCACATCGCCACGCTCACCCGCGCCCGCCACCCGCACGCGGTCGTGCCGGAGGCGCTCATCTGCTACATCGAGGAGATGAGCCGGCTTGCCGACGCCATGGTGGAGCAGACCCGCGAACTTTTGCTGCACCCCGACGCGGACGAGGCCGTCAAGCTGCACAGCATTGACGACGGCATGGACGACATGAAGGCCTACCTGCTCAACCTGGTCTCCGAGCCGGACTGGACGTACAGCACGCGGGAGGCCGTGGACCTTGCGATGCTCGTGCGCTACTACGAGCGCTTTGCCGACCGTTGCGTGAACGTGGGCAACCGCATCGTGTTTCTCGTCACAGGGCTTCAGCCCGACGAGTACGTGCGCGAGGGCGAGTTTGATATGCAGGCGAAGTTCCGCGAGATCGAGGCGCGGTTCAAAAACGTGCGCTAACTCAGCCGCGTTAGCCCGGCTGCTAGCCCTGCCGCATGGAAAACGCCGCTGCCCTACACAAAGGCAGCGGCGAGCGCCGAGTGGTAAACGGAGCTAGAGGCTTTAGCCGAAGCGGCCAGCGATGTAGTCCTCGGTTTCCTTCTTGTCCGGGTTCTCAAAGATGGTGGTCGTGTCGTTGAACTCGACCAGGTTGCCCGGCTTGCCGGTGGCCTCGAGGGAGAAGAACGCAGTCTTGTCAGACACACGAGCAGCCTGCTGCATATTGTGGGTCACGATCACGATGGTGTAGTCGGTCTTCAGCTCGTGGATGAGGTCCTCCACGGCGAGCGTGGAGATCGGGTCGAGCGCGGAGCAGGGCTCGTCCATCAGCAGCACCTCGGGGCGCACAGCGATCGCGCGCGCGATGCAGAGACGCTGCTGCTGGCCGCCGGAGAGGCCGCCGCCCGGCTTGTCCAGGCGGTCCTTAACCTCGTCCCACAGGTTGGCACCGCGCAGCGACTGCTCGGCGACCTCCTTGAGCTTCTTCTTGTCCTTCTCGCCGGACAGCTTCAGGCCGGCGACCACGTTGTCCTCGATGGACATCGTGGGGAACGGGTTCGCTTTCTGGAACACCATGCCGATGGTGTTGCGCACGGAGACCGGGTCGACGTTCTTGCCGTAGATGTTGTGGCCGTCGAGCAGGATCTCGCCCTTGACGGAGGCCTTCGGGATGACCTCGTGCATGCGGTTGAGCGTGCGCAGCACGGTGGACTTACCGCAGCCGGAGGGGCCGATAAAGGCGGTCACGGCCTGGGCGGGGATCTTCATGTTGACGTCGCGGACGGCGTGGAAGTCGTCGTAGTAGATATTGACGTCGTTGAGTTCGAGTTTGGACATCGGGGTTTCTCCTCTAGTGGTGGTGTGGGGCGGTTTTACTTCTTCACGGAGTACTTATTGGCAATCAGGCGGGCCAGCAGGTTGAGCACCACCACGATGACTACCAGTGTCAGCGCTGCGCCCCAGAGGCGGTCGGCGGCAAAGCCGGTGGCGCCGGACTTCCACATTTCAAGCATGAACAGCGGCAGCGAGGACTGCGGTTGGCCGAAGAGTCCGAACCAGTTCAGCGCCGGGGTGGAGCCAACGAGGATCAGCACTGGTGCGGATTCGCCCATAACGCGGGCAACAGCGAGCATGATGCCGGTAACGATACCGGACAGGGCGGTCGGCAGCACGATGCGCGCAATCGTCTTCCACTTGGGCACGCCCAGTGCGTAGGACGCCTCGCGCAGGTCCATCGGCACGACGCGCAGCATCTCTTCGGTGTTGCGCACCACGAGCGGAACCATCAGCAGGATCAGCGAGAGCGACACGGCAAAGCCGGAGCGGTCCATGCCCAGGATGGTGATCCACAGGGCGTAGATGAACAGCGCGGCGACGATCGAGGGCACGCCCGACAGGATGTCCACCATGAAGGTGGTGAGTCGGCCCAGCTTGTTGCCGTTGGAGTATTCCACCAGGTAGATGGCGGTAAACACGCCAATCGGGATGGAGATGATCGAGGCGATAAGCGTCTGCATCAAGGTACCGGCAATGGCGTGGAGCGCACCGCCGCCTTCCTTGGACATGCGCACGCCGACCATGTCGTCGGTCCACCAGCCGATGTCAAAGACGGCCGGGGCACCGCGCATGATCACCGTGAGGAGCAGCCAGAGCAGCGGGATGAGCGCGATGATCATGCACAGCCACATCAACGCGCCCATGAAGGAGTTCAGCGACTTGCGGCCGGGAGCGATGTCGGTGAAGGGGGTCTGCTTTGCGCCCTTGCTTGCCGACGCCGCCTTCCCGGCCCCGCCAGCGCCCGAGGTATTGGAAACTGCAGTAGACATTCGCTTGCCTGCCTTACTTCTTGTTGACGATCGCGCGGGCGATCGAGTTGACAACAAAGGTCAGAATGAACAGGACGAGGCCTGCCGCGATGTAGGCACCAGCAGAAATCGGGTTGTTGAACTCCGCGGATGCGTTCGCGATCGCGGTGGCGAAGGTGGTGCCACCGTCAAACAGCGAACCTCGGAAATCATTGGCGGGAGCGACCACCATGTACAGCGCCATCGTCTCGCCGAGTGCGCGGCCGAGGCCGAGCATGGAACCGGCGATGAAACCGGAGAGGCCGAACGGGATGACGGTCATGCGGATGACTTCCCAGCGGGTCGCGCCGAGTGCGAGCGCGGACTCGATCTGGCCGGGAGGGGTCTGCACGAAGATCTCGCGGGCGGTTGCCGCGATGATCGGCAGGATCATAATCGCCAGCACGATGCCACCGGTAAGCATGTTGCGCGAGGTCGCGAACGGCGGGGAGTTTTGGTAGGTGGCGAACAGGAAGAAGCCGCCGCCCCAGGAGTTGATCCACTCGTAGAACTTACCCAGGGCCGGGCCGAGCACCTGCGCGCCCCACAGGCCGTAGACGATCGACGGGACCGCGGCGAGCATGTCCACCAAGGTGCCCAACGGGCGCACGAGCTTCTTCGGCGCGTAGTTAGACAGGAACAGCGCGATGCCCAGGGCGACCGGCATGGCCATGATCAGCGCGAGCAGCGAGATCATCACTGTGGAGAGGAACAGGTTCGGGATACCGAACTGCATCGCGTCCAGATTCGCGGTCTGCCAGTTGCCGGTGTAGGTGAAGAAGCCGAGCACTCCACCTTCGTTCCTGCTCAGCGGCGGAATCGCCTGGATGACCAGGAACAGGCCGATCGCGATAATAATGACCGTGATCAGCGCCGCCGAGGCGGTGGAGAGAATTTCAAAGACACGGTCGCCCGGGCGCTTCACGCCTGTGCGGGGAGTCGCGGTCCCCGGGTTTTCCTCAGTGGTGTGGGACGGGGTGCCTGTCGAAGACGGGGCGGGCGGCGCCGCAGTCGGTGCCGCTTGACCCGCGCGTGGGCCGTCGGCCGGGGTCATATCTTTGTCAGCCATAGTTACTGATCCTTCAAGCGGTTTAGAAAAAGTGGTGGGCAATCTGCCGCTACGTGACTTATCAACCTGCTGGTAACTCGGTGCACACCTGCTGTTCACCACGCCCCAACATGGGCATGCCCCCCGCGACGGCTTGCGCCGTGTTGGGGGGCACCAAAGCGGCCGTGAAGCCTGTTACTGGATGGCGTTGACTGCCTCGCGCAGGCGGTCTGCGTGTGCGCCGGTGACCGGGATGAAGCCCTCGGCGGCCAGCTCCTCGTCCTGGGAGTCCAGGGCGACGTTGAGGAAGTCCTTGACCATGTTGGAGGTCGTCTCGTCGTAGCCTGCGGAGCAGACGATCTCATAGGTGGTCAGTACGAGCGGGTAAGCACCCTCTGCGTCGGAGGCGAAGAGTGCCTCTGCATCGACGGCCATGTTGTGGCCCTCGGTGGTGAACTCCATGGAGTCCAGCGCAGCAGCGACAGCCTCGTCGGTCAGCTCGACCGGGCCGGAGCCGAAGTCGATGTTGGCCTTCTTCTCAGCGAAGCCGGCCTCGACGTAGGTGATAGCGCCCTCGGTCGCAGCGACCTCGGAAGCCACGCCGGAGGAACCGTTCGCACCGGTGCCCACCTCGGTCGGGAAGGCCTTGCCCTCGCCGGTCCACTTGCCGTCGGATGCAGCAGAGAGGAACTTCTGGAAGTTGTCGGAGGTACCGGACTCATCCGAGCGGAAGAACGGCTTGATCTCCATATCCGGCAGCTCAGCGTCCGGGTTGGACTCAGCCAGGGCCGGGTCATTCCAGTTGGTGATCTTGCCCTGGAAGATGTCAACGATGTTGTCAACGGTCAGGTTGAGCTCGTCCACACCCTCGAGGTTGTAGGCGATAGCCACCGGGCCGATAACGAACGGCAGGTGCCATGCCTCGTTGCCGCCGCAACGCTCGGCTGCCTTCTCCACCTCGTCGTCCTTCAGCGGGGAGTCAGAGCCAGCGAAAGCGACGGTGTTGCCCAGGAACTGCTTGATGCCGGAGCCGGAACCGGTGGCGTTGTACGCCAGGGTTGCTCCCGGAACTTCCTCAGAGTAACGAGACGCGAAGTAGTCCATTGCGTTCTGCTGAGAGGTTGCACCCTCGGCGACCAGCTGGCCGGTCTCGCCGGTCAGCTCAGAGCCAGTGCCCTCAGCGCCGTCGGTGGACTCCGCGGTTGCCTCAGCGGAGGTATCTGCGGAGTCGGTGGACTCAGAGTCACCACAGGCAACGAGGGCTGCGGAGGAAACTGCTACGACGCCGAAGACTGCGGCGGTGCGCTTAAAGTTACGGATCACGGGAATACCTTTCCGGTGCTTAGGTCATTTACCACTCGAGCATCGGTGCCATTCTTTGCGGCAGGCCCACCCGCTCCGAAAGCAGGCGCAATCCTTTTCCGATTACTCACGATTCATCAACCTAAGACGCGCTGGTTAATAGCCAGTGGACCGGGAGGTGAACAATCAGTGAACTTCCTAAACACGCCGCATATTGCCTGTTAGTTTCCGCATAATGCGATGAAGATCACATCACTGCCCCTTGACTCGCGCCGCATAAACCACGTGCCGCTCGGCCACTTCGAACCCGAGCTGCTCGTAGCGGCGCACCGCGGGCGCGTTGTCTGCCTCCACGTACAGGATCACCTTCGGCACCCCCACCCGGCGCAGGTGCACCAGCCCCATTTCCACCAGCGCACCACCCAGCCCCTTGCCGCGGAACGCGGAGGCCAGACCGACGACGTAGATCTCGCCCTCCCCGCCCGGGTGGACCTTCGTCCACATGAATCCGGCCAGTTCATCGCCATTTTCGCCGCCGTAGAGGAAGAGCACGCCCGCCGGGTCGAACCACTCTGTATCCATCGCACGGTGCAGGCGCGCCATATCCCAACCGCCCTGCTCGGGGTGCCAGGAGAAAGCCTCATTATTCACGCGCAGCCAATCGCGCTCGACCGCCTCGCGCCCGAACTCCTCGCTCGCTTTCACAAGCGAGAGCTCGCGCATCCCCTGTGGCAGCTCCAGCTCCGTGCCGCTCAGCGCCTCGCCGGATAAAGACATCACCAAAAGCTCTCGGGTGGATTCCAGGCCGAGCGACGTGGCGAGCGCCTGCGCAGCGGGCAGGTTGCCGTGGGCCCACAACCCCGCGTCCGGGCGCTCGGCAAGCACCCGGCGCGCCAACTCAGTGCCGAGGCCTCGGCGGCGGAAGTCCGGGTGAATGAACAGCTCCGCGGAGCCGTCGGGGGCGATGCCGGCCAGCCCCACTACCTCACCCGGGGTGTCGGGGTTTTCGGTGGTGAGGTGGGTGTGGTGCAACGTGGCGTCGACAAGCGCCTGCTCGAAGGCCTCCGAGAAGGGAGCGACGCCGTCGGCTGCGGTGGCTTGAGAAATCAGTGCGCTGTGATCTGTCATGCCCTAAGGCTACGGTAAAAGTATGCATGTGAAGCGAAGCGTGGCCGCGGTTCTTGTCGGCGCGGGCCTGGCGGCGTACCTGGCTGACACCGCCCTCGCCATGCGCGCGGAGCACGAGCTGTCGGTACATGCCGCGCAGCTCGGCGACCTGTCCACCGCGCCTGCCGCCTATGTGGGCGGGCTGCCGTTTCGCAGCACGATTCCCCGCATCAGTGTTGACGCGCTCGATGTGCCCGTCGCGAGTGTGGGCGTGGGCAATGCGGGCATCGAGCTTATCGACGTCACGCTCGACCATCCCCGCTCCAGCTCCATCACCGAAGACCTCACCGGTGCCAAGGCGAGCCTCGTGCGCCGCAGCGTGCGCCTCGACGGCGTGGCCTTTGGCCAGCTGCTCGGCATGACGGACCTGGACATCGCCAGCCCCTACGACATCTCGCCCTCCGGTGGCGGCGCGAGCGAGGCGCGGCTGACCGGGACGCTGCCCGACGCGGAGCAGCCCGTCACCGTGATCGTCACGCTGCGGCTGGAGGGCTCTGAGTTTGTGATGCGGCCCAGTGAACTTATTGACGTGCCCCCGGAGCTGACTGACCAGGCTGTAGCTGCGTTTAGCCTGCGCCGCGACACCGCGGATCTCCCGCTCGGCGGGCCCGCGGACAAGGTGCAGCTGACCGGCGGGTCGATCGAGTTTTCCCGCGATCGCATCAACACCACCATCGAGGAAGACGACCTCACTCCCCTTGCGCACGACGCGGCCGATGACGCCGCCCATCAGGAGGCGAAGGATTCGCCGCTGGCCTCGGACGCGGACGAGGCGGCCGACAACTAGCAACCAACTCGCGGGGCGCGTGCGGCGTGTTGCGGCGAGCGACTACCCTTGGGTGGCATGGCTGAGAATGAACAGACCCCCGACAACCAGCAGGCTTCGCTCAGCGGCAACGAGGCCGTGAACCTCGCCGCGGAGCAGTCGAAGAGCACCGCGCACCGCAACATCCCGGAGCTGGGTTTTCCAGACTTCCCGCTCCACGAGGACACCGCGAACCTGCGCCAGGGCCCGAGCCTGCACGATGGGCTGCTCGCCCTGCTGCCGCTCGTGGGCGTGTGGACTGGCACCGGCCAGGCCAACGACAACGGCGAGGAGTACGCCTTCGGCCAGCGCTTGGTCGTCTCCCATGACGGCGAGAACTACCTGCGCTTCGAATCCCGCATCTGGCGTCTCGACGAGAACGGGGAGGCCACCGGCGCGGACCAGCGCGAGGTCGGTTTCTGGCGCATCTCCCTCGACGACGAAATCGAGGTCACGCTGACCAACTCCCGCGGACTGGTCGAGGTGATGTACGGCGAGCCCGTCAACGAGCGCGGCTGGCAGCTGCAGAGCGCGTCCACCCTGGCTACCGAGTCCGGCCCAGAAAAGCACGGCCCGGGCAAGCGCCTCTACGGGCTCATGCCGAACAACAACTTGGGCTGGGTGGATGAGCGTCTCGTCGACGGCGAGATGGTGCCCTACATGTCCGGCGAGCTCAAGCGCATCGCGGGCTAGGCCTCACGCACGGAGGAATCCAGCGCGTCCACGATCAGCTGCTGGATCTCCTCGGCGTTGTCCGGGCGGGCAAGCTTCTTCCCGTCCAGCTTGCGCACGCGCGCGTACATGCGCGTGGAGCTGACGAGCCACACCGACTCGGCCTTGTGCAGCTCGCTAAGGTAGACGTCCTTCTGCTTGCACTTCCACCCTTGCTTCTCCGCGTGCGCGAAGAGCGCGGCCTGGGTGGTGCCGGGCAGGATGCCGGGCCCCGGCTTCGGTGTGCGCAGCCGCCCGCCCTTCTTCACAATCACCACGGTCGAGGTCGCGCCCTCAAGCACACGCTCCGTCTCCGGGTCGATGTAGATCACGTCATCGTAGCCCTCGGAGCGCGCCCAGCGCAGCGCCGCCATGGACGCCGCGTAGTTCAGCGTCTTCGCGCCGACCCGCATCCAGGGCACCTCCGCCTCGCCGTCTTTGCCGCGGTTGATGCTGTAGCCGCGCGAGGTGGTCACCGCGCTCACGCCATTCTTGCGCTGGGACAGCACCTCTTCCGAAAGCGGCCGGATAGTCAGCCAGGCGGTGGGCACGCCGGTGGTTTCCCGGCCGCGGGACATGGTCCAGCTGCATTTCGCGTCCACCTCTTCCGGTGCCACGCCGCGCTCGCGCACAAAGTCGGCGATGGCCTCGCGGGTAGCCTTGCTCCAGTGCTCCGCGCAGGGCTCCGGCAGGTCGAGCGTGGCGGCGGAGCGGCGGAAGCGCTCGATGTGTTTGTCAAGGTTCGCGGGCTCGCCCCTGCGGATGAGGATCGTTTCAAAGATCCCATCGCCGCGGGTCACCGCCGCATCGTCCCAGAAGATGTGGGGCGTGTTGGCGTTCTGCCTGCGGATGGAGCCGCCGAAGGGTTCGATGAGGTAAATGACGGGGGCGGGAGGAAGCAAGGAGACCATACTGTCCCATTATGCCCGTATGATCGGGATCTATGTCGTATTCGTCTGATCTTTTGCAACTGCCCGGTGCCACCCCCATCGAAGGCAACCCGCTCGCCGAGGGCGTGGCCTGGCACTACGGCAACCCGCTCGCCGAGCAGCAGGGCACCCGGCTGATCGACCGTTCACACCGCCGCGTCATCGCGGTCGCGGGCAAGGATGCGGCGGAGTTTTTGCACAACCTGCTTTCGCAAAAGCTTATCGACGTCCCGTCGTCCTTTTCCGCCTCAGCCCTCGACCTGGACATCCAGGGCCACATCCTGCACCACACCGACATCGCGCTTGTCGACGGGACGTTTTACCTCGACGTACCCGCCGCCCAATTCGACTCTTTTGCCGACTACCTGCGCAAGATGGTCTTCTGGTCCGAGGTCACCGTCGAGGAGGCGGACCTTGCAGTGCTGTCGCTTTTGTCGCCTAACGGCGAGTTCCCGGAAGTACCGGAAGCCACTTTTAGCCGCCGCGTCGATGCTTTCGCACCTGCACGCATGGACTTCGCCGTGCCCAGGGACCAGGCGCTCGAGGTCGCGCGGCGCCTGCGCGACGAGGCGGGGGTGGACTTTGCCGGCCTGATGGCCTTTACTGCCGCGCGTGTGCGCAACGTCGAGCCAGAACTCGGCGTTGACCTGGACGAAAAGTCGATCCCCCACGAGGTACCGCGCCTAATCAACCGTGGCGAGCACGTCGGCGCAGTCCACCTGAACAAGGGCTGCTACCGCGGCCAGGAGACGGTCGCGCGCGTCGAAAACCTCGGCCGCTCCCCTCGCCTACTCGTCATGCTGCAGCTCGACGGCTCCGCCCCCAACGAGCCGCAACCCGGCGACACAATTACCGCCAACGGCCGCAAGGTCGGTCGACTCGGCACCGTCGTCCACGACGCAGACTACGGCCCGATCGCGCTCGCGCTGGTGAAACGCTCCGCGCTCGAGGCACCCCTGGACATCGACGGGGTGGCCGCGAGCGTGGATAAAGACTCACTGCCCACCGACGAGGGTGAGAAACTTGGACGCCTCGCCGTCGAGAAGCTTCGCCGCGGACAATAAGACCTGTTCGCGGGCCGGGTGAGCATTTTTTTGACACACAGGCTATTATGTCCCCCAGGACAATAACTAATCGAAAGTATGAGGCCGCCTTCTTTGAAAGGCCGCCCTAGAACCACCTCAAGGGGGTCATGCCATGGGCCGCGGACGCGCCAAAGCAAAGCAGACCAAGGTTGCTCGCCAACTCAAGTACAACTCTCCTGAAATGGACCTCGATTCCCTGCAGCGTGAGCTGGCAGGAAAGGCTCCGCGGCGTAGTTGGGACGAGGACGAGTACGAGGTGGATGACCAGTACGCAGACTACGCGGACTGGGACTACGACGACGAAGACGACCGGAACTAAGTCCGCCCGGTCCTCCCGCACCTCTGCCGTTTGAGCGTTTGAGCAAGGCACCCGGTTGATCCGGGTGCCTTTTCTCATGCCCTCCGAGCCCTAGTACTGCGGGTGCTCGCCAACCAGGGTGGCGCGGGTGGTCTCGCCCTCCCCTGCTGCGCGGACATCGCCGAGCACCCACGCATCCACGTGGCGGGCGGTCAGGATTGCCAGCGCGCGGTCACGATCCTCCGGGGCAACAACGGCGACCATGCCCACGCCCATGTTGAAGGTCTTCTCCATCTCAGCGTCCGGCACCTGGCCGACCGTCTTGATGGTGCGGAAGATCTGCCCCGGAGTCCAGGTGGTACGGCGCATCTCCGCGACCAGGCCCTCGGGGATGATGCGCTCCATGTTGCCTGCCAGGCCACCGCCGGTGACGTGGCAGAAGGTGCGCACCTCGCACTCGGACGCCAACTCCAGGCAGTCGCGGGCGTAGATGCGAGTCGGCTCGAGCAGTTCCTCGCCGAGCGTGCGGTCGAACTCCTCGATGTGGCCATCCAGCGGCAGGCCGGCCTTCTCCAGCAGGACGTGGCGCGCCAGCGAGTAGCCGTTCGAGTGCAGACCGGAGGAGGCCATGGCGATGATCGTGTCACCCTCGCGCACGCGATCCGGGCCGAGCAGCTCATCGGCCTCGACCACGCCGACGGCAGTGGCGGAGACGTCGTAATCATCCGGGTCCATCACGCCGGGGTGCTCCGCGGTCTCGCCGCCCAGCAGGGCGCAGCCAGCCTGGACGCAACCCTCGGCGATGCCACCGACGATATCCGCGATCTTCTCCGGCACGACCTTGCCGGTAGCGATGTAGTCCTGCAAGAACAGCGGTTCCGCGCCGCAGACCACCAGGTCGTCCACGCACATGGCGACCAGGTCGATACCGATGGTGTCGTGCCTGTCCATCGCCTGGGCGACCGCCAGCTTGGTACCCACGCCGTCGGAGCCCGCCGCCAGCAGCGGTTCACGGTACTTACCCAGCGCGAACAGTCCAGCGAAGCCACCGATACCGCCCTTGACCTCCGGGCGCGTCGCGCGCTTCGCGTGGTCCTTCAGCAGCTCGACGGCGCGGTCGCCGGCCTCGATGTCCACACCCGCGGCGGCGTAAGAAACAGCAGGGTCGGAGTTCTGGTTAGTCATGGTGGGTGTCACCTTTCTGGATACGGCGGACAAGGTCGGCGTTCGGGTTGCCGTCGGGAAGGCCGAGCGGATACTTGCCATCAAAGCAAGCAGCGCAGAGGGTCTCGGCGGGGTGGTTGGAGGCGGCGATCATGTCGTCGATGGGCACGAATGCCAAGGAATCGGCACCGATCATCGTGCGGATCGACTCGGCGACCTCCTCGTCGGTGCCGCCGCGCCCGTGGTTGGCGATGAGCTCGCCCGGGCTCGCAAAGTCAATGCCGTAGAAGCACGGCCACTTCACCGGAGGCGAGGCGATACGCACGTGCACCTCGGCCGCACCGGCCTCGTGCAACATGCGGATCAGCTTGCGCTGCGTGTTTCCGCGGACAATCGAGTCATCGACGACGATCAGGCGCTTGCCCTCAATGACCGTGCGCACCGGGTTCAGCTTGAGGCGCAGCCCCAGCTGACGCAGTGTGTCGGAGGGCTGGATGAAGGTACGACCCACGTAGGCGTTCTTCATCATCCCCTGCTTGAACGGGATGCCGGATTCCTCGGCATAGCCGATCGCGGCCGGGGTACCGGATTCTGGCACCGGCATGACCAGGTCGCCCTCCACCGGCTGGACGCGCGCCAGCCTGCGGCCGATCTCCACACGGCTGGCGTTGACGGTCTGCCCGTCCAGCACGGAATCCGGGCGGGCGACGTAAACGTACTCGAAGACGCAGCGCGCCTCACGCGGCTCCTCGACAAAACGCTCGGAGCGGATGCCCGTGGCGTCGATGGCGACCAGCTCGCCGGGCTCAATATCGCGGACAAACGACGCACCCACGATGTCCAGGGCGCACGTCTCGGAAGCGACGACCCAGCCGCGCTCCAGCCGACCCAGCGACAGCGGGCGCACGCCGTGCGGGTCGCGGGCGGCGTACAAGGTGTCGCCGTCGGTGATCATGAGGCAGAAGGCGCCTTTGAGGCGTGGGAGGAGGTCCAACGCGGCGTCGAAAAGCGTGCACTCATCGCGGATCCCATCGGCCAGCAGCGCGGAAACCACCGCCGTATCCGAGGAAGAGCCCTGCCCCTGCACCCCACCGGACGGGATCAGCTTGCGGGAAATCGCCTCGGCCTGCAGCTCCTGGTAGTTGGTCAGGTTGCCGTTGTGCGCGAGCGCGACGTCGGTGCCGTTTGGCGACGTACGAAACATCGGCTGCACGTTATCCCAAGAATTGCCGCCCGCAGTGGAGTAGCGCGTATGCCCGATCGCCACATCGCCCTGCAGCGCGTCCAGGACGGACTCGTCAAAAATCTGGCTGACCAGGCCTGTGTCCTTGAACACCACGATATTGTCGTGGTCGCCCACCGCAATGCCCGCGCCCTCCTGGCCGCGGTGCTGGAGGGCGAACAAGCCGAAATAGGACAGTTTGGAGACGTCTTCGCCGGGCGCCCACACGCCGAACACGCCGCACTCATCGCGCGGTGTGTCGTCGAGCTGGGCCCGGGAGTCCCCGCAGTTTTCCATGCTCACGGTATGCACGGCCCCTACTTTAACGGACTCGGCCTAGGATCGGGCAATTACCGGCAACCCGCGCGCGATCTCTTCGGCGCGCGAACCGGAAGCGTCGATCGCGCCCGCGGCTACCTCGGCCTCAAACGTGCTGCGTCCGGTGGCCACGCGCAGCCACGTCTCCGGCCCCATCTCCACCACGTTCGGCGGGGTGCCGCGAGTATGTGCCGGGCCATCGACGCACTGCACGGCCACAAACGGGGGCACGCGTAGCTCCACCGTTTTGCCCGGCAGCTCTTCGGCGAGTGTGCGGGCGGTGCGGCGGCAGGCGTCGGCAAGCAAGGCGCGGGCAGGCTGTGGAGCTTCGCCATCCAGCCAGGCGGAGATGGCGGCGACTGCCTCGCGCGTTTTCTGCGGATCTTGCTTCGAGCTTCTGCCAGGTGCCATGCGCCCATACTAAGATGCCTACCCATGACCAACAAACCCCTGGTAGACAAGTCGCCCTCCGTCACGCTGCGTTTTATGGCATCACCTACCGATGTCCTCCACGCCGGCGCTCAAGGCGTGTCCGGCGGGCGCGTCCTCGAGTGGATTGACAAGGCCGCCTACGCCTGCGCCGCGCAATGGTCCGCAACGTACTGCGTCACGGCCTATGTGGGGCACATCCACTTCACCCGGCCCATCCCCTCCGGGCACATCGTGGAAGTGCGCTCGACCATCGCCATGACCGGGCGCAGCTCCATGCACATTGTCAACGAGGTGCTCTCCGCCGACCCCCGCGAAGGCGTGTTTACCCGCGCCTGCGACTGCCTGGTCATTTTCGTGGCAAAGGACACCAAGACCGGCAAGCCCATGGCCGTGCCGACGTTTGTGCCGGTGACCGAAGAACAGCGCCGCGTTGAAAGCGCCGCGAAGTCCCGCATCGACCTGCGCAAGGCCATCGAAACCTCGATGGAAGAGCAGACCTACACCGACGACTCCACGGCCCCGCGCCTGGTCCACCGCTTCCTGGCCAAACCGACGGACGTGAACTGGGGCGGCAACGTGCACGGCGGCACCGCCATGGAATGGATCGATGAGGCCGGCATGGCCTGCACCATGGAATGGTCCGGGGAGCGCACCGTGGCCGTCTACGCGGGCGGCATCCGCTTCTACAAGCCGATCCACATCGGCGACCTCATCGAGGTGGAAACCCGCATCACGCGTACCGACTCCCGCTCCATCCACGTCTCCACCTTCGTCCGCTCTGGTGACCCCCGCGGCGGGCGCGACCAGCTAAGTAACGCCATCCACGCCTCGTTTACCTACATCGGCATCGACATCGACGGCCACCCGCTCCCCGCACGCCAGTTTGTCCCGGTCACCGACGAGGACAAGCGCCTCTGGGAGCACACCCAGACGCTGAAGGACCTGCGCGCGCAGTACGAGCCGGAGCCGCTGGTCGAGCGGCCGGAAGCGTCGCAGCGGGTGGACTAGGGGCCGGTGTTTGCCTGGGGTTGTTGAGGGGTTGCGCCGCTGGGTTTTGCTGCGTAACCCCCTCTGTCTAAATGGAGCTAGCTCCGTTTAGGGTTCACGGTTCCGCGCGACCTGGGGATTTGCAGGCGGTTCTGGTCTAAATGGAGCTACCCCTTATTGCGTAGCCTCTAGAACGTAACCTCCAAAACGTAGCCTTTCGAGTAAAGCGGGTACGTGACTCGTCACAGACACGGCCCCGACCCGAAAGGCTACGTTTTAGGGGCTACGCTTTAGCCGCTACGTTCTACGCCCCCTCCCGCAGCCGCGTCAGCATCCGGATCTGCCCCACACCGAGCACGGCAGTAGACGCTGCAAAGAGTCGCCGACGAAGGGCGCCAGCCCGAACCCAAGCAGCGTCGCAGAAACGACAAAGCCCGCCGCGCCGGCACCTGTGGCACCGGCGACGACGGACAGGCCGAAGGCAGCAGCGAGCGTCAGCAGTACCGCAACCACGTGACGCCCGCCTGCGCGCTACACCGCCGCGTTCGGGGCGTGTGCTGCGGCAAAGTGTGACGGGAGGGTGGCGGCCCAGGCGTCGCGAAGCTGGGCGATCTCCAGCTGCTCGGCGCCGAACCGCAGGATGCCGTCGGCGTTCGTACGGCCGATTAGCGCGGCCGGGACGCCTGCGGCACCCGCGCGCTCGACCAGCGCGTCGGCACGATCCGTGGTCACGGCGACCAGGACGCGGGATGCGGACTCGGCAAACAGTGCGGTGAACGCGTCCTCGTGCACGGCCGCCAGGTCCAGGTCAGCGCCCTTGCCCGAGGCCTGCAGCATCTCGAAGACGGCCTGCGACAGGCCGCCCTCGGACAGGTCGTGCGCAGCAGTCACGCCGCCGTTGTCAGCTGCATCGGCGAAGAACTGCGCCAGGCGCTCCTCGTTGGCCAGGTCCACCTTCGGCGGCACGCCACCGAGGCCTGCGCCGGAGATGTCCTGCCATACGGAGCCGCCGAACTCGTCGAAGGTCTCGCCAAGCAGGACCAGGGAGAACTCTTCTTCGGTTGCGGGTACGTCGTGCGGGTTCGCCTTCGACACGTCTTCGATGACGCCGAGCACGCCAACCACCGGGGTCGGCAGGATCGGGGTCTCGCCGGTCTGGTTGTAGAAGGACACGTTGCCGCCGGAGACGGGGATGTTCAGCTCTGCGGCACCGTCGGCAAGCCCGTGTACTGCTTCGCGGAACTGCCACATCACGTCCGGGTTCTCGGGCGAGCCGAAGTTGAGGCAGTTGGTCACCGCGACCGGGGTTGCGCCGGTAACCGCGACGTTGCGGTATGCCTCGGCCAGTGCCAGGCGCGCGCCCATGTTCGGGTCGAGGTAGGTGTAGCGGCCGGAGGCGTCGGTAGCGATGGCGACGCCTCGGTTGGTCTCCTCGTTGATGCGCAGCACACCCGAGTCCGCGCCGTGGGCCTGCACTGTGTTGCCGCGCACGTAGCGGTCGTACTGCTGCACGATGTAGTCGCGCGAGCACAGTGCGGGCGAGGCGACCATCTTCAGCCACGCAGCAGACAGCGCCTCTTGCTTATCGACGCCCCCACGTTCCCGAACCCCGTCAATCCAGTCCGGGCGGGCGAATGGGCGCTCGTAGACCGGGCCTTCGTCAATCGACGACGGCGGGGCGTCCAGCACAACCTTGCCGCCGTGGGTGACCACGTAGCGGTCCTTTTCGTCGGTCACCTCACCGATGACGGCGGCACCGACGTCCCACTTGGCGCAGATCTCCATAAAGCGATCCACGTTTTCCGGGGTGACCACGGCGCACATGCGCTCCTGGGACTCGGAGGCGAGGATCTCCGCCGCAGACATGTTCTCGGCGCGAAGCGGCACGTTGTCCAGGTTGACGCGCATGCCGCCGTCGCCAGCCGCTGCCAGCTCGGAGGTGGCACACGCCAGACCGCCGCCGCCGAGATCCTGGATGCCCACGACCACGCCAGCGTGGTAGAGCTCCAGGCAGCACTCGATGAGGACCTTTTCCGCGAAGGGGTCGCCGACCTGGACTGCGGGCAGCTTGCGCTCCTCGCCTTCCTCGAAGGTGGCAGAGCCCAGCACGGAAACGCCACCGATGCCGTCAAGGCCGGTGCGGGAGCCGAAGAGCACCACCTTGTTGCCGGTGCCGGAAGCGAAGGCGAGCTTCAGGTCTTCGACCTTCAGGGTGCCCACGCACAGCGCATTGACCAGCGGGTTTCCGGCGTAGGCGGCGTCGAAGACGGTCTCGCCGCCGATGTTCGGCAGGCCAAGCGAGTTGCCGTAGCCGCCGATGCCGTGGACCACGCCCGGCAGGACGCGCTTGGTGTCCTCGGCGTCAGCCGGGCCGAAGCGCAGCTGGTCCATCACGGCAATCGGGCGTGCGCCCATCGCCATGATGTCGCGGACGATGCCGCCCACGCCGGTCGCGGCCCCCTGGTAGGGCTCCACAAACGACGGGTGGTTGTGGCTTTCCACGCGGAAGGTGACCGCGTCGCCGTCGCCGATGTCCACCACGCCGGCGTTCTCGCCGATGCCCGCGAGGATCTTGGATTCCATCTCCTCGGTCATCGTCTCGCCGAAGTAGCGCAGGTGCACCTTGGAGGACTTGTACGAGCAGTGCTCGGACCACATCACGGAGTAGACAGTCAGCTCCGCGTCCGTGGGGCGGCGGCCCAGGATGGACTTAATCTTTTCGTATTCCTCGTCGCGCAGACCCAGCTCCGCATACGGCTGTGCCAGGTCGGGGGTTGCTTGCGCGTTCTCGACGGTGTCGTCGTGCACAGTCATGGTCGTCTACGCTCCGATCTTCGAAATAGCGTCGATGGCGGATTCAAACAATCCCAGCCCGTCGGTGGACGGGCCGGTGAGCACCTCAATGGCGTGCTCCGGGTGCGGCATGAGACCGACGACGCGGCCGGTCTCATTGGTCACACCGGCGATCGCATTCGCGGAGCCGTTGAAGTTGTCCGTGTAGCGGAAGACCACGCGGCCCTCCTGCTCCAGCTGGTGCACCGTCTCCTTGTCGGCTTGGAAGCGGCCCTCGCCGTGCTTCGCAGGCACAAGGATCTTCTGGCCGGACTCAAACCTGGAGGTCCACGCGGTCTCCGCGTTCGCAATTTCCAGGTAGGTGTCCACGCAGTGGAAGTTCAGGTGCTGGTTGCGGGTCAGCGCGCCCGGCAGCAGGCCAGCCTCGGTGAGGATCTGGAAGCCGTTGCAAATGCCGAGTACGGGCATGCCTTTCTTCGCAGCCTCCACGACTGCACCCATCATCGGTGCCTGCGCGGCGATCGCGCCGGAGCGCAGGTAGTCGCCGTAGGAGAACCCGCCCGGCACGACGACTGCGTCCACGCCGGACAGGTCATCGTCGGCGTGCCAAAGCTGCTTCGGTTCGGCGCCAGCGAGACGCACGGCGCGCAACGCGTCGACGTCGTCAAGCGTGCCAGGAAACGTAATTACGCCAATGGTTGCCGTCATCGAATAACCTCAAAATCCTCGATCACAGTGTTTGCCAGGAGGGTCTCTGCCACGCGCTCAAGCTCCTCGTCTGTGACGGAGTCGTCCACCTCGATCTCGAAGCGCTTGCCCTGGCGGACATCCTCAACCCCGTTCACCCCGATTCGCCCCAACGCGCGCTGGACCGCTTGGCCCTGCGGATCCAAGATTTCAGCCTTCGGCATGACATTTACCACGACACGTGCCATGAGATTCCTTCATTAGTCAGAGGTCAGCAGACGTGGGCAAGTATATCCGACGCCGCGGGGGAACTTGCAGCGGTCTACAAGGTGAACACTGGCTGAACTTTGTGTTTTCCCTGGCTCCTCGCCGTGCGAAGGCGGGCATGTGACGTTAGCTTGGCTGGGAATGTACCCGCTTCTGTGCTTTTGAAGGATTGCCAATGCGTTCTGCCCACCGTCTCACCACCGCTTTTGTCATCGCGCTCGCCGCGGGCACCGTGACTGTCCCCACCGCCGATGCCGCGCCGGATGGCTCCAACGTTGTCATCAACGAGGTCTACGGAGGCGGCGGCAACTCCGGTGCCACTATCTCCAACGACTTCGTCGAGCTGTACAACCCCACCGACGCCGACATCGACGTCACCGGGTGGGTGCTCGACCAGCAGTCCGCCAGCGGCAACTCCGGAAACCAGACGACGCTTGTCGGCACCGTGCCTGCAGGCGGCTACTTCCTGATCAAGGGTGCCGCGGGCTCCAACAAGGACAACCCGCTCGAAAACGCCGACTTCGAGAGCACCTTCAACTTCGGTGGCAAGGAAGCTAGCGCCGTGCTTCACGACGCCTCCGGTGCCCAAGTCGACCTCGTCGGCTGGGGCGGGGCGAAAAACTCTGAGGGCGCGCCCGCGAAGGGCACTTCCAACAGCACGTCCGTCCAGCGCAAAGAGGTCGGCGTAGACACCGACAACAACGCCGCCGACTTCGAGGTAGCAGCGCCAACCCCGCAGGGCTCCGGTAATGCCCCAGTTGAGCCGGGCGAACCCGACGACCCGCCCGTGCAACCGCCGGCCCCGGGAGAGGTCACTCCGATCGCTGACATCCAAGGCACCGGCGTGGCCTCTCCACTCGAGGGCCAAACCGTAACCACCGAAGGCGTGGTCACCGCCGTGTTCGACGAGGGCGGGAAGAACGGCTTCTTCCTCCAGACCGCAGGCACTGGCAGCGCGAAGAAGAAAGCCGGCGAGGCTTCCGACGCCATCTTCGTCTACATGGGCCGCAACCAAGACTTCCCGCAGCGCGGCGATTCCCTGCAGGTCACCGGCAAGGTTTCCGAGTACTACAAGCAGACCCAGCTCACCCTGGCATCTAAGCAGAAGCTGGGTGAGGCGCTCGAGGCACCGAAGGCGATCGCTATCGACGAGTTGCCGGCTGGCGACGACGCCCGCGAACCCTACGAGGGCATGCTGGTCCGTCCGGGCACCCACACCGTGACCAACAATTACTCGCTGAACAACACCGGCGATCTCGGCCTGGTCGCGGGCGACAAGCCGCTCTACAACTTCACCGACATCAATGCCCCAAGCAAGAGCGGCTTTGCCACCTACGAGGCCGAGGCGGCCGCTCGCGAAGTCCACCTTGATGACGGGCGCACCCGCAACTATTTCCAAACCGACAAGGACACGCCACTGCCCTATCTGGTCACCTCTGACAAGGGCGTGAAGTCCATCCGCACCACCGACCAGGTTGAGTTCCAGACCGACGTAGTGGTGGACTACTCCTTCGATAAGTGGCGCTACCAGCCGCTGCAGCCGATCACCGGTAAAAACACCGCCGACGAACTCCCAATCACCTGGGAAGACTCGCGCGCCGCGTCCATCGACGTGCCCGGCCAGGTCGAGGGCGACTACTCCATCGGCTTCTTCAACGTGCTCAACTACTTCTCCTCCCTCGGCGAAGACGAGAAGGGCTGCAAGGCCTACGACGACAAGGAAGGCAACCCAATTACCGCGAACCGTTGCAAGGTCCGCGGCGCGTACACCTCGAAGGCATTCGGCAATCAGCAGGCAAAGATCGTCACCGCGATCAACACGCTCGACGTCGACGTACTCGGCCTGTCTGAGATTGAGAACACTGCCGCTGTCACCGGCGACGTCGCCAAGCGGGACGAGACCCTGCGCAACCTCGTCGACGCGCTGAACAAGGCCGCGGGCAAGGAGCAGTGGGAGCTCGTAGCCTCCCCGACTCAGCTCGGCACCAACGAAGACGTCATTCGCGTCGCCTTCATCTACAAGAAGGACAAGGTCCGCCCGGTTGGCGAGTCCAAGATCTTCGACGACCCCGCTTACACCGGCACCGCCCGCCAGCCGCTCGCCCAGGAATTTCAGACGGTCGCGGGCGAAGGCAACTTTGTCGCCGTGGTCAACCACTTCAAGTCCAAGGGCTCTGTCGCACGAAACGACGAGGATTCCGGCGACGGTCAGGGCAACAACGCGGACGTGCGCAAGGCGCAGTCGCAGGCTCTCCTCGATCACCTGAACAAGGAAGACGCCTGGGCTGACCTGCCGACCTTCATCATCGGTGATCTGAACTCCTACTCCCGCGAGGACGCAATCACGGAGCTGGAGCAGGGCGGCTTCACCCTGGTCCACTCCGAGAAGGACTTCGACCAGGCCTCCTACCAGTTCGGTGGCCGCCTCGGTTCGCTCGACCACGTGCTGGCCAACACCGCTGCGAGCGACCTGGTGCAGGATGCCGCAGTGTGGAACATCAACGGCGACGAGTCCGTTGCCTTCGAGTACTCCCGCCACATGGCCAACGCGCAGAACTTCCTCGGCGACGGTGCCAATCCGCTCTACGGCTACGGCAACCCCTTCCGCTCCTCCGACCACGACCCGATCAAGGTCGGCTTCAACCTGCAGGATTCCGAGGAGACGGGCGAGGAACCGGGTGACGAGCCTGGCGATGAGCCCACAGCAGATCGCAGCATCATCAAGGCAGAAGTTCGTGAAGACGGCCACCTCTGGGTCACCTACTCCGACGACGAAGACAACCCAGTCGACCTGGGCAAGGTCACCGGCGAGGACGGCAAAGATGGCGCTGACGGTGCTGACGGTAAGGACGGCGAGCGCGGTCCGAAGGGCGACAAAGGCGACGCCGGTGCTGACGGTAAGGACGGCGAGCAGGGGCCGAAGGGCGACAAGGGCGAAGCTGGTGCCGATGGTGCAGACGGCACCGATGGCAAGGATGGCAAGGACGGCAGCGACGGCCGCGGCATCGAATCCGTCTCGATCAATGAAGACGGTGAGCTGATCATCACCTACACCGATGGCAAGTCCGAAAACGCTGGCAAGGTCACCGGCACTGACGGCAAGGACGGCGAGCGCGGCCCGAAGGGCGACAAGGGCGAAGCTGGTGCCGATGGTGCAGACGGCACCGATGGCAAGGATGGCAAGGACGGCACCGCTGGCGACAAGGGCGACAAGGGCGAAGCTGGCACCGACGGCAAGGACGGTAATGACGGTGCCGCAGGCGAAACCGGCAAGGACGGTGCTGCCGGTCGCGGCGTCAAGAGCTTCGAGATCGTCGACGGTGTGCTCGTGGTTGCCTACACCGATGGCACGGTGCAGAAGGTTGGCCCGATCGCTGGCAATGACGTTGCAGCAGGAAGCGACGGCGAAGATGGCAAGGACGGCGCTGACGGCCGCGGCGTGGCGAAGGTCGAGGTGGACGACGAGGGCAACCTGGTCATCACCTTCACCGACGGCACCACCCAGAATGCTGGCCAGGTGCAGCGCCCGGCGCAGGATGGCGGTGACCAGGGGACGACGACGAGCGGTAGCTCCACCTTCGGCACGGTTTTCGGTATTATCGCCGCACTGCTCGCAGCGCTCGGCCTTGGCGGCGCGGCAGCGTACTACTTCATGCCGCAGCAGGTCAACGAGCTGCTGAAGCAGGTGGGTCTGCGCTAGCGGGTTCCACCAACACGAAACGTTGACGACTGTTTTGTCAAAAGTGCAAAACAGTCGTCAACGCATTTTTAGCTGGATTCTAAAAACCTAACCTGGGGTTTCAGCAAGCGCGATTGGCTGATGACTGTCCTCTCATAAACACAAACCAGTCAACAACCACGCCCTACAGGAACGCCCGGTAGTCCGCGGGCTCGGCACCGTTGGCCTGGGCGCACAGGATCGCGGCAGTGAAGTCGCGGCGGACTTTCTTCTTGTGCAGCTCGCGGGCCGAGATGGACAGGCGGATCGTGTTGCCTTTCTCCGCCCCGCGGACCGCGGCGGCGATGATGTTGCGGCGCCACCACTTAGCCGTGCCGTAACCCTCGCCGACGGAGAGGTTGCGGCAGCGGAGGAAGGGGGCATCGGTAGCGTCGACAAGCGAGTAGATACCACTGGTCGACACGGCAAGACGGAAACCAAACTCGGGCAACACCTTCAGAGTGCCCTCCGACATTTGCCACCGCGGGGGCGCGAACATGTCGAGGTGGAACCCGAGCGCCTCCATCTGGCGGGTCGCGCCCTTCAAGCGCAGACGGGCTTCGTGCTCGCCGAGGGTGGCGAACTCGGAACGGCGCCCCTGCACTGCCTGGTCAAACCCGTTAAGCAGCAGGGCGCGGTGCTCCGCCTGCTGAAGCAACCAATCGCGCGTTCGTCCGTCCTTGGCCAGGTGCCACCGCTTATCAATGTGCGGCGCGACAAGCAGGGACACCGGGATCCCCTTGCGGTCAAGCCCTTTGACCAGCGGGATGACATCCTCCAGGGTGTCATCAAAAATGGAGGAGATGGAGACGAGAAGACGACCGGACATACAGGTTATTCTCCCACATCCGGCACGGCTTTGCTCTTCACCAGAGTCCACGCGTATTCAAAGGCGGTCTGCTTCCATTTGGCGTAGCGGCCGGAGACCCCGCCGTGGCCCGCGGACATCTCGGTCTTGAGCAGGATCTCGCCGCCTGTGGCGTATTCGCGCAGCTTGGCCACCCATTTCGCGGGTTCGACGTAGAGCACGCGCGTGTCGTTGAGGCTGGTCACCGCAAGGATGTCCGGGTAGTCCTGCGCCGTGATGTTCTCGTACGGCGCGTAGGTGGACATGTAGTCGTAGACCTCCGGGTCGTGGTAGGGGTCGCCCCACTCCTCCCACTCGCCGACCGTGAGCGGCAGCTCCGGCTTCAGGATAGAGGTCAGCGGGTCCACGAACGGCACGATCGCCTGGATGCCTGCGAACTTCTCCGGCGCCATGTTCGCCACGGCTCCCATGAGCAGCCCGCCTGCGGAGCCGCCCTCTGCTACGAGGTGTTCGGGGTCGGTGATGCCGTGCTCGATGAGGGTGTCGGCGCAAGCGATGAAGTCGGTAAACGTGTTCTTCTTGTGCAGCATCTTGCCCTGGTCGTACCAGCTACGCCCCATCTCGCCGCCGCCGCGCACGTGCGCGCACGCCCACACCATGCCGCGGTCAAGCAGCGACAGCCGCGCGATGGAAAAGCCCGGGTCCATCGAGGCCTCGTAGGAGCCGTACCCATAAAGCAAGGTGGGTGCCACGCCCGGGGCCTGTGCTTTGCGACGCACCACCGACACCGGTACCTCTACCCCGTCCTCGGCCTTCGCCCAGATCCGCTCCGCGACGTAGTCGTCCGGGTTGTAGCCGCCCTCAACCTCCTGCTCCTTGAGCAGGGTAAACGTCCCGTCGGCGACGTGGTAGTCCAGCAGCTGCGAGGGCTGCGTGTACGAGGTGTAGCCGACGCGGACGACCGGGGCGTCCCATTCCGGGTTGCCCGCAAGGCCTGCGGTGTAGAGCTCTTCAGAAAACTCCAGTTCCGTAAACGGGGCAAAGTCGCCACCAGTCAGCGGCGCGACCGCCAACCGCGAGATGCCCCCGCGGCGGTAGGACATGAACATGAAGTCACGGTAGGTATCAATCCCCTCGATCCGCATGGTGTCCGAGTGCGGCACGATCACCGGCGCATCGCGCAGGTCCGGCAGATCCTCGGTGGCAAGCGGCGTGGCGCTGACCGCGAAGTTCGGGCCCCGGCGGTTGTGCGTGATGATCCAGTACTCGTCCTCGCCCAGCTTCACGTAATCCGGGTGGTATTCCACGCCCTCAGTGCGCGGCCACAACACCTCAAACGGCGCGGTCGGCTCTGCAAGGGGTGCGACGCGGTACTCCGTGGTCAGCGAGGACGAGGCAATGATGTACAAGAAGCGCTCCGCACGGTCGGCCCCCACACCGACGCCGAACTTCTCGTCCTGCTCCTCGTAGACCAGCACATCGTCTGCGGCAGCGGTGCCGACCTTGTGGCGCCACACCTGGTAGGGACGCCACGCCTCGTCCACGCGGATGTAAAACAAGTGGTCCTCGCCGGCCCAGGCGGCACCGTAGAAGACGCCTTCAATCACGTCCGGGAGCAGTTCGCCGGTTTCCAAGTCCTTGATGCGCAGGTCGAAGCGCTCATCACCGGTCGTGTCCACCGAGTAGGCCAGCAGCCTGCCGGACGTAGTGACTGAGGACGCGCCGAGGGAGAAGAAGTCGTGGCCTTCGGCGAGCTCGTTGGCGTCGAGAAGCACCTGCTCCCCGGCCATCTCCTCGGAGACCTCGGGCGGGGTCCACGGCTCGCCGGTGGCCGGCACGCGGCAGGATAGGGCGTAGTTCTTGCCCTCGATGGTGCGGCCGTAGTACCACCAGTCGCCCGCGCGCTGCGGGACGGACATATCGGTTTCTTTGACGCGCGATTTGATCTCGCCGTAAATCTCGTCGGCGAGCCCGCGAAAGCCCTGTGTGGCGTGCTCGGTGGCGGCGTTCTCCGCCTCCAAATACGCAATCGTTTCGGGGCTGTTTTTGTCGCGCAGCCACTCGTAATCGTCCACGAACTCGCGGCCGTGGAACGAGCGGGTAATCGGGTGCTTGGGTGCCTTCGGGAATTCCATAGGCACCTAAGCCTAGAGCACGGCGCTTAAGCGTTCGCGCCCGGCCAGTCCGCGAACTTTTTACCGCTGAGGCGCTCGTAAGCCTCGATGTAGCGATCGCGCGTGGCCTCCACCACCGAACCCGGCAGCTCCGGCGGCTGCGTGCCTTCCGAGGGACGCCAGCCCGACTTCGGGCCGGTCAGCCAGTTGCGCACGTACTGCTTGTCAAAGCTCGGCTGGCTCTGGCCCTCCTTGTACGTGTCCGCGGGCCAGTAGCGGGAGGAGTCGGGGGTGAGTACCTCGTCGGCAAGCACGAGCTCCCCGTCGGCGTCCAAGCCGAACTCGAACTTCGTGTCCGCCAGGATGATGCCCTTCGACTCCGCGTACTCGGCGGCGCGGGTGTAAACCTCGAGGGTGCGCTCACGCAGGCGCTCCGCGAGCTCCTGGCCCAGTTTGCCCGCCATGTAGTTAAACGAGACGTTCTCGTCGTGGTCGCCCTGCTCCGCCTTCGTTGCCGGGGTGAAAATCGGCTCCGGCAGCTTGGACGCTTCAACCAGGCCGTCAGGCAGCTTCACGCCGCAGACCATGCCGTGCTCGTCGTACTCCTTCTTCCCCGAGCCGGTGAGGTAGCCGCGCGCGACGCACTCGAAGGGGACCATGTCCAGCTTCTTCACCACCATCGCGCGCCCCAACACCTCCTCGGGGATGCGCGGGTCATCGATCGGGCCCGCGAGGTGGTTCGGCACCCCGGCGAGCAGGTCGAAGAAGAACATCGACGTGGCCGTGAGAATTCGACCCTTGTCCGGGATCGCCGGCTCCAGTGAGAAATCGAAGGCGGAGATGCGGTCGGTGGCCACCATCAGTAGCGTGTCCTCATCGACCTGGTAAATCTCGCGGACCTTGCCGCCGGAAAGGTGAGTGTAGTCAGAAAGCTCTGGACGCATGGCACCAAGCATATACCCCACCACTACCATGTTCCGCATGGTCAAACGCCACGCCTCACGCGCCCTTTCCGCCGCGCTCGTCACCAGCCTGTGCGCAGCCCTTGTGGCCTGCTCACACGAGCCCAGCGAGCAGGCACCGGCCGCGGCTGAGCCAGTGAGTGAGGAGCGCGTCCTCGCCTTCGGGGAAAGCACTCACACGACCACCACGGACCCCGCCACCGGCGCGCAAGTCGAGTGGGAGGTTGCCGTCGAGGCACCTCAGCGCATCTCTGGCACGGAAGCGGCCAACAACATCCGCTCCCCGGAACCGCAGCGCTACAGCGCGTTTTACTGCTACCCCGTCACGCTGACCCCCGTGCGCGTGGACGCGCCCCCTGAGCACGCGACAGTGCCGGTCCCGGGACTTAAGCTTGTCACAGCGCAGGAGTCCGTGGTGCGTGATGCCGACGGCGCGCCCGTGACCACCACGCGGCGTGCGAACTCCGTACCGGCTGCGCCCGGCTCCGCGCACCAGCCGAGCGGGGACGCGAAGGTGGCGCTGCGCTCAGCGGCCGAGGCCTACTGCGACATCGGCAGCGGCGCGCCCACCGGCTACACGCCCGATCTGGAGGAAGGCCGCGCCTACACCACCGTGCTCGCCTCCTGGGAGCGCCGCGTGGACCCGGGCGAACCGGCAACCGGCGTGGCGCTCGAAAACGTGCGCTGGGAAGATCGCTAGCAGCTACAGGATCTCTCCCGGGCGGTAGTTAGCCGCGTCCGGGTACTTCTGCACCACGGCGTCGATGCGCGCGAGGACCCGGTCCACCTGGGACTCCGCCGCACCGATGAAGGCGTGGCGGTCCGCCAGCGCCTCTTCCAGCTGGGCCAGGTCGAGCGGCAGGCGCTCATCGTTAGCCAGGCGCTCGATCAGGTTCTGCTCGGCGCCGTGCTCGCGCATGTCCAGCGCCATCGCGACCGCGTTTTCTTTGATCACCTCGTGCGCGGTCTCGCGGCCGACCCCGGCGCGCACCGCCGCCATGAGAATGCGGGTGGTGGCCAAGAACGGCAGGTAGCGGTCGAGCTCGCGGTTGATCATGGCCGGGAAGGCACCGAACTCGTCGAGCACGGTGAGGAAGGTTTCCAACTGGCCGTCGATGGCGAAGAAGGCGTCCGGCAGCGCGACGCGGCGCACCACGGAGCAGAACACGTCGCCCTCGTTCCACTGCTGGCCCGCCAGGTCGGCGACCATGGTGAGGTAGCCGCGCAGGATGACCTGGAAACCGCCGACGCGCTCGCAGGAGCGCGCATTCATCTTGTGCGGCATGGCCGAGGAGCCGACCTGGCCTTCCTTGAAGCCCTCGGTGACAACCTCGTTGCCCGCCATGAGACGGATGGTGGTGGCCAGCGAGGACGGCCCGGCGGCGAGCTGCACGAGCGCGGAGATCGCCTCAAAATCCAGCGAGCGCGGGTAGACCTGGCCCACCGAATCGAAGACGGTGTCAAAGCCGAGGTGGTGCGCGACCTTGGTTTCCAGCTCGGCGAGCTTCGCCTCGTCGCCGTCCATCAGGTCGAGCATGTCCTGGGCAGTACCCATCGGGCCCTTGATGCCGCGCAGCCGGTAGCCGTCGAGCAGCGACTCGATGCGGGCGACCGCCACCAGGATCTCGTCGGCAGCGGACGCGAAGCGCTTGCCCAGCGTGGTGGCCTGGGCGGCAACGTTGTGGGAGCGCCCAGCCATCACGAGCGACTTATATGCATCGGCGCGGTTGCCCACAGCCTTGAGCAGCGCGACCGACTTATTGCGCACGAGCTCGAGCGCGCGCACGATCTGCAGCTGCTCGACGTTCTCGGTCAGGTCGCGGCTGGTCATACCCTTGTGGATGTGCTCGTGGCCGGCGAGCGCGTTGAACTCCTCGATGCGCGCCTTCACATCGTGGCGGGTCACGCGCTCGCGATCCGCAATCGAGTCAAGATCGACTTGGTCGATGACGGCCTCGTAGGCGTCGATAGCCTCTTGCGGGATCTCCACGCCGAGCTCACGCTGCGCGCGCATGACAGCGATCCACAGCTGCCGCTCGAGGATGATCTTGTGCTCGGCGCTCCACAACTTCGCCATCTCCGGCGAAGCGTAGCGGTTGGACAGGACGTTGGGGTTTGCAGGCTTTTTAGTCACGCGCCCAATTATCGCACATCAGGGGCTATTGCTTCTCGACGCTCACCTCACCGGCCACCGCACGCCGCCCAATATCCTTGCGGTAGAAGGACCCGCGCATCTCAATCCCCTCGATGACGCGGTAGGCATCCGCCACCGCCTCCTCCAGCGTCGCACCGCGGCCGAGCACGTTGAGCACGCGCCCACCTGCGGAGACGTAGCCCGCGTCCGTGCGCTTCGTGCCAGCGTGCAGCACCTTGTCCGGGTTGTCCAGCTCCGCGCCGGTGATCGCATCGCCCTTGACCGGGCTGGCCGGGTAGTTCTCCGCAGCGAGCACGACCGTGGCGGCAAAGCCGTCCTCCCACTCGAGCGGTGCGAGATCCGCCAGCGTGCCGGTAGCCACGGCGTAGAGCACCGTGTCCAGCGGAGTCTTCAAAAGCGAGAGCACCGGTTGGGTCTCCGGGTCGCCGAAGCGAGCGTTGAACTCCACCACCGACGGGCCCTCACTCCCCCACGCCGCACCGACGTAGAGCAGGCCCTGGTACGGGATGCCGCGGGCGACCATCTCGCGTGCGACCGGGCGGGCGATCTCGTCGACGATGCGCTCCACGCCGCCTTCGGGCAGCCACGGCAGCGGGGTGTAGGCACCCATGCCGCCAGTGTTCGGGCCCTCGTCGTTGTCGTAGGCGCGCTTGTGGTCCTGGGCAGGCAACAGCGGGACGACCGTCTCGCCATCAACCAGGCAGAACAGGGACACCTCGGGGCCTTCAAGGAAGGACTCGAAGAGCACCGGGTTGCCGGCCTCAAGCACCGCGTTCGCGTGGGCTGCGGCCTCCGCCCGGTCCGTGGTGACTACGACGCCCTTACCACCGGCCAGCCCGTCGTCCTTGACCACGTAGTTCGGGCCGAACTGCTCCAGCGCAGACTCCACGCCCGCAGTGCCCTCCTCCGGGGTGACGCGGAGTGCGCGGGCCGTCGCCACGCCGGCTGCGGCCATCACGTCCTTGGCAAAGGCCTTCGACCCCTCGAGCTGGGCCGCCTCCTGCGTCGGGCCAAAGACCGGGATGCCCGCCTCACGCAGCGCGTCGGCAGCGCCTGCGACCAGAGGCACCTCCGGACCGATAACGACGAGCTCCGCGTCAACCTCTTTGGCTAGGTCGACGATGGGCTGGGGCGTTAAAGCGTCGATAGGCAGGCACTTCGCCAGCGATTCCATACCTGCATTGCCGGGCGCGACAAAGAGTTCGTTGCCGGCAAGTCCTTTGAGCAGGGCGTGTTCACGGCCGCCCGAACCGATAACAAGGATGCGCATGGCCTCAAACTTACAGGTACGGTTTGAGAGTATGAGCACAGTCTTCACAAAAATCATCAACGGCGAGATCCCCGGCCGCTTCGTGTACAAGGACGAGGACGTCGCCGCCTTCCTCACCATCGAGCCCATCGCCTACGGCCACACGCTCGTCGTGCCGGTCAAGGAGGTGGACAAGTGGACAGATATTGAGCCCGAGCTGTGGGCCAAGATGAACGCGGTGGCACAGCGCATCGGTAGCGCGATCGTGAGCGAGTTCGACTGCGAGCGCGCCGGTTACCTCATCGCCGGTTTCGAGGTCCCGCACGCGCACATCCACGTCTTCCCCGCCAACGACATGTCCGGCTACAACCTGGCCAGCGTCATGCGCGCCGACGAGACGGATCCGGCAAAGATGGACGCAGCCGCCGAGACGCTGCGTAACGCGATCGGTTAGATGGTTTTCTAAACGGAGCTAGCTCCATTTGCACGGGAGCGGCCTGGAAAACCCCAGGTCGCGCGATCCCGGTTGTGCCAAATGGAGCTAGCTCCTTTTGTTGTGCCTCGCTGGCAAACTCCCTGGTCGCGCGAAACCGAAAACTCCAAATGGAGCTAGCTCCATTTACACCCAACGCGCCACCAAAACCGCAGGTCGCCACTTGACCGCAACTCCAAACGGAGCTAGCTCCATTTACGCCAACGCCGAAACCGCCAGGAGCCAACGCCGAAACCGCCAGGAGCCAACGCCGAAACCGCCAGCAGCAGTCACCCAAAATCACCGGAAGCCGCCAGCGCCCCCCCTAACGCTCGCCCTCGTCGTTCTCCTTATTCCCCCGCTTGGCATCCTTGGACTTGCCCTTAGACTTCGTCTTCGACTTCGCCGCCTTACCCTTCGTCTTGTCCTTCGCACCCGCCGCAGGGGCATCCTCCTCCACCTTGTGGAGCAGCGGCAGGGAGATGACAAAGGTCGCGCCCTCGCCAGGGGCGGTCTGCACGGTGATGGTGCCCTCGTGTTGTTCGATGAGCGACTTGGTAATCGCCAGACCCAGGCCGGAACCGCCGCCACCGGCGCGGTTTCGGGAGGCGTCGGCGCGGTAGAAGCGGTCGAAGATACGCGCCGCGTCCTCTTCGGACATGCCCTTGCCGTTATCCGCGACCTCGAGCACGACGCGGTCAAGGTTCTCGCGCAGTCTAATCACCACGTCCACCTCGGGCCCGCCGTGTTTGAAAGCGTTGTTGATCAGGTTCATCAGCACCTGGTGGAGGCGGTCCGGGTCGCCGTTGACTTCGGCGGCACGGAGGCACTGATCATCCACCTCAATGGAGCGCTCGGGGTACGCCGCCCGTGCCGAGGAGACGGCCGCGTCGACAATCTTTTGCATCTCCACGGTCTTCCGGTCCAGGCGGGTGCCCTCCGCGCGGGTGAGTGCCAGCAGGTCTTCGACCAGCAGTTGCATGCGGCCGGATTCTTCCTCGATCTTGTCGATGACCATGTCTGCGTCCGGCGCCATCCCCTTGCGGTAGAGCTCGGCGTAGCCGCGAACACTGGTCAGCGGCGTGCGCAGCTCGTGGGAGGCGTCGCCGACAAAGCGGCGCATCTGCTCCTCCTTCGCCTGCGCGTCGTTGACGGATTCCTGCAGCTGGGTGACCATCGTGTTGACCGCGTACGACAGTTTGCCCACTTCGGTCTCCCGCGACCATGCGGGCACGCGCCGATCTACGTCGCCGTCGGCAATGGCCAGGGCGGTTTGCTCCACCTCGCGCAGCGGCGCCAGCGAGCGCCGCACCAACGTACGCGCAGCCAGGGCGATGCCGATCACCGCGGTAAGTCCCAGGGTCGCTTCCACCACTGCGAGCCAGCGCAAGATGCGCTCCTCGGATTCGAGCCGCTTGGCCACCAGCGTGATGGTGCCGTCATCGCTTTTCGACGCCAACGCCCGCCACTTCACCAGCTCCTCCGAACTATCCACGTTCTTGGAGTTGATCGTTTGCGGCGAGTCCAGCACCGTGAGCTGTTCCCAGTCCGGCGGGTTACCGCGCGGAGTGTAGCGGGAGAAGGGGTACGGGTAGCCGGGGAACCACGTGGCCTGGGCGAACTCGCTGGGCACGCCGATCGACGGGATCCAGGTCCCCTGCCCCGCCCAGGTGTCGATCCCCTCTTCGAGCTGCTCGTCCACGCGCTGCGTCAGGATGCCGCGCATGAGGAAGTAGACCGTGGCGAAGCTCAGCAGAATGCCAAGCGTTGCCACGAAGACCACCATGGAGACGAGCTGCTTCTCCAGCGGCTTGCTCGCCTGGTTGTATGACTTGGCGGTGAAGCGGTTGACCGTCATAGACCCTTGAAACTACTGGCGCGGGGTGCGCAGCACGTAGCCGACGCCGCGGACGGTCTGGATCAGCGGCACATCGCCGGTGTCGATCTTGCGGCGCAGGTAGGAAATGTAAGACTCGACCACGTTGCCGTCGCCGCCGAAGTCGTAGTGCCACACGTTGTCCAGAATCTTCGCCTTGGACAGCACAACCTCTGCGTTGAGCATGAGGTAGCGCAGCAGGTTGAACTCGGTCGGAGAGAGGTCGATAATCTCGCCGGCCTTGGTGACCTCGTGCGTCTCATCGTTGAGCGTCAGGTCGGCGTAGCGGATGGTGCCGTCCTGGTTCTCGTCGTCGGTGACGTTGCCGCGGCGCAGGATCACGCGCAGGCGGGTAATGACCTCCTCGAGGGAGAAGGGCTTGGTCACGTAGTCGTCGGCGCCGATGGTCAGGCCGTGGATTCGGTCCTCCACCGCGTCCTTGGCGGTAAGGAAGAGCACCGGGCCGTCGAGGCCTTCCTGGCGCAGCTTGCCCAGCAGCTCGAAGCCGTCCATGCCCGGCATCATCACGTCCAGGATGTAGGCGTCCGGTCGGTACTCGCGAGCAATGGTGAGCGCCTCCTGGCCGGAGTTCGCGCTTTCCACCTCGAAGCCCTGGAACTTCAGGGAGACGGTAATCAGCTCGACGATATTCGGTTCATCATCAACCACGAGGACCTTGATGCCCTGGTTGGTATCAGCCATGTCTAGTACTCCTTTTTGTGGGAACAGCAAGTGACCATTTAACTCCCCACCACTGTACGTTTCCTGAACGTTGTCTTGGGGGTGACAAGTAATAGTGGGGGTAATAACAAAGAGCGCAGACGACAAACCCCTCACCGGTAAGTGAGGGGTTTGTGGACCGAGCTGGAGACGAGACTTGAACTCGCAACCTACGCATTACAAGTGCGTTGCGCTACCGATTGCGCCACTCCAGCAGTGCCCACAAATTCTACACACCGCCCCGTAGGTGCGCGAAATAGCGTCACCAGATAGTGTTTCGGCTGTGACGAAAGTAGAGCAGCTCTGGCAGCGATTTCGGGGATCGCGCAGCCACGTCGCAACGATTGACGCGGCCCGCACCTCCCCGCCCCCATCGGTCCTCGCCCCGGTCGACCTCACCGATCCCACGCAGGTGGCCGCGGTGATGAACATCGGCGCTCGCATCGGCGAGATCCTCATTGCCAATGGCACGACGTCTTCGGATGCGATCGCCCAGATCCGCACGGTCATCTCCGCGTACGGCCTGCACTATTGCCACGTCGACATCACGGTCAACACGATCACGATGAACACGATCATCGGCATTGAGCGGCGCACGCCGGTCAATGTCTTCCGCGTGGTCACGATGATGAGCGAGAACTACCGCAAGCTGCAGGAGGCGGACCGGCTCATGCGCTCGATCCGCGCCGGCGCCACTCGCCCGGAGGTCGCGGAGAAGATCCTCGACGACATCGAGAACGAGCCCATCCCGTACCGCAACGCCCGCAACCTCGCAGGCTGGACGGTCATGGGTGCCTCAGTGTCCATCCTCTTGGGTGGAGACCTGCTGATGGCACTGGTCGGCGGGCTGACCGCCTTCCTCATCATGGGCTTTAACAAGGTCCTGTCGCACAACTCGCTGCCCTACTTCTACCACTGCGTCCTCGGCGGCTTCCTCGCCACGATCCCGGCCGCGCTCTTCTACGACTTCTCCGCATCCATCGGCCACACGATCGTGCCGAGCCAGGTCATCGCCTCGGGCATTATTGTGCTGCTCGCAGGACTCACGCTGGTGCAATCGCTTTTCGACGGCATCACGGGCTCCCCCGTCACCGCCGCCTCCCGCTTCTTCCAGACCATGCTGTCCTCCGGCGGCATCGTCGCCGGCGTGGCGATCGGCTTGTACTTCGCCGAGCGCATGGGCGTCGGGCTACCACCGCTGGAGACGATGCTGGGCAAGCCTTCCTTGGGCAGCGCAGGCTGGCGCATCCTCGGCGGGGCGCTGGCCTCGGCGTCATTCGCGGTGACGTGCTTTGCGGAGCGCCAGGCCGTCATCGTCTCAGGGCTGACCGCCGCGGCGGGTTCCACGATCTACTACGTCTTCCTCATCCCCCTGGGCACGGACGCCTTCCTCGCCACCACGGCCTGCGCGATCGTGATTGGCCTGGCCGGTGGTTTGATTTCCCGTAGCCTGCTGATCAACCCGGTGATTACCGCGGTCGCTGGCGTCACTCCTTTCTTGCCTGGTTCCGGCATCTATCGCGGGCTTTACGCGGTGCTCAACGAGCAGATGGTGGTGGGCATGTCGAACATCTTCACCGCGATCGCCACCTGTATGGCGTTGGCCGGCGGCGTGATCTTCGGCGAGTGGGTGGCACGCCGGATCCGCCGCCCCCAGCTCTACATTCCGTACCGGGCCTTTAAGCGCGCGGGCCGCCTGACTTTCCAGCAGATTCGCCGCGCGGAGGCGGCCGCCCGGCGGCCGAGGCGTCGCCGCCACTAGCTTTGGCGTAGAATCGCGGTTTGAGATTGTGTCTTATTCAAGGAGGAACCCGTAGTGCCACCGAAGATCACCGACTCCCGCCCCTCGCCAGAGGCCATCAATGAGATGGAGGAGCAGACCGCTTCCGGCGCCCGGCGAATCGTGGCAACGTACGCCGAGGACTTCTTCGACGGGGTGACCCTGATGTCCATGCTGGGCGTTGAACCGAAGGGCTTTAACTACAAGAAGTACGCCGAGGAAATCCTGGGCGACGAGGACGAGGAAGCCACCGGCTCGACCGCGAAGAAGAAGGCGACCAAGAAAAAGGCCACCAAGAAGAAGGCGACCAAGAAAAAGGCTACGAAGAAGAAAGCCACCAAGAAGAAAGCCACGAAGAAAAAGGCTACGAAGAAGAAGGCCACCAAGAAGAAGACGGCGAAGAAGTCCTAAGCGTGTACGACTTTGTGGTGGTGGCCAACCGGCTGCCCGTCGACCGCGTGGGGGGTCGCTGGCAGGCCTCCCCGGGCGGGCTCGTTGCGGCGCTCGCACCGGTGCTGCGTGCCCGCGGCGGCTGCTGGGTGGGGTGGCCCGGCGAGACCAACACCTCGCTTGCACCCTTTAGTGCGGGCGGGATCGAGCTTGTGCCCGTGCCCCTCGATGAGGCGGATTACACCGACTTCTACGAGGGGTTTTCCAACTCCACGCTGTGGCCGCTCTACCACGACCTGATTGTTGCGCCGCAGTACCACCAGGCGTGGTGGGAGCGTTACGTGGCGGTGAATGAGCGTTTTGCGTTGAGCGTCGAAAAGCAAGCGGCGCACGGTGCCACGGTGTGGGTGCAGGACTACCAGCTGCAGCTGGTTCCGGGACTTCTGCGCGAGCGCCGCCCGGACCTCAAGATCGGATTCTTCCTGCACATCCCTTTCCCCTCGCCGGACCTGTTCCGGCAGCTGCCGTGGCGCGAGGAGATCCTGAGCTCGCTTCAGGCCTGCGATTTGATCGGTTTCCAGCGAGGCACCGACGAGCAGAATTTCCGCGGGCTGCTGCCTGCCGACGCCCGCGTGCGCACCGGCACGTTCCCCATCTCCATCGACCCAGACGCCGTGGCCCCGGGCGACCCGGCGCGGGTGCGCGAGCTGGTGGGCAACCCGGAGCTACTCATGCTGGGGGTCGACCGGATGGACTACACCAAGGGCATCTTGCAGCGCCTGCTCGCCTTCGAGCGGTTCCTCGAGGCGGGTCACCAAGCCACACTGATTCAGCTGGCCACGCCCTCGCGCGAGCGGATCGAGCACTACCGCGAGACCCGCCGCGAGGTGGAGGCGGCGGTCGGGCGCATCAACGGGCGCTTCGGCAGCGTTGGCCGGCCGGTGATCCACTACGTCCACCACGGGGTGGGCAAGGAGGAGCTGGGCAGTTACTACGCTGCGGCCGACATTATGCTGGTCACGCCGTTTAAGGACGGGATGAACCTGGTGGCCAAGGAGTACGTAGCCTGCCACCCGGACGGCAGCGGCGCGCTTGTGCTTTCCGAGTTCGCAGGCGCCGCCGTCGAGCTCGACCAGGCCTACCTGTGCAACCCTTTCGACGTGGACTCGATCGTCCGCGCGATTGAAGCCGCGGCCGACCCCGACCCGCAACGCATGCGCACCATGTACGAGTGGGTGACCACGCACGATGTTGACGCCTGGGCGGCGTCATTTTTGGAGGCACTATGAAACCCGTCCGCGCCCTCGCGCTCGCCCTCGCGTTGCCGCTCGCCGCGTGCAGCGACGCTCCCACCTGGCAGGTGGTCGCCGTCCACACGGATCCCGCCGAGCCCGGGGCCCTGCTTGCCGACGCCGCGGGGCTGGCCAACTTCCACATCTCCGAAACCGAACTCGACGGCAACACCGCGTGCGCTGACCTGCAGGCGTCGATTCGCACCGAGGACGACACCTTCACCATCGAAGAGGTCGAGGTGGGCGACGCAGGCAACTGCGAGGGCGGGGCCCGACACGTCCACGAGCAGCTGACCAGCATCCTCGTCCCCGGCGCGCAATTCCGCACCGAGCAGCTCACCGACACCGAGCTGCTGTGGACTTCCACTGAGGACACGGTCGAGCCGCCGAGCGTGCGGCTGATGTCGCTGTGAGCCCGCTTGACGACCCCATCGCCCACCTCGCCCGCGCCGAGTCGCTGCTGGTCTGCCTAGATTTCGACGGCACGCTCGCCGAATTTAACACCGACCCCTACGCGGTGCGCGCCCACCCGGAGGCTCTCAACGCGATCGCGTGCCTCCTTACCCTCCCGAACACAGAAGTGGCCGTGCTTACCGGCCGCCACCTCGAGGGCCTTGCCGAGGTCCTGCCGGAGACGCCTTCGCTGCAGGGGTTGGTACGCGTCGGTTCCCACGGTGCCGAGCCCGGCCCGACGCTCGAGCCCGAAGACGCCGCTTACCTCGAGCGCATCGGCAGCGAGCTGGAGCGGATCGCGACTCCGCCCGCCTACGTGGAGGAAAAGCCGTACCAGCGCGTGCTGCACGTCGCCCCGCTCGCGGCTTGCGACCCGGAGCGCGCCCGCGAATTGCTGCGCGCAGCCCGCGCGCTGGATACCGGTTCTCGCCCGGTCACGCCCGGGCACAACGTGGTGGAGTTCTCCGCCGTCGACGTGACGAAGGGGTCGTGGCTCGCGCAGCGCAAACGCGACTTTGCCGCCACGTTTTTCGCCGGCGACGACACCACGGACGAAACCGCCATGGCAGTCCTCAACCAGGGCCCCGATGTGGGCGTGAAGGTGGGGGCCCAGGACAGCGCGGCGCGGTACCGGGTCGCGAGTGTGTCCGAGATGGCGCAGCTGCTTACCCAGCTGGCGCATGCGCGACGCTCGTACCTGGCAGAAACCTCGTAGGCAGAAGCGTCTTTTCGCGGCGTTGCGGGCGGCCCTCAATTAGCGAGCGCACCAGCATCGCCGCGACCTCCCCTTTGCGCCGGTTCGGTTGCTCCACCGTGGTCAGCCCCGGCACACCGATGCCGTCGAAGCCGGTCACCGAGAGTTCCTCTGGGATGGCGCGGCGGCCGCGGCAATATTCGATGACGCCGAGCGCCATCGAGTCCGTCGTACACAGCACCGCTGTCAGTTCCGGGTGCGTCTCGAGCAGCTCGCGGGCGCCGTCTGTGGCGGCAGCGAGGTCGTTCTGGTCACGCGTGACCACCGGGACGTCGCGGAGGCCCGCAGCTTTGAAGACCTCCAGCGCGCCGCAAATGCGGGCGCGCTGGAGGTGCAGGTCGGCGGCGTCGAGTGCCGCGGGCTCTACAAACCCGTTGGTGGGGGTGCTGAACAGGCGCTTCGCCAGGATCCCGATGCGCCTATGCCCGTTTGCGACGAGCGCCTCAGCCGCCGGCGCGATCGCGCTCGCGTCGTCGATGCCTACGAACGGTACGTCCGGGACATTCGTCGGCTGGTCGCAGATGACGAGGGGGAGGTTGCGCGTCTTTGCGTCGAGAAGCATTTGCGCGTTCTCGGGCACCGAATAGACGATGACGCCGTCCACAATCGCATCATGCACGCTCACCCCCGTCGGGATGAGTGTGAGCGCGTACTCGCTGGAGTCCGCGACGCCGGCGAGGAAATCGACCGACGCGCGGTCCTCGAAGGCGAAGCTCAAGTGCTCGGTGAGCACCACCCCAAGTGTGTCGGTGTGCTGAGTACGCAGCGAGCGCGCGTGCGGGTTGGGTCCCGCGTAGCCGCGCGATTCGGCATAGGAGAGGATCCGGCGACGCAGCGCTGGCGAGAGTTGATCCGGGTGGTTGTACGCATTCGAGACCGTCGTGCGGGAGATACCGAGGTCGGCAGCGATGGAGGCGAGCGTCGCAGGCATGCAGCCATGCTACCCCGCCTCCCATTTTGAAAATCGTTTCCATTAGTGGTTGGATGGGCTGCATGATGAAACGGATCGCAGCAGTCGCCTTCGCCCTCACCCTCACCGCCTGCGGCGCGCAGGACGCCGAGCAAGACACCGCTCAGGACACTGAGCAGGCCGGCGACGGCACCATGGTCGCCACCACCCAGGTGTGGGCCGACGTCGCCTCCGCCGCAACTGGCGACGAGGTCGAAGCGATCATCAGCAACCCCTCGACCGACCCCCACGAATACGAACCCACCGCCGCCGACCTGGCTAAGATTGCCCAGGCCGCGACCGTGGTGGCTAACGGCGGCGCCTACGACGCGCCCCTCTACACGGCCGCGAAGGGCACGCTCATCACCGCGCTACCGCCGGCCGAGGCGCACGACCATGACCACAGCGAGCACGAGCATGGCGAGCACGAGCACGGCCACGATCATGACCACGCACACGGCGAGGAAAACGAGCACATCTGGTACTCCACCGAGGCCATCCGCGACGTCGCCGAGCAGATCGGTGGCAACTCGCTCGACGACAAGCTCGCCGGCATCGACGAGTCCCTGGCCAAGCTGCCTGAGACCAACGTGATCCAGACCCACCCGATCGCCGACGCGATCGTGGAGGAGTCCGCGCTGGTAGACGCCACACCGGAGTCCTACCGCCACGCAACGCTGAACCACTCCGAGCCTTCCGCGGCCGCCGTTGCCGAGACGCTCGAGGCGATCAAGGATGCTGATATCCTGATCAATAATTCCCAGTCCCCCAACGCCGTCTCCGAGCGTCTCGTCGCCGCGGCTAAGGAAGCCGGCGTGCCGGTCGTGGACATCACCGAGACCCCGCAGGACGGCAAGAATTTCTTCGACTACTTCCAGGAAATCGTTGACCAGCTCAATGCTGCAGCTGCGTAACGCTACCACCACGCCCCTGTGGCGCGACATCACATGCGAGCTCGCCCCCGGCGAGTTTCTCGCCATTCTCGGACCCAACGGCTCCGGCAAATCCACGCTGCTGCGCGCCGCGCTCGGCATGCAGAAACTCGACTCGGGCACGATCACACTCGGCGGCCGTGTGGGCTACATCCCGCAGCAGCAGATGTTCCCCGCCCATCTCCCGGCGCGCGTGCGCGACCTCGTCTCGCTCGCCGGGGGTGAGCCCGAAAGCCTGCTCGCCTTTGTTGGGGCCCCCTCGCTTATCGACGCCCACGTCGGCCGCCTCTCCGGCGGCCAACAACAACTCGTACGCCAGGCCCAAGCTTTCGCGCAAGACCCCGAGATCATCCTGGCCGATGAGCCCTTCCTCTCTTTGGATGTCGCACGCCAGCGCCAAACCATCGCCCGCTTTCAGGAGTCGGGGGCGGCGGTGGCCATGATCACGCACTCCATCGACCCCGTCATCGACATCGTGGACAAAGTCCTCTACATCGGGCCGAACGGCCACGTCATCGGCACCGCCGACGAAGTCTTGCAATCCGACGTGCTTTCCGAGCTCTACGGCGCACCCGTCCAGGTCGTGCGCGCGGGTGGAAAGACGGTGATCATCTGATGTGGGATACCACCGTCTACCTGCTCTCCCAGGACTTCGTCATCACCTCGCTGGTGGCCTGCGCCTTCCTCGGTGTGCTCTCCGGGGTGCTCGCCCCGCTGATCGTGATGCGGCAGATGTCCTTCGCCGTCCACGCCACCTCCGAGCTCGCGCTCATGGGCGCCGCAGCCGCCCTGCTCATCGGTTTTAACGTCTCGCTCGGCGCGGTGGCAGGCTCAATCGCTGCCGCAATCGCGCTCGCGCTTTTGGGATTCAAGGGCGGCAACGACTCCGCCGTCGGCGTGGTCATGAGCTTCGGCATGGGTATTTCCGTGCTGTGTATCTACCTGTACCCGGGCAACTCCAGCATCGCGATGTCGCTGCTGACGGGGCAGGTGGTCGGCGTGGCGTCGACAAGCGTGTGGGCCCTGGCGATCACCACCGTGGTGGTAGTGGCCGCAGTGGTCGCGTTGTGGCGGCCGCTACTGTTTTCCTCCATCGACCCTGTGATGGCCGCCGCGACCGGAGTGCGCGTGCGCACCATGGCCACCGTCTTCGCTGTCCTCGTCGGCCTCGCCGCAGCGAACAGCGTGCAGATCGTCGGCGTGCTGCTGGTCATGGCGCTGCTGATCACGCCCGGCGCGAGCGCCGTCGCTGTGACCGCCAACCCGAAGCTCGCGGTCTTGCTGTCGGTCGTGTTTGCCGAGGTCTCCGCCGTCGGCGGGTTCGTCCTCTCACTCGCACCCGGCCTGCCTGTCAGCGTGCTCGTCGCGTTCGTTTCTTTCGGGATCTACGTGATCTGTCGCGGGATCGGGGCGTGGCAAGCACGCCGGATTACGGCGCGTTAGAGCTCTACTTCGCCGCGCGGCGCTGGCGGGCGAACTCGCTAAGCACCACGCCCGCCGCCACAGAGGCGTTGAGCGACTCCACCCACTCCTCGGTGGGAATCGACATGATCACGTCGCAGTTCTCGCGCACCAGGCGGGAAATACCCTTGCCCTCCGAACCAACGACGATGACCACCGGGTCGCACGCGCCATCGAAGGTATCGAGCGTGTGCTCGCCGCCAGCATCCAGGCCGACGACCATGTAGCCGTTGTCCTTGAACTGTTTGATCGTGCGGGTGAGGTTGGTGGCCTTCGCCACCGGCAGGCGTGCCGCAGTACCGGCGGAGGTGCGCCATGCCACGCCCGTGACCTGGGCGGAGCGGCGCTCGGGAATGATCACGCCGTCGCCGCCGAACGCGGCCGCCGAGCGGATCACCGCTCCCAGGTTGCGCGGGTCCGTGATGTTGTCCAGCACCACGAACATGCCGTTGCCGTCAACCCTGCTCATCAGGTCGAAAACGTCCGCGTACTTGTACGGCTGGATCTTCAGGCCGATGCCCTGGTGCATGCCGTTGCCGGTCATCTCGTCAAGCGTGCGCTTCTGCACCTCGGAGACCGGGATGCCGCGCGACTGGGCGATGGCGACCGCCTCGCTTAAACGATCGTCGTGACCGGTGCCCTGCGCCACGTAGAGCGCCTCGGCTGGCACCTTCGCGTGCAGGCACTCGATGACCGGATTGCGGCCGACCACCATGTCCGCCACTTCGCGCTCGTGGCGGCCCTGGTTACGACGGTCACGCGCCTGCTTGCGCTTGTGCGCGGCGTGGTAGACGCGATCCTCCGCCTTCGGGGTTGCGCCCTTGCCACGCAGGCCGCGGCGGCGCTGCCCACCGGAGCCCTTCGTGGCCCCCTTCTTGTGCGTCTTCTGCTTATCCGGACGCTGGTACGGCTTTGCCATCTCGTCTCCTACTCCTTGATCTGCCAGGTCGGGCCGTCGGCGGTGTCGGTGACCTCGATGCCTGCGGCTTTGAGGCGGTCGCGTACCTCGTCGGCAACCGCCCAGTCCTTGTTCGTCCGGGCCTCAGTGCGGCGAGCAAGCTCCGCCTGCACCAACGTGTCCAGCGCGTGATGCGCCTGATCGGCCGCGCCGCCAGTTGCGTCATTGTCCCACGCGCCCGGGTCCACGCCCAACACGCTCGCCATCGCGCGCACCTGGGCGGCAAGCTCGGTGGCCTTATCCGCATCGCCTGCGACGAGTGCGCTGTTGCCCGCCCGGACCGTGTTGTGGATTTCGGCAAGGGCTTTGGGGACCGCGAAGTCGTCGTCAAGCGCCTGCTCGAACGCTTCCGACCAGGTGGAAGGCTCCGGCGTGCCTGCGCGGTGCACGAAGTCCTCGATGCGGCGATACCCCGCGGCCGCCTCCTGCAGCGCCTCCGGCGAGTACTCCAGCACGCTGCGGTAGTGCGCGCTGCCCAGGTAGTAGCGCAGCTCGACCGGGCGGACGGCCTCGAGCATGTTGTCGATGGAGAGCACGTTGCCCAGCGACTTCGACATCTTCTCGCCAGCCATGGTCACCCAGTGGTTGTGCATCCAGTACTGCGCGAATCCATCGCCCGCGCCATGCGACTGGGCCTGCTCGTTCTCGTGGTGCGGGAACTGCAGGTCAAGGCCGCCGCCGTGGATGTCAAACTCGGAGCCGAGGTACCAGGTGGACATCGCCGAGCACTCCAAGTGCCAGCCCGGGCGGCCCTCACCCCACGGGGTCGGCCAGCTCGGCTCACCCGGCTTCGCTGCCTTCCACAGCGCGAAATCGAGTGGGCCGCGCTTGCCCGCACCCGCGTCCCCGCGCGCCATGTCCTCCGGGCGGTTGCCGGACAGCGAACCGTAGTCGGAACCCTCGGCAGCAACCCACGCGTCCACGTCGAAGTAGACGGAGCCGTCGGCGGCGTACGCGAAACCGCGGTCCATCAGACGCTGCATGTAGTCCACCATCTGGGTCACGTGCCCCGTGGCGCGCGGCTCCACCGACGGCGGCAGCACGCCGAGTGTGTCGTAGGCGCGGGTGAACTCGCGTTCGTAGGTGGATACCCACTCCCACCAAGGGCGATTGTGCTCGGCGGCCTTATTCAGGATCTTGTCATCAATATCGGTGACGTTGCGCACGAACGCCACGTCCTGCCCCTTGGCCAAAAACCAGCGACGCACAATGTCGAAAGCCACGCCGGAGCGCAAGTGCCCGATGTGCGGCGCGGACTGCGGCGTCGCACCACACAGGTAAATGGACACGTGCCCCTCGCGCAGGGGTTCGAAGTCTTGCAGCGTGCGGGTTTTGGTATCAAAGATGCGTTGAGTCACGCCCGCTAGCTTAGTTCAACCAGCGCCGTCGCAATCGCAGCCCTCCCCTGGCCCGCACCCGTAAATCCCATGTGGTCCGTGGTCGTGGCCGACACCGACACCGGCGCGCCCAGGGCCTCGCTCAACGCCCGCTCCGCCTCTTCGCGCACCGGGCCCATCTTCGGGCTCTGCCCGATCAGCTGAGCGGAGACGTTCACCACGCGCACTCGCTCGCGTTCCAGCAGCTCGCGCAGCTCTTTGAGCAGCTGGGTGCCCATCACCCCGTCGTACTCCGGGCGTCCTACCCCTACAAACGAGCCCAAATCGCCCAGCCCAGCGGCGGAAAGCACCGCGTCCACAACCGCGTGCGAGACAACGTCCCCGTCGGAGTGGCCCTCACAGCCGTCGACACTCTCGTGCAGGATGCCCGCAATCCAGCACGGCTTGCCCTCCTGGATCTGGTGGGCATCAAAGGCAGTTCCAACGCGCAATTTGCTGAAGTCTTGAGTCATGCACGCAAGACTACCTGCGCGATTCACCCCTAGTTGCCCGGTACCTCGAAGATCGTCGGCTCCGCCTCGTCGGTGATGCTGGTGGCCAGACGCAGATCAATCGGGGTCGTGATCTTAAAGGCCATCGGGTCGCCCTGCACGGTGACAACCTCCGCGCCAAACCACTCCATCAGCGAGGCGTCATCGGTGGCGACGAAGTCCTGCGAGCCTGCGAAGTACGCCTCGTTCGCCGCGCGCAGCTCGCGCAGGTCAAAACCCTGCGGTGTCTGTACGGCGCGCAGGCGCGAGCGGTCCGGAGTTGCCACCACCGCACCGGCGGCGGAGACTTCTTTGATCGTGTCCGCGACAGGCAGCACCGGCACTACGGCGTCCGCGCCGTCGAGGACCGCGCGGGCCACGCGCGCAATCATGCCGGGTGGGGTTAAAGCGCGGGCGGCGTCGTGGACGAGCACGCAGGCGTCGGCAAGCGGGACGGCGCGCAACGCCGCATAGATGGAGTCGGCGCGCTCGGCACCGCCGTGGACGAAGGTCACCTCGTGGCCTTGCAAAGCGCGGCGGGCCACCGGCTCCATCGCGGGGCTGACCACCACGTAAATCGCGTCGACAATCTCGGCGGTCTCCATCGCGGTCACCGAGCGCTCAAGCAGACTGCGTCCGCGCAGCGGCACATACGCCTTCGGCACATCCGCACCCAGGCGCGTGCCCTGACCCGCGGCCGCGACGACGGCGACGACCCTACGAGACACGGCTACTTCTCGTCGTCGAAGGAGAGGTCCTCCATGTCCAGGTCATCCTCATCCTCGTCCGTCGGCTCCGGCGCGATCGAGATCCCGGCCTTAACCTGCTCATCGATGATCTTGCGGATGGCCTCTTCCATCTCCTCGACCTTCTTTTCATCCACCGGCTCGGCCAGCGCGAGCTCGCCGACGAGGATGTGGCGCGCCTTACCCAGCATGCGCTTCTCGCCCGCGGACAGGCCCTTGCCCTGGTCGCGGCGCCACAGGTCGCGCACGACCTCGGCCACCTTATTAATATCGCCGGATGCGAGACGCTCCTGGTTCGCCTTGTAGCGGCGGGACCAGTTGCCCGCCTCCTCGACGTCCTCCTCGCGCAGCACGGAGAAGACCTTCTGCAGGCCCTCCTCGTTGACCACGTCGCGCACGCCGACGAGCTCGGTGTTCTTCACCGGCACGCGGACCTCCAGGTCGGATTGGAGGATCTGCAGCACCAAGTAGTCGAGGGTCTCCCCGCCGATCTCGCGCTGCTCGATATCCGCGATCTTCGCCGCACCGTGATGCGGGTAAACCACGACTTCGCCGACCTTGAATTCCATTGAAGCTCCTTCAGTCATCGTTGCCCAACCCTACCACCGTAGCGTTTTCGCACCTGCTTACTCGCGCCACGCCCACCACACCCGGGAGCCGGGCCCCAAAACCGCAACCAAAGTTTACCCCCGATTGGCCTGGGCAGCCCCGGGAAGGGCAAGGAAACTGGGAAAACCGCGGCAGCTCCGGCTAAGGTAAAGCGGAGAAAACTACGCGCTCTACATAAACGATGGAGGACACCCACGTGAAGTCCCTGAAGCCGCTCGCCGCCGTCGCAGTCGCCTCCGCACTGGCACTTACCGGCTGCTCCGCCGGCCAGATCACCCAGACCTCGAACCAGGTCGCTGCGGTCGACGGTGCCACCGCTTTCACCGAGGACAGGGAGCTCTCGGTGCAGGACGCCACCGTCGTCCTCGCCGAGGACGGCCAGGCTGCGGTCAAGTTCACCGTGACCAACCAGGACCGCAGCATGAAGGATCACACGCTGAAGTCCGTCACCGTCGACGGCACCCCGGCCACGCTCGGAGGCTCGCGTCCGATCACCTACAACGGTTCGCTGGTCGCGGATTCCGCCGAGGGCCTGAAGAACATGCCGAAGTCCAAGGACGGCTCCATCCAGTACGTGGCCACCTCTGTGGAAAACCAGGACTTCGCGTACGGCGGCGTCGTCCCGGTGAAATTCGAGTTCGATAGCACCTCGCTCGAGATTGAGGTCCCCGTGTCCGCACCGACGCGGCAGTCGGGCGAGCAGGAGCGCGAAGCAGATCGCTAAGAAGCCGCGCAGTATCCACACCTGTTCCGAGTGTGGCTACTCCTCGCCGAAGTGGCTCGGGCGCTGCCCCGAATGCGGGTCGTGGGGGACCCTGCAGGAAAGCGCGCCAGCCCCGTCGGCACCGCTGACGCCTGCGTCGAGCGCAAAGCCCATCACGCTTGTCGACGCGGCGTCGACCCACACCATCGCCTCCGGCATCACCGAACTTGATCGGGTGCTCGGCAACGGCGTGGTCCCCGGATCCGTCGTGCTTATGGCAGGCGAGCCGGGCGTGGGCAAATCCACTCTCCTGCTCGAAGTCGCCTCCCGCTGGGCCGAGCAGGGACGCAAAGCGCTCTACTGCACCGCCGAGGAGTCCGCGGGCCAGGTTCGCGGCCGGGCCGAGCGCACCGGTGCGCTGAAAGACAGCCTCTACCTCGCTGCGGAATCCAACCTGGATGTGGTCTTCGGGCACGTCGCAGAGCTCAAGCCCTCGCTCCTGATCGTCGACTCTGTGCAAACCATGCAGGCCAGCGGCGTCGAAGGCGTGGCCGGCGGGGTCGCGCAGTCCCGGGCCGTGACCGCCGCGCTGACCACCCTGGCTAAGACGACGAACATGCCGGTGCTCCTCGTGGGGCACGTGACCAAAGACGGCAACGTCGCAGGCCCGCGCGTGCTCGAACACCTCGTGGACGTCGTGCTCAACTTCGAGGGCGACCGCCACTCCTCGCTGCGCATGCTGCGCGGGATCAAAAACCGCTTCGGTGCGACCGACGAGGTCGGCTGCTTCGAGCAGACCGCCGAGGGCATCCGCGAAGTGCCGGACCCCTCCGGACTGTTTCTTTCCCATCGCGGCAACACGCCGGATGGCTCCGCGGTGACCGTGGCGATGGACGGGGTGCGCCCCATCCTGGCCGAGGTACAGTCGCTAACCGTCGATCCGGTGAACAAGAGTCCGCGGCGCGTGGTCACCGGCCTGGACTTCAACCGCGTGCCGATGGTGCTGGCCGTGCTGCAAGCGCGCTGCGGGCAGCGCACCAACGACAAGGACGCCTACGTAGCCACCGTCGGCGGGGTGCGGATCACGGAGACGGCGACGGACCTGGCGGTCGCGCTGGCCACCTGGTCCAGCCTGCACGAAACGCCACTGCCGCCGAAGACCGTGGTGATCGGCGAGGTAGGTCTTGCCGGCGAGCTGCGCCGCGTGCCCAACCTACAGCGCCGCCTGCAGGAGGCCGCCCGCTTAGGCTACGAGCGCGCCATCGTCCCCGCGGGCGCGGAGGCTTCCGTGAACGGCATGGAAATCACCGAGGCCGCAACGCTCGCCCAAGCGATTGCGGCCGTCTCCCCCGCTAGGTGATGTTAAACGGCACCGGGTCCGAGGCGTTGTCGCCGATCACCGCGTGCAGGAAGTAGGAGCCCGCCGGCACCGGCGCGCGGTTCTCGCACGCATCGGGTGCGGAGTTGGTGGCGGACCAGCGCGCCTCAAACCCGCGGGTTGCCCCCGGCGCGAAGGTTTCGGTGCCCGTGAGCATCGGCTGGTTGCAGTCCGTATCGGACCAGATGCGGTCGTTAGTGCCCATGGAGTACACCTCGAAGCGCAGCGGCGAGGCCTCCAGGTCGATCACGCAGTCCACCTCGGTGGGGTTTTCCACCTCCATGTAGAGCACCGGCTCGGTCCCCGCCGGGTAGGAGGGCTGGTTCGTCATCGCGGTGATCCGCAGGTCTTTCAGCGAGCACTCGCCGGGGTTTTCCGGCGCGGCCGCCGTGGCGGTGTCCTCCTGCTCTTCTTCGCGCGCGGGGGCGGGCGAAGAAGAGGGCGAAGAGGCGGGCGCGTCGCTGGGCTCCGGCACGGTCGGCTCGGTCACCGGCGCATCCTCGGTGGCGGTGGCGACGGTCTCCGTGGCCTCCGGGTTTTCGTCCTTGCCCGAGCCGCCGACCGCCTTGGCGAAGGCGACCATGCCCCAGATGATCAGCGCCACCACGAGCAGGAGCAGGACGAGCGCGAGGACGCGTCGTCGCATGTAGATCTCCGGCGCGTGCTTCCGCCGCGGGGGCTGGGAGGGGCGACGATTACCGGTGGGGCGCTGGTGTGTCATGCCTTCACCTTAGTTGCCAAAGTTCTCATACACGGTCTCGACGCGGCCGTCTTCGAGCCGGTAACGCGCACCAACCATGGCGACGGTGCCCTCGTCGATGCCCTTGCGCAGGGCGGGGATGCGGTCGATGAGGTGCTCGGCGGTGACCTTGGCGTGGGTACGCTCGATCTCCGCGGCGTCGACCGGGCCGTCTGCCTGGGCGCTGATTACCGACGGCGCGATCTTCTCCACAAACACGCGAGTCAGGTTCGTCGGCAGGGCCGCGCTGTTGACGCCTTGGATCGCCGCGCCGATCGCGCCGCAGCGCTCGTGCGACAAGAAGAGCACCAGCGAGACGCCCAGGTCCTCGACGGCGAACTCCACCGAGCCACTGACGGAGGAGTCGATGCAGCCGCCGGCGTTGCGGATGACGAAGACGTCGCCGAACCCGGCGTCGAAAAGCAGCTCGACGGGCACCCGCGAGTCGGAGCAGGCGATGACGGCGGCGAAAGGGTTCTGGCCGGAAGTCAGTGCGCTGCGGCGGGCGGAGTCGCGGTGCGGGGCAAGCGTGCGGTCGGTGGCGAAGCGCTCGTTGCCCGCCTTCAGTGCTGCCCACACTTCGGTGGGGGTGGACGGGTCGAGTTCTGTTTGTTCAGTCATATGTTTATTCTGTCACTCATCGTGGAAGTTTCGAAGCAATATCAGCATCTGGTCTCGTGGTATCGCCGCAACGCGCGCGACTTACCGTGGCGCAAGGCGGGCACAACCGCCTGGGGCGTGCTGCTTTCCGAGGTCATGAGCCACCAAACCCAGGTCGAGCGCGTCGCTCCGATCTGGGAGGAGTGGATCGCGCGCTGGCCCACCCCGCACGCTTTTGCGCAGGCTGGCACGGACGAGGTGCTGCGTGCCTGGGGCAGCCTCGGCTACCCACGGCGGGCGTTGCGGTTGTTGGAGTGTGCGCGGGTGATCGTCGAGAAGCATGGCGGCGAGGTGCCCGCGGATGTCGACGCGCTACTCGCGCTGCCCGGCATCGGCGACTACACCGCGCGCGCCGTGGCGAACTTCGCATTCGGCCAGGATGTGCCGGTGGTGGATACGAACGTGCGGCGCGTCCACGCGCGAGCGGTGCGCGGCGTCGCGCAGGTGCGGCCGAGCAAGCGTGAGCTGACCGAAATCCCGCACGGCCCGGTGCTCTCGGTCGCGCTCATGGAGCTCGGGGCGCTGGTGTGCACCTCGCGCGCGCCGAAATGCAGCGAATGCCCCGTGGTGGACTGCGCGTGGCTCGCCGCCGGCCAGCCACCGGCCGATTTCACCCCGCGCACGCAGAAGTTCGCCGGCACCGACCGCCAGGTACGCGGCAAAATCATGCGGGTGCTGCGCGAGGCCACAGGTCCCGTCGAGCAGTCGCTTATCGACGCCACCTGGCCCCACCCAGCCCAAACCCACCGCGCCCTGTTTTCCCTGCTCGAAGACGGCCTCGCCGTGCAAGACGCCGACGGCCGCTTCCGGCTGCCCAGCTAGCGATATACTCAGTCCATGTTCACGACCGCCCTGGCCATCACGCTGCTCGCCGGCTTATCCACCGGCCTCGGCGGCGTGCTTGTGGCGCTCAAGGGCGATATCGGGGACCGCTTCCTCGCCGGCTCGCTCGGTTTCTCGGCCGGGGTGATGATCTACATCTCGCTGGTCGAGCTTCTGCCTGAGTCGATGGAGGCGCTGGACAACGACTGGTCCGCCATCGCCGCCTTCTTTTTCGGCGTGGCGCTGATCGCCGTGATCGACCGGCTGGTTCCCGACGACATCAACCCGCACGAGCCGAGCACCTCGACCGCCCCGCAGGCAACCACGCTGCGCCGCGCGGGTCTCATGACCGGTATCGCGATCGCGCTGCACAACTTCCCCGAGGGCTTCGCCACCTTCATGGCCGCCTACACCGACCCGAAGCTCGCCATCCCGATCGCCATCGCGATTGCACTCCACAACATCCCGGAGGGCGTCGCCGTGGCGGTGCCCTTATCGCGCGCGACCGGCAACCGCTGGCGCGCCGCCGGATGGGCCACCTTGTCCGGGCTCGCGGAACCGGCAGGCGCGCTCATCGGCTTTGCGCTGATCTCGCCCTTCCTCGGCCCGCAGACCATGGGTTTTTCCTACGCGGCCGTCGCCGGCATCATGGTGTTCATCAGCGTGGACAAGCTCATGCCGAACGCGATCCAGACCGGCCACCACCACGTCTCCGTCTACTGGATGATGGGCGGCATGGGGCTCATGGCCGCCAGCCTGCTCATGTTGGCTTAGCATCCAAGGTGTGAAACACACCTTCCTGCGCGCAACCGCCCTCGCCGTCGTCCTCGCGCTCGCGCCACCGGCGGTCGCGAGCGAAGCACCCGGCACACTCCTTGCCACCAGCACCGTGCCCGCAACCAGCGGCGAACGCATCCGCTACACCAGCACCACCGAAGCCGGCGAAATCGTCGAGGTCACCGGCGCGCTCTACGACACCCCGCACGCCCGCGGCCTGATCGCGCTCGCACCCGGCACGCGCGGCATGGCGGATCATTGTGCGCCGTCGGCAGGCGCGGCGATGCTTTCCTCGATCGAGGGCGACTCCATCGGCATCAACTACGAGGCGCCGCTGGTGAGCCAGCTTACGCGCGCGGGCTACCGCGTCGTCGTCACCGACTACATCGGCCTGGGCACCCCCGGCACCCACACTTACCTCAATCGCATCGAGCAGGGCCGCGCCCTTATCGACGCCGCCCGCGCCACCGCCCACGACGACGAAGCCATCGCGTTTTGGGGCTACTCTCAAGGCGGGGCCGCCGCCGCAGCCGCCGCCGAACTCGTCGCCGACTACGCGCCCGAACTCGACGTGCGGGCCACCTTCGCCGGCGCCCCACCGGCCGACCCGCTGGCCATCATGCGGCAAGGCTCGGCGGGCATGCTGGAAACCGTCGTCGGCTACGCCACCATCAGCTACGCCTCCACCTACCCCGAATTCCGCGACGCGCTCGACGACTACCTCACCGAAGAGGGCCACCGCTGGCTCGCTGCGCTCGAAGCACACTGCATCACCGACCCTCCCATCCCCCACGGCGAGATCCTCACCGAAGGCCGCACGCTCGCAGAACTCGCAGCCGATGACGAACGCTTCACCCGCACCCTCAACCACAACAAACTCGGACAAGTCGGCGTCTCCATGCCCATCATGGTCATGACCAACCCCGACGACGACCTCGTACCCGAGCCCCAAGCCACCCAGCTAGCCGAGGACTACGCGGCGCACGGCTCGGACGTGACCCACGAACTCGTCCAGCTACGCGGCACGGTCACCAACCCGCTGTCCTCGCTCACCGCCCCCGTTTTCGAAGAGGCTGGCAAGCTTGCCCGTGCCAGCTCCTACCCCATCAGCAATATCCCGGTCGCCGGGCACGCGGCTCCCCTGCTGTTCAACTACGGCGACGCGCTGGAATGGCTCGCGCAGTACATGCCCGGAAAACAGATTAACCCCGGGCAAGTCGCGGCCACGACCGTCGTGGCGATCCTGGCTGTGATCGCCGCGCTCGTGCCCGTGCTCGCGCCGGGGTTCTGGCCCGCAGTCGGGCGGATGTTTACCTAACCGGCCATTTAGACCGGTTCGGGGCCGTTGCCGTCGTCCTTCGGCTCCGGGTTCTCGGGCGTCTCGTCCGGGAACTGCGAAGCCTCAGACTCCGGCTGCTCCTTGGCCGGGTCGATCTCGCGGACCTCTTCGGCCTCGTCCTCTGCCCCGTCACCGGTGTCAAAGGTCTCTGCCGGCAGCGGGCGCGGACGCGGCGTGAAGGTGAACTTCGCATTCTTCTCGTCGCCTTCGACATCGCCGTCGACGTCGACGGTGATGATCTCGCCGGCACCGATCTCGCCGAACAGGATCTTCTCCGACAGCACGTCCTCCACCTCGCGCTGGATGGTACGACGCAGCGGGCGCGCACCGAGCACGGGGTCGAAACCGCGCTTGGCCAGGAGGTTCTTCGCGGCGTCGCTAAGCTCGATGCCCATATCCTGGGCCGCGAGGTTGAGGTCGACTCGACCGATGAGCAGGTCGACCATCTGGACGATCTCCTCTTGCGTGAGCTGGCGGAAGACCACGATCTCGTCGATGCGGTTGAGGAACTCCGGGCGGAAGTGCTTCTTCAGCTCGTCGTGGACCTTGCCCTTCATGCGGTCGTACTGCGCGTCGGCGTCTGTTTCGGTGTTGCCCGTAAAGCCCAGGCCGACCGGCTTCGAGATGTCGCCGGTACCCAGGTTCGAGGTGAAGATGAGCACGGTGTTCTTGAAGTCCACGACGCGGCCCTGGCCGTCGGTGACGTGGCCCTCTTCGAGCACCTGGAGCAACGTGTTGTAGATCTCCTTGTGCGCCTTCTCGATCTCGTCGAAAAGCACGACCGAGAACGGCTTGCGACGCACCTTCTCCGTGAGCTGGCCGCCCTCCTCGTAACCGACGTATCCCGGAGGCGCACCGAAGAGGCGGGATGCGGTGAAGCGGTCGTGGAACTCGCCCATGTCGACCTGGATCAGCGAATCGTCATCGCCGAAGAGGAACTCCGCGAGCGCCTTCGACAGCTCCGTCTTACCCACACCTGACGGACCGGCGAAGATAAAGGAACCGGACGGACGCTTCGGGTCCTTCAGCCCCGCGCGGGTGCGGCGGATCGAGCGGGAGACGGCCTTGACGGCCTCGTCCTGGCCGATGATGCGCTTGTGCAGCTCAGACTCCATGTTGAGCAGGCGCGAGGACTCGGACTCGGTGAGCTTGAACACGGGGATGCCGGTCCAGTGTGCGAGCACGTCCGCGATCTGGTCCTCGCCCACCTCGGCGATGTCCTCGAGGTCGTCGGAGCGCCACTTCTTTTCCTTCTCCGCGCGCTCCTCGCCCAGTTTGCGCTCGGTGTCGCGCAGGCCGGCGGCCTTCTCGAAGTCCTGGGCGTCAATCGCCGCTTCCTTCTCCTTGCGGACCTCCGCAATCCGGTCGTCCACCTCGCGCAGCTCCTCCGGGGCGGTCATGCGCTTGATGCGCATGCGCGCGCCGGCCTCGTCGAGCAGGTCGACGGCCTTATCCGGCAGGAATCGGTCGTTGATGTAGCGGTCCGAGAGGTTCGCGGCGGCCTTGAGCGCGTCGTCGGTGTAGGAGACACGGTGGTGCGCCTCGTAGCGGTCGCGCAGGCCCTTGAGGATCTGGATGGTGTCCTCGATGCTCGGCTCGTCGACCTGCACCGGCTGGAAGCGGCGCTCAAGCGCGGCGTCCTTCTCGATGTGCTTGCGGTACTCGTCCAGCGTGGTTGCGCCAATGGTCTGCAGCTCGCCGCGGGCCAGCTTCGGCTTCAGCAGGGAGGCCGCGTCGATCGCGCCCTCGGCAGCGCCCGCGCCGACGAGCGTGTGAATCTCGTCGATGAACAGGATGATGTCGCCGCGCTGGTTGATCTCCTTGAGCACCTTCTTCAGGCGCTCCTCAAAGTCACCGCGGTAGCGCGAACCCGCAACGAGCGAGCCCAGATCCAGCGAGTAGACCTGCTTGTCCTTCAGCGTCTCCGGCACCTTGCCGTTGGCGATATCCAGTGCCAGGCCCTCGACTACAGCGGTCTTGCCCACGCCGGGCTCGCCGATGAGCACCGGGTTGTTCTTCGTGCGGCGCGAGAGCACCTGCATGATGCGCTCGATCTCCTTGTCGCGGCCGACCACCGGGTCCAGCTTGCCTTCCTTCGCCGCCGCCGTCAGGTTGCGGCCGAACTGATCCAGGACCAGCGAGTTGGAGCGCTCGCCCTGCTGGCCGCCGCTGCGCGGGCCCGGGCCGGGGGCGACAGCACCGGGGCCCGCCTGCGGGGTCTCGGGGTTCTGGCTATCGCCGCCCTCGTAGCCGGAGAGCAGCTGGATGACGGTTTGGCGTACCGTCGGAAGATCGGCACCAAGCTTGGTCAGCACCTGCGCGGCAACACCCTCACCCTCGCGGATCAGGCCGAGCAGCAGGAACTCGGTGCCGATGTACTTGTGTCCCATCTGCAGGCCCTCACGCAGCGAGAGCTCCAGCACCTTCTTGGCGCGCGGGGTAAACGGGATGTGCCCGGTCACCGGCTGCGAGCCGTGGCCAATAATGTCGATGACCTCGCGGCGCACATCGTCCAGGTTGATCCCCATGGACTCGAGCGCCTTGGCAGCCACGCCCTCGCCTTCCTTAATCAGGCCGAGCAGGATGTGCTCAGTACCCATGTAATTGTGGTTAAGCTCGCGCGCTTCTTCCTGCGCAAGCACGATAACGCGCCGTGCTCGGTCCGTGAACCTCTCAAACATGGTTGCCCCTTCTACTCGTGAGTTTTCATCTACTCTAACGCGCGTTTGGCCTCGGTAGTCCCGTGTTCGCCACAGGCGAACAAGGGGCCCTTTGCTTTACGACGCCAAAACGCCCAACCCTTATTAGACGTTCGTTTTGGGTCGTTGGTTCCGTTTCGGGCCAATAATGGGTGTATTCTCACATTCCCTTGTTTTGGCAGGTAAACGTGGTTTATCGTCGGGTGCATGACAGATTTGGATGCACTTGCTTTGGTTGACCGCTGCGGATACGACTTCGTCGCCGCAGCGGCCGGACTTGAGCTTGCCCAATTACAGGCACACGGCATCCAGCAAGACCGCGCGAAGCAACTCCGCGACACCGCGAGTGTGCTGTGCGGGAAAACCTCGCACACCAAATACCAGGCCCGCGCCCAGGAAGGCGCGCGCGTGCACGGGCATAGGTTGGACACGCTTGCCTACATCACCCGTTCTGCCCGCTCACTGAAGGATGTGACGAAGCGCTGGCACTACATCGAGCGCTTGTGCAACACATCCGGTGACTTAGCACGCATCCGCCGCGTCGCCGCAGAACTTAAGGCCGAACTGCAGGCACCGGAACCGCGCACCCCGAAAGCACGGGTGACCCACCACGGGGATGGGTTTGCCACCCTGCGGCTGACCGGCCCCGCGGCAGACGTCCAGGGCGTCTTCGACGCCGCCAAAAACGACGTCACCGGCTGGCTAAACGGCGGGTGCCCGAAAGCCGACTACCTGGTGCGCGTGACCGCGAACCTGGATCTTGGTGACTACCTGCGCATCATTGCCGGTGAAGGCAACGACGTTAAGGTCCACTTCGACAACGGGGTGATCGTCTCCGGTGAGGAGTTTGTGCGCATGCAGCTCGAAGCACTCGGCTCGATCATCCTCATCGGAGTGATGGACGGGCCAGTCAACGCCTACCACGCCCGGTTTGCTACCCCGAAGCACCGAGAAGTCATGCTTGCCGACTCCACCACCTGCACCTGGAAGGGATGCAACGCACCCGCCTCTGAGTGCGATGCCCACCACATGGTCGAACACCAACACGGCGGCGAGACCACACCATCCAACCTCGGGTGGTTGTGTAAGTACCACAACTCGCAGGCAGCACGCGGCACCCGGGGCCACACCGCAAGACGCGACGGAAAGATTGTCTACGTCTCACCCTATGGGAATGTCACCGCCACCGGCACCGACCACAAAGCCCGAGCCGACAACCGCAAACCACCCGACTAAAACCCCACGCAAAAAAGCCCGCGCGCCAGCAAAAACCGGCGCGCGGGCAAGCATGCCTGAAGGCGCTAGAGCAGGTCGCGCAGCACCGGATCGGCGATCTTCAGCACGTTTTCGCGCGCCTCCTTGGCAGTCGGGGCGTCGACTGCGTAGTTGGCCATCTGGCGGCAGGTATCCATGTCGTGCAGGCGCAGCGCGGCGCGAACCGCGTTGACCTTCGACGGCGCCATCGACAGCGAGGTCACACCCAGGCCGACGAGCACGAGCGCCATGAGCGGGTCGCCGCCCGCCTCACCGCACACGCCGACGGACTTGCCGGTCGCGTGCCCGCCCTTGCCGGTCGCCTTGATCATGGTGAGCACCGGCGGCTGCCACGGGCTGAGCAGCTCGGCTAGCTCGCCCTGCATGCGGTCGGCCGCCATGGTGTACTGCGACAGGTCGTTGGTGCCGATGGAGGCGAAGTCGGCGATGCTGAGCACGTGCCCGGCGCGGATCGCGGCCGCCGGTGTTTCGACCATGATGCCCACCTTGGGCAGCCCGTAGCCGCGTGCCTTGTCGCAGAACCACTGCGTTTCCTCAACGGTGGCGACCATGGGTGCCATGACCCACAGCTCCGCCTCGGGCACGTTGGCGTGCGCGTTGGCGAGCGCCTGCAGCTGGTCGTCGAGCAGGTCCTCGCGCACCATGGACAGGCGCAGGCCGCGGCGGCCGAGCGCCGGGTTCTCTTCCTCGCCGAGGTCGGCGAAGCTCAGCGGCTTATCGGCACCCGCGTCCAGGGTGCGCACGACGACGCGGCGCTTCCCGAAGGCGCGCAGCACGCGCGTGTAGGTCCCGGTCTGCTCATCCACGCTCGGCGCCGAATCGCGGTCGAGGAAGAGGAACTCGGTGCGGAAGAGTCCGGAGCCTTCCAGATCGAGCTTTGCCGCCTTCTCGGCGTCTTCTGCGGTGCCGATGTTGGCCAAGAGCTTGACCTTGTAGCCGTCGCGGGTTGCGCCCTCACCGGAGGAGCCGGCGAGCGCGTCGGCGCGGCGGCGGGAGCGCTCCTCCAGCTCGGCGACGTCGGTGTCGGCCGGGGCGACGATGACTTCGCCGACGCCGCCGTCGAGGGCGAGCGGCGGGGCGTCGGCAACCGCGCCGAGGACGCCCTTGACCTGCACGGCCGCGGGGATGCCCAGCTGGGCGGCGAGGATGGCGGTGTGCGAGGTCGCGCCGCCGCCCTCGGTGACGATGCCGAGCACCATCTCCGGGTCCAGCGTCGCCGTCTCCGCGGGCGCGAGGTCGTGGGCGACCAGGATCGACGGCGCGTCGAGGTGCGGCACGCCGGGCTCGGGCAAGCCGCGCAGGCGCGCGATGGCGCGGTCGCGGATGTCGTAGAGGTCGGTGACGCGCTCGGCCATGTAGCCGCCAAGTTTGCGCAGCTTGCCGGCGTAGACCTCCACCGCGTCGTGAACGGCGCGGGTGACGCCGGTACCTTTCTTCAGCTCCTTGTTGATCCCGCGAATCAGGCCCCGGTCGGTGGCCAGCGTCGCGGTGGCCTCGAGGACCTGCTTGGAGGTTTCGGAGTTCGCGTGTTCGGCGCGCGCGGTCAGTGAGGCCGCGACCTCGTCAAGCACCCCCGCGACGCGCTCGGCGTCGCCTTCGGCCGCGGCGGGTTCCGCCTCGTCGATGCCCACCGGCGCGGTCACCACGGCGACCGGTCCCGAGGCCGTGCCGGCGGAGACGCCAATGCCGTAAAGAACAGTGCGGTCAGTCATGTGTTTCCTTTCGCTCGTTCTCCCCTCGAGATTACTCGCCCGCACTAGCCTCCCGCAGGCGCGCGATGTGGAGGCCGAGGTAGGCCAGTTCGTCGTCGGTAAGCGACTGCCCGAAGCGCAGCTCGACGATGTGCGCGACCTTCCGCGCAACCGCCATATCCTGCGGGTATGCGCGCAACAGCTCGCGTGTGAGCAGGGAGTTGCCGTGGTCGAGCTGCGCCCCGCGCGCCAGCCGCACGAAGAGGTAGCGCGCGTGCGTGATGAAGCGGGCAGTGCTTATCGACGCCCCGTCAACCCCAATCACGTCCAACATCTGCTGAATCACGCCCGTCATCTGGTAGGTGTGCGCGAGGTTTCCCGTGTTGAACCCGGCGTTGACCAGGTGGAGGGTCAGCGCGATGGCTTCCTCCTGCGGCAGCGGCTCAGCGAGCCTGCGGTTGAGGGCGTGCAGCAGGCGCTCCCCCTGCGCGGCCTCCTCCGGGTAGAGGTGGGTGACCTCGGCGCGCAGCGGGTATTCGACCGTGGTGCCCTGGCGGGCCCGCTCGGCGGCGCCGATGATGTGGTCGGCGATCGCGGTGACCAGGGTCAACCGCGTGTGCACGCCGATTTCCTCGAGCGCTGCGGCGACCTGTTCGACGGTTTCGGCGGGCAGTCCCGCGATCATTTCGCCGGCGTGGTCGGGGTCGCGGCCGTCGAGCGGGACGAAGATGCGGGCGACCTTGGCTTCGTCGATGCGCTCGCCCTGCTTGGCTTGGAAGCCGACGCCCCGGCCGGTGACCACCACTGGGTCATCGCCGCGGCGAGCGAGCACGACATTGTTATTGAACACGCGCAGGACCTGCATGCCCTCTAAGCGTAGTGCTACTTGGTCACGCCGAGGATCGGCTGGCCCTCTGCGACCGTGTCAGCTGCCAGATCGTCGACGGCAGCAAGCGTCTTGGAGTTGACCACGGTGGTGATCACGGTCGGATCGACGCCGGCGTCGATGATCGAGGCGAAGTCCACCTCAGCCAGCGGCTCACCGGCGCGGATCTGCTGCTTCTTCTCCGCGACCGGGGCAAAGCCCTCGCCCTTCAGCTTGACGGTGTCGATGCCGATGTGGACCAGCACCTCCACGCCGTCGGCGGTCTTGATGCCGTAGGCGTGGCCTGTCTTGGCCACCGAGATGACCTTGCCGTCGACCGGGGCGACCACGGTCGCGTGATCGGCCTGCGGTGTGATGCCCACGGCGTGGCCGAGGGTGCCGGAGGCGAAGGCGGCGTCGGCAAGCTTGTCCATGGCTACCGAGGCACCAGCGAGCGGGGCGAGCACCTCCTTGGTGGCAGCGGGCGCTGCGGCAGGCACGGGCGCAGGCTCGGCTGCGGGCTCCGGTTCGGCTGCAGTCTCCGGCTCGGCCTCAGCCTGAGCCTCTTCTTCCGCGGCGGCGCGGCGTGCGAGCGCCTCCGCCTTCTCCTCCGGAGTGCGGTAGTCAGTGATGAAGATGATCGTGAACGCGGTGAAGAAGGCCACCGCGATCGCGATGACGTAGACCCACGCCGGGCTGAAGACCGGGATGGTCAGCAGCGAGGTGAACACGAACGCGCTGGTCTGCACGCCGCCGAACGGGGTGCCCAGGATCGCGATGGTCAGACCACCGGCGAAGCAGCCCACCAGCATGCGCGGGTAGATGCGCTTGAAACGCAGGTGGATGCCGTAGAGCGAAGGCTCGGAAATACCGCCGAACAGGCCGGCTGCCAGCGCGGAACCGGCGGTCTGACGCATGAGCGGGTCCTTGTCACGCAGCGAGATGGCGAACACAGCGGCGGTCGCGCCGAAGCAGGCGAAGTTCCACGCGCCCATCGGGCCCTGGATGAAGTCGTAGCCAAGCGTTTGGATGTTCACCAGCATCAGGGCGTTGAGCGGCCAGTGCAGGCCCAGCGGCACCAGGAACGGGTAGAGCATCGGGATCAGGATGGCAAAGACGAAGGGCGCGTTGCCGTTGAGCCACGCCAGGCCGACGCCGATCCACGCGCCGAGCGCGTAGCCGAGCGGCCCGATGACCAGGGCGGTAAAGGGGATCATCACCAAAAGCGTGAGGAAGGGGACAAACACCATGTGGACCGCGGACGGGATGAGCTTCTGGAAGCCCTTGTACACCAGCGCCGCGATGGCAGCCATGATCAGCGGGACAAAGACGTTGCCGCCGTACTCAGGAAGCAGCATCGGCGCGCCGAAGACGGTCACGCGCGCGACCTCGCTGCCAAGCAGCGCGTTTTGCGACACGATCGCGTCCGGGTGCTCCGCCAGCCCGGTGAACTCCGGGGTAAACAGTGCGAACATGACCGCGGCGGGGACCCAGCCGTCGATACGCAGCTTCTTGCCCGCGTTGTAGGCCACCATCACCGGCAGGAAGTAGAACACGGAGCGCCACATGGCGTCGACGAACTGCCAGGTCGGCGTCTTGACCTCGGCGCGGAAGTCGACCAGGCCGAGCGCGTCGATGACCGCGGCAGCCGCGATGACCAGCGAGGCACCCAGCAGCACGCCCAGGATCGGACGGAAGGAATCGGAAAGGTACTCGAAGAAGGCGTCCAGCCACGGCACCTTGCCCTTGGCCTTGGCGCGGTTTTGGGCTTTGACGTCGGCGTCGCTAAGCTGCTTCGCCCCGCGCATCTCGGGCAGGGCCTTGATCTCGTTGTACACGTTGGCCACATCGCCGCCGATGATGACCTGGTAGTGGCTGCCGCCCTGCGGAACCGCACCCATCACCTTGGGGTTTGCTTCGAGGCGTTCCTTGTCGGCCGCCGAGGCGTCGGCAAGCTCGAAGCGCAAGCGCGTCGCGCAGTGCGACATGCTCACGACGTTGTCGGGCCCGCCGATTCCGGCGAGGATGTCAGCGGCCTGCTCCTGCAGGCTCGCTTTTGTCTTTGCCATCAGTTCGCTCCTTATTTCAAAGAAAAAAGACCTGGGACGCGAAAACGTCCCAGGTCTTGCCCCGCTCTGTTTAGGCGGGTAACAACCCTGTTGTCTTTTTCCATCGTAGGCCCGCGTGCACCGCGATGGCAAAGGGCACCACGCCCCATCCGAGGGTTGCGAGCAAACTCGGCTCGCCGGGCAGCGCGAACAGGCCGGTGGTGGTCCAGATCGCGATGCCGGTGGCCCAGTTGCGCGCGGGTGAGCGCAGGTCGATCGCGGACATCGCCAGCGGGATCAACCAGATCGAGTAGTAGCCCTGCAGCAGGCCGCCGACGAGGAAGACGCCGCTAAACAGCGCGCCGAGGGTGCAAAACGCCCACACCGCGCCGAGCTCGTGGCGCTGCGGGAACAGCAGCGCCACCGCGGCGAACACGCCGATGAGCACGATCGCGCTGACCACGAAGGTGCCGACCGTGCCCAGCCCCATCGCGCCGATGGCCCCGTTGTCGTAGTCGCGGGTCTCCGACAGGTACGGCACGAGTCTCTCGAGGTACCAGTGCGGGTTGACCGTGGTCGCCCAGCCGATGCCGAACAGCGCCGCGTACGCCGCGACCGCCCCGACGATCACCCACCATTGCGCCAGCAGGAAGGGCACGGCCGCGAGCACGACGAACTGCGGCTTAATGGTCACCGCGTAGGCGAACAGCAGCGCCGCGACAACCTTCGAGCCGCGGTAGTCGCGCAGGCACGCGTGCACGAACGCGACCATCACCAGCAGCAGAAAACCGTTGATGTTGGTCAGGTACACGGTGGATTGGACCGGCTCGGGCGTGTTAAACGCAATCGCGATCGTCGCCAGCGTCAGCCGCACCGCCCTGTGCGGGGCGAGCATCCTCGCGGCCCAGTACACCGCGCCGCTTATCGACGCCACACTCGCCCCCACCATCGCCCACCGGCCAACCTCAAACGTGCCAAAGATCGCGAGCGGGGCCAGCACCACGTTCGCGCCCGGCCCGTAGAGGTAGTGCGGGTCGGTGGTGGAGTAATCCTCGTTGTAGACGGGGATGCCGCTGGTGTATCGCTGCACCGCCTCCCAGATCGGCACGAAGTCGGAGCCGTAGCGGGCCAGCGGCAGCGTGATCGCGACACGGATCACGCCGATGAGTGCGGCCGCGGCGAGCAGCCAGAGCGGCACGCGCCGCGGCAGAAGCGCGGTGCGTTCCGCGCTCGGCGTCACCTAGGCCTCCGGCTTGACCATCGGGAACAGGACGGTCTCGCGGATGCCCAGGCCGGTCAGCGCCATGAGCAGGCGGTCCACGCCCATGCCGCAGCCGGAGGTCGGCGGCATGCCCTGCTCCATCGCGGCGAGGAAGTCCTCGTCCAGCACCATGGCTTCCTCGTCGCCGTCGGCGGCCAGGCGGGCCTGGTCCTCGAAGCGGGCGCGCTGGATGATCGGGTCGATCAGCTCGGAGTAGCCGGTGGCCAGCTCGAAGCCGCGGATGTAGAGGTCCCACTTCTCGGTCACGCCCGGCTTGTCGCGGTGGTCGCGGGTCAGCGGGGAGGTCTCGACGGGGAAGTTGGTCACGAACACCGGCTCGTAGAGCTGATCGGCGCACAGCTCCTCCCAGATCTCCTCGACCAGCTTGCCGTGGCCCCAACCTTCGCCCTTGGGGACCTCGAGGCCGATGTGCTCGGCGATCGCGGTGAGCTCTGCAACCGTGGAGTCGATGGTGACCTCGGGCTGGCCCGGGAACTTGCGCTCCAGCGCCTCGTTGAGGCTGGGGTACATCTCCATGACTTTCCATTCGCCGGAGAAGTCGTACTCGGTGCCGTCGGCAAGCGTGACCTTCTCGGAGCCGAAGACCTCGCGGGCACAGAACTTGACCAGGCCCTCCATCAGCTTCGCGCCGTCGGCGTAGGTGCCCCACGCCTGGTAGGTCTCCAACATGGTGAACTCCGGCGAGTGCGACTTGTCCACGCCCTCGTTGCGGAAGTTCTTGTTGATCTCAAAGACGCGCTCCAGCCCGCCAACCACGGCGCGCTTGAGGTAGAGCTCCGGCGCGATGCGCAGGTACAGGTCGATGTCCAGCGCGTTCGAGCGGGTCACGAACGGGCGGGCTGCGGCGCCACCGTGCAGGGTCTGCAGCATCGGCGTCTCAATCTCCACGAAGTCCTCGCCGGTGAGGTACTTGCGCACCGCGGCGATGACCTTGATACGCGTCATCGCGTTCTCGCGTGCCTGCTCGCGCATGATCAGGTCGGTGTAGCGGTGGCGGACGCGCTGCTCCTCGTTCATCTCCGCGAAGGCAACCGGCAGCGGACGCAGCGCCTTGGAGGCCATTTGCCAGGATTGGGCCTGGACGGAGAGCTCGCCACGTCGAGAAGCGATGACCCGGCCCTTGACCGCGACGATGTCGGCCAGGTCGGTGTCGGACTTCCAGGCGGCGAGCGCGTCCTCGCCCACCTCGGCCAGCGACAGCATGACCTGCAGCTGGGTCCCGTCGCCCTCCTGCAGGGTGGCGAAGCACAGCTTGCCCGTGTTGCGCTGGAACATGATGCGGCCGGTCACGGCCACCACGTCCTGGGTCTCCTGGCCCGGCTCGAGCTGAGTTACGCCGTCACCCTCGCCTTCGGGCACGGCCTGGTACTTGCTCCGCAAGTCCTTGAGGGAGGTCGTGCGCTCGACGCTGACGGGATAGGCGTCGACGCCCGCGTCGAGGAACTTCTGCCGCTTCTCGCGGCGGATCTGCTGCTGCTCTGAAAGATCTTGCGTAGTCACGCCCGCCTATCGTAGTCGGTCAGCGCGGTGCACTCGACTCCACGGTCACCGTTTTGCGTTTGCCGCCCACAAAGCTCACCGCCGCCAGGGCAATTATCGACGCCACGATACCCACCACAAAGCTCACCGGCGCGGCCTCGGCCTGGCTCGCTCCTCCCGCAACGCCCAGCGACATGATGCCGATGAACACCGCGGTGCCGGCTGCGCCGCCCAGCTGCTGCAGCGTGTTGAGGATCGCGGAGCCGTGCGAGTACAAAGGCTGCGGCAAAGCCGACAGCGAGGCCGTCATCAGCGGCGTCATCACCATGGCCATTGCGATATTGGTGAGGATGAGTGTGGTGACGATGAGCCACTGCGGGGTGGTCTCGCCGAGTGTGAGCCACAGCGTCACCTGCGCGGCGGCGAGCAGGATCGCTCCGGGGATGGCGATGGGGCGGGTGCCGACGGCGTCGAAAATGCGACCCGCGATCGGCGAGGCAATCCCCTGCGCCACCCCTCCGGGCAGCAGGATCAGGCCGGTGACCACGGTGGACAGACCGAGCGCACCCTGCAGGTACATGGGCAGCAGGTTGACCGTGCCGAGGAAGGAGCCGAAAACCACAATGATCGCCACGAGCGAGAGCGTGAAATCGCGGTAGCGCAGCGCGTTCAGGTTCAACAGCGCCTTGTCCACCTTGGCCAGGCGGCGCTGGCGGGCCGCGAAGATGGCGGTAAAGACCACGCCGACGCCAACTGCAACCCCGGGTGCCACCGACTCGCCGGTGACCAGCTGGGTCAAGGTGGACAGGCCGTAGACCAGCCCGCCGAAGGCGAAGACGGACAGCAGCACGGAGAGGGCGTCGAGTGGAGTCTTGCGGACTTCGCCCACGTTGGGCATGACGAAGATGGCCAGGATGAGCAGCAGCGCAGGAAGCGGCACCATCACCCAGAAGATGTGGTGCCAGGTCCACCGGCTCAGCACCAGGCCCGCGAGCGTAGGCCCGAGCGCCGGCGCCACCGAGATGACCACCGCGTTGAGCCCCATCACCGTGCCGCGGCGCTGCGGCGAGACCACGTTCAGCGTGACGGTAAACAGCAGCGGGATCATCACCGCCGTGCCCGCCGCCTGGATCACGCGCGCGGCGATGAGCACCCAAAACGCCGGGGCGAGCGCGGCGATGACGCTGCCGGCGAGGAAGAGCGCCATGGACAGGAAGTACAGCGTGCGCGTGGTCAGCCGGTCGATGAGGAAGCCCGAGGTGGGGATCACCACCGCCATGGTCAAAAGGAAGCCGGTCAGCAGCCACTGGGCCACGTCCGCGCTCACGCCGAATTCCGCCATGATTGCGGGCAGGGCGACGGCGACGGTGGTCTCGTTGAAGATCATCATCATCGCGCTGAGCACGAGGATGGCAAGGAGCACCGCCGGGTTTTGGGCTACTCGCACAGCGGCAGTCCCAGGCGCTTGTCCTCAGACTCGTGCCCGTTGATCACCACGAGGTACTGTTCTTTATTCTCCGGCACCATCACGAACGCCGGCGGGTAGGCCTCGGGCACCTCGTAGGAGTCGATCATGCACTCGCCGCTGCCCAGGATCACCGCCTCATCGCGGCCCGGGACCACGTCGTCGCGCGTGTCCTGCGAAACGTACTTCGACACGGATACGCCCAGGTCCTCGTTGGCGCAGCGGATCTTGCCCTCCTGGCCAGCCTCCGGGGTGGCCGACTCGCACACCAGGTCCTCCCAGCCCTTGCCGCCAGCACGCTCAGAGACGAGTTGCGGGTATTCCTGGGCGATCTCGGCATCCGCGCCTGTCCACTCCTCGCCGCGGTTGTTGTCCCACCACCACCAGAACGCGCCGAGCGCGATGAGCAGCAGCACCAGTACGGCGATGATCCACGGCCACGGGTTCATCCTGTCTTTAACCACGGCGGGGCGCGTGTACTCCCCCGTCGGGCCGTAGGCGTAGGGCTCGGGCGGCTTGCGGTATCCGTCCTGCGGGCGCGGCGCGACCGGCGTCGAGCCATCGGTGCCCACCGCGGCGGCCGCCCCGCCGGCCAAGGCGAGGAGGTAGCCGGCGCAGGAGCCGGACTCGCGCGCGAGCTCCGTATCGACCGGGTCGCCGGTCATCTCGGAGACGAGATCGCGGAAGGCGGCGCGGTTGGCGTCGATGGTCGCGGCCGCATCGGTCTCGCCGCCACCTGCGAGCGGGCCCACCAGCGCCATCTTCACCGGCACAGAAGACCACGCGGGCTGCACCAAAAGCTGCGCCGGGTCGATCGAGCGTGAGACGAACTCGGGGTGGCCCTCACGGTTGTAGGCGTCGATCGCCTCGGCGGCGGGCAAAAGCAGGTCGCGTGCTTCGGCGTTGGTGAAGGTGGTGCCGGCGGCGCGTTTGTCGTCGATAAGCGAGCGCAACGTCGAGCCCGACGGGGCCTCGCGCAGCACGAAGAACTGGCCCTCATCGCTGATGCCGGCACCGCGCGGCTGGAAGGTGCCGGGGTGCTCGGCTTCGCTGAGTTCGCGGCCGAGTGCGTCGGTGTCGGCGGTGGCTCCGGCGTCGAAAAGCTCGACCTCCACGGCCTGGCCCTCCGCATTCGACGCGGTGAACAGCGTCGATGAGGCGGTGCGGCCCGATTGGCGAACCTGCTCGGCGGTGAAGGCGAAGCCGTAGCGCTGATTTAGCAGTGCAGCGATGTTGGACACAGACATGCCCAAGAGTTTAGCGCCTGCCTACGCCTCGATGTTTTTGAACCCAACGCCAAGCGGCACGCCCACGTTGTCGATCAAGCGCACATCCCCCAGATCCACCGCGGCGAGCAGGCGCGCATCCCCGGTCGCCGGTGCCGGGCGCATGGCCAGGTCGCGCAATTCGAGGTAGGCGGGCGTAACCCCGGCTGCCGCGAGCACGCCGCGCGCGGTCTCGAGCACCGTCTCGGCGCCGTGCTCGGCGGCGTGCGCCCCGGCGGTCAGGGCCGCGCCCACGGCAAGCGCCGCCTCACGGTGCTCCGGGGCCACGCGCTCGTTGCGCAGGCTCACCGCCAGCCCATCCGGCATGCGCACCGTGGGCACGCTGTGCAGCTTGACCTCCATCCGCAGCGCCGAGACCGCCAGCTGGGTGGCCACGAGCAGCTCGAAGTCCTTCTCGCCGAGCACGAGGTCGGTGGCATGTGTGGCGTTGCACAGGGCCAAATGCTTTGCGACGCCACGCTCCACCCCCTCCGCGTCCTCCAAACACTGCCCGCCCGTGGAGATCCGGGCGGCGGTCGGCAGGGTGCCGTGGAAGACCACGTCCACCTTCTCCTCGGCGAAGACCTCCGGGACTTCTTCGCCCTCGAAGCTGACAAAAACGTAGGCTCCAAGCAGCGACTTCGCCGCGCGGATCAGCTCGATGTGGCCGGCGTGCACCCCCGTGGACAGCGGAACGAGCACCACCGACTTGCCCACCTTGCGGAACGCGCGGCCGTAGGTGGCCAAGAGCGCCTCGTCGGTGACTACGGTGGCCTTGCCCGGTTCAAACGTCATCTGGATTGTCTCCCTTCGTACTTTTCCATTGCCCATACTTGCACGGCGGTGTCCCCGGCCTGCTCGGCGGTGCGCCGTTGCAGGTCGACAAACAGGCGGCGTATGCCCGGGTCCTCGATCGCGGCGTAAAGCTTCTCCAGGGTGTCGACACCGAGCGGCTCCGCTTCCTCGAATCCTTCTGGCGCGGGGAGGTTGGGGATGGCTTGGGTGGTGAGCGCGTGGGCGTCGGTAAGCACGGCCTGCTGGCGCGCGCGGAGCTCCTGGGCGGCGGCGAGGGTCGGGCGCACCGCATCCGCGATTGGCACGGCGGTCGCGCCGGCCTCGGCGAGCAGCATGGCGACGACGGCCTCCCCCATCTCGTCGGCCGCCGAAGTCACCCACGTCGCGGGCGCGATCTGGTGGGCGCACATGACGATCGCGCGGGCGGTCTCCACCTCGTCGAGCAGCTGCGCCCCGCCCAGCAGCGCGGTGTGGATGAACATCTGCTCCGCTCGCGCGTGCGGTGCGAACCGGGCAGCCCAGGCGCGGACGGTGGCGGGGTCGGCCGCGTCGATGAGCACGAGGTCGACGTGCGCGATCGCCCCCGGATCAGCCGGATCGAGCGCGATCACGCTGTGACCTGCGCGCTCGAGGCCCGCAGTCAGGTCTGTGGCTGGGCCAATCTTGCCGACGAGCAGCCGCGGCGTCATGAGCGCTTGCTGCGCGCGATCAGCTCGGCGACAGTCAGGGTGCCCTCGCGTCCGGCGTCGCGGCGGCGGCGCCCGCCGGTCGACTCCTTCGCGGGCTGCTCGTGACGGCCGGCGTGCTCTGGTGTCTCCGGCTCCGGCTGCGCTGGCTTTGCTGGCTCTGCGGGCTTCTCCTGTTGCGCCGGCTTTTCCGCCTCCGCCTTCGCGCGCTCGCTGATCAGCGCGGACAGCGGGTTCGGCTGTTCGCGCTGCGGCATCTGCCCGATCTTGCCCGCGACGGCGTCGCTGCTGGGTGCGCCGCTCGGGCGGGTCCGGCGGGAGCCTGCGGCGGTGTGCTCGCTGGTGACACGCGTGATCTTGGCGGTTTCGTAGGTCGAGGGGCCCTTCGGCTCGGTCTTGAGTTCGGTCTTGGGCTCCGGCTTCGGCTCCTCCACCGGGTGGACCGCCTCGCTGGGCTGCGCGGCCGTTTCCTTGGCCCAGGTGTCGGCAGCCTCCGGTGCCGCGCCCGCTTGCTCGATTTCCTGGATGCGCCGCGCCGCCGCGCGCACGGCCGCGGGCTCGTACTCGAAGACCTGCCCGCTCATCTCCTCCAGCTGGCTGCGCAGCGCCTTGATCTCGGACTGCAGTTCGCGCAGGAGTTCCTCGTCCACGGAAGGCGCGGCCGGCGCGGGGCGCGCCTCAAGTCGGGCGATCTCTTCCTTGTGCTGCGCTTCGCTGGCTTCCAAAGCGCGGGTGGCTTCGTCGCGGTCGCGGCGGGTTTTGAAGATGATGATCAGCCCGGCTGCGGCGGCCCACAGCGCGAGGATGAGCGAGATTTTCAGCGCGTTGGCCGAGTTCGTGAAGAGCATCACCACCGTGCCCACGATCGCGAGCGCGAAAGGCACGATGACCCAGATGTTTCCGTTGTCTCTGGACGAAGATTCGGCAGTCATGGTTAGTACCTTAGCTAACCGCTTCCCCGTTGGATGGTGGCGACACCTCACACGCCTTCTCCAGCAGCACCCCGGCCACCGCGAGCGCAAGCCCACCGAGCACACCGCTGGCGAGCGCGGGCAGGTCCTCGCCCGCCGCCGCCAGCACCCCAAGCCGGGGCAACACGTACACCAGCGGCCCCAGGTAGGCCCCGCCGGCGATCGCGCCACCCCACGCGCTGGCCTTGCCAAAGAGCATGAAATTCGCCGCCATCATGGGGTTAAGCTGGGAGCGGTCCAGCCCGATGCGCCCGTCCTCGCGCCGCTTCTTCACCACCACCACGAGGTAGCCACAGGTCAGTGCGAGCACCCAGAGGCTCGAGGGCACAAGAATGCTTATCGACGCCACCGCGCCGTAAAACCGGCGCATCAAAATCAACGTCGCCGCAGCACAAAACCCGGCGACCCCGACGAGCGCAGCCACGGAGGTGCGCTGCATGCCGCTGCCCGGTTGTTCTGCCATGAATCTAGTCCTCCAGCCTGCGCACGCCCTCGCGCTCTTCTGCGTCGAGGCCCGCGAGCAGGTCGGCGACGCGCTCGCCGCCCAGCGTAGCGTCCGGGTCGAGCTCCAGCCAGGGGGCCAGGACGAAGGCGCGCAGGTGGGCGCGCGGGTGCGGCACCGTCAGCACGGGATCGTCTGAGGTGAATCCTTCGATGTCGACGATGTCCACGTCGAGTGTGCGCGGGCCCCAGCGCTCGATACGCACGCGGTTGGCGGCGGCCTCTAACGCCTGGCATTGGTGAAGGAGTTGGGAGGGGGAAAGCGGGGCGTCGATAAGCAAGCTCTGATTGAGAAAGTCCGGCTGATCCGTTTTGCCCCAGGGCGCGGTGGCGTAGAGCGAGCTTGCGGCGACGAGTACGTCGGCGAAGTGCGCGCGGACGCTCGCGAGGTGGGCGCGGGAGTCTTCCATGTTGGAGCCGGCGGAGATGACGGCGCGCATGCTACCTCCTGTGCTTGCGGTTGCGTCGGCACACGACGGCCACGTCGTCGAAGACCAGCGGGATCGGAGCGTGCGGCTTGTGCACCGTGACCTCGATGGCGTGGAGCGGCATGAAGCGCTCCATGGCGGTGTCCGCGATCTCGGTGGCGACGGTCTCGATGAGCTGGCGCGGGGTGCCGGCGGCGACATCGTAGGCGAGCTGGGCGAGCTCCGCGTAGTTGATCGTCTTGGTCAGGTCGTCGCCAGCTGCGGCCTCGGCGAAATCGACCCAGCAGGTGATATCCACGGTAAACGCCTGGCCGTGCTTCGTCTCGTGCGGGAGCACGCCGTGGTGGGCGTAGCAGACAAGGCCTTTAAGTTCGATGCGGTCGGCCATTAGTTGACGCCTCCCTGCCGCCAGCGCGCGGCCACGTCGACTGCGTCGCGGGACACGGCGACCTCGTGGACGCGCACGCACCACGCGCCGTAGTGCGCCGACAGTGCGGTCACCGCAGCGGTGGCGGGGTCGGCGTCGACCGGCCCGTGTGCAAGTCCGCGGTCCTCGCGGATGCCGGTGAGGAAGCGTTTGCGGCTCGCGCCAACCAGGATGGGGAACTCGCCGGCGATAAACTCCGGCAGCGCGTGAAGCAGCGCCCAGTTGTCCGCGGCCGTCTTGGCAAAGCCCAGGCCCGGGTCGAGCGTGATCTGGTCGTGCGCCACGCCGGCGGCAAGGGCGTTGTCCACCAGCTGGGCAAGCACCTCGTGGACGTCGCGGACCACGTCGCCGCCGTGATCGGCAGCGCCAGAGGCGTTGACAAAGGCGTCGGCGCGCCAGTGCATCAGGCACACCGGCAGCTTCGTCTCCGCCATCACGCGGTACATGTCCTCGTCCGCGAGGCCGCCGGAGACATCGTTGATCAGGTCCACGCCGGCTTCTGCGGCGACGGCGGCGGTGGAGGCGCGCATCGTGTCAATGGAGGTGCGGATGCCATCGGCGTGCAGCGCCTCGATCACCGGGCGGATACGCGCGGCCTCCACCTCCGCAGGCACGCGGGTCGCTCCGGGGCGGGTGGACTCGGCGCCGACGTCGATGATGTCCGCACCCAGGCGCACCAGCTCGTGGGCGTGCGCGATCGCGTCGTCCGCGGCGAGCCAACGCCCGCCGTCCGAGAAGGAATCCTCCGTGACGTTGACAATGCCCATGACGGTGGTCCGCCCGGGCGCCGTCAGCTCTGCCACGCTGACCATTGCTTACCTCCTGATCAGGCTCAAGACCTCGGCGCGCGAGGCCGCGTTCTTCTGAAAGCCGCCGCGCACCGCCGAGGTGGTGGTGATCGCGCCGGGCTTGCGGATGCCGCGCATCGCCATGCACAGATGCTCGCACTCGACCACCACGATCACCGCGGAAGCCCCCAGTTTCTCGACGATCGCGTCAGCCACCTGGCCTGTCAACCGCTCCTGCACCTGCGGCCGCTTCGCGTACAGATCCGCCAGGCGGGCCAGCTTGGAAAGGCCAGTAACCTTGCCGTCCTTGCCCGGGATGTAGCCCACGTGCGCCTTGCCGTAGAAAGGCACGAGGTGGTGCTCGCAGGTGGAGTAGATCGGGATGTCGTGGACCAGCACGAGCTCCTGGTGGTTCTCCGCGAAGGTCTTCTCCAGGACCTCGGTGGGGTCGGTGTGCAGCCCGGCGAAGACTTCCTCGTAGGCGCGCGCCACGCGCGCAGGCGTCTCCTTCAAGCCCTCGCGGTCCGGGTCCTCCCCTACCGCGATGAGCAGCTCACGTACCGCGGCCTCGGCGCGCGCGTGGTCGAAGTTATTGGTCATTGTTGGTGTCCTCTGGGTTGCTGGTGTCCTCGTCAGCCTTGCGGTGGCGCGGCATCTGCTGGGTCGTGTCCTCGGATGGGCGGTAGTAGGAGTCGGTGGGGCGCTCGTTTTCCGGCAGGCGGAAGCCGATCTCCTCGGTCTGCTCCGGCTGCTCCGGCTTTTCCTGCTGTTTAGGCTCCTGCGGCTGCTCCGGCTTGGGCGCGTAGTTGCGCATGCCCGGGTGCTCGCTGCGCTCGGGAGCGTCGGCGGGAGCGTTGTTTGCGCCCGGGTAGGTCCAGCCCGGCGGCGGGGTCGGTCCGCCGTAGGTCGGACGGGACCCGCCCTGTGGTGGGGTCCACGCGGAGGAGCCACTGCCTGTGTGCTTGGGGCCTTTGTCGCGGGCGTCGCGCTCGCGCTGGCGGCGCTCACGGGCTGCCCGCGAGGCGTCGAGAAGCGAGAAGGGCTTCGGCGGTTCCTCGCCGCGTTCCTTCGCAAGCTCCACCGGCGTCTTCACCGGCTCGCGGCCTGGCTGCCGGCCGAAGCGGATGTCGTGGGCGGGCAGCTCGGGGCGGACCGGCTCGATGCCTTCGAAGAGTTCCTCGAGGTCCGGGCGGCGCAGCGTTTCCTTCTCCAACAGCTTGGAGGCCAGGGCGTCGAGCTGGTCGCGGTACTTCTCGAGGGTGGAGTAGGCGACGGTATGCGCGGCGTCGAGAAGCGATTGCATCTCCTCGTCGATCTTGGCGGCGACTTCCGGCGAATACTCGAGCGAGCCCCCGCCGCCGCGACCGGAGAAGGGATCGCCCTGCTCCTGGCCGTACTTCACCGCGCCGAGCGCGGAGGTCATGCCGTACTCGGTGACCATCGCGCGCGCGATCTTCGTGGCCTGCTCGATGTCGTTGGAGGCGCCGGTCGTGGGCGCGCCGAAGACGAGCTCCTCCGCGGAACGGCCGCCCATGGCGAAGACCATGCGGGCGAAGAGCTCGTCGCGGTTGTACATGCCCTTGTCGTCCTCGTCGGCGGTCATGGCGAACCCGCCGGTGCGGCCGCGGGCGAGGATGGTGACCTTGTAGACGCGCTCGATGTCTTTGAGCGCCCAAGCGGCGAGCGTGTGGCCGCCCTCGTGGTAGGCGGTGACCTTCTTCTCGTGCTCCGAGATGATCTTGGTGGAGCGGCGCGGGCCGCCGATCACGCGGTCGGTGGCCTCCTCCAGCGCGTCCGGGGTGATCACGTTGCCGCCGATGCGCGCGGTGAGCAGGGCGGCCTCGTTGAGCACGTTCGCGAGATCGGCACCGGACATACCGGCCGTGCGCTTCGCCAGTGCCTCCAGCGAGACGTCCTTGGCCAAGGGCTTGCCCTTCGCGTGCACCTTGAGGATCTGCTCGCGGCCGGCCAGATCCGGGTTGGTCACCGGGATCTGGCGGTCGAAGCGGCCCGGGCGCAACAGCGCCGGGTCCAGGATGTCCGGGCGGTTCGTCGCCGCAATCAGGATGACACCCTCGCGGTCGCCGAAGCCGTCCATCTCCACCAGCAACTGGTTGAGCGTCTGCTCGCGCTCGTCGTGGCCGCCGCCCATGCCGGAGCCGCGCTGGCGGCCGACGGCGTCGATCTCGTCGACAAAGATGATGCAGGGGCTGTTCTCGCGGGCCTGCTTGAACAGGTCGCGCACACGGGAGGCACCCACACCGACGAACATCTCGACGAAGTCGGAACCGGAGATGGAGTAGAACGGCACGCCGGCCTCGCCCGCCACCGCACGCGCGATCAGCGTCTTACCGGTGCCGGGTGGGCCGTAGAGCAGCACGCCGCGCGGGATCTTCGCGCCGAGCTTTTCATAAATGCCCGGCTCCATGAGGAAGTCGACGACCTCCTGCAGCTCGTCGACAGCCTCATCCGCGCCCGCGACGTCCTCGAAGGTGTTGGTCGGGTTGTCCTTAGTCAGCTGTTTCGCCTTGGACCCGCCGATGCCGAACATGCCGCCGCCGGCCTGCATCCGGTACATCAGGTAGAAGATCAGGCCAAAGACGATGATCATCGGCAGCATGAAGCTGATCATGGACAGCAGGAAGGACTCCTGCGTCACATTCGTCTTATAGGTGTCCGCCCCGGATTCGCGCACAGCAGCGAAGATCTCCGGGGTCGTGCGCGCCGGGTACTGGGCGGACACCGCCTCGACGCCCTCGCGCTCCTCCACTGTGATCGGCTCGCGCAGCTCGATGCGGACGCGCTGCTCGCGGTCGTCGATCTGGACGTCCTTCGCGTTGCCGTCGTGAAGCTGCTCGAGCGCGATGGAGGTGTCCACCTGCTGGTAATTGCGCGTGTCATCGCCGAAGAGGGTGAGCACGTACAGCAGGATGAGTGCGACGGCGGCGAAGATGCCCCAGCGCAAGACATTCTTATTCTTAGTCATACAGTTTTGAGATTTTGCCTTTTCTTACTAAAAAGCTGGCGTTAAGCGTCGCTGTCCGAGTACACGCGCGGGTGCAGCGTGCCCACGTACGGCAGGTCGCGGTAGCGCTCCGCGTAGTCCAGGCCGTAGCCGATCACGAACTCGTTCGGGATGTCAAAGCCCACATCCAGCAGATCAATCTGCGCCGTCTGCACCTCCGGCTTGCGCAGCAGGGTGATGACCTCGAGGCTCCTCGGGCCGCGGCCGCGCAGGTTCTTCAGCAGCCACGACAGGGTCAGGCCAGAGTCGATGATGTCCTCGACCACGAGCACGTCGCGGTCCGCGATCTCCTTGTCCAAGTCCTTAAGAATGCGGACCACGCCCGAGCTGGTGGTGGAGTTGCCGTAGGAAGACACCGCCATGAACTCCATCTCCGCCGGGATGGAAAGCTTGCGCACGAAATCGGTGAGGAAGAACACCGCGCCCTTGAGCACGCACACGAGGATGAGGTCCTGTTCCGCGTCCTTGTACTTCTCCGAGATCATGTCGGCGAGCTCCTGGATGCGGGTCTGCAGCGCCTCCTCGGTCAGGAGGACGGCCTCCACATCATCGCCGTAGCGGTTGGCGGGGACGTTGAAATCCTTCTCGGTATGCAGCTCGGTCATGGTTGGGCCCTTCCATCTCCTGTTGGCTTACAACTCCTTCATACTGCCACCTTCTCACCTTGCGCGACAACAAGGCCCAGGAACAAGGCGCAGGTCAACGGTGAGTGAGTTCGAGTGTGCCGTCCACACGACGCACGCGCACGCCGCGCGCCATATCCACGCCGACCTGGCCGCGCCAGTGGGTGACCAGCCGCTCGATGGCGTCGAGTTGAGCGCCGTTGGGGTGGACATCTTGGTCGACGAGCCAGGCGTGGATCCGCGAGCGCCGCAGTACCGTGGGCAGCGCGTTGAGCTCATCGCAGCGCATGGTGCCGGCGGGTTGGGCGAGCTCAGCGATAACGGCGTTGCTCTGCGCGATCCGGTCGGCGGTGTGCGCGAGCGCGGGGACGGCGTCGCCGCCAAGAACTTCCGTCAGCGCCGGGATGATCTGGGTGCGGATTGCGACGCGCCGGTACGCCGGGTCCTGGTTCATCGGGTCATCCCAGGTTTCGAGCCCGAGCTCGGCGCAGGCCCCGACGGTGTCCGCTCGGCGCAGCTGGAGGAAGGGGCGCACGAGCCGCCCGGCGCGCGCGCTCATGCCGGCAGGGTTGCCGCGGAGTGCCCCAAGCAGCAGGGTTTCTGCCTGGTCATCGGCGGTGTGGGCGACCCAGACCTCTTCGCTTTCGGCGAGGAGCGCGGCGTAGCGAGCCTCGCGGGCGGCGGCCTCGAGGTTGTCGCGTGTATCGACGTCCACAGCCACGACCTCGGCGGGGATACCGAGCGCGCGGGCCTGCTCGGCGGCTCGCTTTGCGACGTCCGCGGAGCCGCGCTGCAGCCCGTGGTCAACCACCACCGCGCGGGCTGGTTGCTGCTCCGCTGCCGCGGCAGCGACAAGTGCGAGCGAGTCCGGCCCGCCGGAAAGCCCGATGGTGACTTCGGCGTCGGTGTGGTGTTCGCGCACAGCGCGGCGGCAAGCAAGGAAGTGCGGCGAGGTGCGGGGCCAGAAGGGCTGCGCTGCCATGGTTAGAAGGCGCGCAGGACGGAGGCGAGCTCGTCCATCCCGCGGCGGGCCTCAAGGATGGAGGAGTCGTTGGAGATGAAGGCGAAAGTGTAGACGTTGCCTGCTTCGCTGGTCACGGTGCCGGCGAGCGCAGAGGTCTCGTCGAGCGTGCCGGTCTTCGCGCGCACCCAGCCGCGGCCCGGAAGATCATCGTAGCGGGTCTCCAGGGTGCCTTCGCCCGCGGCGACGGGCAGGGTATCGAGCAGGTCGCGCAGCGGGGCTTCGGTCGCGGCCTGCATCAGGATGGTGTCGAGGAGGGCGGGCGCGATCCGGTTGGTATCGGACAAGCCGCTGCAGTCGGCCAGCTCGGTGCCGCTGAGGTCCAGGCCGTGCTCGGCGAGCGTGTCGAGGACGGCCTGCGGCGCGTTGGTGGTGCCGCGGGCGAGCGCGACCTCGTGCCCGATGGCCTCGGCGTAGACGTTGTCCGAGTTTCGCATCATCACCCGCATCCGCTCCGTCAGCGTCGGCGACTCGACGGTGGCGAGCACCTGCGAGTCCTCCGAGACGGGCGCGTCCGCGATGCTGGCGTTGTCCGCGCCGAGGCGGTAGGCCAACGCCTGCGCCACCGCGAGCGCCGGCGTGTGCGAGCGCGGAACATCGCCCTCGGTGTTGCCGTCCATGCGGCCGCCGGAAAGCATCGCCGGCTGCAGCGGGGCTACGTAGCCAGCGTCGATGTTCTCGGGGTCCCAGGTATCAGGGAACTCGGTAAAGCCATCCCAGAGCGAGGTGTCGATGCTTACCGACGTGACCTGCCCAGCATCGGAAGCCGAAACCTGCGCCGCGAGGTCATCGAGCGCTTCGTCGTCGAGCCAGACGTCGCCGCCTGCGAGGATGGTCACCTCGCCAGGCTGCGCGCCGCGCACCACAGCCGTGGACAGCGTGTCCTCCGGCCCCAGCTGGTACAGGGCCGCGGCAGAAGTAAGGATCTTGGTTACCGACGCGGGGCGCAGCGGCTCATCCGCGTTGCGATCCAGGACCACCTCGCCGGTGTTCGCAGAGGAAATCCGGGCGTGGAAGGTGCCGAGGTCGGGGTTGGACGCGGGGGGCGTTAAAGCGTCGATAAGCAGCTGCTCGTCGATGGGGCTGCCCTGCACGGGCTCAAGCAGCGGTGGCGGGGCCGTGAGCGAGTACGCCGGGGCGTGCTCCAACGCTGCCAACTCGCGCTGTGCCGTGATACCGAACCCCGCCGCAGTGCCGACCGCGCCGAGCGCAAGCGCGCCCACTACCCAAGACCATACTTTCATCGGCACCAACAGTAGCCCACGTATGATGGGGAGCCGAACCACAACGATTAGAAGGAGCAACACATGGCTACCGAGGTCATCATCGAAATCCCCAAGGGATCGCGCAACAAGTACGAGCTCGACCACGAAACCGGACGCGTCTACCTCGACCGCTACCTGTTCACCCCGATGGCCTACCCCGCCGACTACGGCTACATCGAGCACACGCTTGCCGACGACGGCGACCCGCTCGATGCACTGGTCATCCTCCCCGAGCCGGTCTTCCCCGGTGTGACCGTGAAGGCGCGACCGCTCGGCGTCTTCAAGATGACCGACGAGGCCGGCGGCGACGACAAGCTGCTCTGCGTCATCGACGACGTCCGCTACGAGCACTACCAGGACATCGACGACGTCTCCCAGTTCCTCAAGGACGAAATCGAGCACTTCTTCGTCCACTACAAGGACCTCGAGCCGAACAAGGAAGTTTCCGGTTCCGGCTGGGGCAACAAGGCTGAGGCCGAGAAGATCCTCCAGGACGCGATCGAGGCGTACAAGAAGTAAGGCGTTTTTGGTCTGTTGGCCCGGGTCTGCCGTTGTTGGTGGGCTCGGGCTTTTTGGTGTTTTTAGGGGGGTGTTGGGGGTTTGTTCGGTGCTTGGTCGGCTAGTGCGTAGCGTCTAAAACGTAGCCTTTCGAGTAAAACGCTTGGATGGGTTGCGGGAAGGGGCGGCTCTACTCGAAAGACTACGGTTTGGGGGCTACACTTCTGCCGCTACGTTGTACTGGCTGGTTTTTCTGGGGGACGTTGGGGCCCTCAGGATGGGAACGCCAGGATGGTAATCAGCCGAGTCACTGCCTCGGGTTTACGTGACGTTACTCGGCTAATCATCATCTACTGGTTACCATCCTGGTTTTGGCGCGTTTAGAAATTCGGCGCCGGAACACCCGGGATGAGGCCGCCGGCCCAGGCCCAGCCCGCGCCGAGGATGCCGATAATTCCGAGCACTAGTGGGATCACGATCGCAGCAATAGTGCCCTTGCTGGAGCTTTCGGCCGAGCCGGTTGCACTGCCGGTGGGGTCGGATTCCTCTTCCGATGCGTCTTCTGTGGGGGTGTCGGCGGGTACCTCCAGGGTGGTGGTTACCTGCGTCATCGTTTCAGTTGGGACGCCAGCGGTTGGAATCTCGGTCTCCGGTTCAGTTGCCGCTGGGGTTTCGGTGACAGTGCTGGAGGCTGCCGCAGAAGACGTGGTTGACGTAGTTGCCGGTGTTGACGTGGTGCTGTCGGCAGGCTTTGCGGGTCGGGTCGTCCACGGCCAACGAGACTCGGACGGAGTCGGCTCTTCCGCATCGACCGGGGTGGGCGTAGTGGACGAGGTGGTGGTCAATGTGGAGGATTCGGGCGTAGTCACGCTCGTCGGTGTGGCGGGCCTTTGCGTAGACGACTTCGCCGTGGTTGCCTGCGTAGTGGGCGTGGGCTTTGCCGTTGGGGTGACGCGGTGCGTCGTCAACGTTGGCGAAGGCGTCGTGGTCGTTTTCGTCGTAGAAGTAGTAGAAGACGTTGTTGTCTGCGAAGCCAACTGCTCCCGCAATTCCGCGCGGTTGGTGTTAGCTTCGCGGAGGGCGGCGAGGTAGACGTTGGCAAGTGCCTCATCTCCCGAGGCAAGAGCGCTTTGATATTTGTCCGCGTACTCCTTAACCGCACGCTGTGCCTCTTCGAGCGTGCGCGGCTTCGGCACCGTGATTGGAGCAAGCGTTGTGCTTGTTGGTGGTGTGGACGTGGTGGGCTTCGCAGACGGGACCGGGTCGCTGCTTGTTGGCCGGGCCGAAACCGTGACCGTGACGGTCAGGTCGCTCGGACGCTCGCTCGTCGGCGAAGGCTGAGTCGTGGTTTGCTTCGATGATGTTGGCGTGCTCGCGCTCGTCGGGAGCTCCAGGGTGGGCTCTGGTTCCGGCATCGGTTCCACAGACGGCTCGGGCTCCGGAGTCGGCTCAACAGACGGCTCGGGCTTCGGTTCCGGCTCAGGCTCCGGGGCCGGAGTCGGCATCGGCTGGCCATTCAGACGGCGCAGATCCGGGTGCGTCTGGATGAGCACCTGCGCGTCGAACTTCGTCGGCAGGGTGGCGAACTTGCCGCCGCTGCCACCGCCCTTCATCAACGTTTGATCGCAAGAGTGCGCGAGGCCCATCGCGTGACCGATCTCGTGTGCAAGCGTCATGACCAAGCTTGCTTCTTGAATTTCCACGGGATTTGCATACATGCGTTGGTTCAAGATAACCCGCGGGTTGTTCCCAGGCGTTCCCAGCTGGCGTCCAATGACGTTGCCGCCAATCGGCCCGAGCTCAATGGTCACCGCCTCTGGGTCAGGCCGGTCAACGTATTCCACCCGCAAGAGGCCGCCGGTAGCGTCGATCCAGGCGTCCATCGCCTGCTTGACGTACGAGCCATAACGAGTGGTGTTGTAGATCTTGAGCGTGTTCCCACGAATGTTGCTGTGGCCAGGTCCAAAGAAGTAACGATTGACGTTGGAAATCTCTTTACCTTTGTTCACCTCTTTGATGGCCGCCCTGCACTGTGCATCCCTTGCGTTCGTGACCTCTTCATAGGCGTACACGGAAGGGGCGCTGACGATCAGCGAGGTAGCACCAAGAGCGGCGGCGCAAGCCGCGGCGAGAAAATTGCGAGACAACACGGAGCGGGAAACGACCTTTTCGTAAGAAATGACTAACTAGACTCTTAGAAACATTACAGGTTCGCGTAGGGGTTAGCCATTCGCTCCATCATGTGCCAACGCACCAAAAAGGCGCCCCCACAACCATGCGAGAGCGCCCACAAGACACCCCGTTCATCGCTGCCACACGCAGCGACACCGCTAGATCAGGTAGCGACGCCCCACCAGGAAGACGGCAGCACCCAGCCCGGAGGCGATCACCAGGGCGACGAGCGCGCGGAGGAACGTGTTCGAGCCAGTCTCGGCGGCCATACCGCGAGCTTGCACGCCCTCAGCAGCGGCACCAGCAGGTGCCGGAGCAGCCTGGTGCTGCACCTCAACAGCCGGAGCGTCGGCAGCACCTGCGTCCGGCACAGCCTCCGCATCCTTACCACCAGCACGTGCCTCTTCCAGCCCCTGCTCGCGGACCTCGCCGGAGTGCTCAGCAACCAGCTTCGCAGACGCCTCAACTTCCTCCGGCGTCGGAGTATCGGCGACGCGGGCAACATCGGTGACGTAGGTTGCACCGTCGGCATTGAGGTAGAAGGTCTCGCCATTCACGCTCAGCACAGACGGCAGAGCGACGAGCCCGCCCTGGACCGGAGCCGGATTATTCGGGTCGACAGCGTCGGCGTCGAGCACCTTCTCATTCGGTGTGCCGTCACCCTCGGGCTTGACGGGCGTGGCGACGGCGTCGCCCTTCGGAGCCTCCGCAGGCGCCTCAGCCGAAGCCGAAGCGGAAGTGTCCGCCGGAGCGTCGATAAGTCCGGCGATGGCGGCGCGGGTTACGTCGACCGCGCGCTCCTGATCGGCGGCGCTGAGCTGGGCGTAAGGCACGGCCACCTGGGCGGCATCGGCGACGTAGTAGTCGCCCGCCTCGTTAAGGAAGTAGGTCGCGCCGAAGGCGTCTTGCACCTCGGCGGGCAGGTCCTGCGCCCCGGCGAGCGGCGCGGCGGAAAGGGCGAGCGCGCCGGCAAAACCGGCGGCGGCGAGGGTAAGTGGGGTGCGGTGCATAGGGGTCTCCTGTCGTGCGAGAAAGACTCACTCTCAAGTTCACCTTTAGACTTTACACGCGCGGTCACACTTTTCACAGGGGCAACACGTCACACATTGGTAACGGTGGCGTCGTCAAGCAGCTCGGCCTCCGGCACGATGGCGACAAACTGCCAGCCGACGACGGCGTTGCGCACGGCGTCGGCAAGCAAATTCGACGGCTGAATACACGAGATGGTCAGCAGCCGCCCCGGCATCGGGCCCGTGCCCCAAATCGAGGCGTCGTCCGCGAGCCCCGCCTTCTGCGGCGCGTGCACATCTGTTGCCTCGTACTTCAGCCACGCGTCGGCGGAATCTTCGGTGCGCAGGTACAACGTGTCGCCAACCGACACCCGCGACGCGTCCGCCCCACTGTCGTAGAGCGCGTCGAACACCCCCGGCACGCCCGCACCCGTATGCCCGGCGACCACCGTCAGGTCACCCGTGTCCGGACCGGGCAGCTCGTAAGGCTTGTCCGGCGACGTGTACGCGCACGCTTTCGTCATCGATCGGGGATTAAGCGCCCCATCTTTGACCCGGCAGTCCTCCGGCTCAAACTCGGCTTCCAAGCCAATCGCGGGGATGCGCAGCTCCACCGGTCGCGACTGTCCCACATGCGCCGGCAGCTCAGGCTCCCCTCCCCCGCACCGCGACACAAGGGCCACAACACCCATCAGCAGCACCACCAGCACGCCCAGCACCGCGGCGCGCCGCACCCAAAACACCCACTGCGGCGGGCGTCGGTCAAGGTTCATGCAGGAAAGCGTATAGGATCGTGCCCATGCAGTCAGTCAACGTCACCGAAGTTCCACAGGGTGCCCAGCTTATCGACGTCCGCGAGCCCGAAGAGTACGCCGACATCCACGCCACCGGCGCCGTGAGCATGCCGATGTCCTCAATCGTCGGCAACACCGGCGACATCGACCCCGACCGGGACATCTACGTCATCTGCAAGGCCGGCGGGCGCTCCCTGCGCGTCGCCGAGTACCTCGAGCAGGCGCTCGGGTGGGACAACGTAATCAACGTCGAAGGCGGCACCGACGCCTGGGTCGCCGCAGGTCTGCCCACCGAAAAGTAGACGATCGGGGGTACGCGCATTCGTTGCGGCCACCTGTAATTGTTTGGGGCGGCCCACTAACCCTAGGATGAGGGGTATGGCAACCCACGACGAGCTCCCCAGCGCGCTGATCAAGTCCCCGTCCTTCCAGATCGAACGGGTCCGCCGCCACACCAAGGACGAGGTCGAGCGCACCTTGTGCAAGCACGAGGTGTCCATGCGCGGCTTCTGGGTGCTGACCTGCGTCGCCGAAAACGCGCTCTCCCAGTCGCAGCTGTCTAGCCTTTTGGCCGTTGACGCCTCCGATATGGTCCGCCTCGTCGATTCGTTGGAAGACCTCGGGTGGGTCAAGCGTGACCGCGACCCGAAGGACCGGCGTCGCCAAATCGTCACCGCCACCAAGAAGGGCACCAAGGCCCTGGGGATGCTCGCCGATGAAGTCGCTGACGCTGAGGACCGCGCGCTCGACGCTTCGAGCGACAAGCAGCTCAAGAGCCTGAAGAAGCTCTCCAAGGCCATCCTCGCCGACGAGGAGTAGGGGTTTCCGGGGCGCCTGTGGCGTCCGGGTGTCCAAACAGCGCAAGTTGGAGTTCGATAGTTCCGGAAATTTCAGCGACAATCGTGTTCCGATCTGCGCTGTTTAGCCTCGCTCGACCCAATTGTCGAACCCGGGTTGTCGAGAACCCTGCGATTTTTGGACGTGTTCGACAAGGCGGGTTCGACATCTAGCCCGCCCCAACGCGAAAACCCGGCTCCCCACGCGAGGGAACCGGGCTTTGCAGCGTTTGAAGGCTAGTCGCCGATCTGGTCGCGGCCGCGCTTGACGATCAGCGGGTCCGGCTCGCCAACCACATCGTGATCCTTGTTCGTGTACTCAAACTTGCTCAGGATGTAACGCATGGCGTTGAGGCGGGCACGCTTCTTGTCGTTGGACTTGATGGTGATCCACGGCGACTCGTCAGTGTCCGTGTAGCGGAACTGTTCCTCCTTGGCGCGAGTGTAGTCCTCCCACTTGTCCAGCGAGGCCAAGTCCATCGGCGACAGCTTCCACTGACGCACCGGGTCCACCTGGCGGATGGCGAAGCGGGTGCGCTGCTCCTTCTGGGTCACGGAGAACCAGAACTTGGTCAGCGAAATCCCGGAGCCCAGAATCATGTTCTCCAGCATCGGCACCTCGCGCAGGAACTCGGCGTGCTGCGACTCGGTGCAGAAGCCCATGACGCGCTCGACGCCAGAGCGGTTGTACCAGGAGCGGTCGAAGAACACGATCTCGCCAGCGGCCGGGAAGTGCTCGATGTAGCGCTGGAAGTACCAGGAGGTGGACTCGCGCGGGCTGGGCTTCTCCAGCGCGACGGTGCGGGCACCACGCGGGTTAAGGTGCTCGTTGAAGCGCTTGATGGTGCCGCCCTTACCTGCGGCGTCGCGGCCTTCGAAGATGATGATGTGACGCTGGCCCGTATCCTTGGTCCAGTTCTGCCACTTCAGCAGCTCGATCTGCAGCGCACGCTTTTCCTTCTCGTACTCGTCACGGGTCAGGCGCGCGTCGTAGGGGTAGTTCTCACGCCACGTCTGGATCGGAGTGCCGTCCGGCATCAGCAGCACCGGATCGTCTTCATCAGTGTCATCTACGACCCAGCCCTCAACCTCCGCGAGGTCGATCATCGGGAGTTCATCATCTTTGTGGTCAGCCATACTGTCGAGTTTACCGCCCACCCCCGGTTTTCGTTCAGTAACTGCGCAAGCGGGGCTAGTAAAGACCCCCGAAACGCGAAACAACCCCGCACAATGGCGGGGTTGGCGCAAGCGGCGTAGCTTATGCGACGAGGCTGAGCAGGTCGCCGAGGTTGCCAGCCAGGCCAGCGAGCTGCTTCAGAATGCCGAGCAGTGCGCCAGCGACGTGTGCGTCAGAGGACAGGAACGCCCAGTTTGCAAGTGCTTCCACGATAATCTCCTTGTGTGAGTGACCCGTCCGGGCCAAGTATTGATGTGCTTGAGTTGCGCACCATCACCCAACAGTGCGCAAGGAAACGACTACTTGGAGGTGTCGTTCGGGAGCTCCGTGGCCTTGTCGCCCAGGGAGCCGAGGCTGATGAACAGGTCCGGGATGCCACGGAACAGCTCAACGATGTTCTTGCCGAACTTGCTGAAGTCCTTCAGCATATCGACGATGGTAGAGAGGTCACCCATTGTTTTCCCCTTACGTGTAGGTGCCAGAATGTCTGGCTCGAGATTGACAGTGTCCTGACACCCTCTGTGGGGCATCACACGAAGTATTTTGCCACAGCTCCCAGCATCCGCAAGGGGTTCGCGGAAGGATTTTTCCCGCCTGAGAATTCCTTACCTGGGAGCCTCGTTCACACTTTGGCAACCTTCCTCCCAGCCTCCTGCACGACCTGCATTGTTATACAAGTGTTATGGTCCGCCTAAGTTAACGCGTCTTAAACTTCGGGCGAGGGGTGTAACGGGAGGGGGTAGGGCGTCGATAAGCACTAACTACCTTTAAGAAAACAGGCCCCCACTTCCGGGGGTGAAAAAGCCCCCCGCGGAGACATCCGCGGGGGGCTCGAAGCCGGACAGGCTTACATCATGCCCATGGCCTCCGGATCCATGCCAGCGCCTGCGGCACCAGCCGGCTCCGGCTTGTCAGCCACGACAGCCTCGGTGGTCAGGAACAGACCAGCGATGGACGCAGCGTTCTGCAGCGCGGAGCGGGTGACCTTAGCCGGGTCGTTGATGCCCTCAGCGACCATGTCGACGTACTCGCCGGTCGCCGCGTTCAGGCCCTGGCCTGCCGGGAGGTTAGCAACCTTGTCGGCAACCACGCCCGGCTCCAGGCCGGCGTTCAGCGCGATCTGCTTCAGCGGTGCGGAGAGCGCCTCGCGGACGATCTTCACGCCGGTGGCCTCGTCGCCGTCCAGGCCGAGGTCGCCCTCAAGCTCCTTGGCGGCCTGCAGGAGTGCCACGCCACCGCCGGCGACGATGCCCTCCTCCACAGCAGCCTTCGCGTTGCGCACGGCGTCCTCGATGCGCATCTTCTGCTCCTTGAGCTCCACCTCGGTGGCGGCACCGACCTTGATCACTGCCACGCCGCCGGCCAGCTTAGCCAGGCGCTCCTGCAGCTTCTCGCGGTCGTAGTCGGAGTCGGAGTGCTCGATCTCGGCGCGGATCTGCTTGACGCGGCCCTCGATCTGGGCCTGGTCGCCAGCGCCCTGGACGATGGTGGTCTCGTCCTTGGTAATAACGGCCTTGCGTGCCTGGCCGAGCAGCTCGACGCCAGCGGTCTCGAGCGAAAGCCCAACCTCCTCGGAGATGACCTGGCCGCCGGTAAGGATGGCCAGATCCTGCAGCATTGCCTTGCGTCGGTCACCGAAGCCCGGTGCCTTGACAGCCACGGACTTAAAGGTGCCGCGGATCTTGTTCACCACGAGGGTGGACAGCGCCTCGCCCTCAACGTCTTCGGCGATGATCAGCAGCGGCTTGCCGGACTGCATGACCTGCTCCAGGACCGGCACGAGCTCCTTGACGTTGGAGATCTTGGAGGAGACCAGCAGGATGTACGGGTCTTCCAGGACTGCCTCGCCGCGCTCCATGTCGGTGGCGAAGTAGGCGGAGATGAAGCCCTTGTCAAAGCGCATGCCCTCGGTGACCTCGAGGTCAACGCCGAAGGTGTTGGACTCCTCAACCGTGATGACGGAGTCCTTGTTTACAGAGCCGTTGCCGACTGCGTACATCGCCTCGGCGATCTTGGCACCAATCTCCGGGTCGGAGGCGGAGATGCCAGCGGTGGACGCGATCTGCTCCTGGGTCTCTACTTCCTTGGCGTTGTCCAGCACGTGCTTGGACACTGCCTCGGTCGCAGCCTGGATGCCGCGCTTAATACCCATCGGGTTGGAGCCAGCGGCAACGTTGCGCAGGCCCTCGCGCACGAGCGCCTGTGCGAGCACGGTTGCGGTGGTGGTGCCGTCGCCGGCGACGTCGTCCGTCTTCTTCGCAACTTCCTTGACCAGCTCGGCGCCGATCTTCTCGTACGGGTCCTCGAGCTCGATTTCCTTCGCGATGGTCACGCCATCGTTCGTAATAGTCGGTGCGCCCCAAGACTTCTCCAGGACGACGTTGCGCCCCTTCGGGCCAAGGGTGACCTTGACGGCGTCTGCCAGGGTGTTCAGGCCGGATTCGAGGCTGCGGCGTGCTTCCTCGTCGAATGCAATGGTCTTTGCCATGTGAGTTTGTTGCTCCTTATATATTGTGGAACGAGTACTCAATTCGTCGGTTCAAGCAGGCGCCCGCGACGGCACGGCTGCTGAGTGTGCAGCCTCACCCGCTTAGCACTTGGCGTCTCCGAGTGCTAGATCCCATTTTTAGCACTCACCCCCGTCGAGTGCAAGCACGCATTTGCTTATCGACGATCACGTGCCCCCACTGGTAGCGTCACCGACATGACTGACTTCACACCGGACCGCTCCCGCATCTTCTCCGACCTGGCCGCACTGGTCTCTTTCAACTCGCCCCACTCCACCCCAGAGCTGGCCGACGAGCACGAGGCCGCCTGCGCCTGGACCGTCGCCGCCTTAGAGAAGGCGGGCCTGAAGGTCACGCGCTACCCCACCGTGGACGACGCGGACACGGTCGTCGGCGTCAAGGAGCCGGTGGGCGACGCGCCCACCGTGCTGCTCTACTCCCACTACGACGTGGTTCCTGCGGGCGACCCGGCCGCGTGGACGAGCGACCCGTTCGAGCTGACCGAGCGCGACGGGCGCTGGTACGGCCGCGGCGCTGCCGACTGCAAGGGCAACCTGGCTATGCACCTCGAGGCGCTGCGCCTGCTCGAGCAAAACGGCGGCACGGACCTGGGCCTCAAGGTCGTCGTCGAGGGCTCCGAGGAGCTCGGCGGCGAGGACGGGCTGGTCAAGCTCATCGAGTCCGACCCGGAGATCTTCCGCGCCGACGTCATCCTCATCGCAGACTCCGGCAACGCCGCCGTCGGCGAGCCGACGCTGACCACCTCCCTGCGCGGCGGCGCCCAGATCAAGGTCACCGTGGAGACCCTCGAGGGCGCAATCCACTCCGGCAGCTTCGGCGGCGCGGCCCCGGACGCGGCGCACGCCCTGGTGCGCATCGCCGACTCGCTTTTCGACGAGCACGGGCGCACCACCATCGACGGCGTCGACACCACCACCAAGTGGTCCGGCGACGCGTACGAGCGCGACACCTTCCGCACCGACGCGGGCGTGCTCGACGGCGTGCAGCTGCTCGGCACCGTCGAGGACGAGCCCGCCGACATGTGCTGGGCCCGCCCCGCCGTGACCATGATCGGCTTTACCTCCACCCCGGTCGCCAAGGCGGTCAACGCGGTCAACCCGCGCGCCGAGGCCCAGTTCAACCTGCGCGTGCCCGCCGGCCAAAACGCCGCAGAGGTGGCGCAGAAGATGGTAGAGCACATCCACGCGCACACCCCGTGGGGCGCGAAGGTCGACGTGGAGGTCAGTGGCATTAATGAGCCTTTTGCTACTGATCCGGAGCGTCCAGGCGTCGCAAAGCTTGGCGAGTGCCTGCGCGAGGCCTACGGTGCCGAGACTCTGACGGTGGTCGGTTCCGGCGGCTCGATCCCGTTGACGATTACGCTGCAGGAACAGTTCCCGGAGGCCGAGATCGCGCTCTTCGGTGTCGAAGAGCCCGCCTGCGGCATCCACGGCGTGGACGAGTCGGTTGACCCCACGGAAATCGAGCGCATCGCGGTTGCCGAGGCGCGCTTCCTTCAGACCTACGGCAAATAGCAGCCAGTGGCGCACCTGTTACCTAATCGGTACAGTTGAGCCCATTGGCCGCGCCTATACATTTGACGCGCCCCTTCGCGAGCGAGCGGTGCCGAGCGCACTGCTCCAGGTGTAGTAGTTCAACGATCTTCTTACGCTGCTTTGCCGCAACGTTGGGCACGGCTTGAGAACTCGATCCGAACTGCCCAAGGAGGGGTCCGCCCTGTGCTCACACTGCTCGCCGCGCTGATCATCGCCACGGCCTGCGCTCCGCTTTTGATCCGCATCCTTGGGCGGCCAGCATTTGCACTTCTCGCTACAGTGCCCCTCGGCGGGTTTATCTGGGTGGTCAGCCTGTTCCAGCGCGGCGTGTTCGCAAACCAGGGTGAGATTGTCGCCCGGTATCCGTGGATGCCGTCGGTGAACATGAACCTGGACTTCCGGCTCGACGCACTGGCGGGCCTGTTCAGCCTGATCATCTTGGGTGTGGGCGCACTCGTCCTGTTGTACTGCTGGGGCTATTTCGACTCCAACCCGCGCCGGCTGGCCAAGTTCGGCGGCGAGCTGACCATGTTCGCCACCGTCATGTACGGGCTGGTCATCTCGGACAGCTTCCTGCTGATGTACGTGTTCTGGGAGCTGACCTCCATCCTGTCATACCTGCTCGTTTCCTATTACGGCGAGCGGGCGTCGTCACGCAGGGCGGCGATCCAGGCGCTGATGATCACCACCTTCGGCGGGCTGGCCATGCTGGTGGGCATCAACCTGCTCGGCTTCAACACCGGCATCTGGCGGCTCAGCCAAATCTCCCAGTTCGCGGACCTGGAGAACACCCCGGCGATCTCGGCGGCAATCGTCTTGATCATGCTCGGCGCCCTGACCAAGTCCGCGCAGGCCCCCTGGCACTTCTGGCTGCCCGGCGCGATGGCGGCCCCGACCCCGGTGTCGGCGTACCTGCACTCCGCCGCGATGGTCAAGGCCGGGATCTACCTGGTGGCGCGCCTGGCCCCGGATATGGCGGCGGTGAACACCTGGCACCTCGTGGTGATTACCACGGGCCTGTTCACCATGCTGCTGGGCGGCTGGATGGCGCTGAAGCAGCGCGACCTCAAGCTGATCCTGGCGTACGGCACCGTCTCCCAGCTGGGCTTCATCACCGCCGTGATCGGCGTGGGCTCGCGCGAGGCGACGATGGCTGGGCTGGCGATCACCTTTGCGCACTCCATGTTCAAGGCCACGCTGTTCATGATCGTCGGCGCGATCGACCACACCACCGGCACCCGTGACATCGGCGAGCTGTCCGGCCTGGCGCGCCGCGAGCCTTTCATCGCGGCGCTGGCAGTGGTCTCGGCGGCGTCGATGGCGGGTATCCCGCCGCTGTTTGGGTTCATCGCCAAGGAGGCTGCGCTCGAGGCGATCCTGCACGAGGAGTTGCTGCACGGCATGCCGGGGCACCTGACCCTGGTGGCGCTGGTGGTCGGCTCGATACTGACCATGGCGTACTCCCTGTACTTTTTGTGGGGCGCTTTTGCCACGAAGGAAGCGCACAAGGAGGAGGGGGTCTCGCCCGCGGTGGCACAGATGCACCACATCGGCCCGCGCCTGTCCCTATCCCCGGCGCTGCTGACGCTCGCCACTGTCACCTTCGGGCTGCTGCCCTCCTGGCTGTCAAACGCCATCAACAGCTACCTGGACGTGCGCTTCCCCACCGTGGAGGGCCACGACCTAAAACTCTGGCACGGCATCACCACGCCCTTGGTGCTCACTGTCGTCATCGTCACTGCCGGTGCAATTGTGTTCTGGCAGCGCAAACTGATCAAGCGCGCCGCTTTTCCCAAACCCGCGCTTGGCGACGCCGACGAGCTCTGGGACAACATCCTGCACGTGTTGCGCAACGCTTCGCTCAAGCTCACCGCTTCGACGCAGCGCGGCTCGCTGTCGATCAACCTGGCCGTCATCTTCGCCACGCTCATGGTTGTACCCCTCGGCGCGCTCATCCTGGGCGAGAGCAACGACATCCGCATGATCCTGTGGGATTCGCCGTGGCAGGGCATGGTGGTCTGCCTCATGTGCGCCATGGCCGTCTTCGCCACCATGCAGCGCAACCGCCTCTCCAGCGTGGTGATGGTGGGGCTAACCGGCTACTCCATGGCGTTCCTCTTCGCCCTCCACGGCGCACCAGACCTGGCGCTCACCCAGGCGCTGGTGGAGACCATCGTGATGGTGGTGTTCATGCTCGTGCTGCGCAAGATGCCTACCGAGGTGGAGCCGCGCACGGACGACAACCGGCTGCGCGCCTGGCTGTCCATCGCCACCGGCGTCTCCGTGGTCATCGTGGCGATGACGGCGATCTCCGCGCGCCAGGCCACTCCCATTTCCACCTACATGCCGGATCTGGCCTACGACATCGGGCACGGCCGCAACACCGTCAACGTGCTGCTGGTGGACCTCCGCGCCGCCGATACCTTCGGCGAGATCCTCGTGCTGGTCATCGCCGCGACCGGCGTGGCCAGCCTCATCTTCGGCACCGGCAAGTTCGGCCGTTCCTCGCGCCGCCCGACGCTGTCGACGAACAAGCCGCGCTGGCTCGCCTCGGGCGTTGACTCCGAGCGAGCACAGAACCGCTCCATCATGGTGGACGTGGTCACACGCATCTTCTTCCCGTCGATGATGCTGTTGTCCTTCTACTTCTTCTTCTCCGGCCATAACGCGCCCGGGGGCGGTTTCGCGGGCGGCCTGGTCGCCGCACTCGCGTTCACGCTGCGCTACCTGGCGGGCGGCCGCGCCGAAATTGAGGAGGCGCTGCCCGTCGACCCCGCGAAGCTTCTGGGCACCGGCATCCTGCTGTCCGCCATCTGCGTCGTCGTGCCGATGTTCTACGGCAACCCGCCGCTGATGTCCGACTACGCCACGGCCTCGCTGCCACTGATCGGCGAGTTCGACGTGCCCTCCGCGCTGCTTTTCGACGCGGGCGTGTACACCATCGTCCTCGGCCTGACCATGCACATCCTCGGCTCCATGGGCGCCTACCTCGACCGCGAAGAGGACACCCGCAAGCAGCGCGCCCGCGACCGCGCACGCCAGCTGCAAGCGAAGAACAAGCTGCGCCGCCGCCTGCAGGCCCGCCGCCGGGCGGCCCGCGCCTCCGACCGCGCTGCGGTCGGGTCGACAGGATCGAGTGCGGTGGGGGTCGACGCGGCGTCGAGAAGCAATGAGCCCAACACAGAAAGGAGCGAGTAGATGGAAGCGAACCTCTTTCTCTTGATCGGCTCCGGCGTGCTCATCGCATCCGGCGTCTACCTCATGCTTGATCGGGCGATGACCCGCATGATCATGGGCGTGCTGCTCATCGGCAACGGCGCGAACCTGTTGCTTCTGCAGTCCGGCGGGCAAGCCGGTTCCCCGCCAATCGTCGGGCGCGAGTCCACGCTTTTTGACCACAGCGCCGACCCGCTCGCGCAGGCGATGATCCTTACCGCCATCGTGATTTCCATGGCTATGAGCGCCTTCATGCTCGCGCTCGCGTACCGGCAGTACCGCTACCGCACCGACGACATCATCGAACGCGACGAGGAAGACCGCGCCATCGCAGCCCGGCCTTCGCTCCCCGCGGCCGCGCCCGACCACGACCGCTCGGACGACCCGGAGACCGGCCGGCCGAGCGAGACCGGCGATTCCTTCGGCCCCCACTCCTTTGAGACCCCGGTGAAGGAGGCGGACGATGAACGCTAGCCTCATCGAATTCGCCGACGCGGCGCTGAGCTCCATGCCGTACCTCATCGTCATGCCGCTGGTGCTGCCCGCCATCGCGGCGGCACTGATCCTGGTCACTGGCCGCCACGTGCAGGTGCAGCGCACGATCGCGTTTGTCACCCTGTTCGCGCTGGCGGTGATCGCGGGCGCGATGATCATCGTCGCCGACGTCCACGGCATCCAGACAGTGCAGATGGGCGGCTGGGATGCCCCGATCGGCATCACGCTCGTTGCCGACCGGCTGTCCACCATCATGCTGTTCGTCTCCGCGATCGTGCTGTTCGCCGTCATGTGGTACGGCATCTCGCAGGGGCTTCGCGACGGCGACGATGACGACCCGGTCGCCGTCTTCCTCCCCGTCTACATGCTGCTCTGCCTGGGCGTGAACCTGTCGTTTTTGGCTGGGGACCTGTTCAACCTCTACGTCGGCTTCGAGGTCTTCCTCGTCGCCTCCTACGTCCTGCTCACCCTCGGTGCATCCCCTGGGCGCGTGCGCAGCGGTATCGGCTACGTCATGGTCTCCATGGCCTCTTCCATGGTCTTCCTCTTCGCGCTCGCCCTGGTCTACGCCTCGGTGGGCACCGTGAACATGGCGCACGCCGGACTGCGCATGGAAGACATCCCGGAAGGCACCCGCGCCGCCATCTTCGCCACGCTGCTGGTGGCCTTCGGCATCAAGGCGGCTGTTTTCCCGCTGGATGCCTGGCTGCCGGACTCCTACCCCACTGCGGCCTCCCTGGTCACCGCCGTGTTCGCGGGCCTGTTGACCAAGGTGGGTGTGTACGCCATCATCCGCATGCGCTCCACCGTCTTTACCGACGGCTCGCTGGACACCCTGCTGATGTGGGTCGCGCTTTTGACCATGATCGTCGGCGTGATGGGCGCGCTCGCCCAAAACGACATCAAACGCCTGCTGTCCTTTACCCTGGTCTCGCACATCGGCTACATGATCTTCGGCATCGCGCTCGGCTCCATGGCGGGCCTGTCCGGCGCCATCTTCTACGCCGTTCACCACATTCTCGTGCAGACCTCGCTGTTTTTGGTTGTCGGTCTCATCGAGCGCCAGGCAGGCTCCGCGCAGCTGCGCCGACTCGGCTCCCTGCTGTACACCGCCCCGGTCATCGCGCTGCTCTACTTCATCCCGGCGCTCAACCTGGGTGGCATCCCGCCATTCTCCGGCTTCCTGGGCAAGGTCATGCTCATCCAGGCCGGCGCGGACGACGGCTCTTGGTTGGCGTGGGTCCTTATCGGCGGTGCCGTGGTCACTTCGCTGTTGACGCTCTACGCCATGATCCTCGTCTGGTCCAAGGGCTTCCTCCGCGACCGCGCCGACGCCCCCGAGGGCGACGTGGCCATGGCCCGGCCCGCCAACCTCGCGGAGCGCGGTGCCACGACCCAGTTCGCCGAGCGTGCCGACGTCGGCCGCGTACCCACCGGCATGTTTTTGTCCACCGCGCTGCTCGTCGCAGCGTCCGTCTCAATCACCTTTCTCGCCGGCCCGATCTCACACATCACCGACCGCGCCGCCGAATCCGCCCAGGACAACTCGATTTACCGCAGCGCCGTGCTGGACACCGTCCCCGGCATCGGCGTGGACGGGGAAGTCACCGAGCCGGAGAACCCGACGCGCCGCCCGGAGCGCTTTGCCACCCCGCAGGACGAGTACGGCCGCTCCGATGCGCTATACCGGCACCGCAATCAGCGAGACGGCACCACCAGTGAGCCCACCCAGGGCGTGAGCACCGAGACGGTGCCGACGCCGGTGCGTGCGAGTGAGGCGTCGACAAGCGCAAGCCCGTCCGGAGGTGAGCACTAAATGAGCCAGCTTTTCACCGGTATTAAGCACCGCTTCCGCCCCTGGTTCGTGGCATGGCTGACCGTGATGTGGATCCTGCTGATGGGCGAGCTGAGCTGGGGCAACTTCGCCGCAGGCCTTGGGCTCGGGCTCGCGGTTGTGCTGCTGTTGCCCCTGCCACGCATCCCCAACCACGGCTACCGCATCCACTGGGGCCGCCTCGTCCTCTTTATTTTCTCGTGGCTGCGCGATCTCGCGGTGGCCTCGATCAAGGTCAGCTGGCTGGCGCTGCGCCCTGCCGAGCCGCCGCGCAACGCGATCCTCAACGTGCCCATGCGCCTGAGCAGCGAGTTCGTCCTGTACTTGGCCACCTGCGCCTACAACTTGCAGCCCGGCGGCTCCGTCACGGATATCAACCTGGCCGACCGCGAGTGGACCATCCACGTCCTCGACGCCGACAACGAGCGAGCCATCGAACGCGAAATCGCCAACGTGGCCAAGCTCGAGCGCCAGATGATCGAGATCTTCGAAAGCAGGAGGTAACCCATGGATCCCACCGTGTACAACGTGTTCCTCGGCATCGCCGCGGTGCTCATCGCCGTCGGCTTCGCCCTGCTGACCTGGCGCGTCATCGTCGGCCCCGACTCGATGGACCGCGTACTGGGCAACGACGCGATCACCGCCTCACTCCAGTGCGCGCTGGCGCTCTACATCTGCTGGACGCTGGACACCACCGTAGTCAACGTGATGATGGTGATCGCCCTGCTCGGCTTCATCGCCTCCATTTCCGTTGCCCGCTTCCGCAAGAGGGATGGTTCACTATGAATTGGCACCTGCTTTTCGACGCCCTCTCGCTCCTGTTCATCCTCCCCGGTGCCTTCATGGTCTTCTCGGCCGCGGTGGGCACCGTCCGCTTCGGCTCCACCATGGCGCGCGTCCACGCGATTACGAAGCCGCAGACCACCGGCCTGCTGCTCATGTTCGTGGGCACCTTCATCCGACTGGTCAGCTCCCCCGATTTCTCCGTCCACCACCGCGGCGACTTAGGGATGCTCGTCCTTTTGGTGCTGTTCGCGCTGATGTCCAACCCGGTCACCGCGCAGCGCCTGGGCCGCGTCGCGCGCCGCGAGGGACTCTACGGCGGGCCGGGCCAACTCAGCCGCAACGATCGGCCCGCCGACTACCACCCCAAGCGCGTGGACCCGGAGGGGCCGAAGGACTAGCGCGGTGGTTGCAGCGCGAACATCTCGTCGCAGGTGGCGTCCACCACGCGCTTCCAGTCGCCGGTGGCCTGGTAGATCTTGCGCTGGCGCTGGTAGCCCGCGCCGCGATCCATGATCTCGCGGACGATCTCCATCTCTTCCACGCAGTCCAGCTCCTCGGCGATGGGGCGAAGCTCGTCCAACATGTCGTTCAGCTCGTCAGTCACCCAGCGCTCGTCGGTGTCCCGACTGGTGATCACGAGCGCGTCGATCCCGTAGCGCGCGCCGCGCCACTTGTTCTCCGCCACGTGCCAGGGCTGCAGCGTGGGCAGCTCCTCGCCGGCGTCGATCATGCGGTCGTAGTACACAACCAGACAGTGTGTGAGGGCGACGATGCCGGCGAGTTCGCGCAGGTTCGACGTGGCGTCGCTAATACGCACCTCGATGGTGCCCCACTTGGCGGCCGGGCGGACGTCGAAATGCATGCTGCCGGTGTGGCTGATCACGCCGGAGGTCTGCTGCTCGCGCATGAACTGCACCCATTCATCCCAGTCGCGGAACTGGTACGGCATGCCCGCGGTGGGAAGCTGTTGGTAGAGCATGGTGCGGTTCGACGCGTAGCCGGTGTCGATACCGTCCCAGCCCGGGCTGGAAGCGGAGATGACCAACAGGTGCGGGTACTTGGTCATGATCGCGTTAATAATCGGCCAGACGCGATCCTCGTGGCTGATGCCAACATGGCAGTGGATGCCCCACAACAGCATCTGCTGGCCCCAATACTGCGTGCGGTTAATGATCTCCTTGTAGGTGAGCTTCGGGCTTAGGGGTTGCTCACGAAAATCAGAAAACGGGTGGCCGCCGCCCGCCCACAGCTTCAGGCCCTGAGACTCGGCCGCGCTGCGGATCTTCTCCAGGTCCGTGCGCAGGGCGTCGACGGCCTCGCGCGTGTTTGTGCAGATGGGCGTGACCAGCTCGATCGTGTTTTGCAGGAACTCGCGCTCCAGGTGGGTTCCGGGATGTTCCCGCTCCACTTGCTCGATGACGCGCTCAGCGTGCGGCACCAGGTCGCGCGTGTCCGGGTCGACCACGCCGACCTCCCACTCCACGCCGAGCGTCGGCGCCGCGGATCGTGCAAAATCGCGATAAGGATCCATGCGCCCAAGTCTAGGTTGCCGGGCGCAAAACGCGGGAATTTGGTTTCACGTGCTGCTTAGTGGCTTTGCTTAGCCTGCGAGGACGACCGTGATGGCGTGGCGGTTCTGCAGCGCTTCCGACGGCAGCTGGGTGTCAGCACCCGGCAGGTCGTTCGTCGCACGCGGGGTACCGCCGACGCGCTGGGCAATATCCGCCGCAACCTGCTCCGCACCCGCGACCTGCGGGTTGTAGAAGACGAAGGTCTCCGGGAACACACCGAAGGTCTGCTCCGGCATATTCATCGCTGCAGCGTCCTGCGACTTATTCGCGACACTGTACTGACCGCCGAGCTTGCCCGCGGTCTGGTTCGCCAAATCCGGCACGCCCGAGTTGTTGTAGACGTACACCTGCGCATTCTGCGCCGTCAGATCCGGGGCCGCCGGGTTGGGCTGCGCTGGGTTGTCGGGGTTGTTGGCGTCTGGGTTCTCGGCGTTGTTCTCGCGGTCGGCGTCGGGGTTAGCTGCGTCGGGGTTGTTTTCGCGGTCGGCCGGATTCTGGGCGTCGGGCTTGTCGGCGGCGTTGTTGTCTGCGCCGTTAGCGGTCTGGTCGTTGGCGTTTGCATCGTTGTTTGCGCCAGGTGCATTGGAGTCGGCAGCACCCTTGTCCGCAGACTGCGAGGCCTGGGTTTCCTGCGCCGCGTTTTCGGAAGAGTCCTTGTTCTGCCCCAGCGCGAAGATGCCCCACAGCAGCAGGAGCAGGCCCACTGCCAGGAGGATCATTGCGAGTCCACGCTTCGGCAGCCGCGCCGCCGCGGGTGCTGCTGCGGCTGCGCCAGCGCCAGCCGCTACGGCAGTCGAACCCGCCCGCGCCTCGTCGGCGGAAACGTATCCGGCGCCCGCCTCTTCGACCGGCTCAGCCTCGACGTATTCGGGCTCATCGGCGTAATCCTCGTAGCCTTGGTAGTCCTCGTACGCCTCGTCCGGCTCGTCGGCGCGGCGGTGGGCGCCACGGTACTCGTCGCTCTCGCGCGGAAACTCGTCTCGTCCGCGATGTCCATCACCAGGGTTCACAGTATTCACATCCGCCACTCTAGACCCTCAAGTACCACTTGAGGGAATAATCGTCCCTGACACGCCGGAAGTTGGCGTCGATCTTGGCCATGCGGGGCCGCAGGGTGCCTTCCACGTCCTGAGACGGTTGACTGCGGAGCGCTTCTGACAGACAGTTCCAAATGGAGCTAGCTCCATTTAGAGAATCCGTCAACACGCGACCAGGTGTTTTCCCAACGCCGTAGACCCAAATGGCGCTAGCTCCATTTAGGAAAGTTGCCAACCCGCGACCTGGCGTTTTACGACCACCGCAGGTCCAAATGGAGCTAGCTCCGTTTAGGAAGACCGCCGACACACGACCTGGCATTTTACGACCACCGCAGGTCCAAATGGAGCTAGCTCCATTTAGACGCCAATCACTTGTCAGATGCGAGCTTTTGGTACCAACGTCCGGATAGGTGAGGACTAGTTAACGCCAGGTGGCGCTACTCCATCCAAGCTGTACGGATAGCGGCAATCAGAACTCTCAGCACGGGGACTTCCCCACCAACCCCGAAAGGCAGACAGGCAGCTGGCCGGTCCCCCAGGCCCCAAACTTCCGCCCCTGCGGAATCAGCAACAGCAGGAAACACGCCGACGCACGCACCTACGCCGTCGAGCGAGGGCCCTCCAGCAGACGATCCCTGACCGCCTGCTGCACGCGGGCATCTCCCAGCATGTAGGCGTCAGCGAGCGCTTGCATCTCACTCAAGTTCTTCTGGCGAATCAGGAACCCGTATTCTGCAAGCTCTTCAGAAATTTCGGTCACACCAGCCTTGTAAAGAGCCTCAAGACTTTCCACTTGGAACAGCTCTCGGCCTCCCGCAACGATTCCGAGGTTGCTGGAGCCTATAAGGCTCAAACCAGCAAACGCCATATTTCCCCGGTCAAAGTCAGAGTCCGTGGAATACACGAGTCCGTCCCCAAGGAAGGCAACCTCAGCACCGAACATTTCCTTGAATTCTTCCGAAATGAATCGTGAAAGTGCCTGGGCAAGCATAAGACTCAAGGTTCCAGCTGAATCGAGTTCGACGAGGCCCTGGTCGACAGCTCGTCTCACAGCGCTGAGATCTGCTCTGAACCCGCTAGCGATCTGCTCGACAGAAACTCTCATCAGCCTCACCTCCCTTTTCACTCACCAAACGATCTTGCGTAGATCATATACACTCCGCAGCGGCATTTTTGTTACCCTGCTGAGTCAACGAGGATTACTTTCATTCCGGCCCCCGATCTTGTTCAGATGGCTGACGATGGTGAGCGCGTTTCGTACGTACGGCCGCATCCTCGCGCCTACTGAATCCATCTGCACCGTACGCTTTAATGCATGAAGTCCGGGCGCATCGCCTCGCTGCAGAAGCCAATCAGTTGGCGGATCTGGTCGCTGCCGTAGTAGCACTAGCCTGCAGACGACTCGGTGTTTTGCGCCATCTACCCGTGCCCGTCACAGCAGTGCGGTGACCACGACCAGAGGCCGGGCCACCACCCTTACAGAGCTTCGCGACAGCGCAACTCAACCGCTAAAGGCTAGATGCGTACTCTCCGACCGGTAAGCGCGGCTGCGACAGTCAAGAAACCGCCAAGCAGCACCAATCCCCCGAGCCCTCGGCCGCCTGTGACCGGAAGATCGCCCTTACGAATATCAGCCACCTGCATGATGGAGTGGTTCTCGTCCTTTTCATCGATGCGAATTGAGACCTCTGGGTACTGCTCTGCACCGCCTTCAAGCTCGATGGTGGGCTTACCATCGTCAGCCGATTCGATAGAGAAGACCACCGGACGGGTCAGCAACTGATAGCCCTGAGGAGACTTCGTCTCCACGAGCTCGTATTTCGCTCCCACCTGAAGATCCTCGACACGCAGATCGGTGCCTTTGAGAATCTTTACTAACTCTTGCGTCCCGTCCGCATTCACCCTATTGAGGGTGAACTCCGCTCCTTCGAGCGCCTGCTCCTTATTGTCGAACCCAACCTTTTCTACGGAAAGATCAATTTTCACTGTTACCGTCTCGTTTGCGATAGTGCAGTTCACGATACCGCGGAAAGGCACGTCCACGCCGAAGCCAGGTTTGGTGGGGTCATCGTTAACGTTGCGGACATCTGCAGAGGAGCTAGTCCACGTTCCAATCGCAGCGTCGAACACGTTCTTTGTACACACTGCGTTCTTCTCGCCAACGGGACGCAACTTATAGCCGGCCTGCTGGTGTTCAACCACGGTAACCTTTTGGCCCTTGCCGTCCGACTGGTCAAATGAACGCCCGTAGCTTCCGTCTTCCCCGGTCACGTCAGTGACACTGGATTCGCGGCCACTACTATCGTCACCGTCGACGATGTCTTTCTCCCCGTTGTCAACGGAGGTATCGAACGTCCAGCCCTCGCCTGGGGTTGAGGTATCGCCGTCGTCATACACGAGCTTGGTCACATTAATCGAACCAAAACAGTCCTTGAGCACGAGGTCACTGAGCTCTTTCACCAAGTCGTCAAAGTTCGCAACGGTGGTGACGGCGTCTTCACTGGAAATGTCCGCACCGATGGACTTCGTGTTTCGCACAGCCGCGCGCCAGATCTCCGGTTGGTTCGTGATGTCATACTGCGTGGTGGTGCTATCGTCCGGGGTGTCCCACATCAGTACCTCGCCACCCGTGACGATCTCGCGGACAAAGTCCGCCTCACCGTAGTAGCTAGGATAACCGTAACCGTCTAGGTACGGCCACGGCTTTTCAATTCCTTCCGGTGCTTCGGGTGTCTTCGGCGTCTTCTGTTTCTGGACGGTTCCTAGTCCGAAGTAATCGTCCTTGAGGATATGCTCGTTGACCGGTTCAAAACCAACCATGACAGTCTCGATCCGGGTGCCCGATTCCTTCAGTCGATTAGCTTCGTTCACCGCGGCCGACAAGTCACTTTGGTTGATCAGAGTACCGATATCGAAACCGAGGGGATAATCCCGCTTACTTGTCGTGGGCAGGCCATCGGAGATGAAATACACCACGTCAAACTCGCCGGGTGGTACCTGATTCAGGCCGGCCTCGTAGTTGGTGCCGCCGCGGCCGTTACGGGTGAACGGCTCGGCGATAGCGTTGACGGCATCGCGCAGCTTCTGGACGTCGTCCTCGTTGTTAAGGCTCAGTGTGTCCGTCGACATACCCGGGATAGATTTAGGTGCCGAAGCGAAGTTGTAAATCGCCATCTGGCTGCCGGTCCCCTGCAGCGCGTTGATGACCCCAAGGCCAGCGTCTCGACTAGCAAAGACACCACGGCCTTGTTCCCTAGCAATGGAGTCGGATGTGTCGAAGACAAGCGCGATCTTGCCGCCGCAGCGTTGTGGCAGCGGCGGGTTTGGGGAAGAAGCAGGAAGCCAGTCCAGCAGCTGCTCGCGCGGCGTCTCTGGCGCATTGACATCGATCTTTTCCGCATCGCGGTTGAACCACTCGGGCCCTTGGTGCCACAACGTCATCTGACATCCGGACGGAGTGGTGTTCAAGGGGATGCGTGCCTCTACGTCGTAAGATACGACACTCGGATCGGCCCGCTTGTGGTCTTCGTTGAGCTTGAAATAGACGCTGTCCCCACTCACCGTAATCGTGTAGTCAATGTCCTTCTTCAGCTCGGTCCAACCCGCTTGAGTGGAGCCGAACCGCAACTGCAGGCGTGGATCAGCGGTATTAATTGCGTTGGCGAGGTCAAAGACGCCATCAACCTTTACCTCTACAACTCCGACGCTCTTGCCACCAAACTTTCGGGTGCCTTGCTTATTATCCCACCAAGTTTTCGAAAAGAGAAGGCCATTGTCGGTCTGGCACTTGTCATATTCCCTGTCATTTCCGAGGGGGCGGAAGTTCTTCGCCTCCGTGGGATTACCCTCTTCTGGCGGCTCCGGGGGTGCCAGCTCAGTTCCCTCCATGGTGGCGGTCATACTCGACAGCTTCGGGGCCTTGGCCTGACCTGCCCTCCACTGGACCACGATGGGGGTCCCAGGCTGCACCTCTACTCCGTCAGGCAAGCTGACGGTCAGGGTTTTCTGCGTCGCCGAAATCGACGATACTGGATAAGACTTCCCGTTGATGGTCAGCCTCCGATCTCCGGTATCAGTTCTGCTGGCGAACTTCTCCGTGGTATTTATAGTCAGGCGCGTCATCGACATCGCCTCGGTTGCCCCCAAATGAACCGAGAAAACATTGCTGTATTCGGAGTTTACGCTGTTGATCGTTACTGGGGCTTGGACAGTGGTTTGAGCCTCGGCTGCTGGAGTCGACAGCGTGGAGCTACCGTTCTCTACCGCAAAAGGGGCGGCGCCAAGAACTAGCATGAGCGTAAAGGCTGCCGCTACGCTCTTACGGGCGACGCTGCGCAACATCTTCATCGTTTCCATTCTCTTCATCGCTGTTCACCTTTGTTATTCCTGCGCATCACGTAGCCTCCCAGGAGCAGTAGCAGCGCTCCCACCGCAACGATTCCTAGGACCGACGCACCGGTCTGCGCCAACTGGCGGAGTGTCGACTTACCTGGCTGGTCGGAAGAGGGCCCGGTCACCGGGCTCGTGGTACTCCCGGGAGTGCCCGTAATAGAGGTCAGGGGACGATCCTGAGTGGACGTCGAGGTGGTCGTCGGCCCCGGAGCGGGAGTATCTGTAGGCGTTGTAGTGGGCGTTGGCCTGGGATCGGGAATATCGGTGGGGGGTGGGACATCGCTGGGACCGTCCTCAGGCTTGGCCTTCACGTTTAGTTCGTGAAGCCAGCTACCGTCCTCATCGGTCGCCGGGAGGATGATGAGCATCGGGCGGATATCCTCGTGCTTCTCGCCCGCGCGCGCGGGCGGTTCAACCTCTATCAAGTAGGCCCCAGCGGGAAGACCATCGAAACGAACCTTGCCCTGTTCGTCGCTGACGCGTGAGAACGCTGGGTTGGTGAAACCTCGGTCCCGGGCTTCGTCCAAGGTCAAGTGGAGAGCGCTGTCGTAGCCTTCGCGGCTCCGAATGTCAATGCCAGCGACCCGTTTGAGGCTGAAAGTGTAACCGCTCAGAGAGCCCGGTGGAAGCTCCCCCGCAGGCACCTCGTCGAAAGGGTTTCCTTTCGGCAGGGTGATAGTCAGGCTGTTGGGCGCGTCCCCGATCGTTGACGGATCTACGTGGACGGAGGCACCCGCGTATCCCGAGATCACCTTGGCATCGGCTGCCACTGGCGTAGATACCGCCAGGATTCCTCCGAGGCACAGGGCCGCCGCTGCGCGGGAAAAACTATGCAAGCTAAACATCTACAATCTATTCCTCAACCAAAGATGACGGGTGGTGAGTCTCTTTGTATTTACGCGTGGTCTTCACAATCCACAGGGCAAGCAGTACGGCGATGAGCAGCGCGGCGGCCATCAACGCCCACATCCACCAGGACCAGTGGAGCTTGCTGGGAGCGAAGGCTTCGGCGGCCTCTTCATCGAAGGGCACTCGGTCGGCCGTCACCAACAGTCGATGCGAGTTAACCCCGTAAGGCGTGCAGGTGATCAACGTGAGCTGATCCTTGTCGGGTGTGGGACGCAAACCGCTTGTCTCGTGCGGAAGCACCACCTGAATGTCCGTAACCTCGTACTTCATCTTCTGCCCGGAGACGCCCATGTATATCGGGTCACCCTTCTCCACGTCGGGGAGGTGGTCGAAGAGTGTGGCGTTCGTCAAGCCAGTGTGGGCTGTGAGGACCGCATGGCTGCCTTCTCCTCCCACTGGTAGGTCGGAGCCGTAGAGGTGCCCGACTCCCTTCTGCAGAACCGCTTCGCTCGTCCCGTGGTAGACAGGTAAGTCGATGTTCGCGCTGGGCACGACGAGGCGTGCCATTACCTCGTGGGTGTCTAGTTCGGAAAGGTACGCCTGGTAGTCAGCGTTATCTTCGGAAATTCGGGCTAGCCAAGGGTCCAAGATGGGCCCGGCCGTGCGAAACCTGTTGTACTCCTGCGCCGAGGCGAGTTTCTGGCTGATTTCCCCCTGATCGGCCGCATCCAAGTCCTTGGTATAGGAGTCAGCAACGCGCATTTGTTCCCAATTATTCAGTTGTGTAACTACCACTGGGTAGAGCAACGCGAAGATGGCGCACAACGATAAGACGACTGTAGGAAGGAGCTTCTTCGGAAGCGACTTCGACGCGCCTTTCGGCCCCGCGGCGGACGCGGTATCTTGCAGAACCATTTTCGTACCTTGCTGGACGCAGCGCGCCCTATCCGGTGGTTGTTGAAAACTAGGGTGAGTCCCGCGCCCTCCCCGTAGAGAGGGCGCGGGCTAACTGACTGAGGTCAATGCGCTCAGTCTGGCTGGGACCTTAAGCCTCAGCGTTGGCGCGGCGGGCGGTCCAAGCCGCCAGGCCAGCAATCAAGGCACCGAGTGCCGCCAAGAGTCCGATACCCATGCCACCGGTGAGCGGCAGCTTCGGCATCTCGGAGCGCTTGTTCTCAATCTTCGCGTCGTACTGAACAGGGGTGGCGGTGTTCAGCTTCTCGTCGTCAGATGCGAGCTTGAAGGAGTGAACCTCGTTGGTAGCGACGAAGCCCTTTGGAGCCTTGGTCTCCACCAGGCAGTAGGACTTGTCGATCTTCTTGGAGTCATCCTCGACGTCGGTGACGTGAATGCCGTCGATGATGACGGTGCCGTCGTCGCCGGTGGTCCAGGTCGACTTGCCACCGATGGTGATCTTGTTATCTACGTCGAGCTGATCCTTCTTGTTTTCAGTGCCAGTACAGCGGTAAAGCTCGAACTCAGCACCCTTCAGCTTGGTTTCTTTACCCTCTTCCGTCTTGACCACGTTGACCAGACCCCAGTAGGTCTTGACCTCGTTCGACGTGGTCTCGGTCTCGTTATCCTGGCCCGGGTAGTTAATGAACTGCTTCGCCTCGTTCACGGCGATACCGTCGGTGCCGGTAATTGCTTTCACCTTGGCGTCGATGGTCAGATTGACGGTCTTCCCTGCGCCAACACCAGCGAGCTTAGTCAGACCACCCTCGGTGAACTTCACCTCGACAGTGCCCGCCTCCTGGTCGATGGTAAGGGTGTAGTCAGTATTTTCGACGATGTCGGTGCCGTCGGACAGCGCAACCTGGGCGCGGATGTTCTCGAGGTTCTCGGTGTCCAGCTGGTCGGTGATGCGGAAGGACTTGAGCGTCTCGCCCTTCGGGATCACCGGGATGCTGCCCTTCACCAGGTACTGAATGTCATCGCCAACATTCTTATCGGCGTCCTTGACTTCCTTCGTGATGCCGGAAGTGGTGTTCTTGGGCTGAACGGTGACGTTGTAGTTCCAGCCGTCACGTTCTGCGTTGGTGTACGGCAGGGATACGATGAACGGGGTGGAGGGGGCGACCTCCGAGGCCTCGTAGGTCTTTTTGGTAACGGTGTCGGTGACCTTGTCGGTGATCGTCTCAGTGAACAGCCAAATGCCCTGAACCAGACCATCGTTCTTATCCAGCACCAGCTTGCCTTCCGCGCCGGTGGTGCCAGTCACAGTCGTCTGGGTCGCGGTAGCACCAAGCGCCTCGTAGTTCGAGGCCGTGAGCTTGCCCAGATCTTCCGGCTTGACGTTGTCAACGTTAAGCAAAGTACCGGTGAAGGTAGCACCTTCCAGGGGGTTACCAGTGACGTTCGGATCAGCCACGCCAGTGCCCGGGCCGCCGATGGAGGTCGGGTTGAGGCGCTTATCGATGGTCAGCGTGACATCGGCATTGTCATCAATGACAGGGCTGCTAGCGGCGGTCTCCTGCGCAACAGCGAACGGAGCTTGAGCCACACCAATGCTCCCCACCGACAGGGCCAGACCGAGGATGGCCGCAGCACCAGTGGAGCGAACGAGTGCAGAATTCTTCATGAGCGAATAGCCTTTCTTGAATCTAACACCCGGTTGGCAGAAGGCCCCTACACATGCAGGTGTTAAACGTGGGTCTTGGGGAACCTGTTTGGATTCTCCCGTAAATAAGCATAAAGGTTCTTGGCCCCCTTTCAAATGCGGGCGAGCTATACCCCACCTCCTCCCCCTTTAAGGGGCGAATCAGTCCACCCGCAGCGCTCCGAACCTGCACCGTCTAAGCAAATTTTAAGCATCTTCAGGTCTCCCCCACCTCTTTCAATGAGCTACATCACTGCGGCACATAGGCTATTTATTCAGTTTTCTCACCTTACCCCCCCAGCACCCCGCCGCTGCTACGCAAAAGTAGTGGTTACTACCCCAAATGCGGCGCGGAAAGTTTTATGATACGCCCTCGCTAACTCCCCGCATGAGCAGTACAGCCAGGCAAAACTCGCAGGTGGTCCATTCGCCCCCACTCACCCCCGCTCGCGCAAAGCCCGCAGCCGTCGCACCAACTGCGGGGCGTACGCCAGCGCATCGGGCGACTCCAGTAACAGGTTCAGCCTTTGGTAGTACCGAGTCGGCGTAAGCCCGAGTTCCTGCCGGATCGACTCTTCCTTGGCCCCGAGGCTACGCGGGGCGCGGGCTTCGAAGTCGAGGAGTGTTCGGTCGGAGTCGGAAAGGGTCGAAGGCATGCTTAATATAGTAGGCATGACGATTCGACCCATCGTGATTTACGGCGACCCTGTCCTGCACAACCCGACCCGCGAGGTGACTCAGCCTGTGGAGGAGCTGCAGGAGCTGATCGCGGACATGCACGAGACGATGGATGCCGCCAACGGCGTCGGCCTTGCCGCCAACCAGGTGGGCGTTGACCTGCGCCTTTTCGTGTACCACTGCCCGGACGGGGACGAGGTGCGCCGCGGCACGGTGATCAACCCGGTGCTGGAGACCAGCGAGATCCCGAAGACGATGCCGCGCGATGACGGCGAGGACGACGAGGGTTGCCTGTCGGTTCCGGGCGAGGGTTTCCCCACCGGCCGTGCGGATTGGGCCAAGGTCACGGGCCTCGACGAGCACGGCAACGAAATCGAGATCGAGGGCACCGGCTTCTTCGCCCGTTGCCTGCAGCACGAGGTGGGCCACCTTGACGGTAAGGTGTATACCGATGTGTTGACTGGCCGCTACAAGCGCGAGGCAAAGCGCGCGATTAAGGCGAACGGTTGGACCGAGCCCGGCCGGACCTGGTTGCCGGGCACTGATGAGGATCCGTTCGGCCACTAGGCCAGTCGGGAAAGGGTTTTATGCGTACTTCTTCAGCTCTCGCCGCCGGCACGCTCATTGTGGCGTTGTCCGCGCCTTTCGCGTGGGCGCAGGAGCCAGTGGAGCAGTTGCTTATCGACGTCCACGAGCTCCACGACTCCTACACCGACACCCTCGAGACCCAGCTGGAGGACATCGAGGCCGCCGAGGAGGCCGAGGACGAGGAGGCGCTTGTCGCCGCGCAGGACGCGTACCGCGAAACGCTAAAAGAGTGGCGCACCGAGCTCATCGACGCCGCCGACGAGCTGGAAAGCTTACGCGAGGACGCGAAGGACAACGCCCCTGACGGCGAGCTGACTAAGCAGGAGAAGAAGGCGTTCACCAAGGCCGAGGACGCGATCCGCGAGGACCGCGCGACGGTCCGTGAGCTGCGCGAGGAGGTCCTCGGCGACGACGAGGCTGTCTACCTCCCGGGCGTCATCGGCGGACTCGGCGGCCTGTTGGGCACCACCGCCTCGGACGCGATCGAGCGTTCTGAGCAGGGCGACAAGCGCATCGTCTTCGGGCTGCCGGAAGAGGAAGAAGCAGAGGAAACCTCCGAGGAAACCACCACCGAGGTGACCACGCCGGAGGAGCCGCGGCCGTACTACCGCGCCGAGGTGATGCAGGAGACCTCCACCACCAGCGAAACGACGACCAGCTCGAGCACGGAGTCCAGCACCTCCAGCAGCACCGAAACCGCATCCGCGACCACCACGGCCACCAGCTCCTCAACCTCCGCCCCGGCGGAAACGACCACGGGCACAGGCACGTCTTCGGAAACCACCTCGGCGACTGCGATCCTGCAAAACCGCACGACCTCGGCGAGCTCGAGTTCTTCGACGGTGACGCGCACGACGTCGAGCACCACCTCCACCACCGAGACTTCGGAGGAGACGCGCGACGGCGACCTGGCCGAGACGGGTACGCCGATGCGCAACCTGATCGTGCTCGCTGCCCTGCTGACTCTCGCTGGCGCGTTCCTGGTCCGCCGCCCCGCCTAATGTCGCGTATTTTCCGCTCGGATGAGGTGGCCGTCGGCGACCGCGTCGTGGTGCGCCAGCGTCGCGGCGAGATGGCCAGCGACGTCATCGGGCACGTGCTCAGCCTGGATCCGCTGGTGATCCGCCCGCAAGAGGTCGGCGGTTTCCCCTCGTTTAAGGACGCGGTGGAGATCCGGGACCTTCACATCATCAAGAAGCTGTCGCCGCGCACCGTGCGCAATTCGGACATCCGCGCCATCGAGGCTGCCACAGCCCGCGCATTCCCGGGCCAGGAGCAGCAGCTTATATGCGGCTGGCTCGCCCGCACCGGTGCCGAGATCGCCGAGCGCTCCAACTCGGCCACCCCGGTCGGGCATTCCGCTTCCCTGCAGCCGGTGCCGCTCGACGAGCTGAAAAAGTTCTACGACGCCCACGATGTGCCGCTGCAGTTGCTCGTGCCCGAGCGCATCGGCAAGCCTGCGTTGCGCCTGATCGAGCGCCACCCGGAGGCCTGGGAGCTGGGCGAGGAGATCCTCGTGATGACGGCCGACTGCGCCGCGTCCGAGACAGCCGCAGACACCGGCGCGCAGCTGCGCGTGGATACCCACCCCAGCGACGAGTGGCTCGAGATGTACCACTTCCGGGGTGCACCACTGCCGGAGGACGCGGTGCTGGATCTGGCCGCCAATATCGAGGGCAAGCTTGCGTTTGCCCAGCTTGTCAGGGACGGCCGGACGGTCGCGGTGACCCGCGCGACGCTGACTGAGTCCGACGACGGGCGCACCTGGCTCGGCTACTCGGCGGTCGAGGTCGCCGAGGACTGCCGCCGCCAGGGCCTGGGCACGCAGCTGACCCGCCAGCTTTTGGCCTGGGGTGCCTCACAGGGTGCCGAGGCGGCGTATCTGCACTGCCGCCAGAGCAACGGAATCGCGCTGGATATGTACCACAAGCTGGGCTTTATCGAGCATCATCGTCATCGTTATGCCCGGTTGTTGGGTTAGGACAACGGGGCGTCGGCAAGCATAGCTACAGTAGTGGCATGCGAATCGCCACTTGGAACGTCAACTCGGTGCGCACCCGCGCAGAGCGCATCGTCGCTTTCCTCGACCGCCAGCAGGTCGACGTGCTGGCCATGCAGGAGACCAAGGCCGCCGACGCGAAATTCCCCTACGACGTATTCCACGACGCCGGCTACGAGGTTGCGCACGTGGGATACAACCAGTGGAACGGCGTGGCGATTGCTTCGCGGGTGGGCTTAAGCGACGTGCGCGACCACTTCGAGCGCCAACCCAGCTTTGCCAAGAAGGGCGAGCCGGTGCGCGAGGCACGCGCGGTCGGCGCGAACTGCGGCGGGGTCGAGGTGTGGAGCCTGTATGTGCCCAACGGCCGCGAGATCGGCGACCCGCACTACGACTACAAGCTGCAGTTCCTCTACTCGCTGCAGGACACGGTGCGCCCGGGCGAGTTGCAGGTGCTCACCGGCGATTTCAACATCGCCCCGCGCGATGAGAACGTGTGGGACATCGACTGGTTCGACGGCAAGACACACGTGACCGAACCCGAGCGCGCCGCCTTCCAGATGCTGTGCGAGACCGGCTTGAGACAGCTCGAGCACGAGGAGCTCTACTCCTTCTGGGACTACAAGTCGGCCCGCTTCCAGCGCAACGAGGGCATGCTCATCGACTTCCAGCTCGCCACCGCCCCGCTCGCCGCGCTCGCCACCCGCGTGTGGGTCGATGTGGACGAGCGCCGCGGCACCGGTGCCTCCGACCACGCGCCCGTGATCGCAGAGTATGACACTCGCGGGCTGGACTACGATCAGGTCCGATGAGCTTCTCGTTCGACGTTTCGTACTGGCAGTTGGTGGCCATGGCCATCGACTACGCCATCAAGTTCGTCATGATCGGTATCGTGCCGGAGAACCGCCGCCCGTCTTCGGCGAACGCGTGGCTGCTGCTCATTCTGCTGCTGCCGATCGTGGGCCTGCCGCTGTACCTGCTGATGGGCTCCACCCTGGTTTCGCGCAGGCGCCACCGCATCCAGCAGCAGGCCACGGACCTGCTCAACGACGTCTTCACCACCACGCCGGACTACCCGCAGGGCGCGCGGCTTTCCCCCGACGTCACCTCGATGCTGCGCCTGAACCGCGAGCTGACGGGGTTTCCCGCCCAGTACAGCCGGGTGCGCCGGACCTGGGCGGACTATGAATTGGTGATGCAGCGGCTCGCCTCGCTTATCGACGAGGCAACCTCCTACGTCGACGTCGAAATCTACGCCGTGGCGTGGGATGAAACCACCGCTCCCGTCTTCGAGGCGATGGAGCGGGCAGTTCAGCGCGGCGTCCACGTCCGTCTGCTTTTTGACCACATCGGGTCGATGAAGTACCCGGAGTTCCGCGAACTCAAGCGCAAGCTGACCAAGGCGGGCATCGATTGGCACCTCATGCTGCCGCTGAATCTGCTGCGTGGCCGCTTCCGCAGGCCGGACCTGCGCAACCACAGAAAGCTCGTGGTCATCGACGGCCGCGTCGGCTTTCTGGGCTCGCTGAACCTGATCGACCGCAGCTACCTCATGGCGAACCACCGCCGGGCGGGCCGGCAGTGGGTGGACATCTTCATCGAGCTGGAGGGCCCCATCGTCGCCTCCATGGAGTCGCTGTTCGCCGTGGACTGGTACACGGAGTCCGGTGAGCTTATCGAGCTGAAAGCACCCGCGCCCCTGCCCGCACCACACCGCGAGGACGTCAACCTCATGCAGCTTCTGCCCTCCGGGCCCGGGTACCAGACGGAGCCGAACCTGCGCAGCTTTAACTCACTCATCCACCACGCCCGCGGGCACCTGATCCTGTGCTCGCCGTACTTCGTGCCGGAGGAATCCCTCCTCGAGGCGGTGACCACGGCTTGCTACCGCGGCATCCGGGTCGATCTCCTGGTGGGAGAAAAGGCAGATCAGTTCATGGTCAACCACGCCCAGTCCTCCTACTACCAGCAGCTTTTAGAGGCCGGCGTACACATCTGGGAGTTTCCTGCCCCCTACATCCTGCACACCAAGTTCGCCCTGGCGGACCCGCAGACGCAGGAGGCGGTAGGCGTTGTTGGTTCGTCGAACATGGATATCCGCTCGTTCTCCCTCAACTACGAGTCCAGCCTGTTTGTCACTGCCGGCTCGCTCATCCGGGATCTAGAAAAGCTCGCGGAAAACTACCTTGCAGTCTCCCGCGAGCTCACACCAGAGCGGTGGAACCGGCGGCCCTGGTATCGCCGGTATGTGGACAACGTGATGAAGCTGACGTCTGCGCTGCAATAACGCTTACACGTCGCGCTTGTGCAGCACCAACACGCCGATGCCCCACAGCGCGACGGCCCACACGCAGAAGATGCCAAACGACGCCCACAGCTCGTGCGCGCCCGGCTGGTTGAGCATGAAGCTCATCAGGTTACCGAAGGGCATGTATTCGCTGACCTTCGCACCGATTTTGGGCAGGATGCGGACAACGTTTTCCACCACCAGCAACAGGCCGAGCCCGATGACCACGGTGCCGGCGGTGTTGCGCACCAGCCAGCCCACGCCCTGGGTCAGCACGACGATCAAGGCCTGGCCCAGCGGCACGGCCCACAGCGAGCGCTGCGTAAAGCTATTCGTGGCCCAGTTGGCCGGCACGTTGGCGGTGAGGTCACCTGCGATGAGTGCGAGCACCATGCTCACCAGCCCGATGACAAAGGCAAGTACTGCGCCCAGCAGCACCTTGGCTGCCGCTAGCTGCCAGCGCTTCGGCACGATGCGGAAGTTGGTACTGGCCATCCCGAATCGGTACTCGGTGGTGACCATCATGGAAGCCTGCACCATCGTGATGATGGAAAGGGTCAGGGCGACGATCGAGACCGTCATCAGCGGCGCATACGGCATCGCGCCGAAGGTGGAGGACCACCCGACCAGGATGCCGTAGAGCAGCGAAAGCACAAGCGCCACGATCGTTAAGACCCAGAACGACTTCGTGGTGCGCAGTTTGGTCCATTCGGCGTTGATCTGGTTAAGCACGGCGTTCCTCCGGTGCGGTGTATTCAGCGTGGCCCTCGGTCGAGTGCATGTACGCATCCTCGAGCGAGGCGTGACGTTCGGTGAGCTCGGCAAGCTGGATTCCGGCCTCGAAGGCGATGCGCCCGACCTCATCACTTGACGTGTTGGGGACCTCCAGCAGCGCGCGCTGCGCCCCATCGACGCCGCGGCGCACCTCACCCAGCGATGTGGCCAGGCGCTCGAGCGCGGCCTCGTCCGCGGTGCGCACCAGGGTGGTCACCGCGGAGTTGGAAGAGATGAACTCGGCCACCGAGGTGTCGGCGACGAGCTTGCCGCGGCCGATCACCACGAGGTTGTCGGCGGTCTGCGCCATCTCGGCGAGGATGTGCGAGGACACAAACACAGTGCGCCCCTCCGCAGCCAAGCCGCGCAGCAGGCCGCGGACCCAGCGGATGCCCTCCGGGTCAAGCCCGTTGACCGGCTCGTCCAGGATCAGGTACTCCGGGTCGCCGAGCAGCGCGGCGGCAATGCCGAGGCGCTGGCCCATACCCAAAGAAAAGCCGCCGACTCGCTTGTCGGCCACATCAGTCAAGCCAACCAGGCCGAGTACTTCGTCGACGCGGTTGGCAGGCAGCCCAGCGGCCTGCGCCTGCCACAGCAGGCTGTTGCGCGCCGTGCGGTTGGGGTGCACGCCCTTGGCGTCGAGAAGCGCGCCGACGCGATGGGTGGGTTGTGGCAGGTCGCGGTAGGCGGCACCGTCGATAAGCGCGGTGCCCTGGGTGGGGGTGTCCAGGCCCAGCAACATACGCATGGTGGTGGACTTGCCCGACCCGTTGGGGCCCAGGAAGCCGGTGACCACGCCCGGTTTCACGCTGAACGTGAGGTCATCGACCGCCCGGACCGGACCGTAGTGTTTGGTCAGTCCTTGAACTTCAATCATGCGGACAAGTATGCCCGATGAGCCCCTCCAGCGCGGCAGCGAACCCCGGGTGCAAGTGCAGTTCACACACATCGTCCAGCGGAACCCAACGAAGCTCTTCGCTCTCCTCGTTCGCCTCCACGGGCAGCGGGGCCCCATCGATCGTGCGGGCCAGCACGGTGGTGTAGCTCCAGCCGGGCACGCGCATAGTCACGACCTCCTCGCACGGGGTGACGTGTGCCGGGTCGATGCCGCACTCCTCCACCGTCTCGCGCAGGGCGGCCTCGGTGGCGGTTTCGTGCGAATCGCGGGCACCGCCGGGGATTCCCCACGTATCCCCCTGGGCCGTCCACGCGGCGCGGTGCTGCAACAGAATCTTGTCCTCTGCCTGCAGGAAGAGGCCTGCGGCACCGAACTTTCCCCAGTATTTTTTGCCGTTGGGGCTTATGACCCATCCGTTTCCGTCGCCAAGCATGCCACCCACTGTAGCGAGACACGTTATTCTTGGGGAATGTCCCAGAACGTGCAGCGAGGCCCCGCGCCGACGCCCGACGACGCGTGGTTGGACGAGTTAGAGCGCACCCCAACCCGCCGCACGTTCCGTATGGTCATGCGCGACTACGTCACCGGGCCCGCCCGCCTGGCCCGGCGCGGCGCAAGTTTCGTTGCTACCACGCCCGGCAAGCTCGTCGCCATGATGCTGGTGCTCACGCTCGCCCTGCTCGCCGCGGGTATGGCGATGAGTTCCTCGATGGCAAAGCGGCAGGACTCGCTGGACACGCTGGTCACCGCGACCGAGCCGATGAGTAACTCGGCCCACCTGCTATTTACCTCGCTGTCGCAGGCGGACACCGTGGCGACCACCGGTTTTGTGCAGCCCGGCATGCTGACCAAGGAGGAGCGGATCCTGTACCTGGCCTCGCTGGACCAGGCCGTGACCGCGTCGAACGACGTCTACCGCGGCTCCGTCGAAGCCGCCAACGCGCAGGACAGCGAAGAGATCTTAAACCTGGTCTCTTCCATCCAGCGCCACATCCCTGTCTACTCGGCGCTGATGGAGCGCGCCCTGGTCAACCAGCGCATGGGCAACCCCGTCGGCGTGGCGTACATGTCGGAGGCCTCCGGCATCATGAGGGAGCAGATGCTTGACGACGCCGACCGCCTCTACACCCTGACCCAACGCCAAGTCGCCCGCGAGATGGCCCGCCTGTCCGCGCCCCAATTCGTGCCGCTGTCCGGGCTGTTCGCCGCCCTGATCTTCCTCATCGCCGCCCAATGGTGGCTCTGGCGCACCTTCCGCCGCCGCCTGAACAAGGGCTTCCTCGTTGCGACGGCATCTATGCTGGTCGCAGTGCTGTGGGTGAGCGTGTCCAACCTGCAGCTGTGGCAGTCCGGCTTCGTTGGCTTCACGCGCGCCGCCGAACCCTGGGAGCAGCTCACCGCCGCCCGCATCGACGCGCAGGAGGCCCGCACCGACGAGACCTTCGCCCTGCTGCGGCGCCAGTCTGTCGCGCAGTCCTCGCGCTCCTTCGACTCCACGCACGAGAAGATCGTCGACGCCCTGCAGGCGACAAACGTGGTGCTCGCGCAACACACGGGGCGCAACAACAGCGAGACCACCCGCGAGACCGAACGGCTGATCACCTCCGCGCACGTCGCACTGGCTAAGTGGCAGGACAACCACACCGCACTGCTGTCCGCGATTGATAACGGCCAATACCAGGAGGCCGTCGTGCTGCTGACCGGGCAGGAGCCGGGAGACGAAGGTGATGAGACACGCGCCGGTGAGGTCGGCGCGACCGCCTACCGGCAGCTGGACGCGGACCTGCAGGAACTCATCGCCATCTCGCGCGTGTCCACCCGCGAGTACATCACGGCCTCGCTCGACGCGACCCGACTGGTCTCGGGCGCGGTGGCGCTGTTGTCGCTGCTGGCGGTGCTGTGCATTTGGATTGGTATCCGACACCGGATTGCGGAGTATCTGTGATGAAAAACGTAGCTATGGCCTTGGGATGCGCGCTGCTGCTCGCGGGCTGCGCGGGTTGTGCGCCTACCGCCCCTCCCCCGCCACCAGAGGACCCTCCTTTGACCTACGAGGGCCTACCGCTGCCGCCCGGCGCGATCGTCGACCCGGCCGGCGTGCCGCCCGCTGGCGAGTTCTCCAGCGCCGACTTCGACTGGCCTGGCTCGCTCGCCCCCTTGGAGGAAGAGGACGGGATCGGCGGGGCGCTGCACAAGATCCGCGAGCGTGGCCGCCTGCTCGTGGGCATCGACCAGTCGCAGTACCTGTTGTCCTACCGCGACACCGCCGTGGGCGAGCTGCGCGGCTTCGAGGTGGATCTTGCCCACGAGATCGCCAAAGACATCCTCGGCGACCCCGAAAAGGTGGACTTCCGCTTCGTGGAGTCCGCCTCCCGCGCCGAGATGCTGCAGTCGGGCGCGGTGGACGTGGTCATCCGCACCATGTCCATTACCCAGGAGCGCGCCCAAAAGGTCGCGTTTTCCACCCCCTACATGAGCTCGTACGTGCGTGTGCTCACCCCGCGCGACCGCGGCATCGACACGATCGAACAGCTGGCGGGCAAGCGCGTGTGCATCGTCGACGGCACCAACCTGCTCAACCTGACGCGCACAGTCGCGCCCGAATCCGAGGTACTGCGCACCCGCTCCTGGTCCGACTGCCTCATGGCCACCCAGCAGTTCCAGGCCGATGCCGTGCTTGCCGACGACGCCATCCTCGCCGGCATGACCGCCCAAGACCCCCACGCCGAAATCCTGCCCGACTCGCTCGCCCGCCAGCTCTACGCAGTGGGCATCCCCAAAGGCCACGACGACCTGGTCCGCGCCGTCAACTCCACCATCGAGCGCATCCGCAACGACGGCACGTGGACCCGCATGCACCAGCAGTGGCTCGGCGACTCGCTCGCCGAACCAACCCCGCCGCCTGTGATGTACCGCGAGGAGGAGCAGTGACAGAACCCACCAAGCACCCGGACGCCGAACCCGCCACCGAGGCCGTCGCCTTCGACCCGTTCGCGGACGACGAGCCCGGCACCGAAGCGGTCCCCTTCGACCCCTTTGCGGACGAAGATTCAGACGGTACAGACTTCTCCGAGCTCGGCGAGATGGCGGGCTTGCTCAAAGACCTCGACGACCTGCGCCGCGGCTCCGTCAAGGAAGACACCTCCTCGCGCTCCCGCAGGCGGGCCCTGGATACCTTCCGCGAGCTGCGCGGCACCCGGCGCGAAAACCGGATGGTCGCCGACGGCATGGTGGAACTGCCCTGGGTGGAGCCCACCCAGCCCCGCACCGCGCTGAAAGATCCCCGCCCCGCGGAGGTGGAGAAAGGCATCCCGGCGCCCACGCTGCACCCGGGAGACATCGTCGCCGGCCAGTACGAGATCCTCGGCGTGATCGCCCACGGCGGGCTCGGCTGGATCTACCTCGCGGAAGACCACAACGTCTCCGAGCGCGTCGTCGTGCTCAAAGGCCTGCACTCGCAGGAAAACCCGGACGAGGCCGCGGCCGCCGCCGCGGAGCGCGAATTCCTGGCGGACATTACGCACCCCGGCATCGTGAAGATTTTCAACTTCATCGACGACCCCCGTGTACCCAGCGGATTCATTGTGATGGAGTACGTGGGCGGACCGTCGCTAAGAGCCCAGCGCAACGCCCAGCCAGACCACAAGCTGCCGCCGGACGTGGCGATCGGCTACATCCTGGAAATCCTGCCCGCGCTCGACTACCTGCACTCACGCGGCGTGGTCTACAACGACCTCAAGCCCGACAACATCATTGTCACCGAAGACCAGGTCAAACTCATCGACCTGGGCGCGGTCTCCGGCATCGGCGCCTTCGGCTACATCTACGGCACCCGCGGCTTCCAAGCGCCCGAGGTGGGCACCGAAGGCCCCACGATCCACTCGGATATCTACACCATCGGCCGCACGCTCGCCGCGCTTGTGATCGACCTGCCGCAAAAGGACGGCGTGTACGAGCACGGCATCCCTACCCCCACCCAGGAGCCGCTGTTCCGCCGCTACATCTCGCTCTACCGCGTCATCGCGCGCTGCTGCGACCCCGTAGCGTCCGAGCGCTACAACTCAGTGCAGGAACTACAGGCGCAGCTGCTCGGCGTGCTGCGCGAGATCCTCGCAATCCGCGACGGCCGCACCTTCCCCGCCCAGCAGTCCCAATTCTCCCCGCAGCGCACGACCTTCGGCACGAAACACCTGGTCTTCCGCACCGATCAGCTTATCGACGGCATCACGCGCACCGTCGAAATCACCCCGCAGGAAGTCGTCTCAGCGCTGCCCACCCCGCTGATCAACCGCGACGACGTCGGCGCCGGCATGCTCCAAGGCTCCTCCTACTCCGAACCGCAGGAAACGCTGGAGACGCTGCGCCAAGCCATGCAGTCCGACCAATACCAACAGTCGCTGGAAATCCCCTTCGGCGTGGTGCGCTCCATGCTCGACCTCGGACTCACCGAGCAAGCGCAAACCTGGCTCGCCAGCATGCACCAACGCCTCGACGGCAACTGGCGCTTCTACTGGTACTTCGGCGTGGTCAACACCCTGCTCGGCGACTTCCACGAAGCCCAACGCGACTTCGCCCGCGTCCTAAGCTTCCTCCCCGGCGAGTCCGCCCCCAAGCTCGCCATCGCCGCCGTCGATGAGCTGCTCCTCCAGCAAGCCGGCCTTCACGAGGAGGAGCTGCTTGACGACGCCCTTTCACGCGCCTCCGCCGGACTCCGCACCAAACTCGACGACATCGACAACGCGGTTTTCGAAGACCTCCACGACCGCGGCCTCATGACCGAAGACTGGGGCCTGGTCACCAACGACCCGGCCATGCTGCGCTTCCACTCCATGCGCCTGTACTCCCTGGTCTGGGTGACCAACCCCACCACCGTCTCCTCCGCCTTCGGACTCGCGCGCCAACTGATGAACGAAGGCGAAGTCGAACTCGCCATCGCCGCCTTAGACAAAGTCCCCAACTCCTCGCGCCACTACCGGATGGCCCAGCTCACTTCCATTCTCTGCCTCGTCTCCGGTGACCTCACCGAATCCCGCATCCGGCGCGCCGCCCGCCGCCTCGACCAGATCCCCAACACCGAGCCCCGCTTCCTCCAGATCAAGGTGTTCGTCCTGCGCGCCGCCCTGACCTACCTGCGCGCCAACGGCATGCAGCGCGCCGACTCCACCATGCCGCTGTTCGAATACACCTTCAGCCTCCGCGGACTCCGCCGCGGCCTCGCCATCACGCTGCGGGAACAGGCGCGCGTCGCCCCCTATGCGCAGCACCGCTTCGCGCTCGTTGACATGGCGAACAAGGTGCGGCCCGCGACGTGGTTCTGAGGGGGTTGGGAGTTGTTGCGGTTTTCGGAGTTTGGCGGGGGTGCGGCCCATCCGACTGCTAATTGTCGAGAGCCGCTTGTCGAGAAGTCCACGAAAAACCGGGTTCCTCGACTTCCTGGTCTCGACAATTAGCTGGAACTACCGGCCCCGCCAAGCTCCACGCCCGAACTAGTACTACACTGGCTGCAAGCCGCGATCGGGGGATCGCACACAAGAATCGGGGGATCATATGGATAGAAATGCGCTTGTCGCGCACCTTGTTCGGCCGGGCCTGGCCGACAGAGTTCCGTGCCGGAGGTTATCTGCAAACAAGTTCATTGCAACTTCCACATGGGAGCAGTTGAAACCCTACGAGCAGGAGTTCCTGCGCGCGTACGCGGTGGGAGCAGCATCACGAACAGCGGTACTCGTAGGCCGGTCTGCTGCACATATGCACGGCATTTGGACGCTGCCGGAGAAAGACGTGCCAGTGACACTGTCGTATCCGGGAAAGGCCCCGTCTAGCAAGGGAAGCTGGCGGGAAGGCGTCGAGTTCCGTCGGATGAACGTCCCTGCCACTGACTCCTACACGTTCACCTCAAGCGCAGGCGACACCATCCGCACGACGACGTCGGCGCGCACGGCCGTCGACGTCGCGCGCCTGCACGGGGTCCGTCACGGCGTCGTCGCGATGGATTCGCTGTTCTACCAGGCGAAGCCCTACGAGCACGAACGCATCCGCGCCGAGCTCGAAGACGCAGTCACCAGGCTCACGGGCAAGCGCGGCATCGCCCACGCCCGCAAGGCGCTGACCTGGTGTTCGACGAAATCCCAATCGCCGTACGAGTCGCTGTTGCGCGTGGTGCTGCGCCAGCGCGGCATCGCAGTGGAGGAGCAGATGTGGATCGGCCGGTACGCGCGCCCGGATCTGCTGTGGGGCCAGCTGGTCATCGAGGTCGACGGAGACGCGAAGTTCGCCGGCAACGGGCAGGCGGCCGCGCTCGAGCAGTTGGCGCGCGAGAACTGGATCCGCATGCAGCACTACGACGTCATCCGCGTCACGCCGCGCGAGCTGTTGCGCAATGAGGAGCGTGTGGTGCGCGAGATCCTCGATCTGAAGGAGCACTCTTCGCTTCTCGACGCCCCACTCACCCCCGCCACGCACTCCCGCCCGATTTCCGGCGAGGACTGGCGCCGCCAAGCGGGTTAGAGTGCCGCGAGTTTTTGATTGATCAGCGCGTTAAGCGAAATCCCCTCCGTTTTCGCCGCGATGGCCAAGCGGCGGTGCAGCGACGGTGAAGTGCGTACGTTGAACTTACCCGAGTACTCGCGGACCCCAAGGGGCTCCGGGATAGGTTCGCCTGCAGACTGCATATCCGCAACCACTTCCGCAACCAGGTCTATAAGTCCCGCTTCGGCCTTGCGGCGGTCCGGGTCCAGCCAAGACAGCGAGGGGAACTCCGCGACGGTCGCCACATACTCCTGATCAGTTTCTGACCAGCTCACCTGGAATGTGTATTTGTCGATGTCCATGTCAGTTACTCCTCTCTTTCTTTTTGAGTAGATGCTTCACGGTCTAAACGGTCGATGGCCTGTAGGACCTGGCTCACCTGGTATGGCTTTGCCTGCCCTTTTGCGTTTTGAATGTTGACTCGTGGATCACCAGGCCATGGTGTTTTGTACGTCTTGTGTGAGGTTTTCTTCGAGTGCCGACTTTCAAAGTAATGGTCGCACACCTTTTCCAGGTCAGAGTAACGAATGTTTTTCGTTGATCTCCTCATTCTTGCAACGATGTCTTCGATTCCAGACCCCATACAGGCATGGTACCGCATATGGTACCAAGGCGCGCAGCGCCGCCAGGCGGTCTAGAACAGCCCCATCTGGGCGGCGACGCCCGCGCCGAGGCCTAGCACCGTGAGCAGGCCCAGGATGACGCCGATGGCGATCCCGGCTGTACTCGAGCCCGGCGCAGCAGGCACAGCAGGCGTGGGCGTGGCCGAGGACGTAGGCGCAGCCGTAGGTTTCGCGGGGCCGAGGTCGGTCACGCCCGGTGCGCGGGTGGGCGTGGTCAGGGTGTCGTTGGGGCGGGTCGGCACCGGCGTGGTGGTGGGGCGGCCGTGGCCGGGGTCGGGCGAGCCGAAGACGTCTTGGGCGTGGGCGAGGAGGGGTGAATTGGTGCGCGTGAGCTCGTCGATAAGCGACTGCATCTGCGCCTTGGTGTAGGTGAGCACCGAGAATTCTTGGGTCTCGTCGGCGACGAGGCGGCCGTCCTGGTTGTAGACGCGGAACTGGATGGGCATGGTGGCTTGGGTGTAGCCGTCGGTGTTGGTGATGGGGATGGAGAGGGGCAGTTTGGAGGTGTCGGAGAGCGCGGAGGCGACTTCGACCACCTCGGACCAGGTGCCGCCCGGGTAGGTGGCCTCGACTCGGTAGCGGTGGGGGCGCAGGCCCAGGTTGGACAGCTCGACTTTGACGGTGGAGTCGGTGCGGTTGGCCACGATGACGTTGGGGTCGGTGGGGTCTTTGAGGACTCGGAAGCCGGCCTTGCCGTTGTTGAACTGGGCGGCGTTTTTCTCCAGGTCGCGGACGGTGACCTCGCTCTGGTTGGTGTGTTCCGGGTCGGCGGGGTGTTCCGGGGCCGGATCGGTGCCGGTGGAACCGCCCGCGGTGCTGGTGCCCGCGCGTCCCTCGGCGGAGCCGACGCGGCCGTTGACCAGTTCGACGTTGCGCCAGTCGGGGGCGATGTCGTAGTCGCCGTTAAAGCAGGTGATGTCGGTGTCGGTGCAGGCGCGCGGCAGCGGGACCCCGGGGCTCGGGCGCGAGGGCGAATCCGAGTAGTCGAAGTAGGCGAACTGGTAGAGGTAGTTCATCACGGACTGGTAGTTCGGCACGTAGTCCGAGTCGGGGCGCTCCACGTTATACGCGCCCGAGTGCGTCAGCCCCAGGTTGTGGCCGTACTCGTGCAGGATACTGTTGCGTACCTGCTCCTGCGAGGTCATCAGGTCGTTCTTGGACACGAAGAAGGCCCCGTCGCGCACCAGTCCGGTGCCCGAGGAGTAGTTGCCTGGCGACTGCTGCCCGCCAATGATGCCGACGCGGAAGACGTCGGCGCGCGGGCCCAGGAGGCGGTCGCGTTCCTGCAGCAGCTTGATGCCGGGCTGCACGCTCGGGGTGTCACCGCCGCCGAAGAAGTACTGCGCGTACTCCTCGGTGGGCCCGCCGTGGTGGGTGGTGTAGCCGGGGATGTTGGTGTAGTGCTCGCCGGCGTCGATGTGCAGGCGGATGCCCTGCTTCTCAAAGACCTTGACCAGCTGGTTCAGGCTCGCGCGGGAGGGCTCGTAGGTGTTCGTGTTCGCGCGCGAGCAGGCGGTAAACGCCGCGAAGTCTTCCGGGGTAGGCGCGTAGTGGGAGCGGTCGGCGCAACCGAGGGTTTCCCACTCGGGTTTCATCCAGTTCAGCTGCAAGAACAGGTCCGGTGTCTCTGGGTCTGAGCCCCACACGTTGAGGGGGAATTCGCTGCCGCCTTTGGTGGTGAAGCCTTCGAGTTCCCAGCGGTCGGGGAATCCGTCGCCGTCGGCGTCGTTAAGCGCTGCGGCCGCCGCGCCGCGCAACTTCAGGTGCGCGTGAAGACTCTCCCCCGGCGCGACTGTCTGCGCGTATTCGCCGGCCTGGTAGCGGGCGTCCTTCGGGCCCGCTTCCCATGTGCCGCGCGCCGCGTCCTGCACCGCGGCCTCCCTGTCCGCGCCCGCGCCCAGCCGGGCCGCGCCGCCGAAGTCGGCTGTGAGCGTGTAGGCGTCACCGATTGCCACGTCGAGCACGTCACCGTCGCGCGTGGCGGTGGCCTGCCGAGCCCGGTCGAGGGTGCCGTGCGCGAGCGTGACCGACAGCTCACGGGCCGTCTCCCCCAGGTTGCGCAGCTGCACGTCCACGTCCACCGCGTCGGGCGTGACGCGGAAGGTGCGCACCATCTCGACCTGCGCGTGCTCGTCGACATGCGTGAGCGTGACCGTGTCCACCCCATCCGCGGACGTCGGTTCGACCCGCGTTTCGTCGGCCGCGTATGTCACCGGGATCCCGTCGGCGGCGGCGTCGATGTAGAGCGCGTTTTGGAGCATGCTTATCGACGGGTTCGTGTGCCCAAAATACAGCCAAGACACCCGCCCCTTGCTCGCGTCCACGGTGCGGAACCCGCCCTCCGCGCCAGTGGTGACCTCCACGGAGTAGTCGCGCGGCGTAACCTCCGCCTCCGCCACGCCGGGGCCGCTAAGGCAGGCCGCGCCGAGCGTGGTGGCCGCAACGAGTGCCGTCAACGTGCGTGCGCGCATGCTCATCCCCTTTCGGCGTGCCGTGCGAAACGATTGAGTATCTACCACAGGTTAGCGCAGTGGAAAGGCGAGGAAGGTCCGGAAGAACTCCCGGTTCTGGTACAGGCCGAAACCGATGCCGCCTGTCGCGGCGAGCACGCCAAGGACAAACGCGAGGATCCGGGCGGTGATGGTCGCATCCGTCACCTGCGCCGCAGCGCCAGCGGAGCCGCCCTTGCTTGCCGACGGCAACACCGTGACCGTCGCATTCGTCACCGCCTCGGTGGAGTCAGCGAAGGTCACGCGCACCTTCACGTTGCGCACGCCGGGCTCGGCACCGTCAGTGGCCTCGACGGTCAGCGCGCCGGTGGCCTCGTCAATCCGCATGCGCAGCCCCGGCACGGCCTCGACCAGGGAAAACGCGGTGGCCTTGAATTCGGGCGTGATCGTGGCGGACTGACTCGGGCGCACCTGCGCGGCACCGAAGTCGGTGGGCACGGCCCCCGACATCGCCGCGACGACGGTCGCCTGGGTGGACAGTAGGCGCCAGGATCCGTCGCTAAACGTGGCCTTCACCTGCACGTTCGAGCTGTCGCCCGGCTTGGCTCCGGCTGGCGCGGACACGGTCAGCTCACCGGTGGACTCGTCGACGCTCGCGGGCCAAGCCAGCCCCGCGAACGTGGAGGCAAGCGCGAACCTGGTGCCCTCCGGCACGCCCTGCGCCTGCGCGGTTACCGCCACCTCACCCGTGGGGAGCACGAACGGCTCCCAGGTGATTTCCGCATGACGGGCAAGCGAATCAGTGGTGAGCACTGCGTCCAGCGAGGTCTCGGACCCGTCCGGGAACTCGGCGCGCACCCCGACCGTGTAGGAGGTATCAGGGGCGGCGTCCTCGGGCAGGCGCGCGGTGATCTCGCCGGTGGACTCGTTGACGTCCAGCGACATCGGCACGGAACCGGAAGCTGTGAACGCCACGCCCTCAGGCACTGTGCCGCTGGGCTTGATCGTGATGTTGCCCTGGGCGTCCGCGTAGGCGGCGTCGTAGTGCAGGTCGGTTTCCTGCGCCATCGACGCCTGCTCCCGCACGCCGATGACCAGCGGCGTTTCCGCCTCCGAGCCGTCCGCGTAGGTGGCGATCACCGTGACCTCCAGCGGCGCGAGGTCCTCCGGCGCGGTAGCTTCAACCTCGCCGCTTTCGCGATCCACGCGCACCTCCCAGCCCCGCAGCGCCGCGTCCTGTGCCAGGCTGAAGTCCGTGTCCGCAGGCACGTCCGCGTTGGTCTGCCGCACGGTGACGGTCTCTCCTGCGCTCGCTTGTTTCTGTGCGTACGCCGGCGCATACAGCTGCGCGGCGCGCGCCTTGAGCACCTCAAAGTGGGCGACGGTACGCTCGCTCGACCCGTCCGGGTACAGCACGTCCACGTCCACCAACTTCGGCTTACCCACCGGCGCGTCCAGCGGCGCGGCGTAGGTGACCGCGCCGTTTTCGTCCACGCTCACGTCCTCGCCCTGGACCTCGAAGCGCGTGCCCTCGGGCAACGGCTGGTTGTTGAAGGCGGAGTTGTTCACCGTGAAAGTGGCACGCGGCGGCGCTGACGTGGCCTTTCCACCCGCGCGGACGTAGGCGACCGTGTAGGTGGGAGTGAAGCGCTGCGCGTCTTCGGCTGCTTCGACCACGCGGATGCGGATCACGTCGTGCTCGCCGTTCGAGGTCGCCACCGGCACCTCGTACAGCCCGGGGGCAGTATCTATCGACGGCTGCACGTACACCTGGCCGCCACGAAACACCGTCACCCAGTCGGGCACACCATCGGTGGCATAAACGGTCACCCCCAGCTCCGCGCGCGTCGGATCGAAGGCGTCCTCCGCACCGGCAGCGACTTCCAGTTCATCCCAGCCGAACTGGTCCAGCTCTTCCGGGTCCTCGGGATCAACAGGCTCGACCGGTTTCTCCGGCTCAGGCTCCGGTTCCTCCCCTTCAACCACCAGGTCGAAGTTGTCCACGTAGCGCTCGCCGTCTTCTGTAATCACATCGACGCTGACGTGCGAGGTGCCAGACTCCGCGGGCGTGCCTTCGATCACGCGCTCCTCGCCGTTGAAGTCCAGGCCTTCCGGCAGCCCGTCGACCTCCACCGAGGCCGCGTTGTCCAGCTCCAGCGGGATCCGCACATCTTCCCCCGGGGAAAGCGGCGCGTCCGGTTTCTCGGCCAGCTCCGCCTCCTGAGTCTCCAGGCCAGCCGGGTCACGGAAGGTGATGGTGAAGCGGCTCTCCAGAGGGCCAGCCCCGTTGACCAGGGGGTTGCCGTCCCGATCCACCACGCGCAGCGTGACCGGATACTGGCCTGTCCCCTGTGGGCGGCCGTTGACGTAGTAGTACACGCTGCGCTTCACGCCGGGTGCCTGCACGGTGGTCCAGAGCCCGTCCGGCAGGCCGTCGATTTCCAGCTTCGCGCCGGAGGGCACGTTCACGGCACGCAGGTAGAGCGGCAGGATGAGCCTGCCGGACCAGTAGGTTTTGTCCCCCGGCGCGATCAGGTACGGCTCGTCGGCGAGCTGGACGTGCGCGGAGTATTCACCGACCGAGCCGTCGGCAAAGTCCACGTGCACCGGCACGTCGAACTCGTCGACCATCTCCGCGGTGAAGGGGTGCGGCGGGGTCACCTCCAGGCTGCCGTCCTCGCTCAGTGTGACATCCCACCCCTCCGGGGCAGCGAATTCTTCGCTCAACGACCACGTCTGCGGGGTACCGACCACACCAAGCGCACCGAGAATTCCCGATCCGCGCACCTCCGGCTCCGCGGAGGCAGCACCGCCGAAGGAGGGGCGCAGCGTGTCCCAGGTGATATTCGTGCGCTCGGCGTCCGAGCGTGAAAAACGCGAGGGCGCGGCCTCGGCCGCAGGCAGCGTGTGCGGGGCCGCGATCGGCTCCACGCCGACAACAACGAGCGAGGCTCCGAGGGCGCATGCCGCGAGCGTGACCCCCCGGCGTACGGTGGTGCGCCTTAATGTGTTGCCCATGCGTGGCCCTCCTTCGTTCGCGCGTGCGTTTGCAGCCCGCGGGGTGGGGTACGGGCACACCTCGGAAATTCATGCGGTTACTAGGTTTTGCCCATATATTCCTTACTCTACCGCCAGGTACCCAAAACGCAATGTCGGCCCGGACGAGTGCGTGACAGATCACATCCGGGCCGACATTCAGCGCATTAGCTAAGCAAGCTGCTTGGCAATCCTGCTCGCCTTCTGCGCGATCGCCAGCTCCTCGTTCGTCGGCACGACGAGGACCTTCACTGTGGAATCGTCCGTGGAGATGATGCGCGGGCCGTCGTTCGGCTGCGCGTTGCGCTCCGGATCAACCTTCACCCCGTACATTTCCATGTTGTCCAGCGCGTCAAGGCGAACTTGCTGGTCATTCTCGCCCACGCCTGCGGTGAACGTGATGGCGTCGACGCGACCAAGAGCGATCATGTAGGAGCCAATGTAACGGCGCAGCTGGTTGATGTAGACGTTGTAGGCCAGCCAGGCGTCACCGTTTTCCTCTTCGATCATCGCGCGCAGCTCGCGGAAATCGTTCACGCCCGACAGCCCCTTCACACCGGACTGGCGGTTGAGCAGGTTATCAATCTCATCAATAGTCATCCCGCCCTGTCGCACCAGGTGGAAGATGATGCCGGGATCAATATCGCCGGAGCGCGTCCCCATGACCAGACCGGCCAGCGGGGTCAGACCCATCGAGGTGTCAATGGCATGCCCGTTTTCCACAGCAGAGCAGGACGCACCGTTACCCAGGTGCAGCACGATTTGGCGCGTGTGCAGCGGGTCGCGTCCGATAAGCCCCGGCACCTGAGAGGAAACAAACTCGTGCGAAGTGCCGTGGAAGCCGTAGCGGCGGATCTGGTTCTTTTCTGCCACTTCCGCGTTGATCGCATAGAGCGCGGCTGCCGGCGGCAGGTGCCGGAAGAAGCCGGTATCAAACACAGCCACGTGCGGGATGCCCGGCAGCAGCTCACGGGCGACCTCAATGCCATCGATGTTGGCCGGGTTGTGCAGCGGAGCAAGCGGAATCAGGTCGCGGATCATGTCCACCACCGGGCCCAGGATCAGCTCCGGCTCGGAGAAGACCATGCCGCCGTGCACCACGCGGTGCCCGACCGCGCTGATGTCCAGCTGGGTGGGGCCGATCCCCTTGGTTTCAAGGATGCCGAAGCTTTCCTCCAGCCCAACCTTGTGGTCCGGGATGGAGCGCTGCACCACGTACTTCTGGCCGTTGTGCTTGACGGTAATGCGTCCCTGCTGCTCACCGATCTGCTCCACCAGCCCGGAGACGAAGGGGTCTTCCGAAGCGCTGGATTCCGGATCGACGATCTGGAACTTGATGGAGGATGAACCGGAGTTAATAACCAGTGCGTATGCCATTTACTTTGCTCCTGCCTGAATAGCGGTGATTGCGACGGTATTGACAATGTCCGGCACAGTCGCGCCACGAGACAGGTCATTGACGGGCTTGTTCAGCCCCTGCAGCACCGGACCAACGGCGAGCGCGCCACCAGTGCGCTGCGCGATCTTGTAGCCAGCGTTGCCGGCCTCCAGGTCGGGGAAGATAAAGACGTTGGCCTGGCCCGCGACCGGGGAGTCCGGGGCTTTCTTCGCGCCCACGCCGGGGTCGCACGCCGCGTCGAACTGCAGCGGTCCGTCGACAGCCAGCTCCGGGTTCGCGGCCTTCGCGGCCTCCAGCGCTGCGACGGCACGATCCACGTCCGGGCCCGCGCCGGAGGCACCGGTGGAGTAGGACAGCAGTGCGACCTTCGGGTCGATGCCGAACTGGGAGGCAGTCTCCGCGGAGACCACGGCGATCTCGCCGAGCTGCTCAGCGGTCGGATTCGGGTTCACGGCACAGTCGCCGAAGGCCCAGAGGCGGCCGCGCATGACCATGAGGAAGATCGAGGAGACCACGGACGCACCCGGAGCCGTCTTAATGATCTGGAACGACGGCTTAATCGTGTGCGCGGTGGTGTGCGCCGCACCGGAGACCATGCCGTCTGCCAGGCCCTTGTGCACCATCATGGTGGCGAAGTAGGAGATGTCCTGCATGGTCTCGCGTGCCTGCTCAAGCGTAATGCCCTTCTTCTTGCGCAGCTCCGCAAACTCGGCGGCGAACTCTTCCAGCAGCTCAGACTTCGCGTGGTCAATCACCTGCGCCTTGGACAGGTCCAGCCCCTGTGTCTCCGCGCGGCGAGCAATGTCATCGACGTCGCCCAGGATGGTCAGCTTGGCCACGTCCTTGGCCAGCAGCTGGTGCGCCGCCTTAAGGATGCGATCGTCCTCGCCCTCCGGCAGCACGATGTGCGCCTGGTTCTCCTTCGCGCGCCCAATCAGCCAGGATTCAAATACCTCTGCGCTCATGACGGGCTCGGCTTCGGCCTCTACCTGCAGCGCTGCCGCATCAAGGGCCCCTTGCTTCACGACGCCCGCGAGCACCGCCCCTTTCTGCCCAAACACTTCCTCCTCGTGCCCGGTATTCTCCGGCGTGGGGGTCACTAGCACGACAGGCACGCCGTATGCTGCGGCGACTTCCGCGTCGAAGGTGTAGTCGCCGCTGCCCAAGATGAGCGCGTCGCCTTGCGCGAGTAGCTCCTGGCCGTACGCCTCAGCCAGGGTCTGGCCCTCGACGCGAGCGGCGCGGACACCAAGTGCGTCTGCGAGTGCTGCAATGTCAACGTCATCGAGTGTGCACTTGGCTGCGGTGATGAGCAGTGAGCGGCTATTCGCCATGAGTCCACCTTTCGTATCCAGGCGTATCTGCGGCCTGGTTCGAGTTGCCATAAACAGTGACCAGTGTACCGACGAATCGCGACGTGCAACGCCCCAATGTGCTCTGCTGGCCTGTGCCATTCAGCATAGATCACACCAATTGCTTGAAGAATATACGTCCGGCCCGGCACCCCCGTGGTAGGGAGCGCCGGGCCGGATTTTCGCCGTTGACCGGCTGCGCACGGTACTGCGTCAGCGCAGCGCGGTCACGCTTGGCTTACTTCTGGTCCTTCTTGGAGGAGGTCCAGGTCTTACCGGAAGAACCCTTCAGGGAATCAACCTTGACCGAGCTCTTCGCGTCACCAGGTGCGCAGTTGTCGTAGATGATCGTGCCAGCCAGGATGCCAGCGGCGATCACTGCGAGACCAGCACCGACGGTAGCCAGGTCGAAGCCTGCCTTACGCAGCTGTGCGTTCATCTGGGACAGTGCCTGTGCAGTCTCCGGGTTGAACATGCCCAGGTTCTTCTGGATCTGAGCGTTTGCACGCTCGATGTCCATGGACACGTTCTCCACGAAGTCCGTCAGACCCGGGATGGTCAGCTGGGTAGCCAGGCCGATCGGGATCAGCGCCAGCAGCGGGAGACCGAAGCCAACCGCGGAAGCGATGCACTTGCCCGTATCAGCCGGACCCTGCGGGGCCGGTGCAGGCTTGCCGTCCTGCGGCTTGCTGTTCTTATCGAACGGGTTGTAGCCCTTCTCGGCTTCTTCCTTGTTCGACACACCGTCACCGTCAGCGTCGCCTTCCGGATCCAGGATGGACTTGCCGTCCTGGCCCACAAGCTTGAACTTCGCGTCCGCGCGGTCCGTGGAGCCATCCGCGTACTCGAACTCGACGTCAACGTTCGGCTCAGCAACCGGGGTCAAAGCCTCTACGACCTTGTTCCAGTCCTTCTCGCCCAACTCAGCGAACTGCTTTGCCAACTCCTCGTTGCTCGGAGCCTGACCGGTGATCACACCGTCAGCGTCGTTCGTGAACTCCCAGCCAGTAGCGTTCTCCGGTGCCTTCACGGTGATGGTGGTGTCTGCCGGAACATCCTTCTCACCGAACGGCTTCTTCGAGTCCTTGGACTCGCCCGGCTTCACGACGACTGCATCGCCGTAGTTCGGGTCCTCTTCGCTCGCGGTGGTCGTCTTGCCGTTGTCGTCGCGACCCTTCTCGTGGCCCTCGACCGGAACCTCGATCTCAACCTTGCCGTTCGGCAGATCCGGATCCTCAACAACAACCGTGATCGGACCATCAACATCCTCACCAGGCGTGACGATCACATTACCGTTCTCGTCAATCTCGGCCGGGACGTCCTTGCCATCCTCATCAGTTGCAGACACCTTCGTGTCCTCATCCGGGTTGGTGACCTTCACACCAGAATCCTGCGGATCATCCGTCGGATCAACCGGCTTCACATTGGAATCATCAACCGTGGTCTTGTCATCACCCGGAGTCTCCTCGGAACCGTTGTCATCACGATCCTTCTCGTGACCGTTGACCGGAACCTCGATCTCAACCTTGCCGTCCGGCAGATCCGGATCCTCAACAACAACCGTAATCGGACCATCAACATCCTCACCAGGCGTGACGATCACATTACCGTTCTCGTCAATCTCGGCCGGGACGTCCTTGCCATCCTCATCAGTTGCAGACACCTTCGTGTCCTCATCCGGGTTGGTGACCTTCACACCAGAATCCTGCGGATCATCCGTCGGATCAACCGGCTTCACATTGGAATCATCAACCGTGGTCTTGTCATCACCCGGAGTCTCCTCGGAACCGTTGTCATCACGATCCTTCTCGTGACCGTTGACCGGAACCTCGATCTCAACCTTGCCGTCCGGCAGATCCGGATCCTCAACAACAACCGTAATCGGACCATCAACATCCTCACCAGGCGTGACGATCACATTACCGTTCTCGTCAATCTCGGGTTAAGTGACAAAATGTGTGCTTTTTCGGCTAAGGATTCCCGGCACTGCCTGGGGATACGGCGGGATAATGCTCAATGAATCGGGATTCCCGACCATAGACCGGAAGGTCCACCACTTCAAGCGTTGGATGTGCTAGGGGCACAGGCTGTTAAACCAGCCTGCATGCCAACTCAACACAGAAAGAGAAAACGCAATAGACCCCTGTGCCCGGCATGTCAGCACTCCAGCACAAAAATGGGCACCACCTCCAGCGGAAAACAGCGATGGCGCTGCACACACTGCGGGCACACCTTCACCAACCCCAACTCGGCTAAGACCAACGCATACCGGTTTGCCATCTTCATCGACTGGATCACCGGCCAGCGCCCCCTCGATGCTGTAGCTGCTGTACGCAACGTCTCCAGGCGCACACTGATCCGCTGGTTTACCTACTTCTGGTTCAACGCGACCAAGCCAACTCACCCGACGGCCGGCCGAAAGGCTACGACACCGGCATCGACACCGACTTCAACCCCTCCTGGGCCATCCGACACGGCTGGGCAGGACGAACATAACCCCAGCACAACACCCACAAACCACCCATCCCACCCTCCAAAAAGCACACATTTTGTCACTTAAGTCGACACGCCGAGAAAAGCACACATTTTGTCGCTTAACCCTCAATCTCGGCCGGGACGTCCTTGCCATCCTCATCAGTTGCAGACACCTTCGTGTCCTCATCCGGGTTGGTGACCTTCACACCAGAATCCTGCGGATCATCCGTCGGATCAACCGGCTTCACATTGGAATCATCAACCGTGGTCTTGTCATCACCCGGAGTCTCCTCGGAACCGTTGTCATCACGATCCTTCTCGTGACCGTTGACCGGAACCTCGATCTCAACCTTGCCGTCCGGCAGATCCGGATCCTCAACAACAACCGTAATCGGACCATCAACATCCTCACCAGGCGTGACGATCACATTACCGTTCTCGTCAATCTCGGCCGGGACGTCCTTGCCATCCTCATCAGTTGCAGACACCTTCGTGTCCTCATCCGGGTTGGTGACCTTCACACCAGAATCCTGCGGATCATCCGTCGGATCAACCGGCTTCACATTGGAATCATCAACCGTGGTCTTGTCATCACCCGGAGTCTCCTCGGAACCGTTGTCATCACGATCCTTCTCGTGACCGTTGACCGGAACCTCGATCTCAACCTTGCCGTCCGGCAGATCCGGATCCTCAACAACAACCGTAATCGGACCATCAACATCCTCACCAGGCGTGACGATCACATTACCGTTCTCGTCAATCTCGGCCGGGACGTCCTTGCCATCCTCATCAGTTGCAGACACCTTCGTGTCCTCATCCGGGTTGGTGACCTTCACACCAGAATCCTGCGGATCATCCGTCGGATCAACCGGCTTCACATTGGAATCATCAACCGTGGTCTTGTCATCACCCGGAGTCTCCTCGGAACCGTTGTCATCACGATCCTTCTCGTGACCGTTGACCGGAACCTCGATCTCAACCTTGCCGTCCGGCAGATCCGGATCCTCAACAACAACCGTAATCGGACCATCAACATCCTCACCAGGCGTGACGATCACATTACCGTTCTCGTCAATCTCGGCCGGGACGTCCTTGCCATCCTCATCAGTTGCAGACACCTTCGTGTCCTCATCCGGGTTGGTGACCTTCACACCAGAATCCTGCGGATCATCCGTCGGATCAACCGGCTTCACATTGGAATCATCCACGCCGGTTGGCTTAGCCTCACCTTCAACTTTGAAGGCAGCTTCGCCACGGGCAACAACGCGGCCTTGGGTGAGCGGTTGCCCGTCGTCGCCGACGACCGGGTCGCCGTTCTCGTCGAGAACCGGAACCTCCAAATCCTCGTCGCGCATCACGACTGGGAACTTGAACGTCTTACCAGCCTGGTTAGCATTCGGGGTGAAAGTCACAACACCGGATTTAGGATCAACCTCGACCTGGTCTTCGGCCACACCCAGCGGCAGCTCGCCAAGTTCAAACTTAGCGTTTGCTGGCACCTCCTCGACTTCCTCGGTATCCGGGTTATCAAGAACCGGCTCCGATGTAGCCGCTTCGTCTTCCTTCGCATCTACCTCATTGTAAGCAAGATACTCACGAGCCACAGCGAAGGAATCCTGCGCAAGAACAAGATCGTTCTCCTTCAGCTTCAACCGCGCAGTGAACGTGTCACCAGTATGCGCATCCGCAGGGACCTTTAGCGCACAGCTCGGAATCTTGGTCGCGGAATCAGCCTTCGCCTCGCCACAGGTTTCAACAACGTTGCCGTCCTTGTCTACCCACTCAATGTAGTAAGACAAATCCTCGCTAATCGGCAAACCAGAAGTATCGGTCTCTACTGTCTCGCCAACACGTGCCCAGTTGTCGTAGGTGTTTTTCTCCACCACATCAAACTTCAACGCCTGCGGAGCTAGCGCAATGTTCCAACCCGCATAGACGTCATCGCCATGCAGAATCTTGGCACCATCACCGCCAAAGAACTGGGCGTCACCACCACCCCAGTTACCACCGAAGTTCGGCCCCATCCAGCGACCAAGCGACCACGGATGCATCACACCAATGTTATCCGGAAGCTCATTACCCTTAGCGTCATAAACGCTGACGTAGCTCCAGTCCATATTCACGTGCTTGGACTGGCTGTTACCGTTAAGCCACGACCCCTCACGCCACGAGCCTGCCAGCGTATGCAACTTGCTTGCGGGTGGGTTAATGCCCCCGCCAGTACCAGTATGGTTATTGCCGTACAAGCCCTTCCAGTACAACTTAAACGTACCGTCCGCAGCCGTGGTCGTCGTAACAGTCTCTGCAATCCAAGTATCCGGATCCGCAGCTACCTGCTCATTAATCCAGCGCTGCAAGCCCTCCTCGTCAGCAGGTGTCCACTCATTCTTGTTGCGCGAGCGAAGCTTCTTACCTGCGAAGTTATCCTTGGCATACTCCTCAATTTTGGCCACTGCCTCATCACTGAGGTAGGAACCCACCACCTTCAATCCAGCCGCAGCAACGTCCTTGCCATCTTTTGCGCTGACGGAGTTGTGATTGAGCGCGCCTTGCAACACGTCTAGGTTCCAAAACGCTTTCCCTGCATAGACGCCATGGTTATTGTTGCGTCCTTCATTTTCCGACCATTGGTTTTCCGGCAAGTGCTGCGGCAGCTTGTCCTTTTGCACATACTGGATAGTCATATTCGAAACACGGTTTCGACGCCACTGGCCGTCTCCCTGAGTATTCGGCGTAGTAACAGCACCATAACCTGGGAAGACACCTGCTGCCGGCTGGTGCATCAGACGGTACTTATCCGTCAGGTTTTCCGGGAGCTCGGTCCACACACGGATCTTCTCACGCGCGTGGTCACGCTTGCTACCTGCCCCAGTAGATGCATCGGCTTCAAATTCGCGAGTCACGCCAAGGGCGTCGACATAGGGTGCCATGTTGATAGAAAAGTTGCCGTTGGCATCGGACTCGGTGTAGTACACAGGGGACGTGTGCTCAGAGTTTCTACCCTCGTACCACTGGGCGTACACCTTGACGCCCTCAAGCGGATTGCCCTTAGCCTGAACTGTGCCAAAGCCAATGTTGGCCTCGACGATCTCCTTCACAGAACCAGAAATAGTCCCCTTCTGGCTGGCCTGGCCCGGAGAGTGGATGGCCTTTTCATCGCCTGCTGCCGGAGCGTCTCCTTCCTGCGCATTCGCAACTGCGGCGTACGGGGCCGCAGGGGCTACCGCCTGGGCGAATGGAGTCACCAGGGCGAACGAGAGCGCTGCAGCTGCAATCGTCGTACCGCGACGGCGAGTAATTTGATTCTTCTTCATGCTGTGAAATCTTCCTTCCACGAAGATGTTCTGGACAAAGAGAAAGTCCGAAGGCACGTAGGGCGAACACCCAGGTCAGCCAATAGCGGACACAGCCACACCGACTTTCACGCCTTCAAATCTAGTAAAAATCGCCTGTCACCTGTCCAGTAGTTTTTCAGCCTCAAGTACGGTCTCAGGTTCAAATTCCCCGTCAAAACCGTAGCGTCAAAAGCAGATACCCCAAGCCTGAGCTGCACTTTCGACCCACCACAACACAGAAGCTGCGTTAAATTCACACAAAAACCACCCGGCGACACAGGCACCCATTCCTCGACAGAGGCTAGGTCAACACTCAGCTTTCTCTTACCTGGGATTCGAACTGTAAGATCCTGCCCCACTCTGAATGGCCACCTCCGCAAGCCTCAAGTCACACGTTCGGTCACTCTCCAGAAGCTGAGCCCTCAAAAAAGCCACATCCGGCACTCCCCGCGATCGCCCCACACCATTATCAGTCAGTCCTGTTACGAACGTCCATGTTTTCAGAGCCGAACAAAATTAAATTGTTCTATGAATAGCCCGCACAGCCAGTTCTTACCCCCGCAGGGGGGTAAGAAAGAGGCAACCGCCCCCCCCCCCGAGCAACGGGGTTACTCCCCCGCTTCTAGGTAGCGCGCAGCCTCCGCCGAGCGCTCACGCGCTTCATCTACGGTGTCCGCAGTTGCCAGCACCATGACAGTGTCTTCATGCACCTGGACCGTGACTTCCTCGACCGCCATCGCCTGCGCGATCTGGTCGGTGGTGGGGTTCACGCCGTGGAGGAAGGTGGCGGCACCGGGGGAGGTGAGCGTGACGTCGATAGGCAGACCCGCGGTGGCCCGCGTGTGAAGATCGAACTGGTCTACGCGCTGCGTGCCGCGGGTAAGCAAGCCGTCGGCGTCGGGGCGTGGGGTGGCCTGGGAGAAGTAGACCTCGTCGCCGTCGACAAACAGCTCAATCGAGTACACGCCGCGGCCCGCAATGGCCCCGCTGATGCGCGCAGCGATCGAGCGGGCGTTATCGGCGGCCGCCTGGGAGAGCGCTGCGGGCTGCCAGGTCTCCACGAGTTTGCCGTTCGCGTGGCGGGTGCCGATGGGCTCGCAGAACCACGTGGCCAGCTCGCCGGTCGCCGGGTCGATGGAGCGAGCCGTGAGGATGGTGACCTCGTAGTCGAAGTCGATGTACTGCTCTACTGCCACCGGCTCAGTCTCGCCGGATTCGGACTCGGAGGCGGCGTGCGCCTTCGTCCACGCGGCGCGCAACTCTTTTGGCTCGCGCACAACGGATTGGCCCTCGCCCGCGGTCGAGCGGCCGGGCTTGACCACCAGTGGGTAGCCGACCTCTTCGGCGCAGGTCTCGAGGGCTTCGAGGGAGTCGGCGAACTGGTACGCCATCGTCGGCAAGCCGAGCTCCTCGGCCGCGGTGCGGCGCACGCCCTCCCGATTCCGGGTCATGCGGCAGGCCTCCACCGTGGGGAAAAGCTCGCAGCCGGTGGTCTCCACCAGCTCGCGCAGCTTGGCCAGGTCGGTGCCCTCCCCTGCCACGGTGATGTCCGGGGTCATCGCCCCCGGCGCGCCCTGGGCGAAGGTGCCCACCTGTACCTCGTAGCCCAGGCGGCGGAAGGAAGTTGCGAGCTCCTCCTCCACCTCAGACGTGCCCAGAATCAGCACCTTGGAGCGCTTCGCCGTAGTCATAGGCGCATACTCTATGCCTCGACATTGCCCTGGGCAAACAGGCGCGCTGGGAAAACGCCGCTGGGTTAGCGGGCGAGTACGTCGTTGCGCACGATGGTCTGGTCGCGGCCCGGGCCTACACCGATGTAGCTCATCGGTGCGCCCGAGAGCTCCTCGAGGCGCAACACATAGTCCTTGGCCTTCTGCGGAAGCTCGTCGAAGGAGGTGCAGCCGGTGATGTCCTCGTCCCACGCTGGCATGGTCTCGAAGATGGGCTCGGCGTGGTGGAACTGGGACTGGGTCAGCGGCATCTCGTCGAAGCGCTCGCCGTCGACGTCGTAAGCCACACAGATGGGGATCTCACCGATGCCGGTGAGCACGTCGAGCTTGGTAAGGAAGTAATCGGTGAAGCCGTTGACGCGCGCGGCGTAGCGAGCGATGACCGAGTCGTACCAGCCGCAGCGACGCTTGCGGCCGGTGTTCACACCGACCTCACCGCCGACCTCCTGCAGGTAGTCGCCCCACTTATCAAAGAGCTCGGTGGGGAAAGGACCCGCGCCCACGCGCGTGGTGTAGGCCTTCACGATGCCAAGGGATGCGGTGATCTTCGTCGGGCCGATGCCCGCACCCACGCAGGCGCCGCCGGCGGTGGGGTTGGAGGAGGTGACGAACGGGTAGGTGCCGTGGTCCACGTCCAGCATGGTGGCCTGGCCGCCCTCCATGAGCACGTGCTTGCCCTCGTCGAGTGCCTTGTTCAGCGTGTACTCCGCGTCGATGACCATCGGCTTGAGACGATCAGCGTAGGACATAAAGTAGTCCATCACCTCGTCCGGCTCGATGGCCTTGCGGTTGTACATCTTGACCAGCATCTGGTTCTTCACGTCCAGGGCAGACTCGATCTTCTGACGCAGGATCGACTCGTCGAAAATGTCCTGTACGCGCAGGCCCACGCGCGCGACCTTGTCGGCGTAGGTGGGGCCAATACCGCGGCCGGTGGTGCCAATGGCGCGCTTGCCCAGGAAGCGCTCCTGCACGCGGTCCAGGGTCTGGTGGTACGGGGCAACCATGTGCGCGTTACCGGAGATGCGCAGGCGGGAGGCGTTCGCGCCGCGAGCCTCAAGCCCGTCGATCTCCTCGAACAGCGCCTGCAGGTTCACCACCACACCGTTGCCCAGAATCGGGGTAGCGTTCTCGCTCAGCACGCCGGCAGGCAGAAGCTTCAGCTCGTACTTCTCGCCGCCGACAACCACGGTGTGCCCGGCGTTGTTGCCTCCGTTGGGCTTGACCACATAGTCGACTTTGCCGCCGAGGATGTCGGTGGCCTTCCCCTTGCCCTCGTCGCCCCACTGGGCGCCCACAATGACGATGGCGGACATGTTGACTCCTTATATAGGCAGTAATCCGCGCTTATTGTAGCGTGACCCGTATGCGGCTGATTCATTGCGCGTGCGCAACCACGATTACCCTCCCCGGTGCCGAGCACCACACGCTTGGCGAGGTGCCCTCGCGAAAGGAGCTACGCTTCCTCGACGCCGCCGCCAAGGAGATTCTGCCAGAAGACCCCACCCCCTCACTGGCAGAAATCCAAGCCTCGCCGAACGTCGCACACATGGGAGAGCCCGGCCCAGCCCCGCAACAGCCGAGCGAGCGCCTGCGCGTGGTGGTTTCAGGCTCGGACAAAGCACTGGCCGCCATACTCACCCGCATGATGCGCGGCGACTACCTGTGGGCCGAGGTGGCCTACATCCCGGTAGATACGCACTCCCCCGCCGCGGTGGGCTGGGGACTGGCCGGACTGAACACCGAGGAGTTGTGTGCGCTGGCTACCGACGGGCCGGTGACCCCGTCCCCGTGCGTTCGCACCGATACGGGTGACGTGGTGGCGGGTGCGGCCGCGATCTACCGGGGCGAGGGGGACGAGGAGTACGTGGGCGAAATCGTCGTGGATTCGCAGCGCTTGGTCTACCGCAGCGGCGAAGCGCCATCTGCTCGCTTCTACGGGCAGTTCGGCGCGCGCCTCGTTCCGACGGCTGGCGCGCCGGGGATTGCGTCCACGCCGATCGTCACGCCGCTGGTGGCTGCGGGGCCGGTATCAAGGCGCTCACCTGAGCAGCTCGAGCGAATGTCGCGGAATGCGCTGCTGCGCGGTTTGACGCGCGGGGCGGGCGTGGCACCGGGCCAGACGGACGGGTCGCGGGTGCTCACCGGGCGTGCGCTGCAGTCCGGCGGCGAAGCCATCACGGTGGAGCTGGACGGGGTACGCCGCCCGCGCACGGTTGAGCGGGTGACTTTTTACCGACACTTGCGCGACATCCAAAGCGTGAAAAAGGCCCCCACCGACGACATGTGACATATCTCACATGGTATTTTCTTTACGCTAGCAGTGAGCGAGATGTTATCTCGCTGAGACATTGGACGGGCAAGTTTCGGGCGGCACATGTCGCCCGAATCTAACATTTCCGCAGGTCACAACATTTGGCTGGTGATTGTACCGAGAGCCCGTCGACATGTCACCCGTTCACCTGTTCGATCAGCGATTTTTGACCAGCGCGAGCCCGCCAGCGCTGCACAATTGCCGCAGTCGCCTTACGTTGGATCTTGTTCGCAACGCAGCGGAGCACGCACTCCGCAAAGCACAAGCGACACCGCCCCCGCGGCACAAGCGGCGGGTGGGAGCAATTAGTTAGAACCCAAGAATGAATCCAAAGCACTAAGGAGCTTTTTAGATCATGGCTGAGATCAATCGCATTGAAGATCTTGCAAACGCAACCGCTTTTGACGTTGATGGCGACAAGGTAGGCGGCGTCCAGGACGTCTACGTCAACGACACCTCCGGCCAGCCGGACTTCGTCTCCGTCAACCACGGTCTGTTCGGTGCCGGCACTTCCATCGTCCCGCTGCGCGGCCACACCCTGCGCGACGGTGAGCTGCACCTCGCATTCCCGAAGGACCGCATCGAGGACGCACCGGATCTGGACGAGAACGGTCACCTCACCACCGAGGACCAGGATGCGTTCTACCGCCACTACGGCCTGACCGAGACCAAGGACGTCACCACCTACGACACCGGCCGCCACGCCGCAGCAGGCGCTGCAGGCGCGGGTGCCGCTGGTGCGGCGGGCGCTGGTGCGGCCGCTGGCGAGCGCCGTGACGTTAAGGACGTTGAGACCGACGCTGCCGCTGCAGGCGCTGCTGCAACCGACAAGGATGCGATCATCCGCTCCGAGGAGCAGCTGAACGTGGAGAAGGACCGCGTTGAGTCCGGCCAGGTCCGCCTGCGCAAGTACGTAGTCAACGAGACGGAAACCGTCGAGGTTCCGGTCGAGCGCGAAGAGGTGCGCGTCGTCCGCGAGCCGATCACCGACGCCGACCGCGCAAACTTCGACGGCAAGATCGGCGAGCAGGAGGCATCCGTCACCCTGCACGAGGAGCGCGTCAACGTGAACAAGGAGTCCGTCCCGGTAGAGAAGGTCTCCCTGGAGAAGGACACCGTCCAGGACACCGAGCGCGTCTCCGAGGAGCTGCGCAAGGAGCGCTTCGACACCGATGGTGTTGAGGGCGTTGTCGACGGCGACAAGAAGTAAACACGCTCCACGCTAAAAGTAACCCGGCCGGTTCACACCCGGCCGGGTTTTACTCGTCGTAAAGCTCGGGCGGGTACTTCGGGGTGTGGGAGGTCGGCGCAAGCACCGCCACGGCCGACTCGCGCGACATACCACTGGCCTCCAGCAGGTCCACGATGAGCGAACGAGTCTGCGCCAAAATGGCGTAGGCCGAGAGCACGGCATCCTCCGGCAACGCCTCCATCGAGGCGCGCTGGCCTGTCACACGCAGCTCATTGACAATGCGCGGGATCGCGATGGCCTGCGCCTTACGGGACTCGACCTCGTAGACCTCGGAGAACTCCAGGCAAATCTGCGAGAGCGTGTCGAGCAGTTCAATCTGCTCCTCCGTCACCTCGTCCTTGTCCTCGCACAGCACCAAGGCGCGACGCGCGAGCACGCGGGTCGTGCGCACAGCGTTATCCACCGGCGGGATCACACGCGACAGCGAGTTAATGTAGCGGCGCACGCCCCAGAGGAAAGGCGAGATCCGCGTCGACTCCTTGCCGGACTTGACCGCGGATGCCATCTGGTCGATGTCGGTCTGCGAACCGCGGATGGACTCGAGCGCCTCGTCGATGATCTCGGGGTCGTCGTTGGAAAGGCCCGACGCGACATCGTCAAGCACCGAGCTCAAAATGCCCATCACCTTGGAGATCTCAGCGCGCGCACCCTGCATCGGTGCCTGGGGCAGCACGGCGAGGGTGGCCATGGAGACCGCCACACCAATGATGGCGTCAACCGTGCGGTCTAAGCCGGTGACCTCCGCACCCGGCGGCATGATCGTCGCGATGAGCACTGAGCCGATCGCCACCTGGTTGTTCACCAGCTGCGACTTGGATAAGAACGACGCAATGACCAGCGCCCCGGACACAATCAGCGCGATCTGCCAGCCGCCCTCCCCTAGCCGGTAGAACAATAAATCGCCGACCAGCACGCCGAGGATGCACCCGAGCGCCAGATCCCACGCCTTGGTGAGCCGGTCGCCGCCGGTCATGCCGATCATGATGATGACTGAGATCGGGGCGAAGAACGGGCGCTGGTGGTCAAAAATTTCCGTCGCAATCCAATACGCAATGCCGGAGGCAATACCGATCTGCAAAATCGGCAGCATCCGCTTGCGCACCCGCAGCACCCGCGACTGCAGGGACTTATCCACCTGCTTCAGGCGCTCGCGCGTACTCATCCTCTCTTTGGCCATGCCCAATACCCTAGCCGCTCACCCGGTACCCGGACACGCAAAAGCGCCGCCCCTGAAGCCAGGGACGGCGCTTCGCTGACGCTCAGCAGGCCATGAGGACTACTTCGCCACAGAGCGGCCGACAGCGTGCAGATCCTGGCACGCCTCAATGACACGCTCGGTCATGGAGGCCTCCGCCTTCTTCAGGTAGGAACGCGGGTCGTAGGCCTTCTTGTTGCCCACCTCGCCGTCGATCTTCAGCACACCGTCATAGTTCTCAAACATGTGCGAAGCCACCGGGCGGGTGAACGCGTACTGGGTATCGGTGTCCACGTTCATCTTCACCACGCCGTAGCGCAGCGACTCCTCGATCTTCTCCTTCTCGGAGCCCGAGCCACCGTGGAAGACGAAGTCGAAGGGGCGAGCGCCGTCTTCCAGGCCGAGCTTCTTCGCGGCGACCTTCTGGCCCTCGTCCAGCACCTCCGGGCGCAGCTTCACGTTGCCCGGCTTGTACACGCCGTGGACGTTGCCGAAAGTGGCTGCCAGCAGGTAACGGCCGTTCTCGCCGGTGCCCAGGGCATCGATGGTCTTCTCGAAGTCCTCCGGGGTGGTGTAGAGGTTCGCGCCGGCCTTTGCCTCAACGCCGTCCTCTTCGCCGCCGACGACGCCGATCTCTGCCTCGAGGATGATGTTGGCCTTGCGTGCCTTCTCCAGCAGCTCCTGCGCGATCTCCAGGTTCTCATCGATCGGCACCGCGGAGCCATCCCACATGTGGGACTGGAACAGCGGCAGCTCGCCACGGTCCACGCGCTCCTGGGAGATAGCGATCAGCGGACGCACGTACTCGTCCAGGACCTCCTTCTGGCAGTGGTCCGTGTGCAGCGCAATGTTCACGTCGTAGTGCTGGGCGATCTCGTGTGCGAATGCGGCCAGGGCCAGGGCACCCGCCACCTTGTTCTTCACGCCCAGACCGGAACCGAACTCAGCGCCACCAAGGGAGAACTGAATGATGCCGTCAGACTCAGCCTCGGCGAAGCCCCGAATCGCCGCGTTGATGGTCTCAGAGGACGTGCAGTTGATGGCGGGGAAAGCGTAGCCGCCCTTCTTTGCACTATCCAGCATCTGGTTGTAGACCTCAGGAGTAGCAATTGGCATGGGGAAAAACCTCCAAAGTTGCGGGTAGGTAGTACGTGTTCCAGTATGCCCTTTTTATAGCCCCGGTGCATTGGAAATTCTTGCCGCTGCCTCAAGCAGCATCCAACCGGACAGCTGGACCGACAAATCGCGCTCATCAATCCGCAGAAGCCCGACCGCTTCGCTGATACTCGCCGGGCCCAGCCCGTAGTTGTGCGGCAGCTTCGCATCCTCGGTCCACTCCGCGGCAAACACCGGCAAACCGTCGACTTCGAGGCGATGCTGCCACAAGGACTCTGCCGACGCACGCACGAGGCGGGCGGCAACCCGCTTCGTGGCGATGTTTTCCCGGCTGTCCTCCGGCATCCGCACCGCGACCTCGGCCAGGTAGCGGGCCAGGATGCCTTTGAACAGGCCACCGTCGCCGTCGCCGGACTCGTACTTCGGGCTGATGATCACGCCCTGTGGGGTAGCCAGATGCAGCGCAATCGCCTGCACAATCGCGCGGATGTGCGTGATGTAGAACACGGAGGCGTCGGCGCGCTCGGAGTTAGCGAAAGAGTCGATCGGCTCGTCGTGGGCTAGCCCCACCTCGTCGCGAAGCGCAAGCGCGATCTCCAAGCTCGCGCCGAGGACTGTGCCCTGGTTGTAGGTGTAGATCTTCTCCACCACCTCCGGGCCGTGCATGCGCATGCGGATGCCGTCCTCGAGCAGGCCGTTCTCGCGCACCAGGTTGTCAAAGATCCAGTCGAGCACCTGCCGCGACTTGTCCAACCGGCCCGTGCGCGCGAACAGGATTGCCGCCGGGCCGTTCGAGGGGATGTTGTAGAAGGTCTCGCCCCGCCGCCAGGGCAGCACGCCCGTGACCGGGTCGATGCCCGCGAGCAGGTCGAACTCCAGCTGGTTCAGCGCCTTCGTCCGGCGCACCCCGTCGAGCGCAAGCGCGCGGTTCCACGCTAGTGCCAACCACGCCTTATCGTCGTAGTACTTGTTGGCCGTGAGCTTGCCGCCCGTGCGGTAACTCATCGCGCGCAGCGTGTGCTGTACCCGGTTCCGACGAGCCTTCGTCGGTTCGCGCAGCGCCGCATCCACCTGGCAGTCCAGGTAGTGCGCCTGCCACCAGTAATGCCAGTGCCAGAACAGGCGGTCCTTCGCCCCCGGGGGCCAGGTGACCACCGCCAAATTGGTCCGCGGCATCTTCCACAGCTTCTGCGAATGCCGCTTGTGGATGGCCTGCTCAGCTAAATCGGCACGCCGCGGCCACGGCGACGCGGGTTCTGACACATCTGCTCCCAACACCTACAACGAGCTCGTACGGTCTTTATATTGCCAGAGCAGGCCGGAATATTGCAGAGAAATATCCATCCGGGTTTACCAAGCCTGGCCAAGGTCCGCGTGCTGGCGCACCCACGCGTGCATCGCGATGCCCGCAGCCACGCCCGCGTTGATGGAGCGCGTCGAGCCGAACTGGGCGATCGAGCAGGTCATGCTCGCCGCGTGCTGCGTCTCGTCCGTGATGCCGGGGCCCTCCTGGCCGAAGACGAGCACGCAGCGCTCGGGCAGCTCGGCCGTCTCCAGCGGGACGCACCCGGGGGTGTTGTCGATCGCCACGACGGGGATGTCCTGTTCTTTCGCCCAGGCGGCGAAATCCGCCACGGTTTCGTGGTGGCGGATGTGCTGGTAGCGGTCCGTCACCATCGCGCCGCGGCGGTTCCACCGCTTCCGGCCAATGATGTGCACCTCTTCGGCGAGGAACGCGTTGGCGGTGCGCACCACGGTGCCGATGTTCATGTCGTTTTCAAAGTTCTCGATCGCCACATGGAACGGGTGGCGGCGGCTATCGAGCTCCGCGACGATCGCGTCCATGGACCAGTAGCGGTAGGCGTCGACCACGTTGCGGCGGTCGCCATTGGCCAGGAGTTCCGGGTCCAGGCGGGCGTCGTCAGGCAGCGGGCCCTCCCAAGGCCCGACGCCGTGACGGCCCTCATTCCATTCAGTGGGGCCTTTCGCGGGTTGCTCAGGCAAGGCCCAGATCCTCGAGGCCGAGCAGGAAGCGGTACTCCAACCCGGCGTCCTCGATCACCTTCGCCGCACCGGTCGCGCGGTCGACCACCGTGGCGACGGCGACGACCTCAGCCCCCTCGGCGCGGCATGCCTCCACTGCGGTCAGCGGGGAGTTGCCGGTCGTGGTGGTGTCCTCCACGACCAGCACCTTCTTGCCCACGATGCTCGGGCCCTCAATGCGGCGCTGCATCCCGTGCTTCTTGGCTTCCTTGCGCACCACGAAGCTGTCGATGTCGCGGCCCTGGGCGTGCATCACCGCGGTAGCGACCGGGTCCGCGCCCAGGGTCAGGCCGCCGACGGCGTCGAACTCGAGGTCTTTGGTCAGCTCGCGCAGCTGCGCGCCGATCAGGCGGGACGCCTCGTGGTGCAGTGTGGCGCGGCGCAGGTCAACGTAGTAGTCCGCCTCCTTGCCCGAAGACAGGGTGACCTTGCCGTGGACGACCGCCAGCTCCTTGACCAGGTCTGCAAGCCGTGCTTTGTCTGCTGTGTTGCTCATCTACTCTTCCTCTTTCTCTGGGTCCTTCGTCGGCGCGTCGTCGAAAATCGACGACGGTGCCTGTTCGCGCCGCACACGTGTGAGATCAGTGGACTGTTCCTCCGGCGCGCCGTCTGCAATCGCGGCGACCTCATCGCCGCCGAGGTCGCTGTAATCCACCTGGCCGCGCACCGCGCCGGTGACGCGGGTGGGCATCTCGAGCGGCTCGTCCGGGCGCTGCACGTGCGGCTCGTCCGGCTCCGGGCGCGTGACCGGACGCAGCTGTTCGTCCTGGGAAAGTTGCTGCTCGGGCATGTCGCGGGTGGCAAAACCGAACTCGATCTGGTCGGCGGTTTCGGGCGGGAGGGTACGCGCGGCGTCGGCAAGTAGGGCGAGCGGCGCGAGGGTCGCGTCCCACTCGGCCGCGGCCGAGGAACGATCCATCTCTGCGAGCACCCAATCGGACTCGAACCACGCGGCGGTCACCGCCTCCGGCAGCGAGGAGAGCGCGGTGCGCACCCGCACGTCCAGGAAGCGCTCGACCGCGCCCGCGTGCGTGCCGAGCACGGTGAAGCCTTCGGCCTCGGTCACGGTGATGAGGTCGGCGGAGGAATCCGCGTGGAAACCTTCACGGCGCATATCCACGACCACGTCGCTGATCCGGCCGGTGTCCATCGCGATGACGGTCACCCCACCCAGATCCATGACGTGGGTGGAGTGGCCGTAAATCGAGCCGGAGGCGATGTCCTTCGGCGTCGCCCCGGCAGCGGCGGCACCGCGCTGCCATTCTCCGACCAGCTCATCGCTGTGCTTGGCAAAGGCAAAGCCGTGGCCCTCCGCCCAGGCCCTGCGCTCACGGCGCGATGCGCCCGGGAACTGCAGGCCGGACTTCCGGTGCGCCCGCGGGGCGGGCTTGGGCGCTGGGGCGGGCTCGGGTTCTGGCTCGGGCTCCGGCTCAGGTTCGGGAGCCGGTTTCGGTTCTGGTTCCGGTTCGGGAGCTGGTTCCGGTTCGGGCTCGACAGGCTCGGGCGCCGGTTCGGGAACTGGTTCCGGTTCAGGCTCAGGCTCAGCCGCGCGCGCAGGCTCGACAGGCTCGGCAAGCTCAGCAGGCTCGACGGAGTCGGCGGCGACTGCGGAGTCAGAGGAGGGGCGCTCGCGGGCGTCGCTAAGCCAAAGCGCGACTCCGGCCGCTATGACGAGCAGCGCTACAACAATGAGTAAAGGTGCCATCGCGAACTGATGTTACTGCCTTGCCGGGCGCGGCCGTTACACGTCCGTGGCAATCGGGTTGGACTTCTCCGCGCTCCACTGCGACCAGCCGCCCACGTAGTGCGTGACCACGGGCAGGCCGACGTGCTCCATCACCGCGATCAGCAGTGCGGAGTGGTTGCCGGAACCGGAGTAGACGATGACCTCGGCCGGGTCGGTGTTCTGGGTGAGTCCCACTTCGGCGAGGCGGCCGCGGATTTCCTCGACCGAGCGCAGCGTGCGCGTCTCCTTATCGAACAGGTCGTAGACCGGCAGGTTCAGCGCGCCCGGGATATGGCCCGCGCGCAGGTCCAGGTTTTCTTTGCGGCCGGCGAAGCGGTCGGCGCCGCGGGCGTCGATAAGCAGGCCCTCGAACTCGCGCACCTGCGACATCTCCGCAGTCGGCATGCTGCCCGGGCGGGTGGGCACCTCGCGCCTGACTGCAGGTGAGCCGGGGCCCGCGAGTGTCTGGAAGCCGCGGCGATCCCAGTCGGCGAAACCGCCATCCAGAATGTGGATGTCCTCGATACCCATCCAGCGCAACACCCACCAGGCACGCGCGGCGTACAAGCAATTGCCCTGGTCATAGGCGATCACCGGGCGCCCAGGACCAATGCCCCACATGCGGATGGCCCGCTCGACAACCTCCGGTGCGGGCAGCGGGTTACGGCCACTGCGCGAGCCGGGCAGGCCGGCGAGGTGCGCGGCCGGGTCGCAGAACTGCGAGGTCGGGATATGTTCGGACCGGTACTTGGACACGGCCTTGCCTTCCTCAGGCTCCCACAGGGACGCGAGGATGGTGTTCTTCTCCCCGGCGCGGATACGCAGCCGGAGGTCTTCCGCGGAGACAAATACGCTCATGGCTGCCAGTGTAACCGGCGGGCGCTCACCCCACAGGCCAACCGGTTAAGCCATGTAGCCGGGAGCCTGCTGGATCACGCCATCCGCCTCAAGCCCATCGAGCCACTCGCGAATGCCCTCCATCGGGCAGTCCGGCCCAATGCTCGCCGCGAGCATCCCGCCGGGGCCGATCTCGACGCGGCACCCGAACGCCAGGAGCGTCTCCGCAATCTCGTGCGGCTGCTGCTCTTCCGGCAGGATGCGCATTGTCGACGCCCCGCCACGCACCAGCACCCGGTCAACGTGCCAATTGCCGCCAACACGGACGCACTCGACGATGTCGCCCACGGCAAGCGAGACGTCTACAAAGGGGACGCTCGCCACCACGAAGTGGTTCCCGCCCAGGTTGTGCGCGGCCAACTGCTCATTTTCCACCCCGGGCATAGCCACCCGGGTGAGAATGGTGGTGGGGTACTGCATGTCTCGCAGCCTACCGCGCGCGTCAAGTGGGCGGGGGTGTTTTGGGTTGCGCGCTAAGATGAGCGCGTGACGAGTTATCTAGCCCCTACAAAGAAGGTCCGGGTCGCTGACCTGGTACAGAAGAAAGCAGCCGGAGAAAAGTGGGCCATGCTCACCGCCTACGACTACTCCACCGCCCGCGCGTTCGCCCAGGCCGGCATCGAGTGCATGCTGGTCGGCGACTCCGCCGCGAACGTGGTCTACGGCTACGAGACCACCAACCAGGTCTCGGTCGACGAGATGGTCTATCTCGGCGCCGCCGTGGTCCGCGGAGCCGGCAACGCTCTGGTTATCCTGGATCTGCCCTTCGGCAGCTACGAGGCCAGCGACGAGCAGTGCGTCCGCACCGCCACCGACATGATCCACCGCACGGGCGCGCACATGGTCAAGCTCGAGGGCGGCGTGCGCATCGCCCCGCGCATCCGCGCGCTGAAAAACGCAGGCCTTGCGGTGTGCGCGCACGTCGGGTTCACCCCACAATCCGTCGACAGCTTAAGCGGCTTCAAGGTGCAGGGCCGCGATGAGAGCGCCGGGCAGTTGCTTGCCGACGTCAACGCCGTCACCGACGCCGGCGCAGACCTCATCGTCTTCGAAATGGTCCCCGCAGCGCTCGCTGCGGAGATTACACGCGAGTGCCCCGTCCCCACCGTCGGCATCGGGGCCGGCCCGGACACCGACGCCCAAGTGTTGGTCTGGCACGACATGGCCGATCTGCCGGAAGGCGACCACCGCGCACGCTTCGTCCACCGCTTCGGCACCATCGGCGCCGACCTCACCGCGGCGGCGGCCGCGTATAAGCGCGCCGTGCACACCGGTGAGTTCCCGGCTTCAGAGCACAGCTTCTAGCCTCAGCTGATCTGGATCGGCGCGTTGTCCAACAGGCGGGTCGAGCCGACCTTGGCAGCCACCAGTATGCGGGCCTCTCCGGTAAAGCCGGCGGGAAGTTCGCCCAGGTCGGGCGCGGTGGTGACGAGGTAGTCGAGGGTGAGGTTGGGTGTGGCGTCGAGAAGCGAGCGGGCTTGCTCGAGGCTTCCGGTTTGCAGCGCTTTGGGGAGTGCGAGCGCGGTCTGACGCTCGGCCGCGCTGAGGTAGCGGTTGCGGGAAGAAAGGGCGAGCCCGTCGGCATCGCGCACGATCGGGCAGCCATGGATGCGCACCGGCATGTGCAGATCCTCAACCATCTGCCGGATGAGCGCGAGCTGCTGGTAGTCCTTCTCCCCGAAGAACGCGTCCGCCGCGCCCGTGAGCGCGAACAGTTTTGCCACCACCGTGAGCACGCCCGCGAAGTGCGTCGGACGGCTCGCGCCCTCCAGAACCTGGCCGAGCGGGCCCGGGTGGATCGTCGTGCGCGGGCCGTGCGGGTACATCGTCTCCGGGCTGGGCGCGAACACGGCCTCGACGCCCTCCGCCTCCAGCTTTTCCACGTCCTCGGCGAGTGTGCGCGGGTACGCGTCCAAGTCCTCGCCCGGCGCGAACTGCAGCGGGTTGACGAAGATACTCACCACCACCGGGTTGCCTAGGGATTTTGCGTGTTTGACCAGGGCGAGGTGGCCATCGTGGAGCGCTCCCATCGTGGGGACCAGGGAAACGGGGGCAGCGCCGAGGATGTCTTTGAGCGCTTCGGGCGTGTGAACAAGGTGTGTCATGTAGATGATTATGGAACGTGCCAAGCAACTACGAGGATTTGCGCAGGTGCAAGGTGACGCCCGTCTCGCGCATCATCTCAAATGTGTCGGCTGTATCCACCCCCATCGCCAAACAGGCATCCGGGATAAGAATCCTTTTCCGTGAGTGTGGTTGTGAGCGCTCATGGGTTACCAACGTATGTTGATGCTCACGAGCGTAAGCAACGAGAAGATAATCAGCGTGGTTACCTACAAAAGCTTGGATGGCCTCCGCCCGGTATGACCCTGAATAGGCCCACTGAGAAAGCGGCTGGAAATGCTTCGTCGTTGGCTGATCAATCGCCCTAAAGAAACCAGGATTTGCGCGTGTCCACTCAGCGAGCTCCTCATTGCCCTGTAGGAGTTCATCCCGGACGGCTTCGATGCTGCACACTAAGTCCTGCCGATACGCATCCTCGAGCCAATCCCAGAACCCAGGCGCGAGGTCGAAAGCGTAATACCGATTCTTGGCCTCGATGAGGATGTTGGCGTCGAGCAGGAACATCACGCAACCCCCAATTCCTCTGCAAGATTCTCAAACGTTGCGTGTTTCTTCGTACCGAGCAACTGGTATGCATCCCGGTACGCGGTGGAACCCTCCAAGGCGCTCGCTATGACCGCTCGAGAGAAACTGCGACTGAGACGCAGTGGCTGGGTGTAGTAATAGTTGCCACCGCCATCGCTGCGTCGCCCGTCCAAAAAAGACATGACACGCTGCTTCTCTGCTTCATACGCCTCGATGTATTCATCCCAAGTAAGAGCCTTGGCATCAAAAAGACGTTTGAGAATGACCAGCGTACTGACGCGGTAGGTCCTAGCAAGGCGCTCCAACTCATCGACGCTCACGAGGCCCTGGAACTCCTGAACCAAAGCATGCAACGGAACAAGGACCTCTGCAGCGACCTGATTGCACCAGAGCTCAGCTTTAGGGCCGTCTTTAGCTGTCATGGCGGCATCAGAGAGTGCGCTGCCGCCTAACCAAATGTGTGCCAGCTCGTGGATGAGTGTGAAGATCTGGGCTGCCTTGGTGTCCACTCCGTTGACAAAAATCAGCGGGGCAAGAGGGTCCGCCAAAGCAAATCCTCGGAACTCGCTAGGATCTAATTTCCGATGTGGATCGGAACCAACGACACCACTCACCATGACCAAAACGCCGACAGCCTCGATCCGGTCAATCAACTGACGCAAAGCATGCTCCCAATTCGGGAAAGTGGCACGTTCATCAAGGCCAAAATCTAACGCGCCCCGAATCTCGCTCGCGACTCCTTCAACTGGCTCCTCCACTGTGGTAGCACCAACGAAAGAGACTTCGTCGAAACCGTTCATCAAGGCATGTTCGCGATACCAGTCTTGGCGCTGCTGGCACTGGTAGATCGTGTCAAGGAGATCCGCCGAGGGTTGCTGAACCCCAACGTTGCCCAACGTCCTCATATCCGGGATTGGAACCGCTTCTACCGGCGGTTCCGGAAGAAAAAGCAGCCCCAAAGGCGTATGAGTAGCGTTTGCAAATTTTTCTAATTGCTTGAGTGTGGGACGTTCCTCTTGAGAGAGCCATACGTCAAGCTTCGGAGCACGGCGAACAGTAGTGTCCTCATCCCAGCCGCTCCGTCGAACAGCCCACCGAAGAACCTCTGGAGCAACATCCACTCGCACTACCATTCCGCTCACCTCCACCGACCTTCTGGATCGACCTATGTAGACATCATCATACGTTTCTTTGACGCTCGTACACGGGGTCCGGACCGGATCTAAATGGAGCTAGCTCCGTTTGGGGTTTTGGGCGGAACGCGACCTGCAGTTTTACATACTCACCGCACGCAAATGGAGCTAGCTCCATTTGGCCGACCAGCTGAACCGCGACCTGCGGTTTCACACTGGCGTGGCATGCAAACGGAGCTAGCTCCATGTAGTCGAACGCCGGGCAACCGACCAGCACCCAACCGGCAAGCCGCCCGGACCCCCGCCCCTACGCCGCGTCGACGGTGAGGTGCTCGCCGCCTTCGGCGACGTCCACGTTGACGGTGTCGCCGTCGCGGACGTAGCCGGCGAGCAGGGCCTTCGCCAGCCGGTCGCCGATGGCCTGCTGGATCAGGCGGCGCAGTGGGCGCGCACCGTAGGCCGGGTCGTAGCCGCGCTCGGCAAGCCATGCCTTCGCTGCGTCGGAGACGTGGAGCGTGAGGCGTCGAGAAGCGAGCCGATCCGCAAGCGACCCGAGTTGGATGTCCACGATGCCCACCAGCTGCTCGGCCGACAGCGCGTCGAAGACGACCACGTCGTCGAGGCGGTTGATGAACTCGGGTTTGAAGTGGTGCTTCACCGCGTCCATGATCTGGTCGTGGCTGCCGCCGGCGCCCAGGTTGGAGGTCAGGATGACCACCGTGTTGCGGAAGTCCACCGTGCGGCCCTGGCCGTCGGTCAGGCGTCCTTCGTCGAGGACTTGCAGCAGGATGTCGAAGACGTCCTGGTGGGCCTTCTCGACCTCGTCGAAAAGCACGAGCGAGTACGGGCGACGACGGACAGCCTCGGTGAGCTGGCCGCCAGCGTCGTAGCCGACGTAGCCCGGAGGGGCACCGACCAGGCGGGAGACGGAGTGCTTCTCGCCGTACTCGGACATGTCGATGCGGACCATGGCCGTCTCATCGTCGAAGAGGAACTCCGAGAGCGCCTTCGCCAGCTCCGTCTTGCCCACGCCGGTGGGGCCGAGGAAAAGGAAGGAGCCAATCGGTCGGTTCGGGTCGGCGACACCAGCGCGGGAGCGTCGCACCGCGTCCGAAACCGCGTTGACTGCGTCCTTCTGACCGACGACACGGCCGGCCAGAATCTCCTCCATGTGCAGGAGCTTCTCGGTCTCGCCCTGCATCATCTTGCCCGCCGGAATGCCGGTCCAGGAGGAGACGACCTCGGCGATCACATCGGGAGTGACCTCCTCGGTGAGCATCGTCTTCTGCGTCTCGCTGGCGCTGGCTTCCGCGTTCGCGACCTGCGCTTCCAGCTCGGGGATCCGGCCGTAGCGCAGCTCGGAGACCTTGGCGTAGTCGCCCTCACGCTCCGCGATCTCGGACTCGTTACGCAGGCGCTCCAGTTCCTCCTTCGCAGACTGGACCTTGTCGATCTCGGCCTTCTCGTTGGACCACCGCGTCTTCAGCTCGCCGAGCTTCTCCCGCTGGTCCGCGAGCTCCTGCCGCAGATCCTTCAGGCGCTGCTGGGAGGCAGCGTCCGACTCCTTCTGCAGGGCGATCTCCTCGATCTCGAGACGACGGACGATGCGCTCGAGCTCGTCGATCTCCTGCGGGGAGGAGTCGATCTCCATGCGCAGGCGCGAACCGGCCTCGTCGACCAGGTCGATCGCCTTGTCCGGCAGGAAGCGGTTGGTGATGTAGCGGTTCGAAAGCTCGGCCGCGGACACCAGCGCAGAGTCCTGGATCCGCACGCCGTGGTGTACCTCGTAGCGCTCCTTCAGTCCGCGCAGGATACCGATCGTGTCCTCCACGGTCGGCTCTCCCACGTAGACCTGCTGGAAGCGGCGCTCCAGCGCGGCGTCCTTCTCAATGTGCTGGCGGTACTCGTTCAGCGTGGTTGCACCAACGAGGCGCAGCTCGCCGCGGGCCAGCATCGGCTTAATCATGTTGCCCGCGTCCATCGCGCCCTCGCCGCTGGCACCGGCACCGACGATCGTGTGGAGCTCATCAATAAAGGTGATGATCTCGCCTTCGGCAGAGGTGATCTCATCCAGCACGGCCTTCAGCCGCTCCTCGAACTCACCGCGGTACTTCGCGCCCGCGACCATCGAGCCCAGATCCAGCGAGATCAGCGTCTTGCCCTTCAGCGACTCCGGGACATCGCCCGCGACGATGCGGCGGGCCAAGCCCTCCACGATCGCGGTCTTGCCCACGCCGGGCTCACCAATAAGGACCGGGTTATTCTTCGTGCGGCGGCTGAGCACCTGGACCACGCGGCGGATCTCCGAGTCGCGCCCGATCACCGGGTCGATCTTGCCCTCGCGAGCACGCGCGGTGAGGTCCGTGGAGTACTTCTCCAGCGCCTGGAACTGATCCTCCGGTGCCTCGGTCGTGACCTTCTTGTTGCCGCGGACGGACTGGAAGGCGGCCTTAATCGCCTCAAAGGTGGCGCCGCGCTTGGTCAGCAGTTCCGCGGCTTCGTCCTTGCCGCGGGCGATACCGGCCAGGAGGACTTCGGTGGACACGTACTCGTCGCCAAGCTCACCGGCGAGCTCCTGCGAAGCATTGAGCGCGTTGAGCGCATCGCGGTTGAAGTTGGGGTTGGCCATGTTCTGGCCCTCCGCCTTGGGGTAACCCGCGACGAGCTCGCCCGCCTCGCGTACGACGGTATCCGGATCAACACCGGTGGCCTTGAGCACGGGTGCGGCGATGCCGTCTTCCTGCGTAAGAATTGCCTGGAGCAGGTGCGCCGGGCGAATATCCGGGTTGCCTGCCGCAGACGCCTTCTGCAGCGCCTGCTGGATTGCCTCCTGCGTCTTGGTTGTGGGGGTAAAGGATGCCATGGTGCATCCTCCTTTCCGTGTGCGTTTATCTATATGGTTTATCTACCGGTGTACCCGGTCTACTCCCTATAACGCACCGGAAGTTGAGTCTGTTCCACTCAACGTGAAAAAGTTGCGCGGACTCGACTCAAGCCCCGTTGGATCTCGCGGCCTGCTCCTTCACTGGCACCCACTTCGAGGTAAACGCCAAGATCACCACGCCCACCGCAATGGCAAAGGAGACCCAGCCGAAGCCGGTGACAAAGCCCGCGATCACCGCGATCGGCGCGAGAATGGTCATGCCGATCTCAAAGGGCGCAAAGCCCACGTACGCCACGCCGTACTCGTTGAGCGTGCCGGACTTCAGCTTGGGGTCCACCATCTTCAGCAGCGCGATACCGGTCGCCACCGCGGCGGTCGCCCAGCCCCAGCCGAAGATGCCGCGCTCCAGCCAGTGCTCGCCGAAGAACAGCGGGCCTGCCCACAGCATCCACACCACGCAGAAGATGGTGCCGAGGACGAACAGGAGCAGCAGCGCCTGCCAGTAGCCGGCCAGCGCCGCCGGGATAATCGAGGCGATACCGAAGGCGATCATGTAGTCGGTCGCCGCACCGGAGATGGTGGTGATCGTGTCGCGGTCCAGGTAGTTCGACTTGCCCGCCGCCTTCAGCAGCCCGCGGCCGATAAGCCCCACCACGAACGACATGGCGAATAGCGGGATGGACACGTTTTCCCACTGGCTCTTGATGAGGTTGTTCAGCATGTAGGCAATGAGCACCGTGAACACGACGAACCCGCCGTGCAGTGCGAGCGGCTCAATGGAGGAAGGGTTGGTGGTCGCCCGACCAATAGCGGGGCGATCATCCTCATTTTCGATGTAGCCGGTACGCAGCTCTCGCGGAAGGTCACCCTGCAGCTGGCCCGCCTTGCCATTGCGGATACCCCAGTTCGCCACAATCACGCCGCCCACGATGGCAACGAGTGTGCCCACCGTCGCCGCGGTAAAGCCAAGCGACGAGGCGTTTTCCACCCCGATGCCCTCCAGCGCGGAACCGACCGCAGCCGCGGTGCCGAAGCCGCCGATGAAGCCGACGGGCAGCATCATGCCGAACCAGGGCTCGGTACCAAACAGCGGCGCAAACAGGTACAGACCGAGCAGGATGAACAGCCCCCACTGCCCCATGAACATCGACGTGGAATACGCCCACATGTTGCGCGCGCCGGCCGCCACGGAGCCGCCAAGCTCCATCGAGTACGCCATCGATGCGAACACCACCGCGATCAGCAGCGTCGTGTACGTACCAACATGCTCGGACCAGTTGATCAGGCCGAGCACCTCTTGCCCCAGCACAAGCCCGATGAGCCCGGCGGTGATCGGTGCAGGCAGAAGCAGCGCCTGCAGCACTTTCATCCTGTTGCGCAGCACGTTGCCCACGATGAGCAGCAACGAAATCCAACCGATGTCAGTTAACATTGTGTAGGGCGTAAATTCCACCGCTACCCACCTTTCTCTTCGCTGTTTTATCAGTCACATTACCCTGTTACCTATGAGCTCTTTCCGCACCGACGCCAACGCAGCCGCGCAGGCACTGCTTGACGACGAAACGTTGTCCCGCTCCACCCTCTGGACCCATTTCGTCGCCGAGTTCACCCAAGCGCCTGGTCTGTTCCCCGTCGGCGTGACGGAAGTACCGCACGAAATGGTGTGTGTCCCCGCCAAGGCGCTCAGCCGCGCCGCCGGAAATGTTTCCGGGTGCGACGTCTCACCGTGGGTGTTCGACGCCGCTCACACTCCGGCGCCCGAAGTCCCCGCGGACGAGGACGCTACAGACGCTGTAGAGCTCGACCAGGAAGCAATCAACGAGGCCGTGCTCACTGGTCTCCGCGCCTGGGCGCTGCAGCTGCGCCGCACTGGTTTTCCTGCCACCGAGCTCCCCGGTGCAGCGGAGATCTACATTGACGTGATTACCGAGCTGATTGATCGCCCCCTCGGCGACGAGACAGCGGACGCAATCCGCCGCGGTGCCAACACCATGAAAGAGGCCATCGAGCAGGCTGACCTGGACGGTGTTCCCCCGGCTTCGGCGGCGCAAGTGATGGCGGTGACGGAGGCGTCGGCAAGCTCAGGGAGCCCCAGCGCCGCCGATACCCGCATCGTGCGCCTGGAAACGAGCACCCCGCTCGAGTACGCGGCCGGCCAGGTCATCCCCGTCATGCAGGCGGATCGCCAAGGCGTGTGGAACTCGCTCGCGCCCGCGCTGCCGCCGAACGAGCTGGGGCAGGTGGAGTTTCACGTCCGCGACGAGCTGGACGTCGAGGTCGGCGACCACGTGACCCTCGGCACCGCCTACGGCCCCGTGCCGTTTCCCGAAGACAGCACTTCCCCGAACGAGCGCGTCCTGCTGATTGCCGACGGCACCGGCCTCGCCGCCGCCAAAGCGATGGTCTTCGAACTCATGGACCGCCCGGAGCGCCCGCAGGTGGAGCTGATGATCGGCGTCGAGCACGAGGACGAATTCTACGACCTGCAGACCTTCGCCTCGCTCGCCTCCAGCGCAGCCGCCCGCGACTGGCTCACCGTGACCTGCGTAGCCGAGCAGGTCATTGACCCAGAAAGCTCGGAGGCACCCGCGGTGTGCGAGGGGCTGCGCCGCGTCTGGGCTCCCCTCGAGCACCTCGCCGCGGCGACCGGCACGTGGTGGGGCCGCCGCCTCATCCTCTGCGGGTCGACCGCGCGCTGCACGTTGCTGGCCGACGCACTCCGTGAGGCCGGCGCACCGGCACCGCTGGTCATCGCACCCGACGCCGAGCCCGACTGGTTCTGCCAGCGAGCGCTTTAGAGATCATCGAGCGCGTTGTATTCGGCGAGCGTGAGCGCGGTATCGTCGCGTTTGGGACGCTGGTAGTTCATCGAAACATGCCTTGTCCCGTCCGGGAAGACGAAATGGTAGTCCGGCCCGTCGGCTTTGATCTCGATGTACTCGTCGGAAACAAGCGAATGGCACGCCGAACACAGCGGTATGAGGTTATCCAGGTCGGTGGCCCCGCCAGTAGCCCAATCATGGACGTGATGGACCTCGATGAACTTTGTGTGATTACACCCAGGTGTCGCACACTCCCCGCCCCACATGGTCATGAGCGCGTTGACCTGCCCGTCCGTGGCAAGACGCGACGCTCGCGAGGTGTTGAGAATCAGCCCGTTCTCGTCGACCGTGTTCACCCGCACCATCGCATTCGCCACGGCATGAGCCACGCTTGCCGACGCCGCACTCCCTCCCACCGGCAGATAGGCCCCGCCATCGACGGTGGTGACGATGTTGACGTGCGCGCCCGGTGTACGCAGGGGATTCTTCGGTCGCGAGCGGACGATGTTGACCATGCCCATGAACGCGGCCAGCATCACTCTGCCGGTGGGCATGCCGAACCCCGACGAGGTCGGAATGGCGCCCAGAGTTTCATCAACGGCGTCGCGATCGATTATGTCCTGCAGGTCAACGTCGTGATAGGCCAGCTCGCCGATCTTCAACGCGGCGGCAACCTGCGCACCCTCCAGCGGGCTGAGGTCAGCCCACAGCCCGAAACGTCCGTTCTTGCGTTCAGCGATGCGCACATACGACTTCGGCTGTGCTTTCGCGGAGTCCTCATCATCGCGCTCAAGCAGCGCAAGCTCCGCTTCAAGCTGGTGGTATGTGTAGTCCCGCGCCATATCGACGAGGAGCTGCTCATCGTTCTTTGCTAGGTACGGCATGAGGAGCCGAACCTTGGAGTAGTTCACCGCCCCGTCAGCGAAGGCACCGGCGAGGAGTTGATGGCGTGTGAGCTTCCGGGCGATACGGACATATTCGTGCGCGGTAGTCTGCGAAATCCCGAGCCGACGGATCAGCCAACCGGCGGTCGTTCTCGCGCCGCATTTGGGGGCGAGACGCAAGGAGTCGAAGATGCCGATGTCATATAGGAGGCTGGCTTTATGGCGTGTGATGCCTCCGAAGGTGGCTTCGATTCGATCTGCAATGGCTTGCACAGCCTCCTGCTCGCTCATGTTTTCGTCCGCGATGGGTGAATAAGTGGCGCTTTTGTTAGCTACTTGAGTGTCGGTGGGAGTGGTCATGTTCGCGGTCTTCCTTCTAGCGGATGGGTGTTTAAAAACGAAGCGTAACAGCCCACCCAGACATGGCCACTACCTGCATAAATGCCACTTTTATAGCGAGCTATAAAACGTGCGATGCAGCCAACACATCAGACCGGCCACCACTCCATCGCGAGGCCAAAAACTGCGCATTGCGTAGTTTTCTCAGGGCACGTTCGAAGGTCGGGCACGTAGCGAACAAGCGTGCCACCCTCAAAAACTGCGCATTGCGCAGTTTTTTAAGGAAACCCCCCCTACCGCATCGTTGTCGCGGCTTCGATCTCTACCACCGGCAGTGCCTTGCGCACCTTGGCGACGCGAGCGGGATCAGTGTCCACTATGAGCGTTTCGGGCCCGTAGCCGAGCCCGACTGGTTCTACCAGCGGCCGGCGCAGTAGCGTTTTATACTCAAGCGTCGTGTCGCCTCCCAGCAATAAGAAAAATCACCGCCTGGTTGACATGAGTATGTCGCCGGAGGAAGCGACGCCCTACCCAGATCCGGACGAATCAGCCGACATCATCGAAGACAGCATCGATATGGCTGAATTCGGAACAATCTTGCACGTCCGGGAATGGCGAGGAAACGACGGAATTGTGGAGCAGTTTGCGCTCATGCTCAACGTCACCCCCGCGCACACGGCATATCGTCGCTGCCAAGAACTGAAAGGCGATATTGCGAACTTTGCGCAGGTGATACGCACCGACACCTGGCACAGCACCGTCCATAGCCACCAATACTTCATCGACTGTGAGTACTGCGAGCGGCAAGTTCACGAAGAGTTGGCTGGGGGACGGCCAGGAGAGCCAATCGCGCCGCGTGGTGAACGGGACATTCCAAAAACTACTATGAGATGTTGTATGACCCGTCCGACTATTTAGAGCGTTGGGAGGCAGGCAAACCATGAACGAAAAGCAGAAGCGGCACTATCGAGCGCGCATGGCGGTTGCACAGCTGTTCCGCTCCGCGCTGGATCAAAGTGATGAGCGTGCCCGCTTCCTAGAACGTCTAGACGTAAAGACGATGCCGGTCATCGTTCCCGCACTGGGCGACACCTTGGCATCTAATATTCGGGAAGCAGCTCGCCGCCATTTCGAAGCGGGAGAGGAACACATCGTTGTTCCGGTGTGCCTGCCAGCCCCCAACGGCATCAAACTTTCCGTGATTATTGTTTCAACACATGACGCGAAGACGTTTTGGCAGCTGGACATGAACGAGCTTCATGGCAATGTCGAAATGGCGCAAGTCGTTGAAGCGCTAGACGCAAGCAAAAAGTGGGATGTGGATGCGCTCGACTCCCCACAGCAGCAAGAGTTGAAGGACTTGGCTGCCTCGATGTAGCCCCCCCTACCGCATCGTCGTCGCGGCTTCGATCTCTACCACCGGCAGCGCCTTGCGCACTTTGGCGACGCGAGCGGGATCGATGTCCACGATGAGCGTTTCGGGCCCGTAGCCCGCCTCGGCAACCACGGTGCCATCGGGCGCAGTCACCACCGAGTGGCCGATGCCGGTCGGCCCGGACTCCTCCCCTGCCTTTTCCAAAAAGTCGGGACGCGCCTGGCCCGCTGCCGCGAGGAACACCCCGGAGTCGAGCGCGCGGGCGCGGGTGAGCAGTTGCCACTGCTCGAGTTTGCCTTCGCCGTCCGCCCAGCTCGTCGGCACGACGATCACTTCGGCACCGCGGCGTGCGAGCTCGCGGAATTGCTCGGGGAAGCGGATATCAAAGCAGACGGCCACGCCCACCTGCACCCCCTCGTGCTCGAAGAGGACGAGCTCCTCACCAGGGCGCACGGTGTCAGACTCGCGGTAATTGAATGCGTCGTAGGTGTGGATCTTGTCGTAGCCTTTGTGCACACCTCCGCCGGTAATCAGCGCGGTATTGAAGACACGGTGGATCGTCTTGCCGTCCACCTCGCGGATATCCGCCGGGCGGAAGGTCCCGGCGACGATGGTGGTGCCGGTCTCCTTTGCCAGCTCGGCGAGCTGCGTTGCGAACTCCCCGTCCAAGTCTTCTGCCTGCGTGTCCAGGCGGCCTTGCCCGAAGGCCTGGCTCGTCGCCTCGGGCAGCACGATTAGCGTCGCGCCCTCCGCGGCGGCGTCGCGGATCAGCGGGGTAACAAGCGCCACGTTGTCACGCACGGAGGGGCCGGTAGTGATCTGGATGCACGCGAGTTTCATGCCCCAACCCTGCCATAACTTGGCCCGGCGCGACAGACCCTTGCGCAACTAAACTCCATATATTACGGTTGCGACATGAACGTTTTAGTTATTTCGGAAGACACCGCAACCAAAGCTCGCAACCACATCCCCAACACCACGCACTATCCCCCAATCCCCTTAGAACCATCACATACCGCAGACGCATTAACAGGCTCACACACGGAACTTACACAGGGCATCCACCGCACCGTGCGCGCACTCGCCGCCCACCTCGAATCGGTCGCGGACTTCGCCGACACCGCCTGCCGCCTCGACGCCGAACTCGCCGGGAGGCTTGACCATGCATAGCGCGACCTACCAGCCCGCCCTCATTACAGCCCAGCTGAAAGGAGCGGTGTGGGAGCTGGGACAGGTGCGTGGGGACGTCGAGAAGCAACTGCGCAACGCCGAAAATGCAGCACACGCGTTGCATGCCACGGGTTTCGCTGGCCCCGCCGCCGACGCCGCGGTTACCCGGATCCACGCGCAGCAGACTTCCCTGCGCAGCCACCACGCCGAACTGACACGCATCCGCATCATCCTCGAAACCGCGGCCGAACTGCACGAACGTCTCGACCATCTCGCAGAACTCGCCGCGCGGTACGGGCACCACCGGATCATTCTCTGGCTCAACCAGCTTTCTTTTGCGCTGGATGAGGCGGCGGGCGACGCGCTGCGCACGAATATTCCGCATCACACGATCGACGAACTCTTCCACCACCCCGACCACACGCTCGATGAGCTGCACGCGCACCACGCCGCCACCGTGCCCGCGGCAACGCAGCGCACCATCGCCGAGCACGGCGCAACCATACTGGAGGCGGGTCCCGGCAGTACGACCGTCATGGTCGGCGATTACCACTCGCCAACCAGGATCATCACCATGGTCGCGGGCACGCACACCGGCAAACCGGAGGACCTCGGCCGCGAGCTCGACAAGGCGCAGCGCATTGCCGCCCGCACCGGGGCCGCCGTCGTGGTGTGGCAAGGCTACGGCCCGCCGGCCAACCTTCCCGACGCCGGCATCCAGACACCCGCGCGCCGCGGGGCGGGCAACCTCTCGCGCTTCCAGGCCGCGCTCGACGAGCGCTTCCCCGACGCGCAAAAGACCATCGTCGCGCACAGTTACGGCACGCTCCTACCCACCCGGGCCGCGACCGAGGGCGGTTTGCTTGTCGACGACCTGTGGCTGGTCGGCAGCGCCGGAGTCGCAGGCAACAGCGTCGACGATCTCACGCTCGCCGGGCCGGACTCCGAGGTCTACGTGGTTGACTCACCCGAGGACATCATCCTTGCGCTGCGCTCCGGGCCCGCCGCCGCGCTCGGTGCCTCGCCTTCGCACCCGAGCTACGGTGCCACCGCCGTGGAGGGAGTGGCCGGCAGTCATACCGACTACTTCACAGACCCCGCGTTCCTGTCTGCCCTTGCACAGGGCGCACACGACGCGCCAGAAAATAGGTAGCATTTATGGAGCATCAGTGACCTTACAACAAAAGGAAAGGTTCCATGGCTGAAAATTTTGCGCAAGCGTTAGTCTCCAAACTCGAAACACTCGGTATTACCCGCATCTACGGGCTGGTGGGCGACTCGCTCAACCCGCTGTCTGATGCCGTGCGTCAAAGCGACATCGAATGGGTCCACGTGCGCAACGAGGAGGCGGCCGCTTTCGCCGCCGGCGCGGACGCGCTGGCCCAGGACGAGCTCGCCGTCTGCGGCGCGTCCTGCGGGCCGGGCAATACCCACTTCGTCCAGGGCCTGTTCGAGGCACACCGCAACGGCTCGAAGCTGCTGGCTATCGCCTCGCACATCCCCACCGTGGAGATCGGCTCCTCCTTCTTCCAGGAGACTCACCCGGAGCTGCTGTTCCAGGAGTGCTCCTCCTACTGCGAGGTCGTCCACAACCCGGAGCAGGGCATGCGCGTGTTCCACAACGCCGTGCAGAACACGCTGGCCGGTAACGGCGTCTCGGTGATGGTCGTGCCGGGCGATGTCTTCGCAGCGGATGCCCCGGAGGGTCCCTTGAGCGCCGACTCCGTCTACGCCACGGGCAAGAACAAGCGCGTCTACCCGGACCCGCACGAGGCAGCCCGCCTGGTCGAGGCCATTAACAAGGCCGACAAGGTCACGCTGTTCTGCGGCTACGGCGCTCGCGACGCCCGCGAGGAAGTCTTCGCACTCGCAGAGAAGATCAAGGCACCCATCGGCCACTCCTTCCGCGGCAAGATGTACTTCGAGTACGACAACCCCTTCGACGTGGGCATGTCCGGGCTGCTCGGCTACGGCGCCTGCCTTGACGCGATGGAGGAATCCGACCTGTTCATCATGGTGGGTACGGACTTCCCCTACACCGACTGGCTGCCGGACGAGAACGTCGCGCAGATCGACATCGACGGCGCCCACATCGGCCGCCGCACCAAGGTGGACTACCCGGTCGTCGGTGATGTACAAAGCGTGATCGAAAACATCCTCCCCCATGTGGAGGAAAAGACGGACAGCTCCTTCTTGGACAAGATGCTCAAGCGGCACTACCAGCTGCTCGACCACGTGGTGAAGAGCTACACGGAAGAGGCCTTCGAATCGAAGAAGCCGATTCACCCGGAGCTGGCGGCCTCCGTGCTGGACGAACTGGCTGATGATGACGCCTACTTCACCGTGGACACCGGCATGTGCAACGTGTGGTCCTCGCGTTACCTCACCCCCAACGGCAAGCGCGAAGAGGCGGCGTCCTTCCTCCACGGCACGATGGCCAACGCACTGCCCATGGCCATTGGTGTGCAGGCCGCGCAGCCGGATCGCCAGGTCATCTCCTGGTCCGGTGATGGCGGCCTCGGTATGCTCATGGGCGAGCTGCTCACCATCAAGCTGCACCAGCTGCCGGTGAAGGTGATCTGCTTCAACAACTCCTCGCTCGGCATGGTCAAGCTGGAGATGATGGTGGCAGGCATGCCCTACTTCGGCACCGACCACGAAGAGGCCAACTACGCCGAGATCGCCAAGGGCGCTGGCATCAAGTCCTTCCGCATCGAAGAGCCCGAGGACCTCGAGCCCATGCTCAAGGAGGCCCTAGCCTACGACGGCCCGGTACTGGTGGACATCGTCACCGACCCGGAGGCCCTTTCCCTGCCACCGGGGATTACCTGGGACATGATGAAGGGCTTCACCAAGTCGGGTGCCCGCACCGCCTTTTTGGAAGGCGGCGTCGGACGCCTCTTCAACCTGGCAAAGTCCAACCTGCGCCACATCGGTGGCGCTGCGGCGATCGAGTTCGGCGGCTAGCGACGGCGGCGTCGAGCAGCGGCAGGCTCCCACGTCACCACCGCAGTTGAGCGCGGCACGTGGACCAGCTCGCCGCCGCGGGGGCGCGCCTCCAAACGCCGGCGCAGCTGGGCGTTTTCCTCGTGCTTCGCGGCGAGCTCCTCCTGCAGGTCATCGATCTGCTCGGTGAGCTCGATGATCGTCTTAATGCCCGCCAGGTTTACGCCGTCCTCCTGGGACAGCTGCTGGATCCGGCGCAGCAGCGAGATGTCGCGGCGCGAGTAGCGACGCCCGCCGCCACTCGTGCGCATCGGGGTGACCAGGCCCATCCGGTCGTAGGTACGCAGCGTCTGGGCGTGCATGCCGGTCAGCTCAGCGGCCACGGAGATCACGAAGTACTGCTCTGTCTCCTTCGCCATTTCCATCACCTCCTACTGGTTGCCGGCCCACCCGGCGCGGGGGTCGAAACCGGAGTCCCGCTCAGCCTGGTGGTAGGCGCGCAGCGCGCTGGTGGCGGCCGCGTCCAGGTCCTTCGGCACCGCCACCTCGACGGTGACGAGCAGGTCGCCTGCCTTGCCGGACTTGCGCGGCACGCCGCGGCCCTTCACGCGCAGGGTGCGTCCGTTCGGGGTGCCCGCCGGGATCTTCACCCGCACGCGCTTCTCCAGCGTCGGCACAGTCACGGTGCCCCCCAGGGCGAGCTCGCCGAAGGAGACTGGGACGGTGACCTCGAGGTCGTCACCGGAGCGGGTAAACACCGCGTCCTCGCGCACATGTACGTGCACGAACAGGTCGCCGGCCGGGGTGCCGTTCGGCCCGGCCTCGCCCTGCCCGGCGAGGCGCACCTTCTGCCCGTCGATCACGCCTGCGGGGATCCGCACCGTAATGCTGCGGGTGCGGCGCACAGTGCCGGTGCCGTGGCAGGTGGTGCAGGGGTCCTCGATAATCTCGCCGGTGCCCTGGCACTCGGCACACGGGCGCGCCATGCCGAAGGCACCGCTGTTTTCCCGCACGTAGCCCGAGCCGGAGCAGGTCCCGCACCGGTGCGTCTTCCCGTCCTTAGAGCCGGAGCCGTGGCAGGTGGTACATGGGGCCTCGCCGGTGAGCTCCACCGGGAAGGTCGTGCCCTTGGCTGCCTCGCGGAAGTCGAGCGTTATTTCCGTTTCGACGTCCGCCCCCCGCGACGGCCGAGCGTTCCTGCCAGCAGCGCCGCCGCGGTTAAAGAGGCCACCGAAGAGATCACCAAGGCCGCCGTCTCCAGCTTGTCCAGCACCGGGGTGTCCGAAGACGTCGGAGAAGTCCGTTTGCGTCGTGCGAAACCCGCCCGGAAATCCGGAACCACCTCCCCCAAATCGGCCAAAGCCGCCGGAGCCCATCATGGACTTGAACTGGTCGTACTCCTTGCGCTCCTGCTCGTTGCCAAGCACGTCGTACGCTTCAGCCACCCGCTTAAATTTCTCCTCCGCGGCCTTATTGCCGGGGTTGGAGTCGGGATGGTTTTCGCGTGCGAGCTTGCGGTACGCCTTCTTAATGTCTGCCGCCGAGGCAGACGAGGACACTCCGAGATCTCCGTAGTAGTCCTTGTTTGCCCATTCCTGTTGCATAGCCATCTCGCACCCTCCTTTCACACAACTGTAGTGCGATGTACATAGCTAAATCTTGTTTCGTTTTATAAAAATGGCCGGGGAAGAGTCCGCGTGGCTTTCGCTTCCTCGTTCCCCGGCCGGGTGCCTAAAGCTGGGCCCTAGGCTTCGTCGTCCGCCTCAGCGGATTCAGCAGGATCCGCGATGATCACCATCGCGTTGCGGATCAGTTTGTCGCCGACCGCGTACCCCTTGCGGAGCACGCTGCCGATGACCTGCTCACCGCCCGAGGACAAATCCTGGACTGCCTCGTGGATCTCCGGGTTGAAGGCCTCGCCCTCAGCACCGAAGGCTGCGACCTTCTGGACTGCGAGCACGCTGCGGAGCTTGTCCGCGAAGGCCTTCAGCGGGCCCTCCTTCAGGTCGCCGTGTTGTTCGGCCAGGTCGAGGTCGTCGAGAAGCGGCAGCAGCTCGCCCGCGAACTTCGCCTTCGCGTGCTCGGCGATCTGGCCGCGCTCGCGCTCGGTACGGCGACGGTAATTCGCGTACTCCGCGCTCACGCGCTGCAGATCCTCGGTGCGCTCCGCGAGCTGCTTCTCGACGTCGCTTTCACCCTCGTCCTCGGCAACCGCGGCCTCGATGTCGGAAAGCTCTTCATCGATGCTGGCTGCGGCTTCCGCCTCCTGCGGGGTGACGGCTTCCTCGTCGGTGTTCTCCGGCGCGCCTGGATCCTCCGGCATCTCCGGGTTCGGGTTCGTCATAACCTTCACCACTTCCTGACTTACTTGTTGTCGGAGTCCTTGGACTCCTCTGCGTCTTCCTCAACAACCTCAGCGTCAACCACGTCGTCGTCGGTCGGCGCATCGGCCTGGGTTGCGCCCTCGTTGGCCTGTGCCTCGTAGAGCACCTTGCCCAGCTCCTGGGACTCGGTGTTCAGCTTCTCCACCGCGGACTTCACAGCCTCGAGGTCATCGCCCTTGAGCGCCTCGTCCACCGCGTCTGCGGCCTCGGTCACGCGGGTCTTCAGGTCCTCCGGCAGCTTGTCCTCGTTGTCCTCCATGAACTTGCGGGTCTGGTAGGCCGCGGACTCTGCACCGTTGCGGGTCTCCTGCTCCTCGCGGCGCTTCTTGTCCTCGTCAGCGTGCTGCTCCGCATCCTTGATCATGCGGTCGATCTCCTCCTGGGACAGGCCAGAGCCGTCCTGGATCTTGATCGTGTTCTCCTTGCCGGTGGCCTTGTCCTTCGCGGACACGGACACGATGCCGTTGGCGTCGATGTCGAAGGTGACCTCGATCTGCGGCACACCACGCGGTGCCGGAGCGATGCCTGCCAGCTCGAAGGAGCCGAGCAGCTTGTTCGCCGATGCCATCTCGCGCTCGCCCTGGAAGACCTGGATCTGCACGCTCGGCTGGTTGTCCTCAGCCGTAGTGAAGGTCTCGGAACGCTTCGTCGGGATGGTGGTGTTGCGCTCGATTAGCTTGGTCATCACGCCACCCTTGGTCTCGATGCCGAGGGAGAGCGGGGTGACGTCGAGAAGCAGCACGTCCTTGACGTCGCCGCGGAGCACGCCAGCCTGCAGGGCAGCGCCCAGAGCCACGACCTCGTCCGGGTTGACGGACTTGTTCGGCTCCTTGCCGGTCATCTCCTTGACCAGGTCGGTCACGGCCGGCATACGGGTGGAGCCACCGACCAGCACGACGTGGTTGATGTCGCCCAGCGAGAGGCCAGCGTCCTTGATTACCTGGTTGAACGGCGTCTTGGTGCGGTCCAGCAGATCGGAGGTGATCTTCTGGAACTCGGTGCGCGACAGGGTCTCATCCAGGAAGAGCGGGTTCTTCTCGGAGTCAACGGTGATGTACGGCAGGTTGATGGAGGCCTGCTGGGAAGACGACAGCTCAATCTTCGCCTTCTCCGCTGCCTCGCGCAGACGCTGCATCGCCATCTTGTCCTTGGACAGGTCCACGCCCTGTGCGGACTTGAACTTGTCTACCAGCCACTCGACGATGCGGTTATCCCAGTCATCGCCGCCCAGCTCGTTGTCACCAGCGGTAGCGAGCACCTCGACCACGCCGTCGCCAATCTCCAGCAGGGAGACGTCGAAAGTACCGCCGCCCAGGTCGAAGACCAGGATGGTCTGCTCAGAGTCGTTCTTCTCCAGGCCGTAGGCCAGTGCGGCCGCGGTCGGCTCGTTCACAATACGCAGGACGTTCAGGCCTGCGATCTGGCCGGCCTCCTTGGTGGCCTGGCGCTGCGCGTCCTCGAAGTACGCCGGGACGGTAATGACCGCATCGGTCACCTCGTCGCCCAGGTAAGCCTCCGCGTCGCGCTTCAGCTTCTGCAGCGTACGAGCGGAAATCTCCTGCGGGGTGTAGTCCTTGTCATCAATGTTGACGGTCCAGTCCTCGCCCATGTGGCGCTTGACGGAGCGGATGGTGCGGTCAACGTTGGTTACCGCCTGGTTCTTCGCGGACTGACCGACGAGCACCTCGCCGTTCTTCGCAAAAGCGACGACGGACGGGGTCGTGCGGGAGCCCTCCGCGTTTGCAATAACAACCGGCTCGCCGCCCTCAAGGACGGAGACAACCGAGTTCGTCGTACCGAGGTCAATACCTACTGCGCGTGCCATGTTCTTTTCCTCCTGTATATCTGGGGTTTATCAGTAAGTTGATGTGCTGTGACTCAACTTCACGGCAACCACTGTAACAGATGATCCACCGGAGTTGAGCCTGTCGCACTCAATCCCTACAACGGCACATGCCCCAAAGTTGTTCCCACTCGGCTCAACTTTCTTTGTTCACGCAGGTCACAGGCAGTAAATTAGTTGAGTTGGCGCTGGAATTGGGCCAACGCATCGTCGATAAGCGGGCGCGCGGCGTAGCCCAAACCGACGAGTGCGAAGAGCGTCACGATCACGCCCGCGATGCCGAGCCCGGTCGTCTGGCTCGACGTCATGGAGCTGGCCGGGAGCACCGAGCTGCTGCGGGACTCCCCCTCAGCGCAAGCCGAGAACGCCTGGAAGTAGGACACGACCGGACCAGCGAACTCGGGCGCGTGGGTCTTGGCCGCGTCGATGATCCCGTCGCGAAATTCCACGAAGCTCGTACCGAAGAGGACACCGCCGACGGTGCCGCCAACCACGGGGCCGAAGTCCACGCCGTACAGCGGGCCGAGCTCGTGGGCCTTCTCCGGGGAAATGGTGATCTTCTGCTCGGTGATCACGTCGTTCTTCGACGCGTTGAGAAAGCCAACCATGCGCCAGTACTTATCTTTCTGCTTGCCAAGCGCAAGCGCGGCCTGCGCGTCCGAAACTTTCCGGTCCGCGGGCACCGGCAGGTCGCTCGCGCTCTTGACTTCCTTGCGCTGGCCGTACTCCCACACCACCTTGGCCTGGGCTTTCGCCTCCTCACCCTCGAAGCTGTCGCGGACCTGCTCGCCCAGCCGGGTAAACAGCACGGAGTAGGCACCGTTTACACGCTCGGTGTCCTTATCCGTAAAGGTGATGGTGCACTGGTTGCTCTCGGCGTCGTACCTGGTCTCGTAGGCCTGCGCCGGTAGAGCGGCAACTGCCGAAGCGGTAAGGGAGACGGCTAGTGCCGCGGCGGCAAAACGGGTGGTCTTCACGGGGAAACTCTTTTCTTTTATCTGGGAAGGAAGACAGCGGGCCCCGCCGCTTCGCGCACAAGGTACGCAAAAGCGGCGGGGCACTGAAGTGGAACGGCGCTAGAACAGGCCGGTCTCGTTCTCGTCGTAGGAGACGAGCAGGTTCTTGGTCTGCTGGTAGTGGTTCAGCATCATCAGGTGGTTCTCGCGGCCGATGCCGGACTGCTTGTAGCCGCCGAAGGCCGCGTGGGCGGGGTACGAGTGGTACTGATTCACCCACACACGGCCCGCCTGGATCGCGCGGCCCGCGCGGTAGATCGTGTTCTGGTTGCGCGACCACACGCCCGCGCCCAAGCCGTAGATCGTGTCGTTGGCAATGCGGATCGCGTCGTCGAAGTCCTTGAACGTGGTCACCGACATCACGGGACCGAAGATCTCGTCCTGGAAGATCTTCATGTCGTTGGTGCCCTTGAACACGGTCGGCTCGATGTAGAAGCCGTTCTCCAGCCCCTCGAGCTTGTTTACCCCACCGCCGATAAGGGTCTCCGCGCCTTCCTTCGGGCCGAGCTCCAGGTAGCTGACAATCTTGTCCATCTGCTCCTTTGAGGCCTGCGCGCCCATCTGGACCTCCGTGTCCAAGGGGTTACCCACCTTGATCTGCTTGACACGCTCGACACCGAGCTGAAGGAACTCATCGGCGATCGACTCGTGGACCAGCGCACGCGACGGGCAAGTGCAGACCTCGCCCTGGTTCAGCGCGAACATCGCAAAACCTTCGATTGCCTTCTGCTTGAAGTTATCGTCGCGGGCGAAGATGTCCTCAAAGTACAGCGACGGCGACTTGCCGCCCAGCTCCAGCGTGACCGGGATGACCTTGTCCGCGGCCGCCTTGTTGATGATCTTGCCCACCTGCGTCGAGCCGGTAAACGCAATCTTGGCGATGCGGTCGGAACCACTCAGCGCCGCACCCGCCTCACTACCGAAGCCGTTGACCACGTTGACCACGCCGTCCGGGATCAGATCCCCGATCAGGTCAAGCAGGTAAAGGATGGAGGCCGGGGTCTGCTCCGCGGGCTTAAGCACCACGGCGTTGCCCGCAGCCAGGGCCGGAGCGAGCTTCCACACCGCCATGAGCAGCGGGAAGTTCCACGGAATGATCTGGCCGACCACGCCGAGCGGCTCGTTGAAGTGGTAGGCCACCATATTGTCGTCGATCTGGCTTAGACGCCCTTCCTGCGCGCGGATCGCGCCCGCAAAGTAGCGGAAGTGATCAATAGCCAGCGGGATGTCGGCGGCGAGCGTCTCGCGCACGGCCTTGCCGTTCTCCCAGGTCTCGGCCACTGCAATGTCTTCGAGGTGCTCCTCCATCCGGTCCGCGATGCGGTGCAGCATCAGCGCACGCTCCGCCGGCGAAGTCTTGCCAAACGCGGGTGCCGCCTTGTGCGCTGCGTCCAGCGCCAGGGTGATGTCAGCCTCCTTGCCGCGGGCCACACGGCAGAAGGTCTCGCCGGTCACCGGGGTGATGTTGTCGAAGTATTCGCCGTCGACCGGCGCAACCCAGTCGCCACCGATGTAGTTGTCGTACTGCTCGCGGAACTTCACGGTCGAACCGGCGGTGCCGGGGTTAGGGTAGACAGTCACTTCTCTGTTTCCTTTCGCTAATTAGGGACGCAGTGTGACCTACCCTACACGCATTCTGGAACGGGAGCTAGGGCATAGCGCTTGTCGACGTCACGCCCGCTCAAAGCGCGACGCCCGCCCCTGCCCCTTCGGCACGATGTCGCCCTTTTCCGCAATCCCATCCAAGAGTCGCTTCGAGGTGCCCCGCGCAACACCGGTCAGCCGCATGAAGTCGCCAGTCGTAATGGCATCGTGGACACTCAACCAACGCTCGACGGTGCGCGCCGCCTCCAGCGGGTCGGTGGTTCGGTACGGCAGGAGCTCACGTACCGGATCCTCATTGCGGTGTCGCTCGATGCGGTCCACCGTGGTGTCCCCGAGTACCCACACATCGTTGTACTTGGCGACGATCGGGGAGGCGTCGACAAGCGTCTGCTTCGCCACGTCGAGTGCTGCCTGGGCGGACTCCGCCGAAGCCTGCAACTGCTCCGCAAGCTGTGCCGGAGTAAGAAACGGGTGGTAGAGAAGATAATAGAGCAGAATGCTCAGACGATAGTCCTCCTTGCGCTCTGCTGGACGCAGCGCGTTCATCACCTCCAGCACGGGCGTTGACGGCGTACCACCGCGCAGCGTGACTTCGACGGCAACGCCACTGACCTCTTCAATCTGCGGCGGGTTGTGTCCGAGCGCAATCATTGCGCGATACATGCGGTCAATACCGACCCCCTGCTTATCCACCAGCCCGGTCGCGCGGAACAGATCCGCGAGCGCCGGGTACCGTGCCTCGCGCTGAGTGAGAATATTCGACGCGTTCACGTGCCCCACAAACCCGCCGGGACTACGGACCTCCAACATCGCGTCTGAATCGGTCCACCGCACCTCCGTCGGCCCGGACCTGTTCCAATCCCGGTGGATGACGCCGTTGAGTACCGCCTCGCGTACCGCACTGTTCGGCAGCTGCTGGATCGGTACGTGACTAAACCCGTGCTCCACCGTGACCTGAGAGTTAAGCACATCAAGTGCGGTTTCTACCTGGTGAATTTGCTCCGCCAACGACTGCTCCGGCGATGGCGTAACCCGGTTGCGCACGCTCCCGCTCGGCACGTCGAACTGGGTCAACTCCAAGCCGGTAGCCCCAAGGCTGGTCACCAGCATCGCCGCCGCGGTAGAAAGACGGCCATCGCTGCGCAGCGCGCCAAGCGCGCGGAGGAACTCCTCATCCGTCTGCTCCTGTGGACCCACCTGACGCCACTTCCGCAGGATGGAAAGCGCCTCCGGCCGAGCGTCGGCAGCGGTGCGTTCGGAGGCAACTGCCATTGGGTCGAAAGATTGTAGCGCCGCCTGGTGCTGCCACCACTCCGAACGATCAACCGGCTTGCACGAGTCGCCGACCCGCCAGCGTAAGCGGTCGGAGGTGTCCTCAACCGGGGCCGGTGCCTGGCTGACGAGAATCACTAGCAACCGAAACCCCTCGACCTGACGCTCCGTAATATCTGGGGCTACCCCAACGCGAGAATTTATCTCCTGACGCAGCCAATCAATATTCAGCTCGGTGCCAAGCAAGCGGCCGGTGCGGTCTTCTACACCGACAATCAGGGCACCACCGCCTGGCGAATTCGCCATGCACGCAACTTCATCGGCAAGCTTTGTCGCCGCGAGTGTATTCTCCGGCTCACCAGGGAGCAGCTCGCGCCCTTGCCTTCGACCGGCCTCTTCTTTGAAGTCGATTGCCTGCGATTCCGTGGTAACGGAAAGCGACCCATCCTGCGCTGTTGCCAGGATCCGCTCGACCTCGCGCACGAGCTCCATGCCGTTATCCCCTCGGTACCAATCTCACACTGCAGCCAAAAATAACAGATCATTGTTAGATTAGGCACCCCCTTAATCTGTCAATGAATCGTCATTTCGACGCAACGTGGATGATTCCACGGCCCGAACGCAGCACCCACCTCCCACCGACCCCTGCGATTTACCGCTTCTCTGGCACAATGAGCAGGGTGACTGAGAAGAAAACGAACGACTTCGTCGGCGCGCTCGATACGACCGTCGAAGAAGTCGACATGATGCCCACCCCGGCCGACGCCGCGCAGGAGCTCTCCGACGAGCCCACCGACCGCGGCGAGGTCATTGCCGCTGATGGGCGCACCGCTGCCGCGTGGGCGCTGCGCTTCATCATCATCGTCGCCGCCACCGCGATTGTGCTCTACCTGCTCAAGTTCGTGTGGATGGGCCTGCTCCCGATCTTCCTCGCGCTGATCGTGTGCACCGTCCTGTGGCCGCCAGTGCATTGGCTGCGCTCCAAGAAGTTCCCGGCGGCGCTGGCCACGTTCACGGTAATCATCGCCTTCTTCGGCATCATTGTCGGCATCTTCGCCGCGATGGGGCCGACGGTAAAGAAGCAGGGCACGCAGCTCTACGAGCAGGCGGGCCAAGGCATTGACCAGATCTTCGCGTGGGTCAACGAACGGGTTGATCCATCCGTGCTTGACCCGAATGAGATTCGTGAGAAGCTTGCGCAGGCCACCGACGCGCTGCGCGGGCAGGCGTCGAATATCGCCTCCGGTGTGTTCTCCGGCATCGGCGCGATTGCCTCGGTCGGCACCACGCTCGTGCTCACGCTGATTCTCACCTTCTTCTTCCTCAAAGACGGCGACCGCTTCCTGCCGTGGCTGCGTAAGTATGTCGGCGTGAAGGCGGGCTGGCACCTCACCGAGGTGTGCATGCGCTCCTGGAACACACTGTCCGGCTTCATCCGCACCCAGGCGATCGTGTCCGCGGTCGACGCCATCTTCATCGGTATTGGCCTGCTCGTCCTCGGCGTGCCGCTGTGGCCGGTGTTGGCGGTAATCACCTTCTTCGCCGGCTTCGTCCCGATCGTCGGTGCGTTTACCGCCGGTGCCCTCGCCGTCATCATCGCGCTAGTGTCGAACGGCTTCATGAACGCCGTGTTCGTGCTCATCCTCATCATCGCCGTGCAGCAGCTCGAGGGCAATATCCTCCAGCCGATCCTGCAGTCCCAGGCGATGGGCCTGCACGCGGCGATCGTGCTGCTCGCAGTCGCCCTCGGCGGCACGATCTTCGGCATCGTCGGTGCGTTTTTGGCTGTGCCGGTCGCCGCGGTGGTGGCCGTCTGGTTCCGCTACTGGGCCGAGATGGTCTCACTGCGGACTGGCGAGATCACCGCGGATGACATACAGATCTCCACCTCGCAAAGCGAAACCCTGGACTCGAAGGAAGCCTTCTTTGCGGTGCGCGACCACATGGTCCGCATTGCCAAGCGGGAGAAGAAACCCGTGCAGGACACCGAGCTCGGCTCGACGAAGGTGCCGCGCGACAAAACTCCCGACGAAGACTAGGTGGCGCGCCAAGCGGGTTCGCTCCTACCCTGGGGCCCGTAAACGGACCCAAGAATGAAGGAGCATCATGGCTGACCTGAACGGCAAGACAATTGCAATCATTGCTACCGACGGTTTCGAGGATTCTGAGCTGACCTCGCCGAAGGAGGCCGTCGAGGCCGCCGGTGCTACTACCGCCGTCATCGCTCCTGAGACCGGTGAGATCGAGGGCAAGAAGGGCGCGGCGGTAAAGGTGGACACCACCACCGCCGAGGCCAACGCCGCCGACTTCGATGCGCTCATCCTGCCTGGCGGCACCTTGAACGCGGACGCGATCCGCGTCGACGCCCCGGCAGTAGCACTGGTCAAGGAGTTCAAGGCCGCGGGCAAGCCGATCGGCGTGATCTGCCACGGCGGCTGGATCCTTACCGACGCCGACGTGCTCAAAGGCGTGAAGCTCACCTCGGTGGCCAACGTGAAGACCGACCTGGTCAACGCCGGTGCCAACTGGGTCGACGAGGAAGTCGTCGTGGATTCCGGCTTCATCTCCTCGCGCACCCCGGCTGACTTGGAGGCCTTCAACGCGGCGCTCGTCGAGGAGCTTGCCAAGTAGCTAGGCTGCGTGCACCTTCGTTGTGCGGCGCTGCGGGTCCTCGGATACTGGACCCGGCGTTTTCGCCTGCGAGGTGCGCGCCCGCTGCACGCCGCGCCAGGACAGCAGCACACCTGCCACGAGCACTGCGACGCGCGCGGCCCACAGTCCCTCGCCCGGTACCCCGACAGCGGCAAGCACCTTCGGCAGATTCAAGAACACAATCAGGGTGCCCACTACCCCGCCCAGCAAAACCGGGTTGAGACGGGAGACCAGCCACGCGCCGATCGGGGCGGCGATCACGCCACCAACCAGCAGCGCTGCCACGGCGGCGAGGTTGGCCACCAGGTCGTGCCACATCCCAATGGCAAAACCTGCGGTGGCAGCGGCGGTAACCAAAAACTCCGCGGTGTTGACCGTGCCGACAATGCGGCGCGGCTCGCTGCGTCCCGCGGCCAGAAGCGTCGAGGTAGTCACCGGCCCCCAGCCGCCGCCCCCGGTGGCGTCGATAAACCCGCCGAAGAGGCCGAGTCCGCCCAAGAACTGCGTCGAGTGCGGCTTCGCCGCGAGCTTGCGCTGCGTGAGCCCCCGGGAGAACCGGATCATCAGATTCAGGCCGATCAGGGCCAGGATCAGCGACATCACCGGCTGTGCCGCCTCCGTGGACAACCGCGCCAGCACCGTCGCGCCCACGAACGCGCCGACCGCGCCCGGAACACCGATCGCGGCGACGACCTTCCAGTCCACGTTGCCGAAGCGCCAGTGCGCCACGCCCGAAGCCAGGGTCGTACCCAGCTCGGCGGTGTGCACGACTGCGGATGCGGCGGCGGGCCCCAGGCCCGCGAGCATGACCAGAATGGTGGTGGAGGTGGCCCCGAACCCCATGCCGAGGCCGCCGTCGACAAGCTGGGCAGCAAGGCCCGCGATCGCGATGAGCAAAAGCGTGTTGGGTTTATACATGAGGTACTCCTTCAAGCGCTGCGCGGTAGCGGTTGACCACGATGTCCGCGAGCGCGGTGGTGAGGGGGGCCGAGGCCGTGGCCTCAGGAAATGGTGCCAGGGCAGCCAGTGCCTTATCGAGCAGCAGGCCGTCGGAAACAAAAAGCGGCAGGAGGTGGATCGGGGTCTGGCCCGCCCGCTCGGCAAGGGCTTTCGCCCCGCCGCGCGTCGCGGCGATCACCTCTGTCGGGTGCCCGGTTCGCTTCTCGACGCCCACACGCACCTGCTCGTACCGCGCCGCCTGCGACGCATCGGACGTGCCGACAGGGTAGACGACGAGGTGGGCGTGCGGTGGCGCGTCGGCAAGCGCCTGCGCGGCCATAAGCTCGACGATCTCCTCGCCCAGTCCGAGGCTTGAGGCCTGGGTGAGCTGGAGGATTTCGCCTGCCGCCCGCATGTGTGCGGGCACGTCGTTTTTGGCGTGGAAGGCGTGGGTAAACAGCAGCGGGACCACGACTGCGCGGTCTGCGCCGCGCGAGGCAAGCTCGCGTGCGGCACCCTCCAGGTCGGGCCGGTCAAACTCGAGATGCGCATCAACCCACGGCACCCCGATTCGCTGTGCAGCGGCTTCGGTCAGCTCGCGCACACCCGCGCGGGCCCGCGGGTGGCGCGACCCGTGCGAGAGCGTAATCAGAGCAACCATGGCGGCACACCTAGCGCAGACGCTTACCCACCAGGCCCGCGGCCAGGGTGTTACCGGAGGACTGGTCGATGAGCAGGAAGTTGCCCACCGCGCCGCGGGCGGCGTAGTCCTCCACCGGCAGCTCGCCGGCGGTCTGGATGGTCACGTGCGCGATATCGTTTAAGCCCACGGCCGCCGGGTCGAGGACGTCGTTGTCAGCAGAGTCGATGTCCAGGGTGCGCTCGATCGACACCACGCGGGCGCGCTCCAGGCCAGTGCCGTAGCGCAGCTTCACAGCTTTGCCAGCGGTGAGCTCCTTTTCCGAGAGCCCAACCACGGTTGCCTCGAACTCGCGCACCGGCTCGGGGCGTGTCCCCGCGGCGAGCAGGTCGCCGCGGACAAGGTCGATCTCGTCGGCAAGCCGCAGCGCGACGGACTGACCGGCGCGCGCAGAGTCCACCTCGCCGTCGGAGGTATCGATGCCCACCACGGTGGTGGTGCGGCCGTGCGGGGCGGTAACCGTGTCGCCGACGTTAATCGTGCCGGCGTTGATCCGGCCTGCGTACGCACGGTAGTCGCTGGCGTGCTCGCGGAGGACGTACTGGATGTTGAAGCGGAAGTCCAGGTCGAGCGCGCGGCCGGAGTTCACCGGAATCTCCTCCAGCACGTCCAGGATGGTCGGGCCGGTGTACCAGTCCATGTTGGTGGAACGCTCGACCACATTGTCGCCCTTGAGGGCGGAGATCGGCACCACGATCGGCTGCTCGATGCCCAGTTCGTGGGCCTTCGCCTCGAAGGTGTCCTTGATCTGGGTGAAGGTGTCCTCGGAGTAGTCGACCAGGTCAATCTTGTTCACCGCGAGGATCACGGTGCGCACGCCGAGCAGCTTCGCCACGGTGAGGTGGCGGATGGTTTGCTCGACGACGCCGTTACGGGCGTCGACAAGCAGGACCACGACCTGGGAGGTGGACATGCCGGTGACCGTGTTGCGGGTGTACTGCACGTGCCCCGGGGTGTCGGCGAGGATGAAGGTGCGCTTGTCGGTGGCGAAGTAGCGGTAGGCCACGTCGATAGTGATGCCCTGTTCGCGTTCGGCACGTAGCCCGTCGACAAGCAAGCTCAGGTCAAGGCCCTCGAAGCCGCGGTCGGCTGAGCTGCGCTCAACAGAGGCGAGCTGGTCGGCGAGCACCGACTTCGTGTCGTGCAGCAGGCGGCCGACGAAGGTGGACTTGCCATCGTCGACGGAGCCGGCGGTGCACAGGCGCAGCGTCTGGCGCGCGGCGAGCAGGTCAGTTGCGGAAGTAGCTTGGGCGACAGTCATCAGAAGTAACCTTCCTTCTTGCGGTCCTCCATGGCGGACTCGGACAGGCGGTCGTCGGCGCGCGTAGCGCCGCGCTCGGTGAGGGTGGAATTGGCGATCTCGGCGAGTACTGCGTCGATCGTTGCTGCGTCGGACTCAACAGCGCCGGTGCAGCTCATGTCGCCCACGGTGCGGTAGCGCACGCGGCGGGTCTGAAGCTCCTCGCCCTCGCGCGGGCCACCCCACTCACCAGCGGTGAGCCACATGCCGTCGCGGTTGAACACCTCGCGGTCGTGCGCGAAGTAGATGCTGGGCAGCTCGATGCCGCAGGCACCGATGTACTCCCACACATCCGCTTCCGTCCAGTTGGAGATGGGGAACACGCGCACGTTCTCCCCCGGCAGGGTCGCACCGTTGTACAGGTCCCACAGCTCAGGGCGCTGGCGGCGCGGATCCCAGCCACCGAAGGAATCGCGCACGGAGAAGACGCGTTCCTTGGCTCGGGCGCGCTCCTCGTCGCGGCGCGCGCCGCCGAGCACGGCGTTGTAGCCCACCTCGGCGATGGTCTCTACCAGCGGCACCGTCTGCAGCGGGTTGCGCGTACCGTCGGGGCGCTCGGTGAGGTCGCCGCGGTCGATCCAGTCCTGTACCTTGGCCACGCGCAGGCGCAGCCCGTACTTCTCCACGATGCGGTCGCGGAACTCGAGAACCTCGGGGAAGTTGTGGCCGGTGTCCACGTGCAAAAGCTCGATCGGCATGGCGGCCGGGGCGAACGCGCGCAGCGCCAGTTCGAGCACCACGCAGGAGTCCTTCCCGCCGGAGAAGAGCAGGCCGATCTTGTCGAACTGGCCCGCGACCTCGCGCAGGATGTGGATAGATTCGTCTTCTAGGTCTTTCAGGTGCGGCGAGAGCGTACCGGCTGCGGTGCGCGCCTCATTCGTTGCAACAGTCATGTGGTCCTTCTACTTTCGATCTAGTCGGTGTGCAGGCCGCACTCGGTCTTTTGCGCGAACGCCCAGCGCCCGGCGCGCGGGTCTTGTCCTTCCGCCACTGGCAGCGTGCAGGTTGCGCAGCCGATTGAGGGGTAGCCGTGGGTGGTCAGCGGGTGGACGATCAAGTCGTGGTCGGCGATGTAGGTGTCCGTGTCCGCAAGCGACCAGGTCACCAGCGGCGAAATCTTGAGTCTGCCTGTGCGGTCCAGGCTCAGCGCGGGTGCCTCGGCGCGGGTCGGGCCGTCTGCGCGGCGCACGCCGGTGACCCAGCCCGCGTAAGGGCTCATGTGCACCGCCAACGGCTCCACCTTGCGCATCCGGCAGCAGGCGGTCGGGTTGCGGCGGTACAGGTTCGGCCCATAGACCTTGTCCTGCTCTTTACGGCTCAGCTGCGCGGTGGCGCGCACCAGCCGGTGTTTGGAGTAGCGCTGCTCTACTGCATCGGCGACCTCGAGGGTCTCCGGGAAGTGGTACTCGGTGTCCAGGAAGAGGAAGTCCGCGCCCGGCAGGTACTGCTCGGACAGCTCAGCGAGCACGGTGTTTTCCATCGAGAGCGTGACCGCCAGCGGGCCCGGCGCGTGTTCGTGGGCCCAACTGAGGATCTCTGCCGCGGAGGCGTCGTACAGCGAATCGGCGTACTCGTCGACAAGCTGCGCGTTGCGCGCGGCGGTCTCCGCATCCAGCGGGGCCGTGGATTTCGGGCCTTCCGGGCTGACTTCCGGGTCCTTGTACTGCGAGCTGTCGCCCTGCAAAAGGTTGATCATTTTCTGCCTCCATCATTTCGCACCACCGCGGTATGACCGTGTCGGGCGAGTGAGTCTTGCAGCGCCTGCGGCGTCGAAGGAGCCGGCGCGGGCGCGTGGTCTGGGTCGTCCTGTCCGTAGAACTTGACCTCAAAAATACGCAGGCATGCGTCACACTTCCACGCGAAATCGGTCTGCTCGTCCGGCCACAGCCCCTCGCCCGAGCAGTACGGGCAAAAGGTGGGGTGGTTGCGGTTCGGGTTCGGTTCGCGGCGAAAGCTCATCGCAGCTGCTCCTCGTCGGCGCGCAGCAAAAAGTCGCGGAAGAGCTCGCCCTCTTCGCGGTTGTCCACGTAGTTCTGCACCACGCGGGTGACGTAGTCCGTCAGCTCGGTCGAGGCGACCTTGTGGCCGCGCAGCTTACGGCCGAAGTTCGCGCCCTCGCCCACCGTGCCGCCGAGGTGCACCTGGAAGCCCTCGACGCGCTCGCCATCGGCGTTAGTCACCGTCTGGCCCTTCAGTCCGATGTCCGAGACGTGGTGGCGGGCGCAGGCGTTCGGGCAGCCATTGAGCGAGATGGTGATCGGGCTGTCCAGGTCGCCGAAGCGCTCCTCCAGCTCGTCGGCCAGCTCAATGGCACGGGACTTGGTGGTCACGTGCGCGAGCTTGCAGTACTCCAGGCCGGTGCAGGAAAGCAGGCCGCGACGGAACTCGCTGGGCTTGGCGTACAGGCCGAGTGCTTCCAGGTCCGCCTGCAGGGCGTCGACGCGCTCCGGTGCGATGTCGAGTACCAGCAGCTCCTTAAACGGAGTAAAGCGCAGGGAAGTGGAGCCGTAGCGCTCCACCACGTCGGCGACCTCGATGAGCTGCTCACCGGACATGTGGCCCAGGGTGGGCTTCACACCGACGTAGACGTTGCCGTCTTTTTGCTCGTGCACGCCGATGTGGTCGCGGTCGATGAGGTTGTTCGGGGCCTTCGGGCCGTCGGGAAGCGCATAGCCCAAGTACTCGGTCTCGAGCACCTCGCGGAATTTGGCCGCACCCCACTTGGCCACGAGGAACTTCAGGCGGGCGCGGTTGCGCAGACGGCGGTAGCCGTAGTCGCGGAAGATGCGCACCACCGCGGCCCACACCTCGGGCACCTGCTCGAGCGTGACGAAGGCGCCGAGCGACTGCGCGAGCATCGGGTTGGTGGAAAGCCCACCGCCGACGTAGCACTCAAAACCCGGGCCGAGCTCCGGGTGCTCCACGCCGATGAAGGCGAGGTCGTTGATCTCGTGGACCACGTCCTGGCGCGCATTACCGGAGATGGCGGACTTGAACTTGCGCGGCAGGTTCTGGAACTCCTCGTCGGTGACGATCTCCTGGATCTTGCGGATCGCCGGGGTCGCGTCGATGATCTCGTCCTTAGCAATGCCGGCAACCGGCGAGCCGAGCACCACGCGCGGCACATCGCCGCAGGCGTCCCAGGTGTTCAGACCAACGGCTTCGAGCTTCTCCCAGATCGTCGGCACATCCTCGATGCGCACCCAGTGCAGCTGGATGTTCTGCCGGTCGGTGAGATCCACGGTGGAGCGGGCGTAGTCGCGGGAAATTTCACCGACGACGCGCGCCTGCTCGGTGGAGCAGATCCCGCCGTCGAAGCGGATCCGCATCATGAAGTACTTGTCCTCCAACACCGAGTTGTCCTCGCCGGTGTGCTCGCCGCCGAGGTTCTGCTTGCGCTGGGTGTACAGCCCCAGCCACTTGAAGCGCGGGTAGAGGTCCTCACGGTCAATCGAGTCGAACCCACCTTTGGCGTAGGTATCAATGACGCGCTGCTTGACCTCCATGACGGGCTCGCGCTGCTTAACCTCTTCGTCGTGGTTGAGCGGGTCGGTCCCGTCGATGCGCCACTGCCCCTCGGGCTTCTTGGCGCGGGCCTTCACCTCGCGGGTAGCGGTCGATACGGTCATTTTTCCTCCTAGTGTCACAGACCGAACGGTCTATGGCGTGCGGCACGTTTTTGCTGTGCGGTCGAGTGTGCCGTACCAAGTAGTCTGTAGCAACCCCTTCTCAAATCACCGCCCTTGACCTCGTGCTTTATCGTGAATGTATTCAGGTTCAGACCGAGCAGTGCGCTAATCGACGCCACGTAAACCCCTACCAACCCAGATCAGACCACCCGGTCTGTCATTTTTTCACCTGCAGATACCGTCATTGCGCTGCGCGAATGGGCGGACGGCGGGGCGTCGAGAAGCACCGGCCTTGACACGCCCCAACTTTCAGACCAAGCTGTCTATACGCTATATTGGTTGAATATTAAACGGTTCCCAACCTCGAAAGGACACCCCTAAATGAGTCTGCGCGTCGCCGTTGTCGGCGCCGGCCCTGCCGGCATTTACGCATCCGACCTCCTTCTCCGCAACGCGGAGCACGACATCCACGTCGACCTCTTCGAGCAGATGCCCGCCCCCTTCGGGCTGATCCGCTACGGCGTCGCTCCCGACCACCCGCGCATTAAGGGCATCGTCAAGTCTCTGCACCGAGTGCTGGACAAGGACAACCTGCGCCTGATCGCCAACGTCACCGTCGGCCGCGACGTCACTATCGACGAACTGCGCGACTACTACGACGCCGTCATCCTGTCCACCGGTGCTGTGCGCGACCGCGAGCTGCTTATCCCGAACGGCGACAAATCCATCGGCGCCGGCGAGTTCGTCGGCTTCTACGATGGCAACCCCCGCTTCGAGCGCGATTGGAACCTCGAAGCCAAGGAAGTCGCCGTCATTGGTGTGGGCAACGTCGCCCTCGATATCTCGCGCGTGCTGGCCAAGACCGGCGACGAGCTCGCCGTCACCGAGATCCCGGATAACGTGTACGAGTCCTTGAAGAAGAACCAGGCCGAAACGGTCCACATGTTCGGCCGCCGCGGCCCAGCGCAGGCCAAGTTCACGCCGAAGGAACTGCGCGAGATGGACCTGTCGGATACCATCCAGGTCCTCGTCGACCCGGAGGACATCGACTACGACGCCGCTAGCGAGGAAGTCCGCCGCGCGGACAAGTCCATTGATCTGAACTGCCAGGTGCTTGAGCAGTACGCCATGCGCGAGCCGGACGATGCGCCGCACAAGATTCACATCCACTTCTTCGAGGAGCCGGTGGAGGTCCTGGTAGACGACGCCGGTAACACCACCGGCATCCGCACCGAGCGCCAAGAGCTTGACGGCAACGGCGGCATCAAGGGCACCGGCAAGTTCACCGACTGGCCGGTACAGCAGGTCTACCACGCAGTCGGCTACCGCTCCGAACCCGTCGAGGGCGTGCCCTTCGACCTTGAGCGCCACGTCATCCCGAACGACGGCGGCCGCGTGCTCGCCTCCGCCGAGGAAGGCGCCGCACCCGAGGACAAGCTGTACGTCACTGGCTGGATCAAGCGCGGCCCGGTCGGCCTGATCGGCAACACCAAGTCGGATGCGAAGGAAACCACCGACATGCTGCTCGCCGACGCCGACGCCGGCAAGCTCGCCGCACCGTCGCACACGGGCATCGACGACATCCTTGGCCTGCTGCGCGAGCGCGGCATCGACTACGCCACCTGGGCGGGCTGGTACAAGCTCGACGAGGCCGAGCGCGCCTTGGGCGAGGCGGACGAGAAGTTCCCGCGCGAGCGCAAGAAGATCGTGGAGTGGGAGGACATGCTCAGCCACTCCCGCGCTGACGACTAAACCCGACATGTACACCGAATCGACACGTCCGCGCGACGTGTCGATTTTTCGGCCCAAAAACGACATGTTGACCTGTCACGCTTGTGAAGGTGCAGGTCAATGACTTTAGGTGCTAGCATGCGCCCATGCATCTCATCCGTCTGCTCGGCAGGTATTCCAAGCAGTACTGGCCGGCTGCGCCCTTCTCAGGATCGGTTTCGGATCTCAAACCCGAGGTCAGCTACGAAAACCCAACCTGGGGGATCTGCACAAAGTAGCAGAAGTCCAGAGGCCGAGGAATGTGGATAGGGCCGCACTTCAGATAAGCTCAGCTTCCCTCACCAAGAGTGCCAGTTGAACGCGGTTATTGATTCCGAGTTCATCAAAAATCTTCGTCAAGTGGGTTTTGACCGTAGCGGTTGATAACAACATCGCTCTCGCTATCTCCTGATTAGTTAAGCTCTGTGCAACTAAGATCGCTATTTCCGTTTCCCTTTCGCTAAGGCCCGCTAGGGCCTGTTGAGCTTGAACCCGCCGATTAACCTGGCCGTCCCGGGTGTACGCGTCAAGCAGGATGCGAGTATGACGAGGGGAAAGAGTGACCTTGCCAGCGGAGGTGTCCCTAATTGCTTGGATTACGGATTCAGGAGGCGCGTCTTTCAATAGGAACCCGATAGCACCGGCCTCAAGGACCTCCATGACGGTCGATTCGTTATCGAATGCAGTCATCATCAATATTGCTTGGCTATGCCCAGTCTTGAGAATCGATTCGGCAACTTGAAGGCCTCCAACGTTTGGCATCCGGACGTCCAGAACAACCACGTCGGGACGCAGACTCGGAAGCTGATCAATAGCCTCAGCACCACTTCCTGCTTCGCCGACAACTTCGATATCGTCGGTCGCTTGGAGTATGAACTTCAAGCCCCGGCGAACCATCGGATCATCATCCACTAGGTACACACGTATCATCCGATGGTTTCCCTACGCGATCACCGATTTGGGCCAAGGGACTATAACGTGTAGTTCAAAGCGACCGGACCGTTCTCCAAACCGCACAACGCCACCGAACTTGCTTACTCGCCGTTCTACCCGTTTCAAACCCGTCCCACGGCGCTTCTTAACTAGATCTCCCGATTCAACCTCACGCACGGAGTTCTGGATATAGATTTGTAATTCGCCTCCTTCGCTGCCACTCAGTTCAACAGAAATCGGGCTTTGTGGAGCATGAACACTAGCATTGGCTAGAGCCTCTCGAACTACTTGCGAGACGAGCTGGCGCATTTCCCGTGGCATTTCATCCACCTGGCGAAGCGATCTAGTGTTCAGCGTAATGTCGGCCCCGCTTCTCCGATTTTCAGCCACGATCGCAGCTAAATCTTCGGGGGCCTGGAAAGCCGACGCATCGTCCAAGCGGTCAATAAGAACTCTGAGGTCCGCTAACGTCTCTACCGCGGTCTCTCGTATCAATTGGGCGTTCTCCTTGATCACGTCGGGGCCAGCTTCGGAGTTGACCTCGAGGCCACCCGCTTGCAGTGACAACAGCGCTAGCTTATGGCCAACATGATCGTGCGCTTCATTGGCGATCCGGGCTCGCTCCCTGAGGACGGCCTCTGTAGCCACCCTTTGCCGCTCTAGCTCTTTATGCTGCGCAATCACCCGGTACGACTCAACCAGATTTCTATTGTAGGAAATAACCAGCCCAGCCAGGAACGGCGCAATGACGAGAACCGTGCCTTCAACCAGCCAGGCAATAGTTGGATCATTGGTTTCCTTCTCACCCGCCTGAACAGTGACGATCGTTTCCTTCTCCGACCACCCGACTCGGCAGAGGACGAAGGCAGCGACCACAGCCGCGAAACTGCCCCATCCTCGCTTACGCAGTGCCAAGTTGAACACGGTCGGAAGAAAGAAGACGTTAGTTGCAAAAAGAGCACAAACTGCTGGCGGAAAAAGAACCAGAAAGGGATGTCGTTTGCGTTGAAATTGCAGCGCGATCATCAATGCGATTAGCGCTATTAACGCCACCCGACTTTGCTCGCTAGCTCCGCTCAGTGAGACGAAACCGATCAAGCAGATTGACGCAAGGTAGATGAGGTCGCTCCACGTCTGACCCTCAAAGGGACCGTCACCCGAATCTGAGACTACGCGCTCCAAAGTGACACCCCCTTTTAGTCGCAAAGATCCTTGACCAGCAAGAAACAGGCGGAATATTGCGCAATTCTAGCTCGACAACACACACTCGGGCAACTAAGGATTCATAGCTACTTGGCCAAATTTAAATGTCCAGTTGGCTGATACCCGGATCGGACCCGGTAATTCAAACTGAGGATGGCGGTCAAACGGTCGCCCTCCCCACTGAAGTCATCGGAAATAGAAAGGAGTACACGTTGGACAAGGAAAACGTTGCCCCGTTCGAAATGGAGCGGATCGACTACCCGGTAATCGAGGAAGACGCTCCAATGCCCCCATTGAGCCAGGAGATGGTCCGACAGGAAGCAAAGCAGGGGCTTCTCGAGATCAGAGATTTTGTGACCGGGGACGAGTTTGTCGCGATGCTGCAAGAACTGTATGCGCTACCGGTTCAGGAACGCGACGAGTTCGTTCGAGGCACGATCCTCGACGAAGATGAGTTAGAAGATCGAGGTATCCATGTGCCTGAGGGCCTGAAGATCCAACGTTCGCGGTTTGGCGACGGCCGACCCACTCTGTTTTGCGTGGCGAAACTCTTGTCAGACGGGGTCAGGAAAGTGACCTACACGTTCGACAGCGACGCGGCACTAGCTTAAGAGGTGCACCTGTGGAAGTGACTAAGAAATTCACGGATAGAGCCAGTTTTCACGGCGCAACTAAAACTGAGCTCGAGTCGAATGATGCTGGTCGACGACTGTTCGGGCTTGCGAATCAGGCGGCTCTTTTTCCGCACCAAGGCGAAATCTTTCTCAACGAGAAGAAATTGGTCCTTGGTGACTGGCTGACTCTGCGGCCCACTGATATCCAGGATGTTGACGTCGAGTTCACACCCGAGTATGGACGCTTCACAGCGGGCGGTAGCCGAGGCGGATTTCCCTCTCTCGGATTCGTTAGGGATCTTGGTAAGCCCCTGAACCTCTATCTCACTAACGGAGACAGAATCTCGCTTCTAGTGAACTTCAGACTCGTCAGTGGAACTAACGACAATAAGTCCTGGCTCGAGAAAATTCGCTCGTTCGCCAACATCGGATGACTCCCTTTGTTCACCCCCAAGCAAATCATTGCAATACCAGAAAGGATTCACCATGTCCGTAAATACCACGTTCGACAAGATCGACAGCGAGATCGCCGAGGTAGAGCTTCGCATCAACAAGGAAACGATCACGAAGTAAATCGATGACTTCATCGAAGTTATCGCTTCTGATGGGTTCATCGGCTACATCAACGATGTCGCTCAGCTCCCCACCCATGCGAAAAGGAAGGAGCTTACTGCAAAGACCGCCAATCTCGAGACTTTGCGAGAGCGCGGAGTGCCAGTTCCTGACGGACTGCGATTCACAACGCGCGAATTCGAGCTACCCGAAGATGGTCGTGAGGCTGAGGGTCCCCTGCTCAAGGTTCGACCGGAACTTGATCCGCGAATGGGAGGCTGCATCAGCATCGGTTTCTACGTCTGCGCCAGCTACGGCAACTAGCTAAAGTTGCGCCCTAACCACCTACGAAGTAGCCCCGATTACAAGCGGGGCTACTTGCCTACGAATGGTACTTAGATGAAAACACCTCAAGTCGCTGTAAAACTTTCTAATCTTAGCAAGAGGTATGGTTCGACTCTCGCACTCGATGACATCAATGTAGAGGTCCCCGCAGGGACAGTAGTGGGTCTTGTAGGGTCGAACGGTAGCGGAAAGTCCACACTTCTACGCCTTATTGCCGGAGTCGAACGCCCTTCCCACGGGGAAATCGAGTTCTTCGGGAAAAACCTCGCCTCCAGCGAAACTATAGGGAGCGGGACTGGAGCTGCAATCGACGCAATGGCGCTTTGGCCGCGCTGGTCAGTCAAACGAACTTTGACATACCTTGGTCAACTGACTGAGCGAACGGACGAGGAAGTCAAGGACGTGATTAAATCCCTGTCGTTGGGTGAGTATTCGTCGAGAAAAGTTCGGACGCTATCGTTTGGAAACCGTCAACGGGTGCAAATTGGTGCTGCTTTGATTAATGGTTCACTCCTGACCATTCTTGACGAACCAATGAACGGTTTAGATCCCCAGGGGCGCCTGCTTATGCGAAACCTCATAGAGCAGTTACCAACTGACGAACGCACTGTCTTAATCTCAAGCCACGACCTCAATGAAACTCAAACCCTTTGCTCCCACATCATCCACCTAGAACGCGGCAGAATGATTTTTGCTGGTGAGCTCGCTAGCTACGTGGGGAAGCGAAAACTTTCTTAGTACATTATCCGCCGGAACTGAGTGAGGCGATCAGTTCCATCATTGATCATCGACGTGTCCGAACTGGCTCGCACAACCCTGGCGTGCTGGAGGTGGACGATCAGAATGTCGAAACCCTACGAACCCTAATGGAGGAGCACTCCATTCCGGTCTTGAATCTGGAGACGAAGAAGCACACTTTGGAGGATCAGTTTCATGCACACGGCAGACCGTAAGACGGTGGTCAAAGTCGAAACCAGAAGGTGGATACTTCATCCGGGAGTCTTTGCTCTACTCGTAGTTGTGCCCTTACTAACCGCACTGTTGTCATACGCCGCAGTCATGGCATCAAGCGGGGCCTCCTCAGATGCCGGTGCGGTCTCGATCGACACCACGGCAGCACTCGGGCCCGACTCAGAAGATCCGGAGAAGCTGGATCTCGCCGCAACCTCGATCTATCTACTAGCGCCACTTGCCGCTTCACTCCACGGCGTTCTTTTCGCTGGAAGCGAGCTCTCATCGGGCGCTCTGCTCAATATTGCGGTCGCGGCGCGGCGTTTGAGAACGATCTTCGCCGTTCGGGCGCTATCTCTGGTACTTTTGTCGTTAATAACCGGAGCAATCCTAACCGCATTATCGATCGCCGGGTTGACGACAGGTTTGAGGCAAGCCGAAGTACCAAGCCTCACCCCCGAAGCGCCCCTTGGTACCGTCATCCTGGGCGGATCCATTCTCTACGCCACCGTTGCCGTGATCGCATTTGCGGCAGCAACACTGCTAAGACGGTGGGTCGTCGTTTTGGTTGCACTCGTAGCTTACTTCGTCGTTGCAGAACCCCTGCTAGCTTCAATGCTGTCCGAACGTGCTTCGAACTGGTTGCCTCACGTTTCGCTTGGAAAGTGGGTGGACCTTGAGCCCGAGAGACGATTCGCTTTCCCAACTATGGTTCTGGCGCTTTTGGCTCTGGTCACTGCCGTGGTTGGCACGCAGCGTGATCGAGCTGCGAGGTAAGACCGTTTCTGTGAATTCAGGAGATTAGATGGATCTGTTCCGCCGACTCGCTCGCTATCGTCGTGAGATTTTCGCGGTGCTCATACTCCAGCTGGTTACCACCCTCGCCACGCTGTACCTACCGGACCTCAACGCAGACATTATTGATAACGGTGTCGCGCGCGCAGACGTGCCCTACATCTGGAACGTGGGCCTGCGCATGCTCATCGTCGCACTCATCCAGATCGTGGCGGCCATCGGCGCGGTGTGGTTCGCCTCCCAGGTGGCCATGAAGACCGGCCGGGACATCAGGGCCGCCGTCTACGACCGAGTATCGGGCTTCACCAGCGAGGACATGGCCCGCTTCGGCACCGCCACCCTAGTCACCCGCGGCACCAACGACGTCCAGCAGGTGCAAATGACATTCCTGCTGTTCATGAACTTCATGGTCGCCGCACCCATCATGGCCATCGGCGGCATCATCATGGCCCTGCGCCAGGATGCGGGGATGTCCTGGCTCGTTGTCACGGCGGTGGTCGTGCTCGCCGTCGTGGTGGGCGTCATCGTGGCGATTCTTATGCCGCTGTTCAAGCAGATGCAGAAGCGGCTGGACGCAATCAACGGCCTGCTGCGCGAGCAGATCGCCGGCATCCGCGTGGTCCGCGCGTTCGCCCGCGAGGACTACGAGACCGAGCGGTTCACAGACGCGAATCAGCAGATCACTAAACTCAGCCTGAACATCGGCCGCGTGTTCGTGACCATGTTCCCGGTGATCATGCTCATTCTGAACCTCGCCACCGCCGCGGTGCTGTGGTTCGGCGGCCACCGCGTGGACGACGGCCTGGTGGAGGTCGGCTCGCTCACCGCGTTCATGCAGTACCTCATGCAGATTCTGATGGCGGTAATGATGGCGACGTTTATGCTCATGATGTTGCCGCGCGCGATCGTGTGTGCACGCCGCGTGTCGGAGGTATTAAGACACGAACCGCGGATCGTCGACCCGCGTAGCCCTGCGTCCCCGGCGTCTCGCACGGGTGAGGTGGAGTTTCGCGACGTCACCTTTAGTTACCCCGGCGCGGAGGCGCCCGTGCTGCAGTCGGTGAGTTTCACGGCGCGGCCGGGCACGACCACGGCAATCATCGGCGCGACGGGTTCAGGCAAGACGACGTTGCTCAGCCTCATTCCGCGTTTGCACAGTCCGAGCCAGGGCCAGGTGCTTCTCGACGCCACGCCCGTCGCCGACATGGCGCGTCCGGACATCGTGGAGCGCGTGTCGATGGTGCCGCAGAAACCCTGGCTGTTTAGCGGCACGGTCGCGTCAAACCTGCGGATGGGGAACCCGGATGCGACGGATGCGGAGCTGTGGAACGCGCTTCGGGTGGCGCAGGCTGACTTCGTGGACGACTTGGAAATGGAGATTTCGCAGGGCGGCACGAACGTCTCTGGCGGGCAGCGTCAGCGCCTGTCGATCGCGCGGATGCTCGTCGCCCAGCCTGACGTGTATCTCTTTGACGACTCGTTTTCCGCGCTTGATGCAGCCACGGACGCTCGCGTGCGCGCGAGTATGACCGAGTACACCGCGGGGAAAGTGGTGATTGTGGTGGGGCAACGCGTGGCGTCGATGAGCGGGGCCGACCAGATTCTGGTGATGGAGGCCGGCGAGATTGTGGCGCGCGGCACGCACGACGAGCTCATGGCATCGAGCGCAACCTACCGGGAGATCGCGCAGAGCCAGAAGGCGGTACAGGCATGAGTGAGCAAAAGCCACGCAAGGCGAAACAGTTCTGGCCCTCGGCAAAGCGGCTGGTCGGCCTGCTCGCGCCGTACAAGCTGGCGCTGACGGCGGTCTTTGCCATGAACGCCGTCGCGGTCGTGCTGGCGGTGTTTGCCCCGCGTGTCATGGGTCGGGCGATGGACGTGATCTTCTCCGGCGCGATTTCGGCGCGCATGCCGGCCGAGGTGAGCAAAGCGCAAGCGGTCGAGGGGCTGCGCGCCACAGGGCAGGAACGCTTTGCCGACATGGCTGCGGCGATGGATCTGCGCCCGGGTGAAGGCATCGATTTCGGGCACCTGCGCGAGCTCATTGTCCTGGTCCTCGCGCTGTACGTGGTCTCGTCTGTGTTGATGTGGGCGCAGGGCGCGGTACTGAACCGGCTCACCATGCGCACGGTCTTCGCGCTGCGCGAACGGGTTGAAGCGAAGCTGCACCGCCTGCCCCTGAACTACTTTGATACGCGCCAGCGTGGCGACGTGATGAGCCGCACCACGAACGATGTGGACAACGTGCAGCAGGCGTTGCAGCAGGCCCTCTCGCAGATATTCAACGCGGTGCTCACGTTGGTGGGCATCATCGTGATGATGTTCGCGATTTCCTGGCAGCTTGCACTGGTGGCGCTTTTGGCGATCCCGCTCACGGGTCTTGCGATGGGCGTGGTGGGCACGCGCTCGCAAGCCCAGTTCGCGGCGCAATGGAAGGCCACAGGCGAGGTCAACGGCCAGGTCGAGGAGGCCTTTTCGGGCCACGAGGTGGCACTCATCTTCGGCCGCACTGATGAGCTGCACCGCGAGTTCGACGAGCGCAACGAACGTCTTGCCGTTGCTGCGAGCAAGGCGCAGTTCTTGGCCAACTCGATGCATCCGCTGATGCAGTTCATCTCCTACCTCTCGTACGTGGCCATCGCCGTTTTCGGCGGCCTGCGGGTGGCCAGCGGGCACATGACGCTTGGCGACGCCACCGCGTTCATCCAGTACTCACGCCAGTTCAACCAGCCACTCGGCGAACTGGCCGGCATGATGCAAATGGTCCAATCCGGTGTCGCCTCCGCCGAGCGTATCTTCGAGTTGCTCGACGCGGAAGAAGAGGTGGCGGATGTGCGGGACGACGCGGCGTCGGCAAGCGAAAAGCCCACGGGCCAAGTGGAGTTCCGAGACGTCTCTTTCTCATACACCGACGAGCCCTTGATCCAGGACCTGAACTTGCGCGATGCACCGGGGCAGACCGCCGCGATTGTGGGGCCAACCGGCGCTGGCAAGACCACGCTGGTCAACCTGCTCATGCGCTTCTACGACGTGGACGAGGGCGCGATTTTCCTCGACGGCCGCGACATCCGCACCTTGAAGCGCGCAACACTGCGCAGCCAAGTCGGGATGGTATTGCAAGACGCGGTGCTCTTCGAAGGCACGATCATGGAAAATATTCGCTACGGGCGGCTCGACGCGACGGACGACGAGGTCATCGCTGCGGCAAAGGCCACGTACGTGGACCGGTTCGTGCGCGCCCTGCCAGATGGCTACGACACGGTGGTGGACCAGGACGGCGGTGCGCTTTCGGCAGGTGAGCGGCAACTGATCACGATTGCCCGCGCGTTTCTCTCCCAGCCCACCATCCTGGTGCTTGATGAGGCGACCTCAGCGGTTGACACGCGCACCGAGGTGCTCGTGCAGCAGGCGATGCATGCGCTGCGGGCGCAGCGGACCTCCTTTGTGATCGCGCACCGCCTTTCCACCATTCGGGACGCGGACGTGATCTTAGTCATGGAGTCCGGCCAGATTGTGGAGCAGGGCACGCACGATGAGCTGCTCAAACGCCGGGGCGCGTACTACGCACTACACCAGAGCCAGTTCGCAAATACTTAGGCAGCCTGTATTTAATTTGCTGTAAGTTAACCGAAAAGACACGGGGAATCTGCTTCACACATCTAAAGTGCGCGGTGACCGACTTTTTGTACACACGTTGATCGAGAGCGCAGATGAGCAGAGACGTCACACGCGACGCGGGGGGTAGCACCGTCGCCACCAAGCATCACCCAGACACGAAGCCGCAGGAAGCACAGAGCGAGAACAGCGGGGACGCACCGGCCGACCCGCTCGGCTGGCTCCCCTTGAGCGGGGGCGCGAAGAAGGCGGCCGAGTGGATCTCGGTCGTCGTGGCCATCTGGCTGCTGCTCAACGCCGTCGGCATGATCGGTGCCGGCTTCAAGATGGCGGCGGGCGACCAGGCCAAGGAACTGTTCTCCTTCGCAGAGAACCCCTTCGTCGGCCTGGCGGTCGGCATCCTCGCCACCGCCATCATGCAGTCGTCTTCCACCACCACCTCTATCACTGTCGGCATGATCGCCGGTGGCCTCCCACTCGAGGTGGCGGTCCCCATGCTCTTTGGTGCCAACATCGGCACCACGGTGACCTCGACCCTGGTCGCGCTTGGCCTCTCCGGCAATAAGCAGCAGTTCCACCGGGCATTTTCCATGGCCACGGTGCATGACTTCTACAACCTGCTCGCGCTGGCCATCTTCTTCCCGCTCGAAATCTTCACGGGCTTCCTCTCCAAGGTCTCTGGCGTCTTCGCCGGCTCGCTTGCGGGCGAGGGCGACGGCGTGCTCGCCGGCATCTTCGAGGTCATCGGCGACGGTGTGGACGCAATCACGGAGCCGCTGGTCAACCTGGCCAAGTTCCTCGTCGGCCCGTTGGGCGACGTGTGGGGTGGCATCGTGCTGTCCATCGGCGGCGTGGTGCTCATCCTGGTGGTCATCGGCTACATCGGCAAGATGCTCTCTGCCCTGCTCGTGGGCCGTGCCCAGGAGATGCTGCACGCGGCGCTCGGCCGCGGCCCGATCACGGGCATCCTCTCCGGTGCCATCATCACCACTGCGGTGCAGTCCTCCTCCACCACAACCTCGCTGACCGTGCCGCTTGCCGCCTCCGGCAAGTTCAAGGTCAAGGAGCTGTTCCCCTTCGTGGTGGGTGCCAACATCGGTACCACCGTCACCGGTCTCATCGCCGCCTTCTCCGCCTCCGGCGTGGAGGCAGAGGCCGCGATGCAGGGCGCGCTCGTCCACACCATGTTCAACGTGTTCGGTGCGATCGTCATTATGTCCCTGCCTTTCCTGCGTGCCCTGCCCCCGAAGGGCGCAAACTGGCTCGCCACCTTGGCGGACAAGAACAAGTGGTACGTCTTCATCTGGGTCGGCGGCGTCTTCTTCGCCCTCCCACTGCTCGCTGTTTTGATCACCAACGTCTTCTTCTAAGGACCTCAAGGAACTGCTATGCCCCACACTGATCCCGACCAGTCCGCATCCGGCAAGAGAGCGCAGAAGCTGATTGACGCCGACGCGCCGAACGCCGAACTGCAAGAGCTGATCAACGAACTCGAAGAGACCACCCACATCCTGCGCAACGAGCTCGAGGTGCGCGAGAAGACGGATCACGAGCGTCTCACCCCGGAGCAGCTCGAAGAGCTCAACCGCATCCCGCAATACCTGGAATTGACACGCCCGCGCTGGCGCGATGTGCTCAACCTCTTCCGCGAACTGCGCGACGAAGCGTCGAAGAAGAAGTAGGGGAACGCACATGAAGAAGCAGCTGCTCGCACTCACCACCGCCCTTCTCATCGGCGCTGGCGGGCTCACCGCCTGCTCCACCGAGTCCGGCTCAGACGCCCACTCGGGCACGGACGTCCCGATCCACGTCACGGGTTCCGCCACCGTCGAGCCGATCACCGCCTTTATTGCTGAGCGCTCCCAGCAGGACGTGCGCATCACCGCCGACGGCTCCACCGACGGCTTCGCCGACTTCTGCGACGGCAAGTCGGACATCAACGACTCCTCCGTGCCGATCCCGGAAGAGTTCCAAAAGCAGTGCAGCGACAACGGGGTGGAGTTTATCGAGCTGCCCATCGCACTGGATGCAGTGACCATTGTGAAGAACGCCGAGAACACGTGGGCACACGATCTCACCGTCGAGCAGCTGCACGACGTGTGGTCGCAGGATTCCCCGGTCACCACCTGGTCCGACATCGACCCGTCCTGGCCTGACGAGGAGATCTCCCTCTACGGCCGCCCGGACGGCTCCGGCACCCTTGAGGTGTTCAAGGACAAGGTGCTCGGCGGCGACACGATCCGCGAGGACTACGAGGCCACCGACGATATCGACGAGCTCTCCACCTGGATCGCAGAGGACACAAACGGCATCGGTTTCATGGGTATCGGTAACTACCTGGCCACCGAGGGCGAGGCGCGCGACCGGATCGACAACGTCACCGTCGACGGCGTCGCCCCCGCGCGCGATGCCACCCAGGAGGGCGAATACCCCTTGGCGCGTCCGCTCTTTGTCTACGTCAACGCCGATTCTGTAGAGAACAACGGCGCGCTGGAGGAGTTCATGAACGCCTACCTCAACCGCGTCGAGGGCGTGCTGCCGCGCGTGTACTTCTACCAACTGCCGGAAGAGGAATACGACGCGGCCCGCACCCGATTCACCGACCGCGTGACCGGTCCGGATTCCCGCTGGACCGCATAGGCGAGTGTTAAACTCTGAAGGGTCGGAGAGATCTCCGGCCCTTTTCTCCGCGCGTTTGAACCAAAGGAGCTCGTTTCCCTCATGACCAGTGCCCGCCAGCCAGATCACGTGCGGCTTTCTGATGCAGACCGCACCGCGGCCATGACCGCGCTCGGTAACGCGCTGGGCGAGGGCCGGCTGAGCATGCAGGAGTACGACGAGCGCTGCCAGGCCTGCACCACCGCGAAAACGCGCACGGACCTCGCTCCCCTGTTCGCCGACCTGCCGCAGCGGCCGACGTTCGGCTCGCAGGAGCTCGCCCAGCAGCAACACGACGTACCTGTCTTTAGTGCCCGCGAGGTCGTCGAGGCGCGCCGCTCGGGGCGGCGGATGCGCGCCGGCATCTTCTGGCTCGGCGCGGTCGGTAGCTTCACCGCCGCCGTCGCGATAAACGCGCCCGTCCTGCTTGCGGTGATCCCGGTGTTGTTCATCCTGCTCTACGTCATGAAGGTCGGCCCGGACAGCTGGTACAGCCCCTCGCTGCGCGACATCGAACGGGCGCAGCGCCGACTCGTTCGCGCGAAGCAGCTCGAGCTGGAGGCGGACCGTGCCTTTGACGTAGCGCAGCGCAAGGTGGAGCGCCGCGAGCAGATCGACCGGCTCACGGGCGATACCCTGAATTTTGCGCAGGAATCCCTGAACAAGTTCCGCCGCCGTGGCTAACATGGCCGTATGGCCACTAATAAGGATGAATCCGCCCCGCAGCCCACACCGGCGAAGGCAAAGAAGCCTCGCCGGCACCGCCACTTCGACCAGGCCGACAAACTGAAAAATGTCTTCTACGACATTCGCGGCCCGGTGTCTGCCACCGCGGAGGAGATGGAGCGCGACGGCCACACCATCCTCAAGCTCAACACCGGCAACCCTGCAGTCTTCGGTTTCGAGGCTCCGGACGTGATCATGCGCGACATGATCGCCAACCTGCCCACCTCGCAGGGTTACACCACCTCCAAGGGCATCACCTCGGCCCGCCGCGCCGTGGTGACGCGCTACGAAATGATCGACGACTTCCCGCCGCTCGACATCGACGATGTCTACCTGGGCAACGGTGTCTCCGAGCTCATCAGCATGGTCACCCAGGCCGCGCTGAACGACGGCGACGAGATCCTCATCCCCGCCCCCGACTACCCGCTGTGGACGGCCGCGTCCACCCTGGCAGGCGGCAAGGTTGTCCACTACACCTGCGATGAGGAGGACAATTGGAACCCCTCACTGGAGGACATTCGTTCCAAGGTCACCTCCAAGACGAAGGCGATCGTGGTGATCAACCCGAACAACCCCACCGGGGCCGTCTACTCCCGCGAAGTGCTCGAGGGCATCGCCGACATTGCGCGCGAGCACGAGCTGATGATCTTTTCCGACGAAATCTATGACCGCGTGCTTTACGACGATGCGCAGCACATCTCCATGGCCGAAGTTGCCCCCGACGTCATCACCCTGACGTTTAACGGCCTGTCCAAGGCCTACCGCGTGTGCGGCTACCGCGCAGGCTGGATGGTCATCACGGGCCCGCGCCGGCGCGCGAAGGGATTCATCGAGGGCCTCGACCTGCTCTCCGGGACGCGTCTGTGCGCGAACGTGCCCGGCCAACACGCGATCCAGGTCGCGCTCGGCGGGCGCCAATCCATCTTCGAGCTCACCGCGGAGGGCGGCCGCCTGCGCAAGCAGCGCGACGTGGCGGTACGCAAGCTGCGCGAGATCCCGGGCATCTCAGTGGTCGAGCCGAAGGGCGCGCTGTACTGCTTCCCCAAGATCGACACCGAGATGTACAACATCCACGACGACGAGCGCTTCATGCTGGACCTGCTCAAGTCGGAGAAGATCCTGATGGTGCAGGGCCGGGGCTTTAACCACCCCGCCCCGGATCACTTCCGCGTGGTCACCCTGCCGTGGGCGTCCCAGCTGGAAAACGCCCTCGAGCGGCTAGGCAACTTCCTGGCCGACTACCACCAGCACTAGCCGCTACACCGGGCGGAACGTGTCCGCGGAAGCTGCCTGCCAGTCCTCGGCCCAGGACGCCGGGGCACTATCAAGCAGCTGGCCCGGGGCGAGCCACTCGTAGAGCTCCGCGTACGAGCGCGCCTCGGTCGGCGAGACGTTACGACGCAGCATCGCCGGGGTAAGCTCCGCAGGATCGCTGACCCCCATCGACGCCATCAGCCGCACGGCCTGTGCAACCGTCGCCTTCTGGAAGTTGTAGACGGCGCGCGATTTCTCCTCCACAACGATCGCGCGGTTGCGGCGCGGGTCCTGCGTGGCCACGCCCGAGGGGCACTTGCCGGTGTGGCAGTGCTGCGCCTGGATGCAACCGAGCGCCATCATCATGGCGCGCGCGGCGTTGGTGAAGTCGGCGCCCTGGATCAGGCGCATCACGATGTCCGAGCCGCCCGCGACCTTGCCGGACGCCCCGATTTTGACCTGGTCGCGCAAACCGGTGCCGACAAGCGCGTTGTGCACCGTCATCAGCCCGTGCGTCAGTGGCATGCCCACGTGGTCCTCGAAGTCGATCGGGGCCGCGCCCGTGCCGCCCTCGGAGCCGTCAACAACGATGAAGTCCGGGGCGGTGCCCACCTCGCGCATCGCTTTACAGATCGCGAGCACTTCCCGACGACTACCCACACACAGCTTGAACCCGACCGGTTTACCGCCGGCGAGCTCGCGCATCTGCGCAATGAACTCGATCAGCTCGACAGGGGTGGAAAAGACGCGGTGGCGGGCCGGGCTGATGCAGTCCTGGCCGCGCGGAATGCCACGGATCTCAGCCACTTCGGCGGTGATCTTGTCCGCTGGCAGCACGCCACCGATACCCGGTTTCGCGCCCTGACTCAGCTTCAGCTCCACCATTTTGACCTGATCATTCGCGGCCTTCTCGCGGAACTGTACGGGGTCAAAGTCCCCATCCGGGGTGCGCGCGCAGAAGTAGCCGGTGCCCAGCTCCCAAATCAGGTCACCGTTATTTTCCATGTGGTACGGGCTCAGCCCGCCCTCGCCCGTATCGTGGGCGAAACCGCCCAGCTCAGCGCCCTTGTTCAGCGCCCGAATCGCGTTGCGCGACAGCGAGCCGAAGCTCATAGCCGACACGTTCATCAGCGACATCGAGTAGGGCTTCGCACAGTCCTTGCCACCGATCAACGTGCGGGGCGTCTGTTCCGGCTGTGCGACGGGCGCGACCGAGTGCACGAGGTACTCGTGGCCTGGTTCAGACACGTTTTGTACCGTGCCGAAGGCGGTCTCGCTCTGTATACCCTTGGCGCGCTCGTAGATCGCGTTGCGCTGATCGCGGTTGAACGGGCGGCCGTCCCAATCGCGCTCGATGAAGTACTGACGTAGCTCCGGGCCAATGTCCGTGAGCAGATAGCGCATGTGCCCCAGCACCGGGTAGTTACGCAGGACTGGGTACTTCCGCTGCGTCAGGTCGTGGACGGCGACCCCGCCGAGCGCCGCCGCAGCGGCACCGAGGGCACCTTTAACAAGGGGTGCAGATTTTTCTTCAACCATACTTCCATCATGCACCCCTTATGCGGCAAGTTCTACAGGCTGCGCCCCAGGGCCCGCATGGTCCACCCCGCTTGCTGCCACGTGGGGACGTCGAGGACGTTGCGGCCGTCGATAAGCAGCGGCTGCTCCACAAGCTTCGCCGAGGCGACTGGATCCATCTCCTTGAACTGCTTCCACTCGGTGGCGAGAATCACCAGCTCAGCGCCCTCAAGTGCCTCATCGAGTGTCTCTGCGTAGTCAAGCGTCGGGAACACGCGGCGGGCATTGTCCATCGCCTCCGGGTCAAACACGCGCACCGCGGCACCCGCGAGCGAGAGCTGGCCGGCCACCGCAAGCGCCGGCGAGTCGCGCACATCGTCAGAGTTCGGCTTAAATGCTGCGCCCAGCACCGTGATGCGGCGGCCAATCAGGCTACCCAGATCCGCGCGCGCCATGTCCACCACGCGCTCGCGGCGACGCATGTTCACCGCATCCACCTCGCGCAGGAAGGTCAGCGCCTGGTCCGCGCCCAGCTCGCCCGCGCGCGCCATGAACGCCCGGATGTCCTTCGGCAGGCAGCCACCGCCGAAGCCCAGGCCCGCGCCCAGGAACTTGCGGCCGATACGGTCGTCGTAGCCAATGGCGTCGGCCAGCTTGGTCACGTCCGCGCCCACAATCTCGCAGACCTCACTGACCGCGTTGATGAACGAGATCTTCGTGGCCAAAAAGGCGTTGGCGGACACCTTCACCAGCTCCGCGGTCTGCAAGTCGGTGGTGATGAACGGGGTGTCATTGGATAGCGGGGTCGCATACACCTCGCGCGCAATGGCTTCAGCCTGCGAATCCTCCGGGCGGGTGCCTAGCACAATGCGGTCCGGCTCAATCGTGTCCTTGACCGCGTAGCCCTCGCGCAGAAACTCCGGGTTCCACGCGATCTCCAAAGTGGTTCCCGGAGCGGCGAGGTTATTTGCGCGCTCCTGCAGCGCCGCGGCGGTACCCACCGGCACCGTCGACTTACCAAAGATGACGTGCGCACCCTCCAGGTGCGGCACCAACGAATCGATCACGGCCTCCACGTAGCGAGTATCCGCCGCGTAAGAGCCGCGCTGCTGCGGGGTCCCCACACCGATGAAGTGGACACTGCCGAAGGCCGCCGCCTCCTCGTAAGAGGTGGTGAAATCCAGGCGACCAGCGGCCATGTTGCGCTCAAGTACCTCCGGCAGGCCCGGCTCGTAGAACGGGACCTTTCCGGCCTTGAGCTGATCGATCTTTTCTTGGTCTACGTCCACGCCCAGCACCTCATGGCCAAGTTCAGCCATGCATGCCGCGTGGGTTGCACCGAGATATCCGGTGCCAATTACTGTCATCCGCATAACTGCCTATTATGCCCGGTCGGGTCGGACACGGCAGGGTGAGGGGCATGGGTGAACGAGGAACGCCGCATTTTTTCAATGTTGCAAAGAAGCAGCGCGGGACGCGAACCTATTTTGCAAAAATCGCTGTTTTTGAAAAATAGGGCTAGCGGAAGTTCAAGTACGCGCGCGACGGCGTGGGCCCGCGCTGGCCCTGGTACTTCGAGCCGAGCGCGCCCGAGCCGTACGGGACTTCCGCGGGCGAGGACATGTTGAAGATGGCGAGCTGGCCGACCTTCATGCCGGGCCACAGCGTGATCGGCAGGTTCGCCACGTTCGACAGCTCGAGGGTGATGTGGCCGGAAAAGCCCGGGTCAATGAAGCCAGCCGTGGAGTGCGTGAGCAGGCCAAGTCGGCCCAACGAACTCTTGCCTTCCAGGCGGCCGGCCAAGTCAGCGGGCAGCGTGAAATGCTCCAGCGTGGACGCCAGCACGAACTCACCCGGGTGCAGAACGAAGGCCTCACCCTCGGGTACCTCCACTGCCGTGGTCAGATCCGGCATTTCCAGCTTCGGATCGATGTGCGTGTACTTCGAGTTATTGAAGACGCGGAAGAACTTATCCATGCGCACGTCAATTGAGCTCGGCTGCACCAGCGAAGCGTCGTACGGGTCGATGCCGAGGCGGCCGGAATCAATAGCGTCACGGATGTCATGATCTGAAAGAAGCACGCCATAAGCATACGGCAGGCTCGTTTTCCGATTCAGGGAGGGACGGTGCTACAGTATCCCCATTGTCGCGCATATCATTGTGCGGCAGATGCCGGCGTAGTTTAGTGGTAGAACATCAGCTTCCCAAGCTGAGAGTGCGAGTTCGATTCTCGTCGCCGGCTCCACTACTGCCAGGGGCTTTGTTAACGGGGTGGGCCGTTGGTCATGCAGATGGTCATGCAATGATTTGCACGGAAAACGCTAAACCCCCGCGCCGACTTTGTCGAGTGCGGGGGTAGTTTTTATGCCGGTTTGGTGGGGCGGGAGCTCGGTCTTGGTGGTCGGGGCCATCGAGTGTAAATGGAGCTAGCTCCATTTAGGACAACCGCCGACACGCGACCAGGCGTTTTCCAGACGCGCCAGAGCCAAATGGAGCTAGCTCCCTTTAGATCAACGGTTTAGAACAACAGGTTTAGAGCTACCGTTTAGAGCTACCGCCCGACCCAACCAAGCCCCGCGTCACGCCCTACACTGCCCGATCACCGTGTACGAGAGCACGGCGGTGTCGCCGGATGCGAACTGGAGCACGTGCCATTTCGGGTGGAAGCGCGTCGCCGCTGCCAGCTGGCGCGGGTTGTGGAACCAGCCTTGGACCACGCCATCATCGTGTGCGAAGGTCACCTTCGTGCCTTCGACCTGCAGGACTTCGATGTCGCCCCAGCCGCCCTCCTCACGGTCGTTCAGCGCCCGCAGGATCGGGATCCAGTGGGGGCGGTGGCCGGAGGCGACGAGCTGGCAGTAAGTGTGATCGGTAGGCACCCCACCTGCCGTTTCCGCTGGGAGGGAAACGAGCTGGCCGTCGTCGTGCGAGCGCAGCTGGTTGCGTTCGGGCGAGAAGTCGAACCTCGCACCGGCCCGACGGACAGCGTCGAGGGCGTCGAAGGGGGTGGCGAAGGCGCGGACGTGCAGCTCACCGCCCGCGTGAAACGTCAGAGTTGTGTGCTGGATGTTGTCGAGTGTGGCCGGAATCCAGGAAACGGATGCCATGATGGCTCTCCTTGTAAAAGTCGCACTTTCGGCGCGCGGGTGTGCAGACGCCGACAGATCTTCTCCCGGGGGCACCGTGCGCGATCAGCGCGGTTGCCAGCCGACGGGCCGGGAGGCCTTGCCCATGAGAGGGCTCGTCGGACTTCGTGATCCGTAGCCAAGCATAGCAGCTCCCTTATGCTGGGGGCTATGAAGCTTGCGACCATGATGATTGCTGGTTCGGCCGCGATCGGTGCCGTGCAGGCTGCGCGCAACCGCCCGCCGCTGCCGTTTAATGACCCGGACTTTGCCCCCACCCACGAGTCCCCGGTGCTCTTCATCCACGGGGTGACCAGCCGCAGCCGCGCCTTCCGACCGAACGCGGAGCGGCTTCGCGACGAGGGCTTCTGGGTTTGGGGCTACGACTACGGCGACATGTTCGCCCCCGGCTTCTACGGCATGGGCAACTTGGACAGCATTATCGAGGACGTACACGCCAACGTCGACCACGTATTGGAACAGACCGGGGCCGAGCAGTTGGACATAGTCGCCCACTCGCAGGGCGGGCTGATGACCAAGCTCTTCATCGCCAACGGGGGTGCGTCGAAGGTGCGGCGCGTGGTAGCGATGGGCGCGAACTTCCACGGCACAGACGTGCGCGGGCGGGCGACTCGGTTCGCACCGCTGATTTCCCGCTACCCGCGGGCGGCCTCCACGCTCGCCTCGCCGGGCGTGATCCAGCAGTTAGCCGATTCGCCGTGGGTTCGTACCCACCTCAACGTGCCGGATACGTACCCGGAGATCGTCTATACCTCCCTCTACTCGCCTGCGGACGTGCTGGTGACGCCGAACGAGACGTCGATGCTCGCGTCGGTAAGCGGGGCGGATGTGGTCAACATCAACGTCGCCGAGGCCTACGGCGGTTACGCCCCGCGGCATGCGCTCATGGAGCGCGACCCGCTGTTTATCGAGCTCACCTTGTGGGGGCTCACCCGCGAGCGCGGCGAGCATACCCCGCCGCGCATCCCGTGGGCGGAGGAGGGCTAGCCGCACTTCACGATCGGCTCGGGGTCGTAGACCGTGGTTTGGGTTTCCTGGTCGATGAGGTTGCCCGAAAGATCGTAGATGCTGCGGGTATCCGAGGTGGTAAAGCCCGGCGCGCCACCCGACGGGATGCAACCCTCACCGGCCGCGTTGATGGTGTTGGGCTGGGTCTGCGCCCAGCGCCCGCCGTTGGAGGACTCCACGTTGACGTGTTTGACGCCCATGAGGCGCACGGTGATCTCGCCGCCGGAAACGCCCGTCTGGATGCGTACCGGGGTGGGCGAGTCATTGCGGAACTGCAGGTCGATTGCGCCCTCGTAGACGGTGGCTTCGCGGCCTGCCGGGTAGCGGGAGATGTAGTAGGAGTGCGGCGTGTGCGCGATGTCGGTCATGCCGCCGAAGTAGGCGGCGTTGTACAAGGTGGTGGCGAACTGGGAGATGCCGCCGCCGACGGCCATGCCGGAGCGACCGTTGATGATGATGCCGGATTCCACGTACCCCTGTGCTGTGCCGCGCGGGCCGGTGTAGCCGTTGAGGGAGAAGGTCTCGCCGGGGTTCACAATCGCGCCGTTGACGGTCTGGGCCACGAGCGCGATGTTGGTGCCTGAAGCTCCGGAGAAGCCGCCGGTGGAAAAGGAGCTGACCTCCTGGTCAAACGTGGCGTTCTCGGCTTCCTCAGTGGTGAAGTCCGCTGGGACCGGTTTGTAGTCTGCGTCCCAGGTGCGCTCGCCGTCGCGCAGGAGGCGATCCTCGAATCCTGCGAAGGTGGCGTCCCAGTCCACGGCGATGCCGTCGGTAGACGGCTCGACCCCGCCGCCTTCGAGTACGCGGGCGTTGTGCATCTCGACCTGGGTGGCGACGAGTGTTTCGCCCAGGATGGCGCCCGCGACGTCGCGGTGCACCTTGGGCACGATCGCGCCTTCCACGTTGGGAAATTCTACGACCTCGCCGATGCGCGCGGCTGGGATCTCGGCGGTTGCGTCCTCGCGGCCGTTGACGGTCAGCGGTCCGGACAGCGCCGTTTTCACCGGCCCATCCATCGCCTCCTTGATCACCTCGTCGTTGATCGCGGGCTGCACGGGATCTGGTGTGATCTCGACGCCCTCGGGGTCGAGCCAGTTGCTGGTCACGGCCTCGCGCAGCGTGCCCGGGTTGACCTCTTGGCCCAACTCCGGGTCCTTCACTTCGGCCTTACCGCCTTCGATGTGGATGCTGCCGTCTTTCGGGGCGAGGTAGAGCTCGTCCTGCACGCGGGCGAGCTCCGGGCGCAGCTTGGCCTCGTCAACACTGCTCTGCGCCTCTACTTCGTGCGTCCGGAACAGTCCTACCAGTCGCGGGATGGGGTTGGCGGACTGGATACCGGCGGCGTCCACCGTGCCTTGCCAGTCAATGTCTAACCCCGCGTTGGCGGGCACGAGCTGCGCGCGCTTGCCTGCGGCGCTGATCTCTACCGGCGTGCCTGCTACCCCGCCGAGCTCCTCTTTGAGGTGCTCGCTGGCCTCGTCGGGGGACATCCCGCCGATGGCGACGCCGCCCACGGTGGTCCCGCGTGGGACGTTGCCGCGGTTGAGCGCCAAGTCCGCCAGGTAGATGGCCAAGACGACTGCGAGCAGGCCGAGAACGGTGCCGAGCGCGATCGTGCCCGCGCGGCCCCGGGACTTTTGCCGATGGGAAGTACTCACCTCACACAGGGTACACAGGCCGCTATAATCCGACGTCGAGTAACTGCTGCTGGGTGCGCACCGCAGCCTCGTCGACGCGCGCCTCGGGCAGCTCCCCTGACTCCACAGCGGCGACCACCACATCAATAACGTGCGGGATATCCGCCCCGGAGGACCACAGCGCCTGGTCGGCACCAGCAGCGATGGCGAGCTTGACCGCTTCCGGGGTCGGCGCGTAGTCCAAGATTCCGCGCATGCCGGACAAATCGTCGGTGACCACCACGCCGCCGAACGGCTCCCCGCCCGGGTAGTCACCCTCGCGCAGAATGCGGTAGGCCTCAGGATTCAGCGAGCTGGGCACGCCCTCAGGCCCCATCCCGGGCACGATCATGTGCCCCATCATCACGCTGGCGTGCGGGAAGCGGGCAAGTAATGGGCCGAAGGGGCGCATGTCCAGTTCGCGTACCTGGTCCAGCGGCGGGGTGACGGCAAGTTCGTGGTGCGTGTCGCCCGAGGCGCGGCCGTGGCCGGGGAAGTGTTTGAAGGTGGGGGTGACGTGGGCGTCGATAAGCCCTTGCGCGAAGAGGGTGCCGACCCGCACGACTTCCTCGGGGTGGCCGCTGAAGGCGCGGTCGCCGACGATGGCGAGCCCGGTGACGTCGAGATCCAAAAGCGGGGCGTAATCCACGTTCACGCCGCGGGTGCGCAGGGCCCGTCCGATGTCGTAGCCGGTGCCTTGGATCACCTCGGGCGGGCGGGTGGCCAGCTCGCGCGGGGCCATGAACTGGCCGAGCACGTCGGTATGGCGCTGCACGCGCCCGCCCTCGAAGTCGATGGCGACGGAAAACGGGTAGCGGTACTCGGCGCGCAGCGCGTCGATGTTGTGGCCCTCGGCGGTCAGCAGCGCCGGGTCCGCCCAGCTGGGGATGATCAGCCCGCCGACGCCCTGATCCAAAGCTGCTCGCGCCTGCCGCTCGTTGCTCACGCCCACCACCATCAGCGAGGCCACCTTGGCGCGCAGGTCTTGTGGCACCCGCTGCTGGGCGGGGTTCGGCGCTGGCGGTGCTGGCGGCGCGGGCGGTGCAGCCGGTGGCGGCGGGGCGGGCGCTGCGACCTGGGGTGACTCCGGCTCGCTGGGCACGCGCGAGCTTAAAGAGAAGGCGAGGAGCGCCGCGACGACAAGGCCGCCGACGGTGAGCGCCACCGCCCGCCATTGGGCCGGTTTAAGCGCTGGTTGTAGTTCCCGTGCCACGGACACACCCCCTCTACTTGTTCTGCGAAAACGCTACTAGTGTAGTCCTGCTGGTAGGCTTTCGCCCATGTCCCACCGAGTATTCAACCTGCCAGCGTCGTTGCCGCGCCGTGCGGCGAACCCGGTGCTCGCCTCCGCCGTCGTCGGGGTGGTCCTGGGTGTGGCCGGGGTGCTCGGCGTGGCGGCTGTCTCCGGGCAGAGCACCGTGCCGCAGGGCGGTGCCGTCACGGCAGATGAGGCTGTGCTCGGCGGGCCGGAGTACGGCTCCCGGGAGTAGCCCTTGCGCGCGCACGTCGTCGGCTGGCTGCTGCTGGCCTGCACCGCGTTGTTCCAACCGCCAGGCGAGGTCGCCGCGGACACCAAGCTCAACCTGTTCGTCGACCCGGCGCGCTTTCTTTCCCGCGCCACCCACGCGTATACGGACGAGTTCCCCTTGGGCCAGGTGCAGAACCAGGCTTATGGGTACCTCTTCCCGCAGGGCCCCTTCTTCCTGCTGGCAAACACGCTCGGTGTGCCGGAGTGGCTCGCGCAGCGCGCGTGGTGGACGCTTTTGCTATGCCTGGCGTACTCGGGTGCGCTCATCCTCGCGCGCCGCACGGGCGTGCGCGGGACGCTGCCGCAGGTCAGCGCCGCCATGCTGTACGCGCTCTCGCCGCGCATCCTCACCACACTCACCGCGATCTCCTCGGAAGCCTGGCCGGTTGCGCTCGTGCCGTGGACGCTCATCCCACTGCCCCGGGCCCGCCCGCGCATCAGCGGTGCCGTGCTGGCGGTTGCCGCGATGGGCGCGGTCAACGCCACCGCTACCATCGCCGCCTGCCTGCCAGCACTCATCTTTCTGCTCTACCACCGCGCCTTTGCCCAGGCCACCCAGTTCGCCCTCGGCGCGGCGGCAGTCTCGGCGTGGTGGATCGGCCCACTGCTCGTACTCGGCCGCTACTCGCCACCATTTACCGAGTTCATCGAATCCGCCGCCGTCACCACCGCCTGGCTCAACCCCATCGAAGTCCTGCGCGGCACCACCAGCTGGGCCCCCTTCGTCGATACGGAGCGCACCGCCGGCGCCTTACTCGTCGGAGAGCCCGTCTTCGTGTTGGCCACCGCGCTCATCGCCGCCTTCGGCCTGGCCGGCCTTGCCTGCCGCACCCCGTGGCGCGGTGTGTGGGTGGTCATGCTCGCCTGCGGATTCGCGCTGTTGTGCTCAGCGCACTTTTTCGCCCCGCTTTTCGACGGCCCACTCGCCCCCTTCCGCAACCTCCACAAATTCGACCCGCTCGTCCGCCTTCCCTTGGTCATGGGAGTGGGTCACCTCTTTGCCCGCGTCGACCGCCCTCGGGCCGCGGGCGTGGTGCTCGCGGGTGCGGTCGCCGTGGCCCCGGCGTGGTCGCTGCGCCTGCTGCCGGAGGGCACGTGGACAGAAATCCCCCCGCAGTGGGTCGCCGCGGGCGAGTGGCTCGACGAGCACGCCGCGGGCACCCGCACCCTCGTCGTGCCGGCGTCTTCTTTTGCCCGCCAAGACTGGGGCTGGACCCGCGACGAGCCGATCCAGGCGCTGACGAGTACCCGCTTCGCCTTCCGCGACGCCGTCCCTCTCGTCGAGCCGGAAGCCATCCGCGGCCTCGACGGCCAGGTCCGCGCGGTCGATCCGGAGGCGCTACGCGCCATCGGCGTCGGCGCGGTGGTCGTCCGCCACGACCTCGAGGGCGCCGAACCCCACGCCGCCGATTATGCCGCACGCAACTTGGGTGAGCCCGCCGCCAGCTTCCGCGAAGACTCCGGCTCCGGCGTGGACATCTACCTGCTCGAACCCACCCGCGACGCCATGATCACGGACGCAGCACCAGTGACCGTTGACGGCGGCGGCGAAGTGCTCCCGCTGCTGTGGGCTGAGTACGGGTATTTTCCGGCACGGCTCGTCGATAAGCAGGCCCAACCGGACATCATCACCGACACCCCCGCACTTGCCGAGCGCAACTACGGCACACTCCACGGCGCGCAATCCGCGCACCTCGCCGAAGGTGAGGGCGGCAACGTAGGCAACCGACTGCCCGACTACCCGTCGGCAGGCACGCGCGTGGCCGTGGCTGAAGACGGCGGGCGGGCGCACGCCTCCTCCTCGGCGGCAGACGCGGGGGCGTTCGGCGGTGCGGTGCCCGGCGCGTCGCTGACCAGCGCCTTCGACGGGCTTGCCGAGACCGCGTGGTGGCCCGCGCCGGGCGATCGCGGCCCTTGGATCGAGGTCCCGCCCGTGGCTGAGCGGCTCACGATTACTGCGACGCGGGATACCGTCGTCACACTGTCCGGCGGGCCAGAGCGCCGCGTCACCCTCGTCGCGGGCGAGCCGCGCACCATTCGCGCCCCGGGCACCACGCGGATCGAGTTGACCGAGCGCGTCGGCATCGCCGAGGTGGACGCGGGCCTATCCCGCATCGTGGAGGTCGAGGGCACCGCCGATACGTATTTCTTCCAGCGCCACTTCCCCGACACGCAGGTCATCCAACGCCGCTTCACCACCGCCATCGATGCCACGTGGCGCTTAAGCGCGCCCGCCACCATCGACGGCACCCGCCACGCCGCAGGCGAAGTCGAGCTGCCCGCAGGCACCCACGAGCTGTTTACCCGCCGCGAGACGATCACGCTTTCCCGCGACCGCGTACCCACCGCCGCGTGGGAGGCGCTTCCCGCCACCATCGCACCTGCCGGCCACCCGCGCACCATCATCACCACCCGCGCCTTCAACGCCGGGCTGCGCGCCACCGTCGGCGGTCAAGCGCTCGAGCCCACGCGTATCGACGCCGCAACCCAGGCCTTCACCCTCCCCGCCGGAGCATCCGGCGAGTTCCGCATGCACTTCGCCGGCGAGGCGGCGTACCGGAACTCGCTGCTCGCCGGCGGTGCGTTTTCCGCGCTGGTCGCGCTTGCCTGCCTGATCGTCGTGTCGCGACGGCGGGATGATGAGCTCCTCGTGCCCCAGGAGCTTCCCCGCCTTGACCGTGCCGCACCACTGCTCGCCGCCATCGCCGCGGGCCCTGTCACCGGACTGATCGCCGCCGCAAGTGCGTGGGCGATCCGGCGCTTCACGCTCCTGCCTGCCAGCTGGTTGTCCTCGGGCGCGCTGGTGGTTTCAGGGCTGGTGCTGGCGCGGGCCCCGTGGCCGTCGGCAAGCTATGCGGGCTCCACGCTGCTCCCGCTCGCCGGTTGCTTCGCGGTGGCGTGCCTGGCGTGGCCGGACCGGGATACATCGCGCCGCGACAGCACTGCGCGCACTAGTCGCGCGCCGGGGACCTCCACCAACTCGTAGGAGATGTAGCCCACGACCAGGCTCGTCGCAGCAGTCACGATGAAGACTAGCGCGAAGTTGCCGCCGAAGACGGGCACCCCGAGCACGGGGAAGACCAGGTCGAGTACCGCCATGTGCCACAGGAACACGGAGTAGGACCAGCGCCCGGCCAGGAGCGCGGGCCGCGATGATAAGAGCGTGCCGTGCTCGCGGGGCCCGAGCGCGTACGGCACGACGAACAGGGCGGCAAAAAGTGTGCCGAGCAGGACGCGCACGTTGAACTCGGCCGGGGTGGGGTGGATCAGCCCCTCCGGGCCGACGACGCCGGCGAGCCACGCCACTGGCATGGCGAGCAGCGGGAAGGGCCAGCGTGGTCCGCGGTAGCGCACGCCGGCGCGCTCGAGTTCGGCGCACGCGAGCCCGACGGCGAACCAGGGGGTATAGGACGGCGGCCAGATCTGCAGGTTGACCACCTCGGGATCGGAAAACGGCTCGATTACCCACGGCCACGCCAGCCCGACGACCACCGCGAGGACGAGCACCAGCCACCGCGCCCGCCCGCTTCGCGCAAGGTAGAGCGGCAGGACCAGGTAGAACGCCACCTCCACGCACAGCGACCACAGCTGGGTCAGCCCGGCGATGAGGCCGTCTGGCACGTAGATCTGCACCATGAGCAGGTTGGCCACCGCTTGAGCAGCGCTCACCCCACTCAGCGCGGGCAGCGCGAGCAGCACGACCGCCACGCACACCACGTACGCGGGCACGATGCGGGCAACCCGGCGCGCGAAGTAGCCGGGGCGCGGCCCGCGGCGGGCGAGCACGAACGCGGAGAGTGCGTAGAAGACGGCGACGAAGTAGTCGAAACGCGCGAGCAGCGGCGAGTCGTTCGCGGTCTGGAAGGCGACGTGCGTGGTGAGGATCCCGAGGGCGGCGACGCCGCGCAGGCCCTCGAGTTCTGGCAGTAGGTTAGAGTTTCTGGTGTGGGTTTCGGTGAGCTGTTCGATGTGGACATTGTAAAGAAGCGCAAGCTGGCGTGGGCCGCCGGCATCGTGGTCGTCGCGCTGGCGTGCAACCTCGCTTCCCCCATCGTCATCGCCTTCCAGCGCCCGCTCGAGATAGGCACGCAGTCCATGCGCTTCGACGGCCCCGGGGGCGAGCAGTTCACGCGCACGACCACGCTGGAGAAATCCACTGAACAGGACCCCGACACCGGCAAGGACAAGGACGTCTACACGCTCACCACCGAGCAGGACGGCCCCGAGGCGTACACCGATTCCTTCCGCATCAACCCGACCACCGCGTTTCCGGAAAAGGATCGCCACGGCGTCGGCGTGTACCTGCCGTACCGCCCGGAGCGCCGCTCCTACCCGTACTTCGACCCGCGCTCGCAGACCACGGTGCCGCTGGATTACCTCGGCCCGGGCTCGGTCGGCGGGCTGGAGACTTACCAGTATCGCGCCACGCTTCCCGACGACGCCCAGCGCACCATCAATGTCGAGCGGCGCACCGGCATGCTTGTCGACGAATCGTGGTCCCTTTCCTCCGGCGTCTGGACACTCAGCGAGGACTCCAAAGCGGACGCGGTCGATACCACCCGCGGGAAGGTCGCCTGGCTGCGGGCCTTACAGATCATGGCGCTGGTGACCCGGCTGATCGCGGTGGTTGCCCTTATTTGGGCGTTGGTGCTCCTTGCGCGGCGCAACTAAATACCTGCTGCCTGCCTACGGCACCCTGCTGGTACTTGGCCTGACCTGGCCGTTTTTCCTGCCGGGCGAGGCGTTTGCGCTGCGCGACATGATGGTGCTGACAGACATGGCGCTCACCCGCGCCTCCCTCGGCTTTGGTGATCTGCCCGCACGCAACGTGCCCCAGGACGCGCTGCTAGGGCTGATCCCGTTCCCTGTTTTCTTTGTCCGCGTCCTCATCGTTGGCGCGGCTTGTACTGCCGCGTTTGCCGGCTACCGGCTGGGCCCCCACCCGCTGGGCAAGGCGGCGGCGATGACGGTGGCGGTGTGGAACCCCTTCGTTATCGAGCGCTTCCTGCAGGGCCAGTGGTCCCTTGCCGTAGCGGCGTGGCTTGTGCCCCTGGTCGCGCTCGGCGGGCGCGCCAGCCCCCTGGCGCAGTGGGCGGCCTCGCTGACCCCGACTGGTGCGCTCGCCGCGGCCTGCTTCGTGCGCAACCGGGCAGGCGTGGTCGTCGCGGTGCTGGCCTGCGCCCCGTGGGTGGTGGCGGGTGTGCTCGCCACCGGTGGTGGGACCGCCACGGCCGAAAGCGCCGCCGCGTTTGCGCCGCGGGCAGAGCAGTACGTGGGCACGCTCGGTGCGCTCATGGGACTGGGCGGTATTTGGAATTCGGCGGCGGTCCCGGGCTCGCGCGCGGTGGGCTTTGCGCTGTTCGGCATCCCGCTGTTTTTCCTGCTCGCGCTGGGCTGGCGCGCGGTTCCGCGGCGCTGGCTCACCTTGGCCGGGGTGGGTTTTGCGGTCGCGCTCGCGTCCTGGGCGGGTATTACCGAACCTCTGGTCACACACGTACCCGGCGGCGGGCTTATCCGCGACGCGCAGAAGTGGCTCATCCTTGCCATCCCGGCCTTCGTCGCGGCGGCGGGGGCGCTTACTCCGCGTCGCGCCGCGGCCGCGCTCGCGTGTGCGCTGTTGCAGGTGCCGGACGGTGCGGTGGTCGTCGAGAAGCTGCGGCCGGTCGCGGTGGACGCACCGGTGGTCGCGCACGCGGGCCGGGACGTCTACTTCGCCGAGCGCGCCCCGCTTACGCTCGTGCGCGGCGAGCCGACAGTGGACCCTGCGCCGAAGCAGATGAATGTCGTGGAGTCCGGGGCCTTGCTTGTCGACGGCGTACTCGTCGACCCGCCCTCTCCCCGATGGCTCGCAGCGCACGAGGCCGTTTCGCAGGAGCCGGTGAATCGGGCGCGGCTGCGAGAGCTGGAGATCGGACTCGTGGTCTACCCGGACGGGCGGGTGCTGGACACAGGCGCTCCCGCGCGCGGCCTTCCGCCGGCGGGCCTAGTGCTTTTCGCCGGTTACTTAGCTGCGCTGGGCTACGCGCTCGCTGCGTTCAGGCGCTCGCGGAGTTCGGCGGCGAAGGTCTCGGGATCAGGCACGGACACGGCGTAGTCGCCGTCTAGGGTATTAATCCGTACTGTCGGGCCGCCAACGGAGTAGCACTCAGCGCCGTCGACCTCCCGTGGGCCGCTTACGTGCGGTGGGAAGAACATCCACAACCACACGCTCGGTTGCGGACCTGCCGCTTCAACGTCGGTGACGCGCGCAAGCGGGATTGCGGTTTCGCGCCCTGCGAGGCGTAGATGCAGCGCAGCGTCGTCCACACACACGTGCAGGGTGATCCGCGCGTAGAAGAAGGCGTACCCGGCGAAGCAGGCCAGCAGAATCCAGCTGAACGGATCGGGGCGAAATCCACCTACGAGGGGCACCACCAGCACCGTGGCCACTATCAGAACGGCCAAAGGGACGCCGTTTACCCTGCGGTAACGTTCGAGCTTCGTCATACCACAAGCGTAACAACACTCACTTCTATTTTTATTCATAAAATTCGGCCGTAGCAGAAAACCTCTTTACCTGCACTATTAGCGTCATTAGTGGGCGCGTACCAATTAATGACAAAGTCCAATCATTGAAACCCTTGCACCATCCGCACGCCATGGCTAAAGTTAACTTCAGATGAACAAAAGGTTACATACCCGGTAGTCCGGGGGAACTACCTCGAAATAAGGAGCACATCATGCAGGACATCAACAACATCGACTTTTCCATCATCCGCGAGCGCGCACTGCGCAATATCCGCGAGGACCTGATCGCCGAGTGGTCTGGCGAGTTCCCCGCCGATGAGATCGGCGACGCCTTTGACTCGGTCCTCAGGGCCCACCGCCGTAGCGCCACCCTGGACCACTTCATTCCGGTCCTGGTAGAGGCAGAGATGAGCGCGCGCCTGCGCTCCGGCAATCTGTGGCCGGCCACCGCAGCCTAAGTTTTTTACCCCCCGCGGCCGCTGCTTCCCATGAAGCGGCGGCCGCGGTTTTGTTATGCTTGTGCCCATCATGCTGTCGGTAGCGGGAACACCCGGGACCCGCGGCGTGCGTCTTAGCGAACACTCACCCGCGCCAGTCCGGGCAATGGCTGGCGACTCTGATCAGGCCCTTCGCCGACGGGCTACCCCTGTACAAAGCACCCGGCCTGCATCGAGTACACGCGCACTCCCGAGAAGGGAACGCACAAATAATTGAGTATCACCGAAGTGTTGGAAGGCGCGCCCGCCCCTGGGGCCCGTGAGGGTTGGGATACGGGGACGCATACCTTTTAGCAGGAGGAAAGGGGCCACCATGTTGCTTGCAGAAGCACTCGCACAACGCGCCGAGGCGCAGCACCGCCTAGACGAGCTGCGCTCCCGCCTGGTTGAGCAGGCGCGCGTACAGGAGGGCGACGAGCCCGCCGAGGACCCAGCCGAGCTGCTCAAAGAGGCAGCGCACGTGCTGGAGCAGATTGAGGTGTTGGTGCGCCGCATCAACCACACCAACTCGGTCACGCCTTTCGAGGGCGACGCCACGCTAACCGACGCGATCGCACGCCGCGACGCGCTGGTCCGCGCGGGCCGCTTCTACTCCGCGGTCGCGGACTCGGCGACGGCGCGGATGGACCGCTACTCGCGTTCCGAGGTGCGTTACGTACCCACCGTGGATGCGGCCGCGCTGCGCAAGATGGCGGACGCCGCCTCCAAGGAGTACCGCCAGTTGGATACGAAGATTCAGCAGCTGAACTGGTCGACAGAGCTGCGCTAGCGCCCCGCCGCGTCGCCAACCACGTCATCCAGCACCGCAGCGAACTTCGCCCCGGTCGCCTCCCAGGAGTACTCGCCCGCGCGCGCTTTGGCGGCGGTGCCGAGCCGGTGGCGCAGGTTGGCGTCGGCAAGCAAACGCTCCACCGCCTGGCTGAACTGCGCCTTCGTGTCCACGAGCACGCCGGTGTCCCCATCGATGATGGAGTCATTGACGCCGCCGGCGCTGCGGTAGCCGATAGTCGGCACGCCGTGCGCTGCCGCCTCCACGACCGCGATGCCCCACCCCTCCTTCGCGCTCGGCATGAGGTGCAGCGCCGCGCGAGAGAGCAGGGCGTGCTTGTAGGCGTCGTTGACGTGCCCGTGGAAGCGGATCTCGGGCCGGTCCGCCGCGTATTCGCGCAAGCGGTCCTCCCACCAGCCGGAGCCGATGATGTCTAACACCACATCTTCGCGCCCAGCGATCGCATCGATCGCGTGCTCGATGCGCTTGTGCGGCACCAGCCGCGACAGGGTCACCACGTGCACCTTCCCGTCGTCTGGCACCACGGGCAGCGCGTCCGGGATAGGGTCCACGCCGTTTTCCACGATCGCGATGTCGCCCGCGTCCACGCCGAGCGCAACCAGATCGCTTCTCGACGCCTCCCCCACCGTCACGTACCGCGCGCCCCGATACACCCGCGGCGCGACCTTGGACTCCAAAAACCAGCCCAACCGCCCGATAATCGGGCCCGCCACCGGCCACTGATCCTTATGGCAGTGGTGCGTAAGCAGCACGACCGGCCGGCGCGTAAACAGGCGCGCGAAAAACGGAATCCCGTTCTGCGTATCCACGATCACGTCCGGCCGGTTGCGCCAAATAGACAGCGGCGCCAGAACATATACGCCGTACTTGCCCCCGGCACGCTCGAAGCGGATGCCGCCGCGCGTGCTGCGCCGTGGCGCGTCGGTGTGGCTGGAGGTGCGAAAAACGACCTCGTGGCCCTGCGCCGCGAGGTACTCGCCGACGCGCTCCAGGTAGCGTTCGCTGCCGCCGCCCTGCGGGTGGGTGGAGTCGCGCCAGCACATCAGCAGTATCTTCATTGCTATGTACCGTACCCGCCGCCTCGCCACGTTGACACGTTCGCTGCGCCTTCTGCGCTCGTTCACCTACGAGCAGTTCCGCCCCGCCGTGTTCTACTCCGGCTTGGCGCGCGACACCCGCTCACTTCTCGACGCCCTGTGGCAGGACACCACCTGTCCCAGCCCATCCGGCCTCACCGGCCGTGCTGTGCTCGACGTCGGCGGCGGGCCCGGCTACTTCGCCGACGCGTTCGCCGACACCTTCTACGTCGGCATGGAACCGGATGTCTCCGAGCTTTCCGCAGCGGGGCTTTCCGGCTACGGCGCGGTGCGCGGGGACGGGACACACTTACCTTTTGCCGATGGCTCCTTCGACCTCGTCTACTCCTCCAACGTGGCCGAACACATCCCCAACTGGCGCGCCATGGGCGAGGAGATGCTGCGCGTGGTAAAACCCGGCGGGCTGGTCGTGCTGTCTTACACCGTGTGGCTGGGCCCCTTCGGCGGCCACGAGACCGGGCTGTGGGAACACTACGTCGGCGGCGAGTTCGCCCGGCGTCGGTACGAGCGGAAACACGGAACACCACCCAAGAACGTGTGGGGCACCTCCCTGTTCGCGGTCTCCGCCCGCGAGGGGCTGACGTGGGCGGAGTCGACCGGACGGTTGCTCACCGCCTTCCCGCGCTACCACCCGCACTGGGCGTGGTGGTTCACGCGCGTGCCGGTGCTACGCGAGTTCGCGGTATCGAACCTGGTGCTCGTGCTGCGGGGGTAGGTTCGCCAGACTCCATTGCTCTTACCGGGTACTTGGTGGATAATCACCTTGATACGGCCGACAGTGGCAGCCCGTATCGATGATCCCCCTAAAGAGAAGGACAGCAATGCAACTCCCATCCCAAGTTCAAGCCGCCATGAAGCAATTGCCTTTCACCCTGCAAACTGTAGGAGCGCTTCTGGCCAGCGTGATTGCGCTGGTTTACATTGTGACAGCTATCGAGGTTGGGGGATCTTCCTCGAAGGCACCGACCGTAGAGCCCCGCGGCGAGAAGTCTGTAATCCAGGTCGTCACGGTAGATGGAAAGTCAGCAGGTGTATGCCAACTTGGAGGCCTGCGCCAGGAAAAAGTGCACTACACCGACAAGAATTCCGTCTACTACTGGGAGCTCAAGCCAGGCGAAGAACGCATTGACGCGTCCTGTTCTAACGCCGTTGCCCTTTCCTCCGGTAAGAGGCAGTTGGAAGGCCACGCGATAGTAAAGAGCTTCGAAGCACCACAAGTTGTCACCATCACTGTGCAATAGCGTCGAGCAGTAACGACGTACAAGGAGCATCGTGACACGGCAGTCCGTCTTCACTTCCGAACTTGTGGGATCTGCCAGCACGACGCGGCGATACATCACGATCGCGTGGTTTCTTAGCAGTCGACTCTTTAGGCCGCACACACCGTCTACCAGAGCGATGTTTGATCCTTGGGTAACTTGCGTTGAACCTTTCCATGGGTAAAATGGCGGTAGAGAAAGTGAGGACAAGGTCCCTCGCTATGAGTGAGGAAAGGTCTACAGGACAATTTGCGCCGGTAGGCTTTTCCTTTTTCTCTACTGGGGGCGGGCCGAGTAAATTTTCTTGACGGTGCTCGTGCCCGTGAGCCACTGCTCGAGAACTGGGTCTATGCTCCCAACCAGCGAAAAAGCGTCACCAATCACATCGAGCACGTCAACATTGAGCAAACTATCCATGTGCGACACTCGATTACGCAGCAAATGAAGGTGGGCTACTCTCCAGTACGTCGTGTGCCCGTCAGGATCTAATTCATACGGAAACGCTGCTTCTAGCGCTTCTTCCCACATCCGAACACGATTCCTGTTCTCTCTCTTCTCCGGATCAGCATCAGGGTGATGGTTAGGGAGAATGTCTTTCCACATCCCAAACATGGTGTTCACCAATGCATCATCATGCGTAATCTCAGCCCCATAGCGAGGATGATCCATCGAACGATTGCCCGCAGACTTCCTCGCTCGTCTCAACGCCTCTCGTCGCTTGCCTTGAGTAAGGCCTCTCAGCGGGGAAGCCGGAGCGTCGAGAATCCAACTAGGATTACCGGTTTCCCGACGGTTCCACTCCTGCAACTTCTCATTCATCGCGTTGCGAACAAGTACCTCAGTAATGCCCAATGTTACTTGAACCGATGCCCCCAACTCGACACTCCACCGATACAGCGCAAGAGCCCTTTTCTTGTTGCCGTCTGCAGCAGAAAGATATGGGGCCATCCGAGCTGCCCCCAGGGCACCAACTACCGCATCCCTCGTGACTGATTTCATAACTTGAATACTGCCACAGTAATGATGTAGAACAGCCCAAGTGAAGTGCCCAGGGATGTGATCAAAAGTCAACGCCCCGCCGCGAAACTCGCACAACAAAAGGCCCGCCACCTGGCGGGCCTTTTTGTATCAGCAAGTTAGGAGCGTGCTGCCTTCACGCGCTCGGAGAGCTGGTCGAGCTGGTCGAAGAGCTCCTTCGGCACGCGGGAGCCGAGGCCCTCGAGGTACTCGCGGGCGTCTTCCACATCGTGTGCCCACAGCTCCGGATCCGGGTACAGGGCTTCCTTGACGTCCTCGACTGGGGTATCCAGGCCGGTCAGGTCCAGGTCCTCCACCTTGGCGGTGTTGCCCACCGGGGTCTGGTCCGCGTCGACCTTGCCCTCGATACGGTCGACGATCCACTTCAAAACGCGGGAGTTGTCGCCGAAGCCCGGCCACAGGAAGCGGCCGTCCTCACCGCGGCGGAACCAGTTGACCAGGAAGATGGACGGCAGACGGTCGCCGCCGCGCTCGCCCATGTCCAGCCAGTTCTGGAAGTAGTCGCCGACGTTGTAGCCGATGAACGGCAGCATCGCCATCGGGTCGTGACGCAGGGAGCCAACCTTGGCCTCAGCGGAGGCGGCGGTCTGGCCGGAGGCGAGCATCGCGCCGATCAGGGTGCCGTGCTCCCAGCTCAGGGCCTGGGTGACAAGCGGGACGGTGTCCGGGCGGCGACCGCCGAACAGGATCGCGTCGAGCTTGACGCCCTTCCAATCGTCGAACTCGGGGGCTGCAGTCGGGCACTGCTCGATGGCCACGCAGTAACGGGAGTTCGGGTGTGCAGCCTTCTCGCTGGACGCCGGGGTCCAGTCGTTGCCGCGCCAGTCGATGAGGTGCTCCGGCGCCTCGCCGTCCATGTCCTCCCACCACACGTCACCATCATCGGTCAGCGCGACGTTGGTGAACAGGGTGTTGCCCGGTTCCATGGTGCGCATGGCGATCGGGTTGGACTTGTAGTTCGTACCCGGGGCGACGCCGAAGAAGCCGTTCTCCGGGTTGACGGCGTACAGGCCGTCCTCCTTCAGGTGCAGCCACGCAATATCGTCGCCGACGACCTCCGCAGTCCAGCCCTCCAGCGACGGGGTGATCATGGCCAGGTTGGTCTTGCCACATGCAGACGGGAACGCACCCGCGATGTAGTAGTTCTTGCCCTCCGGGCTGGTCAGCTTGAGGATGAGCATGTGCTCAGCCATCCAGCCCTCTTCCTTCCCCATCACGGAAGCAATGCGCAGGGCGTAGCACTTCTTGGCCAGGATGGCGTTGCCGCCGTAGCCGGAGCCGTAGGACCAGATCTCCTTGGTCTCGGGGAACTGGGAGATGTACTTCGTGTCATTGCACGGCCAGGCGACGTCCTCTTCGCCCTCAGCCAGCGGTGCACCGACGGAGTGCAGACAGTGGACGAACTTATCGCCCTGAATCTTGTCCAGAGCTTCCTGGCCCATACGGGTCATCACGCGCATGGACATGACCACGTAAGCGGAGTCTGTCAGCTGCACGCCCAGCTTCGGGTCCGGGTCGCTGATCGGGCCCATGCAGAAGGGCACGACGTACATGGTGCGGCCCTTCATGGAACCGGAGAAGTGCTCCGTCATCTCTTCCTTGAGCGCGGACGGCTTCATCCAGTTGTTGGTGGGGCCAGCGCCCTCTTCCTCCTCGGTGGCAATGAAGGTGCGGGACTCCACGCGGGCAACGTCAGACGGGTTAGAGCGGGCCAGGAAGGAGTTCGGGCGCTTCTCCTCGTTGAGCTTGATCAGGGTGCCCTTCTCCACCAGCTCTGCGGCGAGACGGTCCCATTCCTCCTGGGAACCATCGGCGAAAACCACCTTGTCGGGCTGGAAGAGTTCGACAGCCTCGTTTACCCAAGCAATAAGTTCTTCATTATCGGTCAGAGCCGGGCCTTCCAAGCGTTGTACGGCAGTGGTCATGTGCTCTCCTTCATAGTTTTCGTCCGCGTATGTTCCCGCACATATCCTCGGGATTTCCAGAGTATCTGAAATACGCCCGCCTCGAGTCCCCTCCACATCACCCCAGGTGGCAAGCGGCGATCTTGCGTGATCCACACCATAAAAATGCGTGCGTTTTTACCCTCCAAACCGCCCCATTCAGGGGTAGGTGAGGACGCCAAACCGGCAAAAGAATGGCGCTCGGTACTGGGAAAACGGGGGTCAACCGTGGGGTCAAACGGAAATCTCTGCCCGACCTCCCCACCCGCTACCCCCGAAGGTGGGGGACAAGGGGGCGTCGATAAGCACTGCCCAAACTTGCATCCGCGCACGTCATGTGGACAATAATGACAATGAATACTCCTGATTTTTCTCAAACTCCCCGCGAGGGGACTGGCGAGCTGCCCGCCGGGCGGCCGCTGCAAACCGATTTTGGCACCGGCCTCGACTACCCGCGCCTCGGCTCGGTGACCTTCCGCCGCGGCACGCTCACCGACAACCAAGAGGCCCTGTTCAACGAGCATTGGCCGCGCCTGGGCAAGGTGCTGACCAACGAGACTGACGAGCATATCGACGTCGATGCGTGGTTCGGCCGCAGCGGCCACCCCACGATCCTGGAGATCGGATCGGGCACCGGCACCTCCACTGCCGCGATGGCGCCGCTGGAGGCAGACACCAACATCATCGCCGTGGAGCTGTACAAGCCGGGGCTGGCCAAGCTGCTCGGCGCAGTTGTGCGCGGCGGGATCGACAACGTGCGCATGGTGCGCGGCGACGGTGTGGAGGTGCTGGCCCGCATGTTCGGCGAAGAATCGCTGGACGGCGTGCGCATCTTCTTCCCCGACCCCTGGCCCAAGGCCCGCCATCACAAGCGCCGCATCATCCAGTCCGGCACACTCAACCTCATCGCTACCCGCCTCAAGCCGGGCGGCGTGCTGCACGTGGCTACGGACCACGCGGACTACGCCGAGTGGATCGACGAGCTGGTCGATGTCGAGCCCATGCTCGAGTACAAGGGCTGGCCGTGGGCGGAGGCCCCGCTCCTGACGGACCGCCAGGTCATCACTAAGTTTGAGGGCAAGGGCCTCAACAAGGATCACGTGATCCGCGAATACCTCTGGGAGAAGAAGTAAGGCATGGTTTTGCAGGACAAGTCGCACCCGTACACCCCCGGCGCACCCGCCGGCCCCGAGTCTTACCTCCTCGTGTGGGACGCGCCCAACCTGGACATGGGCCTTGGTGCCATCTTGGGCAGCCGCCCCACCGCCGCTTACCGGCCGCGCTTCGACGCCATCGGCCGCTGGCTGATCGAGCTGGCGCAGGAGCGCTCCGCCGCCGTCGGCTCCGAAGTCGAGCCGGAGGCCACCGTCTTCACTAACGTCTCCCCCGCCAGCGCGGACGCCGTGCGCCCCTGGGTTGAGGCGCTGCGCAACGTCGGTTTCGCAGTCTTTGCCAAGCCGAAGGTGGACGAGGACTCGGATGTGGACCAGGACATGCTCGATCACATCCAGCGCCGCCAGGAGGAAGGCGTGCTGCGCGGTGTGGTCGTTGCTTCTGCCGACGGGCAGAACTTCCAGGAGCCGATCGAGGCACTTGCCAACGCCGGCATCCCGGTCACAGTCCTCGGCTTCCACGAACACGCGGCCTGGGCGGTGCAGTCCGAGGCCATCGATTTTGTGGACCTCGAGGACATCCCAGGCGTGTTCCGCGAGCCGCTGCCACGTATCAACCTGGACCAGCTGCCCGAAGGCGGCGCCTGGATGCAGCCCTTCCGTCCGCTGTCCGCGCTGCTGCACAACAAGGACTAGGGAGCCAACACAGTGTTTTACAAGTGGGGCCACGCGGCATACCGCTACCGCCGGATCATCCCGCTGGTGGTCATTGCGATCATCCTGGTCATGCAGGTGCTCTTCGGCTCGAAGCTGGGCGAGCGCCTTTCGCAGGAGGGTTGGGAGGATCCGGGCGCAGATTCCACCGCCGCGGCCACGATTGAGCAGGACACCTTCGGTCGCGACAATGCGGGTGATGTGATCGTGCTGGTCACTGCGCCGAACGGGGTGCAGGACGAGGAAGTGATGCGCGCCGCGAATGAGCAGATCAGCGCGCTGCAGGAGAAGTACCCTGCGCAGATCGACCACGTGACCAGCTATTTTGCCAAGCCGAACCAGCAGCAGATCAGCGAGGACGGCACCCAGGCCTTTGCTGCCATCGGGCTCAAAGGCGACGGCGAGCAGACGCTGAAGGATTTCCGCACGATCGAGCCGGACCTACGTGCGATGGAGCTGCCCGGCGACGCGAAGGTGCAGATCGCGGGCGCGACCGCCGTCGCCGATGCGCTTGACGACGGCATGGCCGACGACATCGCCCGCGCCGAAAAAGTCGGCCTCATCTTCGTTGCCCTCATCCTGCTGTTCGTCTTCGGCGGCGTCATCGCCGCGGCAATGCCACTGATTGTGGGCATCCTGTCCATCCTGGGTTCCCTGTCGCTGCTGTCGATCCTGGCGCAGTTCCAGCAGGTCAACATCTTCTCCCAGTCCGTGATCACGCTTTTGGGCCTGGGCTTGGCGATCGACTACGGCCTGTTTATGGTGTCCCGCTTCCGCGAGGAGCTCGACCGCGGCCTGGACACGCGCGAGGCCGTCGCCGTGACCACCACGACGGCGGGCAAGACGGTGTTCTTCTCCGCGCTCATGGTGGGCGTGGCCCTGTCCGGCCTGCTCATGTTCCCGCAGGCATTTTTGAAGTCGGTAGCCTACGGCGCGATCAGCGCGGTCGTGCTCGCCGCCGTCATCTCGGTCGCGGTGCTGCCCGCCCTGTTCGGCATGCTTGGCCCCCGCATCGACATGTGGTCGGTGCGCCGCACCAGCCGCAAGGCCCGCCGGCTCGAGGACACCGTGTGGTACCGCATCCCCGCCTGGGCGATGCGCAACGCGAAAAAGATGGTCGTGGGTGTCACCGCCCTGCTCATCCTCATCACCGTCCCCGCCGCCGGCATCACCTTCGGCGGCATCAACGAGTCCTACCTGCCGCCCACGCAGGAAACCCGCCAGGCGCAGGACGAGTTCAACGAGGCCTTCCCCGCCTTCCGCACCGACCCCGTCAAGCTGGTGGTCACGGGCGCGTCGAATGAGCAGCTTGTCGACGTCGTCATGCAGGCCCGCAACGTCGAAGGTCTTGCCAGCCCCTTAAAGCCCTCGCACCCGACGCAGGACGGGACGACGATCCTGTCCGCCCCGCTCGCCGACCGCAACGGCGGCCAGGCGGTCGTCGACGCCCTGCGCGCCATCGAGACTCCGGAAGGCGTGGAGACCTACGTCGCCGGCACCCCGGCCATGGAGGTCGAGTCCATCGAGGCGCTGCTTGAACGGCTGCCGTGGATGGCGCTCTACATGGTGCTCGCCACCTTCCTGCTCATGGCGCTGCTTTTCGGCTCACTCATCTTGCCCGCGAAGGCCGTGATTATGAACGTCCTGGGTATCGGCGCGACCCTGGGCTTCCTCACTGCCGTCTTCGTGGACGGTGTTGGGTCCGGCCTGCTCAACTTCACCGCCGGCCCGCTGATGAGCCCGGTGCTCGTGCTCATCGTGGCGATCCTCTACGGCCTGTCCACGGACTACGAGGTCTTTTTGGTCTCGCGCATGGTGGAGGCGCGCCACAACGGGGCGTCGACAGACGAAGCGATCAAGGACGGCACCGCCCACACCGGCGGGATCATCACCGCCGCCGCTGCCATCATGATCGTGGTCGCGGCCGCGTTCGCGATGAGCGACATCGTGATGATGAAGTACATCGCCTTCGGCATGATCTTCTCGCTCGCCCTCGACGCCACGATCATCCGCCTCCTGCTCGTCCCCGCTGTGATGCACCTGCTGCGCGAGGACAACTGGTGGGCACCACGCTGGGTCCGGCGCGCCTACGAGTCGCTTGGCGAGGGGCGTGGCACTGGGGCGGTTGCGCCGGAGCCTGTACCCGCAGCGGCTGATGCTCACGCCGCTGCTCGCGGCGGCGAGATGGCGGTCGGGGACGCGGTCGTCGATACGCAGCCCACCCGCTCTGGGGTCACCGTCACGGAGAACCGCGACCTGGTCCCTTTCGACGAGCTGATGCGCCAGCTGGAGGAGCGGCGCGCGCTCGAGTACACGAGGAAGCGCGAGCTTGAACAGTAACACCGCCCGGTGGGTGCGCTGGCTCTCACCCGTGGCGCTGCTCGCGGTGCTTGCGGTGGCGTTTCGCAGCGAGCTCGGCTTCCTGACCGAGGCGTTCGCGGCCCTGCGCCGCGCCGTTGCCACCGCGCCCGGCCCGCTCGTCAGCGCAGTCATCGGCGCTTTCGGCGCGATTTTCGCCATGGCCGCGGTGATGAAAATCCTGCTCAACGTGGACGCCCCCCGCACCGACATGAGGCGCACCGTAGCGCTCACGCTCGGCTCCAACGCGTGGTCAACCTCCGTACCAGGCGGCCCCGCGCTCTCGGCGTGGCTGACCTACCGCGTGCAGCGCAGCTGGGGCGCGTCGACCGGCCTGTGCGGCTGGTTCTTCGTCATCTCGGGAGCGCTGTCCACGGTGTGGATGATGCTGATCGGCCTGGTCGCTGTCGTCTTCCTCGGTGCCTCGCTCTCCGTGACGACACTGGTGAGCACGCTGACGCTCACCCTCGCGGTCGTCGCCGGAATGTTCTGGGCCACGCGCAACCCCGACATTCTTACGCGCTGGGCCCGCTACCTACCGACGAGTGTGCGCAACCGGGTGACAAACGTGATCCAGCAGGTCTCGCAGATCCGCATGAGCGCCGGCCAGTTCGTCACCGCGGCCTGCTTCTCCCTCTGCAACCGGCTTCTCGACCTCATCGTGCTCTTCTTCTGCGTGTGGGCGGTCCTCGGCACGCCGCCAGGCATGCAGCCGGGACTCAACGAAGCCTCGCTCATGGGGGTCACGCTCGCGTTCATCATGACCAAGCTCGCCGGCGCCGCCCAAGTCACCCCGGGAGGGGTGGGCACTGTGGAGGCCGCCGCTGCCGCCTCGCTCGTCGCAGCGGGCATGACGCTTATCGACGCCACCGCCGCCACCCTCATCTACCGCATCATCTCCTTCGCGCTCATCACCGCTATTGGCTGGGTCGTCCACGTTGTCTGCTACGCCGGTCGTGGCTACATGCTGGGCGCGCCGTCGCGGTCGGGTGTTGGTTCCGGCTCCGACGAGCAGTGACAGTTTTCGCATTCGTTGTCCTCGCATGGTTTGTCGGCGAAGCTGTCGCCGTAGTCCTCGAGTTCGTGGTGTAGGCGTGCGCGGCCGTTGCGTGACGTGATTTAGCTCTCGCTTACGCTTGTCCCTGATGATTTCTACCGTCGTTGTTGCGCATTGCAGATTGCGCTGAATCCCACGCCTCAATCAGGTTTTGGGCCGCATTATCGCCACCTGGGACAAACGTTTTTAGCATGTCCACCACTTCACTAGTCCCCATCGTCCCCTTGTCGGAGTATTCATTAAACAGCACTACGGTTTCTCTGGGGAATAGCAATAGCCCTTGGTTTATATCGACCTCGTCGCCATTATTAAAAGCATGCACTGTTCCCAATAGTTTGAGTGCGAGCGTCTCTTGTTCGAAAGTCAAGGCCATGAGCATCGCTGCTTTTCGAAAGCTTGTTAACGGCGAGGGGAATGGGCTGTGCAGTTCAACCAACCGTTCAATTTGGACAGACAGATACTCTATTCTCCGCTCCAGGGCAGCGACGTCTACTGAGTCTTCTTCCACAAAACCTCTCCCTACAAAAAGACAAACATCAATGCTTCAGCTATATCAAAAGAAAATTCAGAGAGAAATATGATCTATGTGGTTTTTGGTGCCGTGGTCGCGCTATTCATCTCCTTATGCATCATGGCAATCGGGTACCTAGTCCACCTTTCAGCTGAGCGGAAAGTGCTTTCTCCATACCGTTTCCTAGTCGTGATGGTTTTACTAGCACCCGTTTTTCTGATCTACGACATACTCAACGATGAGTTGTGTAGCGGCCTTTTCAATTATGCGGTCAGCGGTTACTTAATAACCGCAGTCACCATCAGTTCCCTGTGGCACATCGTTGCGGATGAGCCCAGCGAAGCGTGGGAGTAGGAGCGGTCACCGGGAGAGGGTGTGTATCCAGCGCTTCCCGCGAGGTATTTATACAAGGTGGCCGCCCGATCCCGAGCCGACAGGCAACCACCGCTTTGAACCACCATCAGCCATCCCCCGGGCCTGGGCAATCTGGGCTCCGTTAAGCACCTTCGCCCGACCCTTGTAGACAGACAGCGCGCGCCTTCGCTCGGACGATGCCCTCGGCCTGGCGCTCCTTAATTATGGAGCGCTCAAACTCAGCCGCACTACCCATAAGCCGCAGCATCAACTTAGCGATCGGATTCGCCTTCACCGAATACGTCTGTCCCTCGCGCAGGAACCTCACCTAGCCCCGCGACTCACGAGGTCTTCGACAATAGGCCTTGACCAGAGTGGTTCCCGGCCAAGGCCCTGAATGGGCGGAGCGCTTAGTCCTTGCTATTGCGTCTTGACGTGAGGCTCCAGTAGATGCACATTGCTCCGATTACGGCGACAGTTCCAGCAGCCGCTATAACCGTAACCTCGCCCGTGCCCCGAGAGATTGCCAAGAGCACGCTCAGCAGCGAGAGCACGATAGCGATGACGCCAGCACCAAACCCGACACGTTCTGAAACATTCATTTTCAACACCTCCTAGCTGGGATCAGTAGTGCTTAGTTGAGCGGGCCGTAGTTAACCTTGCAAGCAGCGATCTGTTGCCATGGCAGTTCCAATATAGGTCGCGGCTGCCCCTCCGATAACCAAGCTACCACCGAGTGTGAGCTGTGCCATTGCGTCTGCGGCGAGCCGGCCGGGGCGATAGCACGTCGACAGGCGATACTTCCACCCCTGCGGAATTAGTCTGGCAAAACGCTGTACAACACGGCGCTTGCTAGCATGGCGGCATGAAGAAAACGATTTCGAAGCCGTACGCCATAGCCGCTGACTACGTCGCTATCGCGGTGTTTGCGCTGCTTGCGCGCGCTGCGCACCAGACCGAGGAGATGCCGTTTAATTTCACGGGCTGGCTGTCCACCCTGTGGCCGTTCGCGCTCGGCGTGACGTTGGGGTGGCTGATTGCCCGCGATAACAAGGGCGGTATCATCTGGCCGGTCACCGTCATCACGGGCCTGGTGATTTGGGGTATTCGGAACCAGTCGATCCCCCACTGGTCCTTCATCGTCGTGGCGACGACGATGTCTGCGCTGCTCATGCTTGGCTGGCGCGGCATTGCCAAGCTGGTGAGCAAGCGCAGCTAGCAACCGTAACTAGAAGCGAATACCGAAGTTGTACAGCGGGTCGCCGGTCTGGATTCCGTTGACGAACCAGACCAGCATGCTCAGCAGGTCACCGACGATATCGAGGGTGGAAGACAACATTATTCGCGCTACCTTTCTTGCGTGATCAACGTACGCATAGCCTATCGGCTACGTAACAAAACTGTTACAGCGGGCTGATTGTGTGCTTCTTCGGCAAGTCCTGCTCCTGCTTGGTCGCAAGCTGGCGCAGGGCGCGGCGCAGCGCGATGCGCGTCTCGTTCGGCTCGATCATCTGGTCAATGTAACCGCGCTCGGCAGCGACGTACGGCGAGGTCATGTTCTCGTCGTAGAAGTCCATGAACATCTTCTTCATCGCCTCGCGCTGCGCGGGGTCCTCGATGGCGGCGAGCTGCTTGCCCTGAATCATCACCACGGCAGCCGAGGATCCCATCACGGCGATCTGGGCGGTGGGCCACGCCAGGTTGATGTCGCCGCACAGGTTCTTCGAACCCATCACCGCGTACGCGCCGCCGTAGGCCTTGCGCACGATCAGCGCGACCTTCGGCACGGTGGCCTCCACACCCGCGAAGGCAAACTTCGCGCCGCGGTGGATCAGGCCCTCGCGCTCCTGCGCCACGCCGGGCAGGTAGCCCGGGGTGTCCACCACGTAGACGATGGGAATGTTGTAGGCGTCGCAGGTACGGATGAAACGCGCGCCCTTGTCGGCGGCATCCGCATCAATGCAGCCGGCCTGGTACATCGGGTTGTTGGCCACGAACCCGACAGCGCGGCCGTCGATACGCCCGAAGGCACAGATGAGGTTCTCGGCGTAGTTCGCTTGGATTTCGACGAGGTCTTCGTCGTCGCCAAGCTGGACCAGCAGGTCCATCATGTCGTAGCCGGCGTTCGTGTCGTCCGGCATGAAGGTATCCAGCTCGCTGTCGTCGAGCTCCTCGTCCTCCGGCGCCTCGACGAGCGGGGCCGGGTCGAAGGCCGAGGTCGGCAGGTGCGAGAGCAGGTCGCGGACGTAGTCGAAGGCCTCCTCCTCGGACGCCACCACGGCCTGGATGTTGCCGGACTGCTCCTGCACGCGCGCGCCACCCAGCTCGGCGGAGGTGATGTCCTCGCCGGTCACCTCGCGGATCACGTTCGGGCCGGTCACGTACATCTCGGATTCGCCGTCGACGGCGACCACGAAGTCGGTCGTCACCGGGGCGTAGACCGCACCGCCGGCGGACTTGCCCAGCATGATGGAGATCTGCGGGCTGCGGCCTGACAGGGGAAGCTGGCGGCGTGCGATCTCCGAGTACATCGCCAACGAGGTCACCGCGTCCTGGATGCGGGCACCGCCCGAGTCCTGGATACCGATGACGGGGCAGCCGATCTTGATGGCAAACTCCATCACCTCGACCACCTTGCGGCCAAAAGTTACGCCGACGGAACCGCCGTAGACGGTCTTGTCGTGCGCGTAGATCGCCACCGGGCGGTCGTCGATGCGTCCGTAGCCGGTGACCACACCATCCGAGTAGACGGCCTTATCATCGCCCGGGGTGCGCGCGAGCGCCCCGATCTCGACGAAGGAGCCCTCGTCGAGTAGCGCGGCGATGCGCTCGCGCGGCGTCGTGCGTCCTGCGTCGTCGCGGCGTTTGCGGGAGCGCTCCGAGCCCGGGTCCTGGGCCTTTTCCAGCCGGGCGCGCAGATCTGCAAGCTTATCGGCGGTTGTCATTCTCAATCCAATCATTCATGTGCTTGCCCACGATCCCCACCGCGGGCTCGTCCACTACGGCGAGGTGGTCGCCGGGCAAGTGCACGATCGTCAGATCTTTCACGATAGCGCCCCAGCCACCGTCCTCGTCAATGTGCGCGTAGTTCGGCTCCAGGGCGATCGCGCCGTCGTGCATCCGCTCCGCGCGGAACAGCAGCACCGGCACATTGACCTCGGCCCACTGGCCAAAGTCGAGATGGTTGAGGATCTGGTTGTCCACAAACGAGGCACGCTGGTGCTCAAGCACACCCGCGGCCAGGCCGTGCTCGGAAGCGTCGGTGGTGGCCAGGAATTGCGTGAGCATTTCCAGCAGCGCTTCCTCACCGGCGGTCTCCAACAGCTCGTAGGGCACCTCGAAGTCCAGGCCGTAGGTCTCCTTGGCAAAGGCGGCGTAGCGGCCCCAGCGCGCCTTCGTCTCCTCCGGCGTATCCGGGATCGGCTCGCTCGGCTGCGTCGTATCCAGCAGCGCGATGAAGTCAATCTTGTCGTTGCCCAGCTGGTGCGCGACCTCGTAGGCCAGCGCGCCACCGAAGGACCAGCCAGCCAGCACGACCTTGCGCCCGTTGGCCAGCTTCTCAATGTCTCCCACGTACGCTGCGGCGCGCTCCTTGAGCGAGCCTTCGCGGCGCTCCACGCCATAGACCGGCACGTTGTCCTTCAGGCGGCGGGCCAGCGGCGCGTACACGCTTGAGGACCCACCTGCCGGGTGGAACACGAAGACCGGGTTGACCTCGTCCGAACCGTCTCGGAAGACACGGATATTGCCCTCCACCTCGGTCTCCAACCCCTCGCGCACGAGGTTCGCCAGCGGCTCGAGCGTCTCCGCCTCACGCACCTGCGCAGCTGTGACCTCGATGCCGGAGCGCTCAGCAAGGTGCGCCGCAATCTTTTCCGCCTGGGCTTCGCTTATCGACGCCAACGTTGACGTCACACCAGCCGCAGCCTTCCCCGCGTACTTCGCCCACGCACCGAACACGAGGCGCTCGGACGCATCGCGCGGTGCGACGCCGACGCCCTGCGATTCGGCGGGCTCAGCGGCAGGTGCAAGCTCGGCGGCAGGCTCGGACTCCGCGCTTTCGCGGCCCGCAACGGCGTCTTCGACGATGCGGATGACGTCGGCCACGGAGGCGTCGCGAAGCGTCTGCACCTGCAGCGGCGGGATTTGGAAGTCGTTTTCCACGCGGTTCTTAATCCGCATGCCCATCAGCGAGTCCAGCCCCAGGTCGATCAGGGGCAGCTCGTCGGGCAGGTCGTCCGGGTCGTAGCCCATGGACTCGGAGACGATGCCGCGCAGGCGCTGCGCGACCGTCTCGCCGGAGGCCGGGTCCCAGCGGACCGCGTCTACCTCGTCGGAGCTGGGCTCTGCGGCTGCCGCGGGGGCAGCGGCAGGCTCAGGCGCGGCGACCCCCGCGAGGTGCCCGTCCCCGCCCAGGTCGAGCGTGGTGACGAAGCCCTCGGCAAGCAGGGTGTCCTCGTGGTACACCTCGACGCTGGCACCGCCGAGGCTGCGCTTGACCACGGTGGTCACCTCGCCGTCGGCAGGCAGGTAGCCGTGCTCCTCGCTAGCCACGACCCGCGAGTTCGGCAGCACCTCGGCGGCCGCGGCCTCGATGAGCTGGTAGGGGCTAAAGACCTGGTCGGCCTGGGTGGCAAAGGCCACTTGCCCGCCGGGCAGGTTCACGCGCGACCCCAACAGCGACGCCGTCGCAGACGACGGGCGTGCCGCGGTCCAGTAGGAGTTGGCGTGGAAGACGGTGCGCGGGGCGTCGATACGCGGGCCCGGCCCGTAGAAGGGGGCGAAGTCGACCGACATTCCGCCGACGTAGAGCTTGGATGCCAGGTCGATCAGCGAGTCGACCTCGTCCACCTTGCGCTTCGCGGTAAACAGCAACTGCGCGTCCGGCTTGCCCACGGAGAAAGCGGTGTTCATCATGCCCATCACCGCAACCGGGTTCGGGGCGACCTCCACCAGCGTGGTGTGGCCGGCCGCAAACGCCTCCTCGGTGGCGTCTTGGAAGTACACCGGCTGGCGGGTCATGCGCAGGAAGTACTCCTCATCGTGCACGACCGCGCCTGCCGGGTACACCTCGCCGCGATCCACCGAGCTAAACAGCGGCACGCGCAGTGGGCGGGCGTCGATACCCGCAATGCTGGCGGCCAGATCGCCCAGGATCGGGTCCAGCGCAGAGGTGTGGCCCGCGCCGCGCACGTTGAGCTTGCGGGCGAACTTCTCCTCCGCGGTCAAGGCCTCGACGATGTAGTCGACCGCCTTGCCCGGGCCACCGACGGTGGTCATGCCGGGGCCCGCGTAGACGGCGGGCTCGACGCCCGCTGCCTCCGGGTGCGCGTCGATGAATTCGGCGAGCTGCTCGCGCGAGAGCTCGACGACCACCATCGCGCCCTCCTCGTCGGTACCGGCGATCATCGCCTCGCCCTCGCCCATGAGGCGGGCGCGTTGGCAGGCGATCAGCATGGCGTCCTTGGCAGACAAACCGCCGGCTGCATAGCCCGCGGCGATTTCACCCATGGACATGCCCATCGTCGCCGCCGGGGTGATTCCCACAGAAGCGAGCAGGTCAGTCTGCGCGATCTGGATCGCGGTGATGGTGACCTGGCCGGTCTCGGTATCGTAGGTCTGCCCGTCATCAGTGATGATGTCCAGCATGGACCAGCCGGCCTCGTAGCGGACGTACTCATCCAGCTCGCGCATCCGGGCGGCGAACAGCGGCGAAACATCCAGCAGGCGCTTGGCCATCTTGCGGTGCTGCGAGCCGAAACCGGAGTACACAAACACCGGGCCGGTGGCGGCGGGCGAATCCGCAACGGACACGCCAGGGCCTACCTTGCCGTCGGCAACGAGGCGCAGGCGCTTGATCGCCTCCTCAACGCTCGTGGCTTGCACGACGGCAGCGGAGCGGCCGTGATTTCGCTTGGCCAGCGAACGCGCCAGCGGTGCGAGCTCCTTACCCGGGTTGGCTTCCAGGTAGTCGGCGAGCTGCGCTGCCGCTTCCTTACGGCGCGAGGGCAACAGTCCCGAGACCGGCAGGGCAACCTGCTCGGCCGCGCCAACGACGAAGGCGTCTTCTGCAGGTGCCTCCGCCTCGTAGTCAGCCGCGTCAAAGTCAGTAACGACGACGTGCGCGTTCGTACCGCCGAAGCCGAAGCCGGATACCCCGGCGATGCGGCGGCCCGAGTAGCGCGGCCACTCGCGCGGGTCAGCGACGACCTCAATGCGCTCCGCGTCAAAGTCCACGAAGTGGTTCGGCGCAGTGAAGTTCGCGCTGGCGGGAACAATATCGTGCTTGAGCGCTTCGAGCACCTTAATCATCGCCACGACACCGGCGGCGGATTCGGAGTGGCCAATGCTGGACTTCGCCGACCCCAGCAGCAGCGGCGCGGAGGAGTCGCGGCCGCGGCCGAGTACCTCGCCGAGCGCGGTCGCCTCGATCGGGTCACCAAGAATGGTGCCGGTACCGTGCGCCTCGACTACGTCCACGTGGTGCGGGTCGATGCCTGCGTCCGCATACGCGCGGCGCAGCACGTCCACCTGCGCGTCCGGGTTCGGGGCGGTCAGGCCATTGGAGTGCCCGTCGGAGTTGGTCGCCGAGCCCTTAATCACGGCCAAAATCTCGTCGCCGTCAGCCATCGCGTCGGCGACGCGCTTGAGCACGACGAAGCCTGCGGCCTCGGAGCGGACGATGCCGTCAGCATCATCCGAGAACGCGTGGATACGCCCGGTCGGGCTAATCACGCCCAGCTCGGAGAACATCAGCGAAGCAAAGGGATTCGCCAGAATATTCACGCCACCAGCCAGGGCCAGGTCCGCTTCCCCGTCGCGCAACGCGCGCACCGCGTGGTGCACCGACACCAGCGAAGACGAGCAGGCAGTATCCACGTTCATCGAAGGCCCGCGGAAGTCAAAGGCATAAGAAATGCGGTTCGGAATGATCGAGCTCGCCGCACCGGTCAGCGCGTACGGGTGGGCCTGTGCCGGGTCCGCGCCCATGAGCATCCCGTAGTCGTTGGCAGAGGAGCCCACGAACACACCGACCGGGGTGCCGCGCAGCGAGTCCGCCGGGATGTGCGCATCTTCCAGCGCCTCCCACGCCACCTCGAGCATGATGCGCTGCTGCGGGTCCATGTTGGTGGCTTCCAGCGGGGAGAGACCGAAGAACTCGTTATCGAAGGAGGCAATGTCATCGAGGTAGCCGCCGTCGGTCGCTTCCTCCGCCATCTTTGTGCGCAGGTAGGGGTCGCCGGAGTACTCGCTCCACCTGCCCTCGGGCAGTGGGCCGGTGGCCACGTGCCCGTCGAGAAGCAGCTGCCAGAAGGCTGCCTGATCCTTCGCACCCGGGAAGCGGCCGGCCGAGCCCACGATCGCGATATCGCGTTCGGCCGGGGCCAATGCTTCTCGACGCCCCGTCGACCCGCGCTTTGCGCCCCCGGAAACCGGGGTCTGCGTGAGCGCCTTGGCCAGCGCCAGGATCGTCGGGTGCTGGTAGGCAATCGTGGGATCGACGCGGCGGCCGAGCGTACGCTCCAGCTCGCCGGAAAGCACCACAGCGTCCCGCGAGGACAACCCGTAGGACTCGAGCGACCGGGCCGGATCGACCTCTTCGGCGCTGGTGACGTCGGTGGTCTCGGCCACCCACTGGCTAAGCCAGCGGATCAATTCAGTCTCAGACATCTTCATAACATCCAAGACTATCGCCCTACTGCGCGCTTTCGTTAGCACGCTCCTGGTAGCGTTTCGCGTTCACGCGGCGAGCGATCTTGCCGGAGGAAGAACGGGCGATCTCGTTCGGCGCGAAGAACTCCACTGCGTCCGGGGAAATGCCGTGGTGGCTGGAGACTGCGGCGCGGATCGCGTCTACCGCAGCGGCGTCGTCGGCCTCGTCGGCGGTGTCGCCGCGCTCGACCAAAATGATCAGGCGCTCCACGTCCTCGCCCGGAACGGAGAAGGCGGCGACGGAGTCCTTGCGCACCTGCTCGGAGGCCTCCATGACGGTGGCCTCAATGTCCTGCGGGTAGTGGTTGCGCCCGGCGATGACCACCAGGTCCTTCACACGCCCGGTGATGAACAGCTCGCCGTCGACCAGCACGCCGAGGTCGCCGGTGTTGAGCCAGCCATCCTTCGGCAGGCCCTCCTGGAGCGTGGTGCCGATGGTGTTGGCAAACGTATCGGCGGTCTCCTCCTTGCGCTCGAGGTAGCCGCCCGCGACGTTCGGGCCGTGGACCCAGATCTCGCCGACGTTGTTCTCGGCCACCTCGTCCTTCGTCTCCGGGTCGACGATGGCAAAGTGCATCCAGTTGACCGGCTGGCCGTTGGCGGCGAACTCCACGCCTGCGCCGTCGGCCACCTTCGTAGCCTTGCCCGTGGCGAGCTCATCGCGGTCGAAGGTGGCAAAGCGCGGGATCTCGGCGCTCTTGCCGGCCTGCGGGGTGGTCACGATCAGGGTGGCCTCGGCCAGGCCGTAGGAAGGCCGAAGCACCTCGCGGCGCATGCCGTGTTCGCCAAAGGCGTCAAAGAAGGCGTCCACGCCCGGCTTGGTCACCGGCTCGGAGCCAATGATGATGCACTCGAGCTGGGAGAAGTCATAGTCCGGCATGTCCGGGCCCGGCGCGGCGTAGCGTGCCGCCATGTCGAGCGCGAAGTTCGGGACCACGGTGTAGACGTGCATGTCCTCCGGGTCGCCTTCGCGGCGCGAGAGGCGCTCGACCCAGCGCTTCGGCTGCTGCACGAAGGCCTGCGGGGTGAAGATCTCCATCTCGTTGCCCAGGATGATCAAAAGTGTGCTTACCACGATGCCCATGTCGTGGTGCATCGGCAGCCAGGACACCAGGCGCATCGGCTGGTGTACGCCCACGCCCGCGTAAATCTGGATGACGTTGGAGACGATGGACTCGTTGGTCAGCTCCACGCCCGCTGGGGTGCGGGTCGAGCCGGAGGTGTACTGCAGAAACGCGGTGTTCTTAGACGTATCGGTGCCCGGGGCGACCTCGAGCGGCGCCCAGCTTTCGGCAAGCGTGTCCGGCAGTGCGTCGACTGCGATGACGCGGGGGCGCTCGGCAGACGGCACATCTGCGAAGTAGGCGCGCACGGCGGGCGCGCCCTTCTTGTTGGTCAGCACCGTGGTCGCGCCCGAGTCGTAGAGCACGGCGCGCAGGTGGTCCTCGTGGCCAGGCTCGTTCGGGTCATACAGCGGGATGGGAACCTGGCCCGCGTACATGCCAGCCATGAAACCCAGGATGTACTCTGGCGAGTTTCCAGCAAGGATAGCCACGCGATCACCGGGTTTGCCCACCTGCATCAGCCGGGTCGCGATCGCCTTGATGCGGGTGTTGACCTCGCGGCGGGTGTATTCCACCGTCTCGCCCTCGGCGGACTCGGAGTAGTCCCAGAAGCGGATGTTCACCGCGTCTGCCTGGCCCGCCTGGAGGGCGGCACCGTAGAGCATCTCCGTCATGGCGGGGATGGTGAAATTTGGGGGCAGGGCGATCTGGCCCTTCTCATCAAGGAAGCGGGCGATGATTGCTTGGAGATCCATGAAGTCGGTTCCTTCTAAACTAGTTAGTTCCTACAAAGAATCTATAGTAGTGCGTGCCCACTCCACCGTCCACTGTGGAGTGGTCGTGCCCGGAATCACATCCGGGTTTGTGGCATACATCGCATGATTCCCGTTCGCCATTACCAACTCCTGGGCCCGCTCCAAAGCATTGCCCACACGCGAGGGCGCATCGCACACCGCGTCAGCAGGCGCGCAGATCTCAAAGGTACGGTCCGCCACCTCGCCGAAGCCGCCCGGCCGCGCCCCCGTCATCGTCGCCCCCGGGGTCGCCCCGTCCACCACAAATTGCAACGGCTGCAGCGCGATCTCCGCACCCACGCCCTGCAGTGGCACGCCCGGGTTGACGCCGACGCCGTTCTCACGGCGACCGTCGGCAATCATCACCGCCCCCAGCAGGCGCTCCGGCGGCACCGCGTTCGCGCCGGTGCCGATCTCATTGGCCACATCGCCGACGATCACCGCGCCCTGGCTGAAGCCCGCGATGATGAACTTCGTGCTCGGGCACGTTGTCGCCACGTGCGCGAGCTCCCCATTGAGCTTGGCCTTGCCCTCAGCGCGCGAAGCATCGTAGGTCATCTCGCGACGCCCGCGCTCAGTCTGGATATTCCGGAACTGCGCGGTGTACGGCACGGTAAAGACGCGCACGTGGTTGATGTCGTAGGCCTGCTGCAGCGGCTGCGTAATAGAGAGCATGAAGCTCTTCGGGTTGGCCTGGGGGTTGAACGGGTCATCGTCCGCCGAAGACTCCCAGGTCCCCGGCACCGAGACGAACTCCACCGCCGGGCACCAATCCGGCTCGGCCGGTGCCTGCGCGCTCGTCTCTGCCCCGTCGTCTTGCCCCGGGATCGGGGAGAGCGGGGAGCCGGAGTTCTCAGTAGTCTGCCACTGGTAGATGCCCAGCCCGATCACCCCGAGGACGACGAGCACGGCAGCAACAATAAACGCGTTGCGCCCTTTGCGCATGGAAACCCTTTCTTAACAGAGGTTCGCGCGCGCGGTGTCCGCAATCAGCGTGCCCAGGGCAGCGGGGTCCATATCGGTGCGCCGCTGCTCCACGAGCTGGCCGGCAACCGCGTCGCGCGTGACAGTATCGTCCGCGCATACGGTACGCCCCGTCGCTGTGAGTTGATCCTCAACTCCCTCAATGTTCAGCCCGCGCTCGCTGAGCTGCTGCAAGTACGCCTCTTCCTCCGGGCTAAAGCCCGAGGACTGCTCCGGCGCGACCGTCACCTCTTGCGCAGGTTGGTCGCGCGGGGCGGTGTTCGCCGGTAGAGCGGAGCTGCGTGTGCTTTCGCTTGTCGACGCCTCCGAGCCCGCATCCTTCGCTGCCGACGTCTCCGACGTCACCGATTCCGCCGGCGTGACGTCGTCACCCTCGACGGTGGTGGAGCCGGAGCAGGCGGTGAGCGTGCACGCGAGCGTCGTCAAGCAAAGCGCAGCCTTCAGGCGTTTCATCGCTTCACCACCACGCCATTGACCTGTTCCAAGGTGCCGTGCTGGAAGTCAATGGTGAGTCCGCCTGCGCGGATGTCCTTCATGTCGCTGACGGGCCAGCCCAGCTCGCCCTGCTCGTAGCCGCGCTTGCCCCACTCGTCGAAGATGTCGCCGTAGTAGATCACGTGCGCGCCGGTGCCGGCGGACCAGTAGATGTTGCCATTCTCAAAGGGCTGGAAGAACCCACCCTTGATGGCAATCTCGCCGCCCGTCGGGTAGCCCAGCGCCGAGGTGGCGGTGCCCAGCTCCCCGTACTTCTTGCCGATCGCGCCGTGCACGATGTGGTGCGAGCCGTCCGGGTTGCGGGTGAGGTAACCGCCCTGGAACTGCTGTACGTAGCCCTTGCCTACCTTGGTGGCCTCCGCGACCGGGTACTTCAGGTCACCGGTCTCGTAGCCGTTCTTACCCCAGGCCTTGAACATGTCGCCCGGGATGGCGTAGGCACCCGTCTCCGCGGTCCAATAGATCGAGCCGTGCTCGAAGTGCACGAAGCGGCCCTTGCCGTCCGGCGCGGTGATCTCACCCGTGGTGGGGAAGCCGAGCCAGCCCTGGGCACCGCCCAGGCCCGAGTACTTGGCCAGGATCGCGCCGAAGAGCGCATGCGCGCCGGTCTCCGGCGACCAGAAGGCGGTGCCGCCACGGAAGTCCTGGGCCTTGCCCTTTGTATCCTTGCCCGCGTCGTACTCGTTATTCACGCACGTGCCGATGACGCCCGACTTCGTCACCTCCGCGATCGCGCCGACCGGGGTGCAGTCCGCGCCGCGGTCTGCCTCGGCCACCTCGAGTGAGTTAGCGATGTAGGGCCACGCCTGCGTCATCTCGAACTGCCAGTACTCCCAGGAGTGCACGCCCGAGGGACGGAACTTCACGATCGGCTTGACGTTGGTGCGGCTCGCGTAGTCCACGAAGGTCTGGGTGGACAGGCGAGAGATGACCTCCAGGCCCACACCGGCCGGGTTCGCCGCGCCCTTGGCCACAGACTCCGGCTGACCAAAGTCGTCACGGCCCGAGCCGGAGGAGACGTAGACAGTCATGCCCTTCAGGTTCTCGATGCCCAGCTTCGGGTCGTGGTCGATCCAGTCCTGCGAGCCCAGCGGGCCCCACATCGCCTCGGCGTCGTAGCCACCCGCGTCCAGCTGCGCCGCCTTGATCGCGGTCGGCATGCCGGTCGTGGTGGTGTCCAGGTAACCGGAGAACGAGCCGACGAAGTTGAACAGGTGCGGGTTGCGCTCCGCCAGGTTCACCGCGGCGGTACCGCCCATGGAGATGCCGGTCAGCGCGCGCTTACCGTTGGCGCGGAAGCGGTTGTGCAGAATCGGCACGAGCTCCTTGGTCAGGAAGGTCTCCCACTTGTAGTGCTTGCCGTTGTTCGGGCGCTGCCAATCCGAGTAGAAGGAGGACTCGCCGCCCACCGGCAGGATGACGTTGACGTTCTTGTCCGCGTAGAACTGCTCGATGTTGGTCTCGATGGTCCAGCCGTTCTCGTCGTCGCGGGCACGCAGACCGTCGAGCGCCCACACCTCCGGGAACTTCGCCTCGGGGTTGGAGTGCCAGTCGCGAGCCAGGAGGATCTGCACCTGGACCAGCTCGTCCGGCATTGCTGCGGACTTGATAAAGACGGCGACGCGGCGGTTGGTCAACCACTCGATGCGGTCCACGCTCACGCCATCGGGCAGGCCCGGGATCTCGGGGTGCTCATCCACCTCGATCGGCGTGCGCTTCGGCGGGTCCTTCGGGCGGATCGCGTCCGACAGGCCGCGGGAATCGCCGAAGGTGCTGCTGCCACTGCTGCTCAGCTGTGCTTGAGCCTGCGGTGCCACGGCGGGGAGCGTCGATGCGATCATGAGCATCGCGGTGGGCACTGCCGCCGTGCGGGCGGCACGCTGCCACATCTTGGGGGAACGGTGTTCGCGCATGAAGGTGTCCTGCCTCATCTAAAAAACGGTCATGTGAGCATCGCGTCGCACGTCCGGCCAGTCCGGGGGTTCCCCTCCCCCGGCATAAGCCAGTTCGGCGACGCTGCAATAACCCAAAGGTTAAGTTTCACTTGAGACTTTACACGGTGACACGCCGGGAGCTTCCCTGACAATTGTGTTCAGCTCGCAACGCAAAACCCCGCCCCCGCAGGCGAGCGGGAACGGGGCGGTGGAAAGCAGCGGCAATTACCAGGCGTTCATCACATTCAGGATGCGCGGCTTGGTGGCCACCAGCTGGGAGCCGAACTGATCCCAGTTGTGCAGGCCGGTCGGGGTAAACACGGCGGTGTGCTTCACGCCGGTCACGTTCGCCTTCGCGCTCCACAGGCGGGTAGTGAAGCTGGCAATTTGCTCCAGCGCAATACCTGCCGCGCGGTGCTCCGGCTTGTACTTTGCATCAGCCGGGCCAGGCGTGCCGCTACCCGCGGAGACGTAGACATCGCGCCCGCGCAGGTTGCCCATGTTCAGGAACGGGTCGTTCTCGTAGCGGCGCGGGTTGAAGATGGAGCCCCACATCGCGTTGAGGTTGTACAGCCCACCGTCGAGAAGCGCGATGCGCAGCGCAGTCTGCCCACCCGGAATGGTGGTGGTGAGGTACCCCGAGAACGACAGGGTCTGGCGGAACTGCTGCGGGTGCAGCGCGGCCAGGTTGATCGCGGCGGTGCCACCCATGGACAGGCCCACGATCGAGTTGTTGGTGGGCGAGACGCCGAAGTGGCGCTGCAGGTAGGCCGGCAGTTCCTTCGACAGGAAGGTGTCCCACTTGTAGGTCACCGGGTGGTTGAAGTCGTACGTGGCCGGCGCGTTCCAGTCCGTGTAGAAGGAGGACTGGCCGCCCACCGGCATCACCAGCGTGATGTTGTTGTCCTTGAACAGGCGAGCCGCGTTGACGTCATTGACCCAGGCGTTGGTGCGCTCGGTGGCGCGCAGGCCGTCGAGCAGGTACAGGCCAGCGTTGCCACCACGCTGGGCGGGCTGGATCTGCACGGTGATGTGGCGGCCCATCGCGGGCGACCACACGGTGCATCGCTGCACCCAGTACTTCACCCGGTCCCACTCGCAGTGGCCGGTGGAATCCGGGCGCAACCAGTCACGGTTGCCTGCCTGTGCCTGCGGTGCCGCGACCACCGTAGTGATCGCCGTGAGCAGCGCCATGAGCAGCGCGAGCAGGCTCCGCTTCGATTTGGATGCGGACATGACTCTCCCAACGTCGATGTTGATTCTCAGCTTTTGGTTACAGCAACGTTACCAAGTCGACATGGGAACGGCCATTTAATTCCGCGGCCAGGCGATCTGCGTACCCGAAAGCCCTGGGTCTTCGCCCTTTTTGATCGCTTCCAGCGTGTCGTCATCAAGGTAGACCGATGGATCCGCATCGAGCTGCAGCGAGCGACCGTCTCCCAGCGAATATTTCACATTCTCCCAGAAACGCTGGCGGCTCATCGGCTCACGCGAGCTAGCCAGAAGCGCCGAGATCTCATCAGAGCGCAGCGCGGCGCGCGCCTGCCGCGCTTCTTCGCGGTCCATGCCCTTGGGCATCGACTCGATCTTGGTGGCCGAATCCGCAACCTGCCACTCCAAGTGCAGATACTTGTCGTGCCCGATGCGCCCTTCCGGGTCGCGCGGCATGCGGCCTGCCAGCGGGGTGGCCAGGCCGACGGTGTCCAGCACGCGCATCTCTAGCGGCGCGTTCATGCTCGTCATTCCGAGGTTGGTCAGGTAGGCCGTCATCGGCAGATCAGCCAAGTCGCTGCCCGCGAGCTCGTCCGCATCCATCCGGGGGCGCCAGTACCAGTTGAAGCGCCCCGGGTCCTTTTCCACCAGGGCGATATTGAGCTGGCCGGCGTTGTGCTCCATGCCGGACTCGACCGTGGGGACCCAGTTGCGCATGAGTTTGGAGCCCAAGAAATCCGTGGCATACAGCGGCGGGTCGGCCGGGCTGTTGCCGGTGGCGTAGGACCAGAACTCGCGCTCGTCGACAATATTGAGCTCCTTTTCGCCGCGATCATAGGCGAACCAGTCGATGGGGTGCGCGCGCACCACGGTCACCGTCGCCCACACCACGATTGCTGTGGCCACCGCGGCGGTGACCCGAGTAAAGGGGATCGCCATCACCGGCAGCAGCAGCGCGAACAACGGGAAGAGCCACATCCGCCCGTGCATGAAGTCGCCGCCCACGCGCAGTACGTACAGGATGTGCACGAGCGCGCAACCGCTAGTCAGCAGCACAATTGCTAATCGACGCCCCCGCTCCTGGCGCAGTAGCCACACCGCCACCGCGGCCACGGCGATGACCGGTAGCCACAGCCAGTAGTAGCCGACAAAGTCCACAAAGTAGTTCCAGCCCCGGGCCCACTCGGAATCCGAAGCCGACTTGGCCACCGCAGTGTGCGGGGTGAGCAGCCCGTAGTAGCCCATGCGGAAAATTTGGTAGGCCGCGGGCACGGGCAGCGCCGCTGCGAGAATCCCCAGCGTCTTCTTTGGGCTGTACGCAATAAGGACGATGCCGGTGACCCCGCCGTAGAGCGCCAGCTCCGGGCGCACCAGCCAGGAAAGCCCGCACCAAAATGCCAGCCAGTAACCGGTAATCGGCTTCGCGCGCTTGCCTTGTGGGCTGGCCCACTGCACCAGCAGCACCCACCACACCGCGATCCAGCTTAAGCTTAAGCCCCATTCCAGGCCGGAGGTGGCAAAGTCGCGGGCGGGCGGAAGCGCGAGGTAGACGATGATGCCAAAGGGGACGACGGGCGCGACCTGGCGCACCTGCCAGAACTTGCCCGCCCCGTAGGTGGCAGCCACGGCGGCAATCACGGTACAGGCGAGTGCAAGCCACATCGCCACGCTCTCCAACCGGGCCCCGGTGAGCCAGCCGAACACAGTAATCAGGTACTGCCACAGGGTGGAGGTGTTGGCTTCGACCCGCTCGCCGACGTTAAAGACTGGGCCGTTGCCGGCCAGCAGGTTGCGCACCGTGCGCAGGACGATGAGCCCGTCGTCGGACATCCAGCGCCGGGTGTAGCCTCCCCAAAACGCGAAGATGCCCGCAATTGCCGCTGCGACGAGCAGGGAAAGGCGGGCCTGTTTGTTCATTCCAGCGATACTACTAAGCCAGTGCGGGAATGACGTAAACAGCCATGACGATGCACAGGATCCACGCGAGCGCGAGCAGCTGCAAGACGCGGTCTTCCAGCGCGATCTCGTCCGGCGCGCCGCCGTGGCCGCCGTCGACCTCCGCGGCGTAGCGCAGGATCGCGATGACGAAAGGCACCATGGAAATCTGGTACCAGATCGCGGCCGGGCCATCGGTGGCGTTGGACAGCTGGAAGCCCCACAGCGCGTAGCTCATCACCACAGCAGTGGCCGAAAGGGTCCAGACAAAGCGCAGGTAGGTGGCGGTGTAGCCCTCCAGCGCCTTGCGGATCTTCGCGCCGGTTTCCTGCGCCAGCAGCATCTCGGCATAGCGCTTACCCGAGGCCATGAACAGGGAGCCGAAGGCAGCGACCAGCAGGAACCACTGCGACAGGTCGATATTGGCGGCCACGCCGCCAGCCATGGTGCGCAGCATGAACCCGGAAGACACCAGCGCGATATCGATCACCGGGATGTGCTTCCAGCCGAAGCAGTAGCCCAACTGCAGGGCGATGTAGATGCCAATGACCAGGGCAAGCGCCGGGCCGTCGGTCGCGAGGAAGGACAGACCGATCGCCGCGACGATCAGGGCGATCGCCATGCCGAAGGCCAGCTTGATCGGCAGCATGCCCGAAGCGATCGGACGGAAGCGCTTCGTGGGGTGCTCCCGGTCCGAGTCCACATCCAGGGCGTCGTTGACCAGGTAGATGGAAGACGCACCGAGGCAGAAAACGATGAAGGCGAGCGCGACGTCGATAAGCGTGCGGCCCGTAAAGTTGCCGGCGGCGAGCGGCGCGGCGAGCACCAAGACGTTCTTAACCCACTGCTTCGGCCGCAGCCCCTTGATCATCGCGTCCGGCAGGTTCTTCGGGGGCTGGCGCTTCGTGCTGATGTCCACCCCGGTGGTGTGCGGCTCCGGCTTAAACAGCGGCTCGTCGTACACCTTCTCTGTGCCGTGTGTGCCCTGCTGGCTCTCGGTCATCGAGTTTTCCTTTCCGCCTCAACTACAACCCTGGCCACTACCGCACCAAGCGCGGCACCCGCCAGCGTGTCCGTAGGGTAATGCACCCCGAGCACGTTACGCGAACACATCATCACCGGCACGAGCAACCACGGCCACTTCTTCCCCGTAATATCCGCCAGGTGTACCGCGGCCGCGGCCGTGTTCGTGGCATGCGAGGAAGGAAAGGACAGCTGCGAGGGCGTCTTCACGCCAATCTTGATGCCAGCATCGTGCGGGCGCGGCCTGCGCACCAAGCGCTTGAGCACCACGCTCGCCGCGTGTGCGCAGAAGGTGCCCACGCCGAGTGCGAGCCACTTGCGCCGATTTTTGCTTGTCGACGCCGCGCCCACCGCCGCAACACCCATCCAGCCCAAGTCGTGCTCACCGAAGTGGCTGAGCGTACGGGCGGTTTTCACAGTGGCAGGAGCGTACACGCGGTCCTGCAAGGCGATCAGCGCTTTTGCTTCGCGGGTATCGAGTGATGGAAAAGGACTATTGGGCATCGAAAATCTTCCCCCACTCCTCGTGGCTGGTCAGCCGCGGCAACGCCGCACGGTACTCTTCCTGCAGCTCAGTCCAGCGCTGCTTGATCTCCGCCTGCAGCTCCTTCGTCTCCTTCAGCAGCGCGTCGCTTACGGCCTTGTCACGCTTGCGGAAGGCCACACCTGTCCCGCCCGCGGTAGAGACGGTGGCCGAGTCGACGCGCGCCAGCGTGTACCAGCGGGCCTCCTCGGCGGTGAGGTTGAGCTGCGGGGCGTCCCAGTGCGCGCGGTCCTCGGCGCGCAGCTGATGCCGCAGCGCCTTGAACGCCCACGGCAGCTTCTTCACCTTGGCCAGACGACCGCCGATGTTCTTGGTCGGCACGCCCGGCGCGCCAGTGGGCGCGGGCAGCTCGGAGGCGGAGGCGACGACCTTGGCGTCCGGGTACTGTTGGCGGATCTTCTGAATGCGCGGCAGGGAGGACTCCAAGACGTCGAAGAGCTGGTCCGGGCCGGCGAGGAAGTCCTTCATCGCCTCGACCTGGATGGCCATGGTGGAGTACTCCATGCACATGATGTGCTTGTAGGTGGACTTCAGCATGTTGCGCAGGATGCCGTCGGCCGCATCCGGGCCGTACATCGCGGCGACGATGAGGCGGTTGCGCAGGTGGAAGTAGGCCTGCCAGTCGATCGCGTCGTCCTTATCCGCCCAGGCCATGTGCCAGATCGCCACGCCCGGCCACGTCACCGTGGGGTAGCCGGCCTCCTTGGCACGCAGGGCGTACTCGGTGTCGTCCCACTTGATAAACAGCGGCAAGGGCAGGCCGAGCTGCTCGGCCACGGCGCGGGGGAAGAGGTTCATCCACCAACCGTTGTAATCCACATCCACGCGGCGGTGCAGCGCGCGCGAGGTGGTCTTGCGCGGGTCCAGTTCCTCCTGCTCGGTGCCGACGTAGCCCAGCGGGTACTTGGAAAAGTCGTGGTCATAGACCGCGTGCTCGGCCGCGCCCCACATGAAGGTGGCGCGGTCCACGGCCTCGCCGGTCGTGCGCAGCTGCGCCCGGTCCTGCAAGTTAAGCATCTGGCCGCCGACCAGGATCGGGGTGCGCGCGTAGCGTGCGGCCTGCACCGCGCGCAGGATGGAGTCCGGCTCGATCGCGATGTCGTCGTCCATGTAGAGGATATACGGGGCGTCCGTATTATTGAGCCCCTCGTACATGATGCGGCTGTAGCCGCCCGAGCCGCCCAGGTTGCCCTGGGAAAAGATGCGCAGCTTCTCGCCCAGCGCCGCCTGTGCTTCGGCGAAGTCCGGCTCGTCCGCCGGGTGCTGGTTGCCCTGGTCCGGCATGAGCACGTGACTGATGTGCGCCTCAACCTCCGGGTCCTCGGCCAACGCGTGCAGCGCGTTGACGGCATCGCGCGGGCGGTTGAAGGTGGGGATGCCCACGGCGACCTGCTTGGGCTGGGGTGGGATCGACGTGCCGTCGGCAAGCTTTTGCGCCTCCGGCTTTTGCGCAGCGCACCACGCCGCGTTCGTGATGGTGGTCTCGGTCTCCGCGGTCACGTCGAACCAGAGCCAGCCGCCGTCCTCAAAGTTCTTTAGCTCCAGCGGGATCTCGACGTGCTCGTCGGCGACCTCAACGTTTTTCACGCTGATTCGCACGCCGTCGTGCTTGGAGCGGTAGAGCGAGATGGTGGCCGCGCCCTCAACGTCCATGGCGAGCACTACTCGATCCAGCTGGGACCAGCGGCGCCAGTAGGAAGCCGGGAAGGCGTTGAAGTACGTCTCGAAGCTGACCTCCTGGCCCTCCGGCACCGTCAGGCTCGTCCGGTCGGCCCACCGCAGGCGCTGCTTATTCTGCTCCGCTTCGATCAGGTAGAGCGAGCGCACGTCGTGCGGCTCCCCCTTGCGCGGCATGAGCACGCGCGCCAGCGTCTCCACGGCAATCTGCGTATCCAAGAGGTCTCACTTCCAATGTCGGTGTACTGCATGCACTTTCAAGACAGTTCCACCCCAGCGTAATGGCTTGAAGCCCAATTGCCTCGCGCGGCTCGCGCGGCGGCGAGGTTTTCGGGTGGGGAATACACGACCGGTTGTGCAGCGCCGAAATAGTAACAGTAGTAAGAATAGTAAGAATAGTAACGAGTAAAAACGAGGTGCTTCATGCCACAGCTGCCGCGACGCCCCCGCAACCCGTACACAGCCACCATGGGCAAAACCCCTCCCGTCGTGGCGGGTCGCGACTCCTATGTCCAAGACTTCGCCGAGGCGCTTTACGACGGCCCCGGTACTCACGAGCGGATTTCTATCGTCACCGGCCCACGTGGCATTGGCAAGACCGTACTCCTCAACGAGTTCGAAGAAGCCGCACGGCAGCAGTCCTGGATTGTGATCTCGGAAACCACAACCGAGCATTTCAACGAGCGCCTCCGCGACACATTGATCCGAAAGATGCGGGAGGCGCAGCCGGACAATACCCGGCTTAGCAGCATCAATCTCCCCTTCGGCTGGGGTGGCCTGAGCTTCGACCGCGCCACCGAGCAGGCCCCACCTCCGTCACTGCGTTCCACGCTAGAAGAGTGCTTTGCGCTTCTTGAACAGTTGGACCAGCAACGCGGTCAGGCACCCACCGGCATTCTGATCACGCTGGATGAGCTGCATTACGCGCACATGCGCGACATCATTGAGTTCGGCACAACGATGCAACACATGATCCGCGAAGACCGCGAAATCGCCGTCGCGATGGCGGGCATTCCCGGCGCGGTGAAGCCCCTGCTCGCCGCGAACGAAGGGCGCAACCCAGTCACCTTCCTTCGCCGAGCGAACCGGATCGAGATGGGGCTCGTGCCGCTTGCCGACGTCGCCGACGCCCTCGAAGCTCCCGCCCGCGAAGTGGACATCGCGTGGACCCCAGAAGCGCTCAAACTCGGCACCGAGGCGACCGGCGGCTACCCGTTCATGATCCAGCTCGTCGGGCAGCACGCATTCCGCAGCGCACGCGAGGGCGTTATCGACGAATCGGCAGTGCGCGCGGGCATTGTGACTGCCCGCCGCAAGCTCGGCGAGTTGGTACACGAGCCGTCGCTGGCCGATCTCTCGGATGTCGACCGCACCTTCTTGACCGCCATGTCGCAAGACGACGGCCCTTCCCGGATGGCGGACATTGCCGAGCGAATGGGCGTGGACACGCAGTACGCAGGCACGTACAGAAGACGCCTCATCGAGGCCGAGATGATCCGGCCGACCGGGCGTGGTTTTGTGGATTATGAGCTCCCCTACATCCGGGAGTATCTCCGTGACCACCCTGCCGCTGATGCGATGGAACAGCTGTCCTTTCCCTCAGAAAACCACAAGGCCTAGCGCAGGACACTAGACTGTCCGCATGACGATTTTGCACTCTGTAGACTTTGGCCCCCGCGACGCCCAGCCGGTGGTGTTCCTCGGCTCCATCGCCTCAACCACCGATATGTGGCTGCCGCAGCTGGATTCCCTGTCCAAGGACTTCCGTGTCATCGCCATCGACCACCCTGGCCACGGCCAGTCCCCCGATCCGCAGGCGCTGCCGGGTGACACCACTATTAACGACCTGGCTAACAACGTCCTCGACACGCTCGATGCGCTCGGGGTCGATGAGTTCGCCATCGTCGGGCTCTCCCTCGGCGGGGCGATCGCGCAGTACCTCACTGCGACCAGCGGGCGTGTGACCAAGGCGGTCTTTATGTGCACCGCCTCCTACTTCGGCGGCCCGGATAAGTGGGCACCGCGCGCGGAGGAAACCCGCGCTGAGGGAATGGAGACCCGTGCGCGCGGCGCGATCGAGCTGTGGCTCACGCCTGAGTACCGCGCCAGTCACCCCGCGCTTACCGACGCGCTGACCAGGATGATCATGTCCACCCGCGGCGAAGGCTACGCCGTCGGCGCCGACGCCCTGGCCGGGTGGGACTACACCGAGGAGCTCGGCAACATCACCGTGCCGGTGCTTACGATTTCCGGCGCGGTCGACCCTTCCACCCCGCCCGAGGTGGTCCACGCGATCGCGGAGCACGTCGGCGGCGAGGCGGAGTCCATCACGCTCAGCTCCGGCGGGCACGTCCCGACCGTGGAGGTGCCGGAGGAAGTCACGCGCGCGCTGCGCACCTTCTTGTCTGCGTAATTACTGCCGGGTGAAGTGCTCGATCTTGTCCCAGTCCGGTTCGAGTCCGAGTCCCGGACCTTCGGGCAGGCGCACTACGCCGTCGGAGTAGTCCAGCTGCTCGGTGGTGTAGCTCTCCTTGAGCAGCAGCGGGCCGAAGAGTTCCGAGCCGAAGGTGATTTCCGGGGTTGCGCAGGCAAAGTGCAGCGAGGCCGCCGTGCCGAATGGCCCTTCAAGTGAGGTTGCACCGTGGCAGGCCAGGCCTGCTGCACCGGCGATGGCCGCGGCTTTTTTCGATTCCAGCAGGCCGCCGAGCTTGGTGGTCTTGATTGCCACGACGTCGGCAGCTTTCGCCTGCACGACCGCGAGCGCATCCGCCGGGGAGCAGACGGACTCATCCGCCATCACGGGCACGCCGATGCGAGTGGTCAGCTCTCGCAGCGTGTCCAACTCGTGAGCTGGGGTGGGCTGCTCGAAGAGTTCCACGCCGGCGTCGGCAAGCCGCGGGAGGTAGCGCAGCGCGGTGAGGCGGTCCCAGCGCGCGTTGACGTCTATGCGCAGGCCCACCTCCTCGCCGGAGTTGCGCAGCCTCGCAGCAAGGCTGGCGATGCGACGGGTATCCCGATCCGGGTCGCCGGCCCCCATCTTCAGCTTGAAGGAGCGCGTGCCCATGGTCTCCATGCGCTCGGTGATCTCCGCGACAGCCTCCTCGAGCGGGAGCACGCCGAGCGCCCAGGTCAGGTCGATCTCGTCGCGGACGCGCCCGCCGAGCAGGTCGCGCACCGGGACGTCGAGCGTTCGCGCCCAGGCGTCGTGCATGGCGACGTCGCAAGCGGCCTTGGCAAAGCGCATGTTGGCCACTACGGCCTCGAAGTCCTGCATGATACCGGCAAGTTCGTTGACCTGGCGGCCCACCATGACGGGCGCGAGGTAGCGCTCGACGATCACCTGCATGGTTTCGGCGGATTCGCCACCCCACCATGGGCCACCGGGGACCACACCCTCGCCGTAGCCGGTCACGCCTCCGGAAAGATGCACACTGACCAGCAGGATCGGCTGCGCGGTGGCGGTGTAGGTGGCAAATCCGTGGGGACGGAAGAGAGGGATGTCGAGAAGGCGGGTCTCCACGCGCTCAATGCGCAGATCAGCATCAGTATTCATAGTTGTCACGCTGTTGTCCTTATATATGTTGTGGGGCAGAGTACGGGTCAAGGCCCCACGACAATGTATGGCGGGGGCCTTCATCCAGGTAAGGAAGCGACGAAACTAGCTTGTGACTAGCTCTTGTCCAGTGCGAAGTTGTAGGTGACCTCGTCCAGACCGGACTCGCCCGGGGTCGGATCCAAGATCAGCTCCGGCTTCACAGCGGTTGCCACGTCGTTGTCCACGTAGTCGCCACCACGGAAGTACAGCTGCGTGGTGATCTCACGGAAACCAGGCTGCTTGACACGCAGGTGCAGGTGCGCCGGACGCCACGGGTGACCACCGTAAGACGCGATGAACCAACCGGTCGGGCCATCGTGCGGAATCATGTACGGCGCAGGCTTGACCGTGGTGATCTCGTACTCGCCGTTCTCGTTGGTCACGATCGTGCCGCGCAGGTTCCACTCCGGAATCCCCGGCGCGTACTGGGAGTAGTAGCCCTCCTCATCCGCGTGCCACAACTCAACGGTCGCACCACCAAGACCATTGCCGTCAATGTCGGTGACCTGGCCCTTGAAGATCAGCTGCTCAGACTGCTTGTCCGACTCACGCATCGGCATGGTCGTCTTCCACGGCAGCTCCGGCGCATCCGGCACGTAGTACGGGCCCTCAATCGAGCCCTTGGTGCCGGTGTAGTCGTGGCGGTTGTAGTTGATCTCCTCGATCTCGTGCTCAACGAACACGTCGAGCCACAGCGGCCATTCGCCGTACTCGCCGACCTTGATCATCCAGTCCTTGAGCACGCGGTACTCGTCATAGGTCACCTGGTGCTTGTGCGCGACATCAGCAATCGCCTTGAGCAGATCCGTGTAGATCTCGTTCGCGCGCTCCTTGGACGTATCCGACTTGTAGATGTGGTTCTGGAACGCAGCAGTCGCCGCGTTACCCGAACCCTTCGCGGTCGGGTCTTCGTGCTGCAGGTTTGCCTCGGTCATGGCTCCTCCTTGGTAGGGCGTGAATCCTGATTGAGTGATTGGCACCACTCGGTGAAGTCAAGTGTGTTGCATCACACCGGCAAACACAAGGAGTTTTTGCAAATGCAGGCACCGCAAAACACCCCTTAATGTGCCTACCAGCACAAACATCATGCGCCCCTAGGTAAGAGCTAGGTGCTCCCCTAGGAGTAAGGGGTAGACCCATTCCGCAACAGCCATATCGGCCATTCGTGCAGCACATTGACCATTTTCCCAACAGCCCTGGGCCAACCCTAGAAATTTCCCTAATGCAAGCCCCCGGCACCCCGGGGCATCATTGCTGCCAACCGACTCGCAGTGAGTCAGGTCACGTTCACGACAGAGTTTGAAAGGGGCCACCCGATGACGGCCGCGACATCCGCACGAGACATCCTTTCCCGCGCACTCGACGACCGCCCGGAGGAGGGCATCGTCCGCGTCAACCGCGAGATCTTCACCGATGAGGAGATCTTTGAGCTGGAAATGAAGTACATCTTCGAGGGCAACTGGCTCTTCCTCGCCCACGAATCCCAGATCCCCAACCCAGGCGACTACTTCACCACCAACATTGGCCGCCAGCCGGTGGTGATCACCCGTTCCAAGGACGGCGAGCTCAACTGCCTGATCAACGCTTGCTCCCACCGCGGCGCGATGCTCTGCCGCAAGAAGGTGGATAACCGCCTAACCATCACCTGCCCCTTCCACGGCTGGACCTTCTCCAACGACGGCACCTTGATCAAGGTCAAGGACGAAAAGGACGGCGGCTACCCGGATAACTTCAACACCGACGGCTCCCACAACCTGCGCGTTGTACCCAAGTTCGAGTCCTACCGCGGTTTCCTCTTCGGCTCGCTGAGCGCCGACGTCGTCCCGCTCGAGGAGCACCTGGGCGACGCCAAGGTCTTCTTGGACATGCTCATCGACCAGTCGCCGGAGGGCCTCGAGGTGCTCAAGGGCGCTTCCACCTACACCTTCGACGGCAACTGGAAGCTGCAGGCAGAAAACGGTGCCGACGGCTACCACGTCTCCTCCACCCACTGGAACTACGCAGCAACCACCTCGCGCCGCACCACCGGTGATTCCAAGAACGACACCAAGGCGATGGACGCAGGCAAGTGGGGTGAGCAGGGCGGCGGCTACTTCTCCTTCCCCAACGGCCACCTTGCACTCTGGTCGACCTGGGCCAACCCGGAGGACCGCCCGCTCTTTGACCGCCTGGACGCGCTCAAGGAGCTCCACGGCGAGGCCCGCGGCGAGTTCATGGTGGGCGCTTCGCGCAACCTGTGCCTGTACCCGAATGTCTACATCATGGACCAGTTCTCCACGCAGATCCGCCGCCTGGAGCCGAAGGGCGTGGACAAGACCGAGGTGACCATCTACTGCATCGCCCCCAAGGGCGAATCGGCTGAGGCGCGCGCAAAGCGCATCCGCCAGTACGAAGACTTCTTCAACGCCACCGGTATGGCCACCCCGGACGATTTGGAGGAGTTCCGCTCCTGCCAGAAGACCTACCAGGCGTCCTCTTTCCCCTGGAACGACATGACACGCGGGCAGAAGCAGCAGGTCGAGGGCCAGAACGAGAAGGCCAAGGAGCTCGGCATGAACACGGTGCTCTCCTCCGGTGCCCGCACCGAGGACGAGGGTCTCTACCCCATCCAGCACGGCTACTGGGAAGAAGTCATGCTGAGTGCGATCGAGCGCGAAGAGTCCGGCGAGGCTAAGGAAGTAGTCAATGACCGGGACTCCTCAGCGGCGACCGTCGAAAAGGCGAAGCAGCGCGCCGCAGCCAAGGCCGCAGCCGCCTCCGAGCGCCCAGCACGTCGCCGTCGTCGTAGGTAGCCAGCCCCCTCAACTTTTCAAGGAGAACCCCCATGTCACAGACCATTTCCCGCACCGAGATTGAAGACTTCCTCTACTACGAGGCGCGCCTTCTGGACGACCGCCAGTTCGAGGAGTGGCTCGAGTGCTACCGCGAAGACGCCGAGTACTGGATGCCCGCCTGGGACGTTGACGACACGCTCACCCAGGACCCGCAGCAGGAGATCTCACTGATCTACTACCCCACCCGCGCGGGCTTGGAAGACCGCGTTTTCCGTATCCGCACAGAGCGCTCCTCCGCAACCTCGATCCCGGAGCCGCGCACCAACCACAACATCACCAACGTGGAGATCCTCGAGCGCCGCGACGGCGAGGTGGATATCCGCTTCAACTGGATCTCCTACTACTTCCGCTACAACCACACCGACCACTACTTCGGCACGACCTTCCTCACCCTGGATACCAGCGGGGAGAAACTGCGCATTGCGAAGAAGAAGATCGTGCTGAAGAACGACTACATCCACCACGTCGTGGACATCTACCAGGTCTAAGGAGCCCACCATGACTGCACCAGAAATCACCCAGTACAAGGTTGCGCTCGCCTTCGAAGACGGTGTCACCCGCTTCATCGATTGCGCCGAAGACGAGACGATCGCGGATGCCGCCTACCAGGCCAAGATCAACATCCCCTTCGACTGCCGCGACGGTGCCTGCGGTACTTGCAAGGCGTTTTGCGACGCCGGCGACTTCGAAGAAGGCGACTACGTCGACGACGCCCTGAGCGCCGATGAAGCTGCCGACGGCTACATCCTCGCCTGCCAGACCAAGCCGCTAACCGACATGGTCGTCCACATCGCCTCGACCTCCGAGATGGCTAAGACCGGCACGCAGACCTTCGAAGGCGAGATCGTGGATCTCACCCGCCTGGGCAGCTCCATCTACCGCCTCGGCGTGAAGGTGGACAATAACGAGGCGCTCAACTTCCTGGCCGGCCAGTACGTCAACATCACCGTCCCGGGCAGCGAGGACCACCGCTCCTATTCCTTCTCCTCGGATGTCTCCGACGACGTAGCGACGTTTTTGATCAAGCACACCCCGAGCGGGCTCATGTCCACCTACCTGGATGAGCAGGCCAAGGTGGGCGATCGCCTCAAGCTGGAAGGGCCGGTCGGTTCCTTCTTCCTGCGCGAGCCGCTCGACCCGATCCTGCTGCTCGCGGGCGGTACCGGACTTGCCCCCATCATGGCGATCCTGGAGAAGCTCTCCCGCGACGAGAAGCTCGACGTGCCGGTGCGTCTGATCTACGGTGCAACCTTTGCCGACGAGTTGGTGGAGCTGGAGCGTCTCGACGGCTTCAAGGACACGCTGCCGGACTTCGACTACACCACCGTGCTGGCCGACCCGGAGGCGGAGCACGAGCGCAAGGGCTACGTCACTGACCACATGGATGCTTCCGAGCACCTGCACGATGGCGAGGCCGACGTCTACCTGTGCGGCCCGCCGCCGATGGTGGAAGCCGTGCGCACCTACCTGGACGCACAAGCCACGCCGCCGCGCAACTTCTACTTCGAGAAGTTCAACCCGACCGTGCCATCCGCGCCCAAAGAGTCGCAGGAGGTGTAAGTACAAGTGGCAGGACACCACGAGACGCAAAGTGAAGTGGGCGCAGTTCCCGCCGCCGATGTGGACGACCAGGCCACCGGCCTGTTCACCCCGAATCGCTTCCGCCACCAGAGCGTACTGATTACCGGTGCCGCCCAGGGCATCGGCCGCGCGGTGGCAGAGCGAATCGCGCGCGAAAACGGCTCAGTGTTCCTAGTGGACCGCTCCGAGATTGTCCATGAAGTAGCCGAGTCGCTCTGCGAGCTCACCTGTGGCGCGGTTGGCTCGGCCACAGCGGACCTGGAGACCTTCGCCGGAGCGCAGGACGCGGTGGCGCAGGCACGGGAGGCCCTCGGCTCTCTCGACGTGTGCATCAACAACGTCGGCGGCACGATCTGGGCCAAGCCCTTCGAGCACTACTCGGAAGAGGAGATCACCAAGGAGATCAACCGCTCGCTGTTTACCACCCTGTGGTCGGTGCGCGCGGAGCTGCCGGAGCTGATTGCCAACGGCGGCGGCACGATCGTCAATGTCTCCTCCGTGGCCACGCGCGGGGTCAATCGCGTGCCGTACGCAGCCTCCAAGGGCGCGGTGAACGCGCTGACCTCGGCGCTTGCGCTGGAGGCGGCGGAGAAGAACGTCCGCGTCGTGGCCACTGCCCCGGGCGGCACGCTCGCTCCGGAGCGCCGCGTGCCACGTGGCCCGGGCCCAGAAGGCGAGCAGGAAAAGCAGTGGTACCAGCAGATCGTGGATCAGACGATCGATTCCACTGTGATGGGCCGCTACGGCACGCTCGACGAGCAGGTCGCGCCGATCGTGTTCCTCGCCTCCAAGGAGGCCAGCTACATCACTGGTTCCGTCCTCCCCGTTGCGGGCGGCGACCAGGGTTAGCGTAAGTTACACAACATGCAGGATGGGATGTTAACTGAGTCATACCTCGAGCGGGAGATCCAGCATGCACTGCTCTCCCTACCCGAGGGCGTCGGCTACGCCGCCCTAGTCTCTGGCCCAGCAGGGGCGGGCAAGTCCGACATGGTGGCACGGCTGACCACCCCGTTGACAGACTGGAAGAGGGTCCAGGTTGGCGCGCTCGAGTGGGAGCAGGACAACGAGGGCTACATCCAACGCATCGTAGAAGGCCGACTCGGCCACCCACTTGCCCCCGCCCCGGATGAGGGATACGACCCGGCGCCGCTGATTTGCGTGGATCACGCGCAGTGGGCTGATCGGGCGTCGATACGTGCCCTGCTCAGCGCGGTCCGCTCGGTGTCTGCGGGTAACGCTGCGCTACTGCTTACCGTCGATTCCGACGCGGACCCGCTCGAGCTGCGCAGTGCAGTCGACGCCGTCTTTGAGATCCCGCCAATGGACACCGGCGAGGTGCAGCGCTTCGTATCTCAAGCGGTCGGCGCGAGTATCACGGCGCAAACTGCCACGCAGATGCGCGTGATCACGGGCGGCAATCCCGCCTATGTTCGCCAGCTGCTGGGGCAATATCCGGCGGACCACTGGAGCACCGAGGCCCCACTTTTGCGCGTTCCCGACGACTGGCACGCTGCACTCTTGCGCCGCTGTCCGGAGGCGGAGCAGAGGAAGATGCGGGAGCTTCTTCTCGCCACTGCGCTGGTCAGCTACGACGATGGCCCCCAGCCGCTGACCCTTTTAGAGTCCATCCTGCCCGGGATGGAGGAGACGTTTTCCGCCGCGCTCAACGCCGGAGTACTGGGTATCCACCTGTTGGGTGGACAGCGCTTCGTCTACTTCCGCCACACCACCGATCGCGCCGCCGTGCGCGCCGGCGCCGACATCCCGTTTATGCGGGCGCTCCACGCAAAAGCCGCCACGTTCTATACCAACCGCGGTAACCTGAACGCGTCTACCTTCCACTGGGCACAGAGCCAGCCCGCGCGCGATCCGAACGTCACCCGCGCGCTGTTGGAGCGTGCCGCCGCACTCGGCAGGGCCGGGCAGTGGTTAGACGCCGCCCGTTTCCAGCTGCTCGCAGCTACCATTGCCCAGAACGTGAACTTGGAGGAACGCCACACGCTCTCGGCCGTCGAGTCCCTCATTTCTGGCTCCGATATCCGGCAGGCCAAACTGCACGCGTCCACATTGCCGGCCACGGATGTCGACCCGCACGTCGATTCGGTCCGAGGCTTCTTGGCCATCCATGAGGGCCAGCGCAACGCCGCCGACACGCTGCTGGAACGCGCCTGGAACGGGGCAGGCGAGGCAGAGGAGACAGCCCCGCTGCGGGCGTCGATAGCCGCGCGCCGCACGCTGTTCCACCTGCACGAGTGGGAGCCGGAGGAGATCATCCGGTGGGCGGAGATCACCCGCCGCGAAGCTGGCGAGGACTTCCTCACCGTCGCCGATACCCGCTACCTTTCCACGATGGCCGAAGGCGTGCTGTGCGGCACGATCCCTACTTACGAAGAGGATCCGCGTGAGACTCCGGTGCTCGCGTTTCGACGCGAGATGACCCTGGGCTGGTTCAACACAGTCCACGACAATCTCGCCGAGGCACGGCAGCGCCTTCAGGTCACCACCCGGCAGGAGGGCGCGCACCGCATCGTGGTGTGGATGGACGCGTGGCTCGCCCGCACCCTTTACTTGCTGGGCGAACCGGGCAACGCGCTGCAGGTCGTCGAGCGGGGACTCTCCCGCGCGGAGCAGCACGGGCTTGAGTTCCTCTCCCCGCTGCTGCTGTGGACGGGCACCGCCTGCGCCCAGCTACGCGGTGAACACTCCCTGGCCGCTTCCTATACCAACCGGCTCACGCTCAACGAGGACGCGTTCGTCATTCAGCGGGTTCCCGCGCTGCTCACCCAGCTGCGCAGCGCACTTGCGAAGAGCGATTACCGCACGGCAGTGCGCTTCGGCCGCGAGCTCGCCACAATTCAGGAACGCACGGACATCTCCCAGCCTGGCTTCTGGCCCTGGGAGGACCTCTACGCCCGGGCGCTTTTGGCCACCGGGGAGCACGAGAAGGCAGAGACGGTGCTCGAGACGGCCGAGGCGCGCGCTGCGACAAGCCACATCGACTCCGTCCACGCGCGCCTGGCCGTGCCACGCGCCAACCTCTTGATCCAGCGGGGCGACACCGCAGCTGGGCTGCGCACCTTCCAGGACGCGGTCGAGCGCCTGCAGTTCCGGCAACTGCCCGCTGCCGAGTCGACCTTGCTGTTCGCCTATGGGCGCGCTTTACGACGCCTCGGGCGACGCAAGCAGGCCGACGACGCACTCGCCCAGGCCTCTTCTCTCTTTCAAGCGATGGGCGCGCACGAACTCGTCGCCCTGGCGGACCGAGAGCGGCGCGCAGGCGGGCTCGGCGAGCGGGTCAATGGCTTTGCCGGGCTGACCCCGCAGGAGGAAGAGATCGCCCGGGCGGTGGCAACCGGCGCTTCAAATAAGGAGGTGGCAAACGAGTTCTACCTTTCCACCAAGACTGTGGAATACCATTTGACCAGGGTGTACCGGAAGCTTGGGATCCGTTCCCGCAACGAGCTTGCGAGCGCACTCGAACGTAAATAAGACATACCGAAAGGACACACACATGCTGTTTCTCGCACGAATGGACGTCACCTTCCCCGAGTCCCTGACCCCTGAGCAGGTGGCCGACTTCCAGGCACAAGAAAAGGAGTACTCGGGCAACCTCCAGCGCCAGGGCACCATGAAAGGTATCTGGCGGGTAGTTGGCGAGTACTCCAATTATTCGATTTACGACGTCCGTGACAACGATGAGTTGCACGCCGTGCTCTCCGGGTTCCCCATGTACCCCTACATGAAGATTAAGGTCACCCCCCTGGCCGACCACCCGAACGTGACGGACGCCGTGGCGTACTAGCTGGCGCTAGTGGGCGCTACGGCTGGCCGCTGCGATCGCACGGAGAACAGTGTTGGTCTCGTGGGTCAGGAAGATCTTCCAGAACTTCATTGCACTTCTCCTTTCAATTCGCCTGTTGTTAACTTTGTGTTAACCATAGGGAATTAGTTGGTGGATGTCAAGCATTGTGCCGCGCCTACTATCGGAGAAAACAATAAAACGCCCCGCCGACCACGGAAAACGTGGTTGACGGGGCGTCGATAAATGCGGGGCAAAAACTACACGGCGACTTCGAAAGGAGCCTCGGTTGCCTCGCGGACCGACTCGACGGTCTCGCCCGGCGCGACCTCGATCAGGGTGAGCCCCTTCATCGGATCCACCTTGAACACCGCAAGGTTGGTAATGATCAGGTCGACACACTTCGCGCCGGTCAGCGGCAGGCGGCACTCCTCGAGCACCTTGGACGCACCCTTCTTGGTGGTGTGCTCCATGAGCAGGATGATTTCCTTGGCGCCGTGGACCAGGTCCATCGCACCGCCCATGCCCTTGACCATCTTGCCCGGGATCATCCAGTTGGCCAGGTCGCCATACTGGGAAACCTCCATCGCGCCGAGGACGGCGACGTCGATCGCGCGGGAGCGAATCATGCCGAAGGAATCGGAGGATGAGAAGAAGGAGCCGCCGTTGGCCACCGTGATGGTTTCCTTGCCGGCGTTAATCAGCTCCGGGTCCACCTCGTCCTCGTGTGGGTAGGCACCGACGCCGAGGATGCCGTTCTCGGAGTGCAGCACTACCTCAATACCCTCGGGCAGAAAGCCCGGGATCAGCGTGGGCATACCGATACCCAGGTTGACGTATTGGCCGTCGCGCAGCTCCTTCGCTGCACGTGCCGCCATTTCTTCGCGGTTCCAGCTCATTTACTTGCTCACCGTCCTAAACTCGATGCCTGTTTCTTGCGGGCCGACCTCAACAACGCGGTCAACGTAAATACCTGGCAGGTCCACCTCTGCCGGGTCGATGGTGTCCACGACTTCCTCCGCCTGGACGATGGTGGTCTTGCCACAGGCGGCAACGTCGGGGTTGAAGTTGCGGGCCGTCTTGTTAAAGACGAGGTTGCCATAGCGGTCCGCCTTCTTTGCGTGCACAAACGAGAAGTCCGGGGTCAGCGCCTCTTCCAGCACGTACTGCTCACCGTTGAACTCGCGGATCTCCTTCGGCTTGGAGTACTCGGCGATCGAGCCGTCCGGGTTGTAACGCACCGGGATCTCGCCGCTAGCCAGCGGGGTGCCCACGCCCGCCTTGGTGTAGAAGGCGGGCACGCCGGCGCCGCCTGCACGCATCCGCTCGGCAAGCGTGCCCTGCGGGGTGAACTCCACGGTGAGCTCGCCCTCGAGGTACTGGCGCGCGTACTCCTTGTTAGTCCCCAGGTAGGAGCCGATGGAGCGGGCTATCTTGCCGTCCTTCAGCAGCAGGCCAAGGCCAAAGCCGTCGGTTCCCAGGTTGTTGGAGATGATGGTCAACTCACCGGCGCCCTGCTTACGCAGCGCGTCGATCAGACGGGCAGGGATGCCGACGAGACCGAAGCCGCCGACGGCAATCGAGGCGCCGTCGCCGATATCAGCCACCGCCTCGTCGATTGATGTCACAACTTTGTTCAGCATGACTCCACCCTAGCGCCCGTTCGAAGACTGCACAAGGGTTCTCAACGCGAACATTTTTGGAGTACAGTGGGATGCAGCGCACATTCCAGTGCGCAATGTGCCCCATGACATGGCGCGAAAAAACGCCCCTGAGCTGCGAAAAGGAGACCCGATGCAAGTACAAACCGTGCAGTCGTTGGTCCGTGGTCTTGCGGTCATCCGTGCCTTCGACGCCGAGCACCCCCGTCGCACCCTCGCACAGGTTGCCGACGCGACCGGGCTCGCCCGCGCGACCACGCGCCGCTTTCTGCACACGCTCATCGCCGAGGGCTACGCCGCCACCGACGGCGCAGAGTTCTGGCTCACCCCGAAAATGCTGGAACTGGGCTACGCCTACCTCTCCAGCCTCGGCCTGCCGACCATCGCGCAGCCGCACCTGGAGGCGCTCTCGCGCACGCTCAACGAGTCCTGCTCGCTGTCCGTGCTCGACGGATCTGACGTGGTTTACGTCGCGCGCTCCGCGGCCAGCCGCATCATGAGCGTGAACATCACCATCGGCACCCGCTTCCCAGCGCACGCGACCTCCATGGGGCGCGTCCTCCTGGCGGGGCTCGACGATGCACAAATTGACGAGTACCTCGCCGACCCCCTCGAGCCGATCACCCCGTCGACCATCACGGACCCGGACACGCTCCGCAGCGCGCTGCGTAACATCCGGGATGCCGGCTGGTGCGTGGTGGATCAGGAGCTCGAGGCGGGACTGCGCTCGATCGCCGCGCCCGTGCGCGACTCCACGGGCAAGACGGTCGCCGCGGTCAACGTCTCCACCCACGTGGCGGCGCACCCCTACGAACAGCTTGTGGACAACCTCTTGCCGCAGCTGCTCAACACCGCCGAGGCCATCACCCGTGACCTCATGGCCACGCACAACAACGTCTAATCCCTGAAAGGACTACTCATGAACCAGCCAGAGATCGTCATTTGCAACCCGAAGCGCACCGCAGTCGGCCGCTACGGCGGCGCGTTTGTCGGCGTGCCTGTCCAAGAGCTCGCCGCGACCGTCGTCACCGAGGTGATCAAGGAGGCGGGCATCGAAGGCTCGCTTATCGACGACATCATCCTCGGCCAGGCCTCCCCCAACGGTGCCGCGCCTGCCCTGGGCCGCGTGGTCGCCCTTGACGCGGAGCTGGGCGTAGACGTCCCCGGCATGCAGCTGGACCGCCGTTGCGGCTCCGGCCTGCAGGCAGTGGCCACTGCCGCAGCCCACATCGCCTCCGGCGCGGCCGACCTGATCATTGCCGGCGGCGCCGAGTCCATGTCGAACACCGAGTACACGGTGGACGGCAAGATCCGCTGGGGTGCCAAGGGCGGCAACCTCGAGTTCAAGGACCGCCTGCAGGAGGGCCGCGAGCAGGCCGGCGGCAAGCACCACCCGATCCCGGGCGGCATGATCGAGACCGCCGAGAACCTGCGCGATGAATACTCCATTGCCCGCGACCGCCAGGACCAGCTCGCCGTGAACTCCCACAAGCGCGCCGCCGCAGCCCAGGAGGCCGGCAAGTTCGACGAGGAGATCGTCCCCGTTTCCGTCCCGCAGCGCAAGGGCGACCCGATCGTGGTGGACAAAGACGAGCACATCCGCCCGAACACCTCCACCGAGTCCCTGGCCAAGCTGCGCCCGGTCATGGGTAAGAAGCTGGACGGTGCCACCGTGACCGCCGGCAACGCCTCCGGCCAGAACGACGGTGCCGCCGCCATGATCGTGACCACCCGCGAGAAGGCCGAAGAGCTGGGCCTGAACCCGGCTGCCGTCCTGCGCGGCTGGGCCGTCGCCGGCGTGGCCCCGGAGACCATGGGTATCGGCCCGGTCGCCGCGACCGAGAAGCTCTTTGACCGCCTCGGCATCTCCTTCGACGACATCGACCTGATCGAGCTCAACGAGGCCTTCGCCGCCCAGGCCTTGGCGGTGCTGGACGCCTGGGGCATTTCCGAGGACGACCCACGCGTCAACCCGGTCGGCTCCGGCATCTCGCTCGGCCACCCCGTCGGTGCCACCGGCGCCCGCATGCTGGTCACCGCCTCCCACGAAATGCAGCGCACCGACGCCAAGCGCGCCCTGGTGACCATGTGCATCGGCGGCGGCCAGGGCTTGGCCGCGGTGATTGAGAAGGCGTAAACCGACGAGCAAGGGACGGTGTAACCCTATGACAGCGCCCCGTTTAACAGCGCTCGGCGCGATTGAGCACCCAACGCGCCAGCGCCCGAGTCTCGGAGACATACGGCGCGACCTCGGCCCGCTTGAAATAGGCAACGGGCTGGTCGCGCTCATCTTCTCCGCCTCGGGTCCGATCGCCGTCATCCTCGCGGCGGCGACGGCCGGCAACCTCTCACCAGACGAGACCTCGTCCTGGATTCTCGGAGCCTTCCTTGGCAACGGCCTGTTGACGCTGTTTCTCACCTGGCTCTATAGAACGCCGTACGCGTTCTTCTGGACGATCCCCGGCACCGTGCTTGTCGGAGACGCGCTCACGCACCTCGCGTTCGCGGAAGTGATCGGCGCGTATATCGCCACCGCAGTGCTCGTCTTCCTCCTCGGCTGGACTGGCCTCATCGGAAGATTCATGGCGGTGCTGCCGCCCACCATCGTGCAGGCGATGGTGGCGGGTATCTTCCTGCACTTTGGGCTCGGGCTGATCGAGGTGGCTATCGACGACCCGCCGATCGTCCTGCCGATGATCCTGGTGTTTGTCCTGCTCTCCATCAACCATCCCGCGGTGAAGCGGATCGCGCGTTTTGCACCAGCCGTCGCTGTGGCAGCCATCTTCGGCACCGCGCTCGCATTCCTGCTCGGCCGGGTCTCGGAGGGCATCCTCGACAACGGGATCTTCGCCCAGCCAGAGCTGATCATGCCGCAGTTCAGCTGGGCAGCCATGGTCGAGCTGGTGCTGCCGCTGGCCATCACAGTCGTGGTGGTGCAAAACGGCCAGGGTGTCGCCGTGCTCACCGCGGCCGGGCATAGGCCGGGCGTGAACCTGGCCTCGGCAGCCGCCGGACTGGTATCACTGCCGATGGCTTTTATCGGCAACGTAACGACCTGCCTGGCCGGCCCCACTAACGCCTTGATTATCTCAGGCCCCGATCGCTCGCGGCACTACGCCGCAGCGATGGTCACGGCCATCGGCGCGATCGCCGTCGGGTTGGCGTCGCCAGCGTTCGTCGGCTTCATGCTGGCCATGCCGACGTCCTTCATCGCAGCACTCGCGGGCATTGCGATGTTGAACTCGCTGAAGAATGCCTTCCTCGCAGGCTTTTCGGGCCAGTATCCCTTCGGTGCGCTGGTGTGCTTTCTGATCACGGTCTCCGAGTTCAAGTTCCTCAGCATCACCTCTCCCTTCTGGGGCCTGATCATCGGGTGCGCGATCGCGTTTATCATGGATGATCGCGCATCGAAGTAGACTGTGCTCCCCTTGCCGGATGTGTCATCCGGCGGGATACTCGGTGCCATGAACAATTCCAAGATGGATCTTCTGCTTGGCATCCTGGCGATTGTCGTCGCCGGGCTTGCCGTCGTGTTCCTCTCCGGCTCGATCGGCGTGTTCACGGCGATCGGTGCCGCGCTCGTCGGGGTGGTGCTGCTGATTCGCACGGCTCAATCGGAAGGCGACGAAGCGCCTGCCGATCCCCTGCACCTGGAAAACAGCGAAGAGGCGGGCTTCGACTGGGACGCGCACTACCAGCGCGAGTTCGGCAACCCCGACGACAACCCGTACAGCCAGCGCTAATAGTCATATCGCTGCCAGTGCGCAGCACGAGGGTCTTCTCAAGCCGCCGATCTAGAAAACGAGACACGTTGTACGGCTTTCCCTGTGGACGGCCGCTTTCACGACGCTGTACGCGCTGCCCGCGCATAGCGACTCGACATTTGTCGCTCCCGCCCCGAGTACATAGACAGGGATTGCCCGTGAGGTAAGGCATGCCTTAAAATGCATCCTTTAGGTTAGGCAGGCCTAACTGGACATTCTTCATTTACCTACGGAAGGTGCAACCTTGGCACTCTTTACCTCTCGCCCCTTCAAAGCAATCGCCGCCACTGTCACCGCGGCATTCATGCTTGCCAGCTGCTCGAGCGAAGCAAGCGGCCCAACAGCCGCTCCCGAAGCTTCCGATGCCAACGGGTCAGACGAACGCATCGTGGCACTGGGTCTTGGCGACGTCGATACGCTCCTTGCCCTGGGCGAGCAACCGGTCGGTTACGCCACCTGGGAGCAAGAGGGCTCGGGCGATCCCTCCGGACTTGGACCGTGGGCCAAGAACAAGCTCACGGTCAACCCGAACCCAATCCGTGATACCACCACCGAATTCAGCACCGACACTGCGGAAAAGGTGGCGTCGCTCAACCCGACACAAATCATTGCAGTAAACAGCGGTCTCGAAGACGACAAGAAGGCACTGCTCGAGCAGATCGCGCCAACCACCTTCCACTCGGATGAGTACCAGGATTGGCAGGTCCCTTGGGATGCACAGGTCAAGGAGATCTCCAAGGCCGTAGACAAGGAAGACGAAGGTCAAAAGCTTATCGACGACGCCGAGCAGGCATTCGAAGACTTCCGCGAAGCACACCCAGAGCTGCAAGGGAAAACAGCGGTTATCGGCATGCCTTACGACGGGAAGTTCGGCGTGTACACCGCTGGCGACGGCCGCGGCTCCTTCATCGAAAAACTGGGCTTCAAGATCCCGGAGAAGTTCAACGGTGATGGCTCCAGCTTCTTCCTCGACTGGTCGCCCGAGAACTACGCAGATTTCAACGACGTGGACTACCTCTTCGTGTTGGACTACTACGGCGCGATCGATGCGCTGAAGAACGACGAGAACTTCATGGACCTTGACGTCAACAAGCGTGGCGGGCTCTACTGGCTCGACACCGACACCGCCAACGCAATGAGCATGCCAAACCCCCTCTCTATCCCGTACGCAGTCGAGCAAATCGAGCAACAGCTCTAGGCATTTCAGGGGGAGGGTGCCTACCGGGGGACGACCAGTGGGCCACCGCTCACTGGGTCTGACGCCACAACCGCAGGCAGATCGAAAACGCGGCTCAGCAAAGACTCCGTGACCACCTCGGCAGGCGCACCGACCGCACGAACCTCGCCACAACGCATCACGATGAGCTGATCCGAGTAGCGTGCGGCGAGGTTCAAATCATGCAACACCATGAGCACAGTTCGCCCCTCCTGATCAGCGAGGCGACGTACAAGCGACAAGACCTCGACGGAGTGGGACAAGTCGAGGTACGTCGTCGGCTCGTCCAAAAACACGAGCGGAGTGTCCTGGGCTAAAACCATCGCGATCCAGGCTCGCTGGCGCTGTCCGCCAGAAAGCCGCTCGAGCGGACGATCTGCAAACTCTGCAATATTGGTCAGCTCCATCACTGCATCAACAGCACGCGCATCCTCCGCAGAAGCCTGCCGTAGCCAGGACTGATGCGGGTGGCGTCCACGGCTGACCAAGTCACGGACCGTGAGCCCCTCGGGGGCGACAGGCGTCTGTGGCAGTACTGCCAGCTGGCGCGCAATCTCGCGGCGCTTCAGTTTCGCCGTGTCCACGCCGTTCAGCGTGACCGTGCCACTGTCGCATGCAATAAGCCCTGCTGTAGCTCGCAACAGCGTTGACTTGCCGCAACCATTCGGACCGATGATTGTGGTGACCCCACCTTGAGGCACGTCGAGATCAATGCCGTCAACGATGACGGTAGCGCCATAACTCACCTTGAGATTTCGAACTTGAAGCATCATACGGACACCTTTCGTGTTGCACGTAGCAGCGTGTAGAGCAGCGCTGTGCCACCAATCGCAGTTGTAGCTATACCTACCGGCAGGTTCCCGGGCACCAGGGTGCGCACCGCTAAGTCAGCGCCGGTCACGATCGCCGCGCCAGCGAGCATTGCTGTTCCTAAAGGCGGCGTCGCTGTTTGCGTGATCTTGCGTCCGATCTGTGGCGCAACAAACGCCACGAATGCTATCGGACCAGATGCTGCGACGGCCGTCGATGCCAGCACTACAGCCATGAGCATGAGGATGAGTTGCATATGCCGAGGCTGCACCCCGAGGCCAGCAGCCGTATCCTCGCCTAATGAGAGTGCCTGAAGATTGAAGGCTGCCCACCGCAAGAACGGAACGACGACTGCCAGCGCAATGAGTACGGCGAGTGCATCGCGCCAGTTCGAAGACCCCACCGAACCGGTGATCCACGCCTGCGCTTTGCCGACATCGCGATAGTCGGCGCGAACGAGCAGGAACGAGTTGTAGGCCATCGCTAACGCGTTGATGATGATCCCGGCGAAGACAAGTTGGAAAGACCCGAGACCCGCGCCACGGCTCAGCCACCAGATTGCCGCAGACGCTGCCAATCCACCGAGGAACGCACTGAGCGGGACCCCCAGAAGGTGCAGCAGCATTCCGGAGCTTCCACCAGCAAGTAACGCAGTCAACGCGAAAGCGGAGGCGCCCGAAGTGACGCCCAGAATGTCTGGGCTCGCCAATGGATTCCTCGTGATGGTCTGGAAGATCGCCCCCGCAAAACCCAGCGCAGCTCCTACTCCCAAAGCTGTCACTACCCGCGGCAGACGCCACTCAATAATCACCGTACGAGCCAATTCCGTGGTTTGGCCCATGAGCGCAGAAACAATATCCCGGACCGTAAGCTCGAAGTCTCCGACCATGACACCCCCAAGGGCCGCGGCGAGAGCCAACACCGCAAGGACACCATTCGTCACGAAAACCCGCATCACAGTTTCGCCCCTTTACGCAAGAGGTACAGGGCGAACGGGGCGCCAACAAAGGCGAGCGTGATACCCACCTGCAATTCGCCGGGCCGTGCGATGACGCGGCCAATGACGTCGGCAAGCAAGAGTAGCGAGGCCCCAGCCAGCGCGGAGCAAGGCAGCACCCAGCGGTAATCGGGCCCGGTGAAGGCGCGCACAAGGTGCGGAACAACCAGGCCAACGAACCCGATTGGGCCCGCCCCAGCCACCGCGGCGCCAGTAAGCAATGCAACCAGGACGATGCCCACGGCACGCGCGATGGGGACGCTCACCCCAAGTCCACTTGCCACGTCGTCTCCCAAGTTCAAGAGGTTCACCCGATTGGCCGTGGCAAAGGCCCCCACAAGCCCGAGGAGAATCACCGGGGCGAGCACCGCAACCACCTGCATGTCGCGCCCAGCGATAGCACCCGCTGTCCAAAACCGCATCTCGTTGAGGCTTTGCGTATTCGTCAGCACGATGCCACTGGTAAGCGCACTACAGACCGCGCCCAGCGCAGAACCACCGAGCACGACCATGATTGGGGTAGATCCCAGGCTCCTCATACTAAGCGCGAACACGAGCGCCACCGCGAGTATTGCGCCGAGGAAGCCCACCCCAACAGTGCCCAACACCGTCATGGAGCCGTGAAAGGAAATAGCTGCCGCCACTGCGAGCGCCGCACCGGGCCCTACGCCCAGCAGGTTTGTGTCTGCGAGCGGGTTTCGGGTGTGGCCCTGCAGCAGCGCCCCCGCTGTACCTAGCGCTGCCCCTACCAACAGGCCGAGCAGGGTGCGCGGAACTCGAAGTTGTGCGATGATCTTCGCTTCGTCGCTGGCCGCCTCGAGTTGTTCGGCGCCTCTCGAGAACGCCAGCGTGATTCCGTCGCGAACCGCGCTCACCGTTGCCGCGAACCCCATTTCGCGCGCCCCGAACAGAAGCGACACTAATGCTGCGCACACGGTGAAAGCCGCAAGGAAAGCGACAAGCCCTACACGTTTATCCACGTTGTAACCCCGTTATCGCCAGTACCCCATAAACGACACGTGGTGGCGAGGCACACTCGCCTCTTTCACCAGGAGCCGCCGCATCGCCGTCACAGTCGTGCTCTTCCCTGCGATCCAGTAGTAGGTATGCCCTGCAGTACCCGAAGCGGGGGCGATAGATTCACCGCCGCTGGAGTACGTGGGTGTCTCCCAGACCATGTCGAGGAGGGCCTCATCAACTGGCTCTAGTCTTCCAGCTCCCGAAGATACTGAGGCACAGCGGGATGCGACATCGTCTTGCAGTTGTGCACGAAGTAAATCCCCGTGGTCGACGTCGCGGTGTTCGCGGAAGTGCCAGCGGACGTCGACCTCCGCAGGGGCGTCGATGGGCAAGTGGTTGCCGGCCGGTACCTCAATGTCAGCAGACCCGGCGAGGCCCCCGGGCCAATCCTCCAAGATGCGGGCTATTGCTGGAAGCGCGGTTTCGTCACCATAGAGGCATGCCATTGCTGCAGACCCCGGATTAAATTCGATGCCAACACCGGAGTCATCGTCGCGGGTCGGCCCAATTATCAGGAGCTGCTGGCCAGGTTGCGCGCCCTCCGCCCATGCCGAGGCGGGGCCGGGGTTGTCACTGTGCAGAACAAAATCCACATCCAGCTCATCCGGTTCACCGGCGCATCGCCGGAATTCTCGAATCGAGTAGGTACGGAGGTGCCCGCGCGTGTGCTCCGGCATACCGCGCCACGCGTCCCACCACCCTTCCTCCGGAAGGGTGAGAACTCCACTGGCGGGCGGGATCAGCAGCTTGATGCGCAAATCCCTGATGGGTACGGCAGGCCCCATTGCGTCGACTCCGGTGAACGTCACTCGTTGGAAATTCGGCGCGACACGTTCACTACGGGCGACGGTTGCAAGGAAAGGCCTAAAACTCACCCTGCAGACTATATAGGATTGCCTTACCTAAAGGAAGAAGGGCGGGCTACCGGACCCTTTAATACCCATGCGCCTGGTTCAGTGCCTCGCCGTCCCCGAAGTGCGGGCGCAGGTGGTTATCAAACAGGGACAGGACCGCACCGATGGCCATCTGCATGTTCAAGCGCTGGCGGGCGCCCCCGCCTCAGCAGGACCCAACGTTCACACAAATTGTGAACATAGCTGCAACAGTCAAGCACGAAAACCACTGCTGAGCCCAGCGCACAGGAGGCCGCCTCCCCTGCCGCGGATACGCTGGTCGCCAAGCTGATGCGGGAAGACGTCTACTCTCTGTCGCCAAACGACACGATCCGCCATGCGCTGCACATGTTCGTGGACAAGCGGATTTCTGGCGTGCCGTTGCTTAGCGACGACCGCACGCTGGCCGGTTTCGTCTCAGACGGGGACGTACTCGACGTGATCGGCGACTCCGTGCCGGCCTTCACCACGCCGTACGCGCTGCTCGCACACAACGACTCGACAGAGTTCGGTACTGACGTGGCCGCTGTTCTCGACCGACCGGTCTCGTCGTTAGCAACGATGACGCCGTCGTTCGTCGTTGGCATCATCAATCGCTCCGACATCAACCGCTACCTCGTTTCGACGTTTGTGCCGGTCGCTGGGTAGCGCAACGGGCCGGAGCCTGAGAGTTGTTGGAGAGTTGTTTGAAACAACTCCAAACAACTCTCAAACAACTTCACCTCAAAACAATCCAGTAAATGCACTGTTTCTGCAGCTCAACATAGTTGTTTTGAGTTGTTCTGGGTTGTTTTGCTGACGGTCTGGCGTCTCCGGTTAAGTAGAAACCCACCGGACGCCTGGCCCCCGCTTAGGGCTATCGTGAGCGATCTTTGCTTTACCCAAATCTCTAAGGTGCCGGAGGAGCCGACTTACCGATTGCCTCTCAACACCTAATTCTTCAGCAACTTCACGAGCATTCAGAGCATTCCCTTCACGGAGCTGATCGATAATCCAGTCCTCCGTCGTTACCGCACTGACTACAGAGGATGCTTCACCGTCAAAAGCGGCTCTGGCTTGCGCGGACAATATCCATTCGGGAGCATCCCTCAGCTGCTCCAGGAAGCCCTGCCTTGCATACCATCCTAAGGTTTCCTGGGCCTGCGCCTCCGAGACTTGCATAAGCCGAGCTGCAGTAGAAGTCATCAAGATCTGATTATTTGCCAAATGGCGTGTAACCAAGAGTCCATTCACACTATCGAAAATGGCATCCCCAAATGTTGAACGCAGCTGATATAGCGCCTTGATGAAATCTTGATCCACCTCACCAGAAGGCAAAGTAACCTCAACAAACGGCCCATCAGTGTTCAGACTCGGGGTTTGCCTGCCGCTTGAGAGCATAGAGACCCACATGCGGTCGAAACCGCGCGACGATTCCTCAGCGAGACTCAACTGCCTTAAAGCCCCCATGAGCACTGGGTTCCGCGGAATAGATTGGGTGGTCAAAATTCTTTCTTTACGAACACCCACTGGAAGGCTGCCAGGAGACCACACTGTCAAGCTGGTGGGAGACTGGTCTACGACTATTGCTGCGGTAGCTCCCCAATCGCGGTGAGCAAACGCATTGGAAACAACTTCGTCAACCGCCATCGTCGGGAACGCAGGAATCGGGAACTCCTGCCCATTCGGGAGCTGGACTCGAGCGATTTCCTGAGATGTATGGTCCGTGATGAGCGCGCGGAGGCGTTCGGAAGCTGTAATTAACGGTGCCGAGATCTCGGTCACCTTTGGATCACCACTGGGCACCTCCCGAAGAAGGTGACGAACTACCGACCGGTTATTTAACGGCTGCATGAAGAGTATTTCCGCTGCGAAAGTCAGTCCTCCATCAGGCTTTAGCAGGCCTAACTCACTGCATAGTTCGAGCCCCGTCCGCGGAACCGGTGAGCTGTCACCCAAGGCTTTTTTCCGATTGGCTAGGAGAACTCTCGCCCGCTCGACGGCTTGCAGATCCAATTCTTCAGGCCCTCGCCTCGACGCCATAGCACTGAAATCTGGATTGGCGCGTGCCAGATGGATACTCCGACGCTCGTCTTCCCCGAGTGGGACACAGCTTTTCCCTACGCGCTTGCTCGCTTGACCTTTGGATCGTTGGTAGAGCGCCATCCCTCGCGGAACACGCAAGATTATCAAACGCGCATCGCACCACTGGATTTCAAAAGCTTCTACTTGGATATGTGGCTGGGTCTTACTGTAGATTTTCTCCACCAACCAGTCGCAAGCACGGTCAGTTCCAGTAAACGCAGATGGCCCCGACTTCTTGTCGTTAACACCAAGGACGATGTATGCGACTCCGCCATCCGCGTTGGAAAAGCAAATAACTTCGTCGACGAGAAATTCTATTAAGCCCGCATCGGGATTCTTGTTCATCGGATGCACAGCGGGGTCTTCCTTGAAGTCCAATATCTGCGATTCCCTACTGCTGGCGTTCTCACCAGCTTCAATCGCAGAAAGCGCTTCCCTTACAACCTCAAACTCCGCATCGACCATGCAATGAGCATAACAGGAGTAATACACGAGTTGTTTAAAACAACTCAAAACAACTCTGAAACAACTTCGCCTCACAACGACCCAGTAAATGCACTGTTTCTGCAGCTCAACATAGTTGTTCTGAGTTGTTCAGAGTTGTGTATTACTCACCGCATTACTCTGGCAACTCACGCCACGCGGGATTCTTTCGCCCCGCGCCACGTAATGATCGCGCCGGCCGCAGCAATCAACGCAATGCCTGCTGCCATGGACCACGTGATCTGGTCACCGGAGAAGGCCCAGCCCAGGAACGCCCCGATGACTGGGTCCAGCGCAAAAAGCGTGCCGACAACCGCCGCCGAAACAATGCCGGCAGCGATCGTGTCCATAACAAAAGGGACCACCGCGCCGATGAAGCCCGAGAGCACAATGGTGCCCCACATCGAGCCGTGTACATGCGGTGCTGCGGAAACAGCAAAGGGCGCGAGCACGAACGCTGCGACGACCACCGACAGCGCTAAATCCGGCATCCCACCGCTCTCAGCATTACCCATACGGGCAGCGAAGAGGGTGTAGATGCCGAAGAACGCCGCACCAACTGCGGCAAAAGCAACGCCGACGAGGTCAAGGTCGTTGGAGGGTTGCGCGATCAGGGCGACGCCCACGAACGCGGCGATGGCCCACAGACGGGAGCGCCACATCTTCAGTCCAAGAAAAGAAACGACGCAGGGGCCGAAGAAGTCGATGGTCACGGCCACACCCTGCGGAAGACGGGCAATGGCCTGGTACAGCATCACGTTCATCAACCCGATGGCGACGCCGTAAACCACGATATTGATCACCCGGGCGCGCGTCATACCCGATAACCGCGGCCGGAACAGCAGCACCATAATGACGGCGGCAGCGGCCATGCGCAGGCCCGAGACGCCCGGCGCGCCCACGGTCGGCAACATGTCGGTCACGAGCACCGCCGCGGTTTGTGCACCGATCGAGCCGATGAGTACCAGCACAACGGGGGCCGCAGAAAGCCCGAAGAAGGAGTCTACGCCCCGTCGGGAAGCGGCATGCTGTCTCTGCTCAATAGGCACGCATGCAAGATTAGTGCCCGCGCGCCTGGTTCAGCGCCTCCCCGTCCTCGAAGTGCGGACGCAGGTGGTTATCAAACAGGGAAAGGGCCGCGCCGATAGCCATGTGCATGTCCAGGTACTGGTAGGTGCCCAGGCGACCACCGAAGAGCACCTTGTTCTCGCGGGATTCTTGAGCGGCGAGCTCGCGGTACTTCTTCAGCTTCTCGCGGTCCTCGGGCGTGTTGATCGGGTAGTAGACCTCGTCGCCGTCCTCGGCGAAGCGGGAGTACTCCTTCACAATGACCGTTTTGTCGGCAGGATAGCTATCCTGCCGCTCCGGGTGGAAGTGGCGGAACTCGTGGATGCGGGTGTACGGCACGTCCGCGTCGTTGTAGTTCATCACCGGGGTGCCCTGGAAGTCGCCGGTCTCCAGCACTTCGCGCTCGAAGTCGAGGGTGCGCCAGCCGAGGTGGCCCTCGGCGTAGTTGAAGTACTGGTCGACTGGGCCGGTGTAGACCACGGGGGCGTCTGGTGATTCGGCGCGCAGCTCGTCACGGACGGCGAAGTAGTCGGTGGACAGGCGGACGTCGATAAGCTCATGCTCCGCCATCTTCTCCAACCAGGCGGCGTAGCCGTCGACCGGCAGGCCCTCGTAGGTGTCGTTGAAGTAGCGGTTGTTGAAGGTGTAGCGCACTGGCAGGCGCGAGATGATCTCCGGCGGGAGCTCGGTGGGGTCGGTCTGCCACTGCTTGGCGGTGTAGTGCTTGACAAAGGCTTCGTAGAGCGGCTTGCCAATCAGCGCGATGCCGCGCTCTTCCAGGTTGGTGGCCGCCGCAGGGTCCTTGCCTTCGCGCTGCTCCTCGATGAGCTTACGGGCCTCGTCCGGCGAGTAGTAGCGGCCGAAGAACTGGTTGATCAGGCCGAGCCCCATGGGGAACTGGTAGGCGGTGCCGTCATGCATGGCGAATACGCGGTGCTGGTAGTCGGTGAACTCGGTGAACCGGTTGACGTACTCCCACACACGCTTGTTGGAGGTGTGGAAGAGGTGCGCGCCGTACTTGTGCACCTCAATGCCGGTGTCCGGGTCCTTTTCCGAGTAGGCGTTGCCGCCGAGGTGGTCGCGCTTTTCGACGATCAGCACACGTTTGCCCAGCTCACTCGCGGCCTGCTCAGCCACGGTCAACCCAAAGAATCCGGATCCGACAACGATGAGGTCATAAGTCATGGCCTCAATCTTTCCACATGTACGCGGTCTGAGCCCGCCCCACGACACGCCGAAAGTCTCAAGACTTACTTTAAACTTGAACTTCCTCTACACTGCACAACAGATAACTTTCTTCACATTTGCCCCAGTAATATCCAGGAGTCTTCCCGTGCACCAACGTAAACGCTTGAACAGGGCGTCCACCCGGACCGCGCCCTGGCGTACCGCAATCCTGGCCGCACTTCTGACCGTGGCGATGGTCGCCACGGCCGCTTTCAGCGGCGACAACATCCTGCGAGTGCAATCCGTCGGCGGCCCGGATAAAGAGGTGTACACGGATACCGCCTCATTCGCGTCCGGTAACGACACCACCGTCGACGACGCCGCCGTCAAGTCCCAGGGCGGTGAGAAGGAAGTCCGCCGCGTGGTTAAGGAGTTCTCGCGCGATCGCGAGTTCACCATGTTTGGCCTGACCTGGAAGGGCGACCGCGACGTGGTCGCCTACGTGCGCGCGAAAAAGGCGGACGGCTCCTGGTCCGAGTGGTACGAGATGGACCACGCCGACAACACTGGTAGCGACACCTTCGGCACCGAGCCGATCTTCGTCGAGCCCACCAAGCGCATCCAGGTCTCCACTGGCAACGTCGACCTGCTCGACGGCGGGCGCACCGACTCCAACGCGCCGACCACCGCTAAGGACATCGAGGCCGTCTTCTTGGATGGCGGCACCGGCACCTCTGGCGGTATCGCCCCGGCTGCGGATTCGTACACCCGCGGCATGCCCAAGGTGGTCTCCCGCGCGCAGTGGGGCGCAGGGGCCTCATCCAACCCCACGTACACCGAGCCGGTCACCGCGGCGACGGTCCACCACACCGCGGGTTCCAACAACTACACCGAGGCGCAGGCCCCCGGCATCGTGCGCGGCATCTGGACGTACCACGCACGGAACCTGGGTTGGGGCGACATCGGCTACAACGCGCTGGTGGATAAGTACGGCAACATCTACGAGGGCCGCGCAGGCGGCCTGGATCGCGCCGTACAGGGGGCCCACGTCGGCGGGTTCAACACGAATACCTGGGGTGTGTCCATGCTGGGTAACTATGAAACCGCCACCCCCACCACCGCGAGCGTCAACGCGATGGGCGAGATCATCGGCTGGAAGGCGGCCGTGGCTGGCTTCGACCCGATGGGCTCGAACTACCACTACGCCGACTTCAACTTCCGCGGCTCCCGCTACGCTGCTGGCCAGGGCGCAATGTTCCCCAATATCAACGCGCACCGCGACTTCCACTACAACGCCTGCCCGGGCCAGAACCTCTACAACCGGATGGGCGACATCCGCCGCGTGGCCAACAACAAGTACAAAAGCCTCGGTGGTTCCCGCGGCCCCAGCGGAATCGTCGACTCCCTCCTGGGCGGCGGCAACACCGGCACTGACCCGAACAACCCGGACGTAGAAGCCACCGACACCACCGTCGGCGACCTCTCCTCCGCGCTCGGCTCCAGCGAGAGCAATACGCAGACCGAGACCGTCGTCAACGAGGACGGCACCACCACGACCGTGGTCCGTCCGGCAGAGGGCACGCAGACCAGCGGGCTTTCCCTGTCCGGGCTCGCGTCCGGTGACGCCGTCGCGATCGCGGCCGCGGCCGGTACCCTGCTCGGCCTGGTCATCCTCTACGCCAACTCCCGCGGCATGCTGCCCGGCGGCGCGAAGTCCGTCGCAGGTATGGAGCTCATGCCCGGCCTGACGGTGCAGCAGGTCACCCCGTACATCGGCCCGGCGCTGCAGACGCTTGGCAAGCAGGACCTGGCCAATGTCTGGTACCAGTTCGAGCCGACGCTTGGCGCGCTCGTCGCCGGTGTTGGCGGCCCACAGGTCGGCGGCCGCACCTACGCCTTCTACAAGGGCGGCGTGGGCATCCAGGACCGCCAAGGCCAGATCTTCACGCTGGCGGGCAAGATCGCGGACGCCTGGCTGCAGCAGGGCATGGATGCCGGCCCGCTCGGTATGCCGACGTCGCGCGAGCGCACGCTTGGCGACGGCACCGTGGTCGTCACCTTCCAGGGCGGTTCCATCACCTACAACCCGGTGCACAACGCGGTCAACATCACGACTAACTAGGCACCAATCAGGCACCAATTAGGCCAGGTCGTAGGAGCGGCGCACCGCGTCCTCCCACCGCGCCACGAGCCGGTCCCTTTCGGGGCCGGCCCACGTGTTTTTCCAGGTGGTGGTCTCGCCGAGGGACAGCGGGGCGTCGATAAGCTTGGCCCCGATGCCCGCTGCTGAAGCGGCCCCCATCACGGTGGTTTCCGTGTTGGCGGGGCGCTCGACGTCGATGCCGAGGATGTCGGCCTGCAACTGCATGAGCAAGTCGTTGGTGGTCATCCCGCCGTCGACGCGCAGCGCGGTCGGCTCGCCGCCCATCGCGCACACGACCTCGCGGGCCTGCAGGCAGGTGGCCTCGAGCGCGGCGCGGGCGATGTGGCGGCGGTCCACGAAGCGGGTCAGGCCGGTGATCACCCCGCGCGCGTCCGGGCGCCACCGCGGGGCGAACAGGCCGGAAAAGGCCGGGACGATCACCACCCCACCTGAGGTCTCCACCTGTGCCGCGAGCGTCTCGGACTCAGCCGCGGTGCGCAGCAGGCCGAGCTGGTCGCGCAGCCACTGGATCAGCGAGCCGCCCACGGCCACCGAGCCCTCCTGCGCGTACACGGGGGCCTGGCCCTCGATCTGGTAGGCGACGGTGGTGAGCAACCCGCGCTCGCTGATCTGCGGCGTTTCACCCGTGTTGAGCAGCATGAACAGGCCGGTGCCGTAGGTCATTTTCGCCTGGTTCTCCGCCAAGCATCCCTGCCCGAACAGGGCGGCCTGTTGGTCGCCCAGCACGCCGGTAATCGGCACGCCCGCGAGCGGGCCCCGGCGGCGCACGGTGCCAAAGTGGCTGACGGAGGGCCGGATCTCCGGCAGGATTTCCGGCGGTACGCCAATCTCGCGGCACAGCTCCGGGTCCCACTCGAGGGTGCCCAGATCCATGAGCAGGGTGCGCGAGGCGTTCGTGACGTCGGTGACGTGCACCGCGTTCTCTGGCTCGCGGGCACCGCCGGTGAGGTTCCAGATCAGCCAGGTATCAATCGTCCCGGCGAGCAACTCGCCCGCCTCGGCGCGCTCTCGCGCCCCTTCGACGTTGTCCAGGATCCACGCCCACTTCGGCCCCGCCGGGTATGAGTTGTACAAAAGGCCCGTGCGCGCCAAGTACACGTCCTGTGTCGTGCCCGCGTCTGGTTTCGGGTTGGTGCGCGTGTCCTGCCACACGATCGCCCGGTGGATCGGGACGCCTGTGGCCTTGTCCCAAATCACGGCCGTCTCGCGCTGGTTAGTCAGGCCGAGGGCTGCGATGTCTTCTTCCGCGATGTCGGCCTCGGCCATCGCCTCGCTCAGTGCGCGGCGGGTGTTGCGCCAGATCTCCAGCGCATCGTGCTCCACCCACCCCTCGCGCGGCAGGTGCTGGGTGTGCTCGAACTGTGCCTGGGCGACGACGTTGCCGCGCGTATCCGTAAACACCACGCGGGTAGAAGTTGTGCCCTGGTCAATGGCCGCGATGAGAGACATGCCGCCAATTGTATGGGGCCGCTTGCGCTTAGAACCAGTGCTCCAGCACCTGTGCCACCCCGTCCTCCTCGTTGGAGGCGGTGACATAGTCCGCAGCGTCCAACAGTGCGGGCGCGGAATTCGCCATGGCCACGCCCATCCCGGCCCAGGCGAGCATCTCCAGGTCGTTGGGCATATCCCCGAAGGCGATGACTTGGGAGGGCTCGATGCCGTATTCGGCCGCGAGCACCGACGCCCCGCTCGCCTTGTTGATGCCGGGGTGCGACAGCTCAATAAGACCCTCGTCCATGGAGTAGGTCAGGTGCGCGTCCTCCGGCTCGATCACCTGGGCAAGCAGGTCGAACATCTCCGCGGACTGCAGCTGCGGCGCGCGGACCAGCAATTTGGCGGCGGGCTGCGAGGTGATCTCCGCGACGGTGCCGATGCCGAAAGCGGTGTCCCAGGCGTCCCGGTTGTACTCGGGCGTGGTGAGGAAGCACTCCTCCTCCGGATCGAGCGCGCTCTGCCCCACCCGCTCCACCCCATAGCCGTGTTGGATGTTCAAGGGGCGCAGCGCCTCGTCGATTGCCTCGACGACGCGACCCATAGTCTCCGGCGCCAGCTCAAAGGAGCGCAGCACCGTGTCCTCTACGGGGTCGTAGACCACCGCGCCGTTCGCGCAGACGCACGTGGGAGCGACGGGCAGCTGGTCAAGCACCGGGAGCAGCCAGCGGTGGGGACGCCCAGTGGCCAGGGCGAACTTTGCTCCCGAACGCACCGCGCGAACCACCACGTCGCGCAGCCTTGGTGTGACCCGGCCCGCCGGGTTGATGAAGGTGCCGTCGATGTCGCTAATGATGAGCTGGGGAGCATGCATGGTCTCTCTCACGTGCCTTTCTTGGCCTGCTTCACGGCCTTCTTTGCTTTGCGCTGCGCGCGTTCGCGCTCGTAGATCTCGGCCGCCTCCTCCAGCGTCGGGGCACCGCCGCCTAAAGAGGCTGGCACCCACTTATCACCGGGAGCGAAGGGCCCGAATTCCTGCTCGTATTCGGCGCGGGACTGCTCGAGCATGTGCTGCATCGCCTGCTTCAGGCGGCGGGTGTCTTCCTCTGCGTCGCTGCTGAGCGCAACCGGGGCGCCGTAGCGCACGATCACCGGCACGCCGCGCAGCTGCTTGGGCAGGTCCTTGGTCCAGATCCGGTGCGAACCCCAGATCACGCAAGGAATCAGCGGGGCGTCGGCCTGCGCGGCGATGCGCGCCGCGCCCGTCTTGAAATCCGCGAGTTCAAAGGAGCGCGAGATCGTGCCCTCCGGGAAGATGCCCACGAGGTAGCCATCGCGCACGTTGCGCACCGCAGCGTCCACCGCCGAGGCACCGTTTTCCCGGTCCACCGGCACGTGCTTCATCGTGCGCAGGATGCGCCCGAGCACGGGCTTCTCAAACACGCTTTGCTTAGCCATAAAGCGCACGAGCCGCTGGCCGTGGACCAGGGGCCCGGTGCCGGTGAGCATGAAGTCGTAGTAGCCGGTGTGATTGCCGGCGATGACGGCCCCGCCGCGGGCGGGTATGTGCTCCGCCCCCTCGATGCGCACGCTGATGCGCTGCAGCCGCAGCAGCCACTTGAACATGTGCACTGTGAAGGGGTAGAGCCGCTCCTTGGATTCCTCCGGGTGCGCGGCAGGCTGCGTATAGGCCGCTGGTACCAGCAGACCGTGCAGCTTCTTCATGGCGCGGGAGGTCATGCTCATCTACGCCCCAAGGACTTCCTTGCCCACCCACGGCTGCAGCGCCGCGGGCACACGGACAGAGCCGTCCGCCTGCTGGTTGTTCTCCAGGATGGCCACGAGCCAGCGGGTGGTGGCCAGGGTGCCGTTGAGCGTGGCCGCGGTCTGGGTCTTGCCGTTCTCATCGCGGTAGCGGATGTTCAGGCGGCGCGCCTGGAAGGTCGTGCAGTTCGAGGTAGAAGTCAGCTCACGGTAGGTGTCCTGCGAGGGCACCCAGGCCTCAGTATCGAACTTGCGGGCTGCCGACGAGCCCAGGTCGCCCGCAGCGACGTCGATGATGCGGTAGGGCACCTCCACGGCGGCGAGCATCTCGCGCTCCAAGCCGAGCAGCTTCTGGTGCATCTCCTCAGCGTCTTCCGGCTTGCAGTAGGCAAACATCTCGAGCTTGTCGAACTGGTGGACGCGTAGAATACCCCTGGTGTCCTTGCCGTAGGAGCCAGCCTCGCGGCGGAAGCAGGAGGACCAGCCGGCGTAGAGCAGCGGGCCGTCGGACAAGTCGATGATCTCGTCCTGGTGCAGGCCGGCGAGCGCGACCTCGGAGGTGCCGACCAGGTACATGTCGTCTCGCTCGAGGTAGTAAATCTCCTCGTCGTGCTCGTCGAGGAAGCCGGTACCCTGCATGATCTCGGGGCGGACCAGCACCGGCGGGACCATGAGCTTAAACCCAGCCTCGCGCGCCTTCTGCGCGGCCAGCATCAGCATTCCCAGCTGCATCCAGGCGCCGTCACCAGCGAGGTAATAGAAACGCGCGCCGCCGATCTTGGTGCCGCGCTTCATGTCAATGATGCCCAGAGACTCACCAAGATCCAGGTGGTCTTTGACCTCAAAGTCAAACTCCGGCACCTCGCCGACGTGCTCGAGGACCACGAAGTCCTCCTCGCCACCAGCCGGTGCGCCCTGGATGGGGTTGGGGATCTTGTACTGCAGCTCGTTGACCTTCGCCTCCGCTTCAGCCTGTGCGGCCTCCGCCTCCTTCACACGCGTCTTCAGCTCGTTGGAGCCCTCCAGCAGCGCGGGGCGCTCCTCCGGGGAAGCCTGGCCGATCTTCTTGCCAAAGGCCTTCTGCTCGCCGCGCAGCTCATCGGCAGCCTGGATGGCGCTGCGGCGCTTTTCATCAGCGGCAATGAGCTGGCCTACCAGGGCTGGGTCCTCACCGCGGGCGGTTTGGGACTGGCGGACAACGTCAGGGTTTTCGCGCAGAAACTTCAGATCAATCACAAATGCATACTCTACCTTGTCCCCAACGGCCGCGGCCGCGTCTGCACAAAAGCGGTGGACTGGTCATAACCAGCGGAGTAGGGTGGAATTATGATTACCGACGGCCCGACCCCAAAGCACGCCCAGTTGCGGGCGCTTTTGGAGCGCCGCTGCGCCGAAGAACTCAGCCCCGGTGATCTACTGCCCGGGGAACGCACCCTGGAAGAGGAATACGGGGTCTCGCGGATTACGGTGCGCCGCGCCATCGGGGACCTGGTCGCTGCGGGCAAGCTGCGTCGGGTGCGCGGCAAGGGCACGTTCGTCGCCCCCGCTCCCCTGGTCAGCCGCCTGCACCTGGCGAGCTTTTCGGAGGAGATGGCCCAGCAGCGGGTGGAGGCAGCGTCGGAAATCTTGCGGGCCACCACTGCCTTAGCCCCCGCGCAGGTCGCGGCCTTCTTCGGCACGAGCCCGGACACCCCACACATCCAGCTGCGCCGCCTGCGACTGGGCGACGGCGAACCCTATGCCGTCGATAACGCCTGGTACAACGCGCATCTGGTACCCGATCTGCTGGAGCAGGACGTCAAGCAGTCTGTCTACACGCTGCTCGAGGAGCACTACCGGCTGCCCATCACGGAGGCTGAGCAGACCGTCACCGCCGCCAGCGCCACCGAGGCCACCGCCCCGCTTCTCGACGTCGCGTGTGGCACCGCCCTGCTCCACATCGCCCGCTTCGCCCGCAGCGGTTCGCACGCGGTGGAGTTCTGCGCCTCCTTGTACCGCTCGGACCGGTACTGGCTGACCACGCGCGTTGGACGCGAGTCCGCGTGACGGGAATAGTATAGGGGCATGGCTTCCAATTCCAGCGCCGTGCGCGCGTTCTTCGTCGCCCTGCTTGCCGGGACGGTCGGCATGGGTTCGTACGCCATGACCACGGGCACCGATGCTGGCGGCAACGGCACCGAAGGCGGCCAGCAGGCGCAGCACGGCGATGCAGCTCCCGCCCCATTCACCACCGCCGACCAGGGTTCCTGCCTGACGTGGACCGTGGGTGAAGGCGGGGCGATCAGCGGATTTGAGCAGACCGACTGCGCGGGCGAGCACCGCTTCGAGGTGGCCTCACGCCAGGATCTGGCGGTCTACCCCACCGCCGAGTTCGGCGAGAACGCGCCGATGCCCAACCCGACGCGCCAAGCGCAATTGCGCGAGGAGCTGTGCGGTGCCTCCACCGTCCGCTACTTAGAGGGCCGCTACGACCCGCACGGGCGTTACTCGATTGCCCCGATCCTGCCTCCAGCGAGCGCGTGGGAGGCCGGGGATCGCACAATGCTGTGCGGGCTGCAGGAAACCGACCGTGCCGGCGAGCCGATCCTGACCACCGGCCGCGTGGTCGAGCAGGACCAGGCCCGCACCTTCGAGCCGGGCGAGTGCGTGGCTATCGACGGGGCAAATAGTCTGTCCGTCGTGGACTGCGCCGCCGCTCACCAGATGGAGATCACCAGCAGAGTCGATCTCGCCCCTGTCTTCCCGGAAGGCACGCCTTCGGTGGAGGACCAGGACAAGCACCTGGGCGATGTGTGTACGAAGGCCGCCCACGACTACCTGGGCAGCGAGGAGAACCTGTACCAGATTTCGCTGCAGCCCTTCTGGACCACCCAGCAGGCGGCCGCGTGGGAGGGCGGCTCGCACAGTGTGAACTGCGCGCTGGTCTTCTCCTCGCCGGAGGGCGGGTTCGCCGAGCTGACTGGCACTGCGACGGGCGGCAAGGAGGTCTTGCGTATCGACGGCAACCCGCCGCCTGACCGCCCGAAGCGCCGCCCGCTGCGCGAGCACCAGGCTCCGCCTGCACCGGAGGCAGCGCCTGACGCGCCGGAAGCCGCACCGCCGGCACCGGAGGAAGCCCCGCAGTAATGGTGGAGGTGACCGACGAGGAGTTCGAGGCGATGATCAACGACGCGCTCGACACCATCCCGGACTCCTTCGCCCAGCACATGACCAACATGGTCATCTTGGCCCGCGACTACAACGAGGACCAGCCCGGCCTCCTCGGGCTTTTCGAGGGCGTACCGCTGCCCGAGCAGCACTCCAACCACACCGGCTTCCTCCCCGACGCAGTGTTCATCTACAAGGAACCGCTCGAAGCGATGTGCGCCACGGTGGAGCAGCTACGCCACGAGGTCAAAGTGACGGTACTGCACGAGGTGGGCCACTACTTCGGCATGGAAGAACACGAGCTGCACGAGCTCGGCTGGGGTTAGCGCGCCCTCCCGCTGCGCACGGCTTCGACCCAATCCGTGGCCGACGCAATACGGGCATCGCGCACCGGCGTGGGCTCCCCCACCACGCGCGGCCAGGAGCCGAGGAAGCGGATGCGCGAGGCCCGCAGGTACACCCCGCGCAGCGCCTCCGCCACGGGCGCGTCGTCAATGTGGCCGACGATGTCGGCAAAGAAGTTGTACGTGTTCGGCTCCTCGCGTGTTGGGCGCGACTCAATACGCGACAGGTCCACGCCGCGATAGGCGAACTCCTGCAGGATGCCGACCAGGCTGCCGGGCTCGTTGACGGTCTGGAAGACGATGGAGGTGCGGTCGTTGCCCGTGCGCTGCGGCGGGGTGTCCACAGGCCCGGCGAGCACAAAGCGGGTGCGCGCCGCCTCCAGGTCCGCCACGTTGCGGGCATGCACCTCGAGCCCGAAGAGCTCCGCGGCGCGCTCAGGGGCAGCTGCGACATCGGCGCCGCCCTCGGCCACAAGCGCAGCGGCGGCCGCGTTTGACGTCGCCGCCTGGAAGCTCGCCTGCGGGGCGTGCTCGCCCATCCACCGCTTCACTTGCTGGTAGGCGACGGGGTGGGTGGCAAACCGGTGGGCGTCGGCAAGCGTGGCCCCTGGCCGGGTCATGATGGCGAAGGCGATTTCGAGCTCGGTCTCTGCGAAGATCTGGACGCCCGGGGTGGCAAGCAGCGCATCCGAGGTGGTGGTCACCGCCCCGTCGACGGAGTTCTCAATCGCCATCACGGCGCGCTCGGCGCGGCCTTCCGCGACCGCGGCGAGCGCCTCTGCGGGCGAGTCCACGGGCAAAAGCTCCGCTTCGGGCAATTTGAAGGCGTGCACCGCCTGCTCGGTGAAGGTGCCGGCCGGTCCCAGATACGCGATTCGGGTCATGGGCTTAAAGTTATCGCATGCGCCGCCGACTCATCATCGAAATTATTCTCGTTCTCGCCGTCACCTTCGGCATGAGTGGGCTTCGCTCGTGCCTCAAGCTTATCGACGCCTACCTCACCGCCCCCTTAAACGAGCAATCCACCACCCTGGTGCAGCCCTCTTCCTCCGTCAGCTGGCTGGACCTCGCACTGCAGGTCACGTCTGCGGGCACGCTTATCGCGTGGGGCGCGCTCGCCTGGTTTCTGCTGGGAAGCCGCTGGTGCTGGCCGAAGTGGAGAGACCTCGCGCACGGGGCAGGGCTCGCCGCCGCGATCGGGTTGCCGGGTCTGGCGTTCTACGTGGCCGCTGTACACCTGGGCTTGTCGAAGGTGGTGGTGCCCGCTACCGACGCGGTGCGGATCCCGACCTCGCTTGTCTGGTCCTTTGCCAACGGGTTTGGCGAAGAGGTCGTGGTGGTGGCCTACCTGGTCACCCGGCTTCTGCAGCTGGGTTGGCTACCCTGGCAGGTGGTGGCTGCCTCTGCTGTGCTGCGCGGCTCTTACCACCTCTACCAGGGGGTTTCCGCGGGCCTGGGCAACATCGTGATGGGTGTGGTCTTCGCCGCCTACTTTCTCTGGCGGAATAAGGGCAAAGAGTCCGCGGCCGCAGACTGGATCGCGCCCGTGTGGGCGCTGGTGCTCGCCCACTTTCTCATCGACGCTGTGGCATTTATCGGCTACCCGCTTGTCGACCTCTCCTGGTTAGGCATTCAGTAGCGCACATTCCCGGCGAACTCCCAGCGCGCGGCGCTACGAACAGGTAGGCCACATGCGCCACAGCCGTTACACTAAGTGCATGTCTTCGACGCCGCGCTCCAACGACCCCCGCGACCGCGCGGGGGAATACGTGCTGGGCAAGGACGGGAAACCACTGGTCGACCGCTACGGCAGGCCGATCCGCCGCCGCCCGGTCCAGCGCCCAAGCCAGCCCCACACCCCGGAGCGCACCCACCAGGTCCCCGAGTTCACGCGCGTGGAACGGCCCCAGCCTGCGCAGCGGCCCCCGCGTCCGCGCCAGGAGTTCCCCGAGTACCAGCCGCGCCGCACACCAACGTACTCGCGGCCCGCACCCGAGCCGGTGCCGGCGCAGGTATCAAAGCGGCGTCAGCGGGGGCCGGCGCCGCGGCGTCGTAAAGCAAAAGCCCCTGGCTGCGCCACCATCCTGGCGATCTTGCTGGTGCTGCTCGTCGCGGGCACCCTGCTTACCGACGCCCGCCTCACCCGCACCCAAGCGCTACCCGAACAGCGAATCGCGAACACCGCGGGCACGAACTGGCTGCTCGTCGGCTCCGACTCGCGCACGGGCCTGAGTGAGAAGGACGTCGAAAGGCTCGGCACCGGCGGGGACCTAGGCACGACCCGCACCGACACGATCATGCTGCTGCACATCCCTCTGCGCGGCGAAGCGACACTCATCTCCATCCCACGCGACTCGTACGTGCCGATCCCCGGCTTCGGATACGACAAGATCAACGCCGCCTTCGCCTTCGGCGGGGCGCCACTACTCGCCCAGACGGTGGAGGAAAACACAGGGCTGCGCGTAGACCGCTACGCCGAAATCGGCATGGGCGGGCTGGCGAACGTGGTCGACGCCGTCGGCGGTGTGGAGATCTGCGTGTCAGAAGCCATCGATGATCCGCTGGCCAACCTCAACGTGCAGCCGGGATGCCAGAAGATGGACGGCGCGACCAGCCTGGGCTACGTGCGCACCCGCGCCACCGCCCAGGGCGACCTGGACCGCGTGATGCGGCAGCGCGAGTTCCTCGGCGCACTCCTGGATCGAGTCACCTCGCCGGCAGTGCTGGTCAACCCCTTCCGCCTCGTGCCGCTCATGTGGACCGCGCCGACCATGTTCGTGGTGGGCACAGGCGACCACATCTGGCACCTCGCGCGTATCCCGCTCGCCATGAGCAGCGGGCTCAACGCGGTGACGATCCCGCTCGGCGGGTTCCAGGACACCGAGGTGGGCAACGTGGTGCTCTGGGACGACGCCGCAGCTGAGGAGCTCTTCGCCTCGTTGAGGTAGGGGTCCCCCTACAAGTAGTCGTAGTTGATCTCCGTGTCCGGGGCGAAGAACACACAGCCGCCCTCCATCGGGCGGAGGTAGATCGTGTCACCCTGGTCCACGGTGATGCCGCGCGGCACCTTGACCGTGATCCGGTCGCCGCGCACGGCGATCTTCTCGTCGGCCTGCTCCTGGCGGTGCCCGTACACGTAGTGCTCGGAGCCCAGGTGCTCCACGATGTCGACTGCCACCGGCATCCCGTACTCTTCACCCGGCTGGTTTACGCCGATAATCTCCCAGTTCTCCGGGCGCACGCCCACGATGACTCGGTCGGATTGCACCTTCGCCATCTGGTCCGCGGGCATCCGGTAGTCCAGCGCGTGGTCCTTGCCACCGACGACGCGGCCGTCGATCACCGGCACCTGCTCAATCAGCGTCATCGCTGGCGAGCCGATGAAGCTGGCCACGAAGGTATTGCCGGGGTTCTCGTAGAGCGTCTTCGGGGAATCGACCTGCTGGATGATGCCGTTGTTCAGCACGCAGACACGATCGCCCATGGTCATCGCCTCGGTCTGGTCGTGGGTGACGTAGACGGTGGTGGCGCGCAGTTCGCGCTGCAACTGCAGGATCTGGGCGCGGGTAGACACGCGCAGCTTCGCGTCCAGGTTGGACAGCGGCTCGTCCATAAGGAAAACCTTCGGCTGGCGCACGATCGCGCGCCCCATCGCCACGCGCTGGCGCTGGCCGCCCGACATGGCGGAGGGCTTGCGGTCGAGCAGGTCCTCGAGCTCGAGCATCTTCGCGGCGAACGCGACGCGCTCGTCGATCGTCGCCTTGTCCGTTTTCGCGTTCTGTAGGGCGAACGCCATGTTCTGGCGCGCCGTCATGTTGGGGTAGAGCGCGTAGGACTGGAACACCATGGCGACGTCGCGGTCGCGTGAGCGGGTTTCGGTCACGTCCGCGCCGTCGATAAGCACCTGCCCCTCGTCCACCGGCTCGAGGCCAGCGAGCATGCGCAGGGTGGTGGACTTGCCGCAGCCGGAGGGCCCGACGAGTACCAGGAACTCGCCGTCGGCGATCCCCAAGTTGAGGCGGCTGACCGCCGGGGGCTTTTCCGGATCATAGATCCTGGAGGCCTGGCGGAATTCGACAGTAGCCATGGTGTCCTTTCAGTCCTTACTACAGCTTCGGCGTGATATCGCGGTCGATCACGTCCTGGGTTTCCTTCTGCAGATCCTCGAAGGCCTGCTCCACGTCCTGGCCGCCAACGGTGATGCGGTCGAGCACGCCGCCTATGCGCTGGCCACCGCCCGGTACGAAGACGCGGGCGTAATCCTGCGGCTTGGTGTTCTCGTTCAGCTGCTTGATTGCAGTCTCGGCGTTCGGGTTCTCCTCAAGGAACTTCTTCTCCTCCGGATCCTCCAGAGCGTCCTTGCGCACCGGCATGTAGCCCGTGGCCTGGGAGAACTTGATGGTGTTTTCGGTGTTGGTGATGAAGTCGATGAACTTCACGGCGTTCGCCTTGCGCTCATCAGAAATACCGGCCGGTACCGCCAGGCCCGCGCCACCGGTGGCTGCCGACGGGCCGGGGCCCGGCAGGTAGGTGGTGATGAACGGGATGGTCGCGGTCTCGTTCAGCCCGCCCAGGGAGCCGGTGGACTGAAGCAGCCCGGCAGCCTTGCCGGAGCCGAAGGCCACGGTCGGGTCGGTGGCGATCTCGATGTGGCCTTCCTGGACCTGCTCCTGCAGGAACTTGCCGGCCTCGATGGACTCCGGCGAGGTGAAGTTCGGCTCCCACTCATTGGAGTAGGAACCGCCGAAGGCCCAGATCATGCCCTGGAAGTACCAGTCCAGGTAGTTGGAGCCGTCCGGCACGACCACAGCGGGCTTGTCCAGCTTGTCCTTGATGGCGGTGGCCCACTCATCAAACTCCTCCCAGCTCTCCGGGCCGCGGTCGGTAGGTAGGCCGGCTGCCTCCAGGTCATCGGTGTTCCAGTACATGAGGTTGGTGGAACGGGAGTAGGGCACGCCGTAGTGCTTGTCGTTGTAGGTGTAGTCCTCACGCAGGGTGTCGACGTAGCTATCGGCGTCGATGTTGTTCATCTCCCACAGCTCGTCCAGCGGCGTGGTCGCGTCGTTGAGTGCGAAGTTGAACCAGGTCACGTCGGAGGCGATCACCACGTCCGGCAGGTCGCCGCCGGCCAGGGCGGCGTTGAAGCGCTGCGCGACCTCCTCGTAGTTGGAGCCTGCGGTAACCAGCTTCACCTTCAGGTCCGGGTTCTCCTCCTCAAACGCGGCGATGAGCTCTTCCTCCATGTCCTTAGACGAACCGGGGTGGTTGGACCAGAAGGTAATGGTGTTCGCGTCGCCGGACTCAGCGGACTCGGAGCCGCCGTTGGAGTCGTTCGAGGCGGTGGTGGACCCACCCGCGCAGGCGGTCAGGGTGATGGTGGTCAGCAGTGCGGCGCCGAGGGCGGCGAAGCGCTTGGTGTTGCGAGACATGGGAAAACTCCTTGTAATGGTGTGTGAACAGGTAGGTGGTACGGGGTCAGGGATCAGCCCTTGACCGCGCCCGCGGTCAGGCCCTTAATCATCGGCTTCTGCAGTAAGAGGAAGACGATGAGCATGGGTAGCGTGGTCAAAACGGTGCCGGCCATGACCGGGGCCCAGTTGGTCACGCCCTCCGCATCTTGCAGGCGGGTCAGGCCGACCGGCAGCGTGGCCGCCGCGGTCGTGTCCGTGATCAGGAAGGGCCAGAGGTACTGGTTCCACTCGTTGACCACGGTGATCAGTACGAACGCGGAGAGCGTGGGCCAGGACATGGGCAGCACCACGCGGAAGAGCGTGGTGAAGAATCCGGCACCGTCCATCCGCGCGGCTTCGAGAATCTCCGGCGGCAGCGACTGGAAGTGGTTGCGCATGAGGAAGGCACCGAAGGCCACGCCGGCCAGCGGGATGATCACGCCCGCGTAGGTATCGCGCCAGCCCAGCGAGGCCACCAGTGAGTAGTTCGAGATAATGGTGATCTGGTTGGGCACCATCAGCGCTGCAATAACCAGGAGGAACAGCAGGTTGCGGCCGGGGAAGCGCAGGAACGCGAAGGCATAGGCCGAGAGCACCCCGAGGACGACCTCGACCACGGTGAGCACCAGGGTGATGATCAGCGAGTTCTTCAGGTAGCTGGCAAAGCCGGAGGTCTGCCACACATACGAGTAGTTCTCCGCCATGAACGGGTCGGGCCAGAAGGTGATCGGGTCCGAGTAGACGTCCTGGAAGGACTTAAAGCTGGTGATGAAAATGAAGTACAGCGGCACCATGATCAAAAGCACGGTGCACACCAGCGCGAAGTAGCCGATTGCTTTGACCACGGGGCTCGTATGGTCCATCGGCTCGCCCTTGCGCTTGCGCTGGGCATCGGTGATCACCGGCTCGGCGTCCGACTGTGTACCGGGCACCGGCGGCAGGACCTTGGCGACTGCGGGGATGGACTGTTTTGCGGACATCTACTTCTCCATCCTTTCCTGCAGCTTGATCTGCGCCACAGTAACGACCAGCACCACCAGGAACATGATGGTGGCCACCGCGGCACCGTAGCCCGCACGGTTGTTAATGAACGTCTCCTGGTAGACCTGGAACACCATCGTGGAGGTGCCGTAACCGAAGGGCCCGCCGCCGGTCATGACGTTGATGATGTCGAAGACCTGGAAGGAGTTGAGCAGCACCGTGATCAGCAGGAAGAAGGTGGTGCCGCGCAGCTGCGGCAGCACGACGCGGAAGAAGTGACGGACCGGCGGAGTCCCGTCGATCTCCGAGGCCTCATCCAAGTCGCGGCGACGCCCCTGCAACGCGGCGAGGTAAATAACGAAGACGTAGCCGACGTTCTTCCAGATATACGTCACCGTGATCATAAACAGCGCCCAGTTCTGCTGCTGGTAGAAGTTGGGCACTTCCACCCCGATCAGTCCCAGAAAGTACTGGATAAGCCCGTAGTTAGGGTCGAAGACGAATTGGAAGGCCACGCCGATCGCGGCACCGGCGATGACGTAGGGCGCAAACACCATGGAGCGCACCGCCGAGCGCCCGAACAGCTTCTGGTCCAGCAACAGCGCGAGCGCCAGGCCCAGCACCATGGAGCCCACGACCGCGAAGAACGTAAACACGAAGGTGTTAAACACCACGCGGGAGGTATCTGATGCCTGGAACCAGTCAATGTAGTTGCGCAGGCCCACGAACTGCATCGTGGGCGAGGAGATGTTCCAGTCGTAGAAGGAGATGCGGATGTTATCTACCAGCGGACGGTAGGTAAACAGGATAAGCAGCGCAAGGTTCGGCCCGATGAGCAGGGCCGCGAGCCCAACCTGGCGCCAGTCCACCTTCAGCTTCCGCGGGGTGCGCGCAAAGTCCGCGGAGACCTCCGGGACTTCGGAGACCGCGGGAATGCGCGCGCCTAGCTGCTGTGAAGTTTGCATACGGGAGAGGCTAAGGGGGCTGGGTAAACCCTCGGTATACGGCAGGTAGTTTCTGAGAGAATTGCCGTTGAATTTCCTCTCCCGCTCGTGACTAGATGGTCACCTGACGGGACTTGATGTTGTCCAGCTGCTTGCGCTCATCCGCGTTGAGCTGCGCATCGTTGGCGTACTCCGCCTCAATCTTCGCGTTCAAGTTCTCCAGCGCGTCCTTGTAGGACTCCGGCGCAACCTCCGGGTCCAGGTCCCACACGGGCACGACCACGCCGTGCGTGCGGAAGGCACCGGCAAACTTCGTGCCCTCGCCCAGCACCAGCTCGCCCTTCGCGGCGATGCGAGCAAGCGCCGCGAGCATCTTGGCCTCGTTGTCCTCGGTGCGGATCCAACGGATGTGCGCCTTACCGCCACCCGGGTTGACCCACCACACAGCGCCCGGGACCTCTGCCTCGACCTGCGCGGAAGGCCACACCGCGTCGTTGGCCTGGGTCATCGCCTGGCGCAGCTGCGCGGGCACGTCCTCGCCCTCGGCGAACCACCAGTTGAAGTCGGGGTAGGTGGTCACCTGCGGGGTCCACGCCGCGTCGATAAGCGAGGAAAGCTCCGGCTGGCTCCCGTCAGCGGCGGTGGACTGCAGCGACTCGCCCGGCTTCGCCCCAACCACCCACTGCAGGGCGTATGCGAGGTCACGCCCCGGGTTCTGCGAGTGGGACGCGGCTTGCAGCGCCACGAGGCGCTCACCGCCCTGCGCCTCCTCGCGTACGAGCGCCGCGCCCGCACCAGGCAGCACCGTCACCAGCGTCACCTCAGTCCCATCGACCTCAAGCTTTGCGCTTGCCGACGGCACAAATTCCTGCATCGCGATCAAGTCCGCCTCAGCAGCCAGCCCGCCGAAGGGGCGCGGGTCCTTCTGCAGCGCCTCGCGCTCCTTGGCGCGCGCGGCCAGCTTCGCCTGGCGGCGGGTCATGCCCTCGGGCAGATCTTCTTGCTTCTTACGCTTCTTCTTAGCCATGCGACAAATCTACCGCAAGCTGCGGCAGGTCTGTTGCCATGAGCTCCACTCCGTGCGTAAGGCACCAGGTCATCTCGCGCGGCTGGTTCACCGTCCACACGTATGCGGGCTCACGCATCGACTCTCGCTGCGCCTGGGTGATCGAGGGACCCAGGCCAGTTGCGCCGCGAAGGTCGGTGGGCAGCGCCTCTGCAGGGTCGCAGAGCAAGAAGGAGGGCACCTGCGGCAAAAGTGTGCGGAAGCGCTCGATCGCCTCCGGGTTAAAGGAGATGCAGGCAACCTGCTCGCCGTCATCCATCCCGCGGGCGCGCACGATATCCGCTACGGCCTCATCCAACCGCGCGCCAAAGGGCGAGGGGTGCTTGGTCTCAATCAGCACCCGCTTGCCCGGGTGAGCGGCGACGAGCTCTAGCAGCTCGTCGAGCAGCATGATCTGCTCCGGGGAATCCTCCGTGCCGAAATTCAGCTCGCGCAGCTGCGTAAGCTCCAGCTCGGCCACGGCCCCCGTGCCGTTGGAGGTGCGGTCTACAGTCAGGTCGTGGATGATCACCACGTGCCCGTCTTTGGTCATGTTCACGTCGCACTCCACACCCGCGATGTCGAGCGCCAACGACTGCGCAAACGCGCCGCGCGTGTTTTCACAAGTGTCGCCGTTGTTGCCGCGATGGGCGATAATGCCGGTCATCAGGCCTGCACCGTCGCCGGGGTCTGCGTACGCACAGATTGCGCCCGTGCGAAGGTATCCAACGCGAGATTCGGCAGATCGGTGGCCAGCACGTCCACCTTGTTTTCCAGGCACCACATCATCTGCCGCGGCGTATTGACCGTCCAGGTGTACGTCTTCAAACCGCGCAGTCCCAGCAGCTGCTTCTTCGCCTGCAGGTGCTGGATGGCCGGGCCTACCCCGTAGGGACGCGAGAACATCGCGTTGCCCGGGTTCCACTTCTTCTCCCGCAGGCGGAAGAGGTAATAGGTCTCCAGCTGCGGCGCCATGCGGGTGAAGTAGCGCATGGCTTTGTGGGAGAAAGAGATGATGTGCACGCGCTCGTCGTCAAGCAGCTTGGCGTAGGCCAACGCACGCAGAGTCTGCTCGTCCACCTCGGGACCGTAGATGGTGGGGTGCTTCGTCTCGATGTAGAGGTGCTTGTCCGGGTAGTCCTGCATGAGCTCGAGCAGTTCCTCGAGCAGCATGATCTGTTGCGGATCTTCCTCGGTGCCGCAGTTGAGCTCGCGCAGCTGCGCAAAGTCGAGGCAGTCGACGCGCCCGCGCCCGTTGGTGGTGCGCGAAACATTTGTGTCGTGGAAGACCACGAGCCTGCCGTCGCGGCTCAGCCGCACATCGCATTCAATGCCATGAATAGGAAGTTTTAGCGCTTCTTCAAACGCTCGCCTGGTCAGCTCAGGGTACATGCCGGAAAATCCGCGGTGCGCAACGATGTGTGTCTGGCTCACAGTCTCCAAACCTACAACGGGTTTACGCCCCGCGCGACTTGTAAAACTTTGCCATAATGCGGTACATGCGCGTTGCCAAGCTTTTCGACGCCCGCCGTGCATTCCAACGCGCCCGGGGCCGCTACAGTTTCGACCGCCACGGCCTGCTCGCCGCCCCGCTCGCGGCGGTCGAGGTGCTCGCCGACCTCTCCCCCGTCGTGCGCATGCGCGGGCTACGCCGCCTGCCGAATTCCTTCCGCTCCGGCGTCGTTGGCGCCGAAATCGCCACCTGGGGCGCGGTGTCTCCCTCGCTGCTGCCCAGGCGGTGGTGGACGACGGCCGCGAACGTGGCGATCTGCCAGGCGGTGGGCCATATGCTCGGCACAGGTGCAGGCAGCATCGCCCGGGCCGTGGGAGCCAGCGGACCGCGGGGCAAGAACGCGAACCCGGCGCGCATCGCCATGAGCGCGCTTACTGTGGCGGCCTATGCATCCGCTGCCCGCGCGCACGCGAAGCAGAAGACACTGGTGAGCACGCCGCACCCGGTCAAAAGGGGCGAAACGCTCGTTGGTCTTTCGCTCGGCACGCTTGGCTACGGGGCGATGCTGCTTGTGGGCGAGCTCGTGCAAACCTCCGTCGACCGCGTCAATGCGGTCTTCGGTCGCAAGCTTCCACCGGTGACGTCTTGGCCGCTGGCCATTCTCGCGGTGGCGGGCGCTGCTTACGTTTTTGCGGACCGACTGGTGGTGCGCAACTTTATGTCCACCGTGTACAAGGAGGCCGAGGAGCTCAACCGCGAGTTCTTAAGCGGCGCGCCGCAGCCGCACGAGCCGCAGCGTTCCGGCTCACCTGCCTCTACGGAGCCGTGGCGCACGATGGGCAGGCAGGGCCGCGCCGTGGTGTCGGGCGGGCCGCGCGCGCACGACATCGCGCACGTAATCGAGGCACCTTTGCACGAGGTCAAGGAGCCGATCCGCATCTTCATTGGGCTGCGTGACGGCGAGCGCAGCCGCAGCTACGAGGAGATGGCCGAGGCCGCGCTACGCGAGATGGATCGCACGGGTGCCTGGGAGCGCGGGCACATCGCCGTGATGTCATCGGCCGGCACGGGCTGGATCAATGACTTCCACACCTCGGGCTTCGAGTTCGTCGCCCGCGGCGACAGCGCGATCGTGGCGATGCAGTACTCGTATGTGCCCTCGCTGTACTCCTACCTGGCGGATCGTGAGTCGGCGGTGCAGTCTTCGCGCCTGCTTATCGACGCTATCCGGAAACGCATCTCCCGCCTCGACACCTCCACCCCGCCGAAGCTGTACGTCGGCGGCGAGTCCCTTGGTGCCTACGGGGTCGCGGATGCGTTCCAGGATCCGGAGCAGCTCTTGTCGCGTACCTCGGGTGGGGTGTTTACCGGGGCACCGGGTTTTTGCAGCACGCTGACCACGCTGACCCAGCGGCGCGAGCAGGGCAGCCCGCAGCGCTTGCCGGTGGTCGACGGTGGCCGTCACTTCCGCTTCATCGCGCACCCGGACCACCTGGAGCACGATTTCGCTGGCAAGGCCTACGACGCCGAGTGGAAGTTCCCGCGCGCCGTGTTCGCGCAGCACGCCTCCGATCCGGTGGTGTGGTGGGACGCCGCGCTGCTGTGGCGGGCCCCCGACTGGTTGAAAGAGCCCGGCTCTCGCGGCGTACCGGCCCCCGCAGCGCAGCACTTGGATGTGTTGCACACGCTGCGTTGGTGGCCTTTTGTCACCTTCTGGCAGGTGGGCATCGACCAGGTCAGCTCGAACGAGTACGACGCCCCGCACGGGCACAACTACCACGCGGAAACAGTCGCTGCCTGGAACAAGGTGCTCGACGGCGGACTTACCCAAGGCGAGCTCGCACGCGTCAACCGGTGGATCCACGCGGACTCGACCAAGCTGCGCGCCTAAATACCGCCTAAATATACCGCCTAAATATACCGCCTAAATGCCGCAAGCCACCCCGGTGGAGTGGTGCGGGCAGTAGCCGTTTGGCACCTTATACAGGTACTGCTGGTGCTCGTCCTCGGCCAGGTAGTAGTCCACGCCAGCGCGGACCTCGGTGGTCATCTCCCCGTAGCCCGCCTGGCTCAGTTGCGCGCCGTAGGCATCGCACCACTGTTGTATTTGGGCCGCCTCTTCCTCGGTGTCCGGGTAGAAGGCGGAACGGTACTGCGTGCCCGTGTCGTTGCCCTGGCGGTAGCCCTGCGTCGGGTCGTGCGCTTCGAGTGCGGTGCGCACCAGCTCCTTCAGGCTGATCTTTTCCGGGTCGTAGACCACCTCAACGACTTCCGTGTGGTTGGTTTTGCCGGTGCACACTTCTCCGTAGGTGGGGTTCGGGGTCACGCCGCCGCCGTAGCCCACCGAGGTGGACTCGACGCCGTCAAGCTCCCAGAACATCTTTTCCGCGCCCCAGAAGCAGCCGATGCCCAGGCGCAGGCGGCGCTGCCCCGGTTTCCACGGGCCGGTGATCGGGGTGCCCAGTACGGCGTGCGGCTGCGGGGCAGCAAGGATCGGCTCACTGCGGCCGGGCAGGGTCTGCTCGGCGGGGAGAAGTCGTGGTGTCGGCGCAAAAAGAAAACCCATAGTTCCCACAACGTACACGTCCGGGAAGGATATTCCGCGGATAATTTCATTGCAGGAAATCAAGATTTGGCTACTATGGGCTTCGTCATCACAAGCTGACGAAAGGATTTAGCACAATGGCTGTTTACGAGCTTCCGGATCTCCCGTACGCATACGATGCACTGGAACCGCACATCTCCGAAGAGATTATGACGCTGCACCACGACAAGCACCACGCAACCTACGTTGCTGGCGCAAACGCCGCGCTCGAGGCACTCGAGGCGGAGCGCAACGGCGAGGCTAACCCGGACAAGCTGCGCGCACTGTCCAAGAACCTGGCGTTCAACCTGGGCGGCCACACCAACCACTCCATCTTCTGGAAGAACATGGCACCGAACGCTGGTGGCAACCCGACCGGCGAGATCGCTGAGGCCATCGACCGCGACTTCGGTTCCTTCGAGGCATTCCAGAAGCACTTCTCCGGTGTCGCCACCGGCCTGCAGGGCTCCGGCTGGGCTGTCCTGGGCTACGACCACATCGCTGGCCGCCTGGTCATCCAGCAGCTGACCGACCAGCAGGGCAACGTCTCCGTTGACTTCACCCCGGTCCTCATGCTGGACATGTGGGAGCACGCTTTCTACCTCCAGTACAAGAACGTCAAGGCTGACTACGTCAAGGCTTGGTGGAACGTTGTGAACTGGGACGACGTCAACGAGCGCTACGCCGCTGCGTCCAAGTAAGCCCTAGTCACACCTGGGTGAAACGCCCGCGCCAGTGGCGCGGGCGTTTTTCTATGCCTCCAAGGCTCGTAGCGCAAGCACAACGCCCGCCGCATCAGGAGGTGCATGCGGCGGGCGTTGTAGTTCACTAGATTCACGACGAGTCCTGTAAGGAACCCGCCTAATACTTTAGGTTAGGCTCACCTTATCGCGCAAGGGTTTGGGCAAAAAACTTTTCAAGTCGTTGCGCCGCCGCCCGAAATGGAGAACCATGGGACGGTATGAGAAAAGGGTCAATGGAGTACCGCCGGGCGTCGATAGGCATGCTGCTCGTGGGGCTCGCGATCTTCTCCTCCCTCTACGCCACCCAGGCGCTGCTTCCCACGCTTACCCGCGAGATGGACATCGAGCCCTCCACGGCGGCGTTGACGGTATCCGCGGCCACCGGCGCGCTGGCGATCTGCGTCGTCCCGGCCTCCATCCTGTCCGAGAAGTTCGGGCGCGGACGAGTGCTGATCATCTCCGCGCTCGCCGCCACCGCACTCGGGCTCGCCCTCCCGCTAGCGCAAACCATCGGCCAGCTCGTCGTACTCCGCGCCGTCCAGGGCGCACTGCTGGCCGGCACCCCCGCTGTCGCAATGGCGTGGCTTTCCGAAGAACTCGACGAGCGCGACCTCGCCGGCGCGATGGGACTCTACATCGCTGGCACCTCCGTCGGCGGGCTCACCGGCCGCCTCATCCCCGCCTTCATGCTGGAGCTCACCGGCTGGCGCTGGGCACTGGCCACCAGCGCGGCGGTGAGCCTCATCCTCGCGATCGCGACCGCGCTACTGCTGCCGGAGCAGCGCAACTTCCGCCCGAAGGCCTCGATCCGCCCGGCAGCCGAGTTCCGCGCCGTAGCCCGCCACCTGGGCAACCCCCGCCTCGTCGGTCTTGTGGCCACCGCGTTTATCGCCATGGGCGTGTTCGTCTCCATGTACAACTTCTTCGGCTTCCGCGCCATCAACGACTTCGGTCTGGCCCCCTCGCTCGCCGGGCTGACATACGTGATGTACCTCTCCGGCACCTGGTCCAGCGCCCGCGCCGGCACCTTCGTTTCCCGCTTCGGCCGCGGCCGCGTCGTGCTCGCCGCTGCAGTACTCATGCTCACCGGCGCGCTCGTCGGTGCCAGTGGCAACCTCTACGTCACGCTTGCCGGCCTGCTTATCTTCACCGCCAGCTTCTTCGCCCTGCACTCCACCGCCTCCGGGTGGGTCGGGCTCATCGCGGATAAGGACCGCGCGGAGGCATCGAGCCTGTACGTCTTCTGCTACTACATGGGCTCTTCGCTTTTGGGCGCGACCACTGGTTGGGCCTTCGAGGCGCTCTCCTGGGCCGGCTTCGTCGGCGTGCTCGCGGCCATGCTCGCCGTGCTCATCGCCATTGCCGCAGCTCTCGCCGTGGCGGAGAAGCGCATATAGCAGGGGCAGGCCCGGCGCGCCCGCGTCCAAGAACTCGCGCACCGCGCGGGTGGCGCGGCAGTCGTCCTCGTTGTACTGCAAAAGCGTCGCCCGCGCCTGCGCCCCCGCTTCGTCGTCGCGGCGCGCTTGCCTGCGCAAGGCTACCGACGCCTCACCATCCACATCATCGTCCTCCCAGGTAAAGCCGACGACGGGGCCGAGCACTTTCAGCCCCAGCCCGTCGGTGCCCACCAAATGTTGGCGCACGTACGCAAACACGTCGACCCACTCGTCAGAGGCGATAAACGCCTGGACCTCAGCCAGCGCCACGGTGTCGAAGCGCTTCGCCGAGGATTTGAGCCAGTGGTTCTCCCCGCCCGCGGCGTAGCAGTAGGCCGCAAAGGTCTTGCCCTCCGCGTGCGCGGCATCGCGGCGCGCCATCAGCCAGCGCCAGAACTCGGTGAAGTTGCGCTCTTCCGCCTCGCCCCCGACCTCCTCCCAGATAACGAAGGGGTGGTAGGCCTCGCCGTCAAAGGCACCCCACAGGTACGCGCCCTGGTCCAGGTAGGCCTCCATGTCCACATCGATCTCCACGTCCGCGCGCGGTACGTGCACCGGGCCGCGGCGCTTGAGCACCGGCACGCCCTCGCGCCAGGCCTGCGCGATGCGTGAGGCGTCGCCCACGTCGGCGTCGATAAGCTGGCCCACGGTGTCAATACCGCGCTCGCGCCACTGATCTCCGCGGCCGCCGGAGAACACGAGCGAGATGTCGTCCATCTCCTCGAGCTTTTCTCCGCACAGCGGCCAGAAGCGGCAGGTCGCGCACTGCTTCAGCCGACGCGGCTCGGGCGGGATCGGGGTTTCCAGCGCGCGTTTGAGCGGCGGGATGAACCGGGCAAGCTCGCCGACATAGGCGCGCTCGCGGTCCTGGCCGATCACGCCGCCGCGGCCTGAGGCCTTCTCTCCGAGCAGGAGGTGCGCCATGGCGAGCGTGTAGCCGTCGATGGTGTGGTGGCGCGGCTTCGCCTGCACCTCAAGCGGCGCGCCCAAGCCCAGCCTGCCGGTGGGCACCATCAACGCTAAAGACGCCGGATCCTTGCGCGCTACGCGATGGTTCGACACGATCACCGGCATATACCCCGCGTCAGTGCGCACCAGCACGTCGATCTTGCACACGACGCGGACGCCGTCAATCTCGCCGCATAACACCGCCCGCGTAATCAGGTGTGCGCCGCGGCGCAGCGCGGCTCGCGTCTCACCGTCGCGAAGCTCAAGCTCTTCCGAAGTATCGGCGGTGGCCAAGTCGACGCGGACGAAGGCTTTGCCCCGCCCGTCGCCCACCGCGCGCTTGACCGGCAGCGCCGCGAACACCAACGCCCGGGCGGCGGCGAGCTGTGCCTGACGCGACTGGCCCGCCGGGGTGGGGCCGACCTCCGGGTGGGCCAAACGCTGGCGCAACCGGTACCTGCAGCCCACGAGATCTGCGGGGCGGACCTGAAACGGCTCATTCACAATAGTGACCACAATACCTGCCTGGCGGGTAAGATCGGCGGCAGCGAAAAACAACACCACAAAGGAGTACCTCCCCAATGGGACTTTTTGAAGCCATCCGTAAAGCCCGCGCGCGCACCAAGGCCGAGATTAAGGCCGCCGAGGCCCGCGCCCGCAAACTGGCCAAGGAGCAGGCGAAGGCGGACCAGAAGACCGCCAAGCTTTTAGACAAGGCAGAGAAGCGCCTCCTGAAGGAGGAGAAGAAGGGGCTCAAGCGCAAGCGCAAGCACGAGGAGAAGCTGGCTAAGGCTCACCTCAAGCGCATCGAGGAGTCCGGCCTGACCCAGAAGAAGGCGAAGCAGTGGGTCAGCGCTTCCCGCGTCCTTGTGCCGGTACTGCTGCCGCTGGCGTACAAGGCCTACACCTCCTACCAGCAGAACCGCATCAACACCCGCGCCGCAGGCATTGGCGTTGACCCGCAAGACCTCGCCCGCCACTCGGGCCGCGGGGCGGAACTCAAGGCGCGTATCGACGCGCTGCGTACCACCCTCGAGCACACCGAGTCCCTGCCGTCCGGCTTCCGCGGCGACGCGAAGGTGCGCCTCAACAGCCTGGCCCGCAACGTGCGCGACGCGGAGCACCTCAACCCGGAGCAGCGCCGCCTGGCTTACGCTTCCGTGGAAAACGAGCTGGCAGAGCTCGGTGCCGAGATCACCAAGAAGGCGAACTAGTTTAGAGCACGCCCTGCTCGCGCGCCGAGGCCACGGCGGAGGTGCGCGAGCGCACGCCCAACTTGTCGTAAATGTGCACCAGGTGCGACTTCACGGTCGCCTCGGAGAGCATGAGCTGCTGGCCGATCTCCCGGTTCGAGCTGCCCTCGGCCACTAGCTGCAGCACCTGCAGCTCGCGCGGGGTCAGCGAGGAACGCGGGGCCTTTTCGCGCGTGGCCAGCTTCTCGCGCACCACCGGCGACAGCGTCGCATCCCCCTTCGCGGCAGAGCGCACGGCGGCGAGCAGCTCCTCCGGCGGGGCGTCTTTGAGCAGGTAGCCCACCGCGCCCGCCTCGATCGCGCCGAGGATGTCGGCATCCGTGTCGTAGTTGGTCACCACCAGTACCTGCGGCGGGTTGCCCATGGCGCTGCGGATCCGCGCGGTGGCCTGCGCCCCGGTGGTTACCCGCGAGCCCTCGGCACCCGCGCCGAAGCGCAGGTCCATGAGGATGACGTCGATGCCGCCAGCCAGCGCGGTCGCGATCGCAGCCTCCGCCGTGGCTACCTCGCCCACGACACGGATGTCCTCGTCGACTTCCAGCACGGAGCGCAGCCCGAGCCGCACAATCTCGTGGTCATCGGCCAGCAGCACCCGGATCATGGTCCACCTCTCCACTCCCCTCGACACCCGCCGAGGACTTGGCATCATTCTTTCGATTGACATTACCCGGTACCGCCACCGAAAGCGCCGTCGGCCCGCCGGGCGCGGACTCCACCACCAGCTTTCCGCCCAGCTCGGCGGCACGCGAGCGCATCGCGTCTAAGCCCAGGTGCCCCAGCCCCGCCGGCTTTGCCGCTTGCGCCTCCGGGTCGAAACCGCGGCCGTTGTCCACCACGTCCAGGCGCACCTCGTCCGGCCCGTACGTCAGCGTCACCCGCATCCTCGTCCCGCCCGAGTGCTTCACCGCGTTCGCCATCGCCCCTTGCGCGATGCGCAAAAGCCCGGCCTCGGTGCGCATGGGCAGCTGTGCCACCTCGCCGTCGGTCTCCACCACAATGTCCATGTCGCTCGCGGTTGCTAAGTCTTCGGCGATGCGCCCGAGCGCCTCGCTTAGCGACGTCTCCGTCAACGGCGCCGGTGCCAGCGCCGCAATCATCGCCCGCGTCTCCGCCAAGTTATTCGACGCCGCCCGGCGCGCCGTCTCCATCCGCTTCAGCGGTGCCTCCAACTGCTCCTTAGGGATCCTCGCGTTGACCAGGTCGCGCTCGGCGGCGTGCAACAGCATCTGGATGGACGAGAGGTTTTGCGCCACCGTGTCGTGGATCTCGTGGGCGAGCCGCTCGCGTTCCTGCGCCACGCCGGCGGCGCGCTCGGTGGCGACGAGCTTGTCCTGGGTGGACAACAGCTCGTCGATAAGCTGCTCCCGCTCCTTGCTCACCCGGCCGATGGTGGTAAACGCGTAGTTGATCGCCACGACCACCACCGCCGAGAGCACGGGGCCGAGCACGCCGCCGAGGGTGAGCCCGGTGGGGATCTGGATGGCGATCGAGATCGCCAGCCCGACCGCTACGAGCACCAGCCCGCGCCAGTTGTTGAAGGCGCGCAGCACGACGAAGAACAGGATGAACACCCAGTACACCGCCACCGGCGAGAACGTGATGTCGGCGACCCACAGGGCGAGAAGCGCCGCGCACCAGACCGCGCGAACAGGCCGGCCCCACCGGTGCATTTCCACCATCCCGTAGAACAGGACGAAGGTGAAGGTGGCCACAAGCACGATCTGCAGCAGCGCCAGGTTCAGCGGCATCCGGGTCGTCGCGCCCAGGGAGACCATGACGAGGCAGACCGCCAGCACTGTGATGCCGGTATCCAACGCCTTATTGTCCGGCACATCTGCGGACGTGTGGGCCAGGCTCGCTAGTCTTAAGCTCATGCGTCTGAGATTACCCACTGCCCTCGTTGCCGCGGGCCTCGCGCTCGCCGCCTGCAGCGCCGAAACGGAGACCCCGGAAGCGCCGAGCGAAACGACGGCCGCCGCCCCTGACCAGGGGCTGCCCGTCGAGACCCTGCCAGAGACGCAGCGTACCGACTGGACCGAGTGCCCCTACCTGGACACCGAGTGGGTCGCGCAGACCAACGGCCAGCGCGTGACCGGGGTGGGCATCGATTCCCGCTTCGACACACCCGCCTGCCAGTTCTGGTCCTACCCGGAGGAGCCGCAGCTGACGGTGATCGTGCGCCACATGGCTTCGCCCCAGGAGTCGATGGCGGTGGTGGACTGGGCCACCCCGGTGGAATTTACCGCCCCTGCCGACCAGCCCCCGGGGTGGAACGGCGGGCGCCACGGCGGCGGCGAAGTACCAAACCGCATCGGGGCAGCGTACTCGGTCGCGCGCGGCACGCACGCAGTGACGGTGTTTACCAACCAGGACGAGTCGGTCAAGGCACAGCGCGTGGCAGAACAGGTCATCGCTACGCTGGGACTGTGACTGAGCGCAACCCGAAACCCCGCACGACCCCGCCCACCGACACAGAGATCGCCGTCGCCGCTATCGTCTTCCGCGATGATGCAGGCCGCGTCCTGTGCGTCCGCAAGCACTCCAGCCCGCGCTTCCAGCTGCCCGGCGGCAAGCTCGAGGCTGGCGAGACCACTGTCGACGCCGCGCTGCGCGAGACCCGCGAAGAGGTCGGACTCGACGTCGACCGAAGCAACCTCAGCTACCTCGGCACCTTCAGCGCGGAGGCATCGAACGAGCCCGGGCACACGGTCACCTCCACCGTCTACGTTCATCCAATGCCTTCCCGAGCTCCGGAAGCAGCCGCCGAAATCGCCGAGACCGCCTGGATCGACCCACTCGCTCCCGCAGGACACGCACTCGCGCCCCTGCTGGCCACCCGGATCTTCCCGGCGCTCACGCAGCGCCGGATCCAGTCCGTCACCGTCTTCGCCGGTGCTAACCCCGGCACCGACCCGGCCCACCTTGAGCTGGCCCGCCGCCTCGGCCAGGCACTTGGGCAGCACCGGATGACGCTGGTGTACGGCGGCAGCAAGCTGGGGCTCATGGGCGAAGTGGCCAAGGAGGCGCACGCACACAAGGGCACCACCATCGGCGTGCTTACCACGCACCTGGCCAACTACGAGTTGAAGTACGAAGGCCTCGACCGTCTCGAGCTGGTGGGCTCCATGTCGGAGCGCAAAGCCATGATGAGCCAGCTCGGCGAGGCATTCGTGGCACTGCCGGGTGGCACGGGCACGCTCGACGAGTTCTTCGAGGAGTGGACGAACCAGCAGCTCGGCACGCACACCAAGCCAATCGGGCTGCTCGGCCGCACGTTCTGGCAGCCGCTGATAGACATGGTCGACCACATGGTGGCCCACGGGTTTGTGCGCCAAACCGACCGCGACCACCTCATCGTGGCCGACGAGCCGGAAGAGATGATCCAGAAACTGCAGGCCTGGCTGCCGCCGGTGCCGCGCTGGACTGATTAAACAGCCACATCGTTATACGGCATCTGCGCGGAGACCCACGGGAACACGACCTCCATCAGCAGGAAGAACACTGCCACGGCGATCACGAGAGCGATCAGCGTCTTCACCCAGGTGTTGCCCGGCAGCTTGCGCCATAGTGCTGCGTACATCTTTACTTCACCTCCTGCATCGCGGTGGGGAGCGTCTGCTGCTCCGGATTCTTGGGCAGCACTTCGGTACGCATCGCGTGCACGATCATGCGCTCCGCGTTGGAGAACTGCGGGTGACAGGTGGTCAGCGTGATGATGCCCTCCATGCCATCGACCACTTCCATCGAAGGCGTTTCCGGCATCGGGTTAATCACGTTGATGTCGCCCGGCAGCGTGATGTGGCGGCCCTGCACCGCGCCGTAGTCGCCGGTAGCCACGCGCTCGTTCATCTCCGTAGGCAGGCAACCCGCGGTTTCGGCGCGGCGCTCGTCCGGCTGCTGCGACATCGGCAGCACCCGGTAAGTCACCCACTGGGTCTGCGTTTCCACCACGATCGCGTCGCAAGCGTTGAGCCCGCCGAGGTCATTGAACGGCGCGCCCTTGCCCACGCGGTGCCCAGCCACGGCGAAGTTGCCGTCCTCGCCCGGCATCTGCGTGTCCGGGTAGCGCCCCGGCCCGGTGAGCAGTTCCTTTTCCTGCACGCCCTCGATGATGGCGAACTCGTAGTCTGGGCCGAAGGCGGGGATGTACATGCGCGCGAACGCGTCGCCAAGCGCCGGTGCCTTCACCTCGCGGGGGTTGACCCAGCCCTCACCCCACTGCTCGCTCAGTGAATGCTGCGCCTCGTTTTGCATCTTGCCTGCGGCGATGTTGGTCCAGAAGGATTCGTAGAAGGCAAAAAGCAAAAGGAGCGCGCCCGCGGTAAGCAGGAGCTCCCCGATCACTTGCGACGCGCGTATCCGGTGTGGCGACTGAGGCATGGCCTAACATTAACCCAGTCGTCGCCGTCACCTGTAACGCACAATCCGAGAGGAGATTCCACACGCATGCTGGAAGTCCTGGTCTACCCGGTCGCTGCGGTGATCAAAATGTGGCATTGGCTACTCGTGCACCTGCTGCACATGGACGCCTCGGCCGCCTGGGTCGCCTCGGTACTCCTACTCGTGGTGACGGTGCGCGCGCTCGTGCTGCCTTTCGCCATGGCGCAGTACCGCGTCGGCCGCACCTCCTTCCTCATGCGGCCGCACCTCGCGCGCATCGAGAAGGAGTACGGCAGCGCCACTACGCCCGAGGCCATCGCCGCGGAAAAACGGGAGCGAAAGCAGGTCCAGGAGGAGCACAATTACAGCCTCGCCGCCGGCTGCGTCCCAGCGCTCGTGCAGTTCCCCGTCTTCATCGGCCTATATCGCCTGCTCCGCTGGATGGCCGTGCCCACCGACGGCGATGGCCACCGCATCGGCATCTTAAGCGACCAGGACCTCGAGACCTTCCGCGCCGCCACGCTTTTCGACGCCCCCTTGCCCGCCTATGTGGCCATGAGCCCCGAACATCTCGCGGCGCTCGGCACGACGGAAGCGCAGGTGCGCGCCGTGGCCCTGCCAATGGTGATCGCCGCGGTGATTTTTACGTGCACCAACCTCGCCATCTCCCAGCTGCGCAACCGCTCCACTCTGGACTGGGAGACCGCGATGACGCGGAAGAGCTACCACTTTTTGTGGTGGATGATCCCGCTCGTCGCGCTCGGCCTGGCCACCGCCGGGCTCGCCGGCATCGTCCCCGTGGCGATCCTGCTGTACTGGGTAAGCAACAACCTCTGGACGATGACGCAGACCGCGGCGCTGTGGGCCTGGACGGTACGCACCATGCCCGCCGAGGAAATGCACCGCGAGTACTGGCGCGAGGCGAAGGCGCGCACCGCCGGTGCAAAACAAGAAAAGGTACAGCGCAGGCGAACCCGCCGCGCGCTGCGTCGACGAGCCGTGCTCCACCCCAGCCAGGCGGGCGACGCCTTAGCGCAGCTGCGCGCCGAAAAGCAGGAACGGAAAGCGGAAAAGCTGCGCGAGAAGCAGGAGCGTAAGGAGCTGCAGAAAGCTCGCAACGCGGCGAGCAGGCAGCTTGCGCAGCAGCGCAAGGCTGAAAAGGCTGCGGAAGACTAGATGGAGTAGTCGGCCGGTGGCGCGCCAAGCTCGGATTCAGCGAGGTCACGCGCCTTCTGCAGCGGGGAAACGTCGCGCATAAATCGCGCCCCGGTCATGCCGCCGTCGAGAAAGATGAGCAGCTCGTCCGCCTGCTTGGATGAGTCGTACCCGTTCTTAGCGGTGAGCAGCTCGGTAATGGTGCCGTGCATCCACTTCCGGTGGTTGCGACAGGTCTCCACGATGCGGTGCTCGGATTCCGTCTCCGGGCGGGGGTACTCGGTCGCGGCGTTGAGGAAGGGCGAGCCGCGAAACTCGCGCTGCGGCTCCGACTCAATGGCCATGTCGAAGAAAGCGAGCACCTTCTCGTCCGTCGTCGCGGCTTTGACGGCGCGCTCCTCCCAGCGCTGGCGATACTCTTCGTCCATGCGCTCGAGATAGGCAATGACTAGTTTGTCCTTGGAGCCGAGCAGGCTGTACAGGGAGGCCTTGGCCACGTCCGCCTCGCGCAGAATGCGGTCGATGCCGATGACGCGGATGCCTTCCTCGGTAAACAGCTTGGTGGCTGCGTCGAGGAGGCGCTGCCGCGGGCTCGGCCGGTTGCGACGCCGCGCGGTCGTCTTCTTCTTCGCCGTCCCACTGCTCACTAGGTGCTCACTCCTTGGATGCTGCTGGCTTGTCTCGTCTCAATATAGACAAACCGGTACGTACACACCAGCCGTACCGGTGAAATACATTCTCGGACACGTGTTGGCGCGCACGAAAAATGCCCCCGGTATGTACCAGGGGCATTCGCGCAGGTGGCGAGACGCTAGCCGCGTTTGTTCGTGACCAAGTTGACGATCCACAGCAGCACTACCGCGCCAAGCAGGCAGGTAAGGAAGCTAAAGATCAAGCCACCGCCGGCAACGTCAACGCCAAACAGGCCGAGCAGCCAGCCGCCGAGGAAGCCGCCGATCACGCCGACGACAATGTTCAGGCCGATGCCCATCTGCGCATCGCGGCCCTGCATCTTGGAGCCAATCCAGCCTGCGAGGCCACCGATAATAATCCAACCAATGAATCCCAGTGAGGGTGCCATAGTAAGTTCCGTCCCTTCTTAAAAAATATTTCGGTTACGGCTCCCATTATGCACACCTTTCATGTCTGCTGCCTGGGCAGACACTCACAGGCGACTGAATTACTCCTCCGGGCGCACCACCATCATCGGGCACGGCGCGGACTGCAGCAGCGCACGCGAGGTGGAACCGAGCAGCATGCCCTTGAAGCCACCGCGGCCGTGCGAGCCCGTGACCAGCAACTGGGCACCCTCGGCAGCCTCGGTCAGCGCGCGAACCGGGCGGTCGCGGGTGATGACGGTGCGTACCTGCACGTTCGGGTATTTCTCACGCAGCTCGCCGAGCGTCTCCTCCAGCAGAGCTTCCTTTTCCTTCTGAACGGCGGCCCAGTGGTCGTCGGAAACGGAGAAGCCCGCACCCGGTGCCTGCACCTGCGTATCAATCCAGGTGTGCACCGCAACCAGCTCAGCGCCACGCGCGTTGGCTTCCTCGAAGGCGTACTCGGTTGCACGCTGGGAAACCTCGGAGCCGTCCACACCAACCACGACGGGGCCATACTTGGTTTCATCCGTGACGTTGCTGTCCTCGCGGATGACCACCACCGGGCAGGATGCGTGGGAGACCACAGCGCCGGAGACCGAGCCCAGCACCATGCCGGACAGGCCACCCAGGCCGCGGGAGCCCATGACCACCATCGTGGAGTTGCGGGACATCTCCAGCAGCATGTCGATCGGGGAGCCCTCAGCCACGGCGTGCCCAATCTTGATGTCCGGTGCGACCTCGAGTGCGATCTCGCGTGCCTCGTCGATCTTCTGCAGGGTCTCGCGCTGCAGGTCATCAAAAAGCTCCTGCGGCGGAACCATGCCCTCGGCATAGAGGAACTGCGGCATGGTGTAGCTCGAGGCGAGTCGCAGCGGGATGCCGCGCTTCATCGCGGTGTTGGCTGCCCAACGGACTGCGGTTTGCGACGCCGGGCTGCCATCCACCGCGACAACGACGATGTCCTCGCGGTCTTCCAGGTTTTCTCGTTCTTCGCGGCTCATATCTCCAGCCTTTCAGTAGTTCTTACTGGTTATATCCTCTAGTGTACCCGGTAGACGGCCGTTTTTACTTGGGAATCTCCACCGGTGCAGCAGCTTCCGCGTTGGCTGGGAAGAAGAGCTCGTAGAGGAAGGTCATCACATCGGCGATCGACTTCCCGATACCGCCAGAAAAGAACTGCACCAGTGGGTCAAGCATTGCTCCAATATCCATGCCGGATACGCTACTACACACTATGGCCCGCAAGAAGAGCAAAGCTGCCCCTCCACTGCCCCCGCGCGGTGGCCTCGGTGCCTCCCGTGTGCGCGTGCCAGACACGCTTGCCCCGGTCACTGCGCTGGAATTCCTCTCCGAGGTGGTAGCAACGCAACGGCACCGCCATCCGGAAGATACCCCCGAAGCGGTAATGCAGCGCTTCGCAGAGGGCGAAGTTGTGCTTCGCGACGCCACCCCGCTCACCCCCGACACCATCCTTACACCCGGCACCGACGTCTTCTTCTACCGCCGCCCCGCCCCCGAGCGCGTTGTGCCCTACGAGGTCACCACTGTCTTCGAGGACGAAGACATCCTGGTCATCAACAAACCACCCTTCCTGGCCACCATGCCGCGGGCTGCCCACATCACCGAGACGGCCACCGTGCGCCTGCGGCGAGCCACCGGCAACGAGGAACTTACACCCGCCCACCGCCTCGATCTCATGACATCGGGATTGTTGCTCTTCACGAAGAGGCGCGAACTCCGCGGACCCTACCAGGAGCTCTTCGCCCGCAGGGAGGTGCGCAAACAGTACACCGCGGTTGCCGAGCTGCAGGATGTGGAGCTTGGGACGTGGAGGCACCGGATCAGCAAAGTTCACGGGGAGGTCGCGGCAACTCTAGTGTCGGGCGAGCCGAATGCGATTACGCATGTGCGGGGTGTGACGCCGATTGACGACTCCACGACCGCGAGTCTCGCTGCCACCTACAACGTGGAAACTCCGCTCGCGACCTATGTGTTGGAGCCGGTCACCGGTAAGACCCATCAGCTGCGCATCCAGATGTCCGCAGCCGGTGCGCCAATTCTCGGCGACCCGATCTACCCCGTCGTCCAGCCCTTCGGATCTGAGGACTTCGCACGTCCGATGTTGCTCACGTCGGTATTTCTCGGGTTTACCGATCCGCTTTCGGGCGTGCTGCGTGAGTTTCGCGCTCAGCCGTGGTTGCCGACCACCGGATAGCACTGACCTCGGCCCCAACCGATCGAGAGTTTCCTTCACTGCGTGCATGGCCGCACGCGGGGTACGGGTTTGGTGGTGGTGTGGTGGAATGATGGTGTAATCGAATTCCCGCCACCAGGGCAAACACCCCTGAACCGCGCGCTTATTACAAACTCATTCCACCCCCGACGGTGTACACGTGCCCCGGGGCATGACAAAAAGCACCCCGCACACTTTTGTGGTGTGCGGGGTGCTGTGTTTGAAGTTGTTGGGTCGGCGGTAACCTACTCTCCCACACCCTCCCGAGTGCAGTACCATCGGCGCGGGCGGGCTTAGCTTCCGGGTTCGGAATGGGACCGGGCGTTTCCCCGCCGCCATCAACCACCGACACACCTTGAGGGGCATGCCAGTCAACCAGTGTTGTTGGTTGTTGGTGACACAATATTCATTTTGATTCAGTGTTGACACTTTGGTGTGTTGTGTCAGTGACTGCATAGTGGACGCGATTGCTTTTGTTGTTTCACACGGTTTGATGTGTTTACCAAGACCACGTGTTGTTGTGGTGTTGGGTTGTTTGATATTTGGTGGATTAGTACCAGTCACCTCCACACATTACTGTGCTTCCAGTTCCGGCCTATCAACCCAGTCGTCTACTGGGCACCTCAAATGAAACCTCATCTTAAAACAGGCTTCCCGCTTAGATGCTTTCAGCGGTTATCCCTCCCGTACGTAGCCAACCAGCAATGCTCCTGGCGGAACAACTGGCACACCAGAGGTACGTCCGTCCCGGTCCTCTCGTACTAGGGACAGCCTTCTTCAAGTTTCAACGCGCGCGGCGGATAGAGACCGAACTGTCTCACGACGTTCTGAACCCAGCTCGCGTGCCGCTTTAATGGGCGAACAGCCCAACCCTTGGGACCTACTCCAGCCCCAGGATGCGACGAGCCGACATCGAGGTGCCAAACCATCCCGTCGATATGGACTCTTGGGGAAGATCAGCCTGTTATCCCCGGGGTACCTTTTATCCGTTGAGCGACACCACATCCACAAGTAGGTGCCGGATCACTAGTCCCGACTTTCGTCCCTGCTCGACTTGTAAGTCTCGCAGTCAAGCTCCCTTGTGCACTTACACTCACCACCTGATTGCCAACCAGGCTGAGGGAACCTTTGGGCGCCTCCGTTACATTTTGGGAGGCAACCGCCCCAGTTAAACTACCCACCAGGCACTGTCCCCAACCCAGATCATGGGCCAAGGTTAGATATCCACTACGGTCAGAGTGGTATTTCAACAACGACTCCACAACCACTAGCGTRGCCGCWTCAWMGTCTCCCACCTATCCTACACAAACCGCACCGAATGCCAATACCAAGCTATAGTGAAGGTCCCGGGGTCTTTTCGTCCTGCCGCGCGAAACGAGCATCTTTACTCGTACTGCAATTTCACCGGGCCTGTGGTTGAGACAGCAGGGGAGTCGTTACGCCATTCGTGCAGGTCGGAACTTACCCGACAAGGAATTTCGCTACCTTAGGATGGTTATAGTTACCACCGCCGTTTACTGGGGCTTAAATTCTCCGCTTCGACCACAAAGGCCTAACAGGTCCTCTTAACCTTCCAGCACCGGGCAGGCGTCAGTCCGTATACATCAACTTAACCGTCTTCGCACGGACCTGTGTTTTTGATAAACAGTCGCTCCCCTCTCTTCTCTGCGACCCACACCAGCAACCACACGCAAAACATGGCAACCAGCATGGGTCCCCCTTCTCCCGAAGTTACGGGGGCATTTTGCCGAATTCCTTAACCACAGTTCACCCGACCGCTTCAGTATTTTCTACCTGACTACCTGTGTCGGTTTCGGGTACGGGCCGTATACACACATCGCTAGAGGCTTTTCTCGGCAGCATAGGATCACCAACATCACCCAAMMATGGGCTACGCATCACGCCTCACACATTTGACAGCGGCATTTCACACACTGTCGTGCCACACGCTTACACCACACACCAACCGGTGGCTTGGCTACCTTCCTGCGTCACCCCATCACTTGACTACCACGGATCAGGCCCCACGCATCACACCAACCCAGGGCAACAAAGTCACCCAATGGCCAGTGTTCAGGGTGGTTAGTCTCACCGCTTCATCACTTGGCGCGCATACACGGGTACGGGAATATCAACCCGTTMACCATCGACTACGCCTGTCGGCCTCGCCTTAGGACCCGACTCACCCTGGGAAGACGAACTTGACCCAGGAACCCTTAGTCATCCAGCGGTAAGGATTCTCACCTTACACTCGTTACTCATGCCTGCATTCTCACTCGCACACAGTCCACAACTCCTCACGGTACTGCTTCACACCATGCACGACGCTCCCCTACCCAACAATCACAAGGATTATTGCCGCGGCTTCGGCGGTGTACTTGAGCCCCACTACATTGTCGGCGCAGAACCACTCGACCAGTGAGCTATTACGCACTCTTTCAAGGATGGCTGCTTCTAAGCCAACCTCCTGGCTGTCTTCGCGATCCCACATCCTTTTCCACTTAGTACACCCTTAGGGGCCTTAACCGGCGATCTGGGCTGTTTCCCTCTCGACTATGAAGCTTATCCCCCACAGTCTCACTGCTATACACACTTACACCGGCATTCGGAGTTTGGCTGATGTTGCTAAGATGATAGTCCCGCTCAACCAACCAGTMGCTCTACCTCCGGCAAGCTAAACATATAACGCTGCACCTAAATGCATTTCGGGGAGAACCAGCTATCACGGAGTTTGATTGGCCTTTCACCCCTACCCACAACTCATCCCCGCAGTTTTCAACCTACGTGGGTTCGCGCCTCCACAACCTCTTACAGCTGCTTCACACTGGCCATGGGTAGATCACCCCGCTTCGGGTCCAGGACATGCCACTAAAMACACCCAACTAGGATTCGCTTTCGCTACGACTACCCCWYCAYWCGGGTTAACCTCGCGACATGCCGCTGACTCGCAGGCTCATTCTTCAAAAGGCACGCCATCACACACAACAAYGGTGCTCTGACGGATTGTAAGCGCACGGTTTCAGGAACTCTTTCACTCCCCTCCCGGGGTACTTTTCACCATTCCCTCACGGTACTMTTCACTATCGGTCACACTTAGTATTTAGGCTTACCGGGTGGTCCCGGCAGATTCACAGCAGATTCCACGAGCCCGCTGCTACTCGGGGMTAACAACAACGCAYATKCRACRMATATTCGCGTACGGGACTCTCACCCACTCCGGTACACCATCCCAARYRACTTCCGCTTACACGCACACACACGCACCCAGATGGCAGCCTRGRTCCATTGCACCCCACAACCCCACACACGCAACCCCTGCCAGGTCTCACACGCACATGGTTTAGCCTCATCCACGTTCGCTCGCCGCTACTAGCAGAATCACAATTGTTTTCTTCTCCTACGGGTACTGAGATGTTTCACTTCCCCGCGTCAACCCCCACACAGACTATGCATTCATCTGCGGGTAACACCACACAACCGGTGCTGGGTTTCCCCATTCGGACATCCTCGGATCAACGCTTTGTTGACAACTCCCCGAGGCATAACGCAGCCTCACACGTCCTTCATCGGCTAAGCATGCCAAGGCATCCACCGTACGCCCTGAATAACCAAACAAATTACCCAACACGATACAAACACACACCACCTCRCCACMMAAMAGCRGCAGACAGCATGCGCAGATACACAAAACACTTACAAACGATCTTGCAAACACAAAACATTGCAAAACACAAAAATAAATCAACCCACACCCCACMMAAACAATGCGGAGCATGGAAAGAAGAAAGATGCTCGCGTCCACTATACAGTTCTCACACAACACACCCACACCACAACAACCACACACCAACCAGGGCGCATGATCATTCACGTGCAGGCCAACAAGACAACCACAACCACACCAACCGGCGTAGCTCATTGTGTGCTGCCCCAGACACCCAACAGCATGCCAACATACCCAAAACAATGTTTGTGAAGCTTGGTTACCACCCAGGTCTGCTACGCAGKSMMTCYRTGYMCTGCGGRTRYGCATCCACCCGGAWTTYMAAAYAMTWWTYGGTGGCAGTCACACACTCGGCGACTCAACCACCACACGTCCCACAACCGTGGGCACATTAAAAAAGCTCCTTAGAAAGGAGGTGATCCAGCCGCACCTTCCGGTACGGCTACCTTGTTACGACTTCGTCCCAATCGCCGATCCCACCTTCGACCACTCCCTAACAMGTTTGGGCCATGGGCTTCGGGTGTTACCAACTTTCATGACGTGACGGGCGGTGTGTACAAGGCCCGGGAACGTATTCACCGCAGCGTTGCTGATCTGCGATTACTAGCGACTCCGACTTCATGGGGTCGAGTTGCAGACCCCAATCCGAACTACGACCGGCTTTCAGCGATTAGCCCACCCTCACGAGCTCGCAAACGCGTTGTACCGACCATTGTAGCATGTGTGAAGCCCTGGACATAAGGGGCATGATGATTTGACGTCATCCCCACCTTCCTCCGAGTTAACCCCGGCAGTCTCTCATGAGTCCCCAACCAAATGCTGGCAACATAAGACAAGGGTTGCGCTCGTTGCGGGACTTAACCCAACATCTCACGACACGAGCTGACGACAACCATGCACCACCTGTACACCAGCCACAAAGGGAAGCTACATCTCTGCAGCGATCCGGTGTATGTCAAGCCCAGGTAAGGTTCTTCGCGTTGCATCGAATTAATCCACATGCTCCGCCGCTTGTGCGGGCCCCCGTCAATTCCTTTGAGTTTTAGCCTTGCGGCCGTACTCCCCAGGCGGGGCGCTTAATGCGTTAGCTACGGCACGAACCCCGTGGAAGGGACTCACACCTAGCGCCCACCGTTTACGGCATGGACTACCAGGGTATCTAATCCTGTTCGCTCCCCATGCTTTCGCTCCTCAGCGTCAGTTACTGCCCAGAGACCTGCCTTCGCCATCGGTGTTCCTCCTGATATCTGCGCATTCCACCGCTACACCAGGAATTCCAGTCTCCCCTACAGCACTCAAGTTATGCCCGTATCGCCTGCAACCCCGCAGTTAAGCTGCGGTATTCCACAAACGACGCGACAAACCACCTACGAGCTCTTTACGCCCAGTAATTCCGGACAACGCTCGCACCCTACGTATTACCGCGGCTGCTGGCACGTAGTTAGCCGGTGCTTCTTCTCAACCTACCGTCACAAAAGCTTCGTCGGTTGCGAAAGGAGTTTACAACCCGAAGGCCGTCATCCCCCACGCGGCGTCGCTGCATCAGGCTTGCGCCCATTGTGCAATATTCCCCACTGCTGCCTCCCGTAGGAGTCTGGGCCGTATCTCAGTCCCAATGTGGCCGTACACCCTCTCAGGCCGGCTACCCGTCGACGCCTTGGTAGGCCATTACCCCACCAACAAGCTGATAGGCCGCGAGCTCATCCCATACCGCAAAAGCTTTCCACAACCCCATCCAAGAGATCGTCATATCCGGTATTAGACCCAGTTTCCCAAGCTTATCCCGAAGTACAGGGCAGATCACCCACGTGTTACTCACCCGTTCGCCACTCGAGTACCGAAGCAAGCTTCGGCCTTTCCGTTCGACTTGCATGTGTTAAGCACGCCGCCAGCGTTCATCCTGAGCCAGGATCAAACTCTCCACAAAAACAAATGTTTCAGCAAGAAACAAGGCCGTGAAAAGCCTGAAAACCTAACCAAAAACGAACCAACCCACACCAAAAAAGCGCGGGACTGGCAAATCCTCAAATTACTGTTACAAACCGATCCTCACCCGACGAGGGAAAACAAGAACCGGCAAACAAAATAGTTACAAAATAACGCGAATCAAATCACGCACCAAGCAACCAGCAAGACACCACCCAAAATTAGAGATTCAAGGGCAGCACCACCGGCACACACCAACCACACCCAAAAACATCAGGCGCAGCCAGCACAACCAGGCACGCAACCAATCCACAAACAAAAGTACATTGGCACACTATCGAGTTCTCAAACAACACACGCACATTCACACACCACCAGGTGATCACCCAGCAGCTGTAAAAAGCGACTTTGTCGACACTACACACACCACAACCACAAAGTCAAAACCGTGCAGACTGTGAAGCATATTTTCTTGTGTCGGCCAGCGATCGTTTTCCTGACCGCCATCTCACCAGCCACTCCCCTTGGAGTCTATCCGGCGGGGCGTTGTCGGTCTCGCTGACTCACATAAAGTTACACACACCCACACACCAACACAAATCCCCAGCACAACATGCATATTTCATGCTTGTCAACACGCGCTATTGAGACCGCTTCACATTCACTGCGCCGAATAGGTATGGCACGATTATGCACCCCGCGACGACCAGCAGGATTCCGCTGAGCCCATAGACCACTACTGCACTTGCGGGGTCAAACGTTCGCGCGTTGAGCATCTCCCGCCCAGACACCCAAGCAATAAGTACCGGGAAGAAGCTGGAGTTGGGCAACAACAGCTCCATAGCCTTTGCCGCGAGCAGGGCAGCTATTCCGGCGATCGCAAAGAGGGCGAATGGAAAACGGGGCAGCGTGGCGTCGATAAGCAGCGCAGCGAGTGCACCAGATACCGCAATCAAGGCTTGAGAAATTAACACTTTCAGCACAAGGGTGCCCGCCCACCGCTTGCGGGTTCGCCCGTAAGCCTGGCTGGCAGCGGCGGAGGCAAAGCCGTCGCTAGCCGCCCAAGTCCAGTACGCGAGCAGCGGAATGGCCGGCACGATTGCAGCCACCCACTCCGGCCCCACCTTGGCGAACAGCCCATAGAGCACTCCAGCGAGGGCTCCGGCCAGCACAGCAAAGATCTCGTGCTTTCCCGGGAGATAGAGCCGTCCGATAGTCTCGCGACTTTCACGTTCCCCGCCTTGCAGGCAGGTCGCAAAGAAGACCGCGGCTCCCAAAAGCGCGCCAACGAAGGAGTTCACCGGCGGCGCTACCCACGCAAATGCTCCAGCGACCAGCACCGTGGTCGGCACGAGCGTGAAGAGCACCTGTTGGCACGCCCTGGAACGGTTCATTCCGTAGGCACGGAATGCTTGCGGTTCGGGAATAAGCAGATAGGCAATCATCACCACGCAGATCAGCGATCCGAGCAATGCCCACCCACCTGCGAATGAGAAAACGACGTAGAACAGCGGGATCAGCGGAAGCTGCAGGAAGCGCAGGCCCGGGCCCGCCTTGAATTGGAACCACAAAAAGTCGCGGTCAAGGTGTGTCATCGTGTTCACTGCTGCACCTCCAGCACTGCCTCGAGGACGTCGCCGAGGTTCGCGGCCTGGGTACGTAGCCCCATTTCGGCGGCTGTTTCTGTCGGGAGGATGGCCCGGGTGCCGGTGGCGGAGCGTCGATAAGCGAGGGCCCCTGCGGGCTCGTCGAAGTTGCCGGTGACGATGACGTAGCCGTCGGCATCCTCTGCGCGCAGATGCTTGTCGACGCTCCCCTGCCTCCCCAGCACGAGCGCCGAGTCCAGGATCTTGGCAGCGTCGTCGATGTGGTGGGTGGCCATGACGAAGCATCGCTCGGACTCGGCGTGCGCGAGGAGGTGGCGGTAGAAGACGGAGGTGTTGTGGACGTCGAGGCCGACGTAGGGCTCGTCGAGAAGTGTCAGTTCTGCGCCCGATGCAAGCCCGATGACGATGCCAACCATTGCCCGCTGGCCTCGGGAGGCCTTGCCAAACGCAGTGTGCGCTTGACTGTCGAGCCCAAAGTCGCGCATGAGTACGTTCGCCGTGTCCTGTGACCAATGCACATAGCGCTTCGCGGCACCTGCGATGACATCCTTGATCGCCCACGAGGCGGGGTACGGCGTGTCCACACCCGTGAAGCAGACGCGGTCCATCACGCTCGCACGGTCGAAGGGCTGCTCGCCGAAGACGGTGAGCTCGCCGCCGGAGGGCTTGAGTTGACCGGCGATGAGGGCGAGCAGCGTGGATTTGCCGACACCGTTGCGGCCGAGAAGGGCGTGGATCCCAGTACCGGGCAGCTCGAAGGAGATGTCTGTGAGGACTTTGTGCGACCCAAAGTCTTTTTGCAGTTCGTAAGCGTGAATCATTGGTACATTCCTCTACTTTCTGCGACGCGGTCGATGAGTGCGTGCAGGGTTGCGCGGTCGTAGCCGAGTCGGACGGCTTCGTCGATCACGGGCGCAAGATAGTCGCCGGCGTAGCGTTCGCGGCGAGCCTTTAATGCCTGCTCGCGAGCCTCGGGTGTAACGAACATGCCGAGGCCGCGACGCTTTTCCAAGATTCCGGCGTCTACAAGCAGGCCCAGCCCCTTACGTGCGGTGGCTGGGTTGATCTCGTGGAAGGCGGCGAGCTCGTTTGTGGAGGGAGCGCGCTCGCCGGGGGCCAGCGTGCCGTCCACAACAAGGTCCTCCACAAGACGGGCCACCTGTACGAAGAGTGGCTCTGCATCGGCGTTCATTGCGTCACCCCTGCACACTTAGGTGGATTGGTTAGTTACTCGAGTAACTAACACGCTAACTGCTGTATGGGATGAGCGCAAGGTTCACTGAAAGAGGTAGACCTCGCACGCTGATTCAGGCACACTGGGAGGGTAAACAACCTTTAGCAACGAAAGAATCGGAAATTTTGGAGCCATGCTTGAACGTACTTTGGTGTTCGTCGACACGTCTTACCTGCTCGCAAGCTTTTACAACTCGTGGGAAATCGGCGCACGATCCCAGTTAGAAATCGATTTGCCCGAGGTCGTGGCAAGCCTCGGCACCATGATCTGCCAACAACTCAGCCAACCCATTCACCGCCAGTTCTGGTACGACGGCATCCCGGACTCGGGCCCGCACCGCTACCAGCGCGCACTGCGCACCTGTGACGGCGTGCAACTGCGCACTGGCCAGCTGATCGAGTGGGGCGACCGCCGCACCCAGAAGGGAGTGGACACGCGACTCGTCGCCGACCTGGTGGTCAACGCCACCCGCGGTCAGTTCACCGACTTTGTGCTTGTCTCCGGCGACGCGGACATGATCCCGGGCGTTGAGGAAGCGACCGCCGGCGGCGTGCGCGTCCACCTCTACGGCTTCGGCTGGGACTCCATGTCTTCGGCGCTTCGCCACGCGTGCGACACCACCACCATTTTGGACCCGCGCGAGGACTTCGCCGACGCGATGCAACTGCAGGTCCTCGAGGGCCCGCTACCCCCGTCGATTAGGGAGCGCCCGCTTGCCGACGCCGCGCCGCTGGACGAAGCCGAAGGACCCTGCCCCGTCCCACTCGGCCCGGATCCACTGGCACCGGAGGAGCCCGAAGAGGAAGCAGAGCCTCACGTGGAGCCTGCGGAAACTGCGGAAACTGTCGAGCCCGCAGAACCAGAAAAACCCGCTGAGCCAGAAGCGCCCGCAGAGACCCCCGAAACCCCGAAGCCCGCGCCGAAGCCGTCCATGATGGCCCCGCGCCGGAAGCTGCGCTCCCGCTACGTGCCGCTGCCGGAAGAGGTGTGGACCTCCGCCGGTTTCCAGACTCCCTACGACGTGGGCCAGCAATACGCGGCGTGGTGGTACGACAACGCCGCCTCCTCCGAGCAGCGGGATAAGGCGCATATGCTCTCCGGAGGCGGGCTACCGCCGGAGATCGATCGCCCACTTCTCCAGTTCGCCTGCGAGACGCTGCACGAATACACATTGAGTGAAACCCAGCGCGTCAATCTTCGCGATGGGTTCCACTCAGGGATCCGGGGCGTGCTGATTAATATCAGCCGCGACTAATCCTCTTCCGGGGCCTCGATGGCCTTCTCGGGAGAGTTCATCGAGGCGCGGATCTCGTCGAGCTTGCTGGCGGCCTTGATATCGGTGCCAGCGGTCTCGATTTCCGCCATCCGGTCGCCCAGGGAGTCTTTGGCCAGCTCCTGCGCGCCAAGGGCGGTGGCGTAGCGCTTCTCGATCTTGTCGCGCACGCCGTCCAAGGTCGGCACGTTGTCGTTCGCGCCGAACTGGTTGATGGTGTCCATCGTCTGCGCGGTCTGCTCCTGCATTTTCGCCTGGTCGATCTGCGACTCAAGCTGCTGGGCCTGCTGCGTCTGCTCGCTCAGGCGCGCCTCGGACTGCTGCAGCTGGGCCTGCGCCTCGCGCGCGGCCTGCTCGGCACCGGCGTGCGCCTGCTTGGTCTGCTCCAGGTCCTGCTCCACGGCCACGAGCTGGGAGGCCAGCACCTCGGCGGTGTTGTTGTACTCCTGCGCCTTGGTCGCATCCCCCTCCGCGTTCGCCTTGTCGGCGGCCTGGAGCGCGATCCGCGTCTTCTCCTGGAGCTCTTCCTGGGACTTGATCAGGCGCTCGAGCTTCATCTCGAGCTGGTTGCGGTTGCCGACGATCGCGGCCGCGTGCTCGGCGATCTCCCGGTGGTTCTTCCGCGCCTGCTCCATCGCCTGCTGGAGCTGCACCTTCGGGTCAGCGTTCTCGTCGATCTTCGAGTCGAACGACTGCATCAGGTACTTCCAACCCTTGGAAAATGGGTTCGCCATGGTGGTGGTGTCCTTCCGGTCTACTCGCCCTGCTGCTGCGCGATTTGGGCGCGCACCTCGTCCATATTCAGCGCCTTGACCTGACCAATGAGGTCATCGAAAGCGGCCGGCGGCAGGGCACCCGCCTGACGGAAGACCAGGATACCGTCGCGGAAGGCCATGAGCGTGGGAATGGACGTGATCTCCAGTGCAGCCGCAAGCTGCTGGTTCGCCTCGGTGTCTAGCTTGGCGAAGGTCACGTCCGGGTGCGCCTCGGAAGCCTTCTCATAGGTCGGCGCAAACTGGCGGCAGGGCCCGCACCATGCGGCCCACGCGTCGACGAAGACGATGCCGTCCGCGCTGACTGTGGATTCGAAGGTGTCCTCAGTGACGTCAATGGTGCTCATAGTTCTACTCCTTAGAGTGGTTTGTTAACGTTGCTCCAGTTCCAACACTAACAATGGCGATTGTATTCACGAGGTACATCGAGGGCATGACGAAGAATTACAAAATTTCCGGCGAGGCTAGCGAGGTCGCGGTGGATTCGCTTATCGACGAGGTGCGGATGGTCGACGGCACCTTCGATGTCGAAATCGACGTTGCAGAGGGCCGCATGACGGTCACTGGAGAGAACTTCAGCGACGCCGATATCGAAAAGGCTGCGCAGGAGGCGGGCTTTAGTATACTTTCGCCAGATACCCCCTAGGGGTATAGTCGCGGGTGTACGTGACACTCCAAAAAGAAAGGACACTCACTATGGATACCCGCGAATTCACCGTTGAAGGCATGACCTGCGGCCACTGCGAGCTCAGCGTGAAAGAGGAGATCGGCGAGATCGCCGGTGTCACCGAAGTCACGGCCGACCACACCACTGGTGCCGTGACCGTGACCGGCGAAGGCTTTGCCGACGCTGACGTGGCCAAGGCGGTCGCCGAGGCCGGCTACACCCTGAAGTAGCCATGACAAGCCAGATCGAGCTGGGCGTGACGGGCATGACCTGCACGTCGTGCTCCTCACGCGTCCAGCGCAAGTTGAACAAGCTCGACGACGTCACCGCCGCGGTCAACTATTCCACCGAGACCGCCACCGTCGACTACGACCCGTCCAGCACCACGCCCGAGCAGCTTATCGACGTCGTCCGCACCGCCGGCTACGACGCTTTCGTGATGGGAGATGAGACCGACGAGGCAGCGTCGATAAGCGAAGCGCGCGACGAAGAGGCAGACAGCCTGAAGCGCACCACCATCTGGGCGGCGCTGCTCAGCCTGCCGGTGATGGTGCTGTCGATGGTGCCTGCGCTGCAGTTTCCCAACTGGGAGTGGGCCGCGTTTGCCGCGACCACCCTGGTCTATTTTGCCGCGGGGAAAGTGTTCCACCGCGCGACGCTGGTGAACCTGCGCCACGGCGCGGCCACGATGGACACGCTAATTACGCTGGGCACGACCGCGGCGTATGTGTGGTCAATCGTTGCGCTGTTTGTGTGGGAAGACGTCTCGGACATCTATCTGGAGACGGTCTGCGTCGTCATCACCTTCCTGCTGCTCGGCCGCTGGTTTGAGACCCGCGCGAAGGGGCAAAGCTCGGAAGCGTTGCGAGAACTGCTACAGATGGGCGCAAAAGACGCGAGCGTGCTTCGCGACGGCGTGGAGGTCCGCGTCCCCATCGCCGAGGTGAAGGTGGGCGACAAGTTCGTGGTCCGGCCCGGCGAGAAGGTTGCCACGGACGGGCGCGTCGTCTCCGGCCACTCGGCTATCGACGCCTCCATGCTCACCGGCGAATCCGTCCCCGTCGAAGTCGGCGAGGGTGATCAAGTCACCGGCGCGACGCTGAATACCTCCGGACGGCTCGTCGTGGAGGCAACCCGCGTGGGCGAAGAGACCACGCTGGCGCAGATGGGCGCACTGGTCAAGGACGCGCAGGCCGGCAAGGCCCCCGTGGAGCGCCTGGTGGACCGGATTTCGCGGGTATTCGTGCCTACCGTCATCGCGGTCGCTTTCGTGGCGCTGGTCGGCCACCTGCTGTTCGGCGACGGACTGAGCGACGCCTTCCGCGCCGCTGTCGCCGTGCTGATCATCGCGTGCCCCTGCGCGCTTGGTCTTGCCACGCCCACCGCGATTCTGGTGGGTACCGGCCGCGGCGCGCAGCTGGGACTGCTGATTAAGGGCCCCGAGGTGCTCGAGTCAACCCGGCAGGTGGACACCGTGGTGATGGACAAGACCGGCACGGTGACCAGCGGCGAGATGGAAGTCGTCGACGCCACCGACAGCGACGCGCTGCGGCTCGCCGCCGCGGTCGAGGCGGGCTCCGAGCACCCGATTGCGCGCGCCATCGTGCGCGCCGTGACTGGCGAGCTGCCGGAGGCAACCGACTTTGTCAACGAGCCCGGCCTGGGTGTCTCCGCCACTGTTGAAGGCAAGCGGGTCCGAGTCGGCCGACCAAAACACGCGACTGATAAGTTCCGCGCTGCGGAAGAGTCAGGCGCTACTGCGGTTGCCGTCGAGGTTGATGAAAAATATGTCGGCATGGTCGCCGTGCGCGATACGGTGAAGCCGGATTCGGCGCGTGCCGTCGCAAAGCTGCGCGAGCTCGGCCTGACCCCGCACCTGCTCACCGGCGATAACGCCGGGGCTGCCCGTGCGGTGGCAAAAGAGGTTGGCATCGACCCGGAGCACGTGACGGCAGGCGTGTTGCCGGAGGACAAGGTGAACGTCGTCCGCCAGCTCCAGGAGCAGGGTCACCACGTGGCGATGGTGGGCGACGGCGTGAACGACGCTGCCGCGCTCGCCCAGGCAGACCTCGGCCTGGCGATGGGTGCGGGCACCGACGTGGCCATCGAGGCCTCCGACATCACGCTGATGCACAACTCGCTGATGTCCGCCGCGGACGCGATCCGGCTCTCGCGGCGCACGCTACGCACCATCAAGGGCAACCTGTTCTGGGCTTTTGCCTACAACGTGGTGCTCGTGCCCGTAGCGGCGCTGGGGTTGCTCAACCCGATGCTGGCTGGCATCGCGATGGCGTTTTCCTCCGTGTTCGTGGTGAGCAACTCGCTGCGCCTGCGCGGGTTTAGCGCCGCGCGCGGTTAAAGATGCGCCCGAGCAGGCCGCGAATGGTCTGCTCCTCCGTGGCCTGGTCGATGGCGTCGATGCTGCGCGGCAGGTTGTACAGCCGGGTGGCGTCCCCCGACTTGGCCACGGTGATGGAGGGGTCAAGCTTGGCCATGGTGCCTGCACAGGCCCCATCGGCGTGGATGGATCGAATAGTCATGGCGCTTCCCTTTCCTTTCAGTACCGTAGGTTTGCGCTAGTACTTCAAGGATCGTAGCCACAAAACCGCAGGCTGTCACCGTTGGAAAGGCAAACCTTACCCGTGCGCCATGTTGACGAAGCGGGAGTAGTGCAGCTGGTGCGCCACCGGAATCGTGTCGATCGGGCCGCCGCGGTGCTTCGCCACGATGATGTCCGCCTCGCCTGCGCGCTCGTCGTCGCGATCCTGCGAATCCGGGCGGTACAGCAGGAAGACCATGTCGGCGTCCTGCTCCAGCGAGCCGGATTCACGCAGGTCAGCGAGCTGCGGCTTCTTGTCAGTACGCGCCTCGGGCCCACGGTTGAGCTGCGAGATGGCAATCACAGGCACCTCGAGCTCCTTCGCCAACAGCTTGAGGTGGCGGGAGAACTCCGAGACCTCCTGCTGGCGGGACTCGACCTTCTTGCCCGAGCTCATCAGCTGCAGGTAGTCCAGCACCACCAGGTCCAGGCCGTGCTGCTGCTTCAGCTTGCGCGCCTTGGAGCGGATTTCCATCATGGTGAGGTTCGGCGAATCGTCGATAAACAGCGGGGCGTCCTGGATCTCGCTGAGGCGCTGGGTGAGCTTCTCCCAATCACGCTCCTCCATGTTGCCTGAGCGCATGGAGGAGAGCTTGATCTCCGTTTCCGCTGAGAGCATGCGCATGATGATCTCGGAGGCGCTCATCTCCAGCGAAAAGATCACCGAGGTCTTGCCGTGCTGGATGGAGCAGGAGCGCATGAAGTCGAGCGCGAGCGTGGACTTACCCACGCCCGGTCGCGCCGCGATGATGACCATCTGGCCTGCGTGCAAGCCGTTCGTGAGGTTGTCCAGGTCGGTAAAGCCGGTGGGCACGCCCTGCTCGAGGCCGCCGCCAGAAGCGATCTGCGTGAGCTCGTCGATAGTCGGCTTGAGCAGGTCGGAGAGCACCTTGTAGTCCTCGCCGCCGCCGCTGCGCGCGATGTTGAAGACTTCTTGCTGCGCGCGGTCGACCAGTGCCTCGACCTCCATGCCCTCGGCACCCTCGTAGCCGTACTGCACGACGCGGGTACCGGCGTTGACGAGCTGCCGCAGGAGAGACTTTTCCTCCACAATTTCCGCGTAGTAGCGGGCGTTTGCCGACGTCGGCACCTCCGAAATCAGCGTATGCAGATACGGCGCACCGCCCACCCGCTCCAGCTGGTTGAGCCTGTCCAGGCGCCCCGCGACGATGAGGACGTCGATCTGGCTGCCGTCCGCAAAGAGATCGAGCACCGCCTGGTAGATCAGCTGGTGGGAGGGGAAGTAGAAGTCCTCCGGCTGGAGGCTCTCCACCACGTCAAGGACGACCTCCTGGTTCAGCAGCATCGCGCCGAGCACGGAGCGCTCCGCCCGCTCGTCGTGCGGGGGCTGCCGGTACTCCTGCAGGTCGCCCCGCGCCTGGCTGAAGTTGGACTTGGCTGGCTTCCGTGTGTTGGCGGCATAGTCCCCAAAATCATCGAAGTCGTCCCGCGGCTCGGGCGGCAGGACGTAGTCGTCGTCAAAACCGTCGAGTGCATCTCCAGCCATGTGTTTCCCCTTAGATGTCGTTCCGGATATTTAGCGTACCCCGCGACACCTCTCCCCGGAAGTTATCCACAACCCCCTGTGGACAACTTTGCGGTATTCCCAGGGGTTCGCCACACGGGTGTGGATAGGTTGTGGATAACCATGTTTTCCGTCCTGCGCAAACACCTTATACGTACAGCTCAGCCCTGTTATATTCATTCTCAATCCGTGGTTGAGAGTTGGGGAAAATGGCGCTCACCACCAGGTTTGACACCGGTGTGTTTACCGACTAGTAACCTGAAATTCGCCCGTGAGCAGGCTTCTTTCTCCCACTTATCCACAGCAGCCAGGGGTGTGTTCGGGTGGTGCTATAGCGTGTGTGCCATGAACGCTACCCGTGAATCCGCAAACCACCTTCTCCAGGGAATCGCTGGCCCCAACGCACAGTTGCGCGACGACCAGTGGTCCGCCATCGACGCACTTGTAAACCACCACCGCCGCATGCTGGTCGTGCAGCGCACCGGCTGGGGCAAGTCCGCCGTCTATTTCATCGCGGCGAAGCTGTTACGCGAGGCTGGCACAGGGCCGTCGATTATCGTCTCTCCCCTGCTCGCGCTCATGCGCAACCAAGTCGCGGCCGCCGAGCGCGCCGGTATTCGCGCAGCCACGATCCACTCCGCCAACGTCGCCGAGTGGGAGCAGATCGAGGCAAACCTCCATTCCCTAGACGTCCTCCTGATTAGCCCTGAGCGCCTCAACTCCCCGGGCTTCCGCGAAGAGGTGCTGCCGAACCTTCACGCGCACGTAGGCATGCTCGTGGTGGACGAGGCCCACTGCATCTCGGATTGGGGTCACGACTTCCGCCCCGATTACCGCCGCATCGCCCGCCTGATCGACGACCTCCCCACAGACACGCCCGTGCTGGCCACCACCGCGACGGCGAACAACCGTGTCGTCGAGGACATCCTCGGCCAGCTCGGCGAGCACACGGGAGTGCTGCGCGGTGGCCTCGATCGCTCTTCACTTGCACTCGGCGTCTGCCAGCTTGACGACGCCACGCAGCGCCCCGCCTGGATCGCCGAATACCTCAGGCGCACCGACGGCTCCGGCATCATCTACTGCCTCACCGTCGCCGCCGCGCACGACCTGGCCGAGGCGCTGCACGCTGCTGGCTTCGCGGTAGCCGCCTACAGCGGGCGCACCGAAGCAGAGGAGCGCGAAAGACTGGAGCAGGCGCTACTTACCAACGAGCTCAAAGCGCTCGTGGCCACGAGCGCGCTCGGCATGGGCTTTGACAAGCCAGATCTTGCCTTCGTCGTACACATGGGCGCACCCAGCTCACCGGTCTCCTACTACCAGCAGATCGGTCGCGCTGGCCGCGCCACCGACCACGCCGAGGTCGTCCTCCTCCCCGGCCCAGAGGACGAGCGGATCTGGCAGTACTTCGCATCCGTGTCCATGCCGGAGAAACACGTGGTGCGCCAGCTGCTCGCGGGGCTCGGCAACGAGCCGACCTCCACGCAGCGGTTGGAAAACGTCGTCGACCTGTCCCGCTCGCGCATTGAGCAGGCGCTCAAGGTGCTCGACGTCGAGGGCGCGGTTCGCCGCGTCAAAGGCGGCTGGGTGGCAACCGGCGCACCGTGGAGCTACGACCACGCCCGCTACGACGGACTCGCGCAGGCCCGCGAGCGGGAGCAGGCGCTCATGCTGGACTACGAGCACACGCAAGACTGCCGCATGGCGTTTCTGCGGCGCGAACTCGACGACCCAACGCTCGACGGCACCCCCTGCGGCCGCTGCGACAACTGCACCGGGAGCGCGCTGCCGACCGCGGTTGATGGGGAGCTCGTGGCGTCGATAAGCGCCCAGCTCAGCGCGCCCGGAGTGGCGCTGCCCGCGCGCAAGATGTGGCCGACTGGCTCCGCGCGGCGCGGAAAGATCAAAGGCCTGCTGCCTGGCAAGGCGCTGGGCAGGCTTAACGACGTCACACGCGGCCCCGCCCTCACCACACTTCTCCGAGACCATACGTACCGCCCCCTGCCCGCGTCGCGGTGGCGCGAGGACGAGTGGGTGCGGCAGGTCGTGGAGGTGCTGGCGGCGTGGGAGTGGAGTGAGCGGCCCAGATGCGTTGTGGTGCTCGGCGACGCAGATGCGGCGCGGACCGAGATGCTTAGCGCGCTTGGAAAGACAGTTGCGGAAGTTGGGCGGATGGCTTTCGGCGGCACGATTGCGCTAACGGGGCCCGAGGTCACTGCGAAGAACTCGGCGTTTCGGGTCAACGCGCTCGATCAGCATTTCGACTTTCGCGGTGTGGAGGTGCGCGAAGGGCCGGTCTTGCTTTTGGCCGGTGTGGTGGACTCCGGCTGGTCCTTCACTGTTGCAGGGGCTGACCTGGCCGCTACTCACGGTTTCGAGGTGCTGCCTTTCGCTATCGCAAGTATCGGCTAACTTCGTCTGTAACGATCTGGTTACAGGTGTAGCGCTCGTTTGTATGTTCGGTATAATTGTGGGCAACAGAAAGCTCAGAAAGGAGGAAACCCCATGTCCCGCACAACCACGCAGACAAGCACAGAGACGCACACGCCGGCGGCGCTACACAAGCACTTTCGCTGCCAGAACGCGAGTGATCCGCGCGCGAAGCTTTCGCAGCAGATGCGGGACACGGAGTTCGCCCTCTACAGCCCTTATACCGAGATGCCGCTGCAGGATTTCGACTTGGAGGTGGAAGAACTCGCCTCCATCACCGATCGCCCCAAGCACGAGATCAGCGCGGCGATCTTCGCGTATAACCGGCTCCGCCTCCTTCCCCTTCTGCGCAAGATGCAGGAAGAGACGCGGCTTTTGTCCGTCCACACGCTCGTCGGCATTGATTCCGCGCTGATGAAGGTGGGCGCGGAAGCGGACGAGGAGACTTGGGCCGCTTTTGACGAGATGCTGGTCAAGCTCTTCCGCCCCAAGCGCGCCAACCAGCCCCTGCCCAGCCGCGCGACCATTGTGCGCCGGATCCGCACGCTGATTGCCAAGCTGGACGTCGGCCTGAACTACGACCCGGTCAAGCGCAAGAAGCGGGAGGACGAGCACAACCACCGCTCACGCACGGTAGAGTTCAGCGATTTTGAACGCAATGGCGTCGAGCTCGGCTCGCTCCAGCTCACCACCGACAACACCACCATGGCCGTCGTGCGCGCCAGCCTGAAGGCCACCGCCCGGGAACACAAGCTCTCCCTGGCCGATACCGCGATCAAGCTGCTCACCGGCGACATCGAGCCAACCGCGAAGGTCCACCTCCACGTCTACGCCCCTGCGGGCAAGGACGGCGCGCGGGAGGAAGGCACACCCGTCTTCATCCCCGGCATCGGCTGGACCAACGCGCTCGACACCAAGGAGTTCGAGGACCTGTGCGACGCGAACCCACCCACGGTGCACAACCTGGACGAGGCAGCCAACACCGTCACGGACAGTTACACACCGACGCAGGAGATGAAGCACTACGCGCACGCCAGGGACGGGCACTGTATCTTCCCGGGATGCACGCGGCCCGCCGCGGCCTGCCAACTCGACCACCGAATCCCCTTCGACCGCGGCGGGAAAACCACACCCCACAACCTTTTCTGCCTCTGTGCACATCACCACAACATCAAGACCGACAAGCGGGCGTTCTACGTCTCCGACCCCGTCACTGGCGACATCGTCTGGCTGCTGGAGAACGGCACGTACCTGCTGTCGCGCCACGAAGGCCCGCTTTTCGACGAGATCACGCCCACCACACCCCGCTGGCGCAGCTCCCTCGAAGCGGCAGCCAAGAACCGGGACACGGTCGCTGAGTTCAACGCCCGCATCCACCGCCTCCTCGACGAGTACGACACCCACGGGGACTACTACCGCTGCCTGGCCGAGATACAAGTCCTCGAACGCCGCTTCAAGCTCGTATCCGACTTCGCCCCCGAGCCACCAGAAGTCGAACCGGTGCACATCCCCGAAGAACCGGACCCGGACCCCTTCCCCGACCCAGAACCGCTGGCCAAATACAACCCCTTTCCCCCGACCGAATAACAAAAAGCACGGACCCCCTCCTCACAAGGGGATCCGCGCTTGAAGTGCTGTTGTCGCTCGTCGAAAAGCGTAAAGCGTTTACGCTGCGACGACCTCGAAGTTAATCTTGCCTTCCACATCGTCGTGGAGGTTGACCTTGACCTGGTAGCCGCCGGTCTTCTTCACAAGACCCTTCGGTACGTTGATGCGACGCTTATCCAGGGACGGGCCGCCAGCCGCCTTCACAGCGGAAGCGATCTCCGCCGCGGTGACAGAACCGAACAGCTTGCCGCTGTCGGAAGTGCGCACGGCAACCTTCACACCAGTGAGCTGGTCGAGCTGATCGCGCAGCTCCTTCGCGTGGTCCAGATCGCGGACCTCGCGATCAGCCTGCACGCGCTTGATGTCTTCAATCTGCTTCTCTGCGCCACGGGTAGCCGGGATAGCCAGGCCGCGCGGGAGCAGGAAGTTACGTCCGTAGCCGTCCTTGACCTCGACGATTTCGCCGGGCTCGCCAAGTTTCTCAACGGCAGCGGTGAGGATCAGCTTCATGAATCCTAACCTTCCTTATGATGAAAAATGATTGTGTGGGTTAAAACAACGTTTTAGAACGGGGGCTCGTCATCCATCCCGCCGAAGCCACCAGCTGGTGGGGCGGAGTTCCACGGATCATTCGCCGGCTGCGATTGCTGCTGAGGTGCCTGCTGCTGCGGCGGTGCCGACTGCTGCTGCTGGAAGCCTTGCGACGGACGCGGCTGCCCACCACCCTCACGTGGCGTGCGGCTCACATTCGCCGTGGCAAACTTCAGCGACGGCCCGACCTCATCAACTTCAACCTCGAAAACCGTGCGGTTTTCCCCCTCGCGGGTCTGGTAAGAACGCTGCCGCAGGCGACCTTGCACGATCACGCGCATGCCCTTCGTCAGGGACTCCGCGACGTTCTCTGCCATCTGCCGCCAGCAGTTGCACGTCAGGAACAACGCCTCGCCGTCCTCGAACTGGTTGGTCTCCCGGTTGTACGAACGGGGCGTCGACGCAATGCGGAAGTTCGCCACTGCGGCGCCGCTCGGGATGAAACGCAGCTCTGGGTCAGCAACGAGGTTGCCAACGACGGTGATCGGTGTTTCGTTCTGTGCCATGCTCTTCTCCTACCAGGTGGAATACGTTCGGCTTGAGCCTACCGGTTCCTACTTGTCGGTGCGCAGCACCTTGGTACGCACAACGTTGTCGTTCAGGTTCAGCACGCGGTCGAGCTCCTTGACCGTGTCAGCCTCGCACTCGAGGTTGATAACGGCGTAGATGCCCTCTTCCTTCTTGTTGATCGGGTATGCAAGGCGCTTCTTGCCCCACACATCAACCTTTTCCACCTTGCCGTTTTCCTTACGGACAATTTCCAGGTACTTGTCCAGGGACGGGGCAACGGTGCGCTCATCCTGCTTAGAATCCAGAATGATCATTACTTCGTAGTGACGCACGGACCTCATCACCTCCTATGGTCTAGTAATTTCAATTTCGGCCGCCACGCTCTTCGCGGCGGCAGGAGGGTCGTTGCGTCAAGCAACTTGTCCAGGGTACCCCACCCAATCCCGCAGGCCAAATGGCTAGCGGTCGGCCTCGAGGACCATCCCATCAGGCGTGATGTCAACGTCGATGTCTTCAAACTCAAGCTCGAAGTGCCCGTCGTCAAACTCGACCTCGGCGCGGCCATCGTGTGCCGCGTCGAGCACCCCTTGAATGTCAGCCTCGGAGAGGTTGTCCTCTGCCATGTCAGACTTCGCCTCGTCGCTGTAGCCGCTTATCGACGCCGGCAGCTCGGCAGAGCTTTCTGTCGGCTCCGCAGTCACCGTGTCAGGGCGACGGTCGTGGTCAGAATTGTGAGTCGCTGCATAGGACCCACCGTACCTAGCTCGGTCCCGGTGCCGCCACGAATACTGCAAGAAAAACCGGGATAATTGTGATGAAGACAAACGCCGCGATGCCGAAGCCAAGAGAGAGCATCGGGCGCTGCATTTTCGCCATCGCCCAGAACGCAGCGGCGATTAGGCAGAAGCCGATTGCAATTGAGCCGATGCCGACGACTGTTGCTGTACCCACTGGGCGCCCTCCTCTTTCCACTGCTCGGGTGTGGTCAGCAGCGGGTCGTGGCCGTTGTGGGCCTCCGCGACCTTGTCGCGCCGCTTCCCAAACATCTGTTGAACCACCAGCACCATGATGGTGATGATGAAGGCGTCGCGGGTGATGATGGTGGCGTCGAGAAGCCAGCCCGGCGCGCCCAAGTTATCCTCCCCCATCATGTGCCACATCAGTATTGGCCACACCATCATGTCGACGGTCATCCAGCTCAGCAGCAGGCGCCAGTACGGCAGCGCGAGCACAGCCGGGACGATCAACCAGATCGAGTACTGGGGGCTCCACACCTTGTTGAAGAGGAGGAAGAAGCCGACGATCAGGGTGAACAACTCCGCAATGCGTGGCGTCCGCGGTGCCTTGAGCCCCATGATCAGGACCGCGGCGCAGCCTGCCAGAAACAGGATGAGCGTGACTGCGTTGAGGATCACTGGCGCGCCCTCGCCGGAATCGAACCCGCCCCAGCCGGTCACACGGGAGAAGACTGCGTAGATGGTGGTCCACTCCCAACCGCGGTCGGTGTTGAGGCGGCGGAACTCGCCCCACGCCTCCGGGCTGCGCAGGTAGATGGGCAGGTTCACCACTACCCAACTGACTATCGACGCCGCGAGCATCTTCAAAAACGGCACCAGGTCACGCTTGCGCAGCGCGACCACCAGGTAGGCGCCGAGGGCGAAAATCGGCCACATCTTGAACGCGGTGCCCAGCCCGATCATCACGCCAGCCAGGGTGAACTTGCCGTTGCGGGCGGCGAGCAGCGCCGCGACCGCGAAGAAGATGGAGGGGATGTCCCAGTTGGTAAAGGCGTGCATGATCAACAGCGGCGAGCCGACCACCAGCAGTGTGTCCCACACGCGGTTGCCGGCGAGCTCGGCGACCATGCGCGCGGTGGCGACCCAGATGATCGCCAGGAAGAACACCGTGACGTAGAAGTACCAGCCCACCTCCGGCAGGAAGCGCTGCGCCACGAAGTAGGTGTTGCGCGAGATGAAGGAGGTGAACCCCTGGAACATGCCGGCCAGGACCGGGTACTCCATGTACCGGGTCAGGCCTTCCTCAACCCACGAGTAGTCGTAGACAAAACCCGGCTGGTCCAGGCCGCGCGCGCCGTAGAGCGGCACGATGTCGTTGTAACAGAACGAGGTGAACTGACGGTTACCGTCCCAGTTCAGCTGGAGCACGCCGTTGTCGTCAGGCTTGCCGAGCGCGCAGTTCGACTTCGACAGCGCACCCATGAAGAGGAAGACGTAGGCGACCGCGAAGATGGTGCGCAGCGGTGTCCAAAACTTCGCACGGCCGATCTGCGCGTACTTGCCCATCGGTCCGCCGAGAAACTCGGTCCACCCACGGGCGATCGGTTCCGTGCGGCTGGGCTGCACGCGGTCTGCCGGGTCCGGCCACGTTGTGCTCTGCTTCGCCATCGCTTCTTTAGCCTCCACCTTTATTGCAACGCGCCTTCAATACCGTCAAAGAAATCATTTACCGCATCATTGAGCCCGAGGTCCGGCGCGGCCGGAGCCGGGGCGGGCGCGGGTGCCGGTGCCGGAGCAGGAGCCGGCTGCTGCGGTGCCGGGGGTGAATCCGGTGCCTCCGAAGGCTGCTCCTCCGACGGCTGCTCTTCCGCAGGCTGCTCGCTCTGCTGCGTGGCCTGCTGCTGGTTGTAGTAGCTCCAGGAGTTGCCGCCCAGGTTCGCGCCGCCGGAGTACGGGTTCACGCCCCAGTAGACCGGGCTCGCGTCGTGGAAGTTCTGCACTTCCTGGCCTTCTAGGACCGTGTCCAGCACGCCCTTCCAAATCCGGGTCGGCGTCTGCGCGCCCCACATCATGCCGCCGCCCTCGTTGTAGATCGGGGAGGTGTTATCCGCGGTACCCACCCACACCGCAACGGAGAGCTGCGGGGTGGAGCCGACCATCCAGGCATCCTTGTTCATGCCCGTGTCGCCCAGCTGGGCGGTACCGGTCTTGCCCGCAGCCGGACGTCCCCCGGCGAGGTTGGCGTAGGAGTAAGGAATCACCGTCTGCATCGCCTGGATGACGTTGTCCGCCACCTGGGCAGACACGCGGCGCTCCGCGTAGTCATTGTCGTTTTCGTAGAGCACCTCGCCGCGGGCGTCCTCGACGCGCTCGACAAAGTGGGTCGGGTGGTAGACACCGCGGTTGGTCAGAGTGGCCACGCCAACAGCCATGTCCAGCACGCGGGACTGGTACTGCCCCAGGACGATGCCTTCGTAGGGCTGCCCGCCGTTCTCACGCAGGGTGACCGGGATGCCCGGGATGGAGCGCGCCACGCCGAGCGCGTGCGCCATGTCGGCGGTGTCCTGCGTCGTATTATCCAGATCGTCCTGGATACGCATGTACGCGGTATTCGACGACACGCGCGTGGCCTCAGTCATGTTGATCATGCCGCCGCCACCGCCGTCGGCGTTGGTCACCACTGCGCCGTTCGGCAGCGTGACCGGGGAGGCGTCGAAGTAGGCGTTGAGCGGAATACCCTGCTGCAGCGCCGCGGCAAGGGTGAAGATCTTAAACGTCGAGCCCGTCTGCAGCCCCGCGTTGGCGTAGTCCCAGCCGGAGGCGTCGTTGCCGCCGTAGTAGGCGCGCACGGCACCCGTGCCCGGCTCCACGGCGACCACGCCGGTACGCGCGTCGTCCTGCAGGTTAGCCAGGTTCTCCTCGGCAATACGGACCGTGTCGTCCTGGGCCCTCTTATCAATCGTGGTAGTGATCTGCAGGCCGCGGTTAGTCAGGTCGTCCTCCGAGATGCCGATCGCCGCGAGTTCCGTCATGACCTGGTTCTTGATCAGGCCGTTCGGGCCGGTGGCTTCGGTGTAAGCAGAGTAGGTCGCCGGGTCGCGCGTGTCGGGGATCTGGGCCTGCGCACGGACGTTCTGGTCAAGGGCCCCCATCTCCACGAGACCGTCCATCACGTAGTTCCAGCGGTCCTGAGCGCCCTCCGGATTCGTCCACGGGTCGAGCTGGCTTGGGCGCTGGATGGACGCGGCGAGCACCGCGCCCTCCTCCACCGTCAGCTCGCTGGCGGGCTTGGAGAAGTAGGCGTGCGCGGCCGCCTCGATGCCGTAGGCGTTGCGTCCGAAGTAGACGGTATTCAGGTAGGCGCTGAGCACCTCCTCCTTGGACCAGGAGTTGGCCATCTTGATCGAGTACACCAGCTCCTTGGCCTTGCGCTGGTACGAGTGCTCATTGCCGACGATCGCGTTCTTCACGTACTGCTGCGTAATAGTAGAGCCGCCGCCGGCAGAGGGGTTGCCGGTGAGCTGGCCGATCACCGCGCGGCCAAAGCCGGTAAAGGAGAACCCGGAGTTCTCCCAGAAGTCACGGTCCTCGGCCGCCAGCACCGCGTTCTGCACCTCAACCGGCACCTTGTCCAGCGGGATCTGCTCGCGGTTCCCCTCCGGCGGGACCACGCGGGCGAGTTCAGTCTTTGCGTCGCTGAAGTAGATGTTGGAGATCTGCGCCGCTTCGATCTCGTTCGGCTCCGGCAGGTTCGCTCTGCTGTAGTTCCACGCGAACCACAGCGCGGGGATGGAGGCGATGAGTACCAACAGCAGCAACAGCGCCAGGAGCCACTGCCCGATGCGGGAGGGCTTCTTCTTCTTTGCCACGGTGCTCCCGCTCTCGGGGGCTTTCTCGTTGTTTGTCACGCGTTTTCCCTTGCAACGTCGACGACGACAGCAGTCACAATGCTCTCAATACTTACAGGACACACTACCCGCCCACCGCGAAATCACCCTACTGGGCAAGCAGTAAAAGCCTTGCACAGATAATTCCACTTGCACTCCGGGCACACCTCGACGAAATGCACCGTGATCGGCCCCACTTCAGCGACGAGCCGGTCGATCTCGTCCTCACTGCGCGCGGTGTTCGCGCGGCGACCGAGGGCGTCCCCGTAGACCCACTTCACATCCCGCATTTCCCCACCACAGATGGGGCAGGGGCGTTCGGCGGGCGAGCCGTGAAATTCGCTGGCGGTGCGGAGGAGAAAATCGGCGTCGCAGACGTCGCTAAGCAGCAGGCGTCCAGCGTGGAAATCCCGCAGGGTTTGGCGGCGGGCCCACTCGTGGGAGATCTCGTACCGGTAAGCAAACATCCCGTTTAGTATAGTCACCACAAAGCTGGTACTATTTAGTCGCCTAAAAGCGTCGAGGAGTTGGAGATGACCGTGGCACAGGAGCCCCAAGAACAACCAGACCCGTACGACATTGCGGAACGCATCCGCCCCGCAATGACCTCGCTGTACGTCACCTACTTCCGCACCGCCGAGCACTCGGACCTCACCGGCCCCCAGCTGTCCATCCTGCGCCGGCTCGCCGAGGAAGGCCCGACCCGCATCAGCCGGATCGCCGAGGCGGAGGGCGTGCGCATGCCGACCGCCTCCAATACTGTCAACCAGCTGGAAAAGCGCGGGCTGGTGCAGCGCATCCGTTCCGAGCAAGACCGCCGCGGCGTGAGCGTGGAAACCACCAAGCTGGGGCGCGATGAGCTCCAGCGAGTGGGCGATGAGCGCACCCGCTACCTGGGCGAGATGCTCGGGACACTTGACCAGGAGTCGCTGCGCAAACTCGACGGCGTCACCGACATTATTAACCTGCTCGCCAAGGCCTACGTGAATAAAGAACACCCCACCACGTAGAATCGGGGGCGTGACGGCACGTTCTTTCTCCAGCGATCTGGCGCAGCTGCCCCGCGACGAGGGGGCGCTGCGCATTGTCGTTGGCTGGGACTCGAGCAACTCGAACAACAAAGAAGCCCTCGAGTACGCGGCCTGGCTCGGCCGCTCCCTGCCGGTCAAAGTGCAAGTGATGGCCACCACGAAGAGCTCGTGGACGACCTCCATGTCCGGCAAGAAATACAAGAAGTGGCTCAAGCGCTCGCAGGAAAGCTTTCACAAGCAGGTGGAAAAGGCCCTCGACGGGGTCCTGCCCGCCTCGCAGCGCGCCCCCAAAGTCGCCCGCCTAGTCGAGCGCGCGAGCGGCACCGAGCCGCTTTACGACGTCGCGCGGACCTTCAACGCCGACATGATCATCCTCGGCTCCCGCGCCAAAACCGCCAAGAGCCGCTTCCGCCCCACCAGCGAGGCGGACCAGCTCATGCACTCCTCCACCTTGCCGTTGGGGCTCGCGCCGAAGCACCTCACGCTCTCAAAGAAGGGCGTCACCCGGGTCACCTACGCGCTGATCGACTCCGACGAGATCACCGGCGACGGCAACCGGGAACGCTTCCCCGGCCTGGCCTACGCTGCCACGATGGCCTGCATTGTTGGCGTGCCCTTACGCATCGTCGCGTTTTCTCCTGATGAGCGCGCGGGCGAATTCTCCCACGAGCTTGCGGCCTGGAACGAAACCACGCTCGGACTCCTCGACCGGGTGCGTGACCAGGCCTTTAGCGTGTGTAACCAGATCGAAGGCTGCGAAGGGCTCGACGTGGAGACACTGCTCGCCTCTGGCAAGGGGTGGAAGCGCGCGATAGATAGCGTGAAGTGGAAGAAGGGCGACCTGCTGTGCCTCGGCTCGCAGCCCTCCGGGCAGCTCAAGCGCGTGTTCGTGGGCACCCGCGAGGGCGAGTTCATCCGCTTCGCCCCCGTGCCGGTGCTGATCTACCCGCGCTCGGAGGCCGAACACTAATCACAGACAAGGGTGGTACAGATGGGGACTATGCGCGAACACCCAGAAAACGACCTCTCCTATCCTGCAGACCGCTTCAGCCGAGTACGGCCCGAGCCGCAGGACTTTGACGCGTTGGCGGATGAACCCGACCCAGCCGAGGTAGCGGAGCGCAACAAGCGCTCCACGCGGCAAGCGCTGATCTTTGCCGCCAGCTCGGTCGCGATCACGCTGCTCGTCGGCTTCGGGCTGAAGTTAGTCCCTGGGATCGGTGAGAATACCTGGGCCGTGCTCACCTCAATCCCGCCCGTGGTCGCGCTTTTGGCCTGCGCCGTGATCATGGTGCGCAAGCTCAACCGCTACGAGCGGTGGGTGCCGTGGATGGGCGTGTTCTGGCTGCCGATGGTGCCGTTTACCATGGTGGTGCTCATCATCACCATCGGCAAGCTGGCCACCTAGCCCTATGCGCACTCCCCACAGTACGGGTTACGCTCACGGCACTCGGGGCAGCTGAGGTACTGCACGCGGCATTCCGGCTCGTTGGCGCAGTTGTAGAAGCGGTTGGTCGCCTCCCCGCAGTGCACACAGTGGCCCAGCTGCACATAGTTGGGGTCTTCTGCCCCACCGCCGAACTCGGTGTGCATGCGCTTGTCAAAGACGTAGAGGGAGCCCTCCCACAACCCGGAGTTGCCGTACTTCTCGCCGTAGCGCACGATCCCGCCGTCGATCTGGTAGACGTCTTCAAACCCGCGGTTGATCATCAAGCTGGAGAGCACCTCGCAGCGGATGCCGCCGGTGCAGTAGGAGATGACCGGCTTATCCTTCATCCAGTCGTACTTGCCGCTGTCCAGCTCCCGGATGAAGTCGTGGGTGGTCTCCACGTCCGGCACGACCGCGTTTTTAAACTTGCCGATCTCAGCCTCGCGCGCATTACGCCCATCGAAGAACACAACGTCCGGATTGTTTTCCACCAGATCGTTGACTTCTTCGGGCGTCAGGTGCTTCCCACCGCCGACGACGCCGTGCTCGTCCACCTTGAGCTCGCCGGGCGCACCGAAGGACACGATCTCCTCGCGTGCCTTAACCGACAGCTTAGGGAAGTCCTCGCGGCCGCCCTCGGACCACTTGAACTCGATCCCGCGGAAGTACTCGCGCGTCTTCTTTGCGTACGTCTTACACGCATCAATCGGGCCGCCGACCGTGCCGTTGATGCCGTCCTTGGACACGATGATCCTCCCGTGCAGGCCAAGCCCCTCGCACAGGTCGCGCTGCCACAGCCGCACGGCGTCCGGGTCGGCGATGGGCTGGAACTTGTAGTACAGGAGGATTTTGTTAACGCTGGCCACGGATATTTGCCATCTGATCCTTGTAGGCCACTGCGTCGCGCGTGTACACGCGGCGGTGGGTGCCAACCTTGTGCCCGGTCAAGCGCCCCTCGTCAATCAGCTTGACCACGAAGGGGCGAGACACGCCGAGGAGATTGGCCACCTGCTGGGTGGTCATCTCGTCCTCAGGACCGGGGGCCTTCACCAGGCGGCCCTCGGCCAGGTCCTCAATAATGTCGCGGAGCCACACTGCCGTTTCCTTCGGCAGCGTCACAGTATCCGAAGCGTGCGTTCGGGCCTGTGAGAGGTTGTTGTTCAAATCTGCCAGTGCTTGCTCTACCGGTGAGAGCTTCTCTTCCGTTGCCATGCTCGACATCATACGAACAATCCGCAATGAGCGCAATAGGAGAAGCGTAAAGCGTGCAAACTCTAGCGCTTGTGGTAGAGCCCCTTCTTCCAATACTTCGGCTCAGAGGTGACCAAAACCCCCAGGTTGCGGAAGATTCCCTCGTCCACCGAACCGAGAATGGTGGTGGTGTGCGCATCGCAGCCGCGCAAGTTTCGCAGCTGGTCCAGCGCCGCGGCAGCATCCGAGTTCGTCGAAGCCGACACGGAAAGCGCGATGAGCACCTCGTCGGTGTGCAGGCGCGGGTTCACCGAGCCGAGGTGCTTCGTCTTTAAGGTTTGGATCGGCTCGATGGAGTCCGGGGAAAGCAGGTGCACGCTATCGTCGATACCCGCGAGCTGCTTGAGCGCATTGAGCAGCACCGCGGCCGAGGGGCCGAGGAGGTCGGAGGTCTTGCCCGTGACGATCGTGCCGTCCGCAAGTTCGAGTGCGGCCCCCGGCTTGCCGGTTTCCTCGGCCACCTCCAGCGCGGGCGCGACCACCGGACGATCCGCCGTGGTCACCTCTGCCTTGCGCAGCACGTTGGCGATGCGGGCGGACTCCGTGTTGTCCTGATCCGCGCGGCGCTCCTCCACGAGCGCCTTGTAGTAGCGGCGGATGATCTCCTGCTCGGCTGCGTGGCGGCAGGCCGCGTCGTCGGAAATGCAGTAGCCCGCCATGTTCACGCCCATGTCCGTGGGCGACTCATAGGGCGTTTCACCGGTGACTTCGCGCAGCAGCGTCTTCAGCAGGGGGAAAACCTCAATGTCGCGGTTGTAGGAGGTGACCTTCTCCCCGTAGGCGTCCAGGTGGTACTGGTCGATCACGTTGATGTCGTCCAGGTCGGCGGTGGCCGCCTCGTAGGCCAGGTTCACCGGGTGCGACAACGGCAGGTTCCAGATGGGGAAGGTCTCAAACTTGGCGTAACCGGCCGGAATGCCCCGCTTATGCTCGTGGTAGACCTGGCTTAAGCAGGTGGCCAGCTTGCCGGAGCCCGGCCCCGGCGCGGTCATCACGATGAGGTCGCGCGAGGTCTCCACGTAATCGTTGTGGCCAAAGCCATCCTCGGAGACCACGGTCGCCGTGTCGTTGGGGTAGCCCGGAATCATGTAGTGGCGCGAGACTTTCAGCCCCAGCCTGCCCAGGCGCTCCAGGAAGGCCTCCACGTTCTCGTTGTGGCCTTCCAGCTGCGTGACCACCACGTTTTCCACCAGGAAACCACGGTCGCGGAAGACATCGACCAGGCGCAAAACGTCGTCCTCGTAAGTGATACCGAGGTCGGCGCGTACCTTCTGACGCACCACGTCGCCCGCGTTGAAGCAGATCACAATCTCCACCTCGTCCTTGATCCGGTCCAGCATGGCGATCTTGTTGTCCGGGGTGAACCCGGGCAGGACGCGGGAGGCATGGTGGTCGTCGAAAAGCTTGCCCCCCATCTCTAGGTACAACTTGCCGCCGATCTCCCGCCTTCGCGCGGTAATGTGCTCGGACTGCATCTGGATGTATTTTTCGCGGTCAAACCCGATCGTGTACGGCATGGGAGCAATAATACAATTTTGGGCATGCAGTACAGGAAGTGCCACGATGCCTGAAGGCCACGTCATTCACCGCCTCGCCGCACGCCTCAACGAAGAATTTCGCGGCGCGCCGCTTCAAGCCTCCTCGCCGCAGGGGCGCTTCGATGCCTCGCTTATCGACGCCCACACGTTGGTCCGTGCCCAAGCCCTCGGCAAGCACCTCTTCCTGGAGTTTTCGGATATTTTTGTGCACATTCACCTGGGGCTGATCGGTTCCCTGCGCTTCGAGCCGGCCGAAGACGTCTGGGGCCAAATCCGGCTGCGGCTGGTGCCCGACGGCGGGGCAGGCGATATCGCCGCGAACCTGCGCGGGCCGCAGACCTGCGCCTACCTCAGCCCGGCGGAAGTCGCCGCCATCGTCGAGCGCGCCGGCGAGGACCCGCTCGACAGTGATTCGGACCCGGACGCGCTGTGGGCGCGGGTGCACCGCTCGAAGCGCACGATCGGCTCACTGATGATGGACCAGTCCTACTTCGCTGGGGTGGGCAACATCTACCGCGCGGAGCCGCTCTTCCGGCTTGGAATTTCGCCGTTTACACCAGGGCGTGCGCTCGACCGTGCCGAGTTCGACGCCCTGTGGGAGGACCTGGTGAAACTCATGCGCTACGGGTTCGAGCACGGGCGCATCGACACGGTGCGGGATATTCATTCGCCCGAGGCGATGGGGCGCGCGCCGCGCAAGGACGACCACGGCGGCGAGGTCTACGTCTACCGCCGCGCAGGCCAGCCCTGCTACGTGTGCGGCGAGGAGATCGCGCTGCGCAAGGTGGAGGGCCGCAACCTATTCTGGTGCCCCGGCTGCCAGCGCGACTAGCCTGGCCCGTATGTACGCCTGCACGTTTACCGCCGACCAAGTCCGCGCCGCAGAAGCGCCGCTTCTCGACGCACAAACCACCCCCGACGAGCTCATGCAGCAGGCCGCGCACGCCGTCGCCCAGGTAGCGCGCGGCATGGTTGCGCCCGGCGCGCGGGTCCTCGCAGTGGCCGGGCCCGGCGGCAACGGAGGCGACGCCCTCTACGCCGCCGCGGAACTGGCTATGTCCGGCTACCGAGTCGACGCGCTGCTGGTGGCAGGGCGCGCACAGGAGCGCGCGCTCGAAGCGCTGCGCAACGCAGGCGGGACGGTGGTTGAGGACGTTACTGGTGCGTACGACCTAGCCATCGACGGCATCACCGGCATCGGTGGTACCGCCGGTCTGCGCAAGGAGTACGCGGAGGTAGTAAGCGCGCTCAACCGGCTGCGCGTGCTTGCGGTCGACGTGCCCTCGGGCATCGACGCGGACACCGGCGAGGGCGGGGACCTGTACGTTCGCGCCGAGGCCACCGTGACATTTGGCGGTTTTCGACGCGCCCACGTGCTCTCAAGTGCGTGCGGAGTGCAGCTGCTCGCGGACATCGGCATCGGCGGCCGCCATCTGTACGAGACGCTGAGCGATACGCTGCCGGAATGGTCCGCCGACGGCCCCACGCTACTCACCGCCAACCGCGCCGTCGCCCCGGACTTTCCGGTCCCGGAGGGGATACGGGGACTCATCCCCGCGCCCGTCCCTTCGGTCGAGCCTGACGCGGCCGATGACAAGTACTCCGGCGGTGTGGTGGGTATTCGCGCAGGCAGCGGCACCTACCCGGGCGCGGCGCTGCTGTGTACCGCGGGCGCGCTCTACGCCACCCCGGCGATGGTGCGCTACGCGGGCCCGCAGGCATCCGAGGTGGTGCGCGCGCACCCGGAGGTCGTCGCAGTCGGCACGCTTAAGGAGTGTGGACGCGTCCAGGCCTGGGTTGTCGGTCCTGGGGCGGGCACTGGCGAGGCCGCCGCCGAAGAATTGGGTGCGCTGCTCGCCGCGCCGGAGCCACTGCTTCTCGATGCCGACGCCATCACCCTTCTTGCCAACTACGAAGGTCTTCTGTCTTCCCTGCGCACACGCGAAGCGTATACCGCGCTGACCCCGCACGACGGCGAGTTCGCCCGCCTGCGGGAGGCAGCGGGTTTACCCACCCGTGACCGTGTAGAGGAGACGCTGCAACTGGCGGAGTACCTCGACTGCGACGTTCTGCGCAAAGGGCGGGCCACCTTAATCTCCGACGGCCACATCGTGTACGGCCTGGACACTGGGCACTCCTGGGCCGCCACCCCGGGCTCCGGCGACGTGCTCTCCGGCATCGCCGGGGCACTGCTCGCCCGAGACGGGCAGACCTCCTCGCTTATCGCCGCCGCGACCGTGCACGCAGTGGCCGCGAAGTTGGCCGCCGCCACCAAGTACGGTGATGCCACCGCGCCCGCCAGCCGCATCGCCGAGTTCGTCCGCGAAGCCACGGCGAGGCTGAATGGAGGCAACAATGCTTGATGCCGCGATCATCGGTGGCGGTCAATCTGCACTCGCTACCGCCTACTACTTGCGTAAATATGGTGTGGACTTCACAATCTTCGGCGACCACGCCGCCGGATCCTGGCCCACCTACTGGGATCACCTCACACTCTTTTCCCACGCCGAGTTTTCCAACCTCCCCGGCTGGCCCATGCCCGCCTACGACGGCTACCCGCCGCGTGACCACGTAGTGGACTACCTGACCAGATACGAGCAGCGCTACGACTTCCCGGTTGTGCGCGAGCGGGTCGAGCGGGTGACGCAGCACGACGGGACGTTCAGACTGCTCCCCCAGGACGTCGAGGCGCGCAACGTGGTGGTGGCGACCGGGAACATCCCCTTCGTGCCGCACCTGCCGGGCGTGTTTCACGGCACGCAGATCCACTCCGCCGGCTACCGCAACCCCGCGCAGTTCGCAGGCAAAAGTGTCGCGGTGGTTGGCGGCGGAGACTCCGGTGCCCAGATCACGGCGGACCTGGCACTTCACGGCGTCGACGTGCAGTGGCTGACCCGCACACCCCCGCGCTTCATGCCTGACGACGTCGACGGCGAGGCGCTCTTCCGCCGCAACCGCGAGCGCTTCCTTGCCATCTCACAAGGCAAAGAAGATCCGGGCGGGGCCGACTTCGGCGGCGACATCGTCGCAGTTCCTGAAGTGCGCCGCGCACGCGATGCGGGTCTCCTAAAGATTCGGCACCTTCCACCTTCCTTGGACGAGATCGAAGCGCGCGGGGTGGACGTACTCATCTGGGCGACCGGCTACCGGCCTGCGCTCGGACCGGTGCGCGGGCTCGATCGAGATACGCCAGGCCTGTGGTTCGTGGGCTACAACGACATCAACGGCCCGGGCGCGGGCACGCTCGGCGGCGTGAGCCCATTTGCGCGGGATGTGGCGCGCGCGATCGCGGGCTAAAGATTGCGGTCTTTCGCGTCTGCCAAGGCCAGTGCGAGGCGGGCGTACTTCTGCGCGACCGCCTCTGGGGAATCCGGCCCGTCCGCGCGGAACCAACCGGCGATGCCTTGGATCGCGCTCAGTAGGGCGCGTGAGATGTCGGTGGGGGAAGCGTACGTCGAAAAGCAGCCCTGCTCTTGCCCGCGCTGAATGATAGAGCGCAACTTGAGCTCAATGCGATCCCTGCGCTCCTCATAGATCTGCCGGTTCTCGCCCTCGAGCGAGCGGATCTCGCTGTCCAAGAAGGCGAGCTCGCGGTAGTGGGCCATGTACAGGCTCAACGCCTCGGTGAAGTGCACGAGCTGCGCGCGAGGGTCGTCACCCGCCTCGTCTACGCTCGCCTCCACTTTCTGTTCCACGATGGTCAGGGAATAGTCCAGTAGCGCGACGAGGACGTGCTGCTTGTTGTCGTAGTGGTAGTACAGCGCGGGGATGGTCACGCCGACGTCGCGAGCCATCGCGCGGACAGTGGTTGCGTGGTACCCGCGCTCGGCAAAGTGCCGCAGGGCCACCGTCAGGATGGTGTCGAGCTCCAACGGGGGAAAGTCTCGCCAGTTGGAGGAAGATATGGGGGCAACGCTGTTAGGCACGCCAAAATTCTATCGCGACCTCCCCGCCCAGGTCATCGCGGCCCACACGGCGGGGACGCCCGGCACGACGACAAAGAGGTAGTACGGCCACTTGCCAAAAAGTTCGAGGATGGACCAGCCGCGCGGGTAGCCCGCGAGGAAGCCATAGTTGCCGCCGGTGATGCGGTTCGCGGTGGCGGCAAGACCGGCCCAGGCAATGGTGATCGCTGTGGTGATGCGCCAATCGCGCCAGGTCGGGCGGTAGCCCAGACCGAAGGTAAGCACGGTGGGGACGACGAGGGCGGCGCAGTGGAAGAACCAGTAGGCGAGCTCTTGCAAGCCGGGGCGGTTCTGCACGTACGCCATGTCGGGGAAGAGCAGCGCCATCGGGTTAAGCAGGAAGCCCCAGTAGAAGGACAGTGCCGAGACCGTCGGATTGTCCGTCAAGAGCGCGACCGGGGTGATCACGCGCAAAAAGTCGGTGATGTGGAAGGGTGCTGTCTCGTCCCAGACGATGTTGGCGGGAGCGAGTACCCAGAGGTAGTAGACGGCCACGGTAATCCCAAGTACGGCCCCAGCGACCTTGCGCGCTGCCTTCACGGTGCTGCGCGGCAGGTTGCGGGCGGCCACGACCAGGATGCCGCAGCAGAGAATAAGGACGACGAGTACTGCGAGGTGCCGGGAGTCGTACTGCGTCATCGTCCGGTAAGTGTGTCCGTTGCGCGAGGTCCAGTCCGCTGGTTGGTACGGCATAGACATCGAGGATATCGTTAATCCACTGTTTAAGAATTACACGCATGTAACTTCTAAGCTTTTTGGCCCCACCCTTACCTTTTTTACCCCCACTTTAGGGCAATTGCGGAGTCAGCAAGAGGGAGGCACCGGCCACATGGACAGACGCCAGTGCCGTGAGCTGCACATACGTTTATATTACCAGGTATTTCCGTGCATTTTACTTCGACAACAGTAAACGGAATGCATTTATTTATGCGATCCTCAGCTAGACTAAAAATATGTTCAACAATCAGAAGTTCGCAGCAGCAGCCACCGCCGTCGCCCTGGGCGTGTGCACTGTAATTGCGCCGCAAGCGCAGGGCGCTACTGTTGGTGCGAACACTGATGGTGTGTGCACGATTTCCCTCAATGACCAGGAGAAGCAGGAGTACCGCCGCATCGCACACGCATCCACACACTTCAATACGGATGACACCTGGCGCGAAGCTTTCGAGACCGCCTTCCCCGCCGCTCAGGAAATCTCCACCGAGTTCAAGGATTACTACCGGGGCGCTGAGCGCGAAGCGTTCAACAATAACCTGATGGAAAATCTTAACCTCTGGTCCAAGCGCGTCGCCGCCGAGACCGGCGTTTCTCAGGATGCTTCCTTCTGGTACTTCTCCTACGTGTGGAACGACCTCGCTACCTCGAGCGACTCGGATCTTTCCCTCGCTACCTACTGGGACTCCGTCGACCAGGCGCTGCAGGCCGGCGAGATCGTCGCCAACGAAGACCCCGCCGAGTCCGTCTTCACCCCGGTTCCGCCGCTGGCAGAACTGGAGAAGGACCGCAAGGAGCAGTTCCCGGAGCTCGCTTCGCACGACGCCGCTGCTTGGGCCGACGCCTTTGAGAACTCGCAGGCGCTCCAAGATTACCGCCTCGGTGCCTCGTTCGAGACTGCCTTTGAGCAGGCCAGCCTCGACTGCGCCAAGGGTGGCGACACCTTCGCCCTCTTCCCCACCGCAGGCGAGAACCCAGACGCGAAGCGCGCAGCAGAGCGGACCGCGGAGCGCACCGACCAGGGTGCCATCGTCGTCGCCCCGGCAGAGAAAGAAACCTACAACAAGGGAGGCACGACGACCCCCGCTCCGACCGAGGAGCGCAACGTCACGGTGAACGAGGACGGCTCGACCACCACTCGCATCGTGCGCACCGGCACCAACACCAGCGTGGATGTCACGGTGACCACCCGCGCGAACTCCGCGGACGTTGACATCAACGATAAGGAGAAGAAGCAGGCAGCCGGCAAGTCCCAGTCGAAGACTGTGGAGATGGACAACGGCCTGATCGCCGCGATCGTCCTCGCAGTCCTGGCAACTCTCGGCGGCGTCGCCGCCAGCCTCCTTGGCTAAGCGTGTAGCCCTCGCCACCGCCGTCATGTTAACGTGCGGTGGCTTTGCTGTTCCCGCAGCGCATGCAGCACCAGCAGTACAGACCGCACAAGTCTGCACCGTCGAACTGGACACCGAGGAGTTCCTCAAGGCCACCGATACCGCGCACCGCTACCTCGAGCGCGAGGAGCGGCTGTCCCAGGACCGCTACGCCTCCTTCCTCGCCGCGTTCCCCGAGCTCGCCTCCGTCGAAACCGACGTGCGGCGGCGCATCCGCGACGAAGAACTGGGCATCTACCTGGCCAATGAGCACTTCGCGGACCCCTCCACCATCGAGTACCGCTACGCGGTCGAGCGCTTCGCAGAGCTCGGCCTGCCCGAGGACGTAGCCGCCTGGTACCTCTCCCGTCACGCGCCGACGCGCACCAACGTGACCCCGCCGATGGATGAGATTGAGAAGTACCACGCGCTCGTCGCCACCAAGGGACACATCCCGGTCGGCGCAGAGGACCAAGCATGGTTCATCCACACCGGTCTAGCCACCGACACCGCCGGCATCGCCGCCGGATTGCAGGAGCGCTTCCCGCAACTTACCGCGCCACTCGCGCAGCGCTGGGCCGAGAAGCTTGCCACCACGCCGACCTACGACAACTTCCGCGCCGTCGACGCCTACGCCGAGCGCTTCGAGGCAGCCCGCCACGAGTGCAAGGCGCAGAACCTGGCCGGGGCCAAACCCCAGGTACCGGACTTGCAGCCCGCAGCAAGTCCTGGCTGGCCGCTCATCACTGGGATTGTCATGCTGCTCGGTCTCCTCGGTTACGGAGCATTCGCGTATGTCACTTTCTACGCCTAGGTTATTGGTGTGACCTCTGCGCTGAAATCTCCCCAACACTTCCCTGTCGTACCGCTTGCGGCGATGGGTTTTGCCGCCTTCGTCTACGTCACCTTTGAGATGTTCGCCGTCGGACTGATCTCGCCCATGGCGGCGGACCTCGGCGTGTCAGAGGGGCAGATCGGCCTGCTGATGAGCGTCTACGCGGGGCTCGTGGCCGTGGTAACCATCCCGCTGATGGCCGCGACCCGCAACATCAACCGGCGGCCACTGTTCATGGCCACGCTCGGCTTCTTGCTCGCGGGCATCGTGCTGCAGGCGATAGCGCAAAACTACTGGGTACTGGTTGCCGGACGCGTTGCCGCCGCATTGACGCACGGGCTGTTCTGGTCGCTGGTCAACCCGATGGCCGCACGCCTTGCCCCGCAGGGCATGACGGGCAAGGCGGTCGCCGCGGTCTCGCTTGGCTCCACACTTTCGCTGGTGGTCGGCTCGCCGTTGACCACCTCGCTCGGCGGCATGATCGGGTGGCGCGGCGCGACCTGGGTGCTCGGGGTGGCAACACTGCTCGCATTTGCGCTGCTGCTCAAAACGCTGCCGAGCATGCCAGCGATCCCGCCAGCACCGCAGGACGGGGTAAAGAAAACGCGTTCGGCGATCCCCTCGCTCGTGGTCTTCCTGGCGTTTTCGGTCACTGCGGTCTTTGCCACCTTCACCTACCTCGCACTGTTGGTGGAGGCAACCGCGGGGCACGCGCTCGTGCCGGTTGGGCTGGGTGCCTACGGCGCGTTCGGGCTTATCGGGGTACTGCTGGCGGGCAAGCGTGTGGACGCCCGCATGATCCGGCTCAACGGGTTTGCCGGCATCATGCTCATCATCGCCGCGCTCATCGGGCTGCTCGCCCTGCGCGCAGATTCGGGCGTGACGATGTTCATCATGATCGCCATCTTCGGTACTGCGGCGGGTGCCCTGCCCACCGTGGCGACCACTATTTTCTTGTTCGCTGGGAAACGCAATCAGGACCTGGCTAGCTCCATCTACGTGGTGACCTTCCAGGTCGGGATTGCTTCCGGATCCGCGCTCGGCGCTGCGGCAGTGGATGCGGGCTACCTTGGCGGCACGCTCGTGCTCACGCTGCTGCTCGCGGCCGGCGGGTTTGGCGTGCTTACGCTGCTATCGCGGCCTCGGCTGCGGTGACCTTGCCGTCCGCGACGCGGACAACCTCGTCGGAAGAGGAGATCAGCTCGGTCTCGTGAGTGACAAAGCCGCATGCAATGCCGCGGTCCTCAACGAGCGTGCGCAGCAGCGCGACGATCTCGTGGGAGCGCTCCGAGTCGAGTGCGGCGGTCGGCTCGTCCGCCAGGATCAGCGAGGGCTCGCCCATGAGCGCGCGGGCGATGCCGACGCGCTGACGCTGGCCACCGGACAGCTGCTGCATCTTCCGATCGCCCAATCCCTCCAGGCCCACGGTGGCAAGCAACTCGTCGGCGCGGTCCCGGCGCGGCTTCACCCCGCGGATGTGGTCGGTGACCAGCAGCTGGTCGCGCACGTTCAGCGCGCCGAGCAGGTTCGCCTGCTGGAAAATCATGCCGATTTTTTCGAGCCGGACGCGGGTGTCCACCGGCTCATCGTCGATAAGCACGGTGCCCGAATCGGGCGTGAGCAGTCCGGCGGCTGCCGAGAGCAGGGTGGACTTGCCCGAGCCGGACTCGCCGACGATAAAGGTGAGGTGGCCGGGGGTGGCTTCGAAAGAGACGTTGTCGAGTGCGGTGAGACGCTCCTCGCCGTCCTGGAATGTGACGGTGACGTTTTCCATGTGCAACATTTACGCGATACCTCCGAGTGCGAGTTGGGGTTCAACCTTGGTAATAGAGCGGGTGGCGAACAGGGCGCCGGCCAGGCCGAGGGCCCAGATCAGCAGCGGCGGGCCGACGGTGGTCAGCGTGGTCAGGGTGAACGGTACTGCGCCGCCGAGCAGGCGGCCCAGGCCCACGGCGACGCCTGTGCCGACGAGCACGCCGACGCCCAGTACGATCGCGGACTGGCCGAGTGCGTCCTTGCGCAGGTAGCCGTTGGAGGCACCGATGGCCTTGAGGATGGCCAGGTCGCGGGTGCGCTGCATCGTCCACACGGTGAGGAAGGCGACGATGACGAGTGCGGCGATGATGTAGAGGAAGCCTTGGATCATCAGCAGCGAGCCCTGCTCGGAGCCGTAGGCCGGCAGCGCGTTGAAGGAGTCCTCGAGCGGCATGCCGCGGCCGTCGCTGGCGAGCAGGACGGTGCCCTGAGCATCGGTGTGCATGGCGGCCTGCCAGTCGGCGGTCGGTGCCCACAGGACCGGGGAGTGCGAGTACTCCAAGTCCTCGGCGGTGCCGCCAACGGTCATCGGTGCGCCGCCGACGGTCAATTCTTCGCCGACCTCGAGGCCGAGGGAGGCAGAGGCAATCACTTCGTCGCCGAGCACGTCGCCGCTGGGCAGGGTCGTGCCCTCCGGAAGGCCCAGGATGGCCACGGATTCCTCGGTGCCGTCCTCGCGGCTCAGCAGCGTCTGGCCAGTGCCCAGCGGGACGTCGCCGGCCTGCACATCGGCGCTATCGATACGGGAGGTGGTGTACGAGGGGTCGTCCATATCCGAAAACACCACGGATTCCGGCTCGAGCGCCTCGAGTGCTGACGTGTTTTGCTTACCAAGGCCAGCCGTGAGGCCCGTGAGCATGACGACGAGGAGCGTGATCAGCCCCACGACGCCAATGATCAGGCCGAAGCGGCCCTTGGCGCTTCCAATCTCTCTCAATCCAACGAACATGGCTCAATTATGGGCCTGGCCTGCGCTTATATACATCGGGCGCGTGGTGGAACTTCCACTCAACCATTCGGTTGATTCCTGCCCGACCGGGCTGGATGGAACGCAAACGCCGTTAGGCTTGGACGCGTGCAATACACCAACCGAATCCTCGCCGTGCTGCGCGTGAGCCTGCACATCCTCGTCGCGGTCCTGCTGCTGGTAGGACTCATCGCCGACTTCGACCCGCTCGCGTTAGTCTTCGGCGCGTGCTACCTCGCCGGCACCGCGCCCTATAACCGCGGGGTGGAATTCAGCACGCGCGCAACCTGGGCGTGGCTGGCGGTCATCGTCGCGCTGTGGGGCTGGCTGGCCTACCGCTCCGAAGCTTACGTGTGGTTGGAGTTCCCCCTGGTCATGCTCGGTGTGTTCCTGCTGCCCACCGCGGCGGGCCTGGCGCTGTCCGCGGTCTTACTCGCCGCCACCCTGGCGATTACGGTGCCCCAATCGGGCGCGAGCGGGGCGATCGGCCCAGCCATCGGCACGGTGCTCGCGGTGATCATCGTCCACTCCTACACCATGCTGCGCGGGGAGGCCGAGCACTACAAGCAGCTCGCGCTCGAGCTGGAGGTGGCGGAGCGCTCCCGCGGCGCCGCGGAGGAGCGCGCCCGCCTGTCACGCGAGGTGCACGACACGATGGCGCAGGGTCTAAGCTCCATCGTGCTGCTCGGCCGGGCGCTGGACAAGCAGCTTGACCGCGACACCGCGGACGCTGCGCGCGAGATCCTCACCACCATCCGCGAGGTCGCGGCGGAGAACCTGGCGGAGGCGCGCCGCTTTGTCGCCGTCAACGCCGAGGGCGGCAGCGCGCAGCCGCCGCGGCGCACCCTGCCCGAGCAGGTCCGCGAGCTGGCGAAGGCGGCCGAGGACCGGCAGCGCGCGCTCGGCGAAACACTCGAGGTGCAGGTCAACGTGGTCGACGTGGTGGGCCCGGCCGCGGAGGTGGCCGAGCGCGTGGTGCGCGAGGGCTTGAGCAACGTGGTGCGCCACGCGCACGCCACCAAGGCGGTGGTGACGGTGGATAAGCTGGGGGAGACGATCACCGTCGACGTCTTTGATAACGGCCGCGGCATGTCCGGGCCGGAGGGCTTCGGGCTGCGCGGCCTGCGCGCCCGCGTCGAGGAAGCCGGCGGCGAGCTTTCGGTCGAGGGAAATGTGCTCGCGGCCACCATTCCCGTCCAACTCAAGGAGGCACAATGATTCGGGTCATGCTTATCGACGACCACCCGGTCGTCCGCGCCGGACTCCGCGCAGTCCTCAACTCCTTTGGGGACATCGAGGTTGTCGCGGAAGGCGCGGACGGGACGGCAGAAATCCCCGCGGGCGTGGACGTGATTGTCACCGACATCCAGATGCCAAACGTGGACGGCATCGAGGTGACCCGGCGCGCAGTCGCCGCGGGCGGGCCACCCGTGCTCATTTTGACCACCTACGACACGCAGGCCGACGTGGTGGCCGCGGTGGAGGCGGGCGCACTGGGCTACCTGCTCAAGGACGCGCCCGAGGACGAGCTGCACGACGCGGTGGTGAAGGCCGCGAACCGTGAACGCGTGCTTTCCGCACAGGTGGCGGGCGTGCTCGCGGAGCGTGTGATGCGGCCGGAGGAGGCGCTGTCAGCACGCGAGATTGAGATCCTCAAGGCGCTGCAGACCGGGGCGTCGAATAAGCAGATGGCGGCCAGCCTGTTCATCTCGGAGGCAACCGTGAAGACGCACCTGATCCACATCTACTCCAAGCTGGGCGTGGATAACCGGACCGCGGCTGTGGACAAGGCCCGGGAGCGCCGCATTATTTAAATTCGCGCTGCTTTGTCAGACCGAGCACGGCCGCCGCGGCGAGGACTGCGCAGCCGAGCGTACCCAGCGCCATGGAGAGCATGTGGTTCGCGCCCAGGGCGACGAGCGGGGGCATCGCGGCGGCGATGATGAACTGGCAAAAACCCAAGGCGCCCGAGCCCGCGCCGGTGCCGATGTCGCGGACTTCTTCCACGGCGAGCGCGGAAGCGTTCGCCATGATGAACCCGCCCATCAGCGACAGGACGGCGAAGAAGGGCAGCGCCCACAGCGTCGGGGTGGTCAGGGCGAAGGTGAGGAGGATGAGGGCTACGCAGGCGTCGATAAGCAGGGCCCCGACGAGCAGCGAGCGCGGGTGCTTGGCGCGCAGAGCGCGCATGTTCAGCGTGTTGGAGACGGGGATGAGCAGGGCCATGCCGCCGAAGATCAAGCCGTAGGCGGTGCTGCCCAGGCCCAGCTGTGACTGTAGGACCAGCGGCGAGGCCGCGATGTAGGCGAACAGCGCGCCGAAGCCCAGGCTGCCCGCGAGCATGTAGCCGACGAACGCCGGGCGGCGCAGGCACAGCCACATGCGAGGGAACATCGAGCGCAGCACGCCCGCCGAGCGCTTCTCCTCGGGCAGGGTTTCCGGCATGCGGAAAGCGAGGATGGCCTGGATGACGTTTAAGGCCACGAGCAGCCAGAACACGCCGCGCCAGCCGACGACGGGCAACATCGTGCCGCCGATGATCGGGGCGATCGCCGGGACAAAACCGGTCAGCGCCATCAGTCCGGAAAACGCGCGGGCCGCTTGCTTGCCGTGAGAGACGTCCGGTACCACCGCGCGCGAGACAGCCTCCAGGCAGCCCGCGGCCAGACCCTGGATGAAGCGGGCGACGATGAGCGGCCAGATACCCGGCGCGAGCGCACAGGCAACCGACGCCGCGAGGAAGACCGCGGAGGCCGCCACGATTGGTGACTTTCGTCCCGTGCTATCAGAGATCGCGCCAAAGACCAGGTTGCCCAGCGCCATGCCCAGCATGAACCCGGAAATGGTCAGCTGCGCGATAGCCGGAGTGGTGCCCAGCTCCTCTGTGATCGTGGGCATGGCCGGCAAGTACATGTCGATGCCGAACGGGGCGACCGAGGAGAAGAACGCGAGGGCCACCAACAGCCCGGGTGAAAGTTTTTGCACGGCAGGTACCATACCCGTATGAGCACCGAAATGAGCAACGTAGTGGGCGCATGGAGCGGCATCGCGCTGCCTTCGCGCGCAGATGCTGTGGAGGGCCGTGCTGAAGTGGCGGAGACGACCCTGCGCTTCGGCGAGCTGGAGCTGGACTACGACGGTCCGGAAGCTTCCGGTGCGTTTACCCCGGAGCCTTTCACGCTGCGCTCGGTGACCACCCGTGTCAGCGGCGAGGCCTATGTGTTGGCCGGTGCCCTGTTCGGGCAGCGCTCACCGTTGTCGCTTCCGGAGGGTTTGTGTGCGGCCATGCTGGTCGTGGAACCCGGCGCGGAGATCGCCTTTGCCTGCGACGAGGAGCTCGCGTACGCGATGGTGGCCTGCACCGAGGGGTTGCGCTTTGACAACGTCGCCGTGCCCGTCGGCTCCTTTGGGCGTACGCGAGAAGGATTTGCAACCCACGCGGTGACAAACACCTCGGAGACGCAGGCGGTGTCTGTGGTTTTGGGCGGCAGCCCGGCGCGTCGTCGATGAACCGCGGGCTCACCTTCGACACCCTGCCGCCGCCGGGGCCCGCGTGGGGCGGCAGCCTGATGGGCACATCCCTTATGGCAACGCTGATGCTCACCAGCGGGCTGCGCCTTGTGGCCTGGCCCTTTGCCATCCTGGGCGCGGCGATCTTCGTGCTGCTCTTGGTTGGCTTCGCCGTCTACCGCACCCCGCACTTCCACCAGGACCTCATGGCGCCGTGGGCGATGTGGTTTATCGGCATCATGGCGCTCGGCACCGCGTGGACCAAGCTCACGGGCGCGCACTGGTGCATCCTTGTAGGGTTTTGGGTCGGCGCACCGCTGTGCCTGGTGGCGTACGCGAATCAGCTGCGGCGCTTTAGCGGCACGCCGAACTTTGCGTGGGGGCTGCCGTTGGTCGGCCCCATTATGGCGTCGAATACCGCGGGCTCGATCGCCGAGCTGACCGGGCAGCGCGCCTACTGGGCGCTGGGAATTGGCTGCATGATCCTGGCGGTGATCGCCGCCTACCCGCTGTTTTTCCGCGTCTATCTTGCGGCTTTTCGCGGCGAGGCTGACATCCATGGCCCTGCCGCAGCGACGACGTGGATCCCGCTGGGGGTGGTGGGACAATCCACCTCCGCGATCGCGCTGCTGTTTGGCACCCGCGTGGAGGTTGTGGTGGGCAGCGCCTTGCTCATCCTGGCCATCCCCATGGCGCTGTTTGCCATGTGGCACTTCTACCCCGCCGTGCTGAAATGGGTGGACTACTCGCCCGCCTGGTGGGCGTCGACCTTCCCCACCGGGGCGATCGGGGTGGGCGGGTATTCGCTGGCCCAGGCGTGGGACTTGGACTGGCTCAGCACGGTTGCCACGGTGCTGCCCGCGCTGCTGATTTTGCACTGGTGCCTGTGCGCCGCGCGCTTTCTTTCCTGGTGGGTTGCGTTGCGGAGGTGAGCGGGCGCTCGTACACGTAGTCTGGTGGGCATGATCGTCACAATGCTGTTCACCGTGGAGGGGGCCCGACCCGAGATCAGTCGGTGCGTGAATGTGGAATCCGACTTGGACTTGAGCCGCCTGGCGCAGATTATCGACGCCTCGCTCGGGTTCTCCGGCGCTGCCGGGCACCTCTTCATCCACGAGGACGAGACGAAGCGGGAGGTGTTCGCGGAAAACCCCGGCCCGGGCGAGCGCTCCATGAGCTCGATGCAGGTCGGCGACATGCCGCCGCTGCTCTACGTCTACGACCCGACCGCGAATTGGAACGTAAGCGTGCGCCGCATCGGCCAGTCCGGCCTGGAGGGCCCTACCCCACTGTTGGTGCACGCGCAGGGGCCGGACGTGGTCGAGACCGCCAACGGCCCGGAGATGATGACGCGCCTGCACGAGGAGGCCCGCAACCTAGCCGCCGGGCTGCCGCCGAACATGGAGATCACGCCGCTGCTACTCGGGTGCCTGCCGGTGATGACCCCGGACCGGATGCTCGACCGGCTCAGCGTAGTCGACCAGGTCGCGGTGGCCACCCGCATGGGTTTCGTGGGCGAAGAGCTCGACGCCCCGGAGGCGCAGCCACCCCACTTCGACGACCTGCCGGACCAGGACCTGACCATGCTGCTTGACGCCTTCCTCGAACAGCGCCCCGACCTCAAGGAAATCCTGGACACAGACCCCGACCCGCACAGCAACCCCACGCTGATTGCGGCATTCCAGGAGTTCTTCGAGGACACCATGGTGCCCGTCGGCGACGGGGCCGTCGATATGCACGCGCCGAAGGGCTTCTCCCCAGTCCTTGCCCAATACTTAGAGGCGCTCGGGGAGAGAGCACCCCTGACCACGCGCGGCAAGCTGAAGGTCAATATTGTGCGCTCGCTTATCGACGTCCTCGACCTCCCCTCGTACCTCTCCCAGCCCCGCGAGGACACGTGGGATGCCATCGTGTTCGGGCGCTTCCTGCTGGAAAAGTTGGGCTTTCTCACCCGGGTGGGCAACTCACTGCTGCGTACCCCGGAGGGCACAGACTTCCTTGCAAGTCCGTCGATCGCGGGCCGTGAGGCGGAGTTTGCCGACGCGTGCGCCGAGTACTTCGGCGACTGGACCTGGGGCATGGTCGTGGAGTTTCTCACCGGCGACCTGCGTGGCCCCGCCTCGCCTGCGATCGACGATGCCCTGGACACCCTCATGGTCCTGGGCGGGGTATTCGAGATGGGCGATGTCAACGTGATTACCGCGGAACTGACCGCAGTGCTGAATCGGGGGCAGGTTTAAGCCAGGTTTTAGGCCGCGAGGACGACGTAGAGTCCCAGCCCGCCGAGCACGCACATCGCCAGTGTCATCGCCGCGACCGCGGGCGTGTTCGGTGCCGAACGCTCGTTGGCCAGGTGGACGGCATCGTGCCGGTACAAGCGCCGGTTCATCGCGATAATCACCACGGCCACCAGCGCCAGCAGCACGATCACGGTGAAGATCACGCCGGGATAGGCGCTCGACCAGCGCATCAGCACCGAGGAGCACACCAGCATGGCCAGCGCGGTGCGCCCCCAGGATAACGCGGTGCGCTCCGGCTGCAGGCCCGGGTCCGCGACGGGGATCTGGCGTGTCACGTCAGGCTCACCAGTACGACCACGGCCGCGATGAAGATGCCGACGCCCAGCACCGGCACGATCGCGGGCGCAGGCAGGGGGCGACCGTGACGCAGCGCGCGCTCGAGGCGCACCCAGCGGATCGCCGCGCCCAGCGAGATCGCCATGGCCAGCACCACGATCAGCGCCGCGATGACGGTGCGTGTGGCGGGCTCGATGCCGGGCAGATCGAAGGCCTCGATCGCGATCCCGCCGGCGAGGAATGCCAGGGCGGTGCGCGTCCACGCGAGGAAGGTGCGCTCGTTGGCCATGGTAAAACGCGGGTCCGGCTCCGTGCCGTCCGGGAACACCACGCGCGTAAACCAGCCGCGCGAATCTTTCGGCGGGGTCGGTGCTTGGCTCATGCCACCCACCCTACCTACCGCGGCGCAACGCCCAGCGCGAAGTAGGGAACCAGGATCACCACCGCGCACGCGATGAACATCCACACCGTGGTGGGCGACTTGTGCAGGCGCGCAGCGTACGCGCCGAAAAAGCCGCCCGCGGTGTTGAAGATGAGATCGTCCATATCGCTGTAGCCCGCGGCAAGCAGGTACTGCGCAGTCTCGACAGACAAGCTGGCGAGAAGGCAGAAGCAGGTGGTGACGGCAACGGAGCGTCGATAAGCGAGATAGCCCACAGGGAAGAAAAGGGCGAGGTTGCCGAGCAGGTTGAACCAGGGGCCCCACCAGACGCGGTAGTGCTCGAAGGAGACGAGCGGGTCGAGGCGGATCTGTTGGATCTGGTGTGCCTCGGCGTCCCACACCCCGGGGACGGAAATGTAGGCCTTACCGACGGTAAAGGCGAGCACGAACACCACGCTCACCAGCAGGGCGAGCGTGTGCAGGGCGCGAGAGATTTTCACCCACGCGACAATAGCGCCGCAAGCTGGCTACTTACTGGTAGCTTTCTCGGGAAGCGGTTGACCAGAGACTTGAAGGTAGGCGTGCGCGAAAGCGAGCGCACCGACCGGCAGGGTGAAAAGCAGACCGACGACAGCAAGCGCGAGTCCCACCAGGTTCAGCGCGGTTGCGGCGAGGCTGATGAGCAGCAGCGAGCCGTAGTTGCGCTTCGCGGCGCGGTAGCCCGGGCGGGCGGCCTCCCACACGCTCATCGCGTCGGCCGCATACAGCATCACCATAGAAAGCACCGGGGTCAGCAGGTTGATCCCCAGGATCCCGCCGACGAGCAGCCAGAACAGGGCGGTCTGGTAGAAGGGTGCGCCCTGGTTGAAAGCGGGCGCCGTGAAGAGGTCGACCAGCCCGCCGGTGATCACGGTGGACCACGCGGTGACAACCACGACGCAGGCGGCGACGACGAACAGGGAGGTCAGCAGCGTTTCTTGGTACTCGGTGGCGCGCACGTCGCCCAGCCGGAAGCGGGTCTGGCGGGCCTGCCGCAGGACGTTGACCGAGCCGAGCGGGAGGATGAGTGCGGCGATGACCAGCGGAGTAGTCACCGGCAGCACAAGAAAGCTGAGCACGACGGCGGCGAGGCCGACGGCGGTAAGTACCACCCAGGTGAGCCAGTTTTTCATCGTTGCGCGCCAGGCCCATGCGAGTGCCGCACCCGCGCTGATGGTGTTCGGGGCGTGCAGGGTGCTGGTCTCGGGGCGCATACCTTAGAAGATAGCAAGAAGAAGCTGTACGCGGGCGAAATGGTGCGTTTTACCCCGAGATTGCAGTGCTTTGCGACGCCACCTGCCGGTACCCATGCGCAAACGCAAGCGAGACAAACGCGATGATCGGCACCCAGATGAAGGCGGACAGGCGCGCGTACTCGTGTGGGATGAGGGTGCGCAGGTAGATGCCTGCCGCGGCGGGAATCGCGGCGATGAGGAGCGCAAGGAGCACCTTGTCCAGGTTTTTCGCGCTCGCGGCCAGGCCACAGGTGGCGGCCTCCGGGACCGTAAAGCGCCCGTCTGCGGCAAAAGTGAAGGTAAACGCGCAAAGCGCGAGCACCAGGGCGAACAGCCCGACAGCGACGTAGAGCGCGAAGAATTCGGGGGCCAAGAACCCTGTGCTTGCATCCTTCGGCGGGGGTGCCGGGAAGTCACGCAAGCCGACGGCGAGGAAAATCCCGAAGGTCATCAGCGCGTAGACCCCGGCGAAGATACTGAAGAGTGCCGCCATGACGATGACGCGGAAGAAGCTGGAGACGCGAACGTCGCGGAGCCGAAGGTGCGGGTTTGCCGAGTGCTGCACCGCCACGGCGAGCAGCGCGGGTGTGCAGATCCCGCCGAGAGACGGCAGGGCCGCGGTGAGCAGGCAAGTCAGCAGTATGACGGGCATCCACAGCCGCCATCCCGTCACCAGCGCGCGGGCGGCCCACGCGTAGGCCGGCAACACGGCGAAGCCGCGAATCGGCCTGGGCGGTGGGGCGTCCATGCGGTGTGGGGGTAGTTAGTACGTCTGCGGTGCGGACTCGGATGGGACCGGGCCGCCGGAGATCTGGCGGTAGGCGTGCGCCATCGCCAGGATGACCACCGGTGAGGTGACGATCAGGCCGACGAAAGCCAGCACGGTGCCGAAGCCGATCAGCAGGCCGCTAAGAATGGACAGGCCCAACAGCGGCAGGTAGTTACGCTTGCCCGCGGCAAAGCCCGCCTTCATCGCCTCGCCGAAGGAGCCGGCGTTATCAGCAGCGTAGAGGGTCTGCGTGGCGAAGAAGGGGGCGACCAGCAGGGACACCAGCATCAACACGCCAACCAGGCCAGCGATGCGGCCGAAGAGCGGGCCGAAGGCCATCGGGTCGTCTTCAATCATGGCCGGATCGGTCGGCATCGTGCTTGGGTCAATGCTGGAAAAGATGCCGATGCCAAAGATCAGGGCGAGGACGAACAGTACCGCAGTCACGAAAAGCCCGATGACCACAGACATGCCGAGCGTCTTACCGTAGGTGGGAGCCTTCACCTCGCTCAAACTGAACTTGCGGGACAGCGTCTGCTGCAGACCCGCCGACCAGACCAGCGGGTAGATGAAGATGGAGAGCAGGCCGAGCAGGCCAGTCGGCTCGAAGGTGCTCGCCGCCATAAACACTGCCGCGAGCAGGCCGAAGAGCAGCCAGGTCTGCCAGTTGCCAAACGTGGTCTTAAACGCCCAGGACAGCGCCTCCATCACGCGGAGCTTGCCCGTGCCCTTGGTGTGCGTGAAGCCATTGTTCGCCGGGTCGTTGATCGGGTGCGGGGTCGTACCATCGCCGTAGGTGCCGTCGACAAGCTGCTGGCCGTGGTAGCGCAGCGCCGTAGCACCTGCGGCACCGGCCGCGGCGTTGACGTCAAACTGGTCAAAGCTGTGCTGGTCGTAGCCGTTTTGACCGTAGGCGTTCTGGCCGTACGAGCTCTGCTCAGACCCGGGCCACGCTGAAGAGCCAGCGTTTTCCGGGTGGCTGCCCGCCGGATTGTCCGGGTAGGGCTCGAAGCCCCCGTAGGGGCTCGACCCGCCGGTGTCGCCTGCGCCGTTCGGGTTGGTGTTTCCGTCGTTCGGTGTAGTCATGCGGCCGATAATAACAGCCGATTCGCACACCCCGCCCGCCCACAGGAAGCGGACAGGGTTCGCGGAGTCCGCGCCTACTTCACCACAAGGTTGACCATGCGGCCCGGCACCACGATCGTCTTCACGATGGTTTTGCCGTCGGTGAGGTCGGCCACGCGGGCGTCGACAAGCGCAGTGGCCTCCATGTCCTCCTTGGAAGCATCGACGGCGACATCGATGCGGGCCTTGACCTTACCGTTAATTTGTACGGGGACTTCGACGGTGTCGTCGGTAAGCAGCGACTCATCGAAGGTGGGGAAGGGCTCGAAGGTGAGCGTGTCGGCGTGGCCGAGCTTCGCCCACAGCTCCTCGGCGATGTGCGGGGCGACCGGCGCAACCATCTGCACCAGCGGAGTCACCGCCGCGCGCGGGGCGCTATCCGGGTAGGTCTTGGTGAGGTAGTTGACGTACTCGATCAGCTTCGCCACCACCGTGTTATCGCGCAGGTGCTCGTAGTCCTCACGCACGCCCGCGATGGTGCGGTGCAGCTGCTTGGCGTCGTCGGTGGAAAGCTCGGCATCCGTCACCGTGGCCTCGCCGGTTTCCTCGTCGACCACCAGGCGCCACAGGCGCTGCAGGAAGCGGTGCGCACCGACGACGTCCTTCGTCGCCCACGGGCGGGAGGTATCCAGCGGGCCCATCGACATCTCGTAGACGCGCAGGGTGTCCGCGCCAAAATCGGCGGCGATGTCGTCCGGGGCCACCGCGTTCTTCAGCGACTTGCCCATCTTGCCGTACTCGCGGTTGACTTCGGCGCCGTCGAAGAAGAATCGGCCGTCCTTCTCCTCCACCTCGGCGGCCGGGACGTAGACGCCACGGGAATCGGTGTAGGCGTAGGCCTGGATGTAGCCCTGGTTAAACAGGCGGCGGTACGGCTCCTTGGAGGTGACAAAGCCCAGGTCATAGAGGACCTTGTGCCAGAAGCGCGCGTAGAGCAGGTGCAGCACGGCGTGCTCCACACCGCCGACGTACAGGTCCACGCCGCCCGAGTCGTTCTCGCCGCGCGGGCCCGTCCAGTAGCGCTCGTTCTCCAGGTCGCAAAAGGCGTCCTCGTTGGTCGGATCGATGTAGCGCAGCTGGTACCAGGAGGAACCGGCCCACTGCGGCATGACGTTGGTGTCGCGCCAGTAGGTCTTCTCGCCCTCGCCCAGGTCCATGCGCACCTCGACCCAGTCCTTCGCCTTCGCCAGCGGCGGCGAGGGCTCAGAGTCCGCATCGTCCGGGTCGAAGGACACCGGCTTGTAATCCTCCACGTCCGGCAGCTCCACCGGCAGCTGGTCCTCCGGGATCGAGTGCGCCTGGCCATTCTCGTCGTACACAATCGGGAAAGGCTCACCCCAGTAGCGCTGGCGGGCGAACAGCCAGTCGCGCAGCTTGTACTGGATCTTCTCTTTACCCTTGTGCTTCTCGACGATCCACGCCAGCGCCGCCTGAATCGCCTCCGCCTTACCCAGGCCATTCAGGTCAAGGCCGTCCGCATTGGCCGAGTTGATGTGCGCGGCGTCGCCGGTAAACGCCTCCTCGGAGACATCGCCGTCAAGCACCGGAACGATCGGCAGGCCGAAGACGGTAGCGAACTCGTAGTCGCGCTCGTCGTGCGCCGGCACTGCCATGATCGCGCCCGTGCCGTAGCCGGTGAGCACGTAGTCCGCGATGAAGATCGGCACCTGCTCGCCGTTGACCGGGTTGGTGGCGTAGGTACCGAGGAAGACACCCGTCTTCTCCTTATTCTCCTGACGCTCCACGTCCGACTTCGCGGCGATGGCGCGCTTGTAGGCGTCCACCGCCTCGCGCGGGGTGGCCTGACCGTAGGTCCAGCGCTCGTCGGTGTTTTCCGGGTACGCGTCGGCCAGCAGCACATCGACAAGCTCGTGCTCCGGCGCAAGCACCATGTAGGTCGCGCCGAAGAGGGTGTCCGGGCGGGTGGTAAACACGGTGAGGTCGCCCGCCGGGGAGGCGAAGTTGACGTCTGCACCGCGGGAGCGGCCGATCCAGTTGCGCTGCATGCTCTTGACCTTCTCCGGCCAATCCAGCAGCTCCAGGTCATCCAGCAGGCGATCCGAGTAGGCGGTAATGCGCATCATCCACTGGCGCAGACGCTTGCGGAAGACCGGGAAGTTCCCGCGCTCCGAACGCCCTTCCGCCGTGACCTCCTCGTTGGCCAGGACGGTGCCCAGGCCCGGGCACCAGTTGACCATGGACTCATCGAGGTAGACCAGCCGGAAGGCGTCGATAGCCTTGTGCTTCTCCGCCGTGGTCAGGTCGCGGAAGTTGCGGCCGTCCTTCGTCTTCCGAGCCCCCGACATCAGGTCCCGGACCAGGTCTTCGATCGGGCGTGCCTTCTGCTGCTCCTCATCAAACCAGGCGTTATAAATCTGCAGGAAGATCCACTGCGTCCACTTGTAAAACTCCGGGTCCGTCGTTGCAACCGCGCGACGCTTGTCATGCCCCAGACCCAGCTGATCCAGCTGGCGGGTCATGTTCTCAATGTTCTTCTCCGTGGTCGTACGCGGGTGCGTACCCGTCTGGATGGCGTACTGCTCCGCCGGCAGACCGAAGGCGTCGTAGCCCAGCGTGTGCAGGACGTTCTTACCCAGCATGCGGTTGTAGCGGGCGTAGACGTCGGTAGCGATGTAGCCCAGCGGGTGCCCCACGTGCAGGCCCGCGCCCGAGGGGTACGGGAACATGTCCTGGACGTTGAGCTTCTCCTTCGGCAGCTCCTCGCCGGTAGCGAGCGGGCCAACCGGGTTCGGAGCGTTAAAGGTACCGTGCTCGCGCCAGTACGCCTGCCAACGCTTTTCAATGTCATTAGCCAGCGCCGCGCCGTAACGGTATGCGGGGCCGTCAGGGTTTTGGGAGTTCGCGGGAGTATTCGCCTCAGTCATAGGTATGCAGTGTAGTAGGCCCGGCACAGTCAGGGGCCATTGCTTATCGACGGCTACGTGCCGCGCGTTTTCCCAGCGAATTCTTTTTTCGGCGTTTTGTGGGCGCGAAAAGATATAGGAAAGATATAGGGGTGGTTTTTGGGGCTCGTTTTTGGTGTTTTGGCTGGTAGGCGAATTGTTGCTATATCTTTTTTATTTGTTTTCTTGGCGGTTACGCTTTGATCCAGCGCGTGCCGCGACCGCGGGGCGGGCCTGCCGGGTCGATCTTCGCCTTGCCCTGGTCGCGCAGGTCACGCAGCATCTTTCCCGCCTCCTGCGTACTGATCCCCGCGTGAGCTGCGATCTGCGCGGACTGCAACGTCCTCCCCTCTTCGAGCTGCGACTCCACCCAGGACTGCACACCGTTGGCCATTGATTCGCCGGTTTCCGCCCCACCAAGTAGCGCTCGCGCTTCGGCAGAGAGGCCCCAATCATCCGCGCCGCCCAAACGAGCGAGCACGCCAAGCTCTTCCAAAGAATCAAGAAGCTCTCGTGCCTCATTGGTTGCCTGCTGCGTTTTCGCCTTCGCCGTTTGCAGGGAAATAAGCGGCGAGTCGTGAAGGTGCCGCAGAACAATGAGCGTTCCTACCGTGGATATGGGCTTGCCGAAGCGTTTGCTCAACGCGTGAATCCCACGGACGAATTCGGTATCCGGATTCGCCCCCGAAAAAATGACACTCACCGCCGTTTCGGTCGCAATAACTTCGGGGATGTCCCGACCGGAGCGGATCATGGCGGCCCACATACGGTCGAAACCGCGGGAACTTTCCTCTGCCAAACCCAAGGCGCGCATTGCTGCCATCAGGCGGTTGTTCCTCGGTTCGGACGTCACTGTCAGCAGTCGATCCACGGATACGCTAGGCGGCAAGGGCCCCGGCGATGTCACTTTGAGGAGGCGCTTCGACTGCTCAACGACGATCGGCTTTGAGATACGCCAATCTCGGTGGATTAACGCATTGGAAATCGCCTCGTCGATAGCCTGAGCAGGGATCGCAGGGATTGCGATTTCCTGCCCGTCGTCGAATTGCACCCGCGCGATTTCCTGCTGCACGTGAGCGTCAATAAGATCACGCAGACGAGGCAGCGCGAGGATCACCGGTGCGGAAATCTCCGTCACCTTAGGGTCTTCTCCAGGAAAGTCACGCCAAAGGTGGCGCACGGTCACGTGCGTAGGCTCCGGCTCAGCAAGCAGAATTTCTGCTGCCCGCTTCAGGCTCCCATCCTGGCGAAGCAGTCCGAGCTCGCGGAGCAGGCCGGTGCGGGTGCTCGCTATCGTGGGTTCATCGCCTAATCCTTTTCGAAATGGGGCATCCAACAGGCGGCGCGCTTCCTCTATGACGCCGAGGCTAAGGTCCTCAGGTGTCAGGTCCGTCTCGCCGTTGGAATAGTCCGGGTTACGGCGAATTGCATCAATCGCACGGCGAGTTTCCTCCGGAATCGGCTTACAAGAAAACTTGCCGCCATCGTTTTCTCTGCGCTTCGCTGCGCCGTCGTTCCGCGTGTACAGCGCCCTCGCTTCGGGGATATATACGGTCAGCAACCGCGCTCCGCGGAAAAGGAAGCTCGTCGCGGATACGTTCATGCCCGGCTTTGAAGCGTTGAAGATCCGCCTCTCGACGTCTTCTTCTTCCAGATCCGTACCCGTGAACGCGTCAGGTCCGTCAATCTTGTCATGCACTCCGACAATGATGTAGCCACCACCGACTTCGCTGTTGGCCATACAAATCGCTTCGTCAATAATCTTCTCGACGAGCTTTGGACGCGCCCGATTAGCCCCCTCGCGGTGTGAGGGGTCCTCTTTGAATTCCAGCGTCATCGATTCCTGCGAATCCGCAGTTGCACCATCCCAAATCGCCTCCAGTGCGCCTCGGATGTACGCGGGGAGGTGACTTAATCCGTCAGGTAACGTCATGCGTACAGTCTACATTTCCCCAGGGAATTCTTTTTTGCAATTCTTGTGGGCGCAAAAAGATATAGAAAAGATATAGCGGTCGTTTTTGGGGCCGGTTTTGCCGTTTTAGCTGGTAGACGAATTGTTTCTATATCTTTTATCTCTTTTTATTTGTTTTCTGACGCCTCGCACCACGCGACAATCTCGTCGAGGCGCGAAAGATCAACGCGGTCAGTGTCCTTCTTATACATCTCGATCATCGAGCGCTCATTCTCCGACTTCCGCGGCTTCAACTTGAGCGCGCCGATGATCCCTCGCATCACGCCTGCGTGGGCAGGGGTGAGCTCCGAGTAGTTCAGTCGGCCGGGCAGGTAGAAGCGTTTTATGTGGCTGGCCCGGTCGCCGAGCAGCTCCGCCGTCGGGTCTGTCTCTTGCACCACGTGGTCCAGCGTCATCCCCACCGTGACGACGCAAGTTGGGCGGGCCTGGATCGTCTGCTCAGGCAGCGCTTTTGCGAACTTGGCCGCAGCGTTCATCGGTCCGTGCGCCGGAGCGAGAACGACGATGGGACCCTCTGCGGCGGCTGCGGACACTTCGGCGGGGTCGGGAATCTCCTGCGCGGTCGTGCCGAGACGACGTGCGAGTTCCTCAGCGTACTGCCGCGTGGACCCATAGACGGAGGAGAAGTAGATGTGCATAACGCCATTGTGGCATGGATGGGGAGGGTGAGGGTGAGGAAATCTACCGGGATGCTGGCACCTAGAGCTCCCTGCCCCACAGGGGAACGATGTAGTCTGGCTCTAGCCATGCGGCCTTTCATTGAGGATCTCTCTACGCGTAGCGAAGCCAAGGGCCGAGCACTTCGCCGCATGGTCGCTTACATTTCTAAGCTACTCTCTATTCGCGTAGCGTTATGTCGAGTTTGTGCTACTGTTGTAAGCGAGCCAAGATCATTGGCCACGGCTTCAATCTAGGCGTTCGCCCGAACACCCCAAGCCGCATACGGCACACACATTCGAAAGGAAGAACTACAATGCAGCTCCAAGATCTGCTCGACGCTTGCACCCCTGGCGGCGCGTCGGTACTTACCTCTGTCACTGAACTTTCCGCAGCTGCTGGTCCGCACGCTTCGGTCACTCCCGCAAAGTTCATTGATGGCAGCACCCCCTGCTTCGGCTACGAACCACGTTTCATCGACGGCGCCCCCACGGAGACCGTGATCATCGACAGCATTCCTTCTGCAGCAAATCGCGGTGAGCAGGCCATCACGCGAGCAATCGAGGGTGGCGACCCCTTACTGTCTCGCATCCCGCGCATCCTCGTCCACTATGGGAGCGAGAGCTATACAGACATCGAACTTCCCCACCGCTTTGCCGACGGGCACATTCGCGCCAGCAGCTACGAGGGAGAGCCGGTCACCAAGGCTGACTGGTATCGCGACATGAGGAATTCGACACCGCGGGATTACCGCGCGATCCTCAACACTGCCCCAATAGCACTCCTCGCTGGCGCTTGGGACTCGACACGCCCCTCAAACCAAGTACGCGTACGGAGGTCTATCACCGGGGAAACCATTGGCATCCTCGCAGACCAGTCACGCCCAGGGAGTGAGCAGCAGGGTGCTCGAAGTGGCGCTCGCGTCGACCCTGTCGGCGCAGCTGTCCATCTTGACCCATCTTCGTTCCAGCAGATCATCGCTAGTCAGGAAGACGATCTTTCAAAGAAGAAGCTCGAAGACATCAACGCCAAAATCAAAAAGGCGAAGAAGGGCGAAACCTTCTCCGGATCGGGAGTGGGCGTGGGAGCACTTCCCCCGACTCTAGACCCTCTTGGAGGCGTGTCTTGCTCTCGCATCATCCGGTCCTGGGTGTTGAGCTTCACCGCTCTACGTCAGCTGAACTTCGGCGACAGCCCGGAGCAGACTGTCGCCGCAAGAGCCCTCATCGCAGCACTTGGCCTGGCGCTCATCGCCAGGGCAGAGCAGGAACTCTACTACCGCTCGAATTGTGACCTCGTTGAAGTTTCTGCTCCTGTGGTCAAGCTGGATCAGCGATATGGCAATTTCCAGGAGCTGCCCCCACTGAGCATCGAAGCTGCTGATGCCCTCTTGGAGGCGGCGCTCGAACACGCCGAAAAGCTGGGTGTTGCCGATTGGCACGGGCAGGTTCGAGAGGTAATCGGAAACCCTGCCATCATCGCCGGCGCGGTGGACGACGCAGAAGATAAGGAATAACCAAAATGCCCCAATTAGCGTTGACTGCAACGTTCCCGTTGGGCACCTACTACGGGCATCGAAGTGATGGTTCTGTCGAGGCTTACCCTTCCCCTCTGCGGCTACACGCAGCCCTCCTGAGCGCTGCAGCCCAGGGCCACCTCTCAGAGGATGGTGAGCCTTCCCAAGCATCGCTCGATGCTCTTCAGTGGCTTGAAAAGCACCCGCCAAACGGGATCTATCAACCGGATACTCGCCTCCTCAATAATGGGAATCAGCGAATTGGGTACCGGGACGTCGGAACCTTCGATTCGAAAAGTATGCGAAAGAAAGTAGATGCCCGTCCCATCTCAAATGGCGTAGCAGTGCAATCTCCTTACGGCTATATGTGGCACGACGTGCCGGAGGGAGTCGCCGCTACGCTTACTCAGCTCGCTGAGGACGTGCCCTACTTGGGGGAAAGCCATAGCGTTGTCGCGTTAAGTGCGCAGAGCTTTACGCCCAACCTATGGTTATCCCCAACTGCGAACTGCTTCACCAAGGAGGCTTTCGCCAGGCCGGTTGCCGCAGAGGGACGTACGGCCGCCTTGATCGCTAACCACAGAGCGCGCTTCACAGCGAAGCCACCGACGCTGGCACGCGATGCTTTTAAGAAAAGCCAAGTCCCCCACAGTGAACGCCCTACCGAGATTGGTATTGCGGAGTCATGGTACGAGCCTGCTGAGCCCCTCCCCGAGGACGCGCCATGGGGCACCGTCTACCTCTTTGAGCTAGATCGTGAGGTTGAGAAGCGCGATCGCGTTGCGTTGGCGCTAAGCATGCACAAAGCGCTCATCGCTCGCCTTGGCTACGGTGCTACGCCCCTCATCACTGGTAAGTACAACGACGGGATCAAACAGCCTCCAAATCGGCTTGCAATCCAGTACCTGCCCCCACGTCTCGCTCAATTGCTGAACAAGGATGGCCCTCTTCTTGGACTCTTCGTGCCGTCCGATGCAACACCGGAGGAGCTTCTCCAAGTCCAGCGAGCAGTGGATATTCGCGAGCTTTGGTCAAGGCGCCTCGGCAAGATCCGTATTCGGTTTTCCAATGAGACACGCTCAGGAACGCGCTTTTGGCCAGCTCCAGAACCCGGTGCCTACCGACTATGGGAAACGGAGATGCCGATCGTGCCTGAGGTACGACGCATCCGCCGCAATGGCAGCGAATGGTCGTTGGGCGATTCCGCTTTGCTTTCCGCAGCTTATGTGTGGCGGAACGACTTCACCCTTACCGGAAGCGGACCAACGCGCTACATAGATCTCCGCGATCAGGCTGCGCGCAGGGGAGTCTCTACTCTCGACACACACGCAGTGACTCGACACGTTCGTGACTTTGCGCATCATTCGCACGAAAGCGTCCCAGTGCAGCCTTACCGCGCGGTGCTCGACTTAGGTGATCTCGCAGGCCCTCAGGCCGCGGTCATGCTCGGTCAATCCAGGCACCTTGGCGGTGGCCTCCTCCGCCCATTGGATATCAACCTCAATTCGTCAGAAATCCCAGGAGAAAAGCCATGACGAAGTTAACTCTGAGTAATTTCGACGAGTTTTTCGCCGCCATGAACAACGGACACTTTCCATTTTCGTGGCAGTGTGAGCTTCTCGAATACATTGTGCGTACCGGGCGATGGCCAGACCAAATCGCGGCCCCAACTGGTGCAGGGAAATCTTCAGTTGTCGACGTCCACATTTTCGCGAATGCCCTGTTTGCGGCAGGGGAAGCTCCGCGCGTCCCACGCAGATTACACACAGTGGTGAATCGTCGCGGCCTCGTGGACAACCAGTACCAACGTGCCCTCGAGATACAACGGGCATTGACACAAAGCACTACCGATGACGGTAACCACCCAGACGTAGTACGCAAGGTTGCAGACGCATTACGTAGCCTGGTACCCGTCGGCAGTAACATGCCGTGCACCGTGTCTGTATTACGCGGCGGGCTCAGCTCACGGTCACTGCCGGTAAGTGACCTTGCGAGCTGTGCTGTCATTGCCTCAACACCAGACATGTGGGGTTCACGCGCACTCTTCCAGGGGTATGGTTCGACGAAGTACGCTCGTCCCAGAGAAACTACTCTTGTCACGAGTGACTCGGTGGTTGTGCTTGACGAGGCACACTTGAACCGTCAACTGTTAATCACTGCACGCCGAATCAGGGAAATTCAGTTAGCTGGTGCAGACACTGGTCTCCCTGCGCTCCAAGTCGTCGAGACGACAGCAACTCCCGCAAACCAGTCTGAAGATTTGTCGGTGATCGGGGTAGACCCCAATACGCTCGACGAAAGCCGAGACGCCGCCCTGCAACGCAGGCTCCATGCGACGAAGCAGTTGAAACACGTCCAAACCCCCAAGTGGAATGGCAGGAAGGCAAACCGTGGCGTAGTGGACGGTGCACTTGAGCAGATTCACGCATGGCTGGAAGAAGACAATCGCGTCGGTCCGATTGGTTGCATCGTGAACCACGTAGATACGGCGCTCAAAGTAGCCAACGCGCTCAAGAGGAAGAAAGTACGGTATATCCTCCTCGTCGGCCGCTTGCGCCCATTTGACCTCCAAAAACTCGAAGAAGACTACCCGGGCGTGCTTACTCCTACTGGAAACAAGCAGGTTGACGTCGTTGTTGCAACGCAAACTCTTGAGGTTGGAGTAGACGTTGATTTCCAATACATGGTCACAGAACTAGCTCCAGCTACTGCAATTCAACAACGCAGCGGACGTGTCAACCGCCTCGGAAAATACGATACATCTGAGCTAGCAATTCTTGAGCCGGTTGCTCCACCTGCCGCAAATAAAGAATTCGCGCCATACAAAGGGGACGATCTCAACGATGCCTTTCAATGGCTTACGGCTTTCGAAAACGGCACTGACGTAAATCCTGCGCTGCTCGCTTCGAACCCGGCCCCTCCGACAACGCCCTCACGACTGCTCTATCAGCGTTTGGAGTACCGAGATGTAGAACTCCTCGCGAAATCAGCCGAGCGTCGCGCAAACCCGATCGAGCTTGATTTCTGGCTCCGAGACTCTCTAGAGACGGAAGCCCCTAGCGCTGGCGTAGTTCTGCGCAAAAAGCTCCCGCAAACGCAGGAAGCAACCGTAGAACTGCTAGAGGCCTTGCCGCCTCGAGCTGAAGAGGTTTTTCCGGGGTCGATATCTACCGTCAGAGAACTCGCCGTCAAGCTCCAGCAAGACAGCGAGGAACGCCGAGCGGCTACGTTACTGTTGGTGTATCGCGCAGGCGATATTGAGCTCCTTGACGAGCCGAATGAGATCAAGCCAGGCGATACACTCATCGTAAGCGATCAGCTACCGTTCACTACCCAGGGCGTGCTGACGATTCCAGCTGAGGACGAGCAACTGCCAGATGAAGTTCCAGCGGACGGAGTCACCGTTTACTTGCCCGATGAGGAAGACCTTGACCTCGATCTCTTCCGAGCAGCAAGCTCGATGACCCCAGCTGAGTTTCTGGAATTTTGGTACGACCGCTTTCCTGGTGACGCCGAAGCTGGCATGAGTATCGAAGTTTCTGCATCGTCGATCGAGGACCCGCGAGGCGACCTTGCCGCTTGGATTCTCCGCCGCGATTCACAGACGCTGCGCACTGATGCCGAGACTGTGCAGGAATGGTCACCTCGTGTGGACAAAAACACCCCACCGCCCTCCCTGACTCAACACCAGACTGACGTAGCTAAGCGGGCGCGGATTATCTGTGATTCCCTGAGTGTCAATCCAGCTCTTGCAGACCGGGTGGTTACAGCGAGCTTGCTTCACGACGAGGGCAAGCGCGATCCCCGCTTTCAGCGGATGCTGGGAAACCTCGATCTTGACCAACCATGGGCCAAGAGCCGTACCCGGAGCCGACAAGAGATCCAGCGAGCAAAAGCTGGAAGTGGTTTGCCTGTTGGGTGGCGGCATGAACAGCTCTCTGCAGCTATGGCTGAAGACCTTCGTCTCCAAGGAGACGAGCGCGTCGACGAGCTGGTTGTACACATTGTTGGCGCGAGCCACGGCCGCGGACGAGACTTATTCCCCCAAGTTGGTGAAGAACTCCTTGTTGGATCTGCAACCGCACAGAAGTTGTTCACACAGGGTCAGTGGGAAAGCCAAGTACGCAAGCTCACAAGGGAATACGGTGCCTACGCCCTGGCTGCTTGCGAAGCGCTCGAGCGCGCAGCGGACGCGCAGATTTCAGGAGAAGGACGATGAAACACAGTCTCGTAGTTGCAGGGAATGTATATTCCGGTTTATCTCATTTCGCCCTTGCTGGGCTGAGTCTCCTCGCACGGTCGCTGAGTGACGGTGTAGTCACCACTCATTGGAGCAACGAACCAACGCCCCGAGGCGTCCTGGACACAGAGGACATTGCTCCTGAGGAAATCGCCATAGAGATTAAGCGCCTGAGCCAGTCGTGGTACCAGGGGTGGACAAGCATTCGAGTCCAATATGCGGCAGGCGAGTTTTCCCCGTTCAGCCCCAGGTTCAAGCAAATTGCTCCCCGCAAGAACCCAGATGATTGGCCTAAACATCAGCAAGCACGTACCTCTGCTCTCGATAAGTTGTCCGTTGATGATGACCACTTGGCGTTGCAATTAATTCACTCCCTGGGAGAAGCCGCCTACTGGAGGTTCGACGGAAAAGACCCCCGACCTGATCACGGTGCCTCCCGGTGGGAGATGAAGACCCGCAATCAAGGTGAAGAGTTCGTCTCGCAGAAGCTCTTCAAGTATGTCGAGGCCCTGAGCGATTGGGATACCAAGGATATTCTGGCCGGATTGACAGGCCAGCGCGTTAAAGATCCTTTCGGTGACGATGCTTCCAGAACGCCTTCGGGTTTTACTCCACCGGCACGGACAGACTTGGCCCTTGCATTTGCAGCGCTCATCGGTATCGGACAATTTCCAGTGAGCGCACGCGCACAGCAAATGGCGCTCACTCCGTGTGCGTATCCGGACACAGCGCTGCATACGAAGGTAGCCGTGCTTCCCGTACCAACCATTCCTTTGACCCCCGAGAGGTTCGAAAGCATTGTGCTCTCTCAGGAGTGGGCGTCCGTGGTCAACGCTTTTGGTGCCGAGGAAATCGGTCGAACTCCGGAGAGTTTGCTACACGACAGCGCGGTTACTGCGCTTCGGCAGTTCGGTGCGCCCGCAGCCGCTGTGTTCCGAGTCCATCTCGGAGGTAGCTCTTTAGCACCTGAGCGCTACTTCGAAAGCGGAAAGGTCCGCCTGTTGTGACACGGGAAGAAGATTTCTTGCCGATTAGCCTCGTCCTCCATACTGCGTTTTGCGAGAGAAGGGCTTGGCTGGAGGCAAATGGCGAGTCAACGCTGACGTATCAGATGCAGGCCGGGGATAACGCTCACGAAGCGGTCGACACCGTAGCTCACTCACGCACACACCGTTTGACGTCTTATCCCTTGCGCTCGGAGCGTCTCGGCATCGTTGGAAAAGCTGACGTAGTCGAGGTATTCGAGGGCAATGAAGTGGGACTAGTCGAGCATAAGGCAACCCCGGTTCGGCGTAAGGCCCAGGTGACCCCAGCTAATCGTCTGCAACTTGCGCTGCAACGCGAGTGTTTGCGTGATGCAGGCTTTGATGTGATCGAGCAGTCGATATATTTCACCGATCACCGTCGGCGGGTCGAGGTGGAGCTTACTGACGACGACAGCCAAGTCGCCACCGATACGATCGCACGCACTCGAGCGATCGTTGATTCCACGCATGCGCCGGTTCCGCTTCTCGACGACGAACGGTGCTCCCGGTGCTCACATTTTTCTATTTGCCTACCTGATGAGCACCACGGCGGGAACGCGAGACGACGCATCCATGCTGCTGACCCCGATGGTCAGGTATTGCACCTCACCATGCAGGGGTCTCGCGCCAGTATTCGCAAAGGAAGGGTCGTCGTAGAAAAGTCCGGTGAGAGACTTGCAGATGCTCCACTCGCCCGGATTCATGGAGTTGTAGTCCATGGCAACATCGATCTTTCTAGCGCCTTGCACCGTAATCTCCTCTGGGACAACGTACCGGTCGTGTGGTGTTCTTCAACAGGACGAGTCTACGGATTCTCAAAGCCCGCCGACGGCCCCAATGGCGGAGCTCGCGTGCAGCAACATGTCCTGAGCAGTCGAGGTTGTCTACCGATTGCGCGTGGAATGGTCCAAGCGAAGATTTGGAATCAGGCCACTCTGCTGCGAAGGAACGGCGACGCACCTGACGCAATCAGATATCTGCAGGCCGAGGCAGAGCGCGCAGCAACGGCCGCAGATATACCAGAGCTGTTTGGGATCGAGGGAGATGCCGCTGCACAGTATTTTCATGAATTCGGGTCGATGTTGCGCCCAGCACAAATGGAAACTCTTGGTTGGCAGTGGAAAGGACGGCATGGTCGTGGTGCAAGCGATCCGCTCAATATCTTGCTGAATTACTGCTACGGCTTGCTCAGGGCCGAAGTACTCCGAGCAATCCTCAGCTGTGGTTTAGACCCGCACGCGGGGTTCTTGCATAGTAGCGGCCGTAACAAGCCCGCACTCGCACTGGATCTCATGGAGGAGTTTCGAGCCCCGCTGGCTGACTCGGTAGTGCTTTCTCTTGTGAATCGGCGCGAGATTAAGGCTAGCGACTTTACCCACGTCAACGGGGCTGCTCGCCTTCGCGACCAGGCAAGAAGAAAAGTGATTGCGGCCTTCGAACGTCGAGTGCAGACAAGCATTCGCCATCCCCTTTTTGGCTACGACGCGACATGGCGTCGGGTAATAGAAATCCAGGCCAGGATGGTGCTCGGCGTCATCACCGGCTCCCAACCATCCTACGAAGGCGTGAGGGTTCGATGAGTCGGGACGATACACGTCGAACGCTTATCTGTTACGACATCATCAATGATCGTCGACGCACACGCGTCGCTGATGCACTGTCAGAATTCGGAGACCGGGTGCAGTACAGCGTCTTTGTTGTGGATATCTCACCCGCCAGACTTCTACAAGTGAAGTCCCGCCTGAGCACGATTATCGAGCCAGGCGAAGATTCCATACTTTTCTGCGACCTAGGCCGAGTAGCAGAACTGAGCGAAACAAAGTTTGGGTATCTTGGAAAGTCGCGGGAGGTCACAGACAATGACGCACTGATTCTCTAGCAGAATTGGTGGTAAAGCTACGAGCGCGCCGGTGTCACGCAAACCCTTGGCTTGCGCTCGCGCAGTGAATCGCCTGCTCAACATTGAGAACTCAACAGTGGATGACTTTTGAAGCGCAACGTCTTGTAGAATCGTCTTCGCACTCGCAAACCGCTGGATTTCCCCTGTTCACTGGTGCTGTTTTTCAGCCCCAGTCGCCGTCCTTTACGGGACGGCCTTTCATTGAGGGGAAAAGCGAGGTTTCCGGCAAATTCACCCAGTCAAGTCGCCGTCCTTTACGGGACGGCCTTTCATTGAGGGACCCAATGGGGGCACGATAGGGAGCCGGAGCTTGGTCGCCGTCCTTTACGGGACGGCCTTTCATTGAGGGAGGACATTGCCAACGGCAACGGGGAACGAGCGGAAGGTCGCCGTCCTTTACGGGACGGCCTTTCATTGAGGGTGGCCACCCAACCAGGCACACAGCCTGTTCGAGAAGGGTCGCCGTCCTTTACGGGACGGCCTTTCATTGAGGGTAATGAACAAGTTCAAGGGTCGCCGGGGGAATCCCCCGTCGCCGTCCTTTACGGGACGGCCTTTCATTGAGGGGTCACGCACCTAGACACCGTCGCGACACTCGACCAAGTCGCCGTCCTTTACGGGACGGCCTTTCATTGAGGGGCCTGCGCGGACGCGACTTCCGGCTTGTTCGGGTCGGTCGCCGTCCTTTACGGGACGGCCTTTCATTGAGGGCTCATGATCATGGCCGACGGCACCGAGACCGAGGTCGACGTCGCCGTCCTTTACGGGACGGCCTTTCATTGAGGGTTGAAAGGTCTGGTCCGCATGGCTTTCTCAATTGACGGTCGCCGTCCTTTACGGGACGGCCTTTCATTGAGGGCTCAACGCGTTCACCACCAAAAACTCCCCCTCCGGGGTCGCCGTCCTTTACGGGACGGCCTTTCATTGAGGGTGCACACCCCAGCCCCGCTGGTCTGTCAGACGCACGTCGCCGTCCTTTACGGGACGGCCTTTCATTGAGGGGGTTCTGCCGACGACATCAAGCGCAACGTCACCATGGCGTCGCCGTCCTTTACGGGACGGCCTTTCATTGAGGGATCTTCAACGGCTTCCGGGTGGGGCCATGCGGCGAAGTCGCCGTCCTTTACGGGACGGCCTTTCATTGAGGGGTCATGCACCGCGGGCGGGGGTTCTGCACGAACTGGTCGCCGTCCTTTACGGGACGGCCTTTCATTGAGGGGACATGAAAGTGCACCTTAAGGGCGCGACGCACTGGGGTCGCCGTCCTTTACGGGACGGCCTTTCATTGAGGGGTCGTCATGGGGCCGTACAGCCTCAACGGATACATCGTCGCCGTCCTTTACGGGACGGCCTTTCATTGAGGGCGGGTAAATGTGGTCGATGGTTAGGTTCTCGGTCGTGGTCGCCGTCCTTTACGGGACGGCCTTTCATTGAGGGACCGTGCCCGCTAGGAATCTCCAGCGTGCCCAACGTCGCCGTCCTTTACGGGACGGCCTTTCATTGAGGGGCCACACCTAATCCCTGCCTATCCTCTGCACGCGATCGGTCGCCGTCCTTTACGGGACGGCCTTTCATTGAGGGACAAAACGCGGGCCTGCAGAACTGATCATCACGGAGCTGTCGCCGTCCTTTACGGGACGGCCTTTCATTGAGGGAACCCCAACATGACCGCGTCGATCAACGGCCACGAGTCGCCGTCCTTTACGGGACGGCCTTTCATTGAGGGTTTTGGGGACGACCCAACGAGCAAGGCGCGAACCGGTCGCCGTCCTTTACGGGACGGCCTTTCATTGAGGGTGTTGCGCGGCGGCTTGGGGGTCGATTTCCGGGTATGGTCGCCGTCCTTTACGGGGCGGCCTTTCATTGAGGGTTCGCAAAACGCCTGGAAGACACGCGGCGCACGTTCCGTCGCCGTCCTTTACGGGACGGCCTTTCATTGAGGGGACACCGCCTCCGATCCCCCGCCGAACGCCGGCAGAGTCGCCGTCCATTACGGGACGGCCTTTCATTGTGGGTGGTCGACCTCGATCGCGCCGGGCGAAAGCAAGGTGTCGCCGTCCTTTACGGGACGGCCTTTCATTGAGGGACCTGCTCGAAGAACATGTGCCCATACGCCAGCGCGTCGCCGTCCTTTACGGGACGGCCTTTCGTTGAGGGTTCTTCGCTGTCTCCGGCACGATCTTGACGTACTGTCGCCGTCCTTTACGGGACAGGACGGCCTTTCATTGAAGGCCACACACCAAGTGCCTCTTCTTCCTTGGCCCGACGTCGCCGTCTGTTTCAGGACGGCCTTTCATTGAGATCCTTGGCATGAGTCATCCTGGTGGTAGCAATTCACGGGGCGCTGTTTCTTAAAGGACAGCGGGGCGTCGATAAGCAATGGCCCCTGCGGTAGCGTGGGCTGCATGACTGATGCACTCGCGCCCAAGCCTGAAGACCTCTCGATAGACGCGCCGCCGGAGCTGCGCGCGCAGCTGACGCACCGCACGATCCGCGAGTTCACCGATCAGCCGGTGACCGACGAGACGATGGAGACGCTGTACCGCGTGGCGATGCGGACCGCGAGCTCGCGGGGGATGCAGCACGCGAGCCTTATTCGGGTGACGGATCCGAAGCTGCGGGAGCGGCTTGCCGAGATTGGTGCGCAGGAGTACGTGGGGCGGGCACCGGTGTACTTGGTGTTTATTGTGGACTCGGCAAGGAACGCCGCCATCCTGCGGGAACAGGGCTATGACCCGGCGGCTGCGGGCAAGACGAAGGTGTTCGTCGAAGGCTTTACCGACGCCTGCCTCATGGCCCAGAACGTCGTCAACGCTGCCGAGCGGCTTGGGCTCGGTGCGAACTACCTGGGCAACATCCACAACGACACGGCCGCGGTGATTGAGACGCTGCAGCTGCCGCGCTACACGTTCCCCGTTGTCGGTCTGACGCTCGGTTGGCCGGGGCAGAACCCGCAGCTCAAGCCTCGTATGGCGCCGGAGTTCCGCGTGATGGAGAACGGTTACCAGCACCGCACTAGCTGGTCCGAGGCGCTCGCCGACTACGACAAGGAAATGACCACCTACTACGACCTGCGCAACGCCAACAGCCGCGTGGACAGCTACATCAACCAGGTGGTCAAGCAGCTTACGCCGCAGCGCGAGCTCGAAGACGAATCGCTGCAGGCTGCTCGCTGGCAGGGCTTCGTCATCTAGGAGGATCATGCGGATCTATACGCTCGGGTTTTCGCACAAGAGCGCGGAGGAGTTCTTCGACATCCTGCGCGATTTCGGCGTGCGGCGGGTGGTGGATATTCGCCGCTCCAACACGAATCAGCTCGCCGGGTTTACCAAGAAGGACGACCTGCGCTACTTCCTGCAGGTCATTCTGGGCATGCCGTACACGCACGAGCTGGCTCTCGCGCCGTCGACGGATCTGATGCGCGCGTACCGGCATGACGAGATTGGCTTCGATGAGTTTTCGAAGCAGTTACGCGAAGAGTACGACGCTGGGGAGGTTTCGTCGCTGGATCGGTCGCTTTTTAACGACGCCGTGCTGCTTTGCTCCGAAGCAGATCCCTCCACCTGTCACCGGTTGATTGCCGCCGAGTACCTCGCCGAAGTTTGGGACGACGTGGAGGTCGTGCACCTTTAGGGTTGTGTTTGGGCTTAGCTGTGCTGTTCGCCGGTGAGCATGCTGAGCAGCAAAATGTTGCCCTCCGACAGGGCATCATCCGGGCAGTAGACCGCGTGCGGCACGTAGGCGCGCAGGTGGACGACCTCGCCTGGCTTGAGCGGGAAACGCTCGCCGCCGCACTCGAACTCCAGGGCGCCGTTGAGGCACTGCACGGTGACCGGGTGGGCCGCTTTGTGGTCCGGAAGCGTCTGGCCGGGGCAGAAATTGAAGACGATGAGGTTCGCGCCGTCACCCTGCAGCAGGCGCTTGACCCCAGGCCGCGCGTTGTCTGGCCGCGGGGCGACAGCGTTGATCGTTTGGATGCAGGTGGCGTGGTCGGTTGAGTCTGCCGAGTCGGCAGCACCAAACACTTCGGGGCGGTTGACGGGTAGGTCATCTTCGGGCTGAGACATCGTTGATCCAATCTGTGGGGTCTCGGGGGTGGTGGCGTCTGGGCGTTTACGCACCATTTTATCGGCTCAGTCCGCAGCGTGTGGCATACGCAGGACTACTCTTCGGCGGACCAGTTCTCAATGGAGCTAGCTCCGTTTGGCGTTTTCGGTTTGATGCGACCTGGGGTTTTCTACCCGGTGCGCGTGCAAATGGCGCTAGCTCCGTTTGGGTCAGGCGGCAGACCGCCGCCATACGCCCACTCCCCCACCGCAAACGGTTACATTTTGGTCACTTCCAAGATTCCACCAACATGACGCATCCCATATTGCTAGCTTTATTAGGGGCAAGACACATTCAATCCCATTCCTATTTTGATTGGAGAGCACAATGCGTATTCGTTCTACCGTCGCCGCTGTCGCAGCTGCTGCGCTTCTTCTCACCGGCTGCTCTGATTCTGGTTCGGACGCAGGCGGAGACTCCAGTAACTCAGCAAGTTCCGGCGAGTCCAGCGTGGACTTCGTCACCATCGCTACCGGCGGCACCTCTGGCCCCTACTACCAGATCGGCGCGGCCATGTCCCAGGTCTTGAGCGACACACTTGGCGCAGATTCTTCCGTGCAAGCATCGGGCTCGTCGGTAGAGAACATCCAGTTGCTGACTGATGGGCGAGCAGAGGTCGCCTTCGCCATGGGCGATGCAACCCGCCAGGCTATTGAGGGCACAGGCCCCTTCGAAGGCAAGGAGGCACTGAAGGATCTCAAGGCAATCACCGCGCTGTACCCGAACTTTGTGCAGATCGTCACCACGAAGAGCTCTGGCATTACATCCGTGGAGGATCTGCGCGGCAAGCGCGTGGGCGTCGGCGACCAGAACTCGGGCGTGGAGCTCAACGCCCAGACGATCCTGGAGGCACACGGCATGAGCTACGACGATATCGACCAGGACTACCTCTCCTACGCCGACTCGATCGACCAGATCAAGAACGGTCAGACGGACGCGGCTTTCGTGACTTCTGGTCTGCCGAATAGCTCTGTGATGGACCTGGTGACCACCGACGATGTGGTCATCGTGCCGATCGAGGGCGAAGGCATGGAGAAGCTGCAGGAAAAATACCCCTTCTTCGAAAGCGATGCGATCCCGGGCGGCACCTACGACGAGGCAGAGGATGTGCCGACCGCTTCGATCACCAACCAGCTTTTGGTCTCCCCGAGCCTGGATGATGACCAGGTCTACGAGATCACCAAGGCGCTCTTTGAAAACTTGGACCAGATCCAGGGGGCGCACAACGCCGCAAAGCAGATCACGCTCGATTCCGTCGAGGATGGCCTGGCCACCGAGCTGCACCCCGGCGCGCGCCGCTACTTCGAAGAGGTAGGCGCGCTCTAAGGCAGTGCTTGTCGACGCCCACGTGCACCGGCTCTGCGCCCTCGCCCTCACCCTCCTGCTGACGCTTGGCCTTACAAGCTGCGGCAACACCCCGGAGCTGGTGGTGGAGGACGCGGAGTCCGGTGCCGAGTTCTTCCACGTTGATGCAGACGAGGTGGACTCCATTTCCCTGGCCTGGATTCACTCGATTGAAAAAACGCCGTGGGAAGAGCACTACCGCGTCGAAGACAAGCACCTTGTGCTTACCGACGTGTACCTCAAGTCTTTCGGCGCGGGCGCCCCAACCGATCTCGAGGGGCTCACCCGCAACGAGGACGGCATGGTGCACACCAGCAGCATCGATCGCGAGATTCCCCGGCTGCAGTGGGTCCACTCCCACGAAACGTCACACACCCTGACCATCACGTTTCTGAACGGAGAGCCACCGCTGGTTCTCGACGATGAAATCCCACATCACACCTTCGCCACCGTCTACGTGCGGTAGTACCCACCGAAACTGAGAGAAGGCAGTACCCATGGACAGCACTAATTCGGTCTCCCGCAAAGTTGATCTCGACACGACCGGATCCGGCAGCAACTCAACGCAGCTGAGCGACGAAACGAGCGAGCGCGACGCGCAAGAATTGCTGGAAAAGTACGACCGCGAATCTCGCCTGCGCGAATTCGCGTCTCCGCGGACGGCTTGGGTCATCACAGCATTTGCCGTTGTCGTTTCGCTGTACCACATGTATACGGCCTACTTCGGTACGCCGCCGGTGCTGGTGCACCGTGCGGTGCACGTTGCGATGATCCTGGTGCTGGCGTTTACCTTGTATCCCGCATACAAGGGAGCCAGCCGGACAAAGGTGCCAATCTACGACATCGTGCTCGCACTCGCGGCGATCGCACCGGCAGTGTATATCTTCCTCAACTTTGAGGATCTAGTGCGCCGTGCCGGCGTGCCAACCCAGATGGACCTCGTCTTTGGCATCCTGCTGATCGTGCTGGTGCTCGAGGCGGCCAGACGCATCACGGGCTGGGCTCTGCCCATCTTGGGCATCCTGTTTATGGCGTACGCGCTCTTCGGACGCGAGATGCCAGGCATGCTGCGCCACCGCGGTTACACCTGGGAAAACCTGACCAGCTTCTTGTACCTGACTACTGAAGGTATCTTCAGTACCGCCGTCGGTGTTGCCGCGTCCTACATCTTCCTCTTCGTGCTCTTCGGCGCGGTGCTGCAGAAATCCGGAATGGGCCAGTTCTTCAACGACATTGCGCTTGCACTCGCCGGCCAGTCCCGTGGCGGCCCGGCCAAGGTGGCCGTGGTGGCCTCTGGTTTCCTGGGTTCCATCAATGGCGCGGCCGTGGCCAACGTGGTGACCACCGGTGCTTTCACCATCCCGATGATGAAGCGTGTGGGTTACAAGCCGGTCTTCGCCGGCGCCGTCGAATCCTCCGCTTCTGTTGGCGGCCAGATCCTGCCTCCCGTGATGGGCGCCGCTGCGTTCATCATGGCTGAGACCCTCGGCATGCCCTACCGCGATATCGCCATCGCCGCGCTCGTGCCTGCCTTGCTGTACTACCTCGGCGTGATTGCACAGGTGCACCTGCGCGCGACGAAAGAAGGGCTACGCGGCATCTCAAAGGAAAACCTGCCTGCGGTCAAGGAAGTCATGAAAGAACGCGGCCACCTCATGCTGCCGCTGCTGTTTTTGATCTACATGCTCTTCTTCACCGGCCGCACCATCATCTTCTCCGCGCTGCTGACCATCATCGTCACCGTAGTTGTCGCGGAGCTGCGCCCCGCAACCCGCATGGGCGTTATGGAGATCGTCGAAGCGCTTGCCGACGGCGCGAAGACCGCCGTGTCCGTCTCCATTGCCTGTGCCGCCGTCGGTGTCATCGTGGGCGTGGTGACCTTGACCGGCTTCGGTGTGACGTTGGCCAACGCGATTGTCACTATCGGCGCGGGCAACCTGCTGCTCTCGCTGTTCCTTACGATGATCGCCTGCATCATCCTGGGCATGGGCCTGCCGTCCATTCCGACCTACATCATCACGGCCACCATGGCTGCACCCGCGCTGGGCCAGCTCGGCGTGGAACCGCTGGTGGCGCACCTCTTCGTCTTCTACTTCGGCCTTTTTGCCAACATCACCCCACCGGTGGCCCTGGCTTCCTTCGCGGCGGCGGGGCTCTCCGGTGCCGATCCCGTCAAGACCGGCTTCCAATCCATGCGCCTCGCGCTGGCCGGCTACATCATTCCGTTCATCTTCGTTTTCAACCCGGCGATGCTGATGCAGGACGTCAGTCTCGTGGAAGCGTTGCAAGTGACGGTCACGGGCGTCGTCGGTGTCCTCTTGCTCTCTGTGGCAGTGGAGGGCCACCTGATGGTGCGCGTGAACCCCGTACTCCGCGTGCTGTTCGCGGGTGCGGCTTTGACCATGATGGCACCCGACCTGAGCACTGACTTGATCGGTATCGCCGTTGCATTGGTCTGCATCGTGATCCAGTCTGTGCTGGCAAAGAAGGAAGGACTCCTTTCCGTGAAGAACATCTAGGCTTAAAGAGTGATGCAGCCCACACGGTTTTCTGCAACACTGGGGCCACCCAGTCCCCGACGAAAGGCCTGCCCATGGATGGTGACCTGCCACTGAAACAGTCCCTGATGATCGTAGTGGGCACCCTCGTTGTGTTTGGTGGGATATTTCTTCTGCTTCCTGATGAGGACGACGGGGCGTCGGGAAGCGAAGAGGCCCCGGTGGAGGGGACGGCGGTCTTCCCTTCGCACGGGATGGTCGACGAGAAGATTTCGGCAGCGAGGGAAGCGGGCGAGGCCCCGGCGACGTTCGGGGCCACAGGCGAAAGCGTTGAGCCGGAAGGGGCTCGGCTGCAGGATCGGGAAGCGCCGGCGAAGGAGAGTTTCGAGCTCGTCCCGCTGGAAACCGGGGAAACCGCCAACGTGGTTGGGCAGCGTGTCTACGTCGGCCCCTTGCGCAATCTGGGCAAAAGCTTCGAGGGCAAGGATCTCGTATGTCACGATGTATCCTTCCTCAACGGCATGGACCACGAAACATGGCTCTCGGCTAGCGACTTCTCGCTTATCACCCCAACTGGGCAAAAGATGGAGTACACGCAGCCTTCCGCATTTCCGCGCTGGGACAGGTCCGTTCTCCCTGGGCAAACCACCAGCGGGGTGCAGTGCTATCAGGCTCCGATTGCCGAGGGAACATACACCGTCAACTACACGCCGTTCAACGCAAAGTACCCGCTCGCAGCATGGAAATCGGGCTTGAGCAGCGCAGAATAGGCTGTCGGTTCGAAAGCGTGCAAGGCGTGTCCGGTGCTGCTGCTAGGTTCACAACTTTGCACCGACCGCCAGCCGCTTTGCCCCGGCGCGGCTGAGCGCGTCAGAAGTTGACGCCCTGGACTACCTGCGCAGCCACTCTTCCAGCGAGTGCCTGCGCATCGAGCAGGAACGCATCGTCTTCGACGACGCCGTCGAGCTGCTGCGGCGTGTGTAGGTTTTGCTGGCTCCGATGCTTTCCTTTTCACGGCAGAAATCGCGGGACAGACGGTCAGGTGTCGTGTTAATGTGCAAACGTGAGCATTTAACTGCATATTGAATGGATACTGACTGAAAGGAACCTTGTGCACTCCCTGAAAATTCCGGGCCTCGGAAAAAGTCCCGTTTGAACAAGTTGTCGGCGCACTCATCGGGGTAATTGCGATACTTGGCACCGTTGCTGGCCTTGTAGTCGCTACTGGCGACGGAGGCAGCTCTGATCCACAATCGCGAAAGGACAACGAGAGTACTCCCACTGCCCCCGCTGCAAAGCCGAAGCCGACGACGCCGCAAGCATCCCCCTCGACAACTAAGCCGTCAGCCAATCCAACTGAATCTACCTCGCCATCCGAGGCTGAATCAACCGATTCAACAGAGCCCGACGTCCCCACGGAATTGCCGCAAGAAGAAGGTACCGAGAGTAAGTTCGGGCCAGGCAAACAATACTCGTGGCAGAGCCTCTACAACCTGGACCAACGTCTTCTAAAGATCAATGCTGATCTGCTCGAAATTAGCTTTGAGCGCTATTTATTGCGCGGAGGAGCGCACACCAGGATCGCGTTGGATAATGTCGCAATCGGCCTGGCCAACGAGATTTCCACCCTAGAGTTCGATGAAACCATTGAAGGTGCTCAGTACTTCGCTACTACAAGTTTTGATCGCACTATCGACGGCGTACCTTCGTATGTGGTCGTGACTCGGATCGGTATTCCTTATGTCGAGTACAAAGACACGGAGGTTTGGGACAACATTCAAGCTCCGGACTTCAGTGGGTTAGACGCCGGGGTTCAGACCCGCTTCGACGATAACTACTACTACGTTGTCTCTGTTATGCAGAGGTCAAAATATAGTTTCTAGCCAACAGTTTGGCTTCCTCAGCCTGTGTGGCTCCAGTTGACAGCTACTGGTTGTTGGACGAGACCGCATTACCTATTTGAAGACCATCCCTGGCCTTCGAACTCGTCCAGCAGCTCAAGCACGTCAGGGGCTCGCCACGAACGCGTCCGTTATCCAGCTGCGCTCCAACAACAATTCCAGCCCGTTCGAGAGTTTCCAACGCATTTCCCGCTGAGACTAGCGACGGTCTCAGCTCGTCGACCACGATGCGTGTCGTGAGCACCGGACGTTGCAGCAGCAGGGGCAAGACCTTTCACGCCAAGGCGTCAGAGCGGGCAGGCAGCTGCTGTCGCCACTCCCCCAGCACCGAGTCCAACTCATGCGCAATCCACGCCCCATGTTCAACGGCCTCGAGCGCACTTGCTGCGAACAGCGCCACAATCTGGTCAATATCGCCTTGCCTGTACGCATCTAGGGCGGCGAAGCAGTCATCGACTCTGGACAACAACCCCGCAGAGATCGGCACCGGCCCGTTCGCGCTAAGCCTGTTATGTCTATAGAGTTTTTGGACACGGAGTCTAATGACTTATTGGACACGGAATCCATGGAGTTCTTGGACACTTTCTAGCGGATCATTCTCGTGGTCTGTGCTGCGGTCACAAGCAGGACAGTTACGGGGTGCTTCGCCGTGCTTGATCGTGCTTCGTTGCCTCGGCAAGGTGAGGTTGGCTCACCGGCCGTGCGGCCCGTGGCGTACCGCTGCCGGAGGCTGCGCACTGAAGAGCTCTCGCCGCCAGGGGCTGTGTAGATCATCTCGGGGCTGTCGGCGGCGACCAGGGCTTAAAGCACGTGCTCCTTGAGTCTTAGGGTGGTCTGCCGTCGGCGGCTATACACGCACCGCTGCTCCCGCGTAGTTGGCCTTGGACTTTCATCCGCGCTTCTGAACGACGCCATCGGAGTGATGGCTTTGTCGACATTAGGGGACTCGAGGGCAACCAGCTCGCGGCGTTTTTCTATAGCGAAAACCATTCAGCCTTTCCGCTACTGGGAATGTCCAAAATGCCCTTAGACATCCCGTCCAAAAAGTCGTTGGACTCCTTGTCCAAAAAGCCCTTAGACATGACACGTTCGCGCTAAGCCCTCGCGACTTCAGCAACACGTGTACCAGCGCACGCCCCGTGCGCCCGTTGCCGTCTGCAAAGGGGCGGATCGTTTCAAGCTGGGCGTGCGCGATAGCCGCCTGCGCCAACGCTGGGACATCGCGGCGAGCCACGAAGGCTTCCAAATCCTCCAACAGTGCTGGAACATGCTCTTGGTGTAGCGGCACAAAAAGTGCACCACCCGGATGGTGATCATCCGGGCCACCGATCCACACTGCTTGCTCGCGCAACTTCCCCGCGATCTCCGGTGCGGAGTCCTGCAGAAGCACGCTGTGCATTGCCAATAGCATCCTAGTCGTGGCTGAATCGACCTCAATCGCGCGCTGCATCTGGCGAACATTCGCCACGATCAACTTTGCGTTCGTGGTCAGCGAGGCCTGTTGAGGAAGATATAGGCTTCACGCGCGGAATCGGGATTTTGTGAACAGAATTGCGGGGGGGGCGGAGGGGACGTCGATAAATGAGAACAGCTCGGCCCCCGGATGAACGTTCAGATGAGCAATCGAGCGTATCCACTGGTCTGTGTTGTAAGTTAAATGAAAACTATTAAAGAAACGGGACGTGTTGGGGGCACTGGCACGCCTTCTCAATCGGGGTCATGGGGGACTGATGCACTTTTCTACAAACGAGGTGTCTGCCAAAGAAGCGGCGCTGATCTTAGAGGCGCTCCCGGAGCCCAGAAAGACAACTTATCTGCATTTAGCCGCACAGTACGCTGACACTGAGACAGAGGTTCTCATCTTGGCTGCTCGCCTTTACATTTGGAATGGAGATGTGGCTGCTGCTGTAGACCGCTCTGCTTGTGAAGTCGAAATCCAACTACGCAATTTCATGGATCACGGATTCTCCCAATGGAATACGAGCCCATCACGTTGCGGGTCACCAGAATGGCTCTTGTACCCGATGGGCAAACTGGCCGAAATAACCACAAACAAGAATGGCATTGCGCTTGCAAGCATGGCTGAAATTCAACCGGGCATCGAAACGCCCACGCATGATGATTACGTAGCGGGGCTGACATTCGGTCAGTGGGTGCATCTTCTCCCCAAGCCACATGCGGGCGAACGTAATGCTCGCGTTGTTCTCTGGAATGAAGCGCTTGAGCCGAATCTCTCGCCATATGGCCAAAACTTCACTAATCGCAGGCGTTTCCAAGGCCAGGCGCTAGCAGTCAAAGATTTACGAAACCGAGCTACCCATCGACGCCCGCTAGTCAAAGACCAAAACAGAATTCAGAATGCGCACCGAGACTGCATCGAATTGCTCCGCGCAATCAATCCTGAGTTAGGGGATTGGTTTAAGAACCAGAAATGGATACCAAACGTATTGGCCACGTCGCCGATACCAAGAGAATAAAAGATGGCCCTCGATTTCTCGGGGGCCAGAGCCTATTTGCCTTGCGGCTTGATGCCTCAAAGATACGTGGATTTCAACATTGAGTCAACACGACCCACCGTAAGCGATGATCGCGCTGAATTTCCCCAACTACACTGAGGCCGACCGCACCTACAACGACCAAGGTGGTTTCCATGCAGGGCGCACGCCCGATCATCCAAGTGTTTGACGGCCAGCACCGCGAGCTCATCATTCCCGTATATCAGCGCAATTACGACTGGCAGCGGAAGCATTGCGCGCAGCTCTTCGATGACTTGGAGGAGATTATTCGTGAGGGGCGGGAGGCTCACTTCTTTGGTGCGATTGTGGGCGGCGGGACGTCGTTTGAGCGGTTAGTTATCGACGGCCAGTAGCGCCTCACCACCGTCAGCATTTTGATGCTCGCGTTGGGCGCGCAAAGAAACGCGAACGCAATCGTTCCCTTTGGCTAAGCACGTCTCTTCAATCGCGGACCAAACTCTATGTGAAGTAGACGTTTTTGAAGGGTCTCCGACCCCCTGACGAGATACGGATACGCGCAAATAGAGCTAGCTCCATTTGGCTACGCCCGCCGCCTCCGCTCGGCGAACACGTCCAGCACCTCGAGCACGTCGGGTGCACGCCAGGAACGCGTCCGCTTATCCAGCTGCGCCCCGACTACAATGCCAGCCCGTTCGAGCGTGTCCAGAGCGTTTCCTGCGGATACCAGGGACGTTCCCAGCTCATCGACCACGACGCGCGTTGTCACAACGGGACGTTGCAAGAGCAGCGGCAAAACCTTCCACGCCAAGGCATCCGAGCGGGCAGTCAGCTGTTGCTGCCACTCCCCCAGCACCGAATCCAGCTCGTCGGCAATCCACGCCCCGTGGTCCACGGCCTCGAGCGCACTTGCTGCGAACAGTGCCACGATCTGGTCAATATCGCCTTGCCTGTATGCGTCTAAGGCGGCGAAGTAGTCATCAACCCTGGACAACAGCCCCGCCGAGATGGGTACCGGCCCGTTCACGCTAAGCCCTCGCAACTTTAGCAACACGTGGACCAACGCACGCCCCGTCCGCCCGTTACCGTCTGCAAAGGGGTGAATGGTTTCCAGTTGGGCGTGCGCGATCGCTGCCTGCACCAACGCCGGGACATCACGGCGGGTCATGAACGCTTCCAGGTCGGCTAGAAGTGCTGGCACGTGTTCGTGGTGCGGTGGCACGAAGAGTGCCCCGCCCGGGTGGTGATCATCCGGCCCACCGATCCACACTGCTTGTTCGCGCAACTGCCCCGCGATCTCCGGCGCAGAGTCCTGCAGAAGCACGCTGTGCATTGCCAACAACGTTTGAGTCGTCGCTGTATCCACTTCAATCGCCCGCTGCATCTGCCGGACGTTCGCCACGATCAACTTGGCATTCGCAGACCCGGTGCCGGATAGTTCCGCCTCAAAGATTTTCCTGGACGAGGAAGTCAGCTGCTCAATCCGGCTCGATGCCACCGATTCCCCACGTAGCAAGAGCGGAATGAACGGAAAAAGATCGGTGGCGTGTGTGGCGTCAAAGCGCGTCACTGCGATAGTCGCCCTATCCACGGCTGCAAGTGTTGCGGCTCGAAGCTGAACTTCCTCGCCTGCGATACGCGGCACGACGGCGCTCTCGTAGTGGCTTGGCGTGCGCAATTGAGCGCGCCGCGACAAGTTCTCCACCGCGGCGCGCCACGGCAATGTCTCAAACGAGACTCTCGGCCACACCATGAAGCAAAGTTAGCACGAGAAGTTTTGCAAATAACACAGACGTTAAATGTTAAGGCCAGAAGTTTTAACGTGTTTAAAAATGCTAAAGCTTATCTCGCTAGTTCTTTCGGCCCGAGGTGAAGTATTCTCACTGCTTGCCAGTCAAAAGCACATCCATTCGCGGTTTCCGTGAACTAACGTGGACTCCGCCTACAAGAAAGGATCGCTCCCGTGAAAAAGAAGTTCGTCGGTATCGCGACTGCTGCCGCAGTTACACTCTCATCTATCGCTGCGGTGCCTTCCGCTACTGCAGCGGCCCCATCCACCGCACTCACGCAAACGACGGGGAGCTCCGCAGCCACAAACTTCACGGCAGCGGCGAAGCAGGCACCAGCGGTGACTCCGCTTGCAAAGGGCGAGAGCACCGACTTGAGCAGCAAGATTGGCGGCGGGATCGCCTTTGTCATTTTCCTCGGTTTCATGCTGTGGTCAATCGGTTGGAATAGCCCGTACAACCCCAACGGCCGGTTCGCCGAGGCTTATAAGTAGCTTTCGCTCGAGCACTCAGCTTCTGCGGTTAGCTCCCGGTACTGGCTGACACTGTCGAGGTGGCATAGGCGGTCAATTACTCTTCTGCCTCGTCCGCTCCAAGCCACTCCGGGTTTCCCCACTTCGCGGCCGCGCCTAGTAGGTCTGCTCCCAGCTCCGCGTTGTGAAAACGTTGGTACATCGTGCCTCCGCGGCGCATCATCCGCACGTTGAGGGCATACGCCCCTTCCAGCATCACTTCAAGAGCGGGAAACTCTTCTTGCCCCATGATGACGTCATAGAGGTAAAAGGCATTGAAGATCCACCGCGTCGTTTGCGCGATCGGATACTCCCCATCACCGACTTCCCACCACCCGTTGTGGCTCCGCTGGTACTTCGCGTATTCTTCGTTTCGCTCGGTATTGATCCACACCAGGGGCAGCTCGCCGCTATGAATGTCCCCGACCATCACTTCGATATTCCCCGCACTGATGCAGAACGTGCGGAAATAATCACGTCGCTTATTTGTCGACGGCAAGCATGACACTGTCCAGAGACTGCCCTGCGTAGCTAATGGATCCGGAATGGTCTGGTGGATAAACCAGCCAGCAATCTCTCGAGTAAAGAAGTAGTCCGGACGACGCGCCAGCTGAAAGAACTTCGGTAGCGAGTCATCGGCAAGAGTTTTCCGTTCCGCGCGATCCCAGGGAAGCGACACACTGCTGCCCTCGCTGACTTCGATGACGTAGTCTTTTTCGCCGTGCGGACGCTTGGTGTCCACCACGTTACGGAGGGAACATGTGCGCTCCGTTTCTGAGATGAGGATTCTTTCCGCTGCAAGCAGTGGCTCTGGCTCAGGGATGGGGAAGAATTCAAGGCCAACGATGTCATCCCAGCGTCGCCGGTGGCTGGCGAAGCGACGGACCACGTTCTCTGCCTGTTCGACGTAGGCTTCCCCGTTAGCAAAGCTTAAACGGTATATGCCTCGCTTGTCTTTCCCGTGGAAGAGCACAGAAACCGAGTCGAGGTCATCGACCTGGTAAGCCGTTCCTCGAAACGTCGCCTGCTCAAACTCGATGCCCATGTAATAGAGCCTAATCTGCGTGAGAGCAGAGCAAATCATGCTGACAGAAAGAACCGAGGTCTTTCGCGCTTTCAGGCCAGCTACGCATCCACACCACGTCTCACACCCCCAGCCCCCGCCGCCGTCACCACGCTCATCGCCAGCAGCACCGCTGCCGCCACAGCAAACACCCACGCCCCAGCCGCGCCGTAGATCGGCAGAAACACGAGCGGAGTCAGCGCGTTGCCGTAGAAGCGGAACGCCTGGATGGTGGACAGGATCTGAGCCCCGCCCGGCGAGCGCAAAGTGAGCACGTTGATGGAAATCTGCGTGCCCTGCGCGGCGAGTACGGCCACGCCCCACAGCACGGCAACCAGGATCAGCGACGGCATAACGCCAATTCCGATGAACGCCACGGCAGCGACCACCAGCCCGCCAGCGATGACCACCCGCGCACCCAGCCGATCTGCAAGCGAGCCGACCCATCGAGCGAAGATGAAAGAGGTGAACCCGCCGGCCATCACGACCACACCGCGCAGGGCCGGGTCGGCGTCGAAGCGATCACCGACATAGAGCGCGAGCAGGAACCCAAACCCGATGACGCAGGTACCGATAGTCAGAAGCGTCAGCGACGCACGCACCACAGGCCAGCTGAGCAGGCGACCTTCGCGTGGTGCGCCAGCGCCTGCCGGCGGCGTCGAGGGCAGTCCCGTCACAACGATGGTGAGCGCAAGGAAGAACAACAGCACGTACATGACCCGCCAGCTGGCAAATTGCACACTCAACCCGGCAACCAGGGGCGCGGAAAATAGGCCGCAGGACTGCATCGCCTGGTACGTACCAAGCGCTTTGCCTAACTCTTCCTCTGGAGTCATCGACTTGAGGATCAGTTGGAGCAAGGGGGACGTAAAGGCGTTGGCAAGCGCGGCGGCTATGAACGCCACGACGAACATCCACCACTTCGGGGTCAGCGCAAGCACAACGGCCGCGAGCGCGATCACACCAAATGCGCAGCGCACCACCCTCGCCGGCTCTAGGTTGCGCACCAGGTAGGTGGAAAACAGCATGGCCGTGGCGAAAGACATTAAAAACGCAGTCATTGTCAGCGACGCTTGCCGCAGCGTAATCCCAAAGTCCGCCGCAAACTCCGGCAGCACCACCGCGATCGACTGCCCCTGAAACGGCCCGATGAACCCACCAGCCATGATCAGGAAGTTTCGAAATCGATCGAGTGCTCGCATAACGCTAAAGCATAAACGTTCAATGAATTCGGTTCAGGGGCTCGACGCTTGCCGACGCCACCCAGCTGCCTTTTCACGACGCGGTTCGGTACAATTACGTGGATTTCTCCGGCACGGCTCCGCTAAAAGCGTCGCTTGGCCCTTTAGGTGTAGGAAAGCTGCGTTACCAATGGCTCAGAGTGTGACCCCGCGAGGCGGGAAGAAGTACGACGAGATCATTGACGCCACCTACCGCCTCCTGCAACACAACGGCTACAACAACACCTCCATCGCGGCGATCAAGAAGGAAACAGGGGCCAGCGCGAGCTCGATCTATTGGATGTTCGAGAACAAGGACACACTGATCTCCACATCGCTGGAGGCGCAGTACCCGGTGCGCACCATTGCAGAAGATTGGTCTTCGTTCTCTCCGGAAATTCCGCTAATCGAGCAGCTACGCCAGCTGCTCGCCTCTGTGCTGGAATCCGAGCAGCGCGGCCGCGCTGTACGTACTGGATTACTGCTCGCCCTGGAGGGTTCCGCGCAGGCGCTCCCCGTGCAGGAGCCTTTTCGACGTCGGCGTGCCGATGCGCTGCGCGCGTTCCGTTTGTGGTGGGAGAGGGCGCTGGTGGCGTCGAGAAGCGAGAGCGGCTTGGACATCGAGCAGGCAGCGATGCGAATGAGCGCGCTGACCCAGTGGTTTTTGGACGGCCACTTCATTGGTGATGTGTACCTCAAGGACGAAGACACCGAGGCGCGGTTGGAGCTGATGGCGCAGGCGATGCTCGCTGCTGCGGCCTCGCCGTTCGTTTCAGCACCCGAGGCAGCAGGCCCGGCAGCACGCGAGGAAGACACGCCCTCGGACCTGCTGGGACATGTGCGATCCTTGGTGGCGCAGCGCGGGTACGAGGGGGCCACCTTCGCCCAGATTTGCGCAGCTGCCGGGGTTGCGCGCAGCTCGATTTACTGGAAGTACGAGGACAAGGACGCGCTGATCAAGGACGCGTTTGTGGGCCCCTACCTGGAGATGAAGGGCGAACTCGACAGCTTGCCGGACGCACGCGAGGTAGGCGTGGCCGAAGCGCTCGCGCACGAGCTCGTAGCAATGAACGGGCGGTTGCACGCATCCCCGCTTGTGGCTGCCGGCGGCTTGCTGATCGCAGCTCAACGTCGGAAGCCGACGACTCCTGCGGGTCACGCGCTGATTGCGGGTTCACGGAGCAGCGAGCAGCGGCTGGCGAGCTGGCTGAAAACGGCCGACCTCTCCAACGAGGTCAACCCAATCCACGTGGCGTGGCTGTTCAACCGGCTGCGCATCGGCATGGTGGCGGGCGTCGCGCTGCAGGATAACGCTTTACGTCTAAGCGAAGCCATGACTGTCGGGGCAATTCAGCAATTGCGAGCTCATTACGCGGCCTCCTAGCCACCCCCGATTACACCAACTGTGTTCCGTCCACTGGAACGTTGGTTCCAGCCAAATACTTCGCGGTCTAAAGTCCCTCCCGAAAGATGACCTAGATCACGAAGGAGAGTGGCTATGAGTGGGATCGCTGAGCTCATTGATCCTGTTGGCGGATATGTTTCCGGCAAAATCTTCGCCGATGAAGACATCTACCGCCAGGAGCTGGAGACTGTCTGGCAGCGCACGTGGGTGTTTCTCGCACACGAGTCGATGCTGCCGAAGCGGGGCTCCTACATCCAGACGTACATTGGCGAGGACCCCGTCATCGTTGTCCGCCAGAAGTCGGGCGAGGTCAAAGCGTTCCTGAATCAGTGCCGCCACCGCGGCATGCGCATCTGCCGCGCTGACCGCGGCCAGGCCAAGTCCTTCATGTGCTCCTTCCACGGGTGGGCGTACGACCTCGAGGGCAACCTGGTCTCCATCCCGCAGGAGGCCAACGCTTACCCGGATGGCATCGACAAGTCGAAGCTGTCTGCGATCAAGGTGCCCCGCATTGAGAACTACAAGGGCTTCATCTTCGGCTCCTGGGACGAGACCATTCCGCCGCTCGAGGAGTACCTCGGCAATGCCAAGTACTACCTGGACGGCTACATGGATCGCTACGAGGGCGGCATGGAGGCCATCGCCGTGCACAAGTGGGTGCTCCCGGCGAACTGGAAGTTCAACGTTGAGCAGCCGACCTCGGATATGCAGCACTCGGAGATCTCACACGTCTCCGCAGTGGAAGCGCTCAGCTCCGGCTCCGATACTTTCGACCGCAAGACCGGCCGCAAGAAGATCCCCGAGGGCCGTCAGTTCCTCAGCCCCTACGGCCACGGCGGTGCCTTCTTCGGCAAGCGCGACGCGGAGATCCCCAACACGGGCCCGGCGCTGATCGAGTGGGAGAACACGATCCGTGATTCCATCGTCGAGCGCCTTGGCGAGTTCCGCGAGGTCCGCGGCCACATGAACGTTTTCCCCAACTTCATGCTCCTGGGCAACTACACCTTCCGCGTCACCCACCCGCGTGGGCCGAACGAGATGGAGATCTGGTCCTGGGCCTTCGTACCGAAGGACGCACCAGAAGAGGTGAAGGAAGCCATCCGCGTCGACGTCATGCGTACCTTCTCCCCCGGCGGCATGTTCGAGCAGGACGACGCCGAGAACTGGGAGGAGATGCAGCACATTCTCCGGGGTGCGAAGTCGCGCGAGACCGGTTTTACCTACAACATGCGCCGCGTGCCTGTCTCCTACGACGATGACGGCTACCCGGGCGCATCCACCGCGCACGTCTATTCCGACAACGCGGCGCTGAACATGTACGGCTTCTACCGCGACCTGATGGAAGACAAGTCCTGGGAGCAGCTCAAACAAGAGCGCGGCGGCGTGCCGGAGGTGGATCAGCGAGACTTCACCGCGGTCATGGATCCGGAAGCGGCCAAGGCGGCCGCTGCATCCGACGGCGCGTACGAAGGCAACGTCGACTAGCGGACTTACTCGACCCAAGATTTTAAGGAGCACTCCAATGACGACTACTACCGAGCAGCCGGTCACTCAGCGCCCTGCAGACGCGGAAGACGAGCGCCGGATCGCACGCTTCCTGTATGACGAAGCCGAGATGATGGACAACATGCAGTGGGAAGACTGGCTCGACTGCATGCACGAAGACGTTGATTACTGGGCCCCGGTCCGCGAGAACCGCGTGGCCCGCGAGCGCAAGGAAGAGTTCTACCCGAAGGGGACTTCGGTCTACTTCGAGGAGTCCAAGGCGTTTCTGCGCCAGCGCGTCGTCCGCCTAAACACGCACATGGCATGGGCGGAGGAACCGCCATCGCGTTCGCGCCACATGCTCACCAACCTGCGCATTGACGAGCGAAGCGACGGGGCGTTTGCGGTGCGCTCGAACTTCATGATTTACCGCTCTCGCGGCGAGCGTTACCAGGATACGATTGCCGGCGAGCGCCGCGACGTCATCGTCCGAGACCCGGACTCGCGCTACGGATTTTTAGTGCTCGAGCGTGAGATCCGCTTCGATATGGCCACCATTCTTGTCAAGAACCTCTCCCTGTTCTACTAAGGAAAGGACCTGCATATGACTGCACAGATCGAAACTACGAACCTGCTTCGCATTGGCGTTGTCGTCTACGACCTGGACGCCAAGATGAAGGAATACTCCCGCATCTACGGCATCTCCGACTGGGATACTGCCGAGCACGCACCTACCGACGCGGTGGCGCACGGCCGACGCCTGGCAACGACCCCGGGTACGTGGCGCAGCGCCGTGGGCACCACCCCGGCCGTCAACGGCGAGCAGGGACCGGGCGGACGCCCGGCGTCGAGCCTGACCTTCGAGCTCGTCGAGCCGACCGGTGGAGAGAGTCCGTTCAACGAGTTCCTGCGCACAAAGCGCGAGGGCATCGCTTTCCTGCAGGTTCGCTCCACGGCGGCCGACGAGGCAGCGGTTGCCAAGCACTTCGAGTCCCTTGGCTACGACGTCGCCTACACCGCCACGGTGGATCGCACCACGCGCACCTTCTATGACACCCGCGAGAAGCTGGGCGGTTTCCTCGTAGAGATGCTCCCGGCCAGCGCCGAGGACCCTGCCGAGGTGAGCACCGACACGCGCCCGACCCAGCCGGTACAGGGCATGTACCACTTCGGTGTGCTCGTGCACGACGTCATGGCCGCGCTGCCCCACTACCGCGACGTCTTTGGCATCCAGCGCTACGAGATGAAGACCTGGGAGACTGGCTTCGGCCGCTTGGACAAGCCCTACTACCGCGGCAAAGACGGCGACACCGGCTACTTCACCGCGCAGGGCACCGCCGGCGACTTCGGTTTCGAGATCATCTCGGTCAACCACGGCGACTGCCACTACAACCGCGAGTTCTTCGACGAGCGCGGCCCCGGCATCCACCACTACTTCGCGTGGATGACCACCGAGGACGCCGACTGGGACGAGGTCGTGCGCTCGATGACCGAGGCCGGCCACCCGCTGTGCATGGGCTCGGGCCTGCGCGGCGGCGCCGCCGAGTTCGGCTACTTCGACACCTTCGAGGCGCTCGGCGGCTACCTCATCGAGATCGTCATCCGCCGCGAGCCCCCGAAACCCGAGTTCGCCGCGCCGGACTGGGTCGTCGACTTCGAGGAGCTCGTATGATCCGCATCATCCACCGGGGAGCGACCGACTCCCCCGAGCAGTTGCTTGCCGACGTCACCTCCCTGCGCCAGCGCGAAGGCATCAAAGAGGCCGAGGCCTACCAGACCCTCGCGGTAGAGGATGAGGACTGCGCGGTGGCGATTCTGGCGGAGCAGGTGGCTGACTATGCCGCGGTCGTCGAGAAGCTGCCCGAGCTGCCGCACTTGCACCGGTTCGTGCAAGATGGCGCGACCGAGCTCTACGAGCAGTCCAAATATGCTCTTGTCGACGGGGTTTGGGCTCCGGAGGCGGGTGCTGATTCCCGCATCATGTGGCCGGCGAGCGGACCGGTGAGCATTGTCATCCAGAACGCGTTTGTGGATAACCCCGAGATGCGGGCACTGACCGCCCAGGAGATCACCGAGACGCGTCGCGAGCCGGGCTGTGTCTACTACGCGTGGATGGAAGATTTGGAACTGCCGAACCACCTCATGCTGCTCGAGGTGTGGGCGGACCAGACTATCTACGACCACCACTGGTTCGGCCGCATGGCCACGGGCGAGTACCGCGGCGACTCCGGGCGTACAGCAACCACGCCGCAGCGCGGTGAACTCACCCGCGAGTTCTACCGGCAGCAAGCCTTCGAGTACCACTACGGTCGCCTGTTGCCTGCGGCCACCGAAAACTATTCCCACTCTGTTGTGTGGTCCGCGCGCTAGCCGACCACCCCATCCCACCCTTTGGAGACCCACATGACCAACATCACTCACGCTCCCCCACAGGATCACGCGCAGGATGAGCGCACACCGAAAGAGCGACGCCTCGCGCTCGCCTCCTCCTTCCTCGGCTCGACCGTGGAGTACTACGACTTCCTGCTCTACGCGGCGGCTGCGGGCCTCGTCTTCCCGCAACTGTTCTTCGCGAACATCGATCCTCTCTTGGGCACGACGCTCTCCTTTGTCATCCTGCTGACGGGCTACCTCGCCCGCCCGATTGGCTCAATGGCGTTCGGTCACTTCGGCGACAAGTACGGGCGGAAGAACGTCCTCGTCGTCACGCTGTTGACGATGGGGCTTGTCTCCATCTGCATCGGTCTGATGCCGTCTTCGCAGGTCATTGGCGCTGCCGCGCCGATCCTACTGGTCATCCTGCGCATCATCCAGGGCATTGCGATCGGCGGCGAATGGGCCGGCGCCACCCTCATGGCCATGGAGAACTCCACGGCGAAGAACAAGGGCTTCGGTGCCTCCGTCGCGATCGCTGGTGGCCCGGCGGGTGCGATCCTTTCCACGCTGGTGCTCGCAGTGTTCGCACGCATGTCGGGTGACAACTTTGCCAACCCGGATCAGTACTTCGTTACCGACTGGGGTTGGCGTGTCCCGTTCCTGCTTTCCGCAGCCATTGTCATCGTCGGCCTGTTCATGCGCGCCAACGTGAAGGAATCGCCCGAGTTCGAAGCCGCCCGGCGTGCGGGCAAGGTGCACACCGGTGTGCCACTGGTCCGCATGCTCAAGGAGGCTCCCCGCGAGCTCGTCCTCGGTGCACTTGCCGGTATGGCCGGACTGTTCGTCCAGGGCCTGCAGAACTCATTCATGGTGCCCTACATCGTCAACTCCACGGCGGAAACGGCATCGCCGGTCGACCGTTCAACGGCACTGATGATGGTCACTGTCGGCTCGGCGTTCGCGATCTTTGTCATGCCGGCGCTCGCTGCGTTGTCTGACCGCCTCGGCCGACGCAAGGTCATGCTGGCCGGCGGCTTGGTCTCCATCGTCGGCATCTGGATCGTCTTCGCCATGATCGACTCCGGTGACCCAACCAAGATCTGGCTGGGCATGGTGCTGCTCGTGTGCGTGGTGCAGCCCGCACAGTACGGCCCGATCGGCGCCTTCATTTCCGAGAAGTTCGTCCCCGAGCTGCGCTACACCGGCTCCGGCATCACCTACCAGGCGGCGTCGATCCTCGGCGCGGGTACCGCCCCGCTGATTGCGACCCGCATGGTTACCCCCGAGACCGGGCTGACCCCGCTGGCTATCGTCGTCTCCGGGCTCTTCGTCGTCTCCTCGCTGGCGATCTTCTTCTCCAAGGAGACCGCACAAAGCATGGGGCACGCGGAGCGTTTCACCAAGACCAACGTGTTCAAGGGCTAAGCACCGGCCATCGCGTCCACCTTCAAAAGTCCCCGCTGTCCTGTACCGGCGGGGACTTTGTCGTGGGGTGAAGTCCGCGGTACCCCTGCCTCACCATTCGGGCTACCCCCGCCGTTCCGCCAAGCGGAACCTTTTCTCTTTGTTCCCACATTTGTGGAATGCTCATTCCAGAGGTTGCGGTGAGACGCCTCACATCTCGAAGTTGCGAGCACTTACGACACATTTCGGTCAGCAGAATTGTCACCTCGCTTTCACAGCAAGTCGATTGGAGCTTTCCATGCACAACGAACGTCCCTCCCTCGGCGCTCCTTCCCTGGAACGCCCCGCGGGATTAGATACCAACCTTGATGTCAGCGGAATGGTCGATCCCGACAAGGGGCTTGTCGATCGCCGCATCTTCAGCGACGAGCAGATCTACCGCCAAGAAATGCGCCGTATCTTCGCGCGCTCCTGGCTGTTCATCGCGCACGAGTCCCAGTTCACCAAACCCGGCGACTTCTTCCAGACCTACATGGGCGAGGACCCGGTCATCGCGGTGATGAACAAGCAGAAGGAAATCCGCGTCCTGCTCAACAGCTGCCGCCACCGTGGCGCACGCGTGTGCCGCGCGGACCACGGCCGCACCAAGAACTTCACCTGCACCTACCACGGCTGGGCCTACAACCTGGACGGCGAGCTCATCTCGGTGCCGGGCGAGCACTACTACAACGACGAGTTTGATAAGGCCAAGTGGGGCCTGTCTGCTGTCCCACGCGTAGAGAGCTACAAGGGACTCATCTTTGCCAACTGGGACGCCGACGCGGAACCGCTCGAGGATTCGCTGGGCGATATGCGCTGGTACATCGACGCCTTCATGGACCGCGACCCGGAGGGCACCTACGTTGTCGAGGGTGTGACCAAGTGGGTCCTCGACGGCAACTGGAAGCTCGCCGCCGAGCAGTTCGCCACCGACTGGTACCACGTGACCATGTCGCACGCCTCGGCGCTGATGATTCTCTCCCCGTCGGGCAAGGGCCCGAAGAAGGAGATCGCAGAGCGCACCGGCCGCCAGTTCACCGACGAGCACGGCCACGGCGCAGGCTTCCCGGTCCACCCCAAGAACCGCTTCGACGCACAGCCGGTCCACGAGTACTACGACTACGAGTTCCTCAAGGAGCGCCTGTCGGAAGAGCAGGTCACCGGCCCGCTGACCAACGGCCACGCCACGGTCTTCCCGAACTTCTCCTACCTGCCCGTCAACGGTTCCATCCGCGTGTGGCACCCCAAGGGGCCAAACAAGATGGAGGTGTGGGCATGGACGGTACTGGACCGCAGCATGCCGGAGGACGTCGCGAAGGCGCAGCGCCTCTACAACCTGCGCACCTTCGGCCCGTCCGGCGTCTTCGAGCAGGACGACGGCGAGAACTGGTCTGAGTGCCAGGCCAACGCAGGTGCCTTCATGGTTGCTAACACCGCCCTGAACTACCAGATGGGCCTCGACAGGGTGGAATCCCGCGAGGGCTACCCCGGCATGACCTCGGAGCTGTACTCCGACGCCGCCGGCCGCGGCCTCTACCGCCGCTGGCGCGAGCTGATGAACACCCCTGCCTGGCACGAAGAAGCTTAAGAACCCGCCACCGCTCCCACACTGAAAGGAAACATCTTCCATGTCTGACGCCATCAAAGTAGCTGTCCTGGACGACATCGAGCAGGAAGAAGCAATCGTCATCTCCCCGGAGGACTCGGGCTACAAGGACGCCATCGCGATCTTCCGCACCGAGGATGACGAGGTCTACGCAATTAACGACGAGTGCACCCACGAGGTCACCTCGCTTGCCGACGGCTGGGTCGACGGCACTGAAGTTGAGTGCCCACTCCACGCCGCGAAGTTCTGCCTGAAGACCGGCGAGGCCCTGTGCATGCCCGCGACCGAGGACGTCAAGACCCACAAGGTCGAGCTCCGCGGCGAGGAGATCTGGCTCACGCCCGGCGTTGCTGCGGAAGGTGCTGAGTAAACCATGACGGCTTCGACCACAATCATCGGCGGCGGCATCGGTGGCTTCACCGTTGCCCGTGAGCTCCGCGCCAAAGGCGTCGACGCCCCCATCACCATCATTGATCCCGAGGGCATCCCGTACGACCGCCCGCCGCTGAGCAAGGACGTGCTCGCCGGTGCCAAGGACCACGACGCGATTCGCTTCGTGCCGGAAGACTGGTACGCCGAGAACAACGTTACCGTTGTCAAGGACAAGGTCGTGCGCATCGACGGCAAGGGCAAGACCCTGGTCCTGGAGAAGACTGAGCCGCTGTCCTACGAGAATCTGGTGTTGGCCACCGGCGGGTTCGCCCGCATCGGCAAGACCCCAGGTTTTGAGGAGCACACCACCGTGCTGCGCACCTTCGACGATGCGTGCACCCTGCGTAACGCAATGGGCGAAGGCAAGCGCCTCGGCATCGTCGGCGCCGGCCTGATCGGTGCCGAGGTTGCCGCGCAGGCCCAGGAGCTGGGCACCGAAGTTGTCCTCATCGACCCGGCCCCGGTCTCGCTGATCCCGGCGGTCGGCGAGGAGCTGGCCAAGCGACTCCACGACCTGCACGCAGCACACAACGTGAAGTTCGTCCGCGGCATGACCACCGAGATCACCGACGAAGGTGACCACAAGACCATTCACGTCGACAACGACGACTCCTACGAGGTCGACCACGTTCTGCTGTGCATCGGCCTGATCCCGGAGGTCGCCCTGGCTGAGTCCTTAGGGCTCGACATTGACAACGGCGTGATTGTCGACACACAGCAGCGCACTTCCCTGCCGGGTGTGTGGGCTGTGGGTGACTGCGCCCGCCTTCGCAACGAGGACGGCACGCTGGAGCGCCGCCACGAGCACTGGGATAGCGCAGTGCAGGACGCGAAGGTGGCAGCGGCCTCCATCGCTGGCGTCGATGCACCGAAGGGCAGTGCGCCCTGGTTCTGGTCCGATCGCTACGGCGTACACGTCGAGGGCGTGGGCGACATGTCCGCCCCAGGCGAGACCTTCATCCGCCCCGACGAAGACGGCAACCCCGCAGTCGCCTTCCGCGTCGCCGACGGCTCGAAGCTGGTGGGTGCCGCCAGCTACAACGACTCGAACTCGGTCCGCGCCGCCCGGCGCATCATCGACCGCGAGATCCCAGTAACTCCCTCCAAGCTCATTGACCCCACGATCCAGTTGAAGAAGCTGGCTCGCTAACAACGGATGTGATTTCCCCATGACTGACTATCTACGCAGAGAAGATGTCTCGCTCGGAAGCCGTGTGGACGCCGAGCAGTACTACGAACTTCTCAACTTCTACAACGACGAGGCTGCGCTTCTCGACGAGGGCCGCTACACCGACTGGCTGCAAAACTTCGACGAGGACCTGGAGTACTGGGCCCCGACGCGCACCAACCGCACGCGTCGCCAGCAGGCGCTCGCCATCGCAGACCGCGACGGGCTCGCCTTCTACGACGAGACCCACAGCTCGCTGGCGTGGCGCATCCGCCGCTTCGACTCCGGGATGGCCTGGTCCGAGGATCCGCCGTCGCGCACCCGTCACCTGATCACTAACCTCATCGCCTTCCACGGCACCGTCGCGGAGACCGAGGAGGACGTGATCGAGGCGCGGACCAACTTTATGGTCTACCGCACCCGACTCGAGCACGAGGAAGACATCTTCGTCGGCACGCGCACCGATCTGTTGCGCCGCACCGAGGATGGATACAAGGTGTTTGACCGCCGCATCCTGCTCGACATCAATGTCCTGAACTCCAAGAACATCTCCACCTTCTTCTAGGACGTGTGTAAAATGGTCGAGGGACAAAAGGTACTGATTACGGGTGGCGCCTCGGGGCTGGGCAAGGCGCTCGCCGCACGATTCGTCGACGAAGGCGCGAGCGTGAGCATCGTCGACCTCGATTTGGACCGCGCGCGCGAGACTGCTGAAGCAATCAACCCCGACAAGGTGTTGCCGCTGGCCGCGGACGTGCGCGACCCGGCGTCGCTGCACGCGGCGGTGGATGAGCACATTGCCACGTACGGCGAGCTTGACACCGTGATCCCCAACGCCGGGATCTGGGACTTCTACCGCTCCTTTACCCGACTCAGCGGCGAGGAGATCGCGGCGCTTTTCGACGAGGTCATGGCCGTCAACGTCAAGGGCTACCTGCTCACCGCGGAGGCGACGTGGCGGCACCTGTTGAAGACCAACGGGTCGATCATTTTCACGCTCTCCAACTCGGCGTTCTACGCCGCGGGCGGCGGGCCGTCCTACACCGCATCGAAGTTCGCGGCACGCGGCCTGGTGATCCAGCTCGCCTACGAACTGGCACCGAAGATCCGCGTCAACGGTGTCGCGGTGGGCGGGATGCGCACGTCGCTCTCTGGCCCAGCCAGCAGCGGCTTGGACGATCGCTCGGTCTCCGAGATCTTCGATCGCCGACCCAATGGTTCCAATCCCTACATTCCGCTCCACGATATTTCGCTTGATCCAGCGACCTTCACCGGGTCCTACGTCCTGCTTGCATCTCCGCAGGACGCGGGCAATATCACCGGGCACATTATCAACGTCGATGGCGGCATCGCCGCCCGAGGATTCGCAAAATCTGCAGGAGGCGATGACCTATGATCGTGTATGGCGTTCAGCAAGATCCCAATGATGTGGATGTCAACCCGTGTACTCAACTCTGTCGGCATGAGCGGCACTTCCGTGACCGCATTGCCCTGCACTACGAGGGCCAGACATTCACCTACGCCGAGTTCACCAAAGAGGTGCGCCGCTGGGCCGCGCACTTTGTCGACGCCGGCGTAAACAGCGGCGACCGCATCGGCTACATCGGACAGAACTCCCGTTCCTTCCTCTTCGCCATGTTCGGCGCGTGGTGGATCGGCGCAGCATTCATGCCGTTTAACTTCCGCCTCTCCGCACCGGAGACCGCGAAGCTCTTCCTCCTGGGTACCCCACACACCGTGGTGGTTGAGGGTTCGCACGTGGGCAAGGCGAAATCCGTCTTCGGTATTGAGAAGCACCACGTCGTGGTTGTCGACGATGACCCGGCAGCTCCGGTCGATGAAGAAATCCCGCTGTTCTGGTCAGTGACCTCCAAGTTCACCGACGAGGGCACAGAGAGCCTGCGCAAGCCCGGCGCTCGCACGATGCAGGACCTCGCTCTGCTGCTGTTTACCTCCGGCACAACCGGCCTGCCCAAGGGCGCTGAGCTCTCCTTCGGCAACCTGTGGTGGAACTCCATCAACGTGGACACGCTCGTGGATACCCGCCCTGGCGACACCTCGCTGGCCGTGGCACCGATGTTTCACGTCGGCGCACTGAATTCCTTTGCCATCCGTTCCTTCTTCCGCGGCAACACGCTCGTGGTCCAGCGTGCCTTCAACCCGCAGACCACGCTCGCACTGCTGGAAGAACACAGGATTGGATCGGTGTTTATGGTTCCGGCGATGCTGTCTGCCATTGCGCAAACGGAAGAATTCGGTAGCGCCGATCTTTCCAACCTGCGTGCAATTATCTGCGCTGGCGCGCCTGTGCCGCCCGCACTGATTAAGCAGTACGGTGAGAAGGACATCAACATCCAGCAGGCATGGGGTTTGACCGAAACTGCCCCGTTTGCCACCTATCTGCCGGCGGACATGACCAAGTCGAAGCTGGGATCCTGCGGCTTCCCGATGCCCCACACCCAGGTCAAGCTCATGGACCCCGACACCGGTGAGCAGATCAAGGAGCCGGGCCGCCATGGCGAGATGTGGGTGAAGGGCCCGAACGTCGCGCTGGGCTATTGGAATAACCCGGAAATGACGCAGAAGTCCTACACCGCCGGGTGGTTCCACTCGGGCGACATCGGCTACGTCGACGAGGACGGTTTTTACTACGTCGTCGACCGCCTTAAGGATCTGATCATCTCCGGTGGCGAGAATGTCTACCCCGCCGAGGTCGAGCGCATCCTAGCCGAAGACCCTTCCTTCACCCGCAGCGCCGTCGTCGGCGAGTTCGACGAGAAGTGGGGCGAGAAAATCGTCGCGGTCATCGAGCGTATCGACGACAGCGAAATCACCCTCGAGCGCGTCCGCGACCACTGCTCGCGCCATCTCGCCCGTTACAAACTGCCGTCGAAGGTGGTCATTGTGGATGAGCTGCCCCGCAACCCCGGCGGCAAGCTGGACAAGCTCTTCCTGCGCCAAGCAGTGCGCGAAGGCACGATCGGGGAGGTCGTCTCGTGAGCTTCCAATACGTAAAGGATCACCCGATTCGCCACACCTACCCGTATGGCTCTCACGATGTGATTCTGCCCTACAACAACGCAGAGGGCTTACGCGAACGGGTCCGCGAGGTCTTTGACACGGATCCGGAGTGCCGCCGAGTGATCGTGCCTGTGGAGCCGGACAACGTGGAAGAGGTCTCCGCCTGCGAAGACGCCGGCATGCGCTACGTACTCGATGTACAGCTCCGCACCGGCGAAGAGCACGCCCTCATGGTTGCAGAGCCTGACTGGGTGGCCAACCAATCCACCGATACGAAGAACCTGGAGCTGACATGAGTTTTATCGACGACTGGAACGCCATGTACGAGAAAGTGCATGACGTCAAAGAGACCCTGCAGCTGTACCCCATCGAGGGCAACAAAGAGGTAGTCAAGCTCGGCATGCCGCTGACCCAGGCGGTCTCGCAACCGGCTGGCATGTTCTCCGCGCCGGCACTGTTCGGCCTGGCCGACCTGTCCGCCACGTGGCTGGCCATGCAACAGGTGCCGAAGGGCGTCTTCCCGCTCGCGGTCGCCTCGAGCATCAACGTGGTCTCCAACGTGAACTCGGGCGATGCCATCTCCACCTCGCGCATCGTCCGCGCAGGCAGGACGATCATTGTCACCGACACGGAGATTCACTCCGCGGAGACCGGCAAGCTGCTGGCCAAGATCAGCTGCACCTACTCACTGCCGCCTCAGAAGAAATAGTACGAAAACGACAAAAGGAAGTACCCCGGACCAACTTCCGGGGTACTTCCTTTTGCGTAGCTTATTCGACCGGCTTGACCATCCGCTTAGCCAGCGGCGTACAGGCGCCGACGATGAAACCGAGAGTAAGCGCCGAGACGATCGTGGCCTCGCGGGCAGCCTCGAAATTGCCCACCCAGAGGATGGAAAGCACCACGGCGATGGCGACGCACGTGATGTCGAAAATGAGCTTGACCTTGTAGAAGGGTTTGCGCCGCAGCGTCGCAACGGTGGCCACGAACCCCTCCCCCGGCAAGAACACCGCATTTGCGGTGGCGAGGATGGACACGCCGAAGCCAAGGAATACGAGGCCCACTGCGACGAGTGCGACTTGGGCGGCGTAGTTGTCGGACGCCAAGGGGTGAAACAGGTACATCCACCCATCCAAACTCGCACTCCCAATAAATAGTGCCGGGAGCTGGAGCCAGTACCTTCGCGGAAAATCTTGACGCAGCATGAGCCACTGCGCGGCGATGAGGATGAGGTTAAGCGCAAACGTCCACCCCCCGAAGCTTAGGCCGCCGATCAGCGTCATCGCATAGACGGGCGAAGACACAGGTGGCGTACCCAATTGGCTGGTGGTGACAAGCGCTGTGCCTCCCATCATGACCATGATGGCAAAAACTGAATATGCGTAGTCTCTAGGCCGCGCGTGGCTAATCGTATTGTTCATAGCGTTTCGTCCCTACGTAAGGCACAAGGCACCCAAACCTTGATGTTTGGGTGCCTTGAGGAAGGAAGGTATTAGAAGTGGCGCTTCAGCCACTCGATGATCACCTGGTTGAACTCCTCGCTGCGCTCAACCTGGGACCAGTGACCGGTCTGGGAGAAGAGGTGCGCATCCGCGTTCGGGATGGTCTGCACCAGGTCCCACGTGCGGGAAACGGGGATGACCGCATCCTGCATGCCGTGAATCAGCAGCACCGGGATCTCCAACTCGGCGAGCTTGTCGAAGTCAAGCGGGAGCGCGTCGCGGTCGCGGTCGCGTGCGGCGACGACCTCCTTCAGGCGGTCGCTCGCGGTGTCGTTGAGTGCGGACTCGTAACGCAGCTTGACCAGCTCGTCGGTGACCAGGGACTTATCCACGACGAAGAGCTCCAGCGTGTCGCGGATGCCCTCCTCAGTCAGGGTCGGGTTCGAGTGGCCCTTCAGCGCCTTGGTCAGCTTCGCACCACCGGTCCCCATCGAAATGATGCCCGACAGACGCTCCGGGAAGTCGAGTGCGAACTGGAAGGCGAGCCAGCCGCCGAGGGAGTTACCCACGATCCAGGTCTTCTCGATGCCCAGAGCGTCCAGCACGCGCACTGCGTGGCGGACCCACTCGCGGATGCCGTACTCGGTGCCGGGAGCAGTGATGGACTGGCCGTAGCCAATGGAGTCAATGGCGATAGTACGGCCGACCTCGGAGATCTGCGGCAGGTTCAGCCACCAGTTCGCGGCAGCGGTCACGCCGGTGCCGGAGCCGTGCAGGAAGAGGATCGGCTCGCCCTCGCCGAGTTCGTGGTAGTGGGTGAGCTCGCCCGGTGCAGTTTCAATCCACTTGTCCTCCAGGCCGAAGAACGGGTCGGTGGTGTAGTCCGGAATGTTCACGGTAGACATGTCGTACTCTCCTTGTGTGGTTGGTGGTTAGTTAGCCAGCATGATGCCGAAACCGGCAATGTATTCCTTGATGGCTCGGTAATACTCGAACTCAATCTCGTAGTCGCCGCCCGTTGCCTCAGCCAAAGCCGAGAAGCCTGCAACCCAGGTGCGCACCTCGTGCGAGGAGTGGCCTGCCTCGCGGTCCATGCCCTCGACGGTGTAGGAGTCGAATGCCGTGGGGTCCCCGGACGCGCAGCGGCGCATGAACTCGCGGTCCCACTCGGGGTTCAGATCCAAGATGTTGGTCATCTCACCGGCGGCGAACTTGCGGCCGGTAGAAATGACGCGCTCCTGGCGCTCAGCACGTGCCTCCGGGGTGGGGTAGCGGCCGTTGAGCATGAGCTTACGGGCCTTCTCATCGGCAGTCACCCACTGCGGCACCGGCGGGTCGTGGGACAGGCCGCCGGAGGAGATGAGCAGAATCTTCTTGTCCTGCGCAGCCGCCCACGCACCAATCGCCTTGCCCAGCAGGCGTACGCGCTTCATCGGCACGAAAGGACGCGCGAGGCCGTTGACGTAGACAGCGATCACGGGCTTGGCCGCGATGTCGCCGTAGATGATCTCCATGGGCTGCACCGCGCCGTGGTCGATCTCCATACGGCGCGAGATCGCCACGTCGACCTCGTTGTCCATGATGAACTGGGCGAGGTCCTGCGCCAGCTCCTCCGGCGTGTCCAGGAAGCCCTCCTGCGAGTCGTAGTCGCCGACGCCGAGGGACTGGAAGCCCACGCAGAACGGCGGCATGTGGTCGTAGAAGAAGCCGTTGTAGTGGTCCGGGGCAAAGTTGATGATCAGGTCCGGGTCGTAGTCCTTGACGAACTCGCGGACCTTTTCAAAGCTGCCCTCCATCTCCTGCTTCACCTCCTCGCCAGGGTCGTTGTAACCCAGCAGTGGCGAGTGCGACATTGCCACGAGTTTGACTGCCATGTTTTTATCCTTCCTTAGTTTTCCGTGCTCTTTGGGTATGCGCGGACGCTCGCTGCACGTTTGTACGCCTCCCATGCTTGACCCGCCTGGGCATTGAGCATCGCCGCTGCAACGAAGCGGTCGGGCCTGACCAGCACGGTGCCGACTGCGCGGGTGTCAAAGAAGCCCTTGAGTGCGCCAGTGATATCCGAGACAACCTCGGTGTCTTCCGACACGTACTGCTTTGCCCACTCGACCTGCGTCGGGCTGACAGCGCAGACCAGTTTGATCTCGGCTGCAGCCAGCTCTGCAAGCTGCTCGGATGTAAACAGCCGGGCCGGGTCCACGCCCCAGCTCACCATCGCGTGGTTGAGACCCAGCGCGTCATCGAGCAGCACTTCCGCGCCGTTGTACTCCACCTTCGGCTGGATAAGCTGCAATCCCACCGGCGACATCTTGTTCACCGCAACACGCGAGGTGATAATCCGCGGGCGACGCGACGGGTCGTTCGAGCGATCCGCCTCGCCAGGCTTGAGCGTTGCCTGATCAACCACGGCACCGCGGCCGTAGCGTGGCACCGGCTTGAACTTCATATCCGCGAAGTACTCTTTGACCCGCGGCGACAGGTTCATCAGCTTCGCCGCCGTGTCGCGCGCGAAGGCTACCTTCTTGTCAGTCGGCTTAATCACCGTGCCGAAGGTCATGGACAAATCGATCATGGCCTTGGCATGGTCGCGGCGCTCGACATCGTAGGTATCAAGCAGTGCGGGGCTGAACTTGCCCTGCAGGACGCCCGCGAGCTTCCACGACAGGTTGGTGACGTCCCTGATACCGGAGTTGTAGCCCTGCCCCATCCACACGGGCATGAGGTGGGCCGCATCACCGGCGATGAGCACGTTGCCCTTGCGGAAGCTGCGCGCCATGCGGCCGTGGTGGGTGAACACGCGACGACGGATTACGTCCAGTTTGGTGCCTTCTGGGATGTGCTCGGAGAGCAGCTCCTCGATGAAGGCGTTGTCCTCGACCTTTTCGGTGGGCTCGTCGTCGAAAAGCATGAACTCCCAGCGCCGGACGCCATGTGGCAGGCCGATGGAGACGTAGGGACGGTTCGGGTCCGCGCCGAGGTAGACGTTCGGTGCGCCGAGCGGATCGTTGTTCACGTCGACGACGACCCAGCGTGTTGAGGGCGACTTTCCTTCGAACTCGGTGCCCATCCACTTGCGGGTAAACGAGCGGCCGCCCTCGCAGCCTACGAGGTACTTCGCGGTGATGGTCTCTTGCTCGCCGGTGCGCTCCTCGCCTTCCTCGCCACGTACGTGCTCGAAGGTTGCGCGCACGCCGCCGGCGACCTCTTCGATCTTGACCAGCTCGCGGCCAAAGGTGGTGGTGACGTGCGGGAAGCGGGACAGGCCCTCGAAGGATGCCTTGTCCGCGAGCGGCTGGAGGAAGCCAAACTTGCGGGGCCAGCCGTAGGGCTCGCCTTGCGGGTTGTTGGTGAGGATGACGTTGCCGGCACCGTCGACAAGCCGCATGATGTGGTGGGGAATGGTGTAGGGCAAAAATTCCTTGGCCAGCCCCATCGCCTGGATGGTGCGCATGGACTCATCATCAAGGCCCACGCCGCGCGGGTAGTCGATGAGCTGGTCACGCTTCTCCATCACCGCGACAGAGACTCCGCGGATGCCGAGCAGGTTTGCCAGAGCAAGACCGACGGGACCGGTACCAATGACCAATACATCGACGTCTGCATTCACTACACCCATGTGCGGCTCCCTTCTCTCCATCAATGTTGCGCCCCGTGAGTCACCTCACTTTGCCTGCGCCTGCCATCAGACAATCACACGCACGATTTAGCGCACCCTTAATTCCGTCTCGCGGAACGGATTTCCCCAAATGGGGGCATCAGGCGACTCCCTCGCCACTTAAATCGCCCACATTTCCTGCCGTGTTCCGCCACATGGAATACATTGCCCGGCTGTGCCGCGCTCTGCCTAGGCTTTCCGGCATGAGCAACGCAACTGAGAAGAACGAGCAGGCTGTCCGCGAGGCTGCGGCCGCGCTCATTGACGCATATGAAACCGGTAACCCGATTCCACCCCTGCGCAATTCCTTCGAGGGCATGGACATTGCGGATGCCTACCGCGTGCAGAAGGCACAGATCCCGGCGCTTACCGAAAAGTGGGGCGAGATTGTCGGCCGCAAGGTCGGACTGACTTCCCTGGCGATGCAGAAGCAGCTGGGCGTCGACTCCCCGGACTTTGGTTTCTTCACCGAGGCTCAGCTCTACCGCGATGACGCACGCATCGCCGCAGACACCTTCATCTCGCCGAAGGTGGAGCCGGAGTTCGCGTTTCTGCTGAACAAGGAGCTTTCCGGCGGCAACACGACGCGCGCCGACGTCGCGGAGGCGATCGAGTCCGTCCACGCCGCGATCGAGATCATCGATAGCCGCATCAAGGACTGGGACATCACGCTGCCGGACACGATTGCGGATAACGCCTCGTGCGGCGCGGTGGCTATCAGCGAGGCACCGCTCGAGGTCGCCATCGAGGCCCTCAATGCAACCACGTGCTCGCTGCTTATCGACGGCACCGTGACCGGCACCGGCAAGGGCGAGGACGTCCTCGGCGACCCGCTTGAAGCCGTCGCGTGGCTGGCGAACATCCTGCACGAGCAGGGCGACGTGCTCGCGGCAGGCCAGTGGGTCCTTCCCGGCAGCATCACCAGCGCAGCCCCCGTGGATGCGGGAAGCTCCGCCACCGCCGACTTTGGCAGCCTCGGTACCTTGACCATTCACTTCTAATACCCAAACCCTTAAAGACCAAGGAGTGCGCACATGACCACCCCAGTGACCGAACGCCCGTTCACCGCCGCGATCGTCGGCTCCGGCAATATCGGTTCAGACCTGCTGATCAAGCTGCTCGAGCGCAGCGAGCTGATCAACCCCACCTACATGATCGGCATCGATCCTGAGTCCGACGGGCTGAAGCGCGCCGCGGACAAGGGGCTTACCGTCTCTGCCGAGGGCGTCGACTGGCTGCTGGACCTGCCGAAGGACGAGCTTCCGGACTTCGTCTTCGAGGCGACCTCCGCTGGCGCGCACGCGGCGAACGCGCCGCGCTACCGCGAGGCGGGCATCCACGCCGTGGACCTCACCCCCGCCGCGGTCGGCCCGTACGTCTGCCCGCCGGTGAACCTGGATGCGGTGGACGATGTGTGGAACGTGAACATGATTACCTGTGGTGGTCAGGCCACTACCCCGATCGTTGCCGCTATCTCCTCGGTCGTTGACGTGGAGTACGCGGAGATCGTCGCTTCGATTTCTTCCAAGTCGGCTGGCCCCGGCACCCGCGCCAACGTGGACGAGTTCGTGGAGACCACGTCCCGCGCGCTCGAAGAGGTTGGTGGTGCCAAGAAGGGCAAGGCCATCATCATCCTCAACCCGGCCGAGCCGCCGGTGATGATGCGTAACACCGTCTACGCCGGTGTGCCCGCGGAAGCGGCCGTGCCTGGTGAACTGCGTGACAAGATTACTGCTTCCGTCGAGGCCATGGTGGCAAACGTGCAGCAGTACGTGCCCGGCTACAAGCTCACGGCTGACCTGCAGTTTGAAGAAGCCCAGGAGCGCTGGGGCGGCATGGCGCGCGTGACTGCGCTGGTGCAGGTTCGCGGTGCTGCCGACTATCTGCCGGATTTCGCCGGCAACCTGGACATCATCACCTCCGCAGCGACCAAGACTGGTGACCTGTTGGCACAGAAGATTCTTGACGGCTCCAACAACAAGGAAGGGAACTAAGACCCATGAGCTTCACCACTTTTGAGCACAAGCCTCCGTACAAGGTGCGGGTCAACGACACCACGCTTCGCGACGGCTCCCACGCAGTTACCCACCAGTTCACCGTTGAGCAGGTCCGCGATGTCACGCGCGCGCTCGATGCCGCTGGCGTCCAGGTGATTGAGGTTGCCCACGGCGATGGCTTGGGCGGTTCTACCTTCAACTACGGCTTCTCCGGCACCAACGAGATGGACCTCATCTCTGCGGCCGTCGAGGAAGCAAAGAACGCGAAGATCGCGGCACTGGCGCTGCCGGGCCTGGCCACCTTGCACGACGTCACCGAGGCCAAGGAACGCGGTATCAAGATGCTGCGTGTGGCCACCCACTGCACCGAGGCGGACATCTCCCCGGCCTACTTCGAGCACGCCCGCAACCTCGGCCTGGAGACCGCTGGCTTCCTCATGCTGTCCCACATGGCAAGCCCGCAGAAGCTGGCTGAGCAGGCTCGCATCATGGCTGACGGCGGCTGCCAGTGCGTGATGGTCGTCGATTCCGCTGGCCACCTCATCTTGGAGGAGGTCTCCGAGCGCGTTGATGCGCTGGTGCAGGAGCTTGGCGACGACGCGCAGGTCGGTTACCACGGCCACCAGAACCTTTCCGTGGGCGTGGCCAACTCCGTGCTGGCTGTTCGCGCGGGTGCGAAGCAGATCGACGGCTCGCTCGCCGCACTGGGTGCCGGTGCCGGTAACTCCCCCACTGAGATTCTCGCCGCCGTCTTCGAGCGCTTCGATATCGAGACCGGCCTTGATACCAACAAGCTGCTCGACGCAGCAGAGGACATCGTTCGTCCGCTGATGACGCGCGTGCCGATCATGGACCGTCCGTCGGTCGTGCAGGGCAAGGCTGGTGTCTACAACTCCTTCCTCATCCACGCCGAGCGCGCCGCTGAGCGCTACGGTGTTCCGGCTGCGGAGATCCTGGAAGAGGTTGGTCGCCGCAAGCTCGTCGGTGGTCAGGAAGACATGATCATCGATGTTGCCGTGGCGCTGCAGAAGGAGCGCTCCGCCTAACGCAGCGCGTAGACCAGGAGTCCACTTTCCCAGTTAGTGAGGGTGGGCTCCATTATCATGAGAAAGATGGATCCCATGTCTTCGGAAGTCCCAGCACTCGATTTGGGAGAAAAGCGCAGCTCTACTGCGAAGGTGATGGACATACTCAAGGTCCTGGCAGAGGATCCGCTCGGGGCGGTGGGAGTCACCGAGCTTGCATCCCGTGCGCAGCTTTCCAAGTCCACGGTGCACCGCATCCTCCAAGAACTGCTCGTCGCGGACTCTGTGGAGCAGGTGGAAAACCAGTACATTCTGGCACCATGGCTGGTATCCCAGCTCAACCCCCGGGACACGAACCGCTCACGCGAGCTGCGCGAGCTACTCACCCCGTTCTTGGGCCAAATCTACGCGCTCACGCAGCAGACCACGCACCTCGCGGTGCTCAACGGGCTGGAGGTCCTCTACCTGAACAAACTGACTGGCCGCGACCCGTTGGCCAGCCCGTCGCGCGCCGGTGGACGAGCACCCACCTATTGCACGGGAGTGGGCAAGGTACTGCTGGCCTACAACCCCAATGCGGCAAACGCGGTGTTAAACAGTCACCTGATTCCCTGGACGCCACACACCATTACCTCCCCGGAGCAGCTGAAGCAGGAGCTGGTGGAGATCAGGGAAACTGGCTTTGGCTACGACCGGGAGGAGATCCGTCCCGGTCTGACTTGCATCGCTGCTCCGATCCACGGCAAGCAAAGCACTGTAGCTGCGCTGTCTATCTCTGGTCAGGCTGGGAAATTCAACCACGCCGAGTACGCCGGCGTGTTGGAATCGGTCTGCGCCGCAGCGTCGCGGGCGCTGAAGATCTAGATCCCCAGCACCGACTTGGCGATGAGGAAGTAAATAATCAGGCCGGTCGCGTCCACCAGCGTGGTGATGAACGGGTTAGCAAACACGGCCGGGTCAATGCCCAGCTTCTTGCCTATCAACGGCATCACACCACCCACGGTGGCGGCGACGGTACAGATACTTACCAAAGTCAGGCCGATGACGGTGCCGATGTCCCACCCGTACACAAAGCCCGCAATCAGAAAGCCCAGACTGCCAAGCAGCACGCCCAGCAAGATACCTACTCGCGCCTCGCGGAATACGATTTTGAGTACGTCGCCGGGGCGTACGTCGCCAAGCGCAAGCGCACGCGTGACCGTGGTGGCGGCCTGGTTGCCGGTGTTACCGCCGGTACCGATCAGAAGCGGCACGAACAGGGACAGTACGACCATCGTGGCAAGGGTATCTTCGAAGCGCTCAAGCACTTGGACAGTCAGCGTCGCACCAATGGCGAGCACCAAAAGCCACACCACGCGCGACTTCACAATCTCGAGTACCGGAGTAGCAAGGTACGGGCGGCGCAGCGGCTCGGAACCACCCATGCGAGCCTGGTCCTCGGAATCCGCCTCCTCGAGGATGCGCAGCGCATCGTCGACGGTGAGCAGACCAACGAGCCGGTCCTCGGTATCCACGATCGGCAGTGCCAGCCGCTTGCGGTCCGCGCAACGACGCGCCGCTTCCTCCGCCGCCTCGTGCGCAACCGCAAGGTCAGGTTCCTGCATCAAGGTGGAAACCTCGGCTCGGCCATCGGCGCGCAGGAGATCACGGAGGCTGACCACGCCGGCCAGGCGGCGATCCTCTTCTACCACGGGCAGGGTGTAAATCGACTCCGCGTCGTCGAGATGCTTGTGGATCTCGGCGATCGCCGAAGCGACCCGCATCGTCGGACGCAGAATAATCAACTCCGGACTCATGCGGCGGCCGATGGAATCTTCCGGGTAGCCCAACACAATGCCGGTCAGCTCCCGCTCCCCCTCCGACAGGTTCGCGACCATGCGGGAGGCGACGGAGGCCGGCAGCTCGTCGAGAAGTTCGGCACGGTCGTCGGGCTCCATGCCTTCGAAGACCTCGGCGACCCCAGGCACGCGCAGCCCAGAGACGAGGTCGGCCTGCACCGCAGGGTCGAGTTCGTCAAAGGTTTCTGCCGCCACTTCCTTCGGCAGCGTGCGGTAGAACAAGGCGCGCTGCTGCAGGCCCATGCGTGCCATCAGACGGGACGCTTCCTTCGGAGTGATGTCGGCGAGCAGGCTGGACAGCTCGGCGACATCCTTACTTCGCAGCGCCGCCTCTACTTCACGCTCATACGCCACATCAAGCATGCCACCACCAGCCCTTCTCAATCGTTTCGATTACATCCGGGACTCTAGCACGGTGGGCGCTAAGCAGGGGCTTTTCGCTTGGCGACGGGGCAAGGTGGGCCCGCTGCGGCCGTACCAATCCGACTCTCCCACTAAGCGTTTACACCGCAAAAGTAGGACATCCAAACTGCCTATCTATCACATTCGGTGGACAGCAATGATCTACACCACTACCCTTATTTCACGTGTTCTAGTTCACGTTTAGTTTGTGATCCGGAAGGGGACAGAGTGACAAGCAGCAATAACAGCCTTCCGCTCGAAGGCGTTAAGATTCTCGATTTCACGTGGAGCGTCGCCGGGCCCACGATGACGCGATACCTCGCTGGGTTGGGTGCACAGATCTTCAAAGTCGAATGGCCCAAAGGCCCCGATCCGATGCGCACTGCCATGTACCGGTCCGATACGGCCGAAAAGAACCTAAACAATGGCGCCTTCTTTTCAAACCTCAATGTTGGAAAGAAGTCACTGACCATCAACGTGAAGGATCCGGACGGTCTGCAGGTTGTTAAGGACGTCATCGCTCAAGTCGATGCTGTCACTGAATCGTTTTCTGCGAGCGTCATGGAACGCTGGGGACTCGGGTTCGACACCATGCGGGAGATCAACCCACAAATCGTTTATGTTTCAGTCTCCGGATTTGGTCACTCCGGGCCACATGCGGACAAGAACACTTGGGGCCCTACCGCCCAGGCGATGAGCGGTATGACAGCCGCAGTCGGTGTCCCAGGTCGGGATCCCGCCGGATGGGGGTACTCCTATCTTGATGTGTGTGCTGGCTATATGGGTGCAATCGCGGCAGAGGCAGCAATCCTCCAAGCCCGCGAGACCGGAGTTGGCCAGCACGTCGACCTTTCACAGGTTGAAACCGGCCTCGCTCTTGTCGGACCGATGTTGAGTGAGTTTCTTTCTCACGGCACACGCCCGCCGCGTGGCTACCCAGGCGGTAATACAAGTACGGATCCGTCTGGCGAGGATGTCGGGTTTCGTGGCGACCAGTCTCCGGTGAGCGACATTTTCCCCACCAAGGGAGGCGGACCCAATGATTATGTCGCCATCACGGTCGAGAATGATGACCACTGGACGTCTCTTCGTCGTGTGTTTACCCAACTTCCAGACATAGGCTTTGATGAACTTGGGGAAGCGCAACAGTCGCTTAAAGACCACCTCACCTCTTATTTGAGCAATCTGTCGAAATACGAGGCCGCCGATCTTTTGGCGTCTGAAGGGGTTCCAGCCGCCCCACTGCAAGGAGGCGCTGACCGTGTGGACCGTGACCCACAGCTTAAGGACCGCGGTCTCTTGGAAGAACGGAATCACCCCAGACTTGGAAAGCACGGCATCCAGTCGCTTCCCTTCAGATTCGTGCTCCAAGACGAAAAGTGGCAATTCGCTGATCAATTCCCGGTTCTTGGTGAGGATACGCACGACATCCTCTCCTCTGTTCTGGGTTTGGATCAGGAAGCACTCGACAAGCTCGACCGCGATGGGGTTCTGTGGCCGGAAGGTGTTCCCCATGAAGTCTCGATTGCAAACTCACTCTGGTAGGAAGGATATTTATCTTGCATCCCAATAACCTGAGCAGCGCACTCAAAGGAGTCAAGGTCCTCTACCTTGGCGACCAATTCAGCAGTTACACCGCTCGGCTCCTCCATGATTTAGGCGCAAGCGTCACCAAACTCGTGACGGATTCCTATGTCCCAGCTGCACACGAGAAGCACTATCTCGCCGACATAGCAATTGAGCACGGCGAGGCCAAACCTTCCCGCATCGCAAGTGCTGATGTCATCATCAACTCGCCAACTTCGGGTCAGGGGTGGCCAGTGCTTAATGCGGAAGCCATCAAGGAAGCGCATCAACAGAACCCGCGGCAAGTGATTGCGACTATCACTCCGTACGGAATGACGGGCCCCTGGGCGGGACGACCTGCCTCCGATCTGACGCTGCTTGCAGCGGGCGGTTTCCTCGGTTCGTGCGGATACGACGACGGAGAGGAAGCGGGCATGCCCGTTGCACCAACGGGAGGGCAGGCGAACCATGTCGCCGGAATGCTGGCAACCATCGCAATCCTCGCCCAGTTGTCAAAACTCCAAGCAAATGACGACGCTGTCGCCGAACCGCTCGACATCTCCGTGCAGCACGCGCTCTCAGTCTCCACCGAAATGGCTATTCCTTACTGGGATTACACCGGCCGCGAGGTTGAACGCCACACAGGTCGCCACGCTATGCCCGTAAAAACTGCAAAGTGGCAGCACAAAGCCGCCGACGGCAAGTTCTTCCTTGCGCTTCCGCTGTATGTGGATGACAAGCGTTATGCTACGTTCCGCCAGTGGATGCGCGATGAAGGGTTCGCTTCAGTCGTTGAATCCGATGACTTAGCCGAGGAGTCCTACAGAAACCAGCACCAGCCGGAGATGGTGGACCAGTTCTCTGAGCTTGTCCGCAATAGAAACACTGGTTGGCTTTTCACCGAAGGACAACGCAGACGACTCCCCTGGGCTCCCATCAATACGGCAGATGAGTGCATCCAAGACTCACACTTCACAGATGCACGCACAACGATCGAAGAAATTGATGGCATTCGTCGTGCCAGATCACCATTTCTGATTCAGAGCTCACAAGGCTCACACGCCGAATCCGATGACAAGGAGAAATAGCAAGATGAATCAATTCAAAGCTGAAATCGTCGGGGTCGGTCAGACTGCATACACGCGCGGTACGGAGAATACCGAGTCCGAACAGGTTATTCACGCCGCTCTTGAGGCATGTAAGGACGCGGGTCTTGAGCCAAGCGCGGTCGACGGAATCGTGATGGCCTGGAACGATATCCCTTCGAACGAAGACTTCATTAACGCTCTCGGGATCACTGATCTCCGCTACCATTCCCACGTTCATATCGGAGGCGCTTCGGCTGCCGCCGCAGTAGGTCAGGCAGCAGCTGCTGTCACCTGCGGAATGGCAGACAATGTTTTGGTGACGTTGGGGTGGAACGCCTACTCGGGCAAGCACAGCTTCAGCTCCGCTGACCAGACCGAGTCCGCAATTTACGTTCCAGGACTAAAAATCCGGCAAAACTTGGAAATGCCGCTTGGCATCTTTGCGCCGATGCAGTGGTACAGCTTCCACGCGAATCGCTGGATGCATGAATACAACATCGACCCTGCCGGAATGCGAACCGTCTCCCTCACTACGCGACGTCACGCTAACCTCAACCCAGCTGCATACTTCCACTCTCGAACTCTGACCGAAGAGGACTACGACTCATCCAAGACTCTTGTGAAGCCGTTTCATCTCTTCGACATTTCACTAGAAACAGACGGTGCCGCCGCAGTCCTCGTAAGCCGCAGCAGCAACCACGACAAGGGAGTTTCGATCCTCTCCTCAACTGAGGGGCATGCCAATTACCCCGACGATATTCTCGGCCGACGAGACATCTTGAACATGGGGATCACCAAAGCCGGGCCACGTGCTTTGGAGCTTGCCGGTGTGACAACGGATGATATTGACTTTGCACAGTTGTATGACTGTTTCACCTTCATCGTGCTCCGGCAACTAGAAGAGCTTGGCTTCTGCGAACGCGGCGAATCGCCCGACTTTGTAGCAGATGGCCGTATCGGTCTCGGCGGAGAATTACCCGTTAATACCCACGGTGGTCTTCTCTCTGAAGCCCACGTCGCAGGAATGAACCACATCGTTGAGGCGGTCCGCCAACTCAGGGGCGACTGCGGTGAGCGACAAGTGGAAAACGCTGAAGTTGGACTGGTCACTGGCTACGGCGATTTTGGTGACGGATCCGCGCTCGTGCTGGCGAAAAACTAAAAACTAGGAACCTTAGGAGAGACAGACATGACACAAGAATTGACTGATGCTTCGGACCTGATGCCCATGCCGCAAGCCGCGTCTGACCCCCTGTACGAGAAGTTCTTCGACGGCTTGAAGCAGAAGACACTGTGGACCCGTCGATGTGCGCAGTGCGGCACATGGCAGTGGCCACCACAAACATTCTGCTTCCACTGTCAAGGTACGGATTTCGAATGGCACGAGTTGCCAACCTCGGGTGAAGTGTATTCGTTCTCCGTTATGTACAGGGCTTTCGACCGCTACCACGCCGATAAACTGCCCTACGGGGTCGTGATCGTCAAGCTCGGTGAAATTCATATCACCGGTAGATTCCTCGGCGATCCGGAAGACATCCACTGTGGGCTTCCTGTTGAAGCAGCGTGGGACGAGCTTGCAGTCGCTGGATGCAGCCCAGCATTCCAGGCTGTTTCCTAGCGTTTTGACCGTTGGGGGGCGCTAGCCCGCTTGGCGACGGGACGCTCTCCCCCTGCAGCGGTGCCAAAGTGGTGCAACAATACTTTTATGGACACCAACACCATTGCAGTCATCGGCTACGGCACGATCGGCGAGTCCTTCGCCCAGCTGTACGCCGAGCACGGATATTCCGTCAAAGTCACCGACATTCGCGACGACATCGATGAGTTGATCGCCGCTACCAACGCCCGTCTTGGCGAGGACTCCCCCGCCATCACCAAGGCGGACTCTGTCGCAGAAGCCGTCGAGGGCGCGTTCCTCGTACAGGAGAACGGGCCGGAGCGCCTGGACTTCAAGCAACAGATGGTCGGCGAGATTTTCGCCGCGAATCCGGAGGCGCTCGTCGCGTCGTCTTCCTCTGCCCTGCTGCCGACCGATATCGCTCAGGATCTTCCCGACGAGCAAGCATCTCGGCTGCTCATCGCGCACCCCTTCAACCCGCCGCGCCTGCTCCCGCTGATCGAGCTGGTCCCGGGCGAGCGCACCGCAAAGGAGTCCATGGACACCGTCCGGGCCTTCTACGAGAAGTTGGGCAAAGTGCCTGTCACGCTCAACCGGGAGATTGAGGGCTACATTGCCAACCGCCTCCAGAAGCGTGTGCTGGATGAAGCCGTCTACTTGCTCAACGAGGGAATTGCATCTGCAGCAGACATTGACGCGGCGATGAAGAACTCGCTGGGCATCCGGTGGTCCGTGGTCGGCCCGCTCGAGGCGTTGAACCAGACCACACCACGCGGGTTCGCGGCAACGCTCGAGTTTGTGAAGCCGTCTTTCCAGGACATCCCAGACATTCCAGCGATCGACTACACCGGTGAGGAGGCTAAGGCCGCGGCGGCGAAGGTTGCCAAAGACTTCGGTGAAACCGCGTCGCCGGAGTCCCTCGCCCACCGCGACGAGTACCTCGAGCGCGTGGCGAAAGCGCTCGAGGAGCGGTAGTTAAACCGCACGAAAGGGACAACAAGCGCTGGGCAGACACTCTCTGGTTGTCTGTCCAGAGCAGAGCCTGAGGTCCGCTCTGACTTCAGGGTCACGTTAATTAGACCTTTGAGCCGTCTTGGTCACGGAACTTAAGCAAGAAAGACGCAAATATTGCCCCTGCAATGTTGTGCCAAATCGTAGCAACGGCAGCCGGAAGAGCAGCCAACGGGCCAAACGACAGGCTCGATAAGGTCGCTGCTAAACCAGCATTCTGCATGCCAACTTCAATCGCAATTGAGCGTCGTTCACGCTCCTGTAACCCTGCCAGTTTCGCGGCGAGGAAGCCAAGACAAAAACCCAATGCGTTGTGGATCATTACCGCAATCACCACGATCAAACCGGATTGAAGAATCGTGTCGGAGGAGCCGGACATAATGCCGGCAATAACTACAGCAAGAGCTGCAGCTGATAACCAAGGAACAACCGGAGCAAGTCTTTCCACAACCTGGCGTAACACCAGTTGAACCACTACTCCAAGAAACACAGGGACAAGGACCATCTTCAGAATCTGAGTGACCATCGCCCCTGCATCTACCTCGACACGACTACCAACAAGCCACAGCACAAGGACGGGGCTCAGCAACGGAGCCAGGATCGTAGACACAGACGTTGCCGCGACCGACAGCGCCACATTTCCGCCAGCCAAATATGCGACAATATTGGATGATGCCCCTCCAGGTACAGAGCCCAGCACCACTAATCCTGCTACCAGTAATGGCTCGAGATTCAGACATATCGCGATGGCATAGCCAAGCAGCGGCATGATCAAATACTGAGCTACCACCGCAATAAGTACTGAATACGGAGCAGACTTTAGAACTCTTAGATCTTCCACTTTCAGTGACAGTCCCATCAGGAACATCACAACCCCTAACAGCTCAGGGATGTGCGGAGCTACGGGACTCACTGAATTGGGCCATATGACTCCGATCGCCCCGAAGACGACGATCATCAGAGGAAAGCCAATTACGGCGATGGATGTGCTTGTACTTTGTTGTTTTCCGGGTTCGGTGTTTGTCACGCTTCGCGTTCGGCTCTTCTCATGCAAGCGGCCGGATGCTGTTCTCTCCTGCGGGGTCATAGTCAGTTCCCTCCCACTTCAGAGGAGTTCACGATCACTCCTTTTTTCAGGATGATGTTTGCATATTGCGCAGTCTCACTGGTCATGATCGTCGTATGAGAGTGACTAGCGCGTCCGTAAAACTCAAATCGCTCTAGTAAGGTTGCCTCTGCAGGTTCATGCCTACCAATTATCTCGCCATACGCCTGCCAAATATCCGGGGCTGTGTCTCCCGCAACGGGCTCCATCAACGCATACTGCCATTCGTGATAGCGATCCAGAGGAAAGTACTTCATGACAGCCTCTAGAAGGTCGCATATCCGATGCCCATCCGCTCGAATGATCTGGCCACCCGCTCCCGAAAGCGGGTAGTGAGCGTCCGCAATGGTTATCTCGTCACCATGCCCCATCTCTGCCAATACCTTCAAAAGGTCAGGAGACAAGATCGGTGGAATCCCCTTAAGCATCGGTAGACTCCTTTTCCTGGGCCTGTAGATCGACGCCGTGGCGCATCGAATAGACTCCGAAAGCGCCGACAATCAAGAAGCAGACCAAGACAAAAACGAAAGCAAACTGCGGGTTTGTAGCGTCTTGCAAGCGTCCATGGACCAAAGGTGCAATGGCACCGCCCACGATGGCCATAACCAAGCCCGAGGATGCAAACTTGGTGTCTTTGCCGACACCGGTAAGAGCAACTCCGTAAATTGTCGGGAAAAGAAGCGAGATGCATCCAGAGAGTGCTGCAATACAGAGGGCACCGACGACATTCCCTAGGAGAACTCCAACCAGGGAGAACACCACCCCAGCGCCGCACATAATGGTCAAAAGCAAACGGCCGTCAAACTTGCCCATGAGCCACACCATCACAAATCGCATGAGCAAGAAGGAGATCAGCGATAACTGCAGCCACCAGCCTGCCTCTGATTTTGAAGCTCCCAGCGTGTATTGCACATAAAATGGCAAGAACGTCCAAATACAGGTCTGCGCTGCGATATTGAAGAACTGTGCGACAACGCCAAAACTGTACGTCTTATTCCGGATCAAGCGTCCGAAGACCCCAGGCTCAACTCCTGAGAAATCGGTCTCCTCCATTCGCTGGTTTTTAGGGATTTTGACCACAGCGATCGCTATCGCGAGGCTCAAATACAGAATGCCGAGAATGATGTACGGGACCATCACTTTTTCGAGCTCGCTGGAGGTTTGAGCAAGCAACTCCTCCTCGCTCATCCCCTGCTTCGTCACAGCCTCGGAGATATGAGGGGCGACCAAGAGTGTTGCCATTAGGACGCCAATGTTCGAACCGATTGGATTAAATGCTTGTGCAAAGTTCAATCGACGCGTTGCATTGTGCTCTGGTCCAAGCGACATTACAAAAGGGTTCGCTGAGGTTTCAACAATCGATAGACCGCCTGCCAAGACAAATAGAGCAAGCAGGAACGTACCAAATGTCATTAGTTCCGCTGCGGGAAAGAACAGGAAGGCGCCGGCTGCGGCTAGTGACATTCCAATAACTACGCCACCTTTGAAACCAAACTTGGAGTTAATGATTGCAGCAGGAATCGCCAGGAGGAAGTACGCACCGAAGTAGGCAAATTGCACCAACGCTGCCTGAAATGCACTCATGTCGAACACTGAGCTGAAAACGTTGACCATCGGCGCAGTGAGGTCAGTGGATATTCCCCAAGCCGCAAAACACGCAACAATCAGGGCAAAGGGTAGAAGTAGGCCGGGATAGACAAAACCGCCGCTCGCACCATCTTGATCCGATTTATTTGAAGTTACATCAGACATTTCCGTCACCCTTCTGTCCAGAGAACTCATACTGCTTGACTGCTTCCAATTTCATCTGACAACTATTTCCCGGCGAGCGCGGTGCGACGTAGTTGCCGTTTTTGATTACCACCGGGTCAATAAAGTGCTCATGTTGGTTATCGACGTACTCGATCATTCGGTTCTCTCTTGTGCCGGAGATGGCAACAAAATCAAACATTGCGAAGTGCTGAACTGCCTCGCAGAGCCCAACACCACCAGCGTGAGGGCAGACAGGCGTATCGAACTTTTTCGCCAAGAGATACTGAACAATCAGCTCCTGCGGGCCGGCAACTCGTGCTGCATCAACTTGCATGACCCCAAACGCCTCTGCCTGAAGAAACTGTTTATAGAGAATTCTGCTTTGCATCTGCTCTCCTGTCGCTACAGGGATCGGCGCAATAGCCTTAGCGATGGTGGCATGACCGAGCACGTCATCTGGACTCGTAGGTTCTTCGACCCATGTCAAGTCAAACTCGTGGAACTTATTGATCCACTCAATGGCTTCGGGAACATCCCAAACCTGATTGGCATCGACGGCGAGTTCTACGCTGGGATCGATGGCCTTACGCACCAAGGACAAGCGACGAAGGTCGTCGTCCAGGTTCTGACCGACTTTGAGCTTGATAAGCGAGAATCCCATTTCCTCCGTTTCCCGCTTAGCAAGACTGAGCATCTTTTCGTCGCTGTACCCGAGCCACCCAGCGGCGGTCGAATACCCTGGATAACCTTCCTCGAGCAGCTGCTGAATTCGAGTCTCCTTGCCTTCTTGGCCTTGCCGCAGGATTTCCAAGGCCTCCTCAGGAGTAAGAGCATCGGAGAGGTAACGGAAATCCAGCGTTTCCACTAGCTCTTCTGGCTCCATTTCTGCCAGAAGCAGCCACAATGGCTTGTTTGCCCTTTTTGCCTTCAGATCCCAAAAGGCGGAGAGTATCGCACCAATCGCCATGTGGGCAACACCTTTTTCCGGCCCCAACCAGCGGATTTGAGAATCATAAACAAGTTCCTTCCAAGCACTGCCCATATTCTCCAGGTATGGCTCGATCTCCTTGCCTAGAAACCGCTCAGCCAGTGTGTCAATAGCTTTGACAATGATGTCGTTGCCCCTTCCAATGGAAAAGACGAATCCGACACCTACTTCTCCCGCGTCTGTGTGCAATTCCAAATATGCGGATGAGTAGTCCGGATCTGGATTCATAGCGTCAGATCCCGAAAGAGTTGCCGAAGTCGGAAATCTGAAATCATACGTCTTTAGGTCAGTAATGCGACTCATCGAACGAGGCCTCCGTGTGGTTTTGACAACGCACTAGTTCCATACGGCAGAACATTGTTCTGTCGTTATGGAGAATGTAGTACCGATCACGCCAATACGCAAGGGGTAATTCATGCCACATATTGTTTTATGGCATCACGTTCCCAAATCACGTTCCCAAATTCGCCACTACCTGCGCATTTTGTACACTTGCAGATGTGAATAAATCTCTGACCGCAGCTGATAAGACACTTATCGTCCTCGAAGCAGCCATCGCGCATCCACGATTTACCGATGTAGTAAATGCCACCGGCTTGCCGAAGGCCACCGTGCACCGCCTAATCCAAACGCTCCTGGACTACGAGTACATCGGACAAAGCGAAGTCGGCGATTATTTCCCTGGTCCCGCCTTGCTAAAGCTAGGTGGCACGGCGCTCAACAGTATCGACATCTCCCAAGCTGCCGAACCGCACCTACGACGCCTAGTGGACCGCACGGGCCTTACGGTGCACCTTGGCGGGTTAGTAAAAACCGAAGCGATTTACCTTTCCAAGATTGAGGGAGTGGCACCGTATCATATCCCCTCAGGTGTTGGACAATCTCTGATGCTGCATACCACTGCGATCGGAAAGTCGATACTCGCTTTTCTACCCACGGACGATGTCGCAGAAGTAGCAGTAGCTGCCGGTTTACCGGCAAGGACGCCGAATTCAATTACCTCGCTCGCAGAGCTACAGCAAGAGCTTAAGTGCATAAAGAGCAAGGGATACTGCTTCGATAACGAAGAAAATGTCCCTGGAATCCGCTGCATTGGGGCCCCGGTTAAAGCACGAGACGGACATGTCAAATACGCAATCTCGATGACAGCCTTGGCGATGGAAAAAAGCATCGCCGACCTTGAGGAATACGCATCACTCGTCTTGGAGGCTGCAGACGGAGTATCTCACGCTATCGGCGCTTCATAGCCCGCTCCGCAAAACCTAGCTCTATTCTTGGGCATAAATCACTTATTTTTTTAAAAGGGGTTTACATCACGTAGATCTACGCTAAAGTTGACGCCACATGGAACTAGGTTCCATGTGGCGTCAACTTTGCTTACCGGAGGTAACGAGTAAATGGAGCTCAACCTAGACCGAAAGGTAGTCGCTGTTACTGGCGGCAAGAAGGGAATTGGCAAAGGCATCGTTCTTTCCTTAGCCAAGGAAGGTGCAATTCCCGTAGTTATAGACAGGAATCCAATTGATGAGGACTTCGAGTCCGCTCTCCGCGCTGCATGTGAAGATTTTTCGTACTTCACCATTGATCTCCGCGACACCGACAAAATCCAAGGTGTCGTTGATGAAGTCATCGGCAAATACGGTTCCCTATATGGAGTGGTAAATAATGCCGGCGCGAATGACAACCTGGGCCTAGAAGACACGCCATGGGAGCAGTTCGAGGAGTCGCTGCACGCAAATTTGTCTCATTATTACGAGCTGGTGCGAGCTGCTCTTCCCCATTTGAAGAAATCTTCAGGCTCGATTCTGAACATTGGATCCAAGACTGCGCTAACCGGACAGGGCCATACTTCCGCATATGCGGCTGCTAAAGGTGCCATCCTGGGCTTAACTCGAGAATGGGCAGCTGCACTTGCAAAGGATAATGTGCGAAGCAATGCGATCATTGTCGCTGAAGCCTGGACACCGCTCTATGAGAAATGGATCACTAGCTTTGGCGACGAAGACGCCCAAAGAGCGCGACTCAACGAGATCACCCAGAATATCCCGCTCGGAGCGCGGATGACTTCTGTGGAGGAGATTGCTGACACTGCAGTCTTCGTGCTCTCACCGCGTTCGTCGCACACAACCGGCCAATGGATTCATGTCGATGGCGGGTATGTTCACCTAGACCGTGCCCTACAGCAATAGGGAGATCGAGAATTGAGCACCCTTGACATTATCGACAGTCACTTTCACCAGTGGAATCTAGAGCAACAAACGCTGCCATGGCTAGAAGCTGAGCCCGCGGCCCTCAAGCGCTCTTTCTCTGTTCATGAATTGATGCACCAATATGAGCAGATCGACGACGTACGCCTGGTGGGGCTAGTCCACATCGAGGCTGACTGCGAAGATCCTCACGAGGAGCACCAACTAGTACGCCAACTAAAGACATGTGTTCCCACTTTTGGCATAGTCAGCAGGGCTCAGCTCTCTGCTGAGATGGACATACTCGCTGATTCCAATGGTGTCCGCGAAGTTCTCCACACCCCGTCAGCAAAACCAGGGCGCTGCCTCGAGGAAAGCTTCCTTGCAGGATTAGAGTTGCTCTCTAATCACGGTTTGCCATTCGATGCTGTAGTTCGGCCGCAAGAAATCCCTCACATTGCCAAAGCCTCCAGGCTGGTGTCGGACGCCTCAATTATTCTCAACCATGTCGGCAATATCGCCACCCTCAGCTCGGAAAGCATGCAAAACCTTCGCGAGTTCGCGGATACGCCAAATACCTTTTGCAAGTTGTCCGGCATTCCCGTTGATGAACCCGATCTCGCTCAAGAGATTCTGCAGTTTGTCAAAAATACCTTCGGTACTGATCGTTTATTGTTTGCTTCAAATTGGCCGGTAGGAGGAGTGAGGGAAGCAGTCACTCAGCAAGTACAGCTTGTGCGGAATGTCTTTGGGGATGATCCAGCAGTGTTCAAAAACAATGCATCCGCCATTTATCATTTAGGAGTATAAGAAATGCAATCTGGAATTTATTGTCCTTCCATCACACCGCTAACTGCAGACGGAGAGTTCGACTTTGCCGCCTGGGAAGCGCACCTTGACAATCTTACTCAGGCTGGAGTCAATGGAATTCTAATTTTCGGAAGTATTGGAGAGTTTTATAGCTTCTCCTCCGAAGAAAAAATCGAGGCGACCAAGTTTGCAAAATCATGCCTCGGCGATCGTACCCAGCTCCTTGTCGGTACTGGAACCAATAGCTTAGATGAAACCACTCAGCTGACGAGAAAAGCACGAGCTGCTGGTGCCGACGGCGCAGTTGTGGTTAGTCCATACTATTTTGGGCCCACGGAAGAGCAGGCCGAGCAGTATTTCACAGAGCTCGCTCGTGCCACTGATACACCACTAATCCTGTACAACTTTCCTGACCGCACGGGAACCGACCTGAGCCCCGCATTGGTCGGGCGACTGAGCTCTGCGAACCCGAACATTGTCGGATTGAAGGACACGGTCGACTCTATCGCTCATAATCGACAAGAGATTAAAGCGACCGGCGATAACTTCGCAGTGCTTTCTGGCTTCGACGAATACTACATCTCGAACCGCATTGCCGGAGGCGCAGGAGTTCTAAGCGGACTCACGAACGTAGTACCTGAGACTTTTGTGAAAATGCATCGCTCCTATGAAGACCAAGATTACGGTACTGCTTTGAATTGTGCATCTGCAATTTCTCGTCTGATGGCAGTCTACGAAGTCGGAGACTGGTTTATCCCCACAATTCAATACGCTACTCGGGTAAAGACCGCGCTCAATTTCGAAGTAGGTACCCGAGCCCACCACATTCCGCTATCAGATAGCAAGAAGCAATTGATTGAAACTCTCGTATCTGAAATCTAACTACCCAGAAAGGGCCATCATGAGCATCCAAAACTACATCGGTGGAGAGTTCTCCTCTGTCGAAAAGCAGATCCCTGTTCGCAACCCTTCCAATGGAGTGCTTCTCGGTGAAGCCCCAGATTCCGAAGAACACGTAGTCTCCCTTGCAATTGAAGCTGCAAAGCAGGCGCAGCCGGACTGGGCGAAGCGCACCATGATTGATCGTGCCGGATTCCTAGTTAAGCTTGCGTCACTGATCCGTAGAGACGCGGAATCACTTGCCAAGTACCTCGTTGAGGAACAAGGTAAAACACAGACCCTTGCAGCTACCGAGGTCGGTTTTTCGGCTGACTACCTCGACTACATGGCGGGCTTCGCGCGTCAGTTGGAGGGCGAAGTACTGCCATCAGATCGTCCCAACGAAGTCATTACTTTGACGTATAAACCCGTTGGCGTAGTGGGAGCAATCCTTCCTTGGAACTTCCCGTTCTTTTTGATTGTAAGAAAGCTTGCCCCCGCATTGCTCACCGGAAATACGGTTGTGATGAAGCCAAGTGAAGAGACTCCCCTCAACGCAGCTGCATTCTGCGCGCTTGTTGAAGAAGCAGGATTACCAGCTGGTGTCTTCAACATGGTTTTTGGGACTGGTGCAACTGTAGGCGCTGCGATCACATCATCTCCAGATATGAATCTGATTTCGATGACAGGGTCTGTCAATACCGGTAAAAAGATCATGGCGGCTGCCGCAGAGAATCTCACACGAGTAAACCTCGAATTAGGCGGAAAAGCTCCTGCAATTGTTCTCGAGGACGCTGATTTGGATCTAGCAGCAGACGCGATCTGGAATTCGCGGGTCATCAATACCGGTCAAGTGTGTAACTGCGCTGAAGTCGTCCTAGTCCAAAGAGACGTACACAAGGAATTCGTCTCGAAGCTGGTGGATAAATTCAATTCCACGAAGTATGGAGACACCAGTACAGATGCTGATCTTGACATGGGCCCATTGATTAACTCAACTGCGCTTTCTAGGGTTGAAAAATTCGTCGAAGAAGCAGTTCAGGAAGGCGCCGATGTTCTTTGCGGCGGCGAACGCGATCAGACACTCCCCGAAGGCTACTTCTTCAAACCAACGATTCTTGACAACGTCAAGAAAGGAAGTGCGATTACCCGACAGGAAGTGTTTGGTCCGGTACTGCCAATTGTCGTCGTAGACGACCTCGATGAAGCACTGGAATTCGCCAACACATCCGACTACGGATTAACTTCCTCGGTCTATACTGAAAACCTGCATCACGCGATGAAAGCGGCGCGAGAGCTACAGTACGGAGAGACGTACATTAACCGCGAGAATTTCGAAGCGATGCAGGGATTTCATGCGGGCCGTAGAAATTCCGGAATCGGGGGAGCGGATGGCAAGCATGGCCTCCTAGAATACGTGGAAACTCACGTTGTCTACACCGAATCGAAGTTGTAGCCCCCACACCTCCGGCAGTAACTCGGACCTCTCCCGGCGGCCGTAATCACCAGCGCGTCGCGGGCACGAGAGACGGCGACGTAGGGCAACGAACGCTCCTGCTGCAGCGCGGCCGCTTGGTCGGCTTCGGACAGCCCGGCCAGACGGAAGCGCTGCGGCAGGATATCGCGGCCCCGCCCATCAAGATGATGTGGGTAAACTCCATACCCTGCGCACCGTGCATGGTCATCACTGCCACTTACTCCCCTGACGCTTGGGCTGCTTCTTTGGTTTGGGCGGCGTCGAATTCCTGGTCCGGGGTGTCGCGAAGCACAAGTTGGGGCCGCGGTCCGCTGCGGGCGGAGCGGTAGCCGAAGGTGGTGGGGAATCTGGGATCTGAGGGGGGCACGGCCGTTTAATGCACAAGCAAAAACCGCAGCACACAGGCTCAACACCCGTATGCCGCGGCTCAATCTCGACAGACTAGCTTGTGACTAGCTCTTGTCCAGTGCGAAGTTGTAGGTGACCTCGTCCAGACCGGACTCGCCCGGCGTCGGATCCAAGATCAGCTCCGGCTTCACAGCGGTTGCCACGTCGTTGTCCACGTAGTCGCCACCACGGAAGTACAGCTGCGTGGTGATCTCACGGAAACCAGGCTGCTTGACACGCAAGTGCAGGTGCGCCGGACGCCACGGGTGACCACCGTAAGACGCGATGAACCAACCAGTCGGGCCATCGTGCGGAATCATGTACGGCGCAGGCTTGACCGTCGTGATCTCGTACTCGCCATTCTCATTGGTCACGATCGTGCCGCGCAGGTTCCACTCCGGAATACCAGGCGCGTACTGGGAGTAGTAGCCCTCCTCATCCGCGTGCCACAACTCAACGGTCGCACCACCAAGACCATTGCCGTCAATGTCGGTGACCTGGCCCTTGAAGATCAGCTGCTCAGACTGCTTGTCCGACTCACGCATCGGCATGGTCGTCTTCCACGGCAGCTCCGGCGCATCCGGCACGTAGTACGGGCCCTCGATCGAGCCCTTGGTGCCGGTGTAGTCGTGGCGGTTGTAGTTGATCTCCTCGATCTCATGCTCAACGAACACGTCGAGCCACAGCGGCCACTCGCCGTACTCGCCGACCTTGATCATCCAGTCCTTCAGCACGCGGTACTCGTCATAGGTCACCTGGTGCTTGTGCGCGACATCAGCAATCGCTTTGAGCAGATCCGTGTAGATCTCGTTCGCGCGCTCCTTGGACGTATCCGACTTGTAGATGTGGTTCTGGAACGCAGCAGTCGCCGCGTTACCCGAACCCTTCGCGGTCGGATCCTGTCCAGTTTGGGTGGTGTTCACTTCGGACATTGTTCTTCCTTACTTACTTGAGGTTCTTCATGAATACGTTGACGTCGTCAGACTGGATGAGGTCGGAGGCCTTGTCGGTCCAACCGTCCAGGTCATACTCCGCCATGCAGTCCTCGACCATGCCGAACATCTGGTCCTTCACCCCGTTGTTCATGGCGTTGAGGAGCATTTCGATGCGGACGTTCTCGTGGTTGCCTGAGTAGTTGCGCTCGTAGAGCTCGTGGCGGCCGCCGAACTCGGTGCCGATGGAGTCCCACAGAAGCTTCATGAGCTTCACGCGGTCGACGGCGGTCACGCCGTTGGAACCGCGGACGTACTTGTCCAGGTACGGACGGATCTCGGCGTTCTTGAAGTCCAGGGCTCCGGAAGGTAGGTAGATTAAGCCGGAGGCGACATCCTGCTCGATGATCTCCTTGATGCGCGGGTATCCGGTGGCCATGAACATGCGGTACGCCATGCCGTATTCCAGGTTCGGTAGCAGGCTATCGTCGGCCCCCTCGTCCGGGTTCAGCATCATGGCGTCGGTCAGCGCCCAGAAGAGGTTACGCCAGCCAATCACTTCACCTGCGCGGGCTTGCACGCCACGGAAGTCGGAGGTGCCTGCGATCTCGAGTGCCTTGAGCAGGAGACCAGCGATGAAGTCGAGCTTCACGGCGAGGCGGATGCAGCCCTGGAAGGTGAAACGGTTGATAAAGCCGGTCTTCGGCATGAAGCCGTTGATCTGGTCCGGGTCGCCGTACGCGAAGATGTTCTCCCACGGCACGAGCACCTTGTCGAACACGAAGACCGCGTCGTTCTCATCGAGGCGCGAGGACAGCGGGTAGTCGAAGGGCGTGCCCGTGATGGCTGCGTTCTGGGAGTACGACGGGCGAGAGATGAGCTTCACGCCTGGGGAGTCCATCGGCACCGTACAGATGATGGCGAACTCCGGACGCTTAATCGGCAGCCCGTAGTGCGAGATGAAGTTGAAGTTCGTAATCGCAGAGCCGGTAGCAACAACCTTTGCACCAGAGACCACGACGCCCGAGGCAGTCTCCTTCTCTACCTTCATGAAGACGTCCTTGACCTCATCCGGCGGCAGGTGACGGTCGACCGGCGGGTTGATGATGGCGTGGTTCCAGTACAGGACCTTCTCCTGGGATTCCTTGTACCAGCGCTCTGCGTTCTCCTGGTACGGGGAGTAGAACTCCGGCATTGCGCCGAGGGTGCCCAGGAATGCTGCCTTGTAGTCCGGCGAGCGACCGAGCCAGCCATAGGACATCCTCGCCCAGGTCTCGATGGCGGTACGGGATTCGCGCAGGTCATCGACGGAGCGCGGCACCTTGAAGAACGGGTGCGTCTTGCCTCCAGAGCCGGTGTCGGTGTCCGTCAGCAGCTTGTCTGCAGTTTCCGGGTTGTGGAAGCCGTCGTAAAGCCGCGCGGCCATGCGCACCGAGTTGCGGAACGCGGGATGCGTCGTCACGTCGTCGACGCGCTCGCCGTGGATGTACACTTCGCGCCCATCGCGGAGCGACTCAATATACTCGTCGCCCGTCATCGGGAGCTTGGGGTTCTTCGGCTGCGTGCGTTCCGACGCCCGCGAGGGCTCACCCGGGGTTGGCTCAACGTCAGTGTTGCGCAGGTGTTCAGTAGACATGTTGTGTTCCTTTCTCGACCCCACCGCAATACCGATGGGAGGTGTGTGTTGTTAAAAAGACCGGAAGGACGTGTTGTCCCCGAACCAGCCGATGCTGAGTCCGTCGCCGCAGCAGTCCCAGGGCAGACCGTCCAGGTAGCTTCCGGCTGACCGGAATTTGCCCGCATGGAACAGCAGCGGAGAGCGGTCAGTTACCTCGACGTCGATGACTTCGCCGATGACAATGATGTGGTCGCCGCCGTCGTAGGTTCGCCACGGCTTGCACTCAATCGTCGCGGCGTTACCTTTGAGCACCGGGATGCCGTCTTCGTTTCGCCACGCCGGTCCACCTGCCATCGGCTTACCCGCAAAGTTCATGCAGACATCGAGCTGATCTTCCGCGAGGATGTTGATGGCAAAGGGCTGCTCTTCCAGGTACTGGCTTGCCTTGTTTCCACGGATCAGCGTCACCTGCGCAAGTGGCGGGTCAAGCGACACAGCGGTAAAAGCATTCACGGTCGCTCCGTGGGGCTTGCCGTCTGGGGCCAGACAGGTCACGACAGTCACGCCAGTTGTAAAACGACCAAATGCGTTTCGCAGCTCACGTGAATCGAATTTCTGAGGGGCTTCGGACACCGCAGGCTGGTTCATATGCGTTCCTCCTTCGACACAATCGCCTAATCAGCGTTCCAACTTGGTGCAGCAGAGCTCTCAAAAGTGCTCTACAACACAAGCTATTTGCTATAGAGTCGTGGATCACGGGTAGAAATACCCAACTTTTCAGTTGCGGTGATCAGGCTGCTGAGCATCCAAATGGGTAGAACTACCCGGTTTGCGGGTCAGGAGGTTACGCATATCGTGCGCGTAGACATGCGAAGAGGAGCTCGCCTACCAATGCGCCTCGTCACCAGCTTCATCAGCCGAGAGCCTGAAATTGACCACCTCGTGTCCCTGCTGGAGAGCGCAAACCTCGTCACCATCACTGGCGCAGGCGGCATCGGGAAAACGCGTCTCTCCCTGGAAACCGGCAATAGGATCCACGATTCCTACCCGGATGGCGCGTGGTTTCTTGATTTGAGTGCAGCAGATAGCGGCGAAGCGGTGGTACCCCTTGTTGCAACTGATCTGGAGATTCCCGATCAGTCTTCCCGGCCTTCGCAAGTCCGAGTAGTGGACTACCTCAGGTCAAAGTCGATGCTGCTCATACTCGACAATTGCGAGCACGTAGTCCTTGCAGTCAGCGAGCTGGCATACCTCATTCTGACGGAATGCCCGGATGTAAAGATGATCGCTACCAGCCGCTGCCAACTCGGCGTTCCGGGGGAGAAGTTGCTGCACCTGGAGCCCTTGAGCCTTCCAAGCGCCGACGCGCTCGTAGATTCTGCCGCCCTGGCCAAAACTCCTGCGGTGGCAATGTTCGTCGAACGTGCGCACGCCGCGGACCCCGCCTTCGAGCTCACCGCTGAGAATGCCTCCGATATTGCAAGCATTTGCCGACGCCTCGACGGCATCCCACTCGCCCTCGAACTTGCCGCGGCGCGCATCCGCTCGATTGGCACAGGCGAGTTCGCGGAGCGCCTCGAGCACCAGTTCACGATCTTGCAAAACGGTCCGCACAGCGCGCCCAGCAGGCAGCAGACCCTGGAAAACGCCGTGAAGTGGAGCTACGACCTCATCGACCCGCAAGCGCGCCTGCTTTGGAACCGGATCTCTATCTTCCCCGATACCTTTGATCTGCTTGCCGCCGAGAACATCTGCGGGTTTCCGCCTTTGTCCCCTGAAGACGTCTATCCGCTGCTGGATGACCTGGTAAGAAACTCAGTCCTCCGGGTGGAGCGGGACCGCAGGCGGGTGCGCTACCGGCAGTTCGTATCCACAAAGCTCTACGGGCAACAGCAGCTGTCCGCTGAGGAAGCGGCCGACCTCCAGGCTCGTCACCGTGAGTTCTTCTCTCGTCGCGCCGCGGAGATGGCAGCACATTGGCCCGGCCCGAACCAGCTCACGATGCTCGAGATGGCACGGGAGGGACACAGCAACACCGTGCTCGCGCTCGAGCACGCCTACGACACCCGCGAGGAACCAAATGCCGCCGCGGAGCACGTCGCAGCACTGCGTTATCAGTGGGTAGCCGGCTTGTCGCTCAGTGAAGGCCGCGACCGGATCGAGCAATTTCTCGCACTGCCGGGGGTCACCGGCCCGTCGCGAGGTGAGCTGCTCTGGGTCGGTGCCTGGGTGGCCTTGATTCAAGGCGACCACGACCGTGGCGGCGAGCTCGTCCAGGAGTGCTGGGATCTCGCCGAAGAGCTAGACAATGTCCACTTGAAGGCACACGCCCGCTGCTGGATGGCCCTCTACCATTTGTTCACGGGATCACTGGAGCAGGCAATTCCACTCTTCGGCGAGGCATTGTCGCTTTTCGACGACTTGGACGACACCGCCGCCGAACTCATCGCCGGATTCCAACACGCCATGGCATTTGAGCTCAGCGGCGCCCACACCGAGGCATTGGAAGTATGCGCGCAAGCATTCACTTTTGCCGATGAGTCCGGGGAGCGCTGGAACCGCGCACACTTCCACTGGGTAGCCGGGATGGCCCACTTCTCACTCGGACAGTGGGAGAGCGGCCGTGCACATGCCCGTCAGGGTCTTGAAATTAGTGCAGACTTCCAAGACGGGATCGTCTCTTCGCTCATCGTTGAACTGCAGAGTTGGATTGAGTCAGCAGTCGGGAACCATGAACTCGCAAGCTCACTCGCTACGGCAGCCGATGATATTTGGCGAGCCCAAGGCACTTCAGTGCAAGCGTTCGGCCCGGCGATGAAAGCGCGCTCGGTGAAAGCCCGTGAGCCTTTAGTGTTCGAAACGCAACGGGTGCCAAGGTCCAAAAAGGACGCGATTGCCTATGCCTTGAGCATGTACGACAAGCTTCCCGAGCCAGCAACGGCAAACGAGCCAAAGGTTGAAAAGAACTCCCCGCTTACCCGCCGAGAGCGCGAGGTCGCGGAACTCGTCGGCTCCGGATTGACCAACCGGCAAGTTGCCGACAAGTTGGTCATCTCGACCCGGACGGTGGAAGGCCACGTAGAAAACATCTTCTCGAAGCTGCAGATCAACAACCGCTCGCAGATTGCGGTGTGGTTGCATGGGTGAGTGCTGGGATTATCCACACGCGTCCTTGCTCATCCTTTAGCTGCCAGGCATGCCCGCGGCGCGGAGGAGCTCTTCGCGTAGCTGGTCGTCAACTGCGTATATGAAGAGTCCTCTTGTCCCACGCGTCAATAGCACGTTGAGCTCATTCCTGATCATTTCTTCTGCATGTGACTTCTTTTCGAATCGCAGCTCCTCGTGGTTGGGATCTGTCTCGCGTGACTGTTGGATAAGCAGCGTCGGCGTTCGCTTGTACACCGCCTTTTTATGGGCGGATTTTGTAGGGTCGATTTGTACGCGTCCATCCCGGTAGACAATCGACGGACCGAGAATTACTCCCGCATAGTTCAGGTCGAAGCCCTGGATAGTGTATGTAGAGCCGATTTCGTTGATAGTGTGCGGAGCTTCCGACCAGGCGGTTCTGTATGCCTTCTTGCCACGCATTTCCTTTGGTTGTTCCGTCATGAGGTTCCACGGCATGGTGAACTCCCCGTTGGCGTAGGCAATATCCACGTACCAAGCGCCATCAGGCGTTTCATCGTTTGACTTCTTGGACTTAAATTCCCAGTCGTAGGTTGCCAACAATCGCGCAAGGCTGTTCTCAACCGCACTGTCTTTAGATCGAATGGCCTCTTCCAACTCGGACGGAGTCTCGTAGATCCGCAAGTCGTATCCCCTACTATCGGAGGGGACGGGCAAAATAGCCCCATCGTCTACAAAGTGCCGAATCCAGGAGATAGTCTCCGGATCCGCTTCCAGACGCATCTGGTTCTCGAGACGGATAGGCTCGCCGAATAGTTTGTCCGCAAAGTACTCCTCGATCGGTATATCCCAGTACTGAGGTGCCTCGAGAGTTTGTTTCGGGTCAAATACTGCGACGACTACCTTTGCGCGATCCAGGATGGCACCAATTTGTGGTTGGTCCTCTGTGTAGCTCTGCGACTTCTGCGTCAGTAAAAGGTGTGCCTCATCGATGAGCACAAGGTCTACCGGATCATCTGGTGAAAACGTATTGATGAAGTTAGTTGGCTTATATACCCGGGAATTTCGCACACCGTGCCGCGAATACGGTATCCCCGACTTCCGGATGATCTCCTTGTACACCTCATACTGTCCCCCATCATTCTTGTGCCCCGAGATCAGGTAGCCGTCGATGTCAGTTCCCACTGGCACTGCCTCATCCTGATCGGCCGTCTGCTCTCGATGGCTTGCATCGGTGACGCGGTTTTCCGGCGCGACTAAATGCGTGTACCGTTCGTCTTCTTCCCCAACGCCCATCATGATTCCAGCGAAAATGCTGCTGATCAGGACCGTCTTTCCCGAGCCTGCTTCACCCGAGACAAGAATTAGTCGGTGCTCATCACTGTCTTCCTCAAGTGCGCTCTCGAGCGCCTGGTAGACAAGGTCCTGAGCGCGCAGCTGCTCTTCATTAAGACGCTGGAATGGAGATGCCTTGAAAATCGCCCGCTCCTGAATCTCCTTCACCGGCTCAAACAGTTCAGGTTCCTCCCGATGGAGTACATCCCAAATTTGGCCAAAGACGGTATCTAGATGCTCAACGGTGAAGTACGCACGCTGTTCGTTCGTCCGGCGATTGTTTCTCCGCTCGACCAATTTGCAAGCCTCGAGATAGTGCAAGAGCCGATTCTCGATATCCAGAGTCAGTGATTTGTTGAAGTACGGGTGACCGACGACGTACATTTCTACGTCGTCAGCGCGAGTAAATCTTGCCCAGTCGTCGCGGTTTTTGGGATCTTGGTAAAGATGCTGCCGGGTCCTCTTCCGAATATCGTTAGTTTCGCCGACGTATATTTCAAATTGCGCAGCTCCGTACTTCCCTTCCCGACGACTTCGTACAACGTAGACAGTCGGCCAGTCCAGCTGGTAAGTACTCCATTCCTCCCGCTGGTCCAAAGGAATTTGGTTGTAGCGGGCTACGAGGGCGTCCTCGAAATGCTCGTTGTAGGGAACCCTCTGAATAAACGGTTGCGGGTGCTCGCTCACGCTTATGAATCACTTTCTTGACGAAAACGGTCGGGGTGAGGACATATCCACGTGGAAGTCCGAAGGGCCCTTGGACAAATTTTTAGGAAGCCAACTGCTTCAATGCTTCGCGGGTTTCTTTGTCTGGCGAGTAGATGACGACTCCTTTCATTCCCCTGGTCAATAGGACTTTGTAGACGTGGCGGATCAGTAGATCGAAAGTTTCGTCAGACACCTGGTTTCGCCTAGAAAAATGTGGATCGCAATTGGCGGCGCGCGCCGTTTCAAACCTGCCATCGCGCCACACAAGATCCGGCCCAAGAATCACGCCCGACCAGTCAAACTCGAACCCTTGCGCCGTGTAGATGCAACCGACCTGGCCGAACCCGCCTTCTTTGGTTGCCCACAATGCCGACGGCGGTGCATCGCCCACTCTCCTATTGCCTTTGTTGTTCCAGGGGCGCGCCCAGTCACCGATCACGACGTCGTCGATAAGCTGCCCATCCTGCGCATCTGACCACGGCCAACAGAACCCAGCAACGATCCTGGCGGTTTCATTCGTCTGGGTACGGCTTTGAAGCACTGCTTCCATTTCTTGCGGAGAATCCGCGAGCAGTACTTCGAAAGAATCTTCTGTGTCGAGCGTCGCCTCGGGCGGTTCGCCATCGGCCAGTCCCAAGATTTGCTCTACCCAGCGCACATACTCTGCAGAGCCGCCACAGCGAAATTGCTCTGTGAGGCCGACGTGGACAACCTCGTAGCCGAGGCTCGTAGCAAACTTTTTGATGTCTTCTGTTGAGCCAAGCTCACCCGCTCGGACTACTTGATTGTCATCCAGGAGGAAAACTGGCACCTTGGCTACGCTCACCAACTCATCTATCTGCAGACGGGAAGACCGATCCTTCGCACGCGTGTATCTGTTGTTCGAGGTCTGTCGAATGCGGTGAGCTTCATCCGCAATGAGTACATCCAGCACATCGGTTTCTGCGTTGATGAAGGAATTGAAATATTTAAACAGGTTCTGCGTGTCAACGTGACGATAGCCTGCGTTTTTCCGCAGGGTTTGGGTGAAGGATCGTGAACCAGTGGCGTGAAGGACAGTCTTCCCATCTCGAGCCAGTTCACCCAAAAGCGATAACGCAATCGCTGATTTCCCGCTTCCGGGACCGCCAGAAACGACGATGACCCTCTTCTTTCTCCCTCGCGATGCCAAGTTCACCTCATGCTTAATGAGATCGACAGCACGCTGCTGCTCGCCGACGAGAACAAACTGTTCTCGATTACGGACTTCTTCAGCAGCCAACTGCATGAGCTTCTTCGACGGCCGGCTGGGCGACTGGAGCACTGCCTGTATTGAGTCCTCATCTCGCGGTCCGCCAAGGACACCTTTGAGGAACTGCTGCAACGCAGACCGGGAATCAGAGGTGAAAATTTCCGCTTCGGGAGCTTGGTAGAACTCCTCCTGAAAAGCACTCTCCTCCGCATTGTGGAGATAGGCCGCAGCTTCGACCCACTCGTCTCTCCCCTCCAGCGCCGTTACGAAATCGTTGAAATAGCGGCGGTAACCGTTCACTTGCCGGGCAGGATGAAGTTGCGGGGCGTACATCCCCGGAATCTGCACCAGGTTGGTATCCCCTTCAAAAATACGTCCAGATGACCACTGCTTGAGTTCCAGAAGCACAAATGAGGGATTCCCCGTTACCGGGTGCGTTCCAGCTAGAAGCGCATCAATTCGCTGTGATGACATAGGCAAAGGGAACTCAAGAAACACGTCGACATCGAACAGCCCAGCAGCCGCAAGATCCTCCGCCAGTATCGGGAGACTGTTCCTCCAGGATCTTTGCTCAGCGGCGGCAGACCTCGGTAGTGAACTGTCTAGCTGTGTTGAAAGTAGCTGTTCCACGAGGCTTTCCGGGTCAGATGCAGCGGTGATAAACTCCCCACTCTTCATCTGCAGAGCAGACAATGCAGCCTCCAAGCACACTAAAAAGTGCGATGTGGAGGCATTTCAGCGGACAAAGCCTATGTGGAGGTAGCCGAAGCCTGTCGGGATCGCTTTACCGCAACCATCCTAACAACCGCGTTGGGTTTGAATCGGCTTTTCTGCTTCGATGTTTTCTGTCTGTCAGACCGTGAGAGAATTCTGAATGCGATTTTGATTACGCTTTTGGTTTATATTTTGAAGAATCGCACTCAGAATCGTTCAAACAGTGCGCAAATATTCCTTCTACCTGCGCGTTTTTGATTGCGATTTTGGTTTATATTTTGGTTTATATTTTGAGTTATGGTTTTGGCGCGGCGGGGGACAACGCGGCGTCGATAAGCAAAAAGCCCCTAGTCCTTGCGGCCGATGACGCCCTGGCGGCGCAGGCGGGAAGCCAGCACCGCGCCGATCGCCAGCACGACGACCAGGGAAACCCAGAACTCGGTGTGGCTGTCCTCGGCGCGCGGCCACAGGTCGATCAGTCCCGGCACAGCGAGCGCGAGACCGGCGATCGCGATGTTGATGTTCAGGGCCTCGCGGCGCTCCTGCTCCTCCGCCTCGCGGCGGCGCTCCTGGCGCTCCTGCTCCTTCTCGCGCTCCTCCTTCTCCTGCGCCTTCTGGCGGCGCACGGTGTCCAGCGCCACCTGGATCGAGTCGGCCTGCGTGGCGTAGATGTCCTTGCGAAGCTCCAGCTCAGAGACGATTTCATCGAAGTTGTCGCGGGTGCCGGTGGCGAGCAGCATGTGGCGCAGCACCGCGGTGTCGACGGGGCGGCCACTGACGGACTCGTACCAGAGGTGGTCGCGGAACACGACGAGCTCGGTCTGCAGCGCCTCGAAGTTGCGCAGGCTGCGGCGCAGGGTTGACGACGCTTTCTGGATGTCGTCGTCGCTCCACTCGTCCTTCAGGCGCAGCTGGTCAATCTCCGTGGAGCCGAAGGTCATCGCGCGCAGCTGCTTTGCCATCTGTGCGAGGTATTTGTCGGCGCGGCGGACGAGGATGGCCAGGTCCACAAGCCGGGTGCCGGTGTGGATCCAGAAGAAATTGTTGGCGTTCTCGATCGGGGCGCGGCGTACCACGGCGAGGCCGTTTTCGTCGGAGTGGACGGTCCAGTCGCGGAACAGCTGCACGCGTGATGCGTCGAGCGAGTGCTGGTCAAGGGCGGTGAGCTCTGGCTGGAAGAGATCTGCGCGGGTGGCGAGGAACCACGCCCAGGCGTCGTGCACCGTCCACGGGCCCAAGTCCTGCTCGCCACGCTGCTGCATGCGCTGCGGTAGCTCGAGACCCTCGCGGGCCGGGATCGCGGTAATCGTCGTGTACGGATTGCCCGCGGTTAGGCCGTCCTTCTCCTGCGCCCACCTCAAGCCGCCGCCGTTTCCGAATGCCAGGCTGGTGTTACCGATTGTCTCGCCGAAGCGTGCGAGCAACAGGCTCAGGAGGTTCTCCTTGCGGACCTCGGTGATGTGGGTGGGGTTTGGGGTGTACTCGGGAAGCAGCGGGACCCTATTGCGGCTGCGGAACAGCGACTTGGAAATCGCCTCGAGTGCGGCACTCGAGCAGTGCTCCGCGACGACGTGGAAGACCAGGAAGTTGTTCTGGAAGGTGGTGTTTTCTGTGTCCCCGGTGTCCTCTGTGTCCTCGGTGCCGATTCTGCGCAGCCCCGGGCCCGTGTACTGCAGGTGCTCCACGCACGCCAGCGAGATCCGCGCGTGCGGGTTGTGCAGCGCGCGGCCTTGGAAGCGCTCCAGGTTCCGCGTGCTGCCGCCAACCGCCGCGAGCACCTCCGGGTCGTCCACCAGCACAAACTCCGCGCCCGGGCGGGTCTTCTGGCGGGGATCTTCCGGCGGCGTCTTCCCGTTCTCCGGGGTGATGTCCGGGCGGAAGAGCAGGCGGCGGGCGCGCACGCTGGTTTTGTGGCGCGTGTGCTTGGGGGAACACTCTGACGCGCCGCCGACCGCGTCGACGGCTTTTGCGCCCACGGACTCATCCAGCGGCGAGCGGAAGCGGGAGTGCGCGCCTTTGAGGAACACGCGCGGGGTGTAGTGGTAGGCGGCTTTGTCGAGGAGGTGGCGAGGGATGTCGGTGGCGCGTCGATAAGCAGCGGCCTCGGCGTCCCACACTGGGACCTCGATCGACTTAATCCCGCGGAAGCGGCCCGGAGTCCATTCGGTGACATCCATGCTGGTCAGGGCGTCTGGGAACACCGGCAGGATCACCGCGAAGTGGGCGAGACGCCAATCGGGCAGGTCCTCGCGCGCGACGGTAAAGCCGTCCGGCAGCGGAAACTTTGTGCCCTGGAAGCTGTAGGCGTCGCTGTTTTTGACATCGTTGGCCTGCTCCGGGGTTAACGAAGCGGTGTCGTTCTTGGCCATGGGGTCCTTCTTCGGCGTGTGTCGGGCTTGCTCACGATGATGGTACGACAGCGCGGGTGTGCAGGTGCGGTGGTTATCTAATTTTGTCCCGTTGACCTGCTGGTTTGTGCTCTGATGAAAATTGTTTTTCCGCTGAGGTAGACACGAACTGCAAAGCGTGTCATACTTCTTCGTGCGAACCTTCTCGCCCACGGCCCAACCCCCCCGAGGCCGGAAGAGCGCTCACCACCCCCCATTTAGAGCGCGAGAGGCGAGAAGGTTCCGCTTATTTTTCCGGGAAGTGCGCGGTGTCCCCTAGAAGGAGCTGGAGCCGCCGGAGCCCGAGAACCCGGAGCTAAAGCCGGAATTCGTCCCGTTGTCGGAGCTCGGACTGTTGTTGGTCGCGTCCCAGAGGCGCAGCTCGCGGTAGCTGACGTAGCCGGGGTAGCGGAATTCCGGCTCCCACAGGCGCGGTGCCGCGTAGTCATCGACGCCGTCGCTCGCGGTGAACTGGCGGCGTTGGAGGGCCTCCATGGTGAGGCGGTAGTCGCCAAGCACACGGACGAAGGTGTCCATGAAGGCCTGGTCCTGCGGATTGACCGCAAGCGCGTCGAGACGTTGGATGATCTTTTCGACGCCATCGGCGAGCTCCTCGTCGCCGGCCTTGGCTGTGGCGGTGTGAGCGTGTGTGGCGTCCTCGCGCAGCTCGGCCAGGTGTGCTTTGCGCACTTCAACGTCGCCGCGCTCCATACGGTAGAGCTGGTCGATGTGCTCCTCGGCGCGCTGGGCGTCTTCGAGCGTCTGCGCGGCGTCCTCGAGCGCCGCGGCGTTGGCCAGCGCGTCGCTGTCGGTGTCTACGGGCAGGTCGCGCACCGCGGCATCCAGCGCAAGGAAACGCTCGCTCACCTGCGCCCACTGCGCGCGCAGCTCCCCGTGCACAAAGCGCGAATCCACGCTCCGCGCGCGCTCATCGATCTGGTCGAGTCGCATGGCCAGCGCGGTGTACTCGCGCGCCAGCAGGTCCTTGTTGCGTCTCGCCTCCCCAACACGCTGCTTTCGCTTCTCGACGCGACGCACCGGCCACGCACCAATCGCCAGCACAGCCGCGAACACGCCCAGGCCTACGGGCACCGGCAGCGCCGCGCGCAGGATGCGTACGTCGCCGACTTTGTGCTCGTAGACGAGCTCGGGATCGGTGGCGTGGCGCGCGCCGGCGAGAAGCCCGCGCGGAATGTTCCCGGCGCGCAGGCCCTCGGCCATCGCCTCGAGCGAGTCGTCCAAGTGCGAGCCGCTGCGCAAGGCGAGCTGGTCCGCGACGTCCTCGCCCGCGAAAATGAACTGGTGGCGGGTGCCCATCGCGGCGCCGACGAGCAGCGCGCCGTCGGCAAAATGGTCTGGGCCGATCTCCGCTGGGTGCGTGTCGCGCATGAAGTTTTCGACGGAGTCGTTCACGTTGTCGAGCGAATCGTCGAAGACGATGAAGCGCAGGCGCGTCACTGACGACGGGTGCGGCAGGTCGTCCGCTTCGTGTAGCAGGTCCTGTTCCTGCGCTGGGGTGAGCAGGTTGGCCGGGTCGTCGACGAAGGTGTCTGGGCTTTGGGCGACGGTTTCTACGCGGGCCTCCTCGTCCGAGGGGACGTGCCAGAGGGTAAAGATGAGCAGCGCGGGGAGCAGGGCAAGCAGGACGGCGACGGCCAGCAGGATGCCGCGGGCTCGTGGCGAGCGGAACTGCTTGCGGTACTCGCGTGCTTCCTTTTCTCGCTCGTTACGCAGCTTGCTGGCTTCCGTCTCGCGCAAGCGCCAGCGCTCGCCTGAGGTATCCAGCGTAAATTGCCTGCTCGACATGGAAGAAGTATGGCAGAGGAAAAGCCCGGCGTCTCGTGTTCTAAACGCCGGGCCCTGCCTCGATTATCTCCTGCTTCAGCTTACAAAAGCGTCACCTGTTTACCTAGCGAGATGAGTAAAATTATTTGTCCCGCATAATTTTCGTTTCCTTGCATGGCATGTTGCATACACTCGACCGCGATGACCGGCGGAATTGTTGAACACTTGCCTATCATATGGTCAGCGGTTGTTTATGGCCGCGAATAAACACGGAGAAACCCGTCGTACGCCCGGGTCGCTTTATAAAGTAGATGCTTTTCACAAAAGTTCAGCACCCCTGAACGTGGTGCATCTCACACGACCAAGGGTGCTGTGGGGGTAGGGGCGGGGGAGTGGGATCTAGAAGAGTTGGATGATCGACACGCCGACAGCCAGTACACCAACCACAAACACGAAGATGGTGTCGGGGCGGAAGGCATAGTGTCGGAACGCGGTGGCCTTCACCGCCAGCAAGGCCGGCAGGATGAACAGCAGGAACGCCATGAAGATGCCACCGACCACGGAGATCATGTCCAGGATCGAAGGGTTGGCAACCGCGGCGAGAATAGCGGTGACGAAGACGAAGGCGAGCACGAGGCGTCGAGTAGCGCGCGGGTTCAGCTTGGCGGCGGTGCGCGGCGCGGCGACGCGGACGAGATAGCTGGTGCCCTCCTCGGTGCCCAGTAGGTGGCCGAAGTAGGAAGTGATGATCGCACAGATCGCGATGACCGGGCTCACCCACGCAAGGAACGGCGTCTGCGTCTCGTTGGCCAGGTAGGACAGGACCGGGATGTTCTGCTCGCGGGCTGCGTCCATGCCGTCGGCACCCAGCGCGAGCGCGCAAGACCACACGAAGAACATGGTGAAGACCACCAGCATCGCGGCGGCGGCCAGCTCGATGCGCGAGACCGCACGCTCCGTCTCCGCGACATTGCCGTTGTGGCGCTTCTGCATATCCAGCGCAAGCTGCGACAGGGCAGCGATGTGGCTGAAGGAAAAGACCAACACCGGCATCACCAGAATGATGGCCTGCCAGAGGGGAGTGTCGGACTCGTAGCCGCGGAAGCTGGCCAGGTCCCACTTGGGGATGAGGTAGATCGAGACCGCGGCGAGCGCCACGACCAGCGGGTAGACCAGCACGTTGGCGAGCCAGAGCGTGATCTTCATACCCATCGCGTACGCGCCGGTGAGCAACGTGACGCAGATCGTGGCCAGCAGCCAGCGGTTGATCTCCGGCCCGCCCAGCTGGTTGACGATGAAACTGTCCATCGTGTTGGTAATAGAGATCGCGTAGATCAACACCACCGGGTAGATGGCCAACCAGTACATCACCGCGGTGGCGAGGCCGCGTTTGCGGCCGGTCAGGGCGGTGACGACTTGGAGGACGTCGAGGCCCTTCTCCGGGGAGGCCGCCACAATGCGGGCGTACGCGCGGTGGGAGAAGTACACCATCGGGCCGATGATCAGCGTGGCCAGTACAAGCGGCCAAAAACCGAAACTGCCCGCGTTGATCGGCAGGAAGAGGATACCCGCGCCAACGCCGGTGCCGAAGAGCGCGATCACCCAAGAGAGGAACGTGCCGTCCGGCTTGTCCCCGGCGCGCTGCTCCTTGATCTGCTCCATATCCGCTTCCGAGAGGTTCTCGGTCTGGAACTCGGCGCGGCCGAGCTCAAGGTGCTCGTCACTGTACTGCTCCGGTAACTCCCCGGCGCGCGGGGTGGCGGTGCCGCCTGTATGTGATGTGGACATCAATACCTGCCTTTCTTTGTGGTGCGCCACACACTAACACGGCATGATGATTTCTTACAGTCGCCTAAGAGAATCAAAGGTCTAGGCGCGCATGGGGGCAGGCGGGCGTACCCCCTCCTGGGGTTTCCGGGGTTTCCGGGCGGGGTCGGTGTACATGGAGCTAGCTCCGTTTGGGGTTTGCGACCGAGTGCGACCAGGCGTTTTACCGACGGGGTCGGTCCAAATGGAGCTAGCTCCGTTTCTAGAACCGCAATACCTGCGGCACCGGAGGCAGGCCGAACTGCGTCACATCCACCACCTGCGTCACCAGGAAGCCGATTCCCAGGAGCAGCAGCGGGATAAGAATCGCGGCGATAATGCCACCTGTCGAACTGCCATCTGCCGAGCCTTCGTTGTTCGCGGGATGCTCAGTCTCGGTCTGCGTGGCATTCGGTGCGCTAGTCGTCTCGGTGCTTGGCTCAGTGCTCGGCTGACCGGTCTCTGTTTCCGTCGGACTAGGTACAGTTTCCTCGGTCTCCGGGCTCGGCTTCGCGGTAGGCTCCGCCGTCGGCGTCGACGTTGCCGTGGCGTCCGGAGTCGGAGTTGGCTCCGGTTTCACTGTCGCGTCCGGAGTCGGCGTCGGAACCGGCTTCTTGGGGAACGGGACCTTTGCGCCCTTCGGCTGTGTGATTGTGAAGAAGTGCGCCGTCGCACGCTGGAAGTACTCCTCGCCGCGCTCGTACGCTTCCTGCACCGCCTTGTAGTTCGTGGGCTGGGTTCCGTGGGTGAGCATGTCGATGCGGGCCCCGGTGTGGAAGTTGCCGGTTCGGCCTGCGTCGATAGCCACAAGCCCCTTGCCGGGGACCCAGACCGGGCCGCCGTGATCGATTACATCACCGTCGAGGTCGCCGGAAAGCACGACCGCCGCGCCGTCCTGACCGTAGTAGGTGCCGCAACGCTCCCCGGCGCCAGGACCGTATGCGCAGACCTTGTCGCCCGGCTTTACCGAATCCCACGCGGCGACCTTTGAGCCGGACTTGGTATTGGTCCCCGCTTCGACATACGGCGTATCTAGCTGCACGTACCCGAAGGCGGGGCGCTTGGACGTACCCGCAGGAACGGTGAGCGCACCGAGCGGCTCGCCGAATTCGGAGTAGAGGACCGTTCCCTCTTTGGCGCAGTCGGCGGCGGTGTACAGCACCACGTCGTTGATGAAGCCGATGGTGCAGGTGGGGTGGTGGTTGGCGTCGTAAAGCAGATCGCCCTGGTTGACGCTCGGGTGCGATTCGAAGGGCACCTCGTCACCGAGCCCGGCGGGGCTCCAGAAGCGTGCGGCTGCACGCTGGTAGAACGGCACGCCCCACTCGCGTGCCCGCTTGACCTGGTCAGCGTACGAGGGGTGCTGGCCCTCGGTGACCATGTCGATGCGGCTGGCCGGCTTCCCCGCACCGCCGGAGACACCGACGAAACCGTGCTCCGGGTTCCACAGCGCGGCACCTGGCAGGTCGGGGACCGGGGCGTCGTGGATCACCTGCGCGCCGTCGAGACCCAAGAACGTGCCGCAACCCGCAGCCGAGCACAGTGTGTCGCCTGGCTGCAGCGCATCCCAGCTCGCCACGGTCTTGTGCGTGTTCGTACCAACCTCCATGCGGTGGCCGGTGACCTCGATGGTTGCAACGGTGTCACGATTGCCCGCGGCGGGAGCGGTGTCGACCTCGCCGATGTATTCGCCGGCAGCGGTGTAGGCAGCACCGGTGCCGCAGGCGGAGGAGACGTATAGGTAGGCACCGTCGGTATGGCCGATGTGGCAGGTGGGGGTCCCGTGGGTGTCGTAAAGCATGGTGCTCTCATCGAGGGAACGAGACGGGAACGGCACGCGCTCGCCGCGACCACTGCCCAGGGACCAGAAGTCTGCGTCATTGTGGGCGTAGAACCGCTCGCCCTTCGCATACGCAGCGCGGATCGCGACGGCATTGGACTCGGCAGCCCGATCCTGCTCGACCATGTCCAGGCGAGACCCGATGCCATCGCGGTGGTACATGCCAGCCACACCCTTGCCTGCAACGCGCAGGGCAGCACCGGGCAGGACGCCCGTGAGCGGTTTGTCCAGCACGAGCATGGAACCGTCGTAGCCGGCAAAAGCGGCGCACTCGCCCCCGGCGCACACCCGGTCGCCCGGAGTGAGCTCATCCCACGGCACGACGGTATCGGCACTGTCTTCGCCCGCCGTCATGGCAACGTCATCTACCTCAATGGTGGCTACCTGATCTGCCTGGCCCGTGGCTTCCTCCACATAGCCGACGTATTCGCCCAGGCGCGTGTACGCATGCAAACCGCACTCCGAGGACACGACGAGGCGGCCTGCCTCGACGCGGGTCACCTCGCAGACTTCGTTGCCGGCGGCGTCATAGAGCGTGTCCCCGGCCTGGAACTTCCGCTTCGGGAAGGACACCGGCGAGGTCGGGTTCAGCTCATCATCTGCGTACATCGTCGGAGTCCGCTGGTAGAAGGTCTCGCCCAGCTCCGAGGCGCGGACTGCTTGCTCTGTGTAGTATGCGTCTCGAGACTCATCCGGGAACACCATGTCGATGCGCATACCCCGGCCCCATTCATCCCAGGTCTCGGCATAGACTCCAGCAAACCCCTTGCCAGGGACCCACAGCGGGCCGCCGGGGAGACCGAAGGCACCCTCGAAGGTGTCTTTGAGAATCAGGCGCGGGCCGTCGAGACCAAGCAGCGTCGTGCACTTCTGTTCTTCCGGGGACGCACCCGTCGTGCAGATCTCATCTCCCGGAGAAAGTTCATCCCAGGGCACCATGCGATCTGCGACGTCGAGGTTTCCAGAGTTGTCCCAACGCCGGGAATCTACCAGCACCCCTGTGTCTGCGAGATTGGCATAGTAGCGACCCGAAGGAATTTCTACTGCCGCGCCCCCTTGATTCGTATATAGGTGCGTGGTCCTGCAGTCCGTCGAATAGTAAATGCGATTGCCCTTCACGTACCCGACGCGGCACACCGGTTTCCCTTCCCAGTCGTAGAGGAGATCCCCCTGGCCGATCGGCTGCCCGGGTGTCGGGATCTTCTCCCCGCGTACACCAAGGTAGGTCTGATACACGGCGAAGACGGAGTAGTACGGCAGGCTGCGGGCAAAGGCGCGGAGGATGCCATAGGAATCAAGGTGAATCTCGTTGTTGTTGTCGGTGATCGCGTACGGGTAGGACGCCGTCGCATATTCTCCGCTTCTCGCCCCTCCGGAGAAGATACCAACGAGACCGCTGCCGTCCTTCGCCCATACAGGCCCGCCGGAATCGCCCTTCTGGCCATCGACGCCTTCGCTCATCACAATGTCAGCGCCGTCGACGCCGAGCACTTCCCCGCAGCGCACCGCTGGCTTCGTCGTCTGGCCGTACGCACAAACCTCAAGGCCCGGCTTGATGTCCTCGAAGTGGACAACCTTGTCACCCGAGTAGACGTTGCTGCCCAGCTGCACCCAGGGACTTTCGAGCGTGATGTAGCCGTGATCGTTGCGGACTTTCGGCCGCTCATCTTCCGGGAGACTCTCGTCTTCCTTGTATTTGGTGTGGAACGTGCCGATACGCTCTACGAGGCGATCATCATCATCGTGACTCAGCCAAATCTCGTCGCCCTCATCCCCGCAGTGTCCCGCGGAGTACACCACACCGTCGCCGATGTAGCCGATGGTACAGCGCCCATTGCCTGTCACATTAACGATCTTCATGCCCTGGTCCACCGCGGCTGGTCCCGGGAGCTCGATCTTTGCACCACGGCCTGTATCGGGTGAGAACAGATACACGTCGGCGTGCTGCGCGTTACCCCGTCGCTGCACGACGTACGCCGCGTCAACCCGGCGCGGGCTGAGGGCCTGCCGGTCGGGGCGAGTAATCAGGGTGAGCCGGTCCATCTCACCGGTGTAGAGGCCAGCCAGGCCGTCGGAGCGCGACACCATCACGGGCTCGCCGAGCACGGGTGCCGACTCAGCAATGTCCTTGTCACCAACCATCGTCGTGCCGTCGAAGCCTTCGTAGTAGCTCCACGCACTTCCCCCATCTCGCCCCCAGCGATACAGAAGCGCCCGAGGGGCGATGTCGTCGAACTCGATCAGCTCGTACTCGTTCTCCCCCTCAGCGACTTCCATGTCCAGCTTGATCCAGCCGAAGTCGTTGCGGCGAGTCTCCTCGTCGTAGTCGGTTTCGAAGGTGCCAAGATAGTTATTGTCGATGTCTCGGAAAAGGTCACCATCGGCACCACACTGGCCCGCGGTGAAGGCGTAGCCGTCGTGAAGCCAGCCGACGGCGCACTCCTGGCCGGTGGCATCGTTGTAGATGAGGTCACCCTGGCTCAGCGTCGCGACGGCGGTATCCACGTACGGGGACGCTGTTGCGGTGGGGACGAGGGACAGCGGCAGCGTTGCAGCCGTGAGCAGTGCAACGGCAGGGGAGAAGGCACGAACAGACACAGGCAGACCTTTGACTCATTCAATTGTTGGCACACCAAGCATACGCCCAGGTGACACAGGTTTTCCAGTTTATTGCCAGTTTTTCAGCAGCGTATAACAACCTTCTTACAAAGCCAGTGCCACCATCGCCGCTCGTCCCTATACTGGCCCCCATGAATCGCACGCTGATTGTTACCGAGCAAGGCCCCGAGATCGTCGAGACGCAGCCCGAGTTCGCCGGCGAGGGCGACACGCTGATCAACATCAGCCACTCCTCGCTCAACTACAAGGACGCCATGGCGCTCGACGGCAACCGCGGCATCCTGCGGCACCTGCCCACTGTCCCCGGCATCGATGCGGTCGGCACGCTTGTCGACGGCACGTTGGTCACCGTCAACGGCCGCGGCATCGGCGAGCGCCGTCACGGCGGCTACACCCCCGAGATGCGCATCGAGGCCGCCGACATCACCCGCGTGCCCGCACGCTTCTCCGCCCACGAGGCAGCCGCGATCGGCACCGCCGGCTATACGGCGGCGCTGTCCGTGGCCGGTCTGGAGCGCGTCCTGTACGAGGACGCAGCAGAGGGCCCCGTCCTGGTCACGGGTGCGACCGGCGGCGTCGGCTCCATCGCGGTGCAGTTGCTCGCGGCACGAGGGTTTGAGGTGTGGGCGGTGACGGGTCGCGTCGATAAGCATGGGCCCTGGCTGCGCGAACTTGGCGCGAGCGAGGTGCTCGACCGCGCCGAATTTTCCGAGCCGGGCAAGCCGCTGCAGAAGGCGCGCCTGGGCGGTGTGGTGGACACCGTCGGCTCGACCGTGCTGGCCAACGCGCTCACGCAGCTGCGCTGGGGCGGCGTCGCCACCGCGTGCGGCATGGCGGCCGGCAACGACCTGCCCGCCAGCGTCCTGCCGTTCATCCTGCGCGGTGTGCAGCTGGTTGGTATCAACTCGGTGGACACTCCCAATTCGCTTCGCGACGCCGCGTGGCAGCTCCTCGACGAATCCCTCGACATCAACGCGATCCGCACCGAGACGGTCGGCCTCGACGGCGTGGTGGAGATGGGGCGGCGCGTGCTGGCCGGCGAGCACGCCGGGCGCACCGTGGTGGAGCTGTAGTCACGGGTTCCTGTCTTAGGCGAACATCTGCCAGATAGCCACACCCATGATGACGATGCCCAGGATGAACACACCCCAGGTCTCCGGCGTGTTGGCAAAACGCCGGTAATCCTTGGCGTAGCGGAACAGCAGCATCGGCACGATGTAGACCAAAAACGTGATGAAGATGCCGCCGACCACCGAGATTAAGTCCAGGATGGAAGGGTTAACAATGCCTGCGGCCACGGTGGTGACGAAGACGAAAACGTAAATGCTCCAGCGCAGCTTTCTTGGGTCCAGGCGCTCGGCAACACCCGGCGCGACGGCGCGCACGAGGTAGGTAGTTCCCTCCTCGGCGCCCATGACGTGGCCGAAGTACGACGAGGCAATCGCACACAGGGCAACGATCGGCGAAAGGACGGCCAAAAACGGAGTCTGGGTCTCGTTAGCCAGATAGGACAGCACGGGAATGTTCTGCTCGCGCGCCGCCTCCATACCGTCAGCGCCAAGCGCGAGCGTGCACGACCACACGAAGAACATGGTGAACACCACGAGCAGGCCGACGGTGATCGCCTCAATCTTCGACACAGTCCGCTCAGCAGCCGCGACATCGCCGCCCTCACGCTTTTGCACGTCGAGCGCAAACTGGGACACTGCCGGCATGTGGTTGAAGGAGAACACGAACACCGGCAAAATCAGCAGCATCGCCTTCCAGAACGGAGTACCCGACTCGTAGGAACGGAAGCTGGCCACATCCCACTGGGGGATGAGGTAGAACGACACTGCGGCCAGCGCAATGATGAGCGGATAGACCAGCGCGTTGGCAAAGGCTAGCGTCGCCTTCTTTCCCAACGCGTACGCGCCCGTGAGCACACCCACGCACACCGTGGCCATCAGCCAGCGCGGCACATGCGGGCCGTGGAGTTGGTTGACCACGAAACTGTCCATGGTGTTGGTCACGCTCACGCCGTAGATCAGCACGATCGGGTAAATGGACAACCAGTACATCAGACCCGTCATCAGCCCGCGGTTGCGTCCAGCCAACGCCGTGACGACCTGCAGCACGTCCAGGCCCTTCTTCGGCGACGCGGCGACGATACGCGCGTAGGTGCGGTGCGAGAAAAACACCATCGGGGCGATAAGCAGTGTAATTACAAGGAGCGGGAAGAAACCGAAGCTGCCGGCGTCGATAGGCAAAAAGAGGATGCCCGCCCCGACGGCAGTACCGAACAGTGTGATCGCCCAAGACAGGGTGCCGCCGTCGGGGACGGTGCCGGAGCTGTGCTCCGCGATCTGCCGCTTATCTGCCTCCGTGAGGTGTTCCATATTGAATTCGCGTGCGCTTGTGGGCAAGGGCTGCCTCCGTGAAACTTGCGTTGTGTGGGACACGGGGAGTCTAAAGCAGGAGTGTTGCAATCGTCACATCGTCGCACAGATGTAGGGTGGTGGCACGACACCCCCTAGAAGGAGCTCGACCCGCCCGCGCCAGAGAACCCGCTGCTAAACGACGTATTCACGCCCGAGCTCGACGACGAGGACTGCGCCGCCTGCGCCGCCTCCACATTGGAGGAGTGCCAGGAGGCCATCGCCACGTAAGGCACGTAGCCGGAGTACACGTAGCCCGGGTCCGTCAGGCGCGGGGTGTGCAGCTCGTTGTGCTCCTTGACGTCGCTGAACTCGCGGCGTTTCACGGTGTCCAGCAGCACCCGGTAGTCGCCGAGCACGCGGACGAAGGTGTCCAAGAATTTCGGCGAATCCGGGTTTTGGTCCAGCCAGTCCACCCGCTCCTGCAGCTGCGCAAGACCCTGCTTGAGCTCGTTGTCCTTGACCTCGGTGCGGGCGCGGACGATGTCTTCGCGGATATCGGTGAGCAGGTTGCGGCGCGCGGCACCGTCGCCCTGCTCCACCGCAAAGAGCCGGTTGATGTTGTCCTCGGCGTGGCTGGCGTCCTCGAAGGTCTGCGCCGCGTCGCGTAGGTTGTCGGCGCTCTCGTAGGCCTGCTGGTCGGTGGCCACGCTGTTGCTCTGGGTCGCGTCGTGCAGACGCAGGAAGCGGTCACGCACCTCCGACCACTGCTGGCGCATCTCCGCGTTGGCGAAGGCCGAAGACACCGAGTTGGCGCGCACGTCCAGCTCGTCGAGGCGCTGGCTGAGCCCCGTGTACTCGCTGGCCAGGAGGGCGTGGTCTGCGCGGGCCTGGTTGATCTTCTTGCGACGCTTGTCCCGCCTGGTCGCGGCGATACTGCCGCCGATCAGGGCCGCACCTGACGGGATTCCGCCACCGGCGATCGCCAGGCCGATGCGGTCGTCCTGGGCATCGTCCGCGCCCCACTGCTGGACCGCGTCGGCGTCCATGGCCAGGTTCGCCCCAGCAAAGACGGCCGCGGGCAGGTTATCGTCGCGCAGCCCCGGCTTCATCTCCTCCAGCACCTCGCTGAGGCGCTGGCCCTTGCGGATCTTGAGCTGGTCAGCGACGTCCTCGCCGGCGAAGACGAAGTTGTTGCGCGACTGCATGTCGGCGCCGAGGATGAGTACGCCGTCTGCGAACTTGTCGTTGCCAATCTGCTCCGGGTAGTTATCGCGCAGGAAGTTCTCCGCCGAGTCGTTCACGTTCTCACGGCCCTCGGCCAAGAAGAGGTAGTGGATGGTCTGCACCGTATCCGGGTGGGGGAGGCGCTCCGCGTCGCGCTCCATCCGCTGCTCGTCCTCGGCGCTGAGGATGTTCTGCGGGTCCGAGATCATCAGCTGCGCGGCGTGTTCCTGCGTGGACACCGCGAACTCGGAGGCGTCCGGGACATCGGCCAGGGCGTAGCCGGCTGCGCCGCCGCCGACGGCCAGCAGCACCGACGCACCGATCACTGCCGCCCAGTCCTTTACGGCGGAGCCTTTCGCGGGCTGCTGGGCGGTACTGCTTTTGTGCGTTCCGTCGGGAGTCGAAGCCATGGGGCCAAGGATAGCGGGGGAGGGGTGCGGGTGAAGGCTACAACGTAGCCCCTAGAACGTAGCCTTTCGAGTAAACCCGTTCTCAGCAGCGACCGATACGGCGCTCCACCCGAAAGACTACGTTTTGGAGGCTACGCACTAGGGGCTACGTTCTACCCGCTACGTTTTGGCAAACCGAGAACGTTTGAGCAACCAACCCCGTCTCCCACACCCGCGCCGACCGAATATGCCCACGCGCACCCGCGGCGGGGGTAACGTGGGGTACGACCCTTTTCCCCACTACGGATCGTTCGGCACGTACCTGCCGATGGAGGACACTATGGCAACAGTGACTTATGACAATGCGACACGCATCTACCCCGGCGCGGACAAGCCGAGCGTGGACAAGCTGAACCTGGAGATCGCGGACGGCGAGTTTCTGGTCCTGGTTGGCCCGTCGGGCTCGGGTAAGTCGACGGCGCTGCGCATGCTCGCGGGCCTGGAAGATACGAACGAGGGGCGCATCCTCATCGGCGACCGGGACGTGACCAACGTCAGCCCGAAGGAACGCGACATCGCGATGGTCTTCCAGAACTACGCGCTCTACCCGCACATGACTGTGCGCGAGAACATGGGTTTTGCGCTGAAGATCGCGGGCCAGGACAAGGCGGAGATCGACCGTCGCGTGGAAGAGGCGGCGAAGACGCTGGATCTGACCGAGTACCTGGACCGGAAGCCGAAGGCGCTTTCCGGTGGTCAGCGCCAGCGTGTGGCGATGGGCCGCGCGATTGTGCGCGAGCCGCAGGTGTTCCTGATGGATGAGCCGCTGTCCAACCTGGACGCGAAGCTGCGCGTGCAGACCCGCACGCAGATTGCCAACCTGCAGCGCCGCATGAAGGTGACCACGCTGTACGTCACCCACGACCAGACTGAGGCCCTGACCATGGGCGATCGGATCGCGGTGCTGAACTTCGGCGTGCTGCAGCAGGTGGGTACGCCGCGCGAGCTCTACGACCGCCCGAACAACGTCTTCGTCGCGGGCTTCATTGGCTCGCCGGCGATGAACCTGTCCACCTTCGATGTGGATGAGTCTGGCGTGGCGCGTTTGGGCCAGGCGTCGATCCCGCTGCCGCAGGACGTGCGCGCGCACCTGACCGAGGCAGATAAGGGCCAGGTCATCCTCGGTTTCCGCCCGGAGGCGCTCACGCTTGTCGACGGCAACGCGGAGCACTCGATCCCCGTGGAGATCGACTTCGTCGAGGAGCTGGGCTCCGACTCCTATCTGTATGGCCACCTCGCCGGCGGCGGCTGGAAGGAGGAGGGCATGCAGGAGGAGACCTCCGGCCAGATCGTGGTGCGCACCGCGCCGCTGTCCGGTGTGATGAAGGGCGATGTTGTCCACGCCCAGATCGCCGAGGGCGGCCTGCACGCCTTCTCCAAGACGACGGGCGAGCGCCTGTAGGAGCGTTCAAGCGTGCTGGAAAAGCTCAGCGTTGTTTCTCCCACGTACGCGCCCACGCTGCTGAAGATGCCGTGGTCCACTCCGCTCGAGGAGTGGAGCACGGACCTGCTCGCGGCGCTCCCGCGCGGCATCTCGCGGCACACCGTGCGCCTGGTTGAGGCGGATGGCCTCGTCTTCGCGGTCAAGGAGATCGGGGAGCGGGTGGCCTACCACGAGTACCGCAACCTGCGCCGACTCCAGGAGTTGGGCGTGCCGTGCGTGGTGCCTGTCGCGGTGATTACGCACCGCCGCGATGAGGACGGGGAGGAGCTGACCCCCTGCCTGGTCACGGAGCACCTGCGCTTTTCGCTGCCGTACCGCGATGTCTTTTCGCGCGACCCCGCGGCGGACGTGGTGTCCAAGCTGGTGCGCGCCCTGGCCGTGCTGCTCGTGCGCCTGCACCTGCTCGGCTTCTACTGGGGCGACGTGTCGCTGTCCAACACGCTCTTTCGCCGCGATGCGGACCAGTTCTCCGCCTACCTGGTCGATGCGGAGACCGGCGAGTTCCACGAACCACTGTCGCAGGGCCGCAGGCTTTACGACGTCGACGTGGCCCGCGTCAACATCATCGGCGAACTTATGGACCTCCAGGCCGCCGGCGCCATCGACGAGGACGCCGACGTCATCGCCCTTGGCAACGCCATCGAGGCCGTCTACCTCGAACTCTGGGACCTGGTCACCGGTGAGCTGGTGGTGGAGGGGGATGCGTTTGATGCCGTCGCAAAGCGGGTCGAAGCGATCAACGCACTCGGCTTCGACGTCGGCGAGATGGAGATTGAAAACGAAGGCAACCGCTACCGCATCATCATCGAGCCGGCCGTGTTCTCCACCGGCTTCTACCAAAAGAAACTGCTGCAGCTGACCGGCCTTCACGTCCAGGACGGGCAGGCACAGCGGCTGCTGGGCGAGATGGAGGTCTACCGGGCGGTGCGCTACGGCGGAAAGCTGCCGCTAGAAGCGGTGGCGCACCGGTGGATGGTGCGCGAGTACGAGCCGGTGGTGGCGCTGATCCCCGAGCCGCTGCGGGAGAAGCTCGAGCCGGCGCAGATCTTCCACGAGATCCTGGACCACCGGTGGTTCCTCAGCCAGAACGAGCACCGCTTCGTGCCGCTCATGGAGGCTGCCGCGTCGTACTTCCAGCGCGTACTACCGGGACACCGGGACGAGGCGATGGTGTACCGACTACCCCCGATGCCACCCCCGGACCAAACAGGTAATACCAGCTAATACCACCGTATAGGTGTTATGTATTAAAGGTATTGTTGGCCCTGCTCAACGGTTCTACGCTGGAAGTGTACGTAAAAAACAATTCGAAGGACCGCCGATGAGTACGAGAGTCAGCAAGGCTCGGCGTGTGGTGGCGAGTGTGGCGACGGTGATGCTTGCGTCGATAAGCATGGTTGCCTGCGGCACGAACAATGGGCCCAACGTGTATTACCTGAACTTCAAGCCGGAGCAGGCCGAGCAATTCAAGGCGATCGCCGAGGAGTACACGGCGGAGACCGGGATCCCCGTCAAGGTGGTCACGGCCGCATCCGGCTCCTACATGCAGACGCTGAAGGCCGAGATGGCCAAGAGCAACGCGCCCACCCTGTTCCAGATCAACGGCCAGGAAGGCTACGGCATCTGGAAGGACTACCTCGCCGACATCTCCGACTACGAGGTGGTCGAGGCGCTCAACGAGGACGCGCAGCCGATCACCGACAAGGACGGCTCAGTGCGCGGCTTCCCGTTCGCCATGGAGGGCTTTGGCATCCTCTACAACGAGGAGATCTTCGACCGCTACTTCGCACTGCCCGACCCGGCCGTGGCCTCCATGGACGAGATCAACAACTTCGGCGCGCTCAAGGCCGTCGCCGAGGATATGCAGGGCAAGAAAGAGGAGCTGGGTATCGACGGCGCGTTTGCCGTGACCAGCCTCATCGCCGGTGAAGAGTGGCGCTGGACCAACCACCTGATGAACGGGCCGTACCACTACGAGATCCTCGACCGCGACATCAACGAGTTCCAGGACATGCCCACCATCGACTTCACCTACGGCGACAACTTCAAGCAGCTGTTCGACCTGTACCTGCAGAACTCCACGACCAAACCGGCACTGGCCGCCTCCCGCGCCACCAGCGATTCCATGGCGGAGTTCGCCACCGGCAAGGCGGCGATGGTGCAGAACGGTAACTGGGCCTGGAGCCAGATTGCTGGCGACGCCTCGAACGTGGTCAAGGAAGACAAGATCAAGTTCATGCCCATGTACATGGGCCTGCCCAACGAGGAAAACGTCGGGCTGAACGTCGGCACCGAGAACTACCTCGCGGTGAACAACAAGGCCAGCGAGGAAGACCAGCAGGCCACCCGCGACTTCCTCACCTGGCTGTTCCTCTCCGAGCGCGGCAAGGAACTGGTGGTGGATGACCTGTCATTCATCGCGCCGTTTACCAACTACAGCCCCGAAGACGTGCCGGACGACCCGCTGGCCCGCCAGGTGCAGGCCGCGCTTTCTGATACCGAGACCGAAGCCATCCCCTGGGACTTCCAATTCAGCCCCAACCAGCAGTTCCGCGACCTCTACGGCCAGAACCTCGCCCAGTACGCCATTGGCAACATGAGCTGGGACGACGTGGTGGCCAAGCTCAAGGTCGACTGGGAGTACGAGATGGCCAACCAGATCGCCTTGCTGGACTAGGCAGAGGAGCACACCATGCAAGCATCACTGAAAAAGTATTTCCCCATCTTCGTCCTGCCGACGCTGGCGGCCTTTGCCATCGCCTTTTTGGTGCCGTTCATCATCGGCTTCTTCCTGTCCTTTACCAAGTTCACCACGATCACCGATGCCACCTGGGTCGGCCTAGAAAACTACGGCCGCGTCTTCCAGGAACGTGAGGGCTTCGTCTCCGCCTTCGGCTTCACCGTGGCGGTGGCGGTCGTCTCGATCATCACCGTCAACGTGATCGCCTTCGCAATCGCGTGGACGCTGACGCGCAAGCTCAAGGGCACGAACTTCTTCCGCACCGTGTTCTTCATGCCGAACCTCATCGGCGGTATCGTGCTCGGCTACACCTGGCAGTCCATGATCAACGCGGTGCTGGCCCACTACGAGACCACCATCGCCGCCGACTGGCGCTTCGGCTACGCCGGCCTGATCATCCTGATGAACTGGCAGCTGATCGGCTACATGATGATCATCTACATCGCCGGCCTGCAGAACGTGCCGCCCGAGCTCATCGAAGCGGCCGAGCTGGACGGCGTGAGCAAGTGGGAGATGCTGCGGCACGTCACCATCCCGATGATGATGCCGTCCATCACCATCTGCCTCTTCCTCACCCTGTCGAACACCTTCAAACTGTTCGACCAGAACCTCGCGCTGACCAACGGCGCACCGGGGCAGCAGACCGAGATGGTCGCCCTCAACATCGTCAACACCATGTTCAACCGCGTCGGTGCCGAGGGCGTCGGCCAGGCGAAGGCAGTGATCTTCGTTGTCGTCGTGGTTGTCATCGCAATGTTCCAGCTGCGCGCCACCCGCAGCAGGGAAGTGGAGGCATAGAACAATGACCACCAAGGTAACGAAGCCTGCCGCGAAGCCAGCCCCCAGCGAGGCGAAGGTTTCCGGCGGCGCAAAGGGCTTGATCTACGCGGTGCTGATCTTCCTCACCATCGTGTTCCTCGGCCCGATCTTCTTCATCCTGCTGAACTCCTTCAAGGACCGCTTCGCCATCTCGAACAACCCGTTCGCCCTGCCGGTTGGCGACATGTGGGCCGGCTTCAGCAACTACGTCACCGGCATCCAAGGCGAGGGCTTCGGCTGGGCAATCGTGTGGTCATTCGTGATCACGATCCTGTCCGTCGCCGCCGTCGTCTTCTTCTCATCCATGACCGCCTACTACATCACCCGTGTGAAGACCTGGTGGACGAGTACCCTGTACTACCTGTTCGTCTTCTCCATGGTCATCCCTTTCCAGATGGTCATGTTCCCCACCGTGGTCATCGCCGACCGCCTCGGCATGGCCAACCCGCTCGGCATGGTCATCCTCTACATGGGCTTCGGCTCCGGCCTGTCCGTCTTCATGTTCTCCGGGTTCATCAAGTCGATCCCGCTTGAGATCGAGGAAGCCGCAACTATCGACGGCTGCTCGCCCCTGTCCACCTTCTTCCGAGTCGTCATGCCGATGCTCAAACCCACCGCGATCACCGTGGCAATCCTCAACGCCATGTGGATCTGGAACGACTACCTCCTCCCATACCTGGTGGTCGGCCTGTCCACGCCGTACCGCACCATCCCGGTGGTCATCCAGCAGTTCATCGGCTCCCAGGGCGACCGCGACCTGGGCGCGATGATGGCCATGCTCGTGCTGGCGATCATCCCCATCATCATCTTCTACATGTCCGCGCAGAAGCACATCGTTGAAGGCGTGGCCGCAGGCGCGGTGAAGGGCTAGGTATTGCTGCTGGCTGCGGCTGGCTGTCCGTTTGGCTTGGCGTCGGGACCGGTTTTCGGTTCCGGCGCCTTTGCTTTTGGGTGGGGTTGAGGGTTGGGGTGGAAAACGGGGGTCTATCAGAAACTCGGCTACTGTTCTGACCTTGAGGAGTTTGACGTCCGTTCCACAGGCACAGAGTTGATACGACTACCGGTTCTCTTTGGTGATGCGAAGCGACAGGAGAGCGTCGACATTCTGGCGTTCACGACAGCGCATCCACCATTGTCCCAGAGCCGCAATAGCCGTATAATCTATCTTGCTCGTGAAGTTGGACTTTCTTTCCACCACCCGCGGGTCCGGCTGCGGTCCGTCCGCCTCACCGGTTCGCGCTTCTGAAATTTGCGCTTTACATACTTTGATAGCCCCTTGGTCACGAATGAACCGTGAGACCAGGGGGTTATCTTTTTTCGCGTTAGCCACCAGAGACTGCCTTCCCCCATTGAACCAGCTGACGACCAGCGACGGACACTGCGTGGATTGGACCCCCGCACCACCATTGATGTGCAAATGGAGCTAGCTCCATTTACGATTGCGGCTGGAGCACGACCTGGGCTTTTAGGAGACGGTTCGGCCCAAATGGAGCTAGCTCCATTTACGATTGCGGCTGGAGCACGACCTGGGAGTTTACGTGGCGGTTCGGCCCAAATGGAGCTAGCTCCATTTAGAGGTGTAGCCCGGCGCGGCTCCGTGGCATCTTGTCCGCTGCAGCTTGGCACCCACCAACTACGCTGGGGCAGGTGAACATGTTTAACCCGGAATCGCGCTTCATGTCCGCCTTCACGCTGCTCGCGGACATTGTCATTCTCAACATGCTCATCGTGTGCTCCAGCCTGCCGATCGTCACGGGCGGAGCTGCACTCCGCGCGGCGAACGTGGTCGTCGGCGACATGCTCCAAGGCATCGGGTCTCGGTACGGGCTGCAGTACCTGCGCGAGTTCCGCAACCAAGCACGACCGGCCACGCTGTGGTGGCTCGTCCTGCTGATTGCGGCGGCGGTGCTTGTCTATCAGCAATGGGTGCTCTTCCAGGCCGGCGTCGACGGCACCGCACTGTTCACTCTCCAGGCGCTCGCGCTCTCGGGGGCGATGATCCTCGCCGGGATCTCCGTGTGGTTCTTTGCGTTAGAGTCGCTGCCTACCGACGACGGCTTGAAAACGAGCCTGACCCGCGCGGTCGTGCTCGCCTTCAAACACCTCATGCATACTCTCGGTGCCTTGGCCGTGCTCTGGCTAGGCATCTCGCTGGTGTGGTTCCTGCCGCTTGCATGGGCGGTACCGGCCGTGTTCTTTTTCGTCCCTGCGCTGTGCGTCTACCTGGTTCGGCTTGTGTTGGCGGAACCGCTCGGGCAGAAACTGGGGGAGTAGCCGGAGTCGGAGGCCGCACGCGCGGTTGGCGAATACGACTTTTTGGTGAGTTTTAACTCAAAATGTGTTGTGGACAGGTGCCACACACTGTTTCATTGGCGTAAGGCCTGTAATTCCACTGCCTTTATCCCGACCCCCAAGCAGTTCCTCATGAAACGAATCGCTTCCGCCGCTCTCGCGGCCACCACCGCCCTGACGATGACCGTCGCACCGGCGTACGCGGCTGACGGAGCCCCCTCTTCGTCGGAATTCTATAGCGAATGCACGAACGGATATAAAGACTACGAGAAAGAGCAACGCAAACTGGGTGTCACAGACAAGGAGCTCCGAGACACGTACCGAAAGGACATAAAGGAGGATTTTGGCGTCCCTGGCTCCAGCGCAAGCGACTACTGCCTCGGTCTAATGACCAGCGACAAATCCGACTACGCTCAGGATTACAAAGCTGGCACCATTGCTTTCCTCACGCTCGTCCCGTTGGGCATCGTTGCGCTGCTCGGTGTAGCAGCCGCCGCGTCCGGCGTCATCCCGGGCGTGACCCTTCCGGCAATTCCGGGACTGCCGCGCTAAACCAAGGCCGACTAGTCCCCGATTGCCATAGTGGTTGGTCTCAGGACTCGCTGAACCTCAATTACACAATCGCCCTCTCCGGACACTTCGTGCCGAGAGGGTTTTGTTGTGGGCATTTTGATATCGATTCGCGCCGTTCCTGGCCCAACATTCTACTCGAAAGAATTTCGAGTAGACTGTTATCCGCAGGTCAGACTAGATATATTCGTTTCAAGTATCTTTCGAGTAGCTCCAACGGTGCACCAGAGACGCGGAACTACCTCCTCGCGTGGCTTGCGGGTGGAACTTCACGGGGAACAGTGGCAGCGGAGACAAACCGGCCCGCGATCTCCGTCATGCCGTCACTACGCCTCACTGACATGAGTGACCGTAGTGAGGATTTGAGCATCGAGAAAACCCTCACGCCCACTACCTGCATGTTTTAGGTTCGTGACTCTCTCACTCAGTATGAGTGACCGTAGTGAGAACCGTAGTGACAGTAGTGAGGACCGTAGTGACGGTAGTGAGGACATGAGTGAGGAAACGTCCCTCGGCCTGGCGACCCCTGGGGAGACCCACACGTGCAGCCAGATGCCACCCAGCGCGATACGATTTCTCTGAAAGGAAGGCCGTTGTGAAAAAGAAAATAGCCAGCCTCGTTGCCGCGGGGCTCATGTTGCTTGGTGGTGCCGTGAATGCTGGACCGGCGGAGGCGCTCACGCTGCCGCAAGAGGTGTCGATGGGGTCGTCGTCAATCTCTGGGGCACTTGGGGCTAATGCGCCACGTGGAACCGTCGTGAAGCAAGGCGACGAAATCCTCACGGATGAATTGCTGAGCTACGGGTCGTGCACGCTCGGCTACGTCGACCGACGCGCAGGTATTGGCTACACCGCCGGGCACTGCGGGTTTGCTGGGCAGCCCGTGCTGAATACGCGGAGGCAGATCATCGGGTACTTCGAGTCCTCGACGTTGATTACCCGGAAGGCCAACCTGTACCTGGACTACGGGGCGCAGATCTTCCCCGAGCTGGGGAAATACACCTACCGCGGGCCGATGGCTGACACGGCCAGGATCCGCTTCGTCCCCGGGGTCACGGTTGGCGGGAATTCGTTGAGCGGCGACCGGATCGTGCCGCTTCGTGAGATCCGCTCGGGAGATAAGGTCTGCGCCACTGGTGTATCAAGTAGGCGGGTGTCCTGCGGCACCGTCGACCGTGTGCATGGTCAGACAATCTTCGCGCACCACACCGGCCTCCGGAACGGTGATTCTGGCGGGCCGGCGTGGATCCCGGGCAAGGGCTTCATCGGCGTTAACTCTGCCAAGGAGTGGGGCAGCCGATCGGGTTACCGGATGACGTTCGCGCACCCGCACGGGTAGACGCACAAGAACACCGCTCGTTTGTCGAAACGGGCGGTGTTTTTTGGCGCAGCGGCAGGAGCTGTCTCCCGCCTAGCCGCGTGGTCGGCGCGTTACCCGAGATGCCGGCTGAATACTCCTAGACCAAAATTGTTATTGATTTTTGTCGCCTTAGCGCTTGCAGACATCTGCCATACATTGTTTTATGTATATGGGACTTGCATCACAGTTCTTTAACTCTATGACCCAAGGAGATACCAATGAAGCGTTTTACAACCGCGGCACTCGCCGCCACCACCGCACTGGCCATGACCATCGCTCCGGCACACGCCGCGGACGATCCTTCCAAGCCCAACTCATCAGAGTTCTACCAGGAGTGCCTGAAGGAACTTGACGAGATGGAGCAGGCAGCAAAGAAAAGAGGAAATGAAGAGGAGTTTAAGAAGCTCCGCCAGGAACGAGCTTCAGAGCGCGGCTACTCGGGATCGAGCAACGAGGGTGTGTGCATCGGGCTGGCCACCGATGACAATCCGGGTGCCGTCGCGCTGATAATCCTTCTCCCGGTGGCGATCGTCGCACTGATTGGTGGTGGCATCTACGCAGCCGCCTCCGGCATGATCCCGGGTGTCTCTCTTCCGGGTGTTCCGGGCCTCCCGAAGCTGTAGACACTGATTACTTGCCGTTACGGCTCAACATTCTACTCGAAATTATTTCGAGTAGAATGTTATCCGCAGTTCAGGCTAGATAAATTCGTTTCAAGTACCTTTCGAGTAGATTTCAAGCTAGTGAAGCAGGCTCCCGATACTCCAGGTCGCACGTGGGTCTCGGGGCCCATTGCCTCGCCATTGCACAATGCCAGCATCGCGCATTGCTTGGAGCGCTCGACGCGCCGGTGGAGCAGAAAGTCCGAGTACCTCAGCCACTTCTCCTGTAGACATGGGGCGATCCGCTGTTTCCAGCACGGACAGTACTGCTTTGGAATGCCTCGGCAAGTTGCGCAGAAGGTCATTGTCTAACCGCTGTACCGCCTTGAGCGTCAAGATCACGCTTCCGCTCGTTTGCGTGTATACCGGATCAGCAAAACCTACCCGACGCATGCTTGCAAACATGCGTCGAATGCCTTCGCCCAGCTCCTGACCAATTCGAAGCTCTGCGGTTACTCGCGCGATCAAGGGGTTTCGCGCAAATCTTGCGATGGACTCGGGCCGTGTTGGGTCCACGAGTCCCGGAAACCTACCTGGGCTTGAAATCTCGATTCTGCCGGGGAAGATCTCAAACCGAATGTGGTCGCCAGCCATGCTGTATGACCGATGGACCACGGCGTTTACGAGTCCTTCAAGCCAGACATCGTGCGGAATCAAGTTCTCGTCTTCAAACCGGCCTGCCCCCGTAAGCCGCCGAACGGATGGCAGCAGTCCACCGATGACCTTTTGAGCCTCCTGGATTTGGCGGGGGAGTGGGCCATCGAACCGATGGTCGTCGATAAGCTGCTGCATTTGCCCCGGCAAACGCTGATCCTCGCCAAAGCGAAGGACACGGATGTGGGCGTTGGGGAAAAACTCCTGCGGGTTCGTACCGAAGAGCAGGATGGCGGCAGTCCGTGGATTACCGTCCTTGTCGATGAGGTTTCGAGCTTTCAGCGCGTCGAGGGGCGTTGAAGAGCCGATCGCACCTGCGTATTTGGCGACAAGCTCCATGTCGAGATCCTGCATAGTCGCCCTTGGCGGCACCGTGGCGTCGTACTGTTGCTCGCCCTTCGTGTATCGAAGCTCCAGGATGTCGTCTGCTTTCAGCTGCCGTGACTCGTCACCGACGCGCAAGAAGCACTCGCCCGATTTCAGATAGTGAACGCGCTCGCTTGGAAGCACGTTAAAGAGGTACACTTGCGCATTCTCATCTACGTCCAGGACCTCGATTCGCACCCGCACGGTCGGATCAGTGTGATCCAAGGTGGTTTGACGCAGGTCGTTGTCCTGGCGAGCGGAAGGCCGACCATCGAAGTTGCGGTCGGTAATGCCCACCGCAATGATGCCCCCTTCAGCATTAGCCATGCCGACGATCGTCTTGGCCAGGTCTTTTGGCTTAATCCGGAACGACTTTCGCTCGAACCACTGATCCTCGGCAATCGCCACAAGCTGTGTTGGGTCCTGGTGGAAATCTCGTTGCATGCTCACGGCTCAACATTCTACTCGAAATTATTTCGAGTAGAATGTTCTCCGCAGGTCAGGCTAGATAAATTCGTTTCAAGTACCTTTCGAGTAGCTTTCAAGTAGGTTTCGAGCGCCCCACTGCAGCCGCATGTTTCACGTGAAACGGCACTGCTCGCACCAGGAGTACGCAGATTCATCCTTGCGTCCCGCGGCAGATTAAAATCAGCCTCGAAAGAGAGGCCTACATGAAGAAGAAAATAGCCAGCATCGCCGCGGCGGCGATGATGTTCGTTGGGGCAGCGGCGACGCCCGCCGAGGCGCTCACGCTGCCTCCGGGGGCGACAACAGGGTCGTCGACAATCAGCGGTGCTTTTGGTGCGAACGCACCACGCGGGACGACGGTGAACCAAGGCGACCAGATCCGCACGCCCGTGCTTGCGAATCTAACCTGCACGCTGGGCTATGTGGACCGTCGTGCTGGTGTCGCGTACACCGCTGGTCACTGTGGGTTCGCAGGCGCGGCCGTCGCTAACACGCGCGGCCAGATCATTGGCTACTTCGAGGCCTCACACATGCTCGCAAGTGTCTACACCATCCCGGTGGCGTACGCCGCCGAGTTTATGCCCTCCCTGCGGCCACAGGTCTCCGCCGGGCCGACGGCGGATATTGCGCGCATCCGCTTCGTCCCCGGCGTCGTGGCAGGCGCGAACACGTTCAGCGGCGACCGCATCGTTCCGCTGAAGGAGGTGCGGCGTGGGGACAAGCTGTGTGCGGTGGGTTCGCAAAGCAGGCGTGTGTCCTGCGGATCGGTGGACAGGGTCAACGGCGATGCCACCTTCGCGTTTCACCGCGGGCTCATCCCCGGCGACTCCGGCGGTCCTTCCTGGATTCCCGGCAAGGGGTTTGTCGGGGTAACCAGCGGGACCTACGCCAATATGGCCGGTATGGAAGGTGCCCGTGAAGTGTTCGTGCACCCGCGCGCGGTCTAGCACTGCGACTGCCTCGTCATACGCACAAAAAGAACACCGCCCGTTCATCAAAACGGGCGGTGTTTTGCTATGCCGTAGGATTAGTTGGCTGCGGGGGAGGGGGTCTGCGTGGCGTCGTCAAGCTTTTGGCTCTTGATCTTGCCCTGCGCAAACTTGTTGATCACCATCGCGATGGCGCCGTCGCCGGTGACGTTGGCGGCGGTGCCGAAGGAATCGACGACGATGTAGGCGGCGATCATCAGCGAGACCATCGACTCGTCGAAGCCGAGGTTGGCCTGCAGCAGGCCGACGGCCGCCATGATCGCGCCGCCAGGCACGCCCGGCGCGGCGATCATCATGATGCCCAGCAGCAAGATGAAGCCGAGGATCTGGCCGGGGGTGACGTCGAGGCCGCCCATGAAGACGACGGCGAGCGCGTACAGGGTGATCTTCATCATCGAGCCGGAGAGGTGGATCGTCGCGCACAGCGGCACAATGAAGCCTGCGACGTCCTCGTCCACCTTGTTCTTCAGCGTAGAGCTGTAGGTGACCGGGATGGTGGCGGCCGAAGAGGAGGTGCCGAGTGCGGTGAAGTAGGCCGGCAGCATGTTCTTCAGCGCGACGAACGGGTTCCGGCCTGCGATGACGCCGGCGATGATGTACTGCAGGAGCACGATCAGGATCGTCATCACGATGGACAGGACCAGCACGGTACCGAACGCCGCCATGGTGGAGCCGAAGTTGTCGTTCATGCCCAGGTTGAGGAAGGTGCCGAAGATGAACACCGGCAGCAGCGGCACGACGAAGCTCTTGACCACCTTCATGATGACGCCGTTGAGCTCGTCGAGCACCTCGTGCATGGTGTTCGACTTCACCGACGTCATCGCGATGCCCACGACGAAGGCCAGCAGGAGGGCCGACATGACCTCGAAGGGGGCGGGCATTTCGACCTCGAAGTAGGGGCTCAGGCCGCCCGCGTCCGGGTCATCCACGTTGGTAATCAGCTCGGAGCCTGCCAGCAGCGAGGGGTAGAGCGCGGAGGCAGTGCCCCAGGCGATCAGGCCGGAGATGATGGTGGAGCCGTAGGCCACGCCTGCGGTGATGCCGAGCCACTTGCCCGCGCCGCGGCCGAGGCCGGCGATCGCGGGCGCGATGAGCGCGAAAATCAGCACGGGCACGAAGAAGCCCAGGAAGTTGGAGAACAGGCCGTTGAACGTGACAAAGACACGCGCGAGCCAGTCGGAGAAGAACAAGCTGCACAGGAAGCCGAGGATGATAGCCACGACGACCCAGAACAGCAGTGACTTCAAAACGTTCGATTTCATTGTTGGAACCTTTTGCGGTCACGGGACCGTGGACGGACCCGAAGATGTACAGGGAAAAGACAGGAAGCTACTCCCGTCCTGTGAATGTTATTGTCCCCTATCCTGGCCCGAAAAGGCGAACTTTAGGTGAATTTTTTTTACACGCGGCCCGTCGGTTGCCGCTATACTGCCATGCCCGCCCGCACTTTGCGCTGCCACCGTTCCGGTTTATCCTGGAGAGCATGTCCCCGTTTGCAACTATGACCACGCTGAACGTGGTGCTCGGCGTCCTGTTCATCATTGGCGCGCTCCTCTTCCTCGTCCCCGGTGCGCTCGCCACCGCAGGCAAGCTCCCCGGCAATAACATCATCGGCCTGCGCCTGCCGGAGGTGCGCAAGAACGAGAGCACGTGGGTCACCGCTCACCGCGTGGTCGGCCCCTTCGCGTTGCTCGCCGGCGTGGCAATGGCGATCGGTGCCGCTTTCGCCTTCATCGCGCAGGGTTGGGTGTGGATCGCGCCCGCCGTTGCGTTGATCGCAGCCATCGCCGCCTTCGCCGTCGGCGGTAACTACGGCACCAACGCCGCCAAGCTTGCCGACGCCGCGTTGAACCAGCCCGACGAGCCCGCCGAACCCGAGCCCGCCCCGGAGGTCAACCTCGATGCGCTGCGCCGCGCCGCCGGCAAGGCGGACGGGGAGGCGTAACCGGCGGTCCTGCATCACCCGGGATGTTTCACGTGAAACATCCCGGGTTTTGCATGCGCGGGCGAATTACTTTCACATCATGAGAAAAAGGTGTCCATTTTCTTGCGGGTGTGCGCCAAGGGAGATAGGTTATTGGGTGTGACTTACATGACTTCAACCAACTGGTGGTGGCGCGCTAAGACGGCGTGCCACCGATTGTAGGTATCCACACATCACGGCCCGCCGGCTTGTACACACTCAAGCACCGCGGGTCTTTGCTCCCAGTACCCTCGGTGTCAGCACACACGAAGGACGACAATGAGCAACCCCCCGCAACAGTTCGCACCGGAGAGACCACCCCGGTTTACGCACAAGGCTGTTCGCTACCACGAGGACGCCGCGAGCCTGTTCGCCCACCTCGGCGGCACCACCGCGGACGATTCCGTACTCCTCGAGTCTGCGGACATTACGACCCGCTCCGGTCTCCAATCCCTGGCCGTGCTCCGCGCCTCCCTGCGCGTGACCTGCTACGGGCAGCGCGTGATCGTCGAGCCGCTCACCGCTTCTGGGCAGGTGCTTGCCGACGGCCTGCGCACGCAGCTGAGCGACTACGCCGCCGGAGACAACACCTATGAGTTTCCGCCGTCGGCCGCCGCGGACGAGCGCGAGCGGCTCACCGCAACCTCCACCGTCGAGGTGCTGCGCGCGCTGACCACGAGTGCCGGCTACGGCAACGAGGACTTTCCGCTGCTGGCTGGCGGCTTCGCCTACGACTTCTTGGAGACCTTCGAGGAACTCCCGGAAGTCACGGACGGGGCAAACACCTACCCGGACTACCAGTACGTGCTGGCCGAAGTCCTACTACGCATCGATCATAAGGAGCAGACCGCGTATCTCGCGGGCGTGGACGCGGCAGGCGAGGGCATCGACTTGGACGAGCTCGCCGCGCACATCGAGTCCGCCGAGCCGGGAGCTGATCACGCTTACCAACCGACGGAACCTGCATCCGACACCCTGCGCGTGCGCGCCGACATCCCCGACGCCCAGTTCTGCGCGGACGTGGACAAGCTCAAAGACAACATCTACAACGGCGACATCTACCAGGTGGTGCCCGCCCGCTCCTTCGTCACCGAGTGCGTGGACGCCTTCGCCGCATACCTCAAGCTGCGCGAGACCAATCCCTCCCCGTACATGTTCTACTTACGAGGCATGGACAAGCACGGCAAGCCGTACCAACTCTTCGGTGCCTCGCCGGAGTCCAACCTAAAGTTCTCGCACACCGATAGGGAAGTGCAGCTGTACCCGATCGCGGGCACCCGCCCCCGCGGATTGGCCGCAGACGGATCCATCGACCACGAGCTGGATACCCGCATGGAGCTGCAGCTGCGTACGGATGCAAAAGAGGTCGCGGAGCACACCATGCTGGTGGACCTGGCGCGCAACGATGTCGCCCGCGTGGCCACCCCGGGCACCCGCAAGGTGGTGGACCTGCTGCAGGTGGACCGGTACTCCCGCGTCATGCACCTGGTCTCGCGGGTCACGGCCGAGCTTGCAGAGGACCTGGACGCGCTCGACGCCTACCGGGCGTGCATGAACATGGGCACGCTCACTGGTGCACCGAAGCTGCGCGCCACTGAGCTGCTGCGCGAGCTGGAGGGCACGCGCCGCGGCTCCTACGGCGGCGCAGTCGGCTACCTGCAGGGCAACGGCGATATGGATAACTGCATTGTCATCCGCTCCGCCTTCGTCTCCGGCACCACGGCGGTGGTGCAGGCAGGTGCCGGGGTGGTGCGCGATTCCAACCCGCAATCGGAGGCCGACGAAACGCTGCACAAGGCCTACGCGGTGCTCAACGCGATCGCGCTCGCGGCCAACGCTGAATTGGAGGTGGAGAAGTGATTGTTCTTCTAGATAACCAGGATTCCTTCGTGTACAACCTGGTCGACGCGCTCGCTGAGTACGACTCAACGGTCTTCCGCAATACCGTGAGCGCGGACACTGTGCTCGCTGCTGAGCCGGACTTAATAGTGCTCTCGCCGGGCCCCGGTTATCCCACCGAGGCCGGCTGTATGGCCGAGCTCATCGAGCGTGCGCAAGGCAAGATCCCCATGCTCGGCATCTGCCTGGGATACCAGGCGCTGGTGGAGCACTTCGGGGGAGCGGTGCGGCCGTGTGGGCCGGTGCACGGGGCATCGATAAGCATGGAGCTCACCGCCGCCGGACAAGACTCGCCGCTGTTTACGGGCATGACCGTGGACGACATCCCCGGCCAGCCCGGCAAGCTCGTGCCGGTTGCGCGCTACCACTCGCTCGGCGCGACCGAGGTGCCCGCCGGGATGCACGCGCTGGCGTTCACGGACACCGATATTGGCGACGTGGTCATGGCCGCGGCTACCGACGACGGCATGTCCATTGGCCTGCAGTTTCACCCAGAATCAATCCTTACCCCCGCCGGGCCGACCATGTTGCGGCGCAGCGTGGACATGTTGATGAAGAAAGGTACAAAGTAAATGGCATCGGATAAATCTCTCGAGATTCTCAAGCGCTTCCTGGACAACCACGAGCCGACGCTGGAGGAGGCCATCGAGGCCTTTACCCCGCTGACCGTGGGCGATTACGACGACGTGCACATCGCCGCGCTGCTGGCCACCATCCGCACCCGCGGCGAGACTTTTGCCGACGTCGCGGGTGCCGCGCGCGCCTTCCTCGCCGCGGGCCGGCCGTTCCCCGTGACGGGGGAGGGGCTGATGGACACCGCAGGTACCGGCGGCGACGGCGCGAACACCATCAATATCACCACGGCCGCCTCGCTGGTGGCGGCCGCTGGCGGGGTGAAGATGGTCAAGTGCGGCAACCGCTCGGTGTCTTCCAAGTCCGGATCGGCCGACGTGCTCGAGGCGCTGAATATCCCCCTTGACCTGGACCCGGAGCGCGCGGTGCGGCAGTTCGAGTCCTCCAACTTCACCTTCCTCTTCGCGCCCGCCTACAACCCGGCGATCGCGCACGTGCAGCCGGTGCGCAAGGCGCTCGGGGTCTCCACGCTGTTTAACACGATGGGCCCGCTGCTCTCGCCGGCGCGCCCCGAGTTCCAGATCATGGGCATTGCCAACCCAGCGCAGGGCCAGCTCATCGCGGAAACCATGCGCGAGCTGGGCCGCGGCCGTGCGCTCGTAGTGCACGGCGCGGGCACCGACGAGCTCGCCGTCCACGGCGAGTCCCAGATCTGGGAGCTGGACCGCGAGGGCAACATCACCCACTACACGGTCACCCCGGAGGAGCTGGGCATTTCCCGCCACTCGCTCGAGGACCTGCGCGGCGGCGACGGCGAGGAGAACGCCGCGGCGATGCGCGCCACCTTCGCTGGCGAAGGCCCGCAGGCGCACCGCGATGCGGTCGCCGCCACCGCCGGCGCCATGTTCTACCTCTACGGCACGACCAACACCATCGCCGAGGGCGTCAGGCGCGCGCGGGCTTTGCTTGACGACGGCACCGTGCAGGCTTGGTTGGCGCGCCACGAGGAGGCTGACTACAGTGCCTAAGCATTCCGCCCTGCCCACCGTGCTGGAGGGGATCGTCGAGGGACGTAACGGTCACCTTGACGAAATTCGCCAACGCGTTGCACACGTCAATTTCGACACGTTACCTAAATCAGAACGCTCGCTCTACGACAACCTCAAGGCCCCGGGCACGAGCTTCATCATGGAGTGCAAGTCCTCCTCACCCTCCCTCGGGTTGATTCGCGCGCATTACGAGCCGGGCACCATCGCGTCGGTCTACTCCCGCTACGCCGCGGGCATCTCGGTGCTGTGCGAGCCCGACCGCTTCGGCGGCGACTACGACCACCTCGCCACCGTCGCCTCCACCACGCACCTGCCAGTGCTGTGCAAGGACTTCATCGTCGACGAGGTCCAGGTCTACGCCGCACGCTACTACGGTGCCGACGCCATCCTGCTCATGCTTTCCGTGCTCAACGACGAGGAGTACACGCACCTCTCCGACCTCGCGGAATCGCTCGGGATGGACGTGCTCACCGAGGTCATCGACGAGGATGAGGCGAAGCGCGCCGCAACACTCGGCGCGAAGATTTTCGGCGTCAATCACCGCAACCTCCACGACCTGAGTATCGATCTGACCCGCTCGGCCCGGCTTGCGAAGCTCGCCCCCGCCGACGCCGTCGTGGTCTCCGAGTCCGGGATCCGCGACGTTGAGACGGTGCGCCAACTCGGCGCACACTCGGACGGCTTCCTCGTCGGCTCGCAGCTGACCAGCCAGCCGGACATCGATCTCGCCGCGCGCGAGCTGGTCTACGGCCCGAACAAGGTCTGCGGGCTCACTTCCTTCTCCGCAGCGCAAGCGGCCAAGGCAGCGGGCGCGGTTTACGGCGGCCTCATCTTCGAAGAAGCGAGCCCCCGCAATGTTTCACGTGAAACATCGGCCGACATCATCGCCCACGAGCCCGGCCTGAAATACGTCGCGGTCTCGCGTCGCACCTCCAACTTCGCCGCGCTCGTCCAGCCCGGCATTCACGCCGTGCAGGTGCACGCACCCTACCAGGGATCGCTGGAGGCGGAGCTCGACCTCGTCGGCCGCGTGCGCGAGGATGTCGGCACCGACGCCCAGGTGTGGCGTGCCGTCTCCATGAGCGCCGCGGTTGGGGGAGCGGTGGCGGAGGGGCTGCACGCGAGCGTCGATAAGCTTGTGCTCGACGCCCACGCCGGCGGCTCGGGCGAGACCTTCGACTGGGCCGACATCCCGGAGGAGGTCAAGCCGAAAACGCTGCTCGCGGGGGGACTTAGCCCCGACAACCTCGAGGGCGCGCTGCGCGTCGGCTGCGCTGGCCTCGACCTCAACTCCGGCGTGGAGTACCCCGCTGGGGCGGGCGCGTGGGCCGGGCGCAAGGACGCCGGGGCGCTGCGCCGCGCATTCGACATCATTGGCAACTACCACTACCCAAGGACGAACAATGAGTGACAACACCCACGGCGGCAGCACCATCCTGCCCGCCTACTACGGAGAATTCGGCGGGCAATTCGTCGCGGAGTCGCTACTGCCCGCCCTCGACCAGCTGGAGCGCGCGTTTGTCGACGCCTTCGAGGACGAGGAGTTCATGACCGAGTACCGCAGCCTCCTGCGCGATTATCTCGGCCGCCCCACACCGCTCACCGAGTGCCGGAACCTGCCGCTTGATAGCGCCAACGCGCGCATCTTCCTCAAACGCGAGGACCTCGTCCACGGCGGCGCCCACAAGACGAACCAGGTCATCGGCCAGGCGCTGCTGGCAAAGAAGATGGGCAAGACCCGCATCATCGCCGAGACCGGCGCGGGACAGCACGGCACAGCCACAGCGCTCGCCTGCGCGCTGCTAGACCTCGAGTGCGTGATCTACATGGGCAAGGTCGACATGACGCGTCAGGAGCCGAACGTCTACCGCATGCGGCTGATGGGCGCGGAAGTCATCGGCGTGGACTCCGGCGCGGGCACGCTGAAAGACGCGGTGAACGAGGCGCTACGCGACTGGACTGCCACTTTCCACACCTCCCACTACCTGCTCGGCACCGCCGCCGGCCCCCACCCGTTCCCGAAGATCGTGAAGGAATTCCACCGGGTCATCTCGACGGAGGCGAAGCAGCAGATGCTGGAGCGCACCGGCGCGCTGCCCGATGTGGTGTGCGCGTGCGTCGGCGGCGGCTCCAACGCGATCGGCATGTTCGCCGACTTTATTGACGAGGACGGCGTCGAACTTATCGGTGCCGAGCCCGGGGGAGAGGGCTTCGGTGTGGGCAAGCACGGCGCGGCGATCAACGCGGGCACCGTCGGGATCCTGCACGGCACTCGCTCGTACCTCATGCGCAACCCGGACGGGCAGGTGGAAGAGTCCTATTCCATCTCCGCCGGGCTGGACTACCCGGCCGTCGGTCCGGAGCACGCGCACCTGGCCAAGTCCGGCCGCGCCTCTTACGTGGCAGTCACTGATGAGGAGGCTCTGCGCGCCTTCCAGCTCCTGTCTCGCTACGAGGGCATCATCCCCGCACTCGAGTCCTCGCACGCGCTGGCGTATGCGCTCAAGCGTGCGGCCGAGCACCCCAAGGACGCCGAGCCATTGCGCATCCTGGTGTCGCTCTCCGGTCGCGGCGACAAGGACGTCGCCCACGTGCGGGCCACGCTCGACGAACACCCCGACTGGGTCATCGAGCGCAGCCACGCAGCCCCCACCAACAATAAGGAGACGAACTAGCATGAGCGCCCCCAAATCCTCACGCTACGAGAAGGCCTTCGCCGCGCTTGCGGAGAAAGGCGAGGGCGCGTTCGTGCCCTTCATCATGCTGTCGGACCCCAGCCCAGAGGTCGCGCTGGAGATCATCGACACGGTTGTGAAGGCTGGCGCCGACGCGCTCGAGCTCGGCGTGCCTTTCTCGGATCCGGTTGCCGACGGCCCCGCGATCCAGGCCGCGCACGTCCGCGCGCTCGACGGTGGCGCGACCGTCGACCAGGCGCTCGAGCAGGTCCGCACGATCCGCAAGCGCTACCCGGACCTGCCGATCGGCATGCTGATCTACGCGAACGTGGCCTACGTGCGTGGTCTCGACGAGTTCTACGCCGCCTTCCACGACGCCGGCGCAGACAGCGTGCTGCTTCCCGACGTCCCGGTGCGCGAGTCCGCTCCGTTCAGCGCGGCCGCGGTCGAGGCCGGCATCGACCCGATCTACATCGCCCCGGCCAAGGCCTCGCCGACAACGCTCGAGGGAGTGGCGGCGCAATCCCGCGGCTACATTTACGCCATCTCGCGCGACGGTGTCACGGGTGCGGACAAGGCGGCGTCGGTAGACGGGCTCCGCGAGGTCGTGGACAACGTACGCTCCTACGGCGGCGCTCCAGTGCTGCTTGGCTTCGGTATTTCCACCCCGCAACACGTGGCCGACGCGATCGCGGCTGGTGCCACCGGAGCGATCACGGGCTCGGCAATTGCCAACATCATTGCCAAGTACACGGAGCACACGCATCCCAACCCCGCGTGCATCACCGATATGGAGGCGCTGAAAGCGGAGCTGGGCTCCTACGTTCGGTCGATGAAACAGGCTACGATCAAGGCATGACTTGTTCACGACGCCTATTCCTCCTCGGTACCGCCACGACCTTCGCCGGTGCCTTCCTCGCTGCCTGCGGCGAGCCGCCCAGCGAGGAGGTGGCCAAGACCGCCGTGCCCGTCGGTAGCGCGGTGATTTTGGACCGCTTCATCATCGCCCAGCCGAACCCCGGTGAGTACGTCGCTTACTCAGCGGTTTGCCCGCACCAGCAGCAGAAGATCACCGTGGTCGACGGCGAGAACGTCCGCTGCACGGCGCACGGCTCGGTGTTCAATACCGCGAGCGGTGAGGTCGTCTCCGGCCCTTCGCTCAACCCGCTGACTACCGCCGCGCTGGAGGAGACCGGCGACCAGCTCGTCGTGTCCAACCCGGAGGGCTAACACGCGCGAGCTCACACTCCAAAGAAGAAGCCCCAACAATGCAACACCGTTGGGGCTTTTTGCTTGCGCATCTACGCGCGCAGCCGCACGATCACCTACGCGCGCCGCTGCACACCCTTCCACCCGCGGAAGTAGGACTCCGGCCACGGCAGCTCGTCTTCGGTCGCGCCGAGTTCCTCGAGCGCGTCGATCGCCCACTCGGCGTTGCGCAGCGCGGCCCGGCCGATCAGGACCGCGTCGGCCGCACCCGAGTCAAGCACTTCCTGGGCCTGGGTGGCAGAGAGGAGCAAACCGACGGCGGCGGTGGGCAGCCCGCCGGCCTCACGCACGCGGCGAGCGAAGTCGACCTGGTAACCGAGACCGACGGGGATGTCGGCGCTGACGTTGCCTCCGGTGGAAACGTCGATGAGATCCACGCCCGCCTCGCGAAGCAGGGGAGCCAGCCGCTCGGAGTCCTCGGTACGCCAGCCTTCAGGCTCGACCCAGTCGGTGGCCGAGAGGCGAACCAGAAGCGGCATGCCTTCGGGGATTGCGGCGCGGACGGCCTCGACCACCTCGAGCAGCAAGCGCGTACGGCCTGCAAAGTCGCCACCGTACTCGTCCTCGCGCTGGTTGGACATGGGGGAGAGGAACTGGTGGAGGAGGTAGCCGTGCGCACCATGGATCTCCACACAGTCGAACCCGGCGTCGACCGCGTCCCGCGCGGCGTCGGCAAACTGCCCCGGCACAGCGCGCACCTCTTCGAGCGTCATGGCGCGCGGTGCGGCCTGACGGTCAGCGGCGATGGCACTCGGGCCGACGGTTTCCCAGCCGCCCACCGCGACGGGGATCGTGCCGCGCCCCGAATTGTCAGGCAGCATCGGGTAGGTCGAGGCTTTGCGCCCCGCGTGGTTCAGTTGGATGCCCATCGCCGCGCCCATCTGGTGCGCAAACTCCACGATCGGTGCCCACCCGCGAGCGTGCTCCGCACTCCAGATCCCGGTGCAGAACGGGGAGATCCGACCCTCAGGCACAACGCCAGACGCTTCGGCGATAATCAGGCCGAAGCCGCCGGCGGCCCGCGCTCCATAGTGTACCGCGTGCCACATCCCGGGCATCCCGTCGCGATTGCGCGCCTGATATTGGCACATCGGCGGCAGCCAGATGCGGTTGCGGATCTTGAGGTCTCTCAGTTGGATTTGCTCGCCTAAGTTCATGCCAACCAGCCTAGACTGCAACCATGCCTTCTTTCCTGAAACGATTAGATCCGCTGGTTGCGGGCATCATCGTCGCAGCAATACTCGCCTTCATCGTCCCCGCCCGCGGCAGCTTCGCCGACGGCTTCGCGGTGGCGGTCAAGCTCGCGATCGCCTTGCTCTTCTTCCTCTACGGCGCGCGCCTGTCCACCCGCGAAGCATTGCACGGCCTGACCCACTGGCGCCTGCATGCCTCGATCCTCTGTTGCACCTTCCTGATCTACCCGCTGATCGGCCTCGCCCTGCGCCCGCTCACCGCCGTCATCTCGACGGAGCTCTACCAGGGCATCCTGTACATGACGCTCGTGCCGTCGACGGTCCAATCCTCGGTCGCGCTCACGGGCATCGCGCGCGGCAACATCAGCGGCGCGGTCGTCGCGGCGAGCCTCTCCTCGCTCGTGGGGGTCGTCGCCACCCCGGTGCTCGTCATGTTGCTCATGGGTTCAGGGGAGGGCTTGCTTATCGACGCCTCCGTGTTCCTCAACATCGCCATCCAACTCCTCCTGCCTTTCCTCTTGGGACAGATCGCGCACAACCTCTCGGCCCGCGCCCGCGTGGTGGCCAAGTCCAAGGCGACGAAGATTGTGGACCGCGGTTCGATCTGGATGGTGGTCTACTCCGCCTTCTCCACGGGCGTCGTTGCCGGCGTGTGGGAGGAGCTGCCGCTGTGGGAGATCCTCTTCCTCATCGTCTTCTCCGCTGCGCTCGTTCTCGTGATGCTCTGGTTGACGCGCGTGGTGCCGAGCACGCTTGGGTTCAACCGCGCGGACACGGTGGCGATCCAGCAGTGCGGCACACAGAAGTCGCTTGCGACCGGTTTGCCGATGGCGTCGGTCATGTTCGGTGGCGCGACGCTCGGTGCGCTCATCATTCCGTTGATGGTCTACCACATGGTGCAGCTCATGGTCTGCTCTACGTACGTCTCGCGCTACGCTGGTGAAGATTACAGCGACGCAAAGTAAGAAGGAGACGTTTCACGTGAAACATTACGTGCGCATCCACTACCAGGTGCCGGAGCTCGGCGGGGAGCTCCTCAACATCGCGGAGTTGGAAGAAATCAATAGCGAACGCTGCACGATGGTCCGCATGATTGAGCTAGACCCAGAGGAGACGATTACGGGCGTGTTTGTCGACGGCCGCGTGATCGGCCAGGCGAACGAACCAATGCCCGCCGTGCCGCACCCGGACTCTTACGACGCCATCGAAGGCATTACTGCCGTGAAACTCACTCGCATGGAGTTTGAGGGCCTGTGGGGAGAAGCGAAGGTCAAGTTCCCCGAGATCGGGTAGCGGCCAGCAATGACAAGACTGAGGGCCCCTGCGAGGAAATCTCGCAGGGGCCCTCAGTGCGTCTTGCCGTAATTCTTCGGCCCTTTAGGCTTAGGGCGCTATGCGGGTCCTAAGCGCGGATGAAGGACTTAGAACGGGAGCTTGATGTTGCCCAGGCCCGGGATTGCGCCGCCGCCAGCAACGACAGCGAGGATGCCGAGCACGAGAGCGCCGATGCCGGTGCCGAGCAGAATGTTCGCGGTCTTGCCCGGCTCCCAGCCGTTGGAAGCGTCGCTCTTGATGGAGGACAGCAGTGCGGAGCTGACGTCCTCGTCCTCCTTGCCCTCCTTCGGCTTGGCGAGGCCGGTGGCCTTGCCCTTGTTCTCCTTGTAGTACTTCTGCGCATCCTCGTCAGAGATGTCGGAGGAGCTGACCTTCTTGCCGTCCTGCTTGTCGCCCTGCTTGCCGTCCTTAGAGGAGCTGCCCTGGTTGTCCTGGGAGCTAGCGTTGGTGTCGTCCTTGCCCGGGTCCTTGGCGTCCTCTGCATAAGCCGGAACGACGGCGAGGGACAGGGCGGTTGCGGCTGCGATTGCAGCGGTAGCGGTGCGCTTCATGAGGGAATCCTCTCTAATTGGGTTCGAGATACCGTATTGCACCTCGAGTGGGTTCAAACCTAAAGCCGAAGACTTAAGGCCTGCAAGCTTTTGCCTGCCTAGCGGTTGGCAACTGCTTACTATTCACCACATCGAAGTGTATGGGCGATACGTTACGCAGATGGGGTACTTTCTTCTACGTGTTTTGGGTCACAGATTGATAACGGATCCAGAGAGGCCTGTTCAACGCAAAATCCCCACCCTTCGCAGAAGCGAAAAGTGGGGAAGTTTCGAAATAGCGCGATGCCCTAGAACGGCAGGTTCGGCACGTTCGGCAGCAAGCCAGCCTGGTTTGCAACGAAGCCGACTGCGCCGATGCCAGCAGCAGCGACGGCGATCCAGGTCAGGATCCAGCCTGCCTGCGACGCCTTGTACGCCTGATCCGCGCTGGAGCCGTGATCGATGGAACCAACCATCATGTCCTTGGCACCATCGGTCTGCGGCGCGGCACCGTAACCGTCTTCTTCAAGCTTCTTATCAAGCTTGCGCTTTTCAACGCCCTTTCGGGCGCCTTCCTCGGCGCCCTCGAGCGTGTCCTCCACGAAATCCTTCGTCCCTTGAGCTGCGTCGCGCACGCCGTCGATCAACTCGGACTCTTGAGCTTTTTCGCGAACACCGTCGAAAAAGTCGTTGGTCCCCTCCGCCGCCTGCGCGGGCGCTGCAGCGAGTGAGAGGGCGGTCACGCCGGCGAGACCGGCGGCAAGAATGCGCTTCATGTTGTCTCCTTCGGTACTTGTGAAGCTCGATTGACACGTGCCTACCTTGTGGGCAGTGGTGCCAGAGTAGCGCTACTTTTTAGTATTTTCCACCCGCGGCCGCCATATATACCAAAGTTCCAGGCCAGCAGCCGCTTAGAACACTAAGTTCACCAAGGTCATGTACGCGAGGGTGCCGGTGAAGATGGAGAGGCCGGGGGAGCGTCGCCAAGCGTGAAGCCCGAGCGTCAGCGCGCTCGCGATGAGCGCGGCCGCAGCGCCACCGGGGGACTCGACCGCTCCGCCGATGGTATAGACCACGAGCACGGTCATCACGCCGACCGGCATGTAGACACCGAGAAACTCGATAAACGGGCTTCCCTTCAGCAGTTTGAGGAAGGAGAAGGGTAGGGCCCTTAACGCCACTGTGACGATACACACTGGGATGAGTACCGCCCACACCATCGCGGGGGTTACGCCTGCGGGCAGTCCCATTAACGCAACCTCCACATCAGTTTTGTATCCAGTGCCGGCACCCAGTAGCGCACGAGCAGCAGGAGGAAGTAGGCGATGAGTGCGACCATGAGCATGGATGAGGGAGCCAGGACCAAGGCGAGCACGCCCATGCCCGCAGCGATCACGACCGCTCCGAGGTCGCGCGAGGACTTGAAGGCCTCGTAGGCCAAGACGATAAAGAGGGCGTTGAGCGCGAACTCCATGCCCTGCACCGACGAAGGAATGATCTGCCCGGCGAGCGCGCCGATGATGCCCGGGACGACCCAGAGCAGCTGACACACCACCTGGATGGTCAAAAGCCGGGTGCCGGTCACTGGTGTGTTGGGGCCGCGGGCGGAGACGATGGCGTAGGTTTCGTCGGTAAGCGCGTACGCCGAATAGCGGCGGCCCCACCAGGAGCGGATGCGATGGCGCGGGTAGGTGAGCCCGTAAAAGATGTGGCGGAAGTTCACCATGAAGCCGGTGATCGCCGCGGAGAGCGGCCCGATCCCGGAGGCGACCATGTTGATAGCCAGGAACTCCATGGATCCGGCGTAGATCACAAGAGAGAAGATCGGCGTCCACCACCAGGCGTACCCGGCCTGTGTCATGAGCAGTCCGAAAGCGAGGCCAAGCGGGATTAGCCCGAGACCGACCAGCCACGTCTCCTTGATGCCGCCGCGAATTTCCTCCAATGTTTCACGTGAAACAGTCACGCTCACCTACTCCGCATTCTCGGGGTTGGCTTGCCAACGTACGGGTTCGCGCCGCATGACGTCGCTCCACAGGTCGCCGTCGATGGGGCAGAGGACGTCCTCCGGCAGGGCGTCGGCAAGCAGCCACTGCCCGGTGCCGAGGTCATCGCGGAGCATCGCCAGATCGAAGTAGGTCACGCCGATGTACATGCGCGCGTCCTCGACGTCGCGCATCAGCCGCTCCGGTTCCTTCGCTCCGTGCAGGACCGCGAGCTTGTCCGTCAGCGGGTTCATGTGCAGGTGCGCGCTGGGATCGATGCCCTCCTTGGGCACGCCGATGAAACGCGCCGAGGAGACCTCAGCGAGGCCACCGACGCGGAAGTACGCGCTGTCGCCGGTAAGGAACTTGTCCCACCCGTCGTAGTACTCGTTGACTTTCCTTTTCATCGGCAGGTGCAGCATGAGCGCCTCCGCCTCGTTCTCCTGCGGGTGCAACCCGAGGATCAAGAACACGGAACGCTCGACCAACGGCTCCTTCAACTTCGGGTTGGCCACCAACAGCATGCCTGGCTTGAGCGAACCCAGGCCACGATCCCCTGGGATCAGCGCATCAGCCATGCTGCGACTCCCACCACTTCTTCAGTTCCGTGACCGCTTCGTCGTGCTCGAGCTCGCCGCGCTCGAGCCGCAATTCCTTCATGTATTTCCATGCTTTCCCCACCTCCGGGCCCGGCTGGAGCCCGAGAATCTGCATAATCTCGTTCCCGTCCAAATCGGGGCGCACCCGGGCCAAGTCCTCCTTGGCCGCGATGTCCGCGATGCGCTCCTCCAGGTGATCATAGGTGCGCTGAAGCCTGCGCGCCTTTTTTGGATTCCTGGTGGTGCAATCGGCGCGCACGAGCTTGTGCAGGCGGGGGAGGAGCTCGCCCGCGTCCGTCACGTAGCGGCGCACGGCGGAGTCGGTCCACTGCCCCTCGCCGAAACCGTGAAAGCGCATGTGCAGGAAGACGAGCTGGCCGACGTCCTCGGTGACGTGCTTGGGGTACTTCAGCTTGCGCATACGCTTGCGCGTCATTTTCGCACCGACCACCTCGTGGTGGTGGAAGCTCACGCCGCCGCCCGGCTTCACCGCACGGGTATCCGGCTTGCCGATGTCATGCAGAAGCGCCGCCCAGCGCAGCTTGAGGTCCGGGCCCTCGTCCTCCAGCTCGGTGGCCTGGCGCAACACGGTCAGCGAGTGCCAGTACACGTCCTTGTGCTGCATGTGCTCATCCTGCTCCAACTGCAGGGCAGGAATCTCCGGCAGAATCTCGTCGGCCAAGCTGGTCCGCACGAGCACGTCGATCCCTTCCCAAGGTCGCGCGCCGAGCATGAGCTTATCCAGCTCCGCCTGGACGCGCTCCACCGTGATCCGGTTGATCTCCTCTGCCATCGCGCGCATCGCCTCGAAGACGCGGGGAGCAACGTCGAAGCCCAGCTGGGAGACAAAACGGGCGGCACGCAGCATGCGCAGCGGGTCGTCCCGGAACGACACTTCCGGAGCCTGGGGCGTATCCAGGCGGCGCGCGAGCAGATCCTCGAGTCCGCCGACGGGGTCGTGGAAGGTGGGGGCCAACGCGCCGTCGACAAGCGAAAGCTCGATCGCCATCGCATTGCAGGCGAAGTCGCGGCGGATCAGATCGCCTTCGAGCGTGTCGCCGAAGGTGACCTCCGGGTTGCGGGTCACGCCGTCGTACAAATCGGCGCGGAAGGTGGTGATCTCGACCTGTTTCCCCTGCTTGACCGCGGCGACGGTGCCGAACTCGATGCCCGCGTCCCAGGTCTTCTCGCTCCAGGCATCAAGGATCTCCTGGGTCACCTCCGGGCGCGCGGAGGTGGTGAAGTCGAGGTCGTGGCCGAGCTTGCCCAGCATCGCATCGCGCACCGGACCGCCGACCATATATAAGGTCTCGCCGCGCTCCGCGAAACACTGCGCCAGCGGGGTGAGGAAGTCGGCGAGCTCCATGACGCCTCGCTGCGCGCGCGCCATCAGCACGGCGACCGCATTGGGGTCGTCCGCGGCGGGGAGGTCGAACAGGGGCGAAGAAGATTTCGGCGTAGTCACCATGCTCACGTTACCCGGACACGTCAAAGGAGAGGAAGGGCGTTGTGAAATACCACAACCGGCGCTGGGACGGATACGATAAGGCGGATGACTGACAACACACGGCCCAACCGCACCGCCGGCAGCTCCAACAGCGCCGGCGGTGCTGGCGCGCGCGAAAAGGGCGGCGTCGTCGGGGAGAATGGTGCCGGTGGGGGCCAGCAGCGGCCGAAGCGACGCCGCCGTCGCAGGCGCGGGCGCGGCAACCGGTCGGGCAGCAACCACAGCAACCAGAACCAGCAGGGCCAGAATAAGGAACAGCACAACCAGCACTCCGGCCACGGCGCAAGCGAGGCGGGGGAGGGCCGCGGCGGCCAGGGCGGCAAGCGCCGCCGCAACCGCAACCGCTCCGGAGCAAAAGGCGGCAGCAACAGCCGCAACCAGTCGGGCAAGCACCCGGCAAGGCGGAAGCGCGGGCGCGGGCAGGGGAGTAACCGTCGCCAGTCGCAGTACAGCCACCGCTCACAGTCGGGGATGGAAACGCGAGACGAGACCTCGGCCGGCGGCCTGGTGGTCTCCGGGATGGCCGAGGCGGTCAACCCGGAGAACAATAAGGTGGACATGTCGCAGATCTACGTCGCCCTGATTGGGCGGCTCGATCGGCGCCGTCGCCTGCTGTGGTCCATGCCGAAGGGCCACGTGGAAGACGGGGAGCACCAGTGGCGGACCGCGGAGCGCGAGGTGTGGGAGGAGACCGGCATTACCGGCGAGGCCTTCGACACCCTCGGCACCATCGACTACTGGTTCGTCTCCGACGGGGTGCGCATCCATAAGACCGTGCACCATAACCTGCTGCGCTACGTCGACGGCATCCTCAACGACGAGGACCCGGAGGTCACCGAGGTCGCGTGGGTGCCCATGAGCGAACTGATCGAGCGCCTCGCGTACGCGGATGAGCGCAAGCTGGCGCGCGTGGCCTATGACAAGATGCCCAACCTGGCGCGGGCGGAGGCCGAGGCCGGAAGGGCCACTCCGCGATGAGGGGGCCCGCAGGCGCGACGCTGCCCACCCTCGCGGTTGCGGGGTTGGCACTCGCGGCGGGCGCGCAGCCTGTGGCCGCCGACACCCTGCCGGTGCCCACGAACCCGGACAACCCTGAGGTCGCCGCGCAGTGGGTCAACCCCAACGTGCGCGTGGGCGAGGGCGAGCGCGCCACCATCGAGGCGCTCGAGCTGCCCGAGTCGATCCGCGCGCACGATCCGTTTCACGTGAAACTTCGCGTTCGCAACACCTCCGACGCCCCGCTCGAGGGCCTCCAGCTCGTTCCGCGCAGGGGCCCGCTCACCGGCTCGGTCACCGACCAGCGCATGGCCACCATCGCCTCGCTCACCGACTACGGGCTCATCGGCCAGGCCCAGACGGTGCAAGCGCTCGCGCCCGGCGAGTCCACCGAGCTGGAGCTCGACTTCGACACCGACGCGCTCGCCATGGGCGACATCGGCACCTACCCGCTCGCCCTTTCGCTTCTCGACGCCACGGGCACCCCCCTCGACTCCGAACGCTTCCATCTGACGGTCCGCGGGCTTGCCGACGGCGCACGCCCGGGTACCCTCAGCGCGCTCTACCCGATCTCCGCCCCCGTCGACCTGGTGCCGGGGGAGACCGGCGAGGCCCCCGAGGACCCACAGCTCCTGTTGCAGTCCGAGCGGCTTGCCGACCAACTTAAACCTGGCGGCCGCCTGGACCGGCTGGCCACCACCTACCTTGACGCGCTCGACACCCCGCAGGTGCGCGAGGCGACGTGCGCCGCGATCGATCCAGCGCTGGTCAACGCCGTCGACCGTATGACTGGCGGCTACGCCGTGGATTCCGAGCGCGCACCCGTGGTCCAAGAGCCCCAGCGCCTGCGCGACAGCTGGGGCAGCGCCGCGAACGATACCGACGGCACCCCCGGGACCGGCGCGCAGGACGCGGCCAGATTTTTAGAGACGCTGCGCGAGATCGCGCGGACCGGCTGCACCGTCGCCCTGCCGTGGGCCAACGCGGACTTGGACGCGGTGGCGCGTACGGGGGATCCCTGGTTGATCCGGGAGACCGTCAAGCGCGGCCCCTTCGTCCTCGAGCGGGTGCTTGGTACCACCGGAGTGCAAAACCTCGTCGTCGCGGGCAACACCATCGAGCACGCGACCGCACCGGCACTGGGGTGGGCCGACCACGCGCATTCAACCGTGCCTGAAAGCGGCATGCAGGCGGCGTGGGAACTCGACCAGTCCGCGACGGAAGACACGACGGCGGGGGAGAACACCTCCCAGAGCAACCTCGACGTGCGCACGCCCGGTTCTACGCGCACCGCCGCCGCGCCGCGACCGGAGACGACCGTGCGGGTCCTGCTCCCCGCCAATACTATTCAGACAAACCCCGATGTTTCACGTGAAACATCGCCAGACGCACAGCGCTTCGCGTGGGCCGCACCCAACGTGCTTGCGGTGGGCTACCAATCTTCGCTCGCCTCGGTGCTCGCCTCAGTGGGGCCGAATCCAATCACGGCGACATACGCGCCCGAGTTCACCCGCTTCGACGCAACACAGGATTCCGTCGCGTCCCGCGCCACCAACGCGGCGAGCGCGATTCGGCTCGCCGCGCAGCAGGCCTGGACCTTCGAGGACCAACCCGACACCGAGCCCGTCTTTGTCAACCCCCCGGCGACGTGGGACGCGGACAGTGCCGCCACGCTGCTGGGCACAATCGCCGACCTGGTCACCCACGGCGGGGCAGCACCGCTGTCGCTCCAGCGCTACCTGGAGCCGCCCGCGGATACGGTCGTACCGTCGGCCCAGACGATCGGCAGTCCCTATTCCGACCCAGGCACCTACGCTGATACGGAAATCCTCGCGGCGACCCAGCAGGCCCGCTTCATCAACGACCTCACCGAGCTCCTTACCCCCGACCCCTCCATCGCGCTGACCCGCTACGGCTACACGCTACCGCTGCGGCGCGACCTCATCACCGCGCTCAGCCCCGGCCAGCGCCGCTCGCTGCACGGCTACGCGGACGCGGTATCCACCACCAGCCGGACGCTTGCCGGCTCGCGCGACACGCTCACCGAGCTGCGCAACTCGGTGGCGCTCATCCCGCCCGGCAACGTCTACACGCGGACCTCTCCGTCGAGCCCGCTTTTGATCGTCGCGCAGAACGGGATGCCGCTGCCGGTGCGCACCTCCATCCAGTACCGCGGGCCCGAGGGGGCGCGCCTCAACGTCCCTGCCGAGATGCGGATCCCAGCCCGCGGCTCCGTCACCGTCCAGATGACGGCGGACCTTCCGGAGGAGAGCAAGGAAACCAAGCTGCAGCTCTTCCTCGCCGGCCCGCACGGCGCAGCCATGTCGCAACCGGTGGACATCACCGTGCGCACCGCAGCGATGGCCATCCGCGGCTCCGTCCTTCTGCCCGCGATGGCGGCGCTGATCGCCGCCTTCGTCTTCTTCGCGATCTGGCGCCAGCGCCGCCGCGGTGCCGCCGCGCGAGGGGCCGCGACCGAGACTGGCGCCGACCCGCCAAGTGCAGCTGCACCCTAAGACACTTCGGTACAGACCACCACACCTGATTGGAGAAGCTTCCGTGACACAGCAGGATGACGCGGCGCGCGCGGCTGGCTTGCGACGTCGCATAGTCACCCCCGCCCCGCCGGCACCGGTGCCCAAGCCACCGGCCAAGCTGCAAGGCCCCGCGGAGAACCCGGAGCAGCCCGACAAGTCGATGCTGACCACCAGCCCCAAGGGCGAGCGCACGGCGCCGGCAAAAACAGCCGACGCGAAAGATAACGACGCACCGACGAAGGCGGAGACCACCGACACCATCCAGGCTGTCGACGCACCCGAGCCGGCTGCCTCCGAGCAGGCGGCACCGGCCACGCAGACCGCCGCCGTCGCGACCGCCACCCGCGAGACCGACACGGAAGAAGCGGGGGAGGAGGGCACCTCCAACGCCTCGGTCGTGCGCGCCACCGGCTCCATGGCAGTGGCCACGCTCATCTCACGCATCACCGGGTTCATCCGCACCGTGCTCATCGGCGCGGCCCTCGGCCCGGCGGTGGCCTCCGCCTTCAACACGGCGAACACGCTGCCCAACATCATCACCGAGATCGTGCTGGGCTCCGTGCTCACCGCGCTCGTGGTGCCGGTGCTCGTGCGCGCGGAAAAAGAGGACGAGGACCACGGCGCCCGGTTCATCCGGCAGCTGTTCACGCTGACGTTCACGCTCATGGCAGTCGTCTCCGTCATCGCCGTACTCGCCGCGCCGTGGCTGACCAGACTCTTCCTCAACGACGCGGGCAAGGTCAACGTGGTCCAGGCGACCTCGTTCGCCTACCTGGTGCTGCCGCAGATCTTCTTCTACGGCATGTTCTCGCTGTTTATGGCGATCCTGAATACCAAGGAACACTTCCGGCCAGGTGCCTGGGCCCCGGTGGCCAACAACCTCGTCTCCATCGCCGTGCTCCTGCTCTACATGCTGCTGCCAGGGCACTTGCATGCGGCGGCGCCGGCGTCGATAAGCAATCCGCACGTGGCGCTGCTCGGCCTGGGCACGACCCTGGGTGTAGTGGTGCAGTGTCTGATCATGGTGCCCGCGCTGCGCAAGCTGCGCATTGATCTGCGGCCGCTGTGGGGCATCGATGAGCGCCTCAAGCAGTTCGGCGGGATGGCGCTGGCGATCATCACGTACGTGGCGATCAGCCAGGCCGGCTACATCGTGACCACGCGCATCGCCTCGACGGCGAGCGAGGCCGCCCCGATTATTTACCAGCAGCACTGGATGCTGCTGCAGGTGCCCTACGGCATCATCGGCGTCACGCTGCTTACCGCGATCATGCCGCGGCTGTCGCGCAACGCCGCCGACGGCGACGACGAGGCCGTGGTCCGCGACCTCACGCTCGGTACGAAGCTGACGTTTATCGCCCTGATCCCGATCATCGTGTTCATGACGGCGCTCGGCCCCGACATTGGGCACGCACTGTTTGCCTACGGCAACTTCGACGGCGACACCGCCCGCACCCTCGGGCTGACGATCAGCTTCTCCGCGTTCACGCTCATCCCGTACGCGCTCGTCATGCTGCACCTGCGCGTCTTCTACGCCCGCGAGGAAGCATGGACGCCGACGATGATCATCGCCGGCATCACCGCCACCAAGATCGTGCTGAGCTACCTCGCGCCCATGGTGGCCGACTCCACCCAGTCCGTAGTCGTGCTGCTGGGTGCGGCCAACGGCTTCGGCTTCATCGCCGGCGCGCTCATCGGTGCCTTCCTGCTGCGCCGGAAGCTTGGCACGCTGCAGGCCGGCACCGTCATGCGGACCTCGATCTGGGCGTTCGCCGCCGCACTCGTCGGCATCGCGGCGACCTACCTGCTTCGCTGGCTCGTACGCGACCTTGCTGGTGTGGACATCCCGGGCGCACTCGGCCGCCTGATCGGGCTGCCTTCGCTCGGCTTCCTCATCGAAGTGATCATCTTGGGGATCATCTTCGTCATCGTCACCGGCCTGGTCCTGTCGCGCTCCAAGCTGCCCGAGGTGCAGAACCTCGGCCGCGCACTCGCGCGCATCCCGGGCCTGTCCCGCTTCATCACCCCGGACGAAGAGGCCGCCCTCGAGGTCGGCGAGGTCGACCCGCGGGACATGTCCACGCAGTTCCTCGCCTCCGACACCTTCAACGCAAACCCGGTTCCGCCGCCAATGTCGGCCGGCGTGGTCCGCGGCCCGCGCCTGGTGCCGGGTGCCAGCGTCTCGGACGGGCGCTTCCGCCTCATCCGAGACCACGGCGCGACCACCGGGGCACGTTTCTGGCAGGCCCGCGAGGTGGCCACCGGCGCACCAGTCGCGCTGACGTTTGTGGACACCACCGGTGCCGCGCCCATGGCGCCCGCCACCCCGCGCGAGGCCGCCCTCCAGGCCGCGGGCGTGGCGCGCCGCACGCGCAAGCTGGCCAACCTGCACCACCCGGCCGTGGCCGACAACATCGAGATCCTCTCGTACCGCACCGGCTCGCTGATCGTCGCGGACTGGATCGAGGGCTCCTCGGTCAAGGCGGTCGCCGAGAGCGGCCAGACGCTGCACACCGAGGCCGTCGCCAACGCGCTCGCCCCGCTCGCCGGGGCGCTGGCCGCCGCGCACGAGGCCGGCATCCCGCTCGGCCTGGACAACCGCCAGCGCCTGCGCGTGGATACCGACGGCCACGTCCGCCTCGCCTTCCCGGCCATCCTGCCGGACGCCTCCGGCCCCGCCGACGCCGACGCCTTCGCCTCCGCGCTCCAACTGCTCACCACGAACGTGAACTCGGACGCGCTCGAGGGCATCACGAAACGCACCCGCGCGCTTGTCGACGCCGACGCGATCGAAGACAGCGACTTCCGCGACCTCGAAGTGGCCCTGCGCGAAGAGGCGAACCTGCCCGCACCAGGCGAGGAGGTGACTGGCGTCGACGAGGATCTGGACCCGGCACCCGAGGCAGCCGCGGAGCCCACGACAGATACGACCGAGGGTGAAGGCGATTCCGGCTTCGCCGAGTACGTCGAGCCCGTCGCCGAGGACACTGACGACCCGGACGAGCTGCGCGGCGGCTTCGGCTCGCGCCGCCTCGGCACGGTCACCACCGTGCTGCTTTCCGCCATCGCGGTAGGAGCCGTGGTGCTCATCGCCGCGCTGACCACCTCGCTGATTGGCTTCCTCTCCGGCGACGACACCAACTCCCCGGTCACGCACGACTCCGTGCAGCAGGGCGAGCAACATATCGAGGAGGAGGCCACCGAGCACGTCGGCCTGCCCGTGATCATCAGCCCGCTCACCGCGCAGCCTATCGACGCCGAAGGCCAGCCCGTAGGCGAGCCCGGCACCGGCGACAGCGCCAACGACGGGGACACCGAAAAGCCGGACAAGGACGCCGAGGGCCCGGCCGCCACTGTGGACGGGGACCGCACCACCGGCTGGACCATGGCACGCGGTGGCGGCATCGCGTACACCCCACCGACCACGGCTGGCGAGGTCAGCGTGGAGCAGCTGCTCATCGACACCACCTCCGACGGCGGTCCGTACAGCGTCCACGCCATCCCGGTGGACTACGAGGGCCCACTCACCGCGGAAGCGTTGCCCACACTCGCCGAGGGCACCTTCCACCCGGGCCAGAACAGCGTGGACGTGGACGACTCCGGCCCGCTGCGCGGGGTGTTCCTCTCCCTGCCGGCGAGCGAGAAGTCCGATGAAATTCAGGTACGGGAGGTCTCGCTGATCGGGTTCACCGAACTGCGCTAACACCATCTGAATAAAAATGCCCGGCCCCCGCGCGCACCCGGCGAGGGTCGGGCATACTTGTGCCTACATCATTGAACTTGGGGGAGTTTTTGGGGGAAAACCATGCAATTTCGCACTGACCGCGAACTGTTGCGCGCGCACGCCCGCGGCGAACAGGACGCCTTTGCAGATATCGTCCGCAAGCACAGCCCGTACCTGCTGCGGGTGGCCTACAACTATTCGCACAACGAGCACGACGCCCAGGACGTCGTCCAGGAAGCCCTGCTCAAGGCCTATCGCAACCTGCGCAATTACCGCGGGGAGGCGCAGCTTTCCACCTGGCTGCACCGCACCACGGTGAATACGGCCATCGACCACAAGCGCCGCGTCTCGCGCAAGGACCGCGAGATAAGCATCGACGACGAGGACAAACTCGGCATCGAGCGCAACACCCGCCTGTCCCACGACCCGCTGCGCGGCCTCGCCTCGGCCATGGCGCTGCGCAACGAGGTCGCCAAGTTGCCGCGCGCCCAGCGCCGCGCTTTATTGCTTATCGACGTCCACGGCATGTCCGTCGAACGCGCCGCCGAAGAGCTCGGCGTGCGCCCCGGCACCGTGAAGTCCCGCCGCTACCGGGCCCGTTCCGTGGTGGCGGAAGCGATGATGGACCGGATCTAGAAGTAGGGCAGTACACTGTGGAACCGTAAATAGCGCACTGTCGTATGAAATAAAGGTGGAAGAACATGACCAACCCCGGTTTTAACCTGGTCAACGTCGATAAGCTCGGCAGCTCCGAGAAGGCTGCGCCGACAGAGGAGTCCGCGGCCGCGGACACTTTGCACGACGTGATCATCGTCGGCTCCGGGCCGGCCGGCTACACCGCCGCCCTGTACGCGGCGCGCGCCGAGCTTAAGCCCCTGGTGTTTGAGGGTTACGAGTTCGGCGGCGAGCTGATGAACACCACCGAGGTTGAGAACTTCCCGGGCTTCGCCGAAGGCGTCATGGGCCCGGATTTGATGTCGAATATGCGCGAGCAGGCCGAGAAGTTCGGCGCGGACTTGCGCCCCGAGCTCGTCGAGCGCGTTGACTTTAGCGGCGAGGAAAAGAAGGTGTACGTCGACGGTGAGGAGTACCGTGCCCGCGCTGTCATCCTGGCCACGGGTGCCGCCCCGCGCCACCTGGGCATCCCCGGCGAGGAGCAGCTCACGGGCCGCGGTGTGTCCACCTGCGCGACCTGCGATGGCTTCTTCTTTAAGGACCACCACATCGCCGTGGTCGGCGGCGGCGACTCCGCGATGGAGGAGGCCACCTTCCTCACCACCTTCGGCTCCAAGGTGAGCCTGATCCACCGCTCGGAGAACTTCCGCGCCTCCAAGATCATGCTGGAGCGCGCCCGCGCGAACGAGAAGATCGAGTTCATCACCAACACGGTCGTCGAAGAGGTCCAGGAGGCCGACGGCAAGGTCGGCGGGCTGAAGCTGCGCAACACTGTCACCGGCGAGGAGCAGCTTCTCGACGCCACCGCGCTGTTCGTCGCCATCGGGCACGACCCGCGCTCGGCCTTCCTGGAGGGCCAGGTCGCGGTGGACGAGGGCGGCTACATCCAGGTCGAGGCCCCGACCACGGCGACGAGCGTGCCGGGCGTGTTCGCGGCCGGCGATGTGGTGGATAACCTCTACCGCCAGGCCATTACCGCCGCGGGCGCGGGCTGCCGCGCCGCCCTCGATGCGCAGCACTACCTCGCCACGCTCTAGGTCGCGTTCTACGCAACCTGTGACCCATCTGTTACCGCGCTCCACGGTCGCGCCTCCCGCCGATCGTGCGCGCGGCACTAAGGTGGGAAAGCAACCGTGTAATGAATTTATCGAGGAGCGAAAACCTTATGAGCGCACCAGTTGATGTCACCCAGCAGACGTTCAAGTCCGAGGTCATCGAATCCGATATCCCGGTTATCGTGGACTTTTGGGCCACCTGGTGTGGGCCGTGCAAGAAGCTTTCTCCCATCCTCGACGAGGTTGCCCAGCAGTTCGACGGCCAGGTCAAGGTGGCCAAGATTGACGTGGACGCCGAGCGCACCCTGGCCATGATGTACCAAGTGATGTCCATGCCCACCGTCATGGTATTCAAGGGCGGCCAGAAGGTCGACGAGTTCATCGGTCTTCGCCCCAAAAACGAGATCGTTGAGCGGGTGCAGGCGCACCTTTAAGCCCGTGGCACGCGGGTTCGCTAAGCCGGGCCCGCCCCACGTAAGATAGTGCTAACTTGGTCGGCTGACCTCCTCTTACCTGCTTTCCAACACAGAAAGGCCAAAAGTGCGTGCAACTCTTCGCGTCGGCGATTCCAGCGCTCGTGTTGCTGAGGCCCGCACCACGCTCGCGCGCCTCGGCATGTTGCCGGAGTATGAGGGGTCGTTGGATGACTGGAACTCCCGGAAGTTTTCCAAGCAAGAGATGCTTTTCGACGAGGCGTTGGCTGACACCATCAAAGCCTTCCAACAGTCGCGCGGCATCATGCCGACCGGCAACATCGACGACATCACGCTGCGCGAGTTGCGCCAAGCCTCGTACAAGCTGGGCAACCGCGTCCTGAGCTACCAGCCGGGCCAGGAGCTCGTCGGCGATGACGTGGTGCAGCTGCAGACGCAGCTCCACGAGCTGGGCTTTTACTCCCACCGCATCGACGGGCGCTTCGGTGCCCGCACGCACGAGGCGCTCATGGCCTACCAGCTCAACTCTGGGCTGGAGGACGACGGCACCTGCGGGCCCGACACCCTGCACGCACTCAGCCTTTTGGGCCGCCGCATCACTGGCGGCTCCGCCACCGCGATCCGTGAGCGCGAGCACGTCCGTCAGGCTGGCCCGCAGCTGACCGGCAAGCGCGTCGTCATCGACCCGGCCCTGGGTGGCACCGAGCGCGGCCTGACGGTGGAGGGTCCCTACGGGCCAATCACCGAGGAGGAGCTCGTCTGGGACCTGGCGCAACGCGTTGAGGGCCGAATGATCGCCGCCGGGGTGGAGACCATTATTTCCCGCACCCGCGGGGATAACCCCTCCACGAAGTCGCGCGCTGACCTGGCCAACAGCTTCAGCGCTGACCTGGTCATCTCCCTGCAGCTGGATCAGTACCAGAACGAGAAGGCCAACGGTGTGGCGACCTTCTACTTCGGCAGCGAGATCGGCAGCTCGTCGATGACGGGCGAGACCCTTTCCGGCTACATCCAGCGTGAGATCGCCGCGCGCACGCGGCTGCAGAACTGCCACAACCACGCGCGCACTTGGGAAATGCTGCGCATGACCAAGATGCCCACGGTGGAGGTCGTCGCGGGCTACCTCACCAACCCGGGTGACCTGGCCGTGCTCACCGATCCGGCGCAGCGCGACGCGATCGCCGAGGCCATCGTGGTTGCGGTCAAGCGCCTCTACCTCATGGAGTCGGACACGCAGCCCACCGGCACCTACTCCTTCCAGGACCTGCTGCGCGAGGAGCGCGCTTAGGCTACTTGATGAAGTAGCGCGTGGTGCGGGTGGTGCCGATGCGGCGGAGCAACGCGGCGTCGACGCACTTGCGCAGCGCCCGGTAGGCCTGCTGCTGGCTCAGGCCCGTCTGCTCGGCGACCTCGCCGCTGGCCAGGCCGTTTCTGCCCGCGCGCTGCACAGCCCCAAAGACGAGCGCTTCGTTGCCCTTGAGCTCGTGGTCTACGGCCGCGCCGGCGTGGGTCACGGTGACGGTCACGCCGCGGCCGTGCGTGCCCGCGAAGCTCAGCGGCTCGAGACCCGCGGCGTCGAGCTGTTCGCGCAGGTCCGGCATACCCGTACCCGCCGCCCGAGTCAGCCCCGTCATCGCAACAGCGGTGGCCAGGTGCAGCGAACGCGGCGCGTAGGTGGGTGTGCCCGCTGCCAGTTCGCGCGCATCCACGCCGCGGGGCAGTCCGCCGGGGCTCGACACCGTCGAGCGTTCTTCCTCTAAGGCCACATACACCGGGCCGGGCTGGAAGTAGTCGCGGTGAGTCAGCGCATTGATGGCCAGCGGAAATGCGGGGCCAAGCGTTGTGCGTTGCTCGTTAAGGGCGTGCAAGATTGACGCGACTGGGCCGGAAGTCCGGTGCGTCTGGTGAGTGTGCCGCCGATCCGAGAACACCAGTTGGTGGTACGGCAGGTGTTTCGCAATCGCCTCGGCGCGGCCGAAGAGCGCGATGGCTCCGAGGGTCAGCGGGGTAGGGGAGTCGTCGCGGAAGCCCAGGGAGCGCACCAGGCCGTCGTCGCTGCGCTTGGCAAGTAGCGCATCGCCTCCGTGCGCGGCGGCCAGGTCGCGGAAGTGCTGGACTGCGGCCGGGTCGAGGTCGGCTGGCGTGGCTCCCTCGGCGGGCAGCAGCGCCCAGTCGATCCCATTGGCGTCGCGGTAGCGGGTGAACAGGTAGGTGGGGTCCATGCCGACGCTTTCGGCCACGCCTTGGCTGTTGAGTCGGCGGGCGAGATAGGTGCCCCACGTGGTGGCGACGGGGCTCGGGTGCGCGTCGGTACTCACCGCGACGACTTCAGCGCCGTCGAGCGTGGCCGTCTCCACCTCCACGTGGAGCGGCGGGTTCGTGTAGCGCCGAACTGCCATGGCGAGCTCTGCCGGATCGGTGCGCTCGCCGTGGAAGGGGTAGCATCCACTGATGGAACCGTCGCTATCAACGCCGATGAAAAGGGTGCCGCCATCTGTGTTGGCGAGCGATGCCATTGTTTCAATCACGCGGCGTTCATTAATAAATGCACCTGATTTGCGGCGAGCGAACACCCTGGTCAGGCCTTGTCCCTGAGCGATTGATTCGTGGATATCCGCGACAGCCATGCGGCTATCTTACATCATTGTTATTCACGTACCGCACTGGCGGAAATGATTGTATTGATTGATTGAATGAGTGAATCTGCTTAGCACGCGGGTACCGCGGCGAGCAGATCGGCGATCTCGTGGGCTGCCATGAGGTCGAACGCTGGCGGCAAGGTAAGCCGCAGGCGGGGGAGTACCGGGTGGTCGGCCACCACGCGGAAACCCGCGGATTCGAGGATCGACACCTCGCTCAGGCCGATCGAGGCGGCGTGGCGGGCGATGCGCGCAACCCCAGAATCGGCGACGTCTGCGTCGGGGCGCAGCCCAAAGACCTCGAGGGCTTGGGCATCTGCGCGGGTGGCGGCGGTGATGGTGGCGTCGAGAAGCACTGCCTCCCAGCCGCGATTCTTCGCGCTAGTGGCGATGTGCAGACTGGTGACAACCCATGCGTCGCGGCTTATAGGTGCCGTGGGCATGCGGGCAGCACCCGGGGCATGCTCCGGCGGGCAGAACAGGCAGGTCGCGAGCGCGCCGGAGGTGGTCGTGGGCTCGGCGATGGAAAAGCCGATCGGGTTCTGCGCGTAGCAGCGGGCGAGCAGCCACGCGCCTTTATCCAGCTCGGAGGTGGGGTTCTCGCTGGTGGCGGCCGGGTCCAGCTCCCAGAACACGCTGTCTGCTGCGCACGGGTGGATGCGCGCAAGCGTTGATTCCTCGAGCGCGACGAGCTGTCCCCCGGGTAGCGCCATGGTGTTAGTCTTCGCCCTGGATGAGCCCCATGATGCGCTCGAAGTCGTCCTTGTCGCCGAACTCGACGACGATCTTGCCCTTGCGCTTGCCCATGGTGACCGAAACCTTGGTGTCCCAGGCGTCCGCGAGGCTGTTCGCGGCGTTGGTGAGGTACTCCGGCTGGGGGACAGGCTCGCGCTTCTTCTTCTCGGGCAGCTTGCCGTTGTTGTTCAGCAGGGTGACGGCCTCCTCGGTCGCGCGCACGCTTAAGCCCTCGGCCACGATGCGGTTGGCCAGTTCGTTCTGCGCGGCCGACGTCGCGGCCTCGCTGTCCAACTTCACGCCCAGCAGCGCGCGGGCGTGGCCTGCGGAAAGCACGCCCGCAGCCACGCGGCGCTGCACGTCCACCGGCAGGCGGAGCAGGCGGATCGCGTTGGTGATCACGGGACGGGAGCGACCGAGCTTGTCGGCGAGCTGCTCCTGGGTCACACCGAACTCCTTGAGCAGCTGCTCGTAGGCGGCGGCCTCTTCCAGCGGGTTGAGCTGGACGCGGTGGATGTTCTCCAACAGCGCGTCGCGCAGCATGGCCTCGTCGGACGTCTCGCGCACGATCGCCGGGATGTGCTTCAGTCCGGCCTTGGAGGCAGCGCGCCAGCGGCGTTCGCCCATGATCAGCTCGAAACCGTCCTTGGTGTCGCGCACCACGATCGGCTGCAGCAGGCCGAACTCCCGGATGGAGTGGACCAGCTCGGCGAGCTCGTCCTCGTCGAAAACCTGGCGCGGCTGCTTTGGGTTGGGGATGATCTGGCCCAGCGGCACCTCTTGGTAGCGTGCGCCAACCGGCACCGGCTGCATCACGTTGTCCTTCGCCGCCTTTACCGTCGGCGCGCCCTTCACCGGCCCGCGCGGGCTCCCGCCGACGGTCGGGGCGCCCTTGACCTTCTTCTTCGACGCACCCTCGCGCTGCTTGTCCTGCGCGGCCTGCTCCTGCTTCTCATCGTCGCGACGATCGCGGGCCCCGGCGTTGTCTCCGAAAATGATGTCGGAGGCGTTGTTACCAATCGCGCCGGTCTTGCCGGTGGTATCCGTCGATGCGGGGGCGGACGGGATCAGCGCGGCGAGGCCGCGGCCAAGTCCACCTTTACGTTGTTGTGCCATGGTTTTCTCCTTAGTTTCCCTCGTCCGCGCTATCTGTGCCGTCTGTGCCGTCTGTGTCATCTATGTCATCTGTGCCGCCGTCAAGCTCCGCGTACACCGCCGGGCTCACACCAATCGGCCCGGTCGTTTCGTGCGGCTGGTAGTCCCCGCGCGTCGCCAGCTCCCGTGCCGCGTCGAAGTAGGCCAGCGCGCCGCGCGATCCCGGGTCGTACTCGATCACAGTCTGCCCATAGCCCGGTGCCTCGGAGACCTTCACCGACCGCGGGATCACGTTGTTCAGCACCACCTGCCCGAACTGGTCGCGCACCTCGGCGGCGACCTCGGCGGCGAGCTTCGTGCGCGCGTCGTACATGGTCAACAGGATCGCCGAGATGTGCAGGTTGTGGTTGAGGTGCTCGCGGATCATGCCGATGTTGCCCAGCAGCTGGCCCACGCCCTCAAGCGCGTAGTACTCGCACTGGATCGGGATGAGCACCTCGTCCACCGCGGTCATCGCGTTGATGGTGAGCAGGCCGAGCGAAGGCGGGCAGTCAATGAAGACGTAGTCAAAGCCGTACTCATCCAAAAACCCGCGCCGCAGTGCGTCGTGCAGCCGGTACTCGCGCCGCACCATCGAGACCAGCTCGATCTCCGCGCCGGCAAGATCAATCGTGGCCGGGATGCAGAACAGGTTCGGGTTGTCCGGGTTCTCCTGCACCGCGTCTTTCGCCTCGGACTCGCCGATGAGAATCTCGTAGCTGGAGACGGTCCCGGAGGTGTGCTCAGCGCCAAGTGCAGTCGAGGCATTTCCCTGGGGGTCCAGGTCAACCACCAGGACTTTCAGGCCCTGCTTGCTTAGCGACGCCGCCATATTCACCGCCGTCGTCGTCTTGCCCACCCCGCCTTTCTGGTTGGCAATGGTGAGCACCCGCGGGTGATCCGGCTTGGGCAGCGTTTTGCGCCCCGAGGTCATCTGCGCGGCCCGCTGTGCCGCGGCCATGATCGGCGTGTCGTCGTAGTTCTGCTCGTCCATGCTCGCCCTACTTTCGCACGATCCGGATCAGGGTGGTCGGCTGCGCAAGCAGCCCCTCACCAACCTGGAAGATCTCCGCGTCCACGCCGCCCGCCTTGCGGATCTGCGCCTGGTCGCGCTCGAGCTCCTCGCTTACCGACGCCCCCTTCATCGCCACCATCGCACCCCCGTGCCGCACCAGCGGCAAGGACCAGCCGGCGAGCTTGCCCAGGGGTGCCACCGCGCGCGAGGTCACCGCGTCGAACCGACCGCGCTTCTGCTCCTCGGCGCGCCCGCGCACGACCGTGACGTTATCCAGGCCCAGCTGCTCTTTGACCTCCTTGAGGTAGGTCGAGCGCTTCAACAAAGGCTCGATCAGCGTCAGCTGCAGATCCGGGCGCGCAATGGCGAGCGGGATGCCGGGCAGGCCTGCGCCAGAACCGACGTCGGCAACGGATGCGCCCTCGTCGAAAGCCTCGGCTGCGACTGCGCAATTGAGGATGTGGCGCTCCCACAAGCGGTCGACTTCCTTCGGGCCGATGAAGCCGCGCTCGGCGGCGACGGTGGCTAAAGAATCGTGGTAGGCCTGTGCCAACTTAACGCGATCACCGAAGACGGTGCGCATAAGCTCGGCATTTGGGGTTGCTTGCGGGCTGGGTTCCGACACGGCTGTGCACTCCTTTGCGGCAAGGGGAATTCTCTAGCAACCGACTCTAGTAAATGCGCCAAACTTTGGGGCAATCGTGGCGTCGACAAGCAACAAGGGCCCACACGCAAAAACCCGCCGCCTTTGCACAGGCGACGGGTTGGGGCGAAACGGGCTACTTGCCCTGCTTGCGCTGCTTCTTGGTGCGCTTATCCACGGTGCGGGCACCGACCTGGGGAGCGGAGGCGCGCTTTGCCTCGCGCTTGGCGGCCTCTTCCTCCTCCTCTTCCTGGTCCATCTTGGCGTAGACAATCCGGGTCTGGAAGAAGGTCCAAATGTTGTTGGACAGGGAGTAGAACAGCAGGCCGACGTGCCACACGAAGCCGGTGAACAGGATCATGGCCGGGAGGAACCACAGCATCATCTTGTTCATCATCTGCATCTGCTGGTCCATCATCTGCGCGTTGTCACCCTGCGGGGTGTTCGCCTTGCCGGCAGCGCGGCGGGCCTGCTGGCGCTGGATGGACATGCGCGCGTTGAGGTGCGTAAACGTCGCGGACAGGATGACCAGCGGGAGGCACACCGCAATAATGTGCGCGCGGGTGAGCTCGTCGACACCAGTAAAGGCTGCGAATGCGTCCTCCGGCATAGACATGTACGCCGAAAGCGGGACGCCGAAGATGTCGGCATCCAGGAAGGAGCGGACATCGTCAGGGGAGAAGGCGTAGTTGGCGATGTTGCGGTTTTCTTCAACCGACAGGCCCAACGCGCCCGGGCCCGTGCCGGTGCGGTTGAACGAGCGCAGCACGTGGAACAGGCCAATGAACACCGGCATCTGCACCAAGGGCACCAGGCAGGAGGCGAGCGGGTTGGTGCCCATCTCCTTGTAGAGCTTCTGGGTCTCCTCGGCCATCTTCTGCTGGTCGTTCTTGTACTTCGTGCGGATCTCCTGCATCCGCGGCTGCATCTCCTGCATCCGGCGCATAGATCGCATCTGGTTGACCATCGGCTTGACCAACAGTGCACGGATCGTCACCGTGAGCATGATGATGGACAGCGCCCAGGCCATACCCGAGTCTGGTGAGAGAATCGCGCCGAAGAGTTTGTGGTAGGCCCACAACACCCATGAAATCGGCCAATAAATGAAGTTCAGCACTTTCGGCAGTTACTCCTCATCGGTTCGTTGTGTGTTCGTTTCCGCAGCGTGCGGGATACTTCCCGGGACCGGATCGTAGCCGCCCGGATGCCAGGGCCCACACTTCGCCACCCGCGCAGCCGCAAGCCACGTGCCTTTCACGGCACCATGCCTTGCGACGGCCTCGAGCGCGTACGCGCTACACACAGGCAGAAAACGGCAGGTCCCACCCAGCTTAAGGGGTGAGAGATACTTTTGGTAGAGGCGCACCAGCTTCACCAGCGCGGATGCGGCGAATCCCCGGGGCGCGCGGATTTCACCACCCGCGAAGTTGTAGTACGCCATCTACGTTGTGCGCGTCGGTGTGTCCGCTGCCTTGTGCCGGGCTTTGTTTTGAGCTTTCGCCAGCGCGCGGCCGAAGTCGCGATCCAACTCGGCACTCGTCGCTGTTGCCGCGGTCGGCAGCGCGCGAATGACCACGTCGAACTCGCGCGGCAGCGACTCCGCGTGTGCGCGCGCGATCGCGCGCAGTTTGCGGGAGACCGCGTGCCTGGTCACGGCGTTGCCCACCTGCTTAGACACCACGAGCCCGAACCGGGGCCCGCCGTAAATAGCGGTCTCGGTTCGGGCTCGCAGGTGGACCACCAGGGTGCGTGACCCTGCACGCGAGCCGCGCATCGTGCGACGAAAATCGCGCGAGGTCGCAAGCTTCAGCGAGGAAGGCAGCACGGTGGCTTGAGGGGCTTGAAGGGCTTTACGCGCTCAGCTTTGCGCGGCCCTTCTTGCGGCGCGCGGAAACGATAGCGCGGCCGGCGCGGGTACGCATGCGGGCGCGGAAGCCGTGCTTGCGTGCGCGACGACGGTTATTGGGCTGAAAAGTCCGCTTAGACACGATGGACTCCTTGTAGTTACATCACGGCGGCCAGCGGTGCGCAGCGTACTGCGTACCTCCCGGGGCAGAGGCCGCCTCCGTTAAAAAAGTTGTGTTGAGATTGCGTATTCCAAGGTTCCGCATGCCCCACCTGCACAGACTCGCCCTTGCGGGGGCCCGGTACTCGGCGCGGGTGGCGCTCTCAAGCGCGCAAGGTGTGTCCGGGCTGCCGGATACTTGGGCCGTATCGGGTGGCAGCGCCAGGCGCAACAGGCGCGACAGACTTCACTAGGGTACGTGAGGTTTCCCCCGCGCGACAAATCGACACGCCCCGCGATACAGAGGGTGGTGGCGGGTACCCCCGGAATTACAACAGTGTGTTTTTTCGCAGGTAGGGCCGGGTTCTTAGGGCGCGTAGTGCGCGAACCCCGACTTTGTCGGCCCGTCTTACCCGACACGTGTTCGAAGTCTTCGGGTTATCCACATTCCGCGCTTCGCGCTCATCTAGACACTGCGAGGTGACAGCGGGTAACAATGTTTTATCACCACAATTTCACATCACTTTTGTTCACAGCGAGCGGCAAAGCTGTGGATAACTCTGAAGTACGGGTTGAGACTTTCGCGGAAAGCTGCGCGTTTTCGCAGCTCATCGCCGTTTCGCATCTGTGACAGAGTTATCCACAGGGTTATGCACCCGTTGTGGATAGAACCCAACCGCAAATCTATCCACAGGTGTGGATAAACTTGTGGAAGATGAGGTGAGGGCCCCGCGGGGTCCTCACAAACTTGTGGAGGCACCGCGAATTCCAGTGGATTCCGCGGTGGGTTTTTAAATTAC